>JAVVDY010000014.1:0-98276 GCA_032251255.1 Desulfuromonadales bacterium
TTGACTTTAAGAAGCATCATGCGTCACTTTTTGCACTTGGTGATTGAAACCGCCGTATTTAAAATAACAATATATAGAAAGAAAGTATCTAATAATAATACACTCAGCATGGCGTGTCCAGCAACAATTAGCTTTGTTTAATTTTACAACTTCGAAGGAAATAAAAATGAGGGACAACGCTCTCCCAAGGATCCTCCCTTTTGCCCTCTTCATGGGATTTATCGGCATTGAAGGGGGATTGAACTTCCTGCAGGGCAGAGGTCTCGTCGCAATCAGCGACACGATGATTCTTTCCCTGTACCCGATCAAAACGGTCTGTGTCGCCGGCGTCATCCTCTTCTACTGGAAACATTATCGGGAAATCATCTGGCGCGATGTGACAGATTTAAAGATGGGTGCGATCAGTATCTCTGGAGGACTGTTGATTTTTGCCCTGTGGATCACCCTCGATTTCAACTTTGCAACCCAGGGAACGCCTTCAGGATTTAATCCCGGACTGTTCGAAAATGACGTCATTAGATTCACGATGATCGCAGTCCGTCTTGCCGGGGCCGCCCTGCTCGTTCCGATTATGGAGGAGCTGTTCTGGCGCTCGTTTCTGATCCGCTATGTCGTTACCAGTGATTTCAGCAGGACCACAATCGGGACATTCACCTGGCCGTCTTTCCTGATCACCGCGTTACTCTTCGGCCTGGAGCACCACTACATTCTCGCAGGTGTCGTAGCTGGAATCATATTCAATCTGATTCTTTACTACACGAAAAGCATCTTCCAGTGCATCCTCGCGCACTCTGTTGCCAACCTGGCCCTCGGGGCTTACGTGCTGCTCACTGGCGAATGGCAGTTCTGGTAAGCTCAGCCGAAAAACAACCAGAGCAACGGCACCAGGAGGGTTGTCATCAAACCATTCAGACCGATCGCCAGACCGGCAACCGCACCGGCAAAACGATCCTCCTCCAGCACCCGGGCGGTACCGATGCCATGCGCTGCGGTGCCGACCGCGAGACCCATTGCAGCTTTTGATCGGATGCCGATAAGCTTACAGAATTCAGGCCCGCAGACGGCACCCAGGCAGCCGGTCAGAACCACCAGAGCCGCCGTCAACGGCACAAGCCCGCCAATTTTCTCGACGATTCCGATCGCAATCGGCGTCGTCACCGACTTGGGCACAAGCGAAAGCACCACCTCGCGGCTTCCGCCCAATATCCAGGCGGTTCCGGCCGCGGTAACGATAGAGGTCACCGCTCCGGCAAATATACCTGCCAGAATGGGCAGCTTGCGGCGCATGATCTCTGCACGTCGCTGATAAAGTGGCAATGCCAGCGCAACCACCGCCGGCCCCAGGAGAAAAAGAATCATATCGCCGCCACGCGCATAGTCGGCATAGGGAACCCTTAGGGACTTCAGCAGCAGGATAATGACCAGAATGGAGAGCGCAACCGGATTGAACAGGACAAACCGGGTTCTCCGGTAGAGAATCTCGGCCAGGCGAAAGACCAGCAGGGTCAGAGCAATGCCGAACAGCGGCGTTGTGGTGAGGCTAATCATGGCCGGGCTCGTCACGGTCAAGACGGTTTTCAACCCATCCGGTAACCGCCATGACCGCGAAGGTGCTGAACACCGTAGCGACCACGATCGGCACCCATTCCCGGGAAATCAGGTCAAAATAGAGCATGACCCCGACACCTGCGGGAACAAAAAAGAGCGCCATGTAAGAAAGCAGCAGCTCTGCGGCTTCACCCAGAGACTCTTCCTTGACCACGCCGGACAGCAGGGCCAGCAGCATCAGCCCCATACCCAGCACGTTTCCCGGAATCGGCAAGCCGAGGGTGCCGGAAATGAGCTCTCCAACGAGTTGAAATGCCAGCAGCAGCACCAGTCCCTGCAGCATGTGGTCTCCTCCCTTAAAAAATCAAATTCAAGCCATTGCACAAAGTCACTTATGACTCTCTCACTTTAACCCTTCAACCATCGCCGCCACTTCGGCGCGAATCTGCTGCGATGCCGGGTCCTTTTCATATTTGAGAAATTGCCTGAAACAGGTCAGGGCGTCATCGTCACGCTCCTGATCCAGATAAAGGTTGCCCAGAGTCAACCAGGCAAAGGTCAAACTGTCATCCAGCTCGATTGCCTTGCGGCAGAAACTTTCCGCCTGAGCCAGATCACCCGAATCGTAGTAGTAATCTCCCAGGTTGAGGTGAATCTGGGCATCCTCCGGGTCGAGTTGCAACGCCTGCCGATAATATTTGAGGGCCTCCTCTTCCTTCCCCTGGGCGAAGCAGATGTCACCCAGGGCATTCAGGGCAAAGACCGAGTCGGGCTCCAGGGCAACAGCCTTACGGCAGGCGTCCTCAGCCGGGTCAAGTCGCTCGCGGCTAAAGTGAACCAGAGCAAGGCTGACCCAGGCATCAGCTTCGGTGTCATCTCTTGCCAGGATATTCTGATACTGCTCGAGAGCGTCCTCGGCCAGGCCTGTTTCCAGGAGAAGATCCCCGAGCAGATAACGGATGTCCACGCTGTCCGGGTCCAGCTCGAGACCCCGCTCAAGACACTTGCGGGCCTCCTTGGGGTTGTCGCTTTCAACAAAGACCTCGCCAAGCAGCAGGCAGATTTCTGCTGCAGGCTCACCGATTGTTGCTGCCTGCTGCAACAGCTTGAGCGCAACGGAATAGTCCCCCTCTTCCAGGGCCTGGCGTCCCGCACTGATCAACTGATCGTATTTTTCCATAAACTGAACCTATAACCCTTCACGCCGGACCACTTCAGTCCGGTATCCATCTGGATCACTGACGAAATAGAACATCTTCTTGCCGGCCGACAACCCCTTCAGAGGGGTCGGTTCAAGACCCATTTCCACATGCCGCCGATGCGAGGCTTCAAGGTCCTTGACGCCGACAGCCATATGCGAATAACCGTTGCCGATCACGTAAGGCTCCTGCTGGTCGTAGTTATAGGTCAGTTCAAGTTCGAACGGCAGGCCGGCAGACGTCATGTAGCTGAGAGTAAACCCGCCCTCCGGAAAATCCTTCTTGCGGGAGACCTCGAAACCGAAGGCGTCGCGGTAAAATTTCTCGGACGCCGCCAGGTCCATGACCCTGATACAGAGATGAATCATCGGGTATTCCATTTTTTCCTCCTTAGCTGTTGTCCATCCGGTGTTGTTGACATTGGTTCAGCGGCTCTTTATAGTGCCGAACCATGAGAGCCGTCTTCATTGCAGATGCACATTTACGTCATCCGACCGACAAAAACTACCAAAAACTTGTCGATTTTCTAGATGACCAGATCGGCCGACTGGATGGCCTGTTCCTGCTGGGCGATATCTTCGAATTCTGGATCGGCTACCGGCATGTGGTTTTTTCCTCCTACCTGCCGGTGCTGGAAAAGCTGCACGCTCTGCATGCATCCGGATGCCGGATTTTCTATGTCGAAGGCAACCACGACTTCAATCTCGGTCCCTTTTTCGCCGAAACCCTCGACTGCCGGATTATTACCGAAGAAGCGGTTATAGACTGGGACGGGCGTAAAATCTGGCTCTGCCATGGCGACCTGATCAACAGGGAGCTGAAAGGCTACCGACTGTTGCGTGCTTTCTGGCGCAGTCTCCCGGTCCGTGTGCTGGCGGCCGTGCTGCCGCCTGACGCTATCTGGAAATTTGGCACCTGGTTGAGCGACAGGAGCGGCAAGTACAAACAGACCTGTCCCGGTTTTGATCCGTTACCGCTGGTCCGTCCCTACGCGGAGGAGAAACTCAAGCAGTCCGACGCCTTCATCTGCGGCCACTTTCATCACCCCGCGCTACTGGAGGACAGTTCTGGTTCCCTACTGATCCTCGGTGATTTCATCGACCAGTTCTCTTACGCCGAGCTGTGCGACGGTCAATTTTCCCTGAAAACCCTGTAGAGGCTGCCGCGGTTCAGATGTCAAGCGGCGTCGCACTGGTCTGTTCACAGAGTTGGCCCAGGGTCAAACCGTCCAGACCCCGGTCCTGAATCTCGTCAATTGTTGCATAAATCTCCAGCGCTGCAGTGACCTCCGGGATGTCCGCGGCAAGAGGCATGTCCTTGCCGAGAGAACGGAGTTGTCTGAGCAGATCGGAAACCGACAGGGTCTCCGCGGCCCGACCGAGCAGATATCTACAGTGGCTGGAGCTCGGGGGGCAGGCCTCGACAACCAGACCGAGCTGCTGGAGACGCTGCAGCAGCGTCCCGCAGAAGCGCGGCGGCACCGCCAGATGCTGAGCCAGCTGCCCCTGGGTGAGCGGACCCTGCCCACTGGAGAAACTCTCGGCCAGCACCAGCAGGATTGCCAATCCCACCTGCTCCTGGTCAGCGACACTGGCTTCTTCAGCGCGCAGGTCAAAACCACTGACCCGCAGGTTCTGCTTGGCGTAGGTGACCTCGAGTCCAAGCAGCACGATCAGCCACGACAGGTAGAGCCAGATCATGAAAATGGGCAGAGCAGCCATGGTTCCGTAGATGGCGTTGTACTTGGCAACGCCGATCTGGAAATTGACGTACGCCCACTGGGCCAGCTGCCAAAGGGTCCCACCGAACACGCCACCGATCAGGGCGGCCCGCCATTCCACCTTGGTGTTCGACAGGAAAATATAGAGAAACGCAAATGCCAGCCACATGAACAAATAAGGCGTCACCTGAAACAGCACCAGCAGCGCCCTGCCGACGACATCCATCGCGAGCAGGCGCTGGACCAGAGCATTGCTGGTCAAGGTCGTCGTCATCGACATCGCGGTAATCAGCAGCACCGGCCCGACGAGGATCACCGACAGGTAGTCGGAGAACCGGCGCAGCAGCGGACGGGTCCCCTTGACGCCCCAGACGTGGTTGAAACTTTCTTCGATATTGGTCAACAGAGAAACAACTGCCAGAAGCAGCAGGACAAGACCCAGAGCACCCAGGCGCCCGACCTGGGTGTTATTGATATAACTGACAATTGAACTGACGACCTCCTCGGAGCCTACCGACAGCTGTTCGAGGATAAACGGTTCCAGCAGGTTCTGGACCCCGAAAGCCTTCAGCAGGGCAAAGGTCAGTGCCAGCAGAGGCACGATGGCCAGCAACGATGAGTAGGTCAGCGCGGACGCACGCAGCAGGCAGCGGTCAGCGAGAAAATCCCTTACCACCAGGGATAGCGTCTGCAGCTGGCGCAGCCAGAAACGCTGAAACGGGTTCAACGCCTCAACCTCGCAATCCCAGACGAGTCGCCTCCAGCGGCGGTTCAGTTCTGCTTTGAACGAATGAGTCACTATTTCTCCGACGTTACCGTACAACCCGGGCAAACGCTCTGCTGCAGACCATCCGGGTCTACCTGCTCTACCGGGCAGCCCAGCGCCGTCGGATCCTGGTCGAATTCAGCGGAGCGGCCGACCAGTACAATCTGCATTTGATCCGGGCGCAGGTAGGTTCGGGCAACCCGCTGCACGTCTTCGATGGTCACCGCGGCGATCCGCTCCCGGTAGCGTTCCAGATAACCCTCCGGATACCCGTAGTAATCGATCCTGACCCGCCGGTCGACCACCGCCCGGCTGCTGTCAAAGGCGAAAACAAAGGAATTGATCAGGCTCTGCTTGGCCAGCTCGAGTTCTTCCTGACTGACCGGTTCCTCACGCAACTGGCGGATGAGATCGAGCATCACCCCCGCGACCTCGATGGTTGAGGCACACTTGGTTTCACTGCCGGCCACGAACATTTCCGGCAAGCGCCGGCCAACCTCGAAATAGGAATAGACAGAATACGCCAGGCCACGATTGGAACGTATCTCGCGCATCATGCGCGAGTTGAACCCGCCTCCGCCGAGAATGAAATTGGCGACACGCAGCGCATACATGTCCGGGTTGTTCTTCTCTATGCCGCGGTGCCCCATGAGGATAGTCGTCTGCGGCACATCCTTTTCAACAAAGATAGTTCTGTTGCTTTCCGGCGGCTCGGTGTACGGCGGCGGATCCGGCAACACAACTCCTGCCGCCCTCCAGTCGCCCAGGACCTCCTCAAGTTGCTTGCGGAACGTTTCCGGCGCGACGTCCCCTGCAACGGACAGCCAGATATTGTCCGGATGGAAATAGCGCCGGTGCATGTTCAACAGATCATCCCGTTCGATCCGCGCAACCGTTTCCAGCGTCGCGTGCCGCCCGAACGGGTGGTCTCCGTAAACGGACCGGGCCAGCGCCCAGCCCGCTACCGATGCGGGTTCGTCATTGCGGCGACGGATGCCTTCGCGGATCTTGTTGCGGGCGACCTCGAGGCGCTCCGGATCAAAGCGCGGCCGCCGCAACAGATCTGCCAGGATTGCCAGACCGCGCTGCAGATCCTGACTGCGGAGCGACAAGCTGATTGTGGTGGCATAGGCACTCCTGCCGACGGACAATTCCGCCGCCATCCGCTCCAGTTCTTCCTCCAGCTGCAGCGGGGACCGGTCTCCTGCCCCGCCCGTTTCCAGCAGGGTGGCAAACAGGCTGGAGACCCCTGCCTTGTCATGTTCATCGAAAATGCTGCCCCCTCCAACCGTAACGGTCACATCCACCAGCGGCAGCTCGTGATCCGCGAGCATGTAAAGCTGCAGACCATTCGCCAACTCGACATGTTCGACTTCGGGGAGTTCAAAGACAAGCTCGGGAAAAACGAGCTGGTCTGGCCGCACATCAGTCTTTCCGGCGCAACCCGTCAGCAGGAGTGCCCCCAGCAGGACATAAAAAACAGATTTCATGATTCTCCCCCATTCCGCCCGAGGGTGATCACAGTGCGATTTCCCGGATGCAGGTAACGACGCGCTACCTCCTGGAGATCCTCGCTGGTCAGCGCCGCAACCTGTTTCTCGTACTCGACCAGATAGCGCCAGTCCCCGCCGAGGGCCTGATAGCTCGACAACATCCGCGCCATTCCTTCGTTGCTGTTCAGCCGCCGCAGAAAATCGGTCAGGATTCTATTGCGCGCAGTTTCCAGTTCATCCTCAGCGACCGGCTCCTCCATGAGGCGTTCAAGCTCTGCGTAGATGGCAGACTCCACTTCCGCAGCGGTGTGGGGATGACGGGGGGTCGCAGCGATGACCATAAGGTTGTCATAGCGTGAGCCGGGTGCGGTATAGACATCGACGCTGGTGGCCACCTGCTGTTCGACAACCAGGGCACGATACAGGCGCGAGGTCCTCCCGGCGGCAAGGGTCTGCATCAGCAGATCGAAAACATAATCGTCGTGATGCGGCATGGTCGGCTTGTGGAAAGCGATCGCCATCCGGGGTTCTGCATCGAAGACGATATGCGCCCGCCGCTCACCGCGCTGCTCAGGTTCCCGGTCGGCGACTGTGGGTACCGGCGTTCCCGGTTCGATGTGACCGAAGTAACGCCGTATCAGGTCGAGGGTTTCATCCGGGTCGAAAGCCCCGACCAGGGTGATCACCATGTTCGCCGGAGCGTAATAATCATGGAGAAACTGGCTCGTCTCTGCCAGAGTCAGGTTGTCGATGTCGGAATCCCAGCCGATCACCGGGTTACGGTAGGGGTGCATGCGATAGGCTGTCGCCAGCAGCGTCTCGTAAAGCAGCCCGCCGGGGTTGCTCTCGTAAGAGCGCCGGCGCTCTTCGCGCACCACCTCCCGTTCGGTATAGAACTCGCGAAGGACGGCATTCTGCAGCCGGTCCGATTCAATTGACGCCCAGAGTTCCAGCTTATTGGCCGGCAGCGAGATCACGTAAGAGGTGAGATCCTTGCTGGTAAAGGCATTGAAGCCAACCCCGCCATGCTCGGCATAAATGCGGGAAAATTCGTCTTTCACCACCCACTCCCTGTGCTCCTGCTGCAGCACCTGCAGCCGCTGGCGAAGTTCGTCCAATCGCACGGAATCTGCATCCGGCTCGATCTTGAGCCGGTCGATGGCACTGCCAACCCGCTCGATCTCTTCAAGCAGCGGCTTCTCTTTTTCGTAGTCCTTCGTCCCCAGTGTCCGGGTCCCCTTGAACAGCATGTGTTCAAGCAGATGGGCGGCACCCCGCTGGCGACTGGATTCGTGGACGCCGCCGACCCTGAAGGTGATATAGGCCGCCACAGTCGGCGACAGGTGACGCTCGACCATGAGCAGGGTCAGGCCATTGTCAAGTCGGTGCTCCCGCACCTTGTCAGCCAGTTGTTGAGATCTGGCGGGTAGCCCTGCAAGGCACAGCAAAAAGAACGGGAGGACCAGCAAGCGGATCAAATAAATCATCGTAAACCTCTGGAATCAGTATTAGACTAAGATAGTACCCATATTAACCGAAGCGGCGCACGAAAACTACCGTCTACCAGAATTTCGTGATCCCGCCCAAGGCTCTTTACAAACAGGAACAGGTCCGCCTAAACTTCAAATGATGACAACGCTGCCATATAGAATTCCGAACCGACGACGGAGGATTAACCGATGCGTAGAATTGCGGTGCTGACCAGCGGAGGAGATTGTTCCGGGATGAACGCTGCCGTGCGCGCGGTGGTTCGCTCCGGACTGGCCGAAGGCATCGAAGTCATCGGCGTCCAGAAAGGCTTCCAGGGGTTGATCGATCGGCAATACGAGATCATGACCACCCGTTCGGTCAGCAACGTTCTGCAACGGGGAGGAACCTTCCTGCAGAGCGCTCGCTGCAAAGAGATGCTGACCCCCGAAGGTCAGCAACTTGTCGTGGACAACCTGCGCGGGCTAGGAGTTGAAGGGCTGATCGTGATTGGCGGAGATGGCTCCCTGAAGGGTGCTGATGCAATCTCCCGGCGTGGTCTTCCGGTCATTGGCATCCCTGCATCAATCGACAACGACATCCCATTCACCGACATGGCTCTCGGGGTTGATACCGCGCTGAATAACATTGCCAGGGCGGTCGACAACGTCAAGGATACCGCTTCGTCACACGATCGCGCGTTCCTCGTCGAAACCATGGGCCGCAATTGCGGCTATCTGGCGGTCGTTTCGGCGATTGCCTGCGGCGCTGAATACAGCCTGATCCCCGAGGAACCGTACAATCTGGAGGATATCTGCCAGGAACTGAGACGACGCTACCGCGAGGGCCGCAGCAATTCAATCATCATGGTCGCTGAAGGAGCCGGCAGCGCACAGGCGATCGCCGAGCAGATCAAGGACCGGATCGGTTTCGAAACCCGTGTCATCGTCCTCGGCCACTACCAGCGGGGCGGTTCGCCGACGGTCTTCGATCGGTTGCTCGGAGTCCGTTTCGGTCAGGCAGCGGTCGCAGCGCTGCAAAATGGTGAGCATGGGAAAATGGTGGGGATGGCCTGTTCGCAGATGCAGCTCAGCGATCTTCAGGAGGTTGTCTCCAGCGGGATTCGCCCGATTGACAAAATGCTGCCGCAGCTGGCAAATCGGCTTTCGGTCTAAGCAGGACCAGAACCTTCCACGTGCGCAGGGCTGGCCTGAGAGCAGCCCCTCTCTTCAGGCAGTTCCAGCCGCGCTTCTTCAGTCAGCTCTCTGGGCAGCTGCTTTTTGCTCTTCACCCCCAATTCGAGCAGCCCATGCGCCCGGTTGATCAGGTTCCCCCTGCCGCTGACCAGCTTGTTATGCGCCCCATCATAGATTTTTTTACTGCGCTCGAGAGATTCCCCGATCCTCTCCAGATCTTCGATGAAACCAACGAACTTGTCGTACAGGTCTCCCGCCCGCTGGGCGATCTCCAGGGCGTTGCGGTTCTGGTACTCGTAGCGCCAGATACTCTGGATAGTGCGCAGGGTCACCAGCAGGGTCGACGGGCTGACGATGACAATATTCTGTTCAAAGGCCTTGCGGAAGATTTCACTGTCCCGCTCGATGGCGAGCATGAAGGCACTTTCGATAGGAATGAACATCAGAACGAAATCGAGACTGCGCAGACCGGGCAGATCATCATATTGTTTACTGCCAAGATCTTTAAGATGGCTGTTGATCGACTGCAGGTGGGCCTTGACCGCCCGTTCACGGTCATCATCCTCAACCGCCTGAACATACCTCTCATAGGCGACCAAAGTCACCTTGGAGTCAACGACGATATCCCGTTCTTCCGGCAGATGGACAATCACATCCGGTTTCAGCAGCTTCCCTTCTGCGTCGCGAAAACCGCCCTGCGCGTCATATTCAATCCCCTTGCGCAGACCTGATTCTTCAAGAATCCGTTCCAGGATCATCTCACCCCAGGTTCCCTGGGTTTTGCAGTCTCCTTTCAGGGCTCGGGTCAGATTCTCCGCATCTTCACTGATCTGTTGATTGAGATCCTGCAGCCGCTGCACCTCTTTCATCAAGGAGAATCGTTCCCGCCCCTCTTTCTCGTAGGTGTCGGTAACCTTCTGTTCAAAGGCCCTGATCTGATCCCTGAATGGACCGAGGATGGTGTCGAGGTTGGCGCGGCTCTGATCAGCAAACCGCTTGCTCTTGTCGTCGAAAATCTGGCTAGCGACATTCTGGAATTCGACCTTGAGGGTCTCCTTCGCCTCGTTCAGCACGGCGATATTCTCTATCAGTTTTGCCTGCTCCGACTTGAGCTGCTCCTTCAACCGCGCGTTTTCCTGGGCAAACTCTCCCTTCTCATCAGCAAGCTGATCAAGTTTGCTGTTATTTAGCCGAAGCTGATCTTCAAGACCCTGAATTTTTGAACATTTTTCTTCAAGGCGGGCAATCTCAACAGCCTTCTGCGAAAGGGCTGCAAGCTGCTCATCCACACGCCGGCCGAGAGAGTCCGTTATCGATCTCTGCTCGCGAAGTTCCTCCTGCCGCGAGACCAATTGCTCTTCAAGAGCAGCGACTTGAAACTCTGCTTCGCCACGCAGCCTGACGGCAACGGCATCGGCCTGTTTCCGCATCGTCAACCAGACGACGGCAGCGCCCAAAACAGCACCTGAGAGCACCGCAGAGATCAGAATGTAACCTTCCATAGAAGAGCCCTTCCTGAAGAGTTATGACTGCTCTTCCCGCAAACGGTGGATGACCTGTTTCATGTCCTCCCAGACATCCCGCTTACCGCTCGGCGTCCTCAGCAGGTAGGCGGGGTGGTACGTGGGCATCAGTGGAATCCCCTGATAGACATGCCACTGACCGCGCAAACGTCCCATCGATTCCTGGCTGCGCAGCAGGGTCTGGGCGGCAAACTTCCCCAGGGTGACGATCAGACGAGGCCGAATGGCATTCAGCTGCCTCTGCAGGAAAGGTTCGCAAGAGGCGATCTCCTCCGGTCGAGGATCTCGGTTCTGAGGTGGTCTGCACTTGATCACATTGCAGATATAAACCTGCTCACGGCTGAGCTTCATGGCAAAGAGGATGCGATCGAGCAGTTGCCCCGCCTCACCAACAAAGGGGTACCCCTGCCGGTCCTCTTCGCGCCCCGGGGCTTCACCAACCAGAACCAGCTGTGCATGCGGATTGCCGACGCCGAAAACAACCTTGCTGCGTCCCTGGCAGAGCGCGCATCGCTGACATTCAGTCAAATCCCTCTCTATTTCAGCGAGAGTCTCCGGTCGGCAATCAACTCCCGGCTGCAACTTGCCACTTCGGGGCTCAATGCTCACCGGGCAGGGAGGCAGCGCCTGTCCCGAATCGATGGGGAGACTATCGATCCCGCACATCTGCAGGTCCTGCAGGACACCCTTGCATTGCGTGATCAACTCACGACATTCCTGGTATAATTTATCTGGCATGTGTCTTTACTTTACGCTCTTAGCTCGCTTATGCTCGTGGATATGAAGCTCTTTTCAGGACACAGAACCGTGGCGCCTGTTCTGCTGTTGATCCTAATCATTCTGCTCGCCCTGCCGACACCAGCTCTCGCCTGGGGTGTGGGGGTTCATTTGAGCCTGGGGTCCGGCCTGCTCTCACGCCTGGACCTCCTCCCCGCAGCGATGCAGTCTCTGCTGTCGACCTATCCGTACGATTTTCTCTATGGCTGCATCGCCGCTGACATCACCCTGGGGAAGAAGTTTACCCACTATCTGGAACACTGTCATAATTGGAGAATCGGGCGAAAAGTTCTCGATACCGCCGACTCACCGCAGATGCAGGCCTGCGCGTACGGCTATCTTGCCCACCTGGCTGCCGACACCGTGGCTCATTCCTACTTCGTTCCTTTCAAAATGGTGCAGTCCTTCAACACCGTCATGCTTAAACACACCTACTGGGAACTGCGCGCTGAAACGGGGACCGATGATAACATCTGGACACTGGTACGGAAGATCGCCGAAAAAGACTATCGTAAGCATGACAAGCTGCTCAGCAGTGTCCTCTCCGACACCATTTTCTCTTTTCGCACCAACAAGCGGCTGTTCAACTCAATGCTCCTGCTCAGCCGACTGCAGCAATGGCAGAAGCTGCTCGATTCCATCTCAGAGACTTCGAAATGGGAATTCGACTCAAGCGACAAGCAGGAGTATATGGACCTGGCCGCCGCTGCAACCAGGGGCATCCTCGGCAGTGAGGACAGTCCATACTGGAAAGCGGACCCTACCGGGGACCGGGCCCTCACCGCGGCAAAAACTATCCGCAAAAACCTCAACACGCTCTGGCTGGACGGCAAACTGCACGAACGGGAAGCAGGCGAAATTCTCGATGACCTGCGTCAGTGTTTTCGCCGCGGGATCACCAACCCGGACGAAATGCTGCACCTGCAGTCTGCCTTCTGAATCCGAGACATCATATCGCTCGTGACACGGCCGGCGGAGCCGAGCGCGCCATCAGTTCCCGTATTCCCTCATGCTGACAATCCGGTCAAGAAGTTCTCCGGCAACCGCCAACTTGCTCATCTGCGCTAGCGCCTCGACACGCCCGTCGGGATAGAGAAACCGAACAACATTGGTCTCGACATCGAACCCGGCGCCTTCACAGGTCACATCATTGGCCACGATCAGGTCAAGGTTCTTGTTCCGCAGTTTCTCTCCGGCATGCTTGAGCAGGTCCTCGGTCTCGGCGGCAAAACCGACCAGCAGGCGTCCCCCTTTGTCCCTGCCAAGGTCAGCAAGGATATCGGGGTTTCTGGTCAGGGTCAGGGTGAGCTCCTCGCCGGACCCTTTTTTGACCTTCTGAGACGACCTGTCGACCGGTCGGTAGTCGGCAACGGCGGCCGCTTTGACCACGACATCGGCCGAGCCGGCGGCCTCCATCACCGCAGTGTGCATTTCAAGAGCTGATTTCACCGATACCCGCTCGACCCCGGAGGGAACGGACAGGCTACAGGGCCCTGAGATCAGTGTGACTTGCGCCCCGCGCCGCGCGGCGACGGCAGCAATCGCGTAGCCCATTTTCCCGGAGGAATAATTGCTCAGATAGCGCACCGGGTCGATCTCCTCGCGGGTCGGGCCGGCGGTCACCAGCAAACGGCAGCCCTCGAGATCCCGCTCAGCCAGCAGCAGTTCGGTTTCTGCCAGAATCGCCTCCACCGGGGCTAGTTTCCCTTTTCCCTCCCAGCCACAGGCCAGTTCGCCGACAACAGGTTCCAGCAGATGATACCCGAGGCCAACCAGTTTCTGCTGATTTTCCTGGTAGATCGGGTTTTCGTACATGTTGACGTTCATCGCCGGCACCAGCAGGACCGGGGCCTTGGTCGCCATGAGTGTGGTTGAAAGCAGGTCATCGGCCAGGCCGTTGGCCGCTTTGCCGACGAGATTTGCGGTTGCCGGAGCAATGACGAAGAGATCAGCGCGGTCGGCGAGGGAGATGTGACCGATCTCCTGCTCCTGGTAGAGGTTGAACAGGTCGGTATGCACCGGGTTACCGGAGAGCGTCTGAAAGGTCAAAGGGGTGACAAACTCGCGGGCACTTTCAGTCATGATGACATGAACCTCGGCGCCGGCCTTGACATAAAGCCTCAACAGCTCTACCGCTTTATAAGCAGCAATACCGCCGGTAACCCCGAGAATAATTGTTTTTCCCTGCAGCATGGTCAGCCCTCTAGAGAAAGGGATTAGTGCGTTTTTCATCACCGATACGGCTGTCCGGACCGTGCCCCGGATGAACCCGGGTGTTCTCCGGCAGGATGGCCAATCGGCGGTGAATGCTATCAATCAGGGTCTGGTGATCGGCTCCGGGGAGATCGGTTCGACCGACCGATCCTGCGAACAGGGTGTCCCCGGAAAAGAGATGATCATTGCAGAGCAGACAGACCCCTCCTGGCGAATGCCCCGGAGTATGCAGAACCATAAGCTCGAGCTCACCCACCCTGACAACAGCGTTATCCTGCAAAGCTCCGGTCGGTTCAGGTGAGTTCTCGGTCCGCAGGCCATATAGCGAGGCATGCTGGGAGGCCTGCTGTAGCAGCGGCCGGTCAGCCTCATGGATCAGCAGGTCGGCACCGGTTGCCTGCTGCAGTTCACGGTTTCCCCCGATATGATCGAAATGCCCGTGAGTATTGATGATCGTCTCGAGACGCAGGCCGTTGCGCTGCAGGGCAGCGAGAATCAGCGCCGTGTCGGCACCCGGGTCGATCACCGCAGCTTTTTTACTCTCCGGGCAGCCGACCAGGTAACAGTTGACCTGCAGCGGACCGACCACCAGTTTTTCCAGTATCATTGCCCCTCCTTGTCGTTGTTTGCGAAGAGATCGAGATTTTTCCCCCGCAGTTGCTCCGCAAGGGTAAAGCCGAGCGGTTCGTCACGTTTACGCCGGGCAGGTTCGGGGCGAACCGGGCGCTGTTCCGGCAGGCTGACACGGACGGAGGCGTCTTCAACCTGATCCAGGGCCTCCCGCTCGAGAGGGCTGAAAAAGTAACGGTCATAGAGCCGGTGATAACTGGTCCAATCACTCTCCCGCTCTGGTTGGCGATCAATGTGAGTCTGGATGCCGTTGATTTTCGAATCGAGGTCATCGATGAAATTCAGGATAACCGCTTCAAGAGTCTTCGGCCTTTTCGGTGAACCGAACTCGTACTGTCCGTGGTGGGAGAGCAGCAGATGCTTGATCAGGGTGCCGGTGCGGACAGGAAACCCCTCGATCTGCCGGATCCGCTCTTCAATCATCTGCACGCCGATGACGATATGACCAAGCAGTTTCCCTTCGTCGGTATAGTTGAATGAACGCTCATAGCTCAATTCGGCGACCTTGCCGACATCGTGCAGCAGGGCTCCGGCAATCAGCAGGTTCCGGTCGGCCTGGGGGTAACGCGCCGCGATATCGGTTGCCAGCGCGGCAACGGCCAGAGAGTGCTCCAGAAGTCCGCCAAGATAAACGTGATGCATCGCTTTGGCGGCCGGCGCCTTGCTGTAGAGACGGAAGAAGTCGGGATCATCGAAGAAACCCCGTAACAGTCGCTCGACCCAGGGGTCGTCCAGGGAGCTGAGCAGTTGCTGCAACTGCTGTTGCATCTGCTGCGAATCGCGACCACTCACCGGCAGAAAATCCCCCAGATCGACGGCCTCTTCGGCGACTGGCTGCAGATTCTGCACAACCAGCTGCATCTTGCCAAGGTAAACGCTCGCCTTTGCGGTAATGCGGATAAAGTCGTCGCGACCGAAAAGCCGGGCAAACTCATCGACCCGGTCCCAGACCCGCGCCTCAACCTCACCTGTCCGGTCCAGCAGCTTGAGCGTCATATAGGGCTTGCCATTCTTGGCCGTCGCCATGATCTTTTCCCTCACCAGGAAAATTGAGTCAAGCTGGTCCCGCTCCTTAATCTGTTCCACAAATATCTGTTTCAATGTATCGCCTTTAGTCATTGAAAGAATCGATTATATTCTGGGCAACGCGCAGGCCATCCACGGCAGCACTCATAATTCCTCCGGCATAACCGGCACCTTCTCCGGCAGGATAAAGCCCGCCGTGGCTGAGAGATTCACCCTGCTGGTTGCGTAAAATCCTCAGCGGGGCAGACGTTCTGGTTTCAACTCCGACCAGGGTCGCTTCATGACTGACAAACCCGCGCATCCGCCTGTTAAAGTGCGGCAAAGCCTCCCTCAAACCGGCACAGACAAACTGGGGCAACACGCACGACAGGTCGGCATGGGCAATTCCGGGACGACATGTCGAGCGCAAAGCTCCCGTACCACCGTGCAAAAACTCAAGAAGTGATTGCGCCGGAGCCTTTCCGGTTGCGCCTCCTGCCTGGTACGCTGCCCGCTCCCAGGTCTGCTGAAAACGAATGCCGGCGAGCGGCTCATGGTCGGAAAAATCTGCCGGTCGGACCGACACAACCAACGCACTATTGGAAAACTGGCCGGCGCGGCGGTAATCACTCATGCCATTCACCACAAGGCCATCCTCTTCGGACGACGCGTTGATGACAACCCCCCCGGGACACATGCAGAAGGAATAAACCCCCCGGCCGGACCCTTTATCATTCCAGGCCAGTGCATATTCCGCCGGAGGTAGCTGGGGATGGCTCTTCATGCCGTACTGGATCTGATTGATCAGCTCAACCGGATGTTCAACCCGCACCCCTACGGCAAAAGGCTTTGCTTCCAGCAGTATGCCAGATCCGTAGAGGAAACGGTAGGTGTCACGTGCGCTGTGCCCCGGCGCCAGAACCAGAGCCGCGCAGGAGAGCTCATCATTGTCGTTCACCAGCGCTGCGGTAACCCGCCCGTTGCGGACCTGCAACCCGGTCAGCTTCGCGGAGTAACGGATATCGACTCCGAGGCTCTCGAGTTCCCGGCGGAAGTTGATAAGAACCTTGCGCAGCAGATCCGAACCGACATGCGGCTTGGACTGGACAAGGATATCTGCGGGCGCCCCGAAATAGACCAGGGTCTCCAGAACATGGCGCATCAGCGGGTGGTTGAGACGGGAGGTCAACTTTCCATCCGAGAACGTGCCTGCCCCACCCTCTCCGAACTGGACATTGTTCTCAGGGTCGAGTGCTGCCCCGTTCCAGTGCTGTCGGACCTGCCTGAGCCGATCAGCGACCGGACGGCCCCGTTCGACCAGAGTCACCCGTACCCCGGACTGCGCCAACTGCAGGGCGGCAAACAGTCCGGCAGGTCCCATGCCGACGACGACGACACGGGTTTCCCGAGAGAGATGTTTTCTGGTCTTCGCTTCGGCCTGATCCTCATCCATCCGGCTCAACCGGGGATGCTGATCAATATCGAGATGCGCGACAAGGTCCTCGCTGATTTCAAACTCAACGGTATAAATTCTCAGCACCTGGGGCTTGCGACGCGCATCAATCCCTTTGCGCACAACCTTCCAGTTGTGAACGCCGGCGACCGGCAGCTCCAGCTGGTCGGCAATCCGTTCGGGCAGCAGGGTCTCGCTCTCACCAAGCTTGAGTGAAATTTCTCTGAGTTGCAGTTTTAACATCAGCTACTGTGAAAAGTTTCCGAAAAGGGGGTCCTCAGTTTCACCAAGGAGAATAGCGGGGCATGCAGGTTTTGACAAGCGCAGAGTGGAGGGCAAAAAAAAGCCATGGCCACAGAGCATCCGTGGCCATGGCCATTGAACCTTGCCGAGAAATGATGTCAGTCCTCATCGAGCCGTACGGTCATAACCGGCAGAGGGGACTTGCGGACAACCTTTTCCGCTGTGCTTCCGAAAAGAACATGATCCAGGCCGGTTCGTCCGTGAGTGCCGATAACAATAAGATCAGCCCCTTCATCCGTCGCCCTTTGGATAATTGCCTCATAAGGGATTCCCGGATCGATGAATGTCGCATAACTTTCAAAATCCTTGACATGCTGACGACAGAAGGTTTCCATCAGTTTTTTTGCCCCCTCCTCTATCTCTTCTTCAAGCTTGTCAAAAGAGATATGAGGAACATAAAACCCGCGAAGATCCACCGGTTCATTGATGACATGCAGGATCAGCAGTCTCGCGGAGAACTCCCTGGCCAGCATCATCGCGGCCTGGAATGCATTATCGGAACTGTCGGAAAAATCGATAGCAACCAGGATTGTCGAAAATTTATTCATCTCTTACCTCCCGTGCCAGTTGATCAGGACAGAAAACATCAACTCAGGCGGGACTCGCCGAGCTACCGTAAAAAATTCGCTGCATGACCATTTTCAGTTCATCCATTCTTATCGGTTTGTTGATATATTCTCTGGCTCCCAGGTTCATGGCCTCCAGGTAGCTTCCAACCCCGCCGTAGGCTGTCATCATAATCACGTTGATCTGCGGATATTCACGATTCACTTCTGACAGGAAAGCCATACCATTCATCTGCGGCATATTGATATCGGTTATCACCAGGCTGACCTGGTTCGTCTGCAGAAATGCCAGTGCTTCCTTGCCGTTTTCAACCGTATCTACCTGGTAACCGTCAAGAGAGAGAAGCTTACCGAGCCCGATCCGGGTATTCTCTTCATCGTCAACGATCAGTATTCGCTTCATGCACACGGCTCCACGGGACACAGCAAACCCTTTGCATCAAGCGTAACACGCAAACACTGCCTGTCAAGCCACAGAAAAAACAGCTATCCCACTTAATTTAATGAGTTTTTTTCGGATTCAACTATGTCCAGTGGGAAAAAATTTCGGAGAACAGGAGAGGAAGTTTCGCGGCTGTTTTCTTTCCCGCAGAGAGGACGTCATGATGGGTCAAAGAGGACACGGACTTCCCTGCCGCCTTATTCGCAATCAGCGACAGGGCGATTGTGTCGAGACCAAGGGCATGGGCCATGATGGCTTCGGGGATCGTTGACATGGATACAGCATCTGCACCAAGGCGTTCGAGAAGACGAACTTCGGCAGGAGTTTCATAACTCGGACCGGACATCCAGGCCAGCACGCCCCGCTGCAAATCCACCCCGTTGCGCTGCAACGATTCTTTCAGGGGTTGAAAAAAATCGTGACGGTACAAGGAGCAAAGATCAATGAAAGGAACAGGTTGCAGACCCCGCAGGGGATTTTCACCAACCAGGTTGAGATGATCGGTGACGAGCATAAAGCTGCCCGGCGATGTCCTCTCAACAATACCTCCTGCGGCATTGGTTAATATGATCCTCCTGCAGCCAAGCTCCTTCGCAAGACGAACAGGCGCGGTCACCTGATAAGCGCTGTAACCTTCATAATAATGATAGCGTCCCTGAAACAGGGCAACTGTCAGCCCAGACAATTCACCGATCCAGAAGCGTCCTTCGTGTCCTGTGACTGCGGCAGGCGGGAAATAAGGCAGTTCGGAGTAGTCAAGGCTACGGGGATAGGACAGATGAGCCACCAGGGGGGCCAGGCCTGAGCCAAGCACGATGGCACAGTCTGGGCGGATATCGCCACAGCGGTTACGGATCTCTTCTGCTGCCGGCTGCATATCGCCAAGCAATTTCGCATTTGTGGTCCCCCCTTGATCATCGTGGCTCGTATCTGGCGGAAGATGCGTCATGACCCTCCTCATTCGGAACGAGGAAAAGACAAATGTCCGTTCCCGTCCGGTTTGACTTCAAGGTCATTGAGATACAGTCGCACGGCATCGGCCGGAGCAGACTGCAGCTGCAGAGAGCTCCTGATCCTCCAACGGAGCAACGACTCCGGCTGCAGGGAATAGGTCTGCTGGTCGCGGCCATCGATGGTAATCGTGACAACAGCCGGGTGAACGGCCTGCAGCTCCAGAACGGCGGGAAGTACCGAGGCGAGGTGGTCACCCTGTTCCGGTGGGCGGGTTGCCAGTCCTGTGATCTGTTCATTTTGTCGCAGATCGGGCGAAACGGGTGACGGCTCTACCTCGACATCTCGGGCAAGGGCCTTTGCTGAATCGTTGTCTTCCTCGGCAGGCGAATCCGCCCCTTTCATCTCAGCGATCGTCTCGCTTGCTTCGGCTGCCTCTGTCTCGGATCGGTCAACGCCCGCTACGCCCACCGGCCCGGCAGAATCAACCTGCGACCAGAACCACCATCCGGCCAGGCCGCAGAAGAGGGCCAGCAGGGCCAGAAAAAAAGGGAGGACACTGCGTTGATTTTTCCGCGTACTGGCGACCCTGCTGGAGGCGGGGCGCAATACCGGAGAGGGCCTCGGCGGGCGCTCGGCACTGTACCACTCAATAAGTTTTTCATTCGGCAGGTCAAGCAGTTCGGCATAACTTCCGAGAAACCCCTTGATATATGTATCTGCCGGAAGCTGCTCGTAGCACCCGTCTTCAAGCGCCTGCAGATAGCTCATCCTTATTTTTGTACGCAGAGAGATGTCTTGCAGCGAAAAACCCTTCAGAAGGCGCTGTTCGCGAAGATATTCACCCAGCAGCTGACAATCTTCCATGATTTAACCAACGCTTGATTACGGCAGGGTTTGCAAAACCCCGGCTGACTTCTGCCCCCACTCGGACTCTGCTGAAAGTTCAACCACCTGGCGAAAACGCTCTGCCGCCTGCTGCAATTGCTTTTCCCGGAGAAGCAGGAGCCCCAGACGATAATGGGCCTCTGCATAGTTTGGCGCCTGCTGCAGGGCTTTTTCAAACTCTTTCCGGGCGACCCCGTCCTGCCCCATAGCAGCAAAGACCTCGCCCAGGCGCAGACTGATCGGAGCATAACCCGGCGCGATCGACCTTGCTTCCTGATAGGCGCTGATCGCAGCAGGATAGTCACCCTTCCGGTAATGCGCATAACCGATGCCAGTCAGAGCGACTTCCGTACGCATGAACAAAAGGTTTTTTGAGGCCCTGCCAAAATAGTCAAGCGCCTTATCCCACTGTTCCATATCCACATAAAGAGCCGCTAGATTATTCTGGTAACGGGGGTCATCATCAGAGAGCTTGAGCGCTCGGAGATAATGCCTCTCGGCCTCCTTGAATGCCTTCTTGACCTGGTAAGCGTGAGCCAAAGCGGCATGGATCTCGGCATCGGAGCTGTCGAGTTTTTCGGCCTGCAACAGTTCTTTCAAAGCCAGGGTCGGGCTGCCGTTCTGCATATGCGACAGACCCAAGGTAAAATGGGACCTGGCCTGATTCTTCCGATCCACCGCCGCACCGCAACCGAACAGGGACAGAAACAGGAGGAGTACCATCATCTTTCTCATCAAAACCATCCGCGCCTCCCTATGCGGGCTATGGCAAATCACAACGAGGCCAGGAATCGACCCAGGCTCTCTCTACAACGCTTTCTTCGCTCCTTCAGGTCAACGGCAGGCGGGATCTGACCCTCCCTGACCACCACGACCGGAGGCTCTTTCCTGACCTCGACCTGAGCCTCTATGGCAGGCTGTGCATTTACGATCTGTTTGTCCGGCGCCTGCCCGGGCTGTGGCTCCGGCGGTACATAGCGGCGGCAGATCGGCAGACCTCGCCAGAAACTGTCGAGCTGTTGCTGATTGTACTGATGAATATCGGCGTCTGCCAGTATAAAACCCATCGACTCGGCGAATTCAAGCCCTTCCTGAAACACTGCTTCGGCTTTATCCAGCGCGACTTCCCCACCCGGAGGGGCGAAGAAAACTGAACGCCTGCTGTCTCTCAGATAAAACCCCAGAAGGATCTGGATACCACTGTTCGACGCCAGACCGACCAGATAGACGGAGGTCATCTGGGCGGGGTAATCCTGCAGAGCAACCTGCTCATCCACGGTGGAGGAAAAGAGTCGCCGTAACCGCTTGGCCGGCAAATTCAGAAACGACAGATTTTGCTGCTGAACAAACATAAAGCTCTCCTCTCAGCGACAGGATGCCTTTTTGTCCTCATCTGCGAACAGAACCACCTACTGGAAATCTTCCACCGAACCGAAGTCCGTCAGCAATTTCATCCTGCGGAAGCGATCCTCTATCTCGCCGTATTCAAGCTCGCGCAGGCGATCGAGGCTGAACCTTTCTACGGTAAAGGATGCCATCACTGAACCGAAGACAATCGCCTTGCGCAGATTGCTTTCTTCGAGGTTGCGGGTGGCCGCGAGATAGCCGACAAAACCTCCGGCAAAAGTATCGCCAGCGCCGGTCGGGTCAAAGACCTCTTCGAGAGGATAGGCCGGGGCAGAAAAAATCGAATGTTCACCGAACATCAATACGCCGTATTCCCCCCTTTTGGCAACCAGGGTCCGTGGCCCGAAACCACGGACAATAGCCGCAGCCTTCACCAGATTGGGCTCTTCTGCCAACTGCCGGACCTCAGCTTCATTTATAATCAGGGTATCGACTCGCGCGAGGGTTTTAATCAAAGCGTCCCGCTTGCCGGAGATCCAGAAATTCATGGTATCACATGCGACCAACCTGGGGTTGCTGACCTGTGAAAGAACATCAAGCTGGAGCTCGGGATCTATATTTGCCAGGAACACATATTCAGCATCACGATATCCCTTCGGCAGGTCCGGTTTGAAGTCCTCAAAAACATTCAGCTGGGTGTCCAGAGTATGGGCGTCATTCAGGTCGTAATCGTACTGACCGGTCCAGCGAAACGTCCGTCCCGTCGCTCTCATCAGTCCTTCAAGGCCAATGCCACGGCATTCGAGGAAGTCGACATGCTGCTGCGGGAAATCTTCGCCGACGACAGCGACAAGGTTAACGTCGGTGAAAAAACTGGCCGAGGTGGAAAAATAACAGGCGGAACCGCCCAGTACTTCATCTGCGTGACCAAAAGGTGTCGTTATACTATCAAAGGCAACACTGCCCACAACCAGGATACTCATAATTGCTCCGTATTACGGTTCACTCTTCAAACAGGCGAGGTACGCTCGGCAACCCGGCACTGTGGCTCTGAATCGCTATCAGCCGAGATATTTGCCGATCAGCGGCTCCAGGGCACTCCTGGTATCAGACGGAATCAGGGCAGCGTCTGTCATCACGGCAAATTTAAGCGCTTCGCCGCAACCGCACGTGGCCGCGCCGTTACCAGCAGCAATACCCCGCACCGTTTCGCGGATGATCTCACGGGCGGTGGCGACATTCTGCTGGATTACCGCGATGACCGCCTCGACCGAGACATCATCATGGCCATCATGCCAGCAATCGTAATCGGTAGCCAGCGCCACGGTGGCGTAGCAGAGTTCCGCCTCACGGGCTAACCGGGCTTCCGGAATATTGGTCATCCCGATCACATCGACTCCCCAGCTGCGGTAAATGTTCGACTCTGCCCGGGTAGAAAAATTTGGACCTTCGATGCAGATGTAGGTCCCGCCGCGATGGACCGTCGCTCCGACGGTCTCTGCCGCAGCGTGAACCCGCTGGGCCATAACGGGACAGATCGGGTCAGCGAACTGAACATGGCCGACCACGCCGTTGCCGAAGAACGTCGAGGCCCGCTTCCCCTGGGTCCGGTCAAAAAACTGGTCGGGTATGACGATATGACCCGGCACAATCTCTTCCTTCATGCTTCCCACCGCCGAAACGGAGATAATCTGATCGACACCGAGAGTTTTCATGCCATAGATATTGGCCCGATAATTGACTTCAGAGGGGAGCAGCCGATGACCACGCCCGTGGCGCGGCAGAAACACCATCCTGACCCCGTCAAGAACGCCGGTAATAAAGGCATCCGAGGGTGTTCCGAAAGGTGTTTCAATGAGCTTCTCTTCTATATCGGCAAGCCCCTCAATTTCATACAGCCCGCTGCCGCCGATGACACCAACAACTGGTCGTGACATAAAGTCCTCTCCTCCGGGGATGTTCATCCAATTAAAAGGTTAAATCTCAGCAGCGCCCAGCTTGCATCAAGCACTGCGTCCTGTTTATTG
The DNA here is from genome assembly GCA_032251255.1 of Desulfuromonadales bacterium. Classification (GTDB taxonomy): domain Bacteria; phylum Desulfobacterota; class Desulfuromonadia; order Desulfuromonadales; family Geopsychrobacteraceae; genus BM509. Next base: position 23,516 of record JAVVDY010000014.1, read on the forward strand.
ACTCTCTTTCAGCTTCGCCTTCAGCTGGCCACAGGCCGCCGAGATATCCTGCCCCTTGCTGGCTCGTCGGATAGCAACGATCTGCCGGTCCAGCAGGTATCGCTGAAACTCTTCGATCGCTTCCCCGGTGGGTTGTTTCAGTTCAGAGCCCGCATGCTCGTTGTAGGGGATCAGGTTGACTTTCGCGCGTATCCCATGCAGCAGCCTCACCAGGCGTTTTGCATCGCTGCGTGAGTCATTCACCCCGCCAATCAGGATATATTCGAAGGTTATCCTCTGGCGCGGTTCGAGGGGAAGGTCCCGGCAGGCAGCCATCAGCTCAGCCAGCGGATACTTCCGGTTGACCGGCATCAACTTGTCCCGCAGCTCGTCGGTGGTGGCATTGAGAGAGACCGCCAGACCGACCTTGATCCTCCGGGCCAGTTCGTACATCTCCGGAATCAGACCACAAGTAGACAAGGTGACCCGGCGGGCCCCGTAGCCGCAGCCATCATCAAGGTAAAGGATCTCCAGGGCACTGATCACATTATTCAGGTTATGCAGCGGCTCACCCATGCCCATCAGGACAAGATTATGAATCGGGCCGTCCCGTCGTGCGGCACAGACCTGGTTGACAATTTCTGAAGCCAGCAGGTTTCGCGTCAGGCCAAAGGTTCCGGTCAGACAGAAACTGCACTGCATGGCACACCCGACCTGGGTCGAGATACACAGCGTGTCCCGGCCACCCTCCATCGGGATGCGCACGGTTTCGACAGTCTCGCCGTCACCCAGCCGGAAAAGGTACTTGCGGGTCCCATCAGCTGACGTTTCAACAACTTCGGGGACCCAATCGGAAATATAAAACCGCTCCTTGAGTTCTTCCCTCAACGTTTTGGAGAGGTCGGTCATCTCATCAAACGAGACAACATCTCGGGCGTAGATCCATTTGATGATCTGTCGGGCGCGAAACTTCTCTTTGCCCAGCCCGGTCAACTGCTCAGTAAAGTCAGGCAGGGTCAGGTTCTTTATATCGATCAATTGCTCAAACACTCTTTTCCATGAGACATGTTAATGTACAGTCTCTAAAAATATCGCAAAAATACTTAGATTTCAAGCATTTTGGTAGACATACCGGTATGACATGCAAACAGCCCGCATCTTCACAGAGCCAGCAATCAGCTCAGAGAAAGGTCTTTTTCCGCTGGCGACGAACAAAAAAACAGGTCGGGAGAATCCCGACCTGTTTTTTTGGTTCAACCGGTGCGAGGGTCTGCCTAAACAAGCAGCTCCAGGCCGTTGAAGAAATAGCCGAGCTCGAATGCCGCTGTTTCCGGAGCGTCTGAACCATGAGTGGCATTCTCCCCGATCGACGCACCAAATTCTTTGCGCAGGGTTCCCTCCGCCGCCTCAGCAGGATTGGTCGCACCCATAAGATCGCGCCACTTGAGGATCGCGCCCTCGGCCTCAAGAGCCAAAACGATACACGGACCGCTGCTCATGAAGTCGGTCAGTTCACCGAAGAAGGGCCGCTCTTTGTGAACCGCGTAAAAGCCCTCGGCCTCTACTTTGCTCAGATAGAGTTTTTTCAGACCGACGACCTTGAATCCCTCGGCATAAATACGGGCAAGAATTTTGCCTGCATGTCCGGCGGCAAATGCGTCCGGTTTAATGATTGCGAATGTCTGCTCTACTGCCATGTTATTCTCCTGTCTTCATGTTGTGATCAGGGACCTATAAAACCGAGGCGGTTTTAGCATCCCCCCCGGACACTGTCAATTTTTTTCATCTGCGGAGACATATTCCTGCAGCACAGGCAGCACCTGGCGCAGGGCGTGTCCACGATGGCTGATCCGGTTCTTGATATCGAGGGGAAGTTCCGCGGTTGTCTTGCCGTACTCGGGAACCAGGAAGTAGGGGTCGTAACCAAACCCACCCTCTCCTCTCGGTTCACGCAACAGCCTGCCGGCAATCCGACCTTCGAAGGTGCGGCACCGACCGCCAGGTTCAGCCAGCGCCATCACACAGTGAAAAGCCGCAAGGCGCTGATCGTCCGGAACCTCCCGCAGTTCTTCCATCAGCTTGCGGTTGTTCGCGTCATCGTCCCCCTCCTGGCCGGCATAGCGGGCGGAGATCACTCCGGGGGCGCCGCCTAACGCGTCAACAACCAGGCCGCTGTCATCGGCAAGGGTCAGACAACCGGACGCAGCAGCAATTTCCATTGCCTTCTTACGTGCATTGGCCGCAAAAGTATCGCCATCCTCCACCACTGACGGCAGGCCGGGATACTCCGCCAGCCCGACAACTTCGACAGCACTGTTCTCCAGGATCCGACGGATCTCTTTCAGTTTTCCGGGGTTGCCCGTTGCCACCAAAAGCCTCATGATTCCCCCAGCGATGCCTTCTGCAGCACGCTCAACTGATCGCAGCCGAGCAATGCCAGGTTACGCAGGGCGTCGAGTTCTTCGCCTGAGAAGGGCTCCTCTTCAGCAGTTCCCTGGACCTCGACGAATTTACCGCTCCCGGTAATCACGAAGTTCATATCGACTTCCGCCCTGAAATCCTCGTCGTAGTTCAGATCGAGCAGCGGTTCACCGCCAACAATCCCGACGCTGATCGCAGCGACACTGTCCTTGAGCGGAAGCTGAGAGAGTGTGCCGGCGGAGACGAGCCCAGCGAGGGCTTCGTAGAGGGCAACATACGCGCCGGTGATTGACGCTGTGCGGGTGCCGCCATCGGCCTGGAGGACATCACAGTCGATGAGAATCGAACGCTCGCCGAGCTTTTCCAGGTCGGTCACGGCGCGCAGCGAACGACCGATCAGGCGCTGAATTTCCTGGGTGCGACCCGAAATCTTGCCCCTCGCGGCTTCACGCGAAGAACGGGTATGGGTTGCCCGCGGCAACATACTGTATTCAGCGGTGACCCAGCCCCGCCCCTCACCACGCATGAATGGGGGAACCTTCTCCTCGATCGAGGCATTGCAAAGGACCCGGGTTTCTCCGCAACTGACCAGCACGGACCCTTCCGCATAGCGGGTAAAATTACGCTGAAAACTGATTGGACGCAGCTGATCATGACTTCGTCCGTCGCCGCGAACCGTATTTTTTTCACTCATCAAGGTGTCTCCTCTGACTTCTGAATGTAATTAAGAACCCCCTGATACAGTGACTGCACCAGGAGCTCCTGCTGGGCAGGGTCCTGGAGGCGGTTGAGGTCCTGCGGGTTACTGAGATAGCCCGCCTCGATCTGGACTGTCGGCAGGTCACCACTCCCCAGAGCAAGCAGGGCGCTGGGATAAATGCCGGCGACCGGTATCTCTGCATCGACGAGCGCCATTGCCAGCTCCATCGCCAGTTGCAGACTGCCCCCCTGCGCGCTGTCCTGCGTCGGCGACGCTGGTGCCTCCGGGCGAATCAGCAGCACGACTCCCTGTGTCTCGGTGCTGAACGACGCCTGCGCATGCAGCAGCAACCACAGGTCGACGTCTTCCCGAGCCGCAGGGGCAACCCGCTGCTGCTCTGTCAGCTCATAATCGTCATCCCGACTCAGATAGACCGGCACCCCGAAACGCATCTTCAGCAGCTTGCTCAAGCGTCGCGCCAACTGCAGATTGATATCCTTCTCGCGCAGGCCGTTAGGCGCAATAACTCCGTTATCCAGCCCCCCATGTCCGGGGTCGATAGCAACCCCGTTGATCTTCGGCCCTGCAGCCCGTTCTTTCTTTCTCAACAAAAACGAAAAGAGCCGATCGAGGGTGCTTTCATCGGCGACGTTACGGGTGGGGCGAGGATCAAGGTTGCGATAATAAACCGGTCTGTCGATTAACAGTGGCAGCTGGCTGACCAGGAAGTCTTCCGGAACCCGCAGTTTGCCGTCGATAAAGCGGGGTTTGGTCTTGATCGGGTAATAGTTGTCACGAAACTTTAAAAAGGCGCTGGCCGGCGAGATCTCCGCCCATCCGCTGGCGGTCTTGATCCGAAACACATGCCGGATCGAGTTCCAGTGCCCCCGCAACGACACTGCGGCCAAAGCAGCATCCACATCGACAAACGGAACTCCGTCATAGATATAGACATCGCTGAGGTGGACGGGACTCTTTCCCCGCGGGGCCAGTTCAATCGCAGCCGGAGCGGAAGAACAGCAGATCAGGACAAGCAGGACTGTCAGCAGGAAGGGTGTGCGCATAGAAACTCCATCGGGGGGACCGGGAGTTTATACCGTAGTTGTTCACATCCTGTCAATGCAACGGAATCCAGGTCAGTCTTCGGCGATCAGGGCGACCCCGGGGGTCGGCTCCACATCCAGGGCCTTGATAAAGCGACGGGTGATCATCTGCTCCAGTTCACGCTGGGAATGTTCATCCTCGGCCATCGGTTTCACCTGGCCGCCGGCCATCATCCCATGGCCGCCCGCACTGCCAAGATCACGCAGGATGTCCCGCGCTACCACGCCAAGTCTCGCTTCCGGTTCGATGGTCCTTAGCGAGATCACCTCTCCTCCCTGGTACCAGCCCATGCCGAGGACATAAATGATGCCTTCGTGCCTGAGCATGAAATCGGCGAGTTCAGCCACCATGTCCGGGTTATCAATCTGAAAAAGATTGAACACCAGCACCGGTCCGTAAATCCTTGAATTCTCGATCGCTCTTTTAAAAACACTGAAATAGCCGCCAGGGACCTGCGGGTGGGCTATCCTGAAGAGGATGCGATTATTCGACAAGGGCAGCAGCCGCAGATAAGCTTCGCGATCCGCCCTGGACCATTCGCGGCCAAGGTCCTGCGTCTCCGACTTGATCGCATAAAAAAGTCCTGTCGCCAATCTTGTGTTGAGGCGGATTCCCTGACTGCAAAGATATTCGTAAAGGATGGTTGCCGAGGCGCCATAGGCTTCGCGCACATCCACCCAGTCAACCTGCAGCAGTTCCGCACGGGGCGGATGATGGTCAATCACCAGATGAACCTTGCGGTCGGCAGGATAGGAGTTGTTTCCTGTTCCGGGCTGGGTATCGACCATGCAGACCACGTCGAACTGATCGAGATCAAGACTGGAAATCGGGGTCAGAGCGATTTCCAGTTCCATCACCATGCTGAGATTCTCGCGTCGGCCGATGATCCCGCCGAACCCGATCACCGCATTCTGACCGGTCTGTACCAGCAGCAGATGGCGCAGGGCCACAGCAGCTGCTATCGAATCCGGATCCGGATTGTCGTGCGTCACGATCAGAATCCGGCCTCTGCCACGCACCCATTCGACAATGCCTGCTGCCCGCTCCTGGCTGGTCTCCATCCCGCAGCAGGCAACATTCTTCAGATCATGGCTAGCCACCCTGGATCTCTCCTGCAACATTGAAGGCTTTGGCAACTGCTTCCAGCGCATTGGCAACTTTCGTCCCGCCGGGCAGGTCGTCCCAACTCCCCAGAGAATAGACCTGTTTGCCCAGCTTGAGGGCAACAGCCATCTCAGAGAGAGTGCCATACTCCCCCTCGATGGCGATCAGGACATCTGCCGTATGAGCGATGATGACATTCCGGGCGTGACCCATATCGGTCACTATCGGAATACTGACGAAGGGGTTGGCGTCCCGTGCACTGTCACCCGGGAGGATACCGATCACTGTTCCCCCCGCCTCGGCGCATCCCTGCGCGGCGGCCTGCATGATGCCACCGAGACCGCCACAGACCATCATCCCCCCCGATTCGGCAATCAGGCGACCAACCTCTCTGGCGTTCGTCAACCCTTCGGACGAGGCTCTGGAGGCACCGATCACCCCGACAATAAGAGGTTTTCTCAGCATTTTCCGCCCCTACAACTGCTGCCGGAAGCGTTTCAGCAGCAGACTGTTTGAAACCACTGAAATACTCGAGAAAGCCATCGCCAACCCGGCATATTCCGGTTTCAGATAAAGTCCCCAGAACGGGTAAAAAAGCCCTGCGGCAATTGGAATTCCCAGGCAGTTGTAAAAAAACGCCCAGAACAGGTTCTGTTTTATCTTGCTCAAGGTTTTACGGCCGAGTCGAATCCCACGGACAATATCATACACATCTCCCCCCACCAGGACCAGATCTCCGGTTTCCTTGGCAACGTCAGTACCGCTGCCGATGGCGATGCCGATATCTGCCTGTGCCAGGGCCGGGCCATCGTTAATCCCGTCGCCGACCATGCCAACCCTGAGTCCGCGCAGCTGATATTTGCGGACAGCAGCCATTTTGTCGGCCGGGAGCACCTCGGCCTCCACTTCGTCAACCCCGATCTGCTGCGCCACCGCCTGTGCGGCTGCGTGCCGATCCCCGGTCAACAGAACGGTATGCAAACCAAGCTTTTGCAGTGCAGAAACGGCACGAACCGCATTCTCCTTCAAGCTGTCCGAGAGTGCCAACAGGCCAAGCAAACGACCGCTTCTGGAGAGAAAGACCAGGGATTTCCCCTGATCATTCAGCCTGCTGGCTTCGTTCTGCAATTCGGCCAGATTGACACCTCGCGCCGACAGCAGGGAGGAATTGCCGCAGAGGATTTCATCACCATCCAGCTCTGCATTCAAGCCGACGCCACCCTGTTCATGAACCTGCTCTACCGGCGGCAGGAACAGTCCTCTCGCGGTCGCTGCAGCAACCACACTACGCGCGAGGGGATGGGAACTGGCGGACTCCACGGCAGCAGCCAAAATCAACACCTCTGTCTCAGTTGCCGGACTCAGGGGGACAATATCCGTCAACTGGAAATCTCCGGAGGTCAGCGTTCCGGTCTTGTCGAGGAGCAACACCTGAAGTTTGGAGATATGTTCCAGAGCCGAGGCCCGCTTGAAGAGGATGCCCCGCTCAAGGCCGACCGAACTTCCGACCATGATCGCAGTCGGAGTGGCAAGCCCGAGCGCACAGGGGCAGGCTATAACCAGGACGGCGATCGCCATCTGAAAGGCGAAAAGAAAATCAGCAGCTGCGGCAAAATACCAGGCAATAAAAGTGATCAGTGCGATCACAACCACAACCGGGACAAACACATTTGAAACCCGATCTGCCAGTCTTTGAATCGGCGCCTTGTCCCCCTGGGCTTCCTCGACCATGCGAACGATCTGGGCCAGGACGGTCTGCTCGCCGACTCCGGTTGCCCTGACCGTCAAGCGCCCGGACCGGTTGATGGTGGCACCAATCACCGGGTCGCCAACCTGCTTATCGACCGGCAAGGATTCACCGGTCATCATCGACTCATCGATCGAAGAGTGACCTGAGACGACCTCGCCGTCAACCGGGATCTTCTCGCCGGGGCGGACCACGACCAGATCACCAGTTCTCACTCTGCTGGCGGGAACGTTGATTTCGACACCGTCTTCAAGCAACACGGCCTGGTCTGCCTGCAACTGGAGCAACTTCTTCAGCGCGGCACCGGCCTTCCCCTTGGCCCGAGCTTCAAGCCACTTGCCGAAACGGATGAACAGGATCAGCATCGCGCTGGTCTCAAAAAAGACCGCCTGCCCTGGTCCCAGAAGACCGATCGCGGCGAGCAGAGAATAGCCATATGCCGCACTGATCCCGAGCGCGACCAGCACATCCATGTTGGCGGAACGATTTTTCAGCGAATGCCATGCGCCGCGATAAAACGTCAGACCGGCACTGAACTGGACCAGGCTCGCCAGGACGGCGATGACTGGCAGGGTCATCGCGCCGAACAGCGGCCGGTACATCAGCAGCAGGATCGGCACCACCCCGAGTGCCGACAGGGCCACCCAAGCCAGCGCCCTTCTGGCCTCGCCACTTGAGCCCTGACTGTCATGAACGACCCGGTATCCGGCTGCTGCAACTTCAGCAAAGATCTCCTGGTCGGCAAGACGCGCCGGATCGTAATCGACTTCTGCATATTCGCCGACAAGGTTGACGCTGACATGTCGGACACCGTCAAGGGCCGCCAGCCGCTTTTCGATTGCCCCGGCGCAATTGGCACAACTCATCCCCCCGAGAGCAAAACGGATACGACCAGGCGGACTGTCAACCTCACCTTCAAACCCGAGTTTTTTGAGCTCCGCAAGGATCTCGTCAAGACGTTGATGCCCGCCGGCAGAGCTGACGGTCAGCACCTCGGAAGCGAAATTGACCCGCGCCTCGGTGACCCAATCCAGGCGCCCGATCCCTTTTTCGATGGCTGCCGCACAATTGGCGCAGCTCATCCCGCGAACACGGAAACGGGTCTTTTGCTTTTCGACAGCCGCCCCCTCCACGGTCAGCTGCGGATCGAGATCTTCCTGTCCCACGTCATCCGACCGGAACCCGCCATGCGCAATGGCTGCTCGAATCTGGTCCGGGGTCGCCTGATCGGGGTTGAAGCGGACCACGGCCTGCCCCTGCTCTAAAGACACCTCCGCGGCAGAAACTCCGTCCAGAGCCTCAAGCAGGGAGGTTACCTTGGCAACGCATTTGGCACAGGTCATCCCCCTGACCGGAAATACCCGGGTTGACTCCTTTTGCACAGGACTATGTTCAGGGCTGATCACAACGGATCACCTCCGGGGCACCCCCGGCCAGGTCCTCCAGCCCATCCAGCAGACCCCAGGGGCTGCTGGCAATTTTTATCACCGGCAATTGCAGCGTCGCTTCAATGTCGTTCAGGCTCAGGTCATCGAGAAAGAGTGTGCCAGCATCCTTAAGCATCACCTCAGGCAGCAGCAGTGCGCTCCCCAGATCTTCCCCTGAGAGCTGGTCGAGAAGGTCCTGCCCGGTCAACAGCCCGGCGACGGTCACCTGTTCCCCGAAGAACCGGTTGCGGATCGGGCGCATATCGATACTGACACCTGTCGCTTCGGAGAGTTGTGTAACAAACTTCTTAAGCTCGAGGGCAAATGAATACCCGGTCAGCACCGTTACCCGGTCAAGCTCCAGCGGCTCTGCCTCTGCCAGGACGTCGTCTGCCTCCTTACGGAACTGGGCAATCATGCCGACGCCATTCTCCAGCTGCCAGAGGTCTTCATACTCCTCAAGTTGCGGGAATTGGTGATCGGCCTGCAGATACAGTTCATCTGCGGCAAAAACAAACCTTGTTCCCCCGTGTGCAAGAAAGCGGCGTTGATAAGTGGTGACCAGCGCAACAATTTCTGCCGCCTCTGCCCGGGTCAGGGTCCTCAGCACCGGCAGGTTCTTGCGGAAACGGGTCAGCCCGACCGGAACGATCGCCAGGGAACGAACCCCCGGGGCCAGCTGATAAAGCGCTTCTATACTCCTCTGCAGCACACTGCCGTCATTGATCCCGGGACAGATGACGATCTGAGAGTGGATCTCAATCCCGGCTGAAGTCAAATGCTGCAACAGTTCCAAGATCGGCAGCGATTGGCGACCCAGCAGCTGAGCCCGCAAATTATCATCGGTTGCGTGAACCGAAACATAGAGGGGTGAAAGCTGTTCATCAACAATCCGCCGCAACGCCACCTGGTCGATATTACTGAGCGTGACATAGGACCCGTAAAGATAGGAAAAGCGGTAATCCTCGTCCTTGACATAGAGGGTCTTACGCAAACCGGCCGGCAGCTGGTGGACAAAGCAGAAAAGGCAGTTGTTCCCACAGTGCTCCGGATCCGGATGCTGCAACAGCAGTCCCGGATCGAGATGCTCTTCATTCTCCAGGGCGAACCTCAAGCGCTCACTGCCGTCACGCAGAACCTCCAGCTCCAGCAGGTCAGCATCGAGCGCCAGATGATAGTCCAGGATGTCGACAATCTTGCGGCCATTGATACTGATCAGCTCGTCACCTGCCTGAAGCCCTGCACGGCCGGCTACACTTTCCGGTGAAAGGCCTTCTATTCTCAACATATGTCAATCCTGCAAACAAAGGTCCGTCTACTGCCAGGTTCCCAGTATAGCACCAAGTGACTAAGATGAAGCAACCTTCCGGGCCAGCGAAAACACAGGAAAAAGGGGTGGCAACTCTCTGGTTGCCACCCCTTGCATAGCGGTCACACGTCTTTCTGAGTCAAACCCGACTCAGTCTCTTCCCCCGTGCAGGCGGAAAGTTCCGTCGGTCGAGGTGATTGAAGCAATCGCGTGTTTGTAGATCAGAATATCTCCATCGCTTTCAGCGAGAACACAGAAGCTGTCAAAGGACTTGATGTAACCCTGCAGTTTTTCGCCGGACATCATGTAAATGACGACCTTGACCCTCTCCTTGCGCGCCTGGTTAAGATACTGATCCTGAATATTGAAGGGTGATTTGGGCATATCCGCTCCTTTATCTTTGGAATAAAATATCAATGGATTTTTTTACTCTACCAGACTCTTTACAGGAATCAACCCAAATCGTTTCCTGATCTTTTCGCAACCAGGTCAACTGGCGCTTGGCATACTGGCGGGTCCGCGTCTGAATCAGGCTGACCATGTCCTGGTACCCGAGATCACCCTGCAGGTGCCTGACCGCTTCACGGTAACCGAGGGTCTGCATCGACTTCAGCTGTGGATCATATTCCTGCAGCAACGCCCGCACCTCGTCCAGCAACCCCGCAGCAAACATCGCCTCGACCCGCAGGTTGATCCGCTGGTAAAGTTCTGCCCTTTCCAGTGCCGGTCCGAGTTTCAGGGTCCGGTAGCACTGCCCGGAAAACTGGTGCCGCTCTTTCAATTCCGACAGCTTTTTACCGCTGAGATAGAACACCTCAAGCGCTCGGACCAGGCGGATGATATTGTGTGGGTGGATCACTTGGGCAGCGGCCGGATCAACCTGTTGCAGCTCTCTATGCAGAGTACCCGGCCCCTCCAGGTTCTCACGCTCATGGAGTCGAGCCCGCAGCTGATCATCCCCAGTCGGCACATCGGCCAGGCCACCGAGCAACGCCTGAATGTAGAGGCCGGTCCCGCCCACGATGCAGGGGAGTTTTCCCCTCCGGTGGATATCGATAATCAGCGGCCGCGCCAGATCGACAAAATCAGCCACCGAAAAAGGCTGATCCGGCTCAACCAGGTTGATCAGGTGATGGGGGACCCTGGCCTGCTCTTCCGCAGTAACCTTGGCGGTTCCGATATCCATCCGCCGGTAGACCTGACGGGAATCAGCGGAAATCACCTCGAGGTCATAGTCCTCTGCGAGTCGCAGAGCCCAGCCGGTTTTCCCGGAAGCGGTCGGTCCACAGATCACCAGGACCGGCACCTGCTCATGAAAATTGGTCATTGCTCTCATTGCCTGCGGAACAGTTTCTCGATCTCGGCAAGGGTCAGGCGCTGCACCACCGGTCGACCGTGAGGACAATGAGCATTGAAATCGACCGAATCGAGCTCCCTGAGCAGGGCGAGGCTCTCTTCCCGCCGCAAAGCCTGGTTCGCGCGAAGAACTCCGTGACAGGCCATCAGAATCAGGATGTCATCGATCTTCTCTTCCAGCTGGCCACTTTGACCGATCCGTTCGAGTTCCAGGGCCACATCAACCACCAGCTGACCGGACTGGCCGCCTTTCAGCAGCGCCGGAACGGCTTTCAGCGCAAACGACTTGCCACCGAAAGGTTCGAGTTCGAAGCCCAGCTTCATAAGTTCGTCACACTGCTGCTGTAAAGCATCGGCGCTGCGGAAATCGAGTTCCAGGATCTCCGGAAAGAGCAGCTGCTGACGCTCCACGGAACCGGCAAGATATGTCTTTCTCAATCTTTCAAAGCCGATCCGTTCATGTGCGGCATGCTGATCGATCAACAGCAGGTCATCGCCATCCTGGCAGAGCAGGTAGCTCTGATGGTACTGGCCAAGCAGCTGCAGCCCGGCAAAGAAACCAGTTGAATCACTTGACAACGTTTCAAGACGCAATTGCTCGGAAGGCGGCTTTTGCACTGCCGGCTGTTGCTGTGAAACAAACGGCTGACGGCTGGCGACAGCCGGCCGCCCGGCAGTTGGCAGGGGCTGATACGCCGCTGACGGCTCCCTTACCATCGCGTCAACGCTGCTGCCGCCAGGCAGAGGCTGGGCGGTTGCCGCAGCCTCTGAAGGTCTTTGCTCATGTGAGGGTTCAAGCCATTGAGAAGCGCGCAAGCGCTCACGGATGGTGGCGACGATAAAATCATGCACCAGCCGCTGGTCACGGAAACGGACCTCATGTTTGGTCGGATGAACATTGACGTCGACCTGGGCCGGGTCAAGCTCAAGAAACAGGACCATGACCGGGTAGCGACCTTTCATCAGCAGCTGGCGATAACCCTCCATGACCGCATGCTGCACAACCCGGTCTCGGATATACCGACCATTGACAAAGGTATAAATATGGCTTGCTGCTGATCGGTTCAGCGCCGGTTGTGAAACCAGCCCATGCAGGCGCAGATCACCGCCGTCCTGATCCAGCGGCAACATGTCGCGCAGCATTGCTTTTCCCAGCAGAGCGGCTACCCGCTCAGAGAGACCGCTCTCACGGCGCAATTCGAGCAGCATCCGTCCATTGTGCTGAAGTCGAAAGGAGATTTCCGGATGAGCGAGGGCCTGTTTGGTGACCACGTCAGCAGCATGGCTCAGTTCAGTCTGTTCTTTACGGAGAAACTTGCGCCGGGCCGGAAGGTTGAAAAAAAGATTACGGACTTCAACGCTGGTCCCGCGTGGCAGGCCGACTTCCGCTGCCTTTCTGATCGTGCCACCCTCGGCATAGATTTCGTGACCGAGGCCATCTTCGCTGGCGCTGGTGGATAGGCGAAAACGAGACACCGAGGCGATCGACGCCAGCGCCTCACCACGGAAACCGAGGGTATGCAGGGCGAACAGATCGTCATCGCTGCTGATCTTGCTGGTTGCATGCCGTTCCAGCGACAGAAATGCATCCTGACGGTCCATGCCGCTGCCGTTATCGCTGACCCTGATCAACTTGCGTCCGCCGGCTTCCAGTTCGACAAGAATATCCCCTGCTCCGGCATCAATGGAATTCTCAACCAACTCTTTGACCACCGAAGAGGGACGTTCGACCACCTCCCCCGCTGCGATCTTATTGCACAGCGCCTCAGGCAGGATGTGAATTCTTGATTTCATCGACGTCCTGTTCAAATGAGAGAGAAATATTAAGCATCTCTGCTTGTCCAAGATAAAAGGGCTGGCCACAATTCACTGTTCAACTCAAAGCCCCCCGAAAAACAAAACGGCCGGGGCTCCGGCCGTTCAGATTTTTCAGTCTTACCCTGCCTGCCGAAGCGGGGCCTATTCAAGTTCGTCAAGCAACAGCTCGATTTCATCAAGTTCGATCTCCTCTTCGCTCCTCTCAACGGCAGTCGGCTCTTCACTGGACCTGGAGACATATTGTGCCAGCCCGAGATCCTCGGCGACATTCTGGACGATCGACATGGAGACCTGCTCGTCGCGGCGGAGAAATGTTTCCAGCAGCGCATTGTCACAGATCGTGTTGATCAAGCGGGGCACCCCTCCCGAGTACTTATGAACAGCGGTCAATGCGTCGGGAGCAAAAGGAGTGCATGCCCCTCCGGCAACCTGGATGCGGTGATGGATGTAAGAGATCGAAGCGTCAGAGGCGAGCGGCTTGAGGGTGTACTTTACAGCAATCCTCTGCGCCAGAGGTTCGTCCAGCCTCATGCTCTCTTCGAGTTCCGGCAGACCGAAGAAAACGATATTCAACAATTTCTTGCCTGGTATCTCCAGGTTAAGCAGGCCACGAAATTCCTCCATCAGCTCGCGCGACTGCAGCATCTGCGCTTCATCAATCAGGACCACCGCCTTGCGACCTTCCTCGTCAATCTGCAAGAGCCGATCATACAGCTGCTTGAGCAGCCTGAGGGGATTCCCGTCAGGGTTCTTCACCCCAAGCTGCATGGAGATCCGGGTGAGGATCCATTCAGGCGTAATCGCCGAATGAATCATGACCAGCAGGGAGGACTCATAGCGTTCAACCGGCAAGTTATCCAGCATCCGCCTTGCCAGGGTCGTCTTGCCGGTCCCGACACCCCCGACCAGGACAGCCAGTCCCTTGTCGGAATCAACGGAATACATCAGCCTGAGCAGGGCCCGGTTGTGCTGCTCACTGTTGAAATAGAAACTGTCATTGGGAGCATTCGAAAACGGCTCCCGTTCTAGATTAAAATACGCCGCGTACCCCATCTGGAGCTCTCCATTCAGTTGGCCGGCAGCAACCAGCCAAGTCGTCCCGTTATCTGCTGGCAGCCGGGGTCGTGCCCGGACGAGTCATTGAGGATAGATGCCAGACAGACCGTTGCTTCAGATATGCCGCACGCTAGAGGAAGGAAATCCTGTCCTTGCCGCCAGGCCGTGCGGCAGAGCCCTGTGCGCCATTCAGCGATGCCATCTTCTCGGCAATGTCGCGGAAATGGGGGTCCACCTCGAAAACCAGCCGGTAACTCGCCAGAGCCTGCTCCGGGTGCTGGAAGTTTTCGTAAAGCACGCCCAAATCGTAATGCAGACTCAGACGCTGTCCATCGTCAAGCGAGGCGGAGGAAAGAGCGGTCCGGTATGCGGCTTCACTCTTGTCAAAATTACCCTTGTCAGCATAGCAGAGCGCCTTCAGGGTCTGGCAATCGACAAACCTTGAAGGGTCAGCCTGGGCCTTGTCAAATTCGCCGATGGCATCATCAAAGAGCCCCATCTCACGGTAGGCAATCCCCAAGTTATAGTGGGACTCCATGTCATCAGCGGCAATCTGATCATCGACATCGGTACGGAAGATCGGGCTTTCCTTGCCAATTGCCAGCAGATCATCAAACTCGCTGTCGTCGTCATCGCCGAGAAGGCTGTCGAGGCTTTCAAGAGCCAGGTCGGAGAAACCGTCCTCAAGTACTTCGTTCGCCAGATCGTGCAGTTCGGTCGAGGCATCGTTGTCTGCAGCCATGCTGGCACGACGCTGCAGGACATCCTCCATTTTCCGCTGACAGGCGTCATCCCCCGGATTCGCCTCCAGCAGCTCGCGACACACCCGCTCTGCCTCATCAAAAAGACCCTGCTGGAGATAGAACTCAGCTTCTTCAAGTTCGGACTGGAGATCATCTGCCGCCGGCAGGTCCTCTTCCTCTCCAAGGTCGAAATCAAGATCTAGCGAGTCCTCTTCGATGGCTTCAACCTGCAGCTGGTCGCTGATTTCCAGCTCGATGACTTCTTCGTCATCCTCAACAGCCTCGTCTGCAAGCGTATCCAGAGCGACAAAATCATCAAAAGGACTCTCGATATCGGCAATGTCGAGGACCTGGTCGTCATCTATATCATCCGATGCAGTGTCGAGCAGAGAATCCGACACGTCCTCATCTGTGGCGGGGTCCGCCCCTTCCGCGTCAGAGCCAAGGGCATCAAAGAGCATCTCAGTGTCACCGGTCAGCTCATAAATAGAGTTCAGGGTCTGGGCAACAGTCCCGTTCTCTGGCAGGTTCTGCTTGAGCTTTTCGTAGCTGGCCTTGAGAAAAGCCAACTGTCCGGCTGACTGGAACCCTTCCTTCCACTCTTCAAGGTCTGCCAGCGCCTGTTCATACATCCCCGCCTCCAGACAACAATCGATCAGGGATGCACGGTGTTCCAGGTTCGAGGAATCAAGCTTTAAAAGATGCTGATAGGTCAGACGGCAATTGTTCAGATCGGCCCGTTCACGATAGGTGTCAGCCAGGAGACCGAGGACTTCAGCATCGTCCGGGTTGTCCCGCAGCAAACTCTGAAGAAGTTCCAGCCCCTTTGCCTGCTCCCCCCCTTCCAGGAGGGCTACTGCCAATCCCTTGCGCAGGTTGCTATCGTTCGGAAACAGCGGTAAGAACTTTTTATAGACCTTCAGGGTCCTGTCATAATCCTGTTGTCCCTTCAGTTCCTGCAACACCCCGTCAAGACACTCACGGCCCTCGGCAAGCTGACCGTTTCCGGCAAGGACCTCGGTTCGCTTGATTCTGATATTGAGGTTATCCGGATCAATCTCCTGCATCCGCTCAAGCGTCCTGACCACATCTTCGGTCATCGCGTTCTTTTCGTAATAATCAACCAGCAACCTGTATTCGGAGAGGGCATTACCAATCAGGCCCTGCTTCTCATTCAGTTCGCCGAGGCGGGCGTGAATACTGATCTGGGTCGGATCCAACTTCTGCATCTGACGATAAATTGCGATCGCCTTGAGGTAAAACCCGTTGCTGGAGAAATATTTTGCTACCGTCTCATACTGCTCGAACGCGCCGCTGGAATTTCCGGTCCGCGAATAGAGTTCTGCCAGCTTCTGACGCGACCGCATGTCGTTCGGGTCGAGTTCAATGACCTTGACAAAATCCTTGATAGCCTTGGGCAGTGCTTTCTTCTTCAGGTTTTTCTGCGCGGAAGCGAGCAGCTTTTCCTTATTAGCCAAAAGACTCTCCTAAAAAATTCTTTATAGACTTATCGATATAATCGCTTAAAGATATGCGAACACAACCGGCGAAGTCAAGCCAATGAGTGACTTTCTCCAAGAAAAACAATGATTTCCGCAGGTAAAAAGCAAGCCTCAAAACTCCTGAACGTTTCCCGGGGAGCACGAATACACGCTATCAGAACTCAGCCTTTCTTCAAGCGCTCAATTTCAGAATCTTTCAGGATGCGAAACTCTCCCGGTTTCAGCCTTGCCAGGGTCAAAAAGTCGATCCGCACCCTCTGCAGGCGCCTCACCCTGTGACCGATGGCGTCACACATCCTCCGGATCTGCCGGTTCCGTCCCTCCTGCAGGACAATCTCGAACCTGCTTCCATGCTTCCCTTCGGGAAGAGCTCTAACCCCGGCCGGCGCCGTCCTGCCGTCGTCCAGCTCAACCCCCCGCGCCAGGTTCAGCAGATCGTCCTGACTGAGCCTGCCCTGCACCTCCACCTGATAACATTTCTCCACGTGATGGCGTGGATGCATCAGGCGGTGCGCCAGATCCCCGTCATTGGTCAACAGCAACAACCCTTCGCTGTCAAAATCGAGCCGCCCGACCGGATACAACCGTTGCGGGACCGATTCAACCAGACGGGTCACCAGGGGTCGTCCCTGAGGGTCGTCAAGCGAACAGAGGTATCCACGCGGTTTGTTGAGCAGGACCACGATCGCATCTGCCGGCAACCGCAGGGGACGGCCGTCAACTGTCACCCTGTCACAGGCAAGGTCGGCTCGATCTCCAAGACCTGCCGTGACCCCGTTGACGGCAACCCGCCCCTGCAGGATCCACTCTTCAGCCTTTCTCCGCGAGGCCAGGCCGGAACGGGAGATCAGCTTTTGCAGCCTCTCCTTCACAGCGACTCCGTACTCTCATCGTGCTGGTCCGGTGACGCCGGGAGCAGATCAGCGGCCTCTGCCCAGTCGTCCATCTCCAGACCCGGGTCGAGAGCACTGAACTCCTTCAGCGTCGGCAGATCATTCAGGTCGCGCAAGCCGAAAAACTCGAGGAACTTTCGGCTTGTTCCGTACATGAGAGGCCGTCCCGGCACATCCTTTTTGCCGAGGATACGGATCAAACCTTTTTCCAGCAGGGTCTTCATCACCCCGCCGGAATCGACGCCACGCAGATATTCGACCTCGGAACGGGTGACAGGCTGGCGGTAAGCCACCATCGCAAGCGTTTCGAGCGCTGCCGGGGAAAAACGGAAAGGCCTCTCTTTGCTCAGCTTGCGAACCCAGGGTGCATAATCCTGGCGGGTTCGGAACTGGTAGCCGCCGGCGACTTCAGCGAGATAAAAACCGTAACCGGCCTGATCAAATGTCTCGATCAGCTCCGTGACGACCGGTCTCAAATCCGCTTTCGATCTTTCGACAAGCACGCTCAACCGATCAAGCGAGAGAGGCGCTTCAGCCGCAAAAAAAAGGGATTCCAGGATCCTCTTCAACTCAGCCGTAGCCAAATGAGTCCTCCTCCAAAGCGGGTACATCACGCTGGTCTGCCGGGACCGCAAGGGAAAGCCAGATCATCCCGTAACGTTCCGCCTGAACCAGATGAATCATCCTCATTTTGACCAGTTCAAGCAGCGCCAGAAAAGTCACAACCAGCTCAGCACGGGCAGGCCGCTGAGGAAAAACGTCGCGAAACGCCAGGCGTGGACTTTCCCTGAGACGCCCCAGCACAAGCTGAATATGATCGGCTACAGAAAGCGGCTCGCGCACAACCTCGTGGTAGACCTCGCGGGAGGCCTCCTTGAGCAGCTGATGAAAAGCGGCCGTCAGCTGGTAGATACCGACCGTGTCCCCCTCTTCATCCGTCTCGCCGAGATACTCCGGCAGGCTGAAGTGACGGACAAAGACATCACGGTCGAGCTGCGAGGAATCTTCCAGGACCCGGGCGACCTCCTTGTAGCGCTGGTATTCCAACAGCCTCCGGACCAGCTCGGCACGGGGATCCGCCTCTTCCTCTTCCTCGCCAGGTTCATCGGCAACCGGCAGCAGCAGCCGTGACTTTATGTGGATCAGGGTAGCAGCCATCAGCAGGAACTCGCCGGCAATGTCCAGATTGAGCTGTTTCATCCTGTCGATCACCGCCAGATACTGCTCGGTGATCTCAACCATCGGGATATCGTAGATATCCATTTCGTTGGTCTTGATCAGGTGAAGCAGCAGATCGAGGGGCCCCTCGAACTTTTCCAGACGGATTTCGATGGCCATGTGCTCAGTTCCCGAACAGATACTGCATGGAGTTCTGGACCAAAGGCCACTCTGCCCCGGCAAGCAGCCGGATCAGTGCGGAAATGACCGGCGAAAGAACCAGCTTCCAGAGGTCGGTAAAGAAGATCAGAAACAGGATCAGAACAAACCCGAACGGTTCCAGCTTGCTGAGCAGCGCCGCCTGCCGCGACGGCAGGATCCCGGTCAGCACCCGGCCACCGTCCAGCGGCGGGATCGGCAGCAGGTTGAAGGTGCCGAGCAGTACATTGATGTAAAGGCTGAACGCCGCCATCATCCGTAACGGCTTGATAAAAACGTCAGAGTCCGCAGCGAGCATCGGCTCGAGCAGGGTGATGAACTTGAGGAGCAGGGCCGAGAGTACCGCCAGCGACAGGTTGGTGACCGGGCCCGCCAGCGAGACCCAGATCATGTCCCGCTTCGGGTGGCGCAGATTGCCGGCGTTGACCGGCACCGGGCGGGCCCAGCCGAAGCCGAAGATAAACACGGCGACTGTCCCGATCGGATCAAGGTGGCGCAAAGGGTTCAGGTTGAGCCGTCCCAGCAGGCGGGCTGTCGGATCTCCGAAACGCTCCGCAACATACCCGTGTGAAACCTCATGCAGGATGATCGCCAGCAAGGCAGGAACCAGCATGATTGAAATTTTTATGACGATGTTTTCCATTTATCTCATATTTCAACGCGTTAAAGGTCTGAAAGGACAGGATGTCCGGCCGCAGTTCATGATCGTCTCTTGATGCACTGTGGCCGGGGCTTCAAATACACCGCAAATCATGCCTCATTATATTGTCAATGGACACTGCTCAGTCAACGCCTGAAAATCCATGCGCCAGCTAATTATCCGCAGCGTCGGCCAACTTTCTGGCCAGGTCGACTTCCTCCTCCCTGCTATTGACAAGGCCATTGAGACGGGCATCCAGAATCTGCCTGAAAACCTCCTGATACCCCGGCCCGGGAGCGAGGCCAAGCTGCAGCAGGTCATTGCCGTCGATCTCTATCTTCACCTGACGCAGCTGGGTGACATAATGAGACAAGCAGCGGCGGGCTGAATCATGCCCTGACCTGGCCATCAGGTAGAGCAGCATCTCCAGCGAGAGACCGGAAAACCAGTGATAGACCTGACTCGCTGCCGGCTCCATGCCCTTCGCCAGGCTCTTTTCAGCCGTCATCAGGGCCTTGCGCCCCTGAGCCAGCTCTTCGGCAAAGATCTGGCGGTATTTCGGCTTCAACGCCAGCTGCCGGCAGGCGCGGGCCACCCCCCTGAGGCTCAGGGAATCGAACAGACAGAGCAGATTAACCAGCCACCGCCGGTATTCCTCTCCGGTGTAGAGCAGGTCAAACCAGTTGCAGGTCCGTCCGGCTGCCTTGAACAGCTCGCCCGATCGCTGGTCAAAATGAAGCTCAGGATGAACAAACGTCAGCAACTCAAACTGCTGCATGCGATGCAGCGCGGAAATGACCTGATTTTCACTGAGGAGATGCAACAGCTCGTTGAAAATCCTGACCCCGCCGACCTTCTTCACCAGCCCCATGCGGACGGCGCTGCGCAATAACCGCTCGGTCTGTCGACCGATGCGAAAACCGATCCGCTGCTCGAAGCGGATCGCCCGGAAGACCCTCGTCGGGTCTTCGATAAAGCTCAGGTTGTGGAGAACCCTGATCGACTTCTCCTTGATATCCCGCTGGCCGTTGAAAAAGTCGAGCAACTGGCCGAACTCGGCCTGGTTCAGCGCAATGGTCAGAGTATTGATGGAGAAATCCCGGCGATACAGGTCATGGCGCAGCGACGCATATTCAACCCGGGGCAACGCGGCCGGCCGGTCGTAAAATTCAATCCGCGCCGAGGCGACATCGACCTTGAAGTCGTCCGGGAAAATCAGCACCGCGGTGCCGAATTTCTGATGGGAACGCACCCGGCACTCGCAGCTGCGGGCAAAGGCCTCGGCAAAGGCGATCCCGTCACCCTCGACGACCAGGTCGATATCAAGGTTTTCCTGGCGCATCAGCAGGTCGCGGACAAAACCGCCAACCAGATAGACCCGCACTCCCAGGCTGTCACCGGTTTCACCGAAGCGATGCAGCATGGTGCGTATCGATTCCGGCAATTGCGCCTCCAGCAACCGGGACAGGTTGCGACGCTTCAGCCGCGCGGAGCCATGGCCCACCTCGGCAGCGAGGCGATGCTCTCCAGTTGGCCGGGTGTCCCCGATCATATGATGAAGCAGGTCCGTCCGGGTCACGACGCCGACCAGCTCAGAGTTTTCCAGCACAGGGACGATCCGCTGGCCATGAGCGACCATCGCATTCTGCAGTTCTTCAAGAGATGTCGACGGGGTGGCAACGGTAAAATCCGAATTCATCACGTCGCCCATGTCCAGATCCAGCAGATTGTGGTGGGCAGCCCTCTCGACAACCTGCCGGGTAATCAGGCCAACCACCGCCGGCCCGTCGACAACCGGCGCAGCATTGAAATTGTAGCGCGTCAGCAGATCTCGAGCCTGCTGCACGGTGGCTTGACGCGACAGGGTTTTTACCGGAGCCGACATCAGATGGCGGGCCTCGCAACGAAACCGGACATGCTGCCCGAGTTTTCCTTCAAGCTGGTCAAGCAACTGCACCAGGGTCAGATCACGGACCGTGGCCGATGCGGCATAGGCATGCCCTCCGCCGCCGAACTCCTGCAGCAGATCGCCGACGTTGACTTCGGGCAACCGGGAGCGGGCCACCAGAAAGATCCGGTCCTCCATCCGCACAGCGATCACCAGGGCATTCAGATTTTCGATGTCCATCAACTTGTGGGCCAGGCTGGCGACCTCTATCACATAATGATCCATTGAGGCATGGGCGATCGCCATCTCGACACCATTGATGGTTATCCGGCGGCATGACTTGATCAACTCGTTGAGCAGCACCACCTGCTCCGAAGTCATCTCACGAATGAGAAAATCGGCAACGGTATGCAGGTTGGCGCCGTGCTGAAGCAGAAAAGCCGCTGCTTCGTAATCGCTGGTGGTTGTACTGCTGAACAGCAGGTTCCCGGTATCCTCGTAGAGGCCGAGCATCATCATGGTCGCTTCATCGGCGGTCGGCTCGATTCCCCGCTCCATGAACAGCTGGGCCATCACCGTGGTGGTAGCCCCCACCTCCTCCACATGTTCAATGCTGCCCCGCAGAGAATTCTCATCGACCGGGTGATGGTCATAGATATGCAGCTCAACATCGGCCCTCTCGAGCAGTTCGGCGAAGGCGCCAATACGTCGCGCATGGCGAACATCGACGAGGATCAGGCGCGTCACGGACTCGAGGTCAACATCCTTGACCCGCCTGATGTCATAGGCGTAGAGAGTGCTCTGCAGCAAGAAATCGCGCAGACCACGCTCCTGCCCCCCGGGGAAGACCAGCACAGCATCGGGATAAAACCGTCTGGCGGCGATCATCGCTCCGAGGCAGTCGAAATCCGCGTTGAGGTGGGTAGTGATGACGTCCATATGACCCTAAGTTCGGGGCTTGAAGTGTTATATACGGCACTCACCAGAACAGTTCGTACAACTCACTTCGAACTAAAGCTGCAGGGTTCCGATCAGGTCGTTGATATCCTCGATCCCCTCATCGATGCAGAAGTTCTCCAGGTCGGTAATGATCTGACTCATCGCGTTGGGATCAACGAAGTTAGCCGTCCCGACCTGGACCGCCCTAGCCCCGACAATCAGGAATTCAAGCGCATCCATCGCCCGGAAAATCCCGCCGATACCGATGACCGGCAATTTGACCGTCTGCACAACCTGATGGGTCAGGCGCACAGCGATCGGGCGGATACCCGGCCCGGACAGGCCACCTATCTGATTGGCCAGGCGTGGCCGCCGTGTTTTGACGTCGACGGACATCCCGGTCAGCGTATTAATCAGGCTTATCGCGTCGGCCCCGGCATCCTCGACAGCCTTGGCGGTGACCCGGATATCGGTTACGTTCGGCGTCAGCTTGACAATCAGCGGTTTATCCAGCCGCTTCCGGACCAGCGACACGACATCATGCGCAGCCTGCGGTTCAGTACCGAAAACGATCCCACCATGCTTGACATTCGGGCAGGAGATATTCATCTCCAGGGCGGCCACATTCGGCACATCGTTCAGGCGCGCCGCGACTTCAGCATACTCTTCAGCCGTGTTGCCGAAGAAATTGACAATCACCGGTGTGTGATACTGCTCCAAAAACGGCATCTTCTGGCTGATGAAGGCTTCCACCCCGACATTCTGCAGGCCGATCGCATTGAGCATACCGCCGGTAGTTTCGGCGATCCGCGGGGTGGGGTTCCCTGCCTTGGGTCGCAACGACAGCCCTTTGGTGACGACCGCACCCAGTTGGTTGAGATCGATAAAAGGGGAATACTCTTCTCCATAACCGAAGGTCCCGGAAGCCGGCATCACCGGGTTGCGCAGCCGCAATCCGGCGAACTCGACCTCCATGCGCGGCCGTTGAACGGTTGTTTTTCTCTGGTCTTTCATCTCAGCCATCAGCGACACCCTCCACAGTCCTGTTGCGGCTCATCCAGCCGCCTCCAATCAAGCTCCTCCGCATTGAAGACCGGGCCCTGTTTGCAGGTACAGAGATAGCGGGGCGTCTCATCACTGTGCCCGGCACCCTTGACGACACACCCGAGACAGGCCCCGACGCCGCAGGCCATCAGCGCCTCGAGTGAAACCTGCAGGGGAGCGTTGTGATCCGCACAGATCCGCTGTACGGCATCCAGCATCGGCATCGGTCCACAGGCATAAACCGTGGCATGCGGGTATTTCTGCAGCTTGCGCTTCAGCACCTGGGTCACCAGGCCCTCCTCGCCGAGGCTGCCGTCCTCGGTAGAAACATAGGTCTGGACTCCCAGGCGCTCAAATTCGGTCACGGTGATAATATCGTCACGCGTGCGCCCCCCCATGAGCAGCCGGGACTTTGCTTTGTTTTCCAGTTTTTCCGCCAGCATGTAGAGCGGGACCAGTCCGATCCCGCCACCGACGAGAATCTTCTCCTTGTCTGGGGGGCCCAGATCAAAACCCCGGCCGAGCGGACCGAGCAGTTCGATCTGATCACCCTGATGCAGGTCCTGCATAATTTCAGTCCCCAGGCCGACCACCTTGTAAACGATCTCGATAAACTCCTTGGGCGGCATTCCATCGCAGTCCGGAGCGAGGAAACCGGTACGGAAGATGCCGAACGGCCGGCGCAGCAGGGGGGGCAACGAGCGCTGCACCCGGAACATGACAAATTGACCGGCGCGGGCCTGTGCATCGTAGCCCGGCGCCAGGATCTGCATCCGGTAGTACCCGGGTGAGATCTCCTGGTTCGAGAGGACGATGGTCTTATAGTTCTTCATGAAAAAATCTCCTCCAACATCTGAATATTATCCATGCTTCACTGGAAAAAGAATCGCCATTTCCGGGGGCGCAAGCAGATCAAAGGGCGCCCTCCCCTGCCACCTCTTTTACCATCAGCAGGGCATCTTCGCCGTCCGCATAGTAGTGCCTGCGCAACCCGTCGTCGACAAAACCGAAGCTGCGGTAGAGGGAAATGGCCGGCAGGTTGCCGATGCGGACCTCAAGGTAGGCCCGCTGCAATCCCTTTAATGAGCAGGTTTCAAGGGCATGACCGAGCAACTTCCGCGCAACCCCGTGCCGTTGAAAATCGGGGGCCGTAGCCAGATTCATCACCTGCATTTCACCAACAACCAGCCAGTAGCAATGATATCCGGCCAGCTTCCCATCCGCCCAACACAGATCGATGGAGGCATGAGGCAGTTCCAGTTCCTGACGGAACTGGGCCAGGCTCCAGGGATCACGGTAACAGTCTCGCTCAACCGCAACCAGCTGTTCGAGATCGGTCTCCCTTAAGGGCCTGATTTCAAAGTTCATGACAAATGCCGGAGCAGGGTGCCCTGCCCTTGAAAGCGTGTTAGAATCTATCAGGTTGACCCGGAGTTGCATCTCCGGCAGAGATTCGTTTAAAAGTCCTCTATAATATGTTTTCAGTGCCCAACTGTAAAGATTATTGCGCGTTGCCGCAGCCCGGGCCGGGCCGGTAGAGTCCGGTTGACAAACAGCGGACCTGATGCTCTAATAGCCCGCTATTTTTGACCCATAAGGAGTTATCCATTGAACGAAAAAAAACCAATGACCTACAAGGATGCCGGAGTCGATATCGATGCCGGAAACCGTTTTGTGGATATGATCAAGCCGCTGGTCAAAGCCACCTCGCGACCCGAGGTCATGACCGACATCGGAGGTTTCGGCGGACTTTTCTCGCTGAATAATGACAAGTACAAAAAGCCCGCGCTGGTGGCGTCCACTGACGGCGTCGGAACCAAGCTGAAGCTGGCCTTCATGCTCGACAGGCATGACACGGTCGGGATCGACCTGGTCGCCATGTGCGTGAATGACATAATCGTCCAGGGAGCCGAACCGCTCTTCTTCCTCGATTACCTCGCCACCGGCAAGCTCTCCCCGGAAAAATCATTTGAAATTCTCAAGGGAATTTCCGCGGGCTGCCAGCAGGCAGGCTGTGCCCTGCTCGGCGGTGAGACAGCCGAAATGCCGGGGATGTATACCGATGGCGAGTATGATCTCGCCGGGTTCACGGTCGGGGTCGTCGATAAGGACAAGATCATTGACGGTTCGGCCATCACCAAGGGGGACAAGGTGATCGGCATCGCCTCCAGCGGCCTCCACTCCAACGGCTACTCGCTAGCGCGCAAGATCCTGCTGGAGACCATGCAGCTGTCGCTGGACGCAACCCCGGAAGGCCTTGAACGCCCGCTCGGTGAAGAGTTGCTGACACCGACCAGAATCTACGTCAAGAGCATCCTCAACCTGATGCGGGATTTTTCCATCAAGGGAGTTGCCCACATTACCGGCGGTGGCCTGCTGGAAAACCTGCCCCGGACCCTGCCGAAACACTGCAAGGCGATTCTCGCCAGGGACAGCTGGAAGAAACCGGCGATTTTCGAGCTGCTGCGCGAAGGCGGTCAGATTGAAGAGAGCGAAATGTACCGGACCTTCAACTACGGGATCGGCATGGTCATCGTGGTCCCGGCTGCCGAAGCGGAAGACATCCTCTTCCGGCTGTCGGGGCTGGAGGAAAAGGCCTATCTGGTCGGCGAAATCGCCCAGCGCGACTCCGATGAAAACCAGGTCATTTTGGTCTGAGCGAAACTGGAGTCAAAGTGAAGAAGCTGCGTCTCGGAATTCTCGCCTCCGGAGGAGGAACCAACCTGCAGTCAATCATCGATCGCTGCCAGGACGGCTCTCTTGCTGCGGACATTGCCATCGTCATCTGCAACAATCCCGGCGCCGCGGCTCTCGATCGCGCGGAAAAGGCGGGGATCCCTCATCGCTGCATTGACCACCGCGACTTCTCGGAGCGTCAGGAATTTGATCGCAGCGTCGTCACCGCCCTTCAGGATGCTGATGTCGAACTGGTGGTCCTGGCGGGATTTATGCGGATCATTTCCGAGGTCTTCCTCGACGCCTTCCCGCAACGCATCATCAATATTCACCCGGCCCTGCTGCCGGCTTTTCCGGGACTGCACGTACAGCGGAAAGCGCTGGAGTACGGAGCCCGTTTTTCAGGGTGTACAGTTCACTTTGTCGATGACGGGGTCGATACCGGCCGGATCATTCTCCAGGCCGTCGTTCCGGTTCTTGACGATGACACCGAGGCAACCCTTTCCGCCCGGATCCTCGAGCAGGAGCATAAAATCTACCCCCGCGCCATCCAATTGATTGCGGAAGATCGTCTCCGGGTAGATGGCCGAAGGGTTCTTGTCGAACCAGCCACGGTCCCGGCATGCCAAGCGATCATCAACCCTCCCCTCGATTGAATGCTGTGCGGATGTCCGAGCCCGTCCTGGTCAGTGCCTGCCTGCTTGGCCTGCCAACCCGTTATGATGGCAGCAACAACCGCTGTGACGCTGTTCTCAACCACCTCCATGGCCATAACCTGACGGCTATTCCGGTCTGTCCCGAGCAACTCGCAGGACTCCCGACCCCGCGTGGCAAAACCTTTTTTATCCGGGGGGACGGCGAGAGCATCCTTGATGGCTCAGGCAGCATGCGTGACGCATGCGGCAATGAGATGGCGACGATTTTTCTGCGGGGCGCGGACCTGACCCTGCAGATCGCTCAGCTCAACAACTGCAAGCTGGCCATCCTCAAGCAGCGCAGCCCATCCTGTGGCTGTGGCACAATCTACTGCGGGCAACAGAAAGTGGCCGGCATGGGCGTGACTGCGGCGCTGCTCTCCCGCCATAACATCAGAATCCTCACTGAGGATGATTTTGCCTGACCCACGGCAGAAGAACCCATG
Source organism: Desulfuromonadales bacterium (assembly GCA_032251255.1). Lineage (GTDB taxonomy): Bacteria > Desulfobacterota > Desulfuromonadia > Desulfuromonadales > Geopsychrobacteraceae > BM509. The sequence continues at coordinate 50,380 of JAVVDY010000014.1, forward strand.
ACGAGAAGTCTGTGCCGCAACAAACAGGGGCCTTGGCAGCCACCAATCTCTACCAGAGGCCATTCAGAGAATACCCGCATTACCAGGCAATTCTATCCCTTTCCCGTCTTTCGCGGTCAATGCGTCACCAGAGGTTGACGATGCGGATTCTTGAATTGCGAAAATTTCATTTCCGGGGCAAAAATATTTGCACCCGGATGAAAAGTATGTTAGTAATGCGCGTTCTAAATATTCAGGAGGAATACGAAAAATGGCAAGAGAATGTGAAATCTGCGGCAAGAAGCCTCTGACCGGAAACAATGTCAGTCACGCCCACAATAAGACCCGTACCGTTTGGAAACCCAACCTGCAGAACGTACGTGGGATCGAGAACGGCAGTGTTCGTTCGATGAAGGTCTGCACCCGCTGTATTCGTTCAGGCAAGGTGCAGAAAGCGGTCTAAGCACCAGTTTACATTTCAAATACCAAAAGGGATGGGCCCAGCGGACCATCCCTTTTTCTGCTTCTGCAAACCCGCAGTGCCCTTATCGATCCCGCACCAAAAGCGGACATATCCGCGACAGAGAAAAGGCTTGTGCCGTTCTGCCGGCAACACTCTCATAGCGGCCGCTTCGGCCAAGCCCATGTGTTCGAAGAGCCCAGCGCGTGGAGACTGTGCTCCCAGCCACAGAACAGCGCTCTTCCGCTTTGGGTTCAGGCAATTCAATCAGGGGCAGTTCACGCCCTGCAGGCAACCGCATCAATCTCGATCAGGGCACCCTTCGGCAGAGCTGCAACCTGTACCGTTGCCCGAGCCGGAGCGGGCGCGGTGAAGTATTTCGCGTAAACCTCATTGACCAGGGAAAAGTTGCCAAGGTCTTCCAGATAGATGGTTGTCTTGACCACCATATCGAGGGAAAACCCTGCCGCCTCCAGAACCTGCTGAAGGTTGGTCATGACCTGGACCGTCTGTTCGGCCACTCCGCCAGCAACCAGCTCACCGGTCTCCGCCACCAGCGGGATCTGCCCCGAGCAGTAGAGAGTATCGCCGGCCAGAATGGCCTGGGAATAAGGACCGATTGCCGCGGGGGCCTTGTCAGTATGGATCTGCTTGAATGTCATAGAATCCTCCTCTGCTTGACAGGGGCAGGCGCTGCGGCTGGGGCCCAAAGCCCTCGAAGCGATGACGCCCGTTGATCGTCACCCGGTGGCGCTCATGACAACTTCGCCACCTCTCAGCTGCGCAGCCGCTCGACGCGGTAAACCCCCTTGATCCGGTTGACTTCGCGCACCACCCGGTTCAGATGTTCCAGGTTCTCCACCTCGACCTCGAACAGGTTGACCCCCTTGCCATCCTCGGTGGAATTAACGCTGGCACTGACGATATTACCGTCCGCCTCGGTGATCGCCCCTGAAATGCTGACCAGCATCCCCTTCTTGTTGTGACAGAAGATTCTGATCTTTACCGGCCGGGTGGTCTTGCGCTGCATGTCCCATTCGACCTCGATCATCCGTTCCGGATCATCAGAGAGTACCTGGCTGCAGTCTGCGGCATGCACCGTCAGGCCACGCCCTCGCGTGATATAACCGATTACCGGTTCGCCCTGGACAGGATTGCAGCAGTTGGCGAAGCGAACCATGATGTCGTCAATGCCGTCTATCAAAATTGCGCTGGATGGTTTGCGCCGTCCCAGCCTGCCCAGAACCTTACCAAGCGGTCCCGGAGGACGGGCGCCGGTCACCTTGAGGTCCTCTTTCGGCAGAAGATGCGAAACCACCTGGCCCGCGGACAGTTTGCCGTAGCCGACCGAGGCCAGCAACCCTTCGAGTGACTTGAAACCGAGATTGGCAATCCCCGCGGTGAATGTTTCCAGCCCTTGTGCCCGCTTGAAACTGTACTGGTGCTTGCGCAGCTCCTTTTCCAGAAGCTCCCGACCGAGATTGATACTCTTTTCCTGCTGTTCAGACTTGATCCACTGCCGAATCTTGTTGCGGGCCTTGGAGGTCTTGACGAAGGTCAGCCAGTCCTTGCTCGGCTTATGGTTCGCCGAGGTAATGACCTCGACGATATCGCCATTTTTCAGTTCGGTTTTCAGCGGGCAGAGCTTACCGTTGATCCGCGCGCCGACGCACTGGCTGCCGACATCGGTGTGGATGGCGTAAGCGAAATCGATCGGGCTGGCACCGGCCGGCAGCGCCTTGACATCACCGTTCGGGGTAAAGGCATAGACCTCGTCGGAGAACAGATCTCCCGCGCCGGCGACCGGATAGCTGTTGGAGGAGCTGACATCCTGCTGCCATTCGAGCAACTGGCGCAACCAGCCAAAACGCTGGTCATCCCGCCTGCCTGCCGACATGACGCCACCTTCCTTGTACTTCCAGTGCGCCGCGACCCCTTCCTCGGCAATCCGGTGCATGTCGTGAGTACGGATCTGAATTTCGATCCGGCCGCCGTAGGGACCGATCACCGTCGAATGCAGAGACTGGTAAAGGTTCGTCTTCGGCATCGCGATGTAGTCCTTGAAGCGGCCGGGGATCGGCTTCCAGGCGGCGTGAATAATCCCCAGCACCCCGTAGCATTCACGGACCGAACCGACCAGCACCCGGAAGGCCGCAAGATCGTAGATCTGGTCCAGCTCGACTCCGGTCCGTTCCATCTTTTTGTAAATCGAATAGAAATGCTTGAAACGACCGGTGATATCCCCGGTGATCCCCTCATCCAGAAGCATTTTCGTGATCCGCTCGCGGATATCTGCGATGTAGCGCTTCTGCTCTTCCTTATGCCGACTGATCTTCCGTTCCAGCTCCCGGTATTTTTCCGGTTCCAGAAACGAGAGCGCCAGATCCTCAAGTTCGCTTTTCAGCCAGCTGATTCCGAGCCGGTTGCCCAGCGGCGCATAAATCTCCAGTGTCTCACGGGAATAATCGATCTGCTCGCGATCCGAGCGATAGGTCAGCTGTCTCATTTCACAGAGCCGGTCAGCCAGACAGATCAGGATGACCCGCAGATCACGAGCCATCGAGACAAACATCTTGCGAAAACTTTCGACCTGCTGCTGGCTGCTCTTGCGATAGGGGATCCGGCTGATCCGACTGCCGACCTGAACCAGCGCAAGGATCTCTTCGCCGAACTCGTCACGCAATTCATGATCCGGCACACCGGCCTTTTCCAGTGTTTCGTGGAGCAGGCCGACCGCCAGGGTCGTTTCATCGACCTTGAGACGGGTAAGAATTGACGCCAGCTCCAGCAACTGACTGATATAGGGCTGTCCCGAAAGGCTTTTTTGCCCTTCATGGGCATGCAGACAGAAATCGTAGGCTCGACGGATGAGCGCAACGTCTGCGGAGGGATGATAGGAACGAATCTGTTCCAGGATGTCGTCCAGTTGCACCATAGACACAGACTGTTTGATGCCCGCTGCAATCGCTCAATAGGGCAGCGGAGGAAAAGGGAACGCAATACGGCGGTCGCTCCCCCGTAGAGACGACCGCCGTAAAGAAAACTTGCTTTATCGTTTGGCTGCGGGCAGCGTGAATTCGATCTCGCCTGCGGCGATCTCACGCAACGCGAGAACAACCTTCTTGTTCCCGGCCTTGTTTTCGATCAGTGGTTCCGCGCCACGATACAACTGCTTCGCCCGTTTCGCGGCAACCATCGCCAGCTGAAAACGGTTCGGGATCACTTCAAGGCAATCTTCAACGGTTACACGAGCCATGCAAATATCTCCTACAGGATCAGGTTATTGCGGTCATGACTGCCGAGGAGCAGTGCGACAGCGTTCAGCTTTTATAATAGCGCACAATTCATCGAGCGCGACATCAAAATCATCATTGACGACCAGGTAGTCATACCAGCCCGACTCGGCCATTTCCTTGCGGGCATTCTGCAAACGCCGCTTGATGACCTCTTCACTGTCGGTTTGCCGGCCGCGCAGCCGTCGCTCCAGTTCAGCCAGGCTCGGCGGCAGAATAAAAATGAAAATCCCGTGGGGGGAATTCCGCTTCAACTGAGCCGCGCCCTGGTAGTCGATATCGAGCAGCAGGTCGACCCCCTCAGCCGCCGCCCGGTCAAGCGTTTCCAGCGCCGTACCGTAGTGGTTGCCGTGGACCTCTGCCCATTCCGCCATCTGCTCTCTATCGACCATGGCGGAAAAGACCGCCTGATCGACATAATGGTAGTCGACCCCGGCGACCTCACCTGCCCGCTTCTCCCGGGTGGTGAACGACACAGAATGCCTCAGATTAGCGAACCTGTCAATAAGTTCCCGGCAGAGTGAGGTTTTCCCCGCCCCGGAAGGTGCAGAGACCACGAACAGGAGTCCCGGCCGTACAGCCGGGGAGCAGGGAGATGGGCGATGTGCGGAGCTCGGTGATGACACTTTACGACCTTTATCTGCGACCATTTACGGACCAGTTCTCATACCCCGACAACTCGTTTCAGCAGGGAGTGACAGAATAAACAGGATGGCAGCTATTGTTAAGAACAAAATTCATTTTTTTCCATTCCGCTGCCCTCCCTCACCTCTGCAGGGCAGGTTCTTTTTTGTCCGCATCCATTTACCCGCTCAAGGTTCCGCCTATAATCGTCTGGACCTGTTTCTCTTGAAGGCCCAGAAGGCAAAGATATCGACATTGCAACACTCCGTCAGTCCGTAGATGATTGTCCTGCATTTACTGCTGGACAGATGAGGTTTTCAGGACATGTGCGGGAAACACGACGCGGAATCCGGTCGAATAATGCTTCTCTTCCATACTGCCTCTGCCCCGGGTCACAGAACGGACAAAGTTTTCATTGACCCCCCAGGAACCGCCGCGTTTCATAACGTGGCGACCTGATTTTGCACCGACAGGATTATGTTTCGGGGAATTCTCGTAGTAGTTGCGGGCAAAGATATCCGAACAGAACTCCCAAACGTTGCCACTCATATCGAAGAGCCCCAGACCGTTCGGTTTTTTCTGGGCAACGGGGTGGGGGCTGTCGTCGCTGTTCTTTTCATACCAGGCGTAGTCGTCCGGGGAATCGCCGCCACAGAATTCCTGGTCCTTACCACCGCTGCGGCAGGCATACTCCCATTCGGCTTCAGTCGGCAGACGAAAACCCCTGGCATTCTGCTGATTCATCTGATGCAAAAACTTGTAAATGTCGGGGCGGGAGACACTCTCAACAGGATAGTTGTCCCCCAGCTTGAAGTAAGAAGGATTGTCGCCCATAATTTTTTCCCATTGTCCCTGAGTCACTTCGGTTTTGCCGATGTAGAAATCCCCCAGGCAGACTTCATGGGCCGGATACTCGGTATAACTGCCGCCCCCCCACTTGTTGCCCATCTCATAGCAGCCGCCGGGAACATGGATAAATTCCATTCCGGTCGTTGCATCGGTGTGGGTTTTAGCGAGGAGTGCTGCGTGAAGCGAGCCGCCGAGAAGCGATAAAAGGAGAAAAAAAAGAGTTGAAAAGATGGTTTTGCAGGACAACAGTTTCTTTTGCATGATGCGACCTCTCACCGCAAGGCTGGGGTACCTAGTCGACTGTAGAGAGGGGCAGCAAGGGCGGAGCACTTTATAAAGTGTGGTGCTGGCGTCGCGATCCCACAGTCTTTCGGTTCATTTGTGGATGACGGCCGTATTTTAAAAATATTGTTTTAGGTGTCAATGTGTTTTTGCACAGTTTTATCAGCCCGTACCTTCACCGACAACTGGCCCGCAGAACGGCTCCGGAAACAAAAAAACAGCCAAGGGACGCAATCTCTTGGCTGTTTAACAGGCAAACGTGGCTGCGGATCATCAGCTTTTTGAATTTTTCAACAGATCCGTCAGCTCCGACATGAACTCGTTGATATCCTTGAACTGCCGGTAGACCGAGGCAAAACGAACATAGGCCACCTCGTCAGCCTCGTGCAGTTTCTCCATCACGGCTTTGCCGATCAGACTGGCGTCGATCTCCTTCTCCCCCTGTTCCTGAAAAGAACGCTCAAGCTGATCGACCATCGCCTCGATCTGCTCAACGGAAACAGGGCGTTTCTCACAGGCCCGCTGCATCCCGGAAATTATCTTGGCGCGATCGAAGGCTTCGCGGCGACCATCCTTCTTGATCACCCAGGGGAGGATCTCTTCGACCCTCTCGTAGGTGGTGAAACGTCTCTCACAGGCCGGACATTCCCGACGGCGACGGACGTTGTTCCCCTCCTTCCCCAGCCGCGAATCGACGACCCGGGTATCATCATGACCGCAAAACGGGCAATTCATTCGACCTCACCTTCGAACTGGACCGATACGATCCCAGCCTCTTCGAGCATTTCCAGTGAAAGCTGATCGGGATAACCGCGAAGGTAGGTGACCCGGCGGACCCCGGCGTTGATCAGCATTTTCGAACAGATGATGCAGGGCGAGTCGGTACAGTAGAGGGTGGCATCATCGATGTTGATTCCATGTTTGGCGGCCTGGATGATAGCGTTCTGCTCGGCATGCAGTCCGCGGCAGAGTTCATGACGCTCACCGGAAGGAACCTTCAACTGCTCACGCAGACACCCGGTCACCTCGCAGTGGGTTATCCCGCTCGGCACACCGTTGTAACCTGTGGCCAGGATGTTCTTATCCTTGACCAGCACCGCTCCCACCTGGCGCCGGGTACAGGTCGAACGGCTGGAAACCAGCTTGGCAATCTGCATGAAATATTCGTCCCAGGACGGCCGCACGCCTTCCCCCTACTTCAGGCGATGGGCGTAGAGGGGAAACTGCTTGCAAAGCTCCTTGACTTCGGCCTTGATCTTGCCCAGCTCAGCGTCATTGTCGATGTTCTTCAGGGCGCGCTCAATCCACTCGGCAACCTTGATCATCTCCGGTTCTTTCAAACCGCGGGTGGTGGTAGCGGGCGTTCCGATGCGCACACCGCTGGTGACGAACGGGGAGCGGGTGTCGAAAGGAACGGCGTTCTTGTTAACGGTGATTCCGGCCTTTTCCAGAGCGGCTTCAGCGGCCTTGCCGGTAATTTCAGTGCCGCTGAAATCGACCAGCATCAGGTGATTGTCGGTACCGCCTGACACCAGGTTGAAGCCGCGCTTGACCAGTTCATCGGCCAGAGTCTTTGCATTCCTGACCACCTGCGATGCGTACTCCTTGAACTCGGGCGCCAAGGCTTCCTTGAAGGCCACCGCCTTGGCCGCGATCACATGCATCAGCGGCCCCCCCTGGATACCGGGGAAGATATTGCTGTTGAGCTTCTTGCTCCACTCCTCGGTGCAGAGGATCATGCCGCCCCGGGGACCGCGCAGGGTTTTGTGCGTGGTGGTGGTGACGAACTCGGCATAAGGGACCGGGTTGGGGTGCTCACCGGCCGCGACCAGCCCGGCGATGTGCGCCATGTCAACCATGACCACCGCACCGACCTCGTCTGCAATACGGCGGAACTCGGGAAAATCGAGAGTGCGGGTGTAAGCGCTGGCGCCGACCACGATCAGCTTCGGCTTATGTTCTTTAGCCAGCCGCTCTACCTCCTCGTAATCGATCATCCCGGTCTCTTCCTTGACACCGTAGGCAACAATATTGTAGAGCTTGCCGGAAAAATTGACCGGGGATCCGTGGGTCAGGTGACCGCCGTGAGCCAGGTTCATGCCCAGCACGGTATCGCCCGGCTCGCAGACGGCCATGTAAACGGCCATGTTCGCTTGGGAACCGGAGTGTGGCTGAACATTGGCATGTTCGGCACCGAACAGTTCTTTGGCACGATCGATAGCCAGCTGCTCCGCCTCGTCGACGACTTCACAACCACCGTAATAGCGCTTGCCCGGATAGCCTTCGGCATATTTATTGGTCATGATCGACCCCTGGGCCTCCAGAACCGCCTCACTGACGAAGTTTTCCGAAGCGATGAACTCCAGGTTATATTCCTGGCGCTCCGTTTCCCGGATCAGGGTTGCGGCGATAGCGGGATCAAATGATGAAAGAGTATTCTGCGTCGACATGCTGTCCTCCGGTTTCTAGCTGCGTAAATATGAAAAGGACGGGGCAGGCCGAACAGCCTGCCCCGTATTTATCAAGACGTTAAAGGGCTCAGGAGTGCTGCTCCTGTTCATACTGGAAAATTTTGTCGAGGCGCTTTTGGTGCCGCCCTCCTGCATACTCGGTGTCGAGCCAGACCTTGACCAGTTCAACACCCTGCTCGACCGAAAGAATACGACCGCCGAGGACCAGCACATTTGCGTTGTTGTGCTCTTTTGCCATCTGCGCGGTAAAGTGGTCGTGCACCAGCGCCGCCCGCACCTTCTGGAACTTGTTGGCGACGATCGACATGCCGATCCCCGTGCCGCAGATCAGTATGCCCGCATCCGCTTCACCGCGGGAAACAGCCCCGGCCACCTTGGCACCGAAATCCGGATAATCGACCGAATCGAGGTTGATCGGTCCCATGTCCAGATGCTCGAGACCTCGCTCTTTGAGCAGTGCAACGATTGCTTCCTTCAGTTCGAAACCACCATGATCGCTAGCGACGACGTACATCTGAACCTCAAACCTTACGGAAAGCCAGGGTCGCGTTGGTGCCACCGAAGCCGAACGAATTGGACAGGGCAACCTTCACCTCGGCCTGACGCGCCTCGTTCGGCACGTAATCAAGATCACACTCAGGGTCAGGCTCGACGTAGTTAATGGTCGGCGGAACCGACCCGCGGGCCATCGCCAGCGCGCAGTACACTGCTTCGATCCCGCCGGCGGCACCCAGACCGTGTCCGGTCATACTCTTGGTCGAACTGATCATAAGCTGCTTGGCATGATCACCGAACACGGTCTTTATCGCCATCGTTTCATAGAGGTCGTTGAAGTGGGTCGAAGTACCGTGAGCGTTGATGTAATCAACGTCTTCCGGATTAAGCCCGGCGCCGTTCATCGCCATCTTGATACAGCGGGCCGCTCCTTCTCCGCCCGGAGCGGGCTGGGTCAGATGAAAAGCATCCGCGCTGGCTCCGTAGCCGACCACTTCGCAGTAGATTCTGGCGCCCCGCTTTTTGGCCTGCTCGTATTCCTCGAGGATCATGATTCCCGCACCCTCGGCCATGACAAAGCCGTCACGGTTTTTCTCAAAGGGACGACTGGCCCCCTGAGGATCATCGTTGCGGGTGGAGAGTGCCTTCATCACGTTGAAACCACCGATCCCCAGTGGCGTAATCGTCGACTCGGTTCCGCCGGCAAACATGGCGTCAGCATCCCCCCGGGCAATCGTATGATAAGCATCACCGATCGAGTGAGTTCCGGAAGCACAGGCAGAAACCGGTGAGATGTTCGGGCCCTTGGCACCGAATCGCATGGAAATATGTCCGGGGGCAAGATTTATGATCAGCATCGGAATAAAGAAGGGGGTGATCTTCTTGTAACCCCGCTCCAGCATTGCCGAATGATATTTTTCGATTGTAGGGAGGCCGCCGAGACCGGAGCCAACCAGAACACCGACCCGCTCAGCATTTTCTTCGGTTATTTCCAGGCCGGAGTCATTTAGTGCCATTTCGCTGGCAGCGAGCCCGTACTGGATAAAGAGATCCATCTTCTTGATCTCTTTTTTATCGATAAAATCTTCGGCGTTGAAATCTTTAACTTCGCCCGCGATTTGCGTCGGCAGGTCGGAGGGATCAAACTTGGAGATCCGGTCAAGACCGGATTGTCCTGCCATCAAAGCATCCCAGTTTTTGTCGACACCGGTTCCAAGCGAGGAGACCACGCCAACACCGGTAACCACAACTCTGCGCATAGGAATTATTCCTTTGAGTGGATTGATAACAAGACTGCGATCACGCAGTCGGTCTGTCATAAAGAGTTTGGCGGCGCCGGTAAAGGCGCCGCCAAAACAAAATCAGGCAGATTTGCTGATGTAATCAACAGCATCCTGAACTTTCTGGATCTTCTCGGCGTCTTCGTCGGAGATTTCGATATCGAATTCCTCTTCGAGAGCCATAACCAGTTCAACCGTGTCGAGGGAGTCAGCACCCAGATCGTCCATAAAGGCCGCGTCGGCAGTCACCTGATCTTCATCAACGCCCAACTGCTCAGCAACAATCTGCTTTACCCGTTCTTCAATAGAAGCCATTATCTTTCCTCCTGTGTTTGTTGTGGCTGTAAATAAGCCATTCTTGTTTACATGTACATTCCGCCATTGACGCCGAGAACCTGGCCGGTAATGTAGGCCGCGTTGTCAGACGCCAAAAAGACGACTGCGTGTGCTATATCTTCCGCAGAACCAAGTCGCTCCAGAGGGATCTGGGCTGCAAGTTCCTGTCTTTTTGCCTCGGGAAGAGCATCGGTCATTGCCGTTGCGATAAAGCCCGGAGCTACTGCGTTCACGGTCACATTACGCTTGGCCAGTTCACGGGCGTTGGAACGGGTCAGACCCATCAATCCAGCCTTGCTGGCACAGTAGTTCGCCTGACCTGCGTTGCCCATCTGGCCGACAACCGAAGCGATGTTGACGATCCGGCCGTAGCGTTGCTTCGACATGATCTTCGCCGCAGCACGGCTGCAGAGGAAGGCGCCCTTCAGGTTGACGCTGAGCACCGCGTCCCAATCTTCGTCTTTCATCCTCAGCAGCAGCGCGTCACGGGTAATCCCGGCGTTGTTGACCAGGATATCGATGCGGCCAAAAGCATCGACGGCCGCGGTCATCATTTCGGCGACGTCTTCGGCCAGCGTCACATTCCCCTGCACAGCAACCGCCTCCGTACCTTGCGCCTTGAGTTCAGCGACAAAGCCTTCTGTTGCCTGCAGATCAACATCAACGGCGACAATTTTGGCGCCCTGTGCTGCCAGGGCCAACGAGATACTGCGTCCGATTCCACGTGAGGCACCGGTCACGAGTGCAACTTTATCCTGTACCATCCTGTTCCTCTCCTTCTATCTGCACTGCTTGAGTTCGAAAATTAAATATATCAGCAAACCGGCCGGGATGGAAACCCGCCAGAACTTGATTCAGCCGGACAGTTTTCCCAGATCTGCGACCGTTCCGAGATTCTCCGCCGTTGCCCCCTTGGCAATTCTCTTTGCCAGGCCGGAAAGAACCTTGCCGGGACCGATCTCGATAAAACGTTCAACTCCGAGGTCCGCCATCTTGACAACCGACTCATCCCACCTGACCGGTGCGCAAACCTGCTCTACCAGCAGGGATTTGACAACGTCCGGGTCCTGATAGGGTTCCGCCTGTACGTTGCCGACAACCGGGCAGCTCATCGGAGACACTGAAATTCCCGCCAGCACATCAGCAAGACGCTGTGCCGCAGGTTCCATCAAGGACGAATGGAACGGGGCACTGACCGGCAGGGGGAGCGCCCGTTTGGCGCCATGCTCTTTGCACAGCACCATTGCGCGCTCGACGGCCGAAGCATGGCCGGCGATAACAATCTGCCCGGGACTGTTAAAGTTGGCGGGGCTGACAACTTCCCCCCCGGCTGCTTCCCTGCAGATCTGTTCCAGCTCGTTCCGTTCAAGACCCATAATCGCCGCCATGGCACCAACCCCGACAGGCACAGCTTCCTGCATAAAGGTTCCACGCTGGCGAACCGTCCGGACCGCATCGGCAAGCGAAAGGGCGCCGGCACAGACCAGCGCCGAATACTCGCCCAGAGAGTGCCCTGCGGCATAATCCGGCCGCAAGCCGATTTCCTGCTCAAGCACCCGAAGCGCAGCGACACTGGTGGTCAATATGGCCGGCTGTGTGTTTGCCGTCAGTTTCAGGTCATCTTCCGAACCGGCGAAGCAGAGCTCGGCGATATCAAATCCGAGAGCATCGTTGGCTTCTTCGAAAACCCTCCGCGCTGCAGGGAAATTATCGGCCAGGTCCTTCCCCATTCCGGAGAACTGCGAGCCTTGGCCGGGAAAAAGAAAAGCTATCATCTGAGTTCCTCTCTCTCGGATTACCAGCGCAGCAGAACTGAACCCCAGGTAAAGCCGCCACCGAAGGCCGCCATCAGCACCAGACTGCCCTCTTTCAGAAGGCCCTGCCGATAGGCTTCATCCATAGCGATTGGAATAGTTGCACCCGAGGTATTGCCGTACTTGTTGACATTTATGAAACACTGCTCGTCGGTCAGTTTCAACCGCTTGGCAGTTGCTTCGAGGATGCGCCGATTCGCCTGATGAGGGATGAACAGGTCGATATCCTTATGGCTGAGCTTGTTGGCAGCCAATGCCTCCTTGGAGACTTCGGTCAAGGACCTGACCGCGACCTTGAACACTTCATTGCCCTGCATCTTGAGCGTGTAGTTTTGCGGGTCAGCGATCGCTTCAGGGGTCGGCATATTTCTCGTGCTGAACCCCGGCTGATAGAGCAGCTCCAGGTAGCTTCCGTCGGAATGCATGTGAGACGAAAGAACCCCCGACTCACCCTCTTGAAGGTCAAGCACTACGGCTCCGGCACCGTCACCGAACAGCACGCAGGTATTGCGGTCCGACCAGTCGATAACCCGTGAAAGGATTTCACTGCCGATGACCAGTGCCTTTTGCCCACGACCCGCCTCGAGAAAGTCGGTCGCATTCGACAAGGCGTAGACAAAACCACTGCACGCTGCGGAAACATCATAAGCATAGGCGTTCTTTGCGCCGAGATTGTTCTGCACAATGCACGCCGTGGCAGGCCAGGGATAATCACCGGTAATCGTTCCCACCACAATCAGGTCGATCTCTTCGGCACCGATTCCCGCCATTTCCAGGGCGCGCTCAGCGGCTCTGGTTGCCAGGTCGGAGGTGTTTTCGTTGTCTGCGGCGATCCGTCTCTGCTCAATACCTGTACGGGCGACAATCCACTCGTTATTGGTATCAACCATCTTTTCCAGATCGAAATTGGTCAGGATTTTTTCCGGAAGATAAGAACCAGTCCCAATTACACGTGCTCTTTTCACGGAGTCACTCCTTCAGCCGGGCAAAGCCGACAATCATAGCTAAGGTAAGGGATCAAAGAAATTGTGCCAACTTCTCTTCAATTCTGATACGCGCAAACTCTTCAGCCTGACGAATTGCAACACTGATCGCCACCGGGGAGGAACTGCCATGGCAGATAACCCCTGTGCCATCCAGGCCCAGCAGGGGAGCACCACCATATTCCGCCGGATCGACCCTCTTCTTGAATGCCTTGAACGCCGGTTGAGCTAAAAGATAGCCGAGTTTGGCCAGGAAGCGACCCTCAATCTCCTGCTTGAGCATATTGGCAATCGCAACAGCCAGCCCCTCTGAGACCTTGAGGAGAACATTGCCGACGAACCCGTCGCAGACAATCACATCAGCGGAGCCATTGTAGACATCTGCGCCCTCAACATAGCCAATGTAGTTAAGATCCGTCCCTTTGAGCAACCGATGGGCTTCGCGGGTCAGGTCTGTCCCCTTTTTTTCCTCTTCACCATTGGATAACAGGCCGACTCGCGGAGTTGTCTTGCCCAGCACATGTTCAGCGTAGAGGCTGCCCATGATCGCGAATTGCTGCAGGTTCTGCGGCTTGCAGTCGACGTTGGCGCCCATATCAAGGACGACGGTTTGCGACTTCTGATTCGGCATGACCGTAGCGATAGCCGGGCGATCTACGCCCTTCACGCGCTTCAGCACAAACATGCCGGCCGCCATCGTCGCCCCGGAATTTCCGGTACTGACCACGGCACCGGCGGCGCCGCTTTTAACCAGATCGAAGGCAACCCGGATCGAAGAATCCTTCTTCTTGCGGACAGCATCCGAGGCAGAATCATCCATGCCGACCACTTCGCTGGCATGGCGGATATCCAGCTTGAGGCCGGTGGTCTGGTGTACGGCAAGTTCGCTCTCTATCAGAGCTGAATCACCGACCAGGATGACATCACTCCCCCACTGCCTGCAGGCCAGCACAGCCCCTGCGATCTCTGCAGCCGGGGCATGATCCCCTCCCATGACATCAACAGCTATTTTAATCGACATGATTCAGAGACAGGTCGAATCAAAAGTCGTCGTTACTGATGACTTCCTTGCCTTTATAAGTACCACAGTTGGCACAGGCGCGGTGAGGCAGTTTGGGCTCCTGACACTGTGGGCAGGTTGAAGTGCTCGGTGCACTGATGGCATCGTGGGCACGGCGCATGTTCTTTTTCGATTTGGATGTTTTCTTCTTCGGGACAGCCATATTAACTCCTTGATAGCCGGAACCGGGTTCCGGGTCTTCTAATTTTCTGACTCACTACGGCACATTGCCGTTGCCAGGTTACGAATTAGGGCTCTATTTTCAATTTTCTCAACGCCGCAAACTTGTTATTGAAAACTTTTTTCTCACAGGCGCAGCTGGTTTCATTCAAATTGGTACCACACTCAGCACACAGGCCGCGACAGTCTTCTTTGCAGAGCGGACTGATCGGCAGACTGATGATCACCTGTTCCTGTAACGACTCTGACAGGTCAATCGCATCTCCTTCATAAGCTATCAGCCCGAGTTCTTCTGCCTCCAGTTCGACCTCTTCTTCTCCTCCGGACTCCTCCTCTTTCCTGGGCGTAAAGGTCAGGGAGAAGGTCGACGTGATGCGCGTCTCAAGGTCAGCGAGACAGCGGCCACAAACCTCCTGAATCGTGACAGCCAGGGTCCCGTCAAGCTCGACCATCTGTCCGGGACGTTGCAGCCTGAGAGAAAAGGCCACCGGTGTAACAAAAGCCATCTGCCCCGAATCAACCAGTTCCTTCAGCTCCGGAAAGCTTTCTGCGGGGATCGAGTATTCCCTGACAATTCCGCCGGCGCTGATTTCATCCAACTCAAGACGCAACAAAACATCTCCCGAAGCAAAACTGCACAGTATAAAGACAGCCCGAAACTTGTCAAGGGAAAAGAGGGGCGCCCAGGAACCTTGAACGGCGCACCTACTTAGCCCATAATGCCTGATATTGCAAGTGTTTTCTGTCGCACAAAAGGTCTGGTAGGAGTTACCATTTAGCGTCCCCTGCCGGGAACAATCAACCGGGCGTCGGGCTCAACAGGAATGAACGGCCTTATCCAAAATCGAAACAGGGGAAACAGCCATGAACCGAGACACAGACGGCAATGCCATTGCGGCCCTGGAAAGACTCCTGCAAACCATGCGAACACTGCGCGGCCCCGGTGGTTGCGAGTGGGACCGCGAGCAGAGTCCGGACAGCCTGAAAAAATATATCCTCGAAGAGGCCTATGAGCTTGTTCATGCCATCGACACCGCAGACCCGGAAGAGATCTGCGAAGAGTTGGGTGATCTGCTGCTGCAGATCGTCTTTCAGGCCCAGATCTTCGAGGAAATGAAACTCTTCGGCATTGCGGAGGTTGCCAGCTCGATTGACCGCAAGTTGAAACGGCGGCACCCCCATATCTTTGCAGGCACAGACCCTGCGACGAGAGAAGAGGACTGGAACAGAATCAAGCGCGAGGAAAGAACCGAGAAAGGGAAACCCCTGAACCTGGCCAGTTGCATCCCGCAAGCGTTACCCGCATTAAAAAGAGCCGAGAAGCTGGCCGGTTGCCTTGCCCGTGACACCAACGAATCCGTACAACCGCTATCGTCCTTGCGGCGAATTACCGGCTACCTGGCTGAACTTGGGCAGACGACAGACCTCTCGCAGTCAACCGAACGGCAGATCGGCAACATCCTCTTCCAGATGACCCTGCTCGCCAGGAGTCTCGACATTGACGCCGAAGAAGCATTGCGCACAACCGTGGAGCAGCGTATAAAAGACCATGACAGCCGCTTACCCAGCCAGAGTAAAGCCTTGTGAGCTGCTTCTGAAACTTGATAAGTATTGAAAAATCAGCAGATTCTGTCCTTTTCCACACTTTCTGTGGAAATCCTGTTGGCAAACCTGTTGACCAGCACAACACGTAGGCAACAACAGTACGCCAGAGCACCTTGCCTATTTTTTGACCACTATAATTTTACTTTATATTTTAGGAACTTAGAATGAACAAGCAGAATCTTTCAATAAATACCAGATGCCGCATTGGCCACCATTCATGAAATAACATAAAACAGGTGAGGCATGTTTATAAGACTACTGATTTTGTTTACTTTCGTACCGATTGTGGAGCTCTACGTCCTGATCGAAATCGGCTCGATGATTGGCACCCTGGCGACCATCATCCTGATATTTCTTACGGGAATAGCCGGTGCTTATCTGGCGCGCATGCAGGGGTTTTCGCTGCTCAACAGGATTCAGAACGAGATGAACCAGGGACGGATGCCCAGAAGTGAACTGATTGATGGAGCCATGATCCTGGTCGGCGGGGTCCTGCTCCTGACGCCGGGCTTCTGCACCGACCTGCTCGGTTTTTCACTTCTGGTTCCGCTGTCGAGAAATGCGTTTAAGGGCTGGCTGGTTCAGTGGCTGGAAAAGAAGCTCGCCAGCGGCCAGATCCACATCCACCGCTTCTAGCCGCGCAATCCCTATCAGCTCCCTTTTTTGCTGCGCCTGCAGATCAACGCCCATCCTTGGCGAATCTGCTCCACCCTCATCACCAGGCAGATCGCCAGGTAGCAGACCCCCCCCAGCACGACCGCTGCTGCCAGGACAAGTGCCTTCTCAAGCATTTGTCCTCCCTGCTGCCAGTCGACCCCCCCCAGCATAAAATAGACGACTGCTGCCATGACCAGGCTGCCCGGCAGAGACCTCAGCAGTGGTGAGAAAAGGGCTCCCCGAAAAAACGGGCCAACCCGGCGCCGCAGCAGCCAGAGCAGCAAGAGCGCATTAAAGGCAGACGCCAGGGTCAGTGCGATAGCCAGGCCGAAATGCTGCAGGGGAAACATCAGCAGCAGCCCGCATCCGGCATTCACCAACAACGTCCAGAAAGAGATCCAGACCGGCGTCCTGGTGTCCTTCATGGCATAGAACGTCTGCGCCGCGATGCGACTCATGCCGACAAAAAGCAGTCCCGGAGCAAAGCAGACCAGGGTCAGTGCCGTATTGTGCAGGGCGACCAGATCGAACTCTCCGCCCATGAAAAACAGGCTGTAGACAGGTTTCGCACAGAGAATCAGGCCAATAATTGCAGGCAGGATAAAAATGGCGATCAGTGACAGCGCAAAGCGTAACGACTCCTGCAAGCCAGTCCAGTCCTCGTCGGCAACCTGTCGACTCATTGCCGGCAAGGCCGCCTGGGCCAGTGACACGATAAAGATGCCCTGAGGAAACTCGAACAGCCGTTGCCCGTAGTAAAGATACGAGACACTCCCTTCCGAAAGAAAAGAAGCCATCAACCGGGAGACAACCACGTTGATCTGGTAGATCGCTACCCCTGCTATCCCTGGCAACATCAGCAGGACGATCCTGCGCAGGTGGGGGTCGCGGAGAAATGTCCGGTTGAGCCGGATCCGGAGACGGTATTTCAACAGAACCGGGTACTGCAACAGCAACTGGGCCACACCGCCGATAAGGACACCGATTGCCAGACCGAAAATCGGTTGATGAAACAGGTGCCCAAGCGTCAGGGCGCTGACAATCATGGAAAGGTTGAGAAAAAGCGGGGAAAGTGACGGCAGAAAAAAATGGCCATGGACATTCAGGATGCCGGTCAGCAGGGCCAACAGGCTGACCAGGCCGATATAAGGGAACATGATCCGGTTGAGCTGATCTGTTAATTCCAGCTTTCCCGGTACGTCGCTAAAACCGAAACCGATAACCCTGACGAGCCAGGGAGACGCAATGATTCCTGCGCCAACGATGATCAGCATTACCAGCAACAGCAACGTGATACAGCGATTCGCCAGTCGCCGGGCCTCTTCCTCCCCCTGATGCTGGTAAACATCGGCAAAAACGGGAACAAAGGCCGCGGTCATGGAGCCTTCACCAAAAAAGCGCCGGAGCAGGTTCGGGATGGTAAAAGCCATAAAAAAGGCATCGGTAGCAAACCCGGCGCCAAACAGGCGCGCAATAACCACATCGCGGACCAGACCGGCAATGCGACTGAAACCGGTGGCCACCGCCATCGACAGAGTGGCTGTGGTTATTTTTCTCCGTTGACTCATGTCTGTTCAGAATTCCCAGAAATAGGATTATAAATAATTAATCCGATGAATAGATATCCCAACTATCAGTTTTTACGTATCTTCTTTAGAGTTTATTATTTCTTTTTAACTTGACTGACGATGTCTGCAATGTTAATAAATGCGCCGGTTCTGAAAAACCAAAACAATAAATCTGCAATAAGGAGATCTGCCCGTGGCAAACCACAAATCAGCTGTCAAGCGCAACCGACAGAATACAATTCGTAACGCCCGCAACAATCACATCCGTACAACCATGCGTACTCTGGTGAAAAATGTTCGCGATGCCGTTGCCAGCGGAGAAGCCGAAGCGGCACAAACTGCACTGAACAAGGCCATCCCCTATATCGACAAAACGGCAACCAAGGGCGTCATCCATAAGGCGACTGCCAGCCGTAAGATTTCACGTCTGACCAAACTGGTCAACACCCTGGCTTAGGCGAGGGGAACGAGTAAGACCGAAAAAGGGGCCGTTCAGGCCCCTTTTTTTCTACCCTTCAGTGATCCTGATGACGCACGGCCAGGTTCAGCAGCAACTGATCCAGCAAGGCATCCGGGTCGGCCCCGCTCGACTTCATGGCCAGATCGGTTTGCAAAAAAAGCTCAAAAGCGCGACGGCAGTCCTCCCCGGAGATCTGTTTTGCCTGTCGGATCATACCGTCAATAAAAAAGGGGGGCAACCCCACCTGGCCGGCTATCTGCTTGCTGGCGACACCCTTTCCCAGCAGTTCTCTGATCTGCCACAGGTGCCGATAGTGCCGTACCAGCAGGGAAAGGATCTTCAGCGGCGCTTCACCTTCGTCAACCAGTCTTCTGGCCAGCGAGAACGCCCTGCCCGTTTCTCCCCGGGCCACCGCATTGCCAATCTCAAACACATTTTCCGAGCGGATGCTGGAAACGACAGCCTGGACATCGGCGACATCGACCAGGCGACGCTCTCCGAGATAGGTCTGCAGTTTGGCCAGTTCCGCCCTGACTTCATGGAGATTGGTCCCGACCCGTGAACAGAACAGGGTCAACGCCTCCCCGGTGATCTCATAGTTCTCGTCGGAAAGCTGCTCGCGGACAAAGGCAGGCAACTGGTTGTCATAGAGAGATTTGAACTCGACAACCTCTCCCACCTTTTTAAACAGCTGAAAAAATTTGCGGCGGCTGTCGATCTTCTCGCCGGTACAGAGCAGGCAGGTTTCCGGGACAGGGTCCTTGAGGTAGTCCTGCAAGACCTCCTGGGACGCAGCCGGGAGCAGGTGGATCTCCTTGATCAGAACCAGCCGACGCTCGGCAAAAACCGGCAGCGTCCGGGCCGCGGCAACAATTTCATCGGCAGGTGCTTCCTTGGCATAAAACTGGTTGAAATTGAAATCTTCGCCGCCACCGGCGAGAAGCACCGCACGGATCTGGCGCACCGCACCCTCGACCAGAAAACCCTCGCTCCCGTAGAGCATCAGCAATTCAGGGATCTTTTGTTGACGGATCAGCTGCTGCAGCTGCACAGGTGTCATTTGACCCCCTAAAAATCTGCCAGCAAACGAAAGAGCAGGTCATCCGCCACGCGCCGATTGACCTCTGCAATCGCCAATTCCTCCAGATCGGTCTGCACCCCCTTGTCAATATTGGCCAGAAAGGGTTCCTGCCGTTCGAGGCGCCCCTGCCAGAGCATGCGACCATCCTCGACCCGGCGAAGTTTGATCTCGGTCCTTAAGCGTGACTGGTATTCCCTGATCTTGTCCGTCTGGTCATAAGCAATTGCCGATACCGCATAGCTCAGGACCCGCCCCTCGATGACCGCGTCAGCCTTCTCTTTATCCGCACTGATCCGCACATTGGGCAAACGCCCGAGGGCCTCTGCAATCGCATCGGTCAAAGCGTTTTCCAGGCGAGGCCTGGTGGTCTCGTTGGCGAAGAGCGGCAGGTAGATGACTTTCACCCCCCCCGGCAGCGCCTCCCCCTGCCCCGGAACCTGGTACCCGCAGCCGCAACAGAGCAGCAGCAGGAAGGCGAGCGTCAGGCGAATCATCCGGCGACCACAATATTGACCAGTCGGCCCGGGACACAGATCACTTTACGGATCTGCTTGCCATCAATAAACCGCTGAACATTGTGATCAGCCAGAGCGGCCTCCTCGGCCGCCTGATTATCCGCCTCCGTTGGCACGGAGACCTTGCCACGGACCTTTCCGTTGACCTGAACGACCAGGGTGATCTCACTGGTTTTCAGGGCATCATTATCCCACTGGGGCCAGCCGGGAGCTTCCACCCCGTCGGTGTAGCCGAGCTGCTCCCAGAGCTCCTCACTGAGGTGAGGGACAAACGGCGCCAACAGGCGGACAACGGTCTCCAGGGCTTCACGTAAAACCGGGGGATCCGATTCCCCCTCCGCCTTGAAGCCATATATTGCATTCACCAGTTCCATAATCGAAGCAATGGCGGTATTGAAGTGGAAACGACCGTCGATGTCTTCGGTGACCTTCTTGATTGTCTGATGGGTTTTCCTGTGGAGGTCCGCAGCAGCCCCTTCGACCGGCTGCAGCACCCCGCAGTCCCTGATCAGTGACAGGTTGTCGCTCACCGCCCTCCAGATCCTGCCGATAAATCGGGCGCAACCTTCCACCCCCTGCTCATTCCACTCAAGGTCCTTTTCCGGTGGCGCGGCAAACAGGGAGAAGAGTCGGGCGGTGTCCGCACCGTACAGAGCGATCAGCTGATTCGGATCGACAACGTTCTTTTTCGACTTGCTCATCTTCTCGGTGCGGCCGTGATCAACAGCAACGCCACACTCCCCGCACTTCCCCTCACTCACTTGCTCGGGGTACAACCAGCCATGTTCAGGGCACCGCTGGGTTTCCATGCAGACCATTCCCTGGGTCAACAGGTTGGTGAAAGGCTCATCAACATCAAGCATCCCCAGATCACGCAACACCTTGGTGAAGAAACGGGCATAGAGCAGATGCATCACAGCGTGCTCGATGCCACCGATGTACTGATCGACCGGCATCCAGTAATTAACCGCCTCCCGGTCGAGTGGGCCGCTGGCGAAATCGGGGCAGGCATAGCGGGCAAAATACCAGGAGCTTTCAACGAAGGTATCGAACGTATCACTTTCCCGGCGCGCCGGCTTCCCGCATGAAGGGCAGTCGACAGCAAGAAACTGCTGATGGCGCGCCAGCGGGCTCCCCCCTTCTCCGGTCAACTCAACATCCTCAGGAAGCAGGACCGGAAGATCCTGCTCGGGAACCGGCACCGCACCACAGCAGTCGCAATAAATGACCGGTATCGGCGTACCCCAGTAGCGCTGGCGGGAGACCCCCCAGTCGCGAAGCCGGTAGTTGACGGTCTTACGTCCTTCATTTCGCTCATCCAGATAAGCGGCAATCTGCTCCTTGGCCGCTTCGTTGGCCAGTCCGTCAAACCGATCGGAATTGACCAGCAGACCGGGCCCGACCCATGCCTCCCCCATCGTCTCCGCGGAGAGAGTTTCACCCTCAGGCTGGATCACCACCCGGATCGGCAGTTGATACTTGCGGGCAAACTCAAAGTCACGCTGGTCGTGTGCCGGGACCGCCATGACGGCTCCGGTGCCATAATCCATCAGCACGAAATTGGCGAGAAAGATCGGAATCTGCTGGCCTGTCAACGGGTTGGTACTGTAGGAGCCGGTAAAAACCCCCTGCTTTTCCAGTTCGCCGCTGGTCCGGGCGAGCTTGTCCTGCGCAGCGACCGTCTCCTGAAAAGCCTTCACTTCAGCCTGTTGCCCGACAGTCGTCAAATCAGCGACCAGAGGATGCTCAGGCGCCAGGCTCATAAAGGTAGCGCCAAAGAGAGTATCCGGGCGGGTCGTAAAAACCTTGATCTTCTGGCCACTGCCAACAACCGGAAATTCTATTTCGCAACCATAGCTCTTACCGATCCAGTTGCGCTGCATTGCAAGCACCCGCTCGGGCCACCCCGGCAGACGCTCGGTCCAGTCCAGCAGTTCATCGGCGTAGTCGGTAATCTTGAAAAACCACTGCTCCAGCTCTTTTCCTTCAACCTGGTTATGACACCTCCAGCAGCACCCGTCCTCCACCTGCTCGTTGGCCAGGACCGTCTGGCAGTCAGGGCACCAGTTGACCGATGAGCTTTTCTTGTACGCCAGGCCCCTTTCCAGCATCCTGAGAAAAATCAGCTGTTCCCAGCGCGAATACTCCGGATCACAGGTGGCAAACTCACGCTGCCAGTCATAGGAGAGTCCTAGCCGCTTGAGCTGTACACGCATGCTGTCGATGTTTTCATAGGTCCACTTGGCGGGATGGATGCCATGCTCGATCGCCGCGTTTTCGGCAGGCATACCGAAGGCGTCCCAGCCCATCGGGTGCAGGACGTTGTAGCCGCGCATTCTCTTGTAACGCGCAACCACATCGCCGATTGCGTAGTTGCGGACATGTCCCATATGGATCCTGCCGGACGGGTAAGGAAACATCTCCAGCAGGTAGAATTTTTCCTTTTCGGTATCTTCCACGACCCGGAAACGCTGCCGCTGTTCCCACTCCTGCTGCCACTTCTGCTCGATCTGGTCCGGGCTGTACTGTTTTTCCATAAAACCTCCGCAATGAGGCAGCCAGCATAGCTGCCACCACTGGACTGAACGGAACACATAACACGAATACCGGCACAAGCCGGTATCGAATATAGTCACCACCACGAGACCAGCCCTGATCAACCGGCCTGCAGCAGCAGTGACACCTTAAGTCTGAGTTTATCGCTGCAAGCTATTTTGCGCGATAGGTAATTCGCCCGCGAGTCAGATCGTAGGGAGAGAGCTCAACGGTTACCCGGTCTCCGGGAAGAATCCGGATATAATACTTGCGCATCTTGCCAGAGATATGAGCGAGCACAACATGGTCGTTATCCAGTTTGACCCTGAACATTGCATTGGGCAACGGTTCAACCACAACACCTTCTACTTCAATTGCTTCTTCCTTAGCCAAAAGTTCCTCCTGAAACAGTGCTGAAAAACACCTGAAATTTTTGAATTCGACTTATTACACGTTCACACAAACCTGTCAAGCACGGCTGAGTTCATGTTGGACAGCATTAACCGGAAACCTCCAGCAGTCGCTTCACAACCTCTATGATCCTGGCCGTTTGAATCGGTTTGGTTATATATTCATTGGCTCCCAGCGCCAGCGCCCGATCACGGTCTTCCTGGGCCCCTTCGGTGGTTATGACCACAACCGGAACGTCCTTGTAGTGCGGATCATTGCGGATCAGGCTGACCAGCTTCAAACCATCCATAATCGGCATATTGATATCCGTCAGGATCAGATCGAACTTCTCCGCGGATAATTTCTTCAGGCCACCGACGCCGTCATTCGCCTCAACGATCTGCAGTCCGCGAATCCGCTTGAGGGCGAACACGATCAACTGTCTCATCGTCGGTGAGTCTTCCACTACCAGTACTTTAAATGTATCCATAACACCATCCCTCCTGAGGATCAGGCGGTTCGCTCGACAAAATCAGTTCAAATCTTCTGCCATCCGGGCAAAAAAACTGTCATAAAAAATTGGGCGGCTATCCCGTCCGAGGTGCAACATCGCGGTAAAAATGGCGGTTGCGGCATGAGTCCCAAGCAGGTTAAACAATTCCTCATCTATCTCAGTAAAGCTATCCTTCTGCTGGAGCAGTTTATAAAGATTCAGGACGCCGATAACATCCGGGCCAACCACCAGCGGAATGACAGCAATCGGGTCGGCGAAGACATCTGCAGACGCTTCGGGGCTAAGCAAACGGCGTTCGCCGCTCTGTGCAACAGCGCCGATGGCCCCCTCACCGACCTGAACGGACCTGACCCGTTGCGGGTCTGTCCCCTCCACCACCAGCGGCCGCAGGTTTTTTTGTGTTTCATCCAGGAGCATGATGGAAAATTGCTCCACTCCGACCAGATTCAACAATATTTCCTGAACAATCCGAATGATTTCAGCAAGCTCCAGGGTCGAATGCAACTGGTATGAGGAAATATACAGGTTGGCCAGAAGGTTGTTCTCAGCTTCTATCTCGTTGTATCTGTTGTCGTAATCCTGGTTCTCCTGCTCTATCGTTTTTATCTGGTTGAGAATCTCCAGTTTTTCGCTCTCGAGCTCGCTAATGCGCCCCTTTAGGCGTACGACCTCCCCGGCCTCTCCGTCGGGCAGAGCTTTCTCGAGCTTGAGTACCTGGTAGCGAAGGCGTTCGTTTTCCTTGAGAAGGTCCTGGGTGAATTCCGCACCCTTTTTGAAAACCTGCAGAAACTCTTCAGCCCGCTGCTGGGCACCCTTGCTTTGATCCCCTTCAGACATCCCGATCCTCTTTCAAATCACCACCGACTGATCTGACAGTCACAAAACGCAAATCCCTTGACGAGATTAAAACTTCGCCATACTAGCAGGAGAAAGTAAAAATTTCCAGTCTCCAAAAGAAGATCCCTGCCGAGGTATGTTTTTACTTCATGCGGCAACGCTGCAAGATTTCCTGGCACATATTCGCGAGCGGGACGGCCTTCTCGACCAGACCGGTTGCCAAAGCCTCTTTCGGCATCCCGTACACGACACAGCTTTCCTCGGCTTCGGCAAGCACCCTGCCACCATGAGCGCAGACGTTACGTATGCCGGAGCTCCCATCATTGCCCATCCCGGTAAGCACCACTGCCAGCAGGGCTCGTGAATAAACCGGTGCAGCCGAACTGAACAGGACATCCACCGAAGGGGTGTAAATCTGTTCCGCGGGCGGGGTCAAAACCCGGACAAAAACCCCTCTCTTGTCCCGCTGAAATTCAATATTTTTCCCACCGGGGCAGATCAGCACCTGGCCGGGCAACATCCGGTCACCATCCCCCGCTTCACGGATATCCAGGGCAGAACTCTCATTCAACCTGGCCGCCAGAGACTTTGTAAAGCCGGGCGGCATGTGCTGGACCACGGCGAAAGCCACCGGGACCGGTGACTGCACAGCACCGAACAAGAGGTTCAGGGCCGGCGGCCCTCCCGTCGAAGCGCCAATGACGACTGCCGATGCGTGACGTTCGGCAAGGCTCACGGCGGCAGGTCGGTCTGCTGACCGAGGAGTCGATGCTGTCCCGTCAGGACGGGGGGGCGCAGCGTTAAAATCGATCCGGGCAGCAGCCCTCACTTTCAGTTCCAGGTCTTTCTCAATCGAATACAGGTCAGGGCTGACCGGCCGGCCCGGTTTCGCAACAAAATCGACTGCCCCCAGCTCGAGAGCCTTCAATACATACCGGTCTTCAGACAAAGAGGAAACAACGATGACCGGGACCGGATGACTCTGCATGACGATCTGGAGCATCCTGAGGCCACCCATGCGGGGCATTTCCAGGTCAAGCGTGACCAGGTCAGGTTGCAGGTCAAACAATTTCCGCAGGCCATCTTCACCGTCAACCGCATAGCCGGCAACCTCAACCCCAGCCATCCCTTCCAGCATCTTGCCGATCGTGACCCGGTTATACGCCGAATCATCTATGACCAACACCCGGATCCGTTTAGTCATGCTCCCCCCCAGGTGGTGCCAAGGGGCGCTGATAGACCATGTCGTTGACGAAGTGGCGCAGCTGGAAATCTGTGCTGATATTCATCAGTGATTCGGAATGACCCAACAGCAGAAAACCGCCGGGAGGGAGTCGATCACGCAGATTAGCGATGACCTGGCGCTTGGAGTGAAGGTCGAAATAGATAATCACGTTACGGCAGAAAATCAGGTCAACTTCGCCGACAAGGGCAACCCGGCGGCTGTCAAAAAGATTCAAACGGCTGATGGTCACCAGCTGTTTGACCCGGTCATCGATTTTCCAGAGATTCTCCCGTTCGGGAGAAGGAGTGAAATACTTCTCCCGATAGTAATCATCCGTACTCCGGAAAGAGTTCAAGCCGTACTGCCCATGTCTGGCTTTCGTCAACACCTCCTGGCAGATGTCCGTTCCGACGATATTGATATCCCATCCGCTCAGTTCCTGAATCTCCAGAAGCAGCATCGCGATGGTATAGGGCTCCTCCCCGCTGGAACAACCTGCGCTCCAGATTCTCAGGGTACGATTTCCCTGCTTCTGTTTCTGACCGCACAGTTCGGGGATGATTTCTTCGACAAAGGTTTTGAGCTGGAAATCCTCACGGAAAAAATAGGTTTCATTGGTTGTCAGCAGATCAATAACGGCGGCAAGCTCCTGCTCCTTTTCGTGCCCATAGCGAAGCAGGTAATAATAGTCACGGAAGGTCTCCAGCCGGTGGTGGCTGAGGCGCTTGTTAAGACGTTTCTCCAGCAGGTACCTGGAGTCACTATCAAAATAAAGGCCGCAGTACTGATAAACAAAATCCCGGAGCAAGCGGAAGTCTTCCTCCTCCATCGGGATATCGGCCTTGAATACAAACATGATCCGCTCAGCCCACCGACCGCTGCAGATGATTCAAAGCGTCCTCAAGCGCCTTTCGCACCACGGGCTCAGTCTCAACGCGTAACCGCTGCTCGAGTGATGGCAGTCCGGCCCGGCCATGAATCCTGACGATTGCCGCCACAGCATGCATGCGGACTTTCTCATCGGCGTGGTCGAGCAGTCGGCCACACAAGTCGCCCTGGCGAAGCAGCAGATCGACCGCCGCCCTGACGACCTCTTCATCGTGGTGAAGCAGGGCACCTTCAAGGCTGGCAAGCGAGCGCGAGGCGTCTCGCCGGGCGAGTGCCTCTAACGCAGCAATCACCACCAGTCCAACCTGGTCCTCCAGCATACGGACCAGCAGTTGATCGACCTGGTCCCCAGCAAAAGTGCCCAGGGAACGAACCGCAGCAGCACGCACCCAGGGATCCGGATCCTCCACGGCCAACATCAAGGCCGGCAGAGCATCCCGTTCATGCGTCCGCCCCAAGGCTTCGGCGGCCAGTCGCCGGACGTCGGCAACCTCGTCATTCAGGGCCAGCTTCAACCCCTCTCCGTGCAGGCCTGACCGATTGCGCCCGAGAGCTCTGATGGCCTCGCAGCGAACCGCCGGCTCGGGATCCTTCAGCGCCATGAGAAGAGACGGCTCCAACCCGCGATCAGCAACGCGCCCGAGGACACGTACGACCCGCGTCCTCAGGGCTGCATCAGTCGCAGCCATGAGTGATTCAAGCAGCCCGACAACCTTCTCGTGATGCTCAGCGCCCAGCAACTCCAGGGCGCTCGCAGCGGCATCGCAGATCTGCGGATGTTCATCCTGCAAAAGCGCGCACAAGGGCTCAACCGCCGACTCATCTCCGATTTTCCCCAGCGCAACGACCGCGGCATAACGTAACTCGGGATCAGCGTCAGCAAGGGAATCGATCGCAAGCTGGCGGCCGGCGAGACGCGACAATTCTCCGGCCAGGTAAACAAGAGAGAGACGGGTCCGCGGCTCGCAGCAAAACTCATCGGTCAACAGCTGATCAAAGAACCGTTCATCCTGGTCATGGAATGCGGCGATGACCTCCTCGCGCAAGCCCTCTTCCTGCAGCAACGGCAGGAGCGCCTGCGCCACCCCCAATCCGCCAACCAACGCAGTCAGCCTTATCGCATCACGCCGGCTGGCATTATCGCCTGCGGCGAGCAGATCGATCAGCTGAACGGTCAGGTCATCCGGCGCCGCACCCAAAGCCGCCCTGATCTCGGCGGGCATGACTTTGGCCCGATGCGCCAGTGACCTCAGCGAGACCTCCCTGACCCTGCGCATGGGATCAGTCAGGCCCTCGAGCAGATATGGCAGGACCTCCGGGCCGCCGATGCGGCCGAAACAATCAAGCAGGGCCTTGCGTAGAACCCTGTCTGCCAGATATTGGCGCAGACGAGCAATCGAGACATCCTCCCCGATTGCTGTCAGCGCTTCAAGGATCGTGAAGCGAAGACCGGTGTCTGCGTCCTCCATCAAGTCCAGCAATGGACCGATCGCCCGCGTGACGGACAGCTTTCCCAGCGTTTCAACTGCCGCGTAGAGGACATTCATGTCCTCATCTTTCAGTGCATTGAGAACCCCTTCAATGCATTCAGGGGAACCGATTTCACCGAGGATGTCGATCACGAACTTGCGCACATCGGCGTCGGGGCAAGTCATTTCTGCGATCAGATTTTCAACCACCAGTGGCCCGAGGCTGACCAGGATTTCGATAGAAGAGTTGCGCAGCCCGGCGTTTTCGGGATCTCGGAGAAGCTCAATAATGGTACCGGCATACTGTTCGACACCGGGGGAGGAGAGGAACCCCCTGACCGCTTCTTTACGCACCCGCCAGTCCTGGTCTGCGAATGCGCAGCGGTACAGGTCCATTCTGAGCGGCCTGAGATCGGCCAGCAGACGCACCCCCCGCAAGCGGTCATCGACAGTGGGCCCGCTGAGCATACGTGAACAATCCAGCGAAATATCGTCCATAGTTTCTTCCGGATCCAGAAGTTTGTAACGGAAAGACCGGCCCAACGCTCGTCGGGACTGCGCGGCGAGCCCGATCTAGGGATCGAGCTCCTGACGGCGGGCCACAGCAAATTGTTCAAGTGCCCGCTGCAGAAAATCCCCCTGGGCCAAGATCTCAGGGGCAATCCGCTCGGCCAGAAGGCGCCTCCCCTCGTTCATTTCAGCCGCCAGGTAAAGCTCCGGAGCCCCTTCCCGAATCCCCTGGTCAATCTGTTCTTGATGGTAGAGGGCGATATCCGCGACGAGTAACCGCGCCAGCTCCTCGGCAGCCTGACCGCCGCTGGCATCCGCGAGGCTGCGCTCCTCTCCTGTGGCCGAACGGTAGAACCCGGCAGAAGGTTCCTTGAGCTTAAGGTCAGGACAAAGTTCCCGGAGCAGCGGCAACAGGCGATCCCCGATATGGTGCAGTTCCAGGTAGGCGTCAGCTCCGTAAAGAGAGGTCGGACGTCTCTTGTAGGCCGTCTTGTTGTAAACCGACGGCAGCAGAATAATCTTCACCGGATTGTCCGACTGCTTCCTGCGGGCTTCCTCAATCAATTCAAACGGAAAGGAACCGGTCAGGGCCACATCGAGCAACAGGATCCGGACCGGGTTGTCCCGCAGCAGGCTCAACGCCTCATCGTTCTCATTGCAGGTCAGGATTGTCAGATCGTCCTGAACCAGAACAGCCCGCAACTCGTCAAAAGATTTCGGGTATCCATGGGCGACCAGCACGGTGGCAATTGAATCGGGGGGGATTTCGCTTGTAAATGACAGCCGGCATGAAGGGCAACGCAGAGCAAGTCGCTTGCCCGCATAGCGGCTTTTATCCAAACGCAGAGACGCGTTACAACCGGGACATTCAATAATCATAGGTTATCTCACTCCCCCTCCCATGGGCCTCAACCTGTCGGCTCAGGGTTTGACCGTCAATCCGCTGATCACTTGAGAGAATCTTTTTCAAATCGATGAGCATCAGCGTCTGTTCCCCGCTGCGGCAAACACCCGGGAAGAACCGGGTACTATCCCCGGAGAGATAGAAAGGCGCAGGCTGAATATCGTCACGGAGACAACTGCGCACCTCTGTGACTTCATCGACAACCAGGCCAACCATCCGCCCGGCGACCGCACAGATCACCATCCGCTGCAGGCTACCCTGATCGGCAACCGGCAGATCGAAACGACGCCGCAAATCCACGATCGGAATAACAGCTTTGCGCAGATTTATAATACCGTCAATAAAGAGAGGGGCTTTCGGAATCGGGGTGATCGGCAATGGCCGGATAATCTCGCGGATACACATGATGTCGAGCGCATAGAAACCATCGCCGACCCTCAAGCATGCGAACTTGACCTGCTCAGCATATCGCTGTCCTGCTCGCTCGTCCTGGGGTTCACTCATGACCAGCAGCAGTCCGTTAAAGCAGCAGTTTCTCGATAGTATCTATCACCATTGCCGATTTGAACGGCTTGGTAATATATTCGTCCGCGCCGACCTGCTTGCCGTGGGCCATGTCTTCCGGGTTTTTTTTCGCCGTCAGCAAAATAATCGGAATGTGCTGCGTTTCCGGATCGCCCTTGACCTTGGAACAAACCTCGAAACCATCCATCTCAGGCAACATCGCATCCAGCAGGATCAGGTCCGGACGTTCCTCTGCGACTGCCTCCAGCGCCTCAAGGCCAGTTGTGGCGCCCCGAACCAGGTACCCTTTGGTCGTCAGAAGAATGCTTTCCAGCTTGAGCAAGCTTTCCTCATCTTCAACGATCAGTATCTTTTTCTGCATACGCACTTCCCTCCGAAATATTGTTGCATGTCTGAACACGGAAGGGACAAAACTGTCTTCCGAGTCAAAAAAATCAATCCTTCAATACAGCCTGCGGTTCAACGTCCAGAATTCTTTCCGGATTCAACAGGACCAGCATCTTCCCCTGAACTCTGCCGATACCGGAGATGAAGTCTTTTGACGGTGAATCCGCAAGCAGCGGAGCGGACTCCACCTGCTCCGGCTTCACCCTGACAACCTGAACCACCCTGTCGACCAGCAGCCCGATCCGTTCGTCAGCGGCAGAACAGACGATCACTCTCTGCTGCGAGGTGTCATCAGAAGGTTTCAGGTTCAGCCGCCTGGCAAGGTCAACAACCGGAACGATCTGCCCTCTCAGGGAAACGATCCCAAGGAGAAAGCCAGGAGACCGGGGCAGCTCGGTCAGGCGCCGCGGACGAATCAGTTCCAGAACGGTTGCCAGCTCAAGGGAATACTCTTCGCTGCCACAGACAAACGTCAGCCATTGAGATGTTGCTTCGCTCTCCGCAGAATGATTTTGCAGAGCGAGAGCATATTCCTCTTCTGTTACCAGCGGCAGGTTGGATTCAGCATCCCAGAAACGTTCGACAGGGATTTCCAACTCATTTGACCTGGCTCTCTCGGCCGCCGGAGGCGAGAGGACCACGTCCTGCCCAAGCCTTTCGACAGGTGCATATTTCAGCCTGGCTTTCTTCCTGATTTCAGCAAGATCCATATGTTACCTGTGACCGGCACCCGTCAACGCAACAGGAGTTGGCCAATTATAGCAGATTATGTTTATTCCCCCGACAGCAAAAAAATTAATTTTCAGATAAAGCGGCCCGGGGTTACAGCTCGCCTAATTCCTCGACAACGGCTGCGATAATCGTAGCATCGATCTGCGAACAGTCCCTGCCAAAACCCTCCAGCAGGGCCAAAGCAGCCACCTGGTTGATCCTGCGCGGGGTTCCTCCGGTGAAGCGGGCAATCGCGCTGACCGCGTCCTGCTGAAAAATATCCCCCGCTCCCCCTGCGCAGAGAACCCGGTGTCGCAGGTAGGCCCCGATCTCGGACTCAGATAAGGGCTCCAGGGCGAAATGAATCCCGATACGCTGGCGCAAAGGCTCATAGACGGGATGCGCGAGTCGAATGCGCAGCTCCGGCTGTCCCATCAACACAACACTGAGCAGGTTGCGGTCATCCAGCTGAAAATTGGTCAGCAGGCGAATCTCGTCAAAGGTATCCTTGTGGGGAACCAGCTGCGCTTCGTCAATGATCAGAACCGGGTGGATCGATTCCTGGTACAGCTGGTATAAACGCGCCCCAAGCTGTTCCAGCAACTCTGATTTATATTCCGCAGGTTTTACGATATCCAGTCGAAACGCCAGGGTGCGTAAAAACTCAAGCGGAGACAGGCGGGGGTTGGTCAGCAGGATCACCTGGTAGCCGCTGTCAAGCTCGTCCATCAGCGCCCGCGACAGGGTTGTTTTGCCACAGCCGATGCCACCGGTCAGAAGGATAATGTCCCGTTCTTCCACAGCATGGTGCAGCCTGGCCAGAGCCTCCCGGTGTCCCTGGGACAGGAACAGATACCTGGGATCAGGGGTTTTGCTGAAGGGTCTTTCCGTCAGGCCATAGAACGCCTTGTACATCTTAAAGCCCCCCGCCCTGCTGGGCACCGTCAATCAGGCCACCCACATCAAGGACCAGAATGGTCCGCTGGTTGCCCATATCCGCTGCGCCGGAAATTCCGCGGACAAAGGAAAGGGTCTTGCCCAACGGCTTTATCACTACGTCCTGCTGGTCATAAAGATCATCGACCACAAGACCGATGCGCCGGTCGGCGAATCCGACGACCACCACGAAACGGGTCTCAGGTTCGGACCGCTCTGTCCCAATCTGGAACGCCCGGTCAAGATGAAGCAGCGGCAGGGTACTCTGCCGCAGTTCCAGCACCTCGCGCCCTTCAATGGTTCTCGTCATGCCGGGGTCAAGAATCAGGGTCTCGACGACCGAAGCCAACGGAATGGCAAAATCACGTCCGCTGGAGCGTATCACCAGGGCCTTGATAATCGCGAGGGTGACCGGCAATGTCAAAGAAAGGGTGGTTCCCTCCCCGAGCCGGCTGCTCAAATCGATCATTCCGGAAAGAGCTGAAATATTGTTTTTTACCACGTCCATCCCGACACCACGGCCGGAAAACTCACTGACTTCGCTGCGCGTAGAAAATCCGGAGAGAAACAGCAGTCCCAAAAGGTCCTGTTCCGACATGATCGCTTCAGGCTTGATCAAACCTTTTGCAATCGCAGCCCGGCGCAACCCTTCCGGATCTATGCCACGTCCGTCATCACGAATTTCGACCGCAACATGGTTCCCCTTGGGTGCCGCGGACAGGGTGATCCTGCCGACCTCCGCTTTTCCGGCCGCAAGCCGTTCGGGAGCTGTTTCAATCCCATGGTCCAGGGCATTCCGGATGATATGCATCAACGGATCGGCGAGTTTTTCGACGATCAACTTGTCCAGTTCGGTGCTCCCCCCGAGAATTTCCAGTTCGACATTCTTGCCCAGGTCGCGCGCCATGCGGCGAACGATCCGGTTCAGCTTGTCAAACAGCTGTCGGACGGGAACCATCCGGACGTCCATGACCGCTGACTGCAGCGCAAGCAGGCGCCGGTCAAGGCGGTGGACGGCTTTCCCCAGATCCTTGCCCAGCGCGATCCCTTGCTCAGAGAGCTCTTCGGCAATGCGCGAGATTTCCCCCTTGGCCAGGGTCAGGTCACCAACGATATCCAACAGGTTGTCAAGCTTGCCGATGTCGACCCGCACCGTACTGCTGAAAGAACGCAGCGACTCTGAGGCGGGCCCGTCGTCGTTCATCGCAGCGGGAGCCACATCCGCCGGCTGATCGTGAGGTGCGCTGGCCAAAGGCTCTGCCTGGCCGGCAGCGGCAAGCTCTTCGACCTCAAGGATCCCATCACCGAGCATGTCCTGGAGCTCCGGCCCTGAGCAGCGGACAGCGCAGAGAACGTTAAAGGCCAGGCAGTCAGGGCGATCACCGTTTTGACCCGGCAGGGTGCTCACCACCTCGCCGATCTGCTTCAGGCGTTCTGTCAGGCTCGCCAGCTCCACATCAAAACTGTCAAGCGGGAAAACCGCTTTTACCAACTGCAGCGCGTGCCCCTGCCGGAGGTTGTCCTGCAGCCTGTGCTCTTCATATTCGGTCAGCACACCGAGCAGCTCTGGATCGATATGCAGACCGGCGTAGGGATTCTCCGCCGCTCCAGCCTGGCTGGCCAACAGCCCCTCAATCCGTTCAACGCTTGAGGAAATATCCTGATTCAGCTCAGGATTCACGCTTTTCCCCTCCATCAGTCCGATCAAGGCACTGAGGGCATCGAAAAGACAATCAACAAGAATCCCGTTGAGGGGGATTTTGCCTAAGCGCAGGCGATCGAGAAGATTTTCTAGATGGTGCGAGAGTTCGGCGATATCATCGAAACCGAACATTCCGGCCAGCCCCTTTATCGAGTGGGCATCACGAAAAATCCCATTCAGCAGATCAGGACTGACATCACCCGATTCGGCGCCCTCAGAGAGGATGGAGAAATTCTGGCTCAGGTTCCCCAGAAGATCTTCAGCTTCGGCCAGAAACTCAGCAACCGGTTGCGGTGACCCTGTACCCATGGTGATCTATTCCTGACCCAGCAGCCGACTGACCAGCCCCTGCAATGCTTCCGGCTGAAAAGGCTTGTTAAGATAGCTGTTCGCGCCGAGCGCCAGGCCTTTCTCCCGGTCCTTCTCGCTCCCCTCGGTACTTATGATGAGCAGCGGGGTTGACTGATACTGGGGCTGACTGCGGATAAACCTGACCAGTTCAAGGCCATTGATATCCGGCATATTGATGTCGGTAATCACCAGGTCCACCTTCTCTCGCGGCAGGACCCGCAGCGCCTCGAAACCGTTTTCGACCTCGATGATGGTGAAGTCGTCCATGGCTTCCAGGGTCGCAACAATCAGACCACGCATGGCCGCTGAATCTTCCGCTACAAGAATTTTTCTCAAAACATCTCCATCAGAAAATGTCGCATCGCGAAACAAACAGCGCAGCAGGTCAGCTCAGTGTTTGACTGTTCAGGCGCCGTTCCAATAGAACTTTTTCCATCGCCATGCCCGCCTGGGAGAGGAACACCTCAAAGGCGTCGACATCGCCGATCGGTTTCTGCTGAGGCAGGTTGTCACCATAGAGGATCGCGACCACCCTGCCTTCACTGACCAGGGGGCCCAGGAAACATTCACTTGCCTCGATGCCACCCAACTGGTCACGCAAACGCAGGTCGGTCTCGCAGCAGCCCAGTTGCGCCTTAATCGCCACTTTGCGGGTGAGTACCTGGTGGAGAACCGAGTCGGGCGTGACCTCCAGGCGCATTTTGCGGACCATCGCGTCGGCCTGGTCCGTAAATGAATCGAGCCCGAACTGGCCGAGTCCGACCAGGGAATTGTCGCGCACATCAAAAATAACCGCCCGGTTCATCAACTCACTGGCAAACCGCAATGTCAGCAGGATTATCCCTCCACCCAGCAGAGGACTGGCCAGCTCCTGCAACATCCCCTTCAGCAGATAGAGTCCGGGAGATTCGGCGGGAGCTGAGGTCTGTAGATTCTCCTGCCCGGAAAATTCCAGCAGCTCATTGCCCAGATTGTAATTCTGTTCAATCCGTTCCGGTTCGGGGTGCAACAGGGACGAGACGGAGAGAACCAGGCCCCGCAGCAGCTCTACTCCGACCGGGTCGCGGACATCCTCTTTGCGGGGTTTCTGCAGCACGGCAAGAGCGCCCAGTTCCCGAGCCTTCTCCTCAGCCTCAACGCTCGGATGATCGGTCATCAGCAGAAGGGGCAAGTGCGGGTACTTCTGCCGAACCAGCTCCATCACCTCAAGACCGCCGAGGATACCATGCCCGTCAAGGCGGGGCATGATCAGATCGATCAACAGAGCAGGTCGTTGTCCCCTGGCCACCAGCAGATCACAGGTCTCCAGATACTCGGCGGTCCGCGGGCAGGTTTGCACCTCATACCCGGCCAGGGAAAAAGCTTTTTCCAGCGCGGCGCAGGTCACGGCATCGTCATCAATAACCAGCAGCAGAGCGTCCCCCGGAAGCGGCGCAGAAGCCGCATCGTCCGGGGCCGCCTCGATGCCCAGCTGAGGCATCGGAAATGAAGCGGGAGGGTCTTCAAGCGCGTCCTCGATCCGTTCTTCGCCGGGCCAATCGGGCAGAATCCGCCCCTCATTCGCCAGTCGACGTCCTTCCAGAGCCAGCCACTGCGGGCTTAGCCCCTGTTCAAGCATGAAATCAAGAGGATCCAAGCGGGCCGAGCCGAAGCTTTCAGGTTCTTCCAGATGGAAGGAGAAGACCCCGTCGGACCAGGCAAAAAAACTGTAGACAATTTTTTCGATCTTGGCTTTGATGGCTGCCTCGATTTTTTCCTGGGCGACACCGAAATGCCGTGAAAGAACCTGGCCCAGCGGCAGGTGCCGGTCAAGACCGGCCTGAATGGTCAGTGCCTTTGCCAGTTCGACCTCAGTGGTCAAGCGGTATTTCAGCAGGATATCACCGAGATGCTCCTTGAACTGGCACGAGGTTGCCCTCACCACCTGCCCCTCGAGGAACATGATGGCACCGGTTCGGCCGCCGCTTTCTAGCGACAGAACCCCTGACTTCTTGCTGAGACTGACGATCTGCAGGATATCGCCAAGACCCAGATCTTCAAGATTTCCAACCAGCCCCATAGACCCAGCGTTCCTGTTCCAGGAATGTGAAGGAAGCAGGTGGACATGGACACACAGGCCATCCACCACGAAAAATTACCCTGTCATGACCGCCGCGAGACCCGCACCAATCATTAGAGCTTATTTAATATAGCGAAGAAGCACCGTCCAGTAAAGGACAACTTCTCAGAAAACCGACCTCAACAGGCCGGGGGTGAGTATCAAAATATCGCCGGGACGGGACTAACCTTCCTTTTTGCCGCGCCCCTTAAAGCGAATCCGGATCGGGGCCCCCTTGAAACCGAAGGCATCCCGGAAGCAGTTTTGCAAATAGCGCTCATAGGAGAAG
This sequence comes from Desulfuromonadales bacterium, assembly GCA_032251255.1. Classification (GTDB taxonomy): domain Bacteria; phylum Desulfobacterota; class Desulfuromonadia; order Desulfuromonadales; family Geopsychrobacteraceae; genus BM509. The sequence goes on from JAVVDY010000014.1 coordinate 86,643, forward strand.
TGAATGTCGTCCGGGCGATTGGTAAAGATGACAAATGTCGGCGGACGAACCGCAGCCTGGGTCGCATAATAAAGTTTCGTTCGGCCACCGCGCACCATGGCTGGAGGATGTTTCTGTACCGCATCCTCAAGTGTCTTGTTGAGCAGACCGGTTGTCACCCGCCGATTGAACTCCTCTGCGACCTCCTCTACCAGCGGCATGATCTTCCCCACCCGCTGGCCGGTCAAGGCAGAAACAAAAAGAACCGGGACAAACGGCAGATACTTAAAACGTCGTTGAACCTCTTCGACATACCGTCCCATGCTCTTCTCATCTTTTTCGGGCAGATCCCACTTATTGACCACCAGGATCAACGCACGCCCCTTTTCGTAAGCATACCCTGCAACCGACAGATCCTGGTCGGTTATCCCCTCTTCGGCGTCAATCACCATCAGCACCACATGTGATCGATCCATCGCCTTAAGCGCCTGAATCGCACTGAACTTCTCCAGAGCCTGACTGACTTTGCCCTTGCGCCGTATCCCTGCCGTGTCGATCAGCACATAGCGCTTGTCGTTGTACATGAATGGGGTATCGATGCTGTCTCTCGTGGTTCCTGCGGTCGGATTGGCGACAACCCGTTCAAAGCCGAGCAGCTTATTGACCAGTGTGGATTTTCCCACGTTGGGGCGACCGATCACCGACAGCCGGACCTCAGCCGAGTTCTCTGGCTCCTCTTCAGTTTCGGGCAGCAAAGGCATCAGCGCATCGAGCAGACCACTTACCCCCCGGCCATGCTCGGCCGACACAGCATGAATCTCCCCGACCCCCAAACCATAGAATTCGGCGGCCAACTCCTCCTGCTTGTGCCCATCGACCTTGTTGACGACATAGAAAACCGGCTTGCAGGTCCGGCGCAACTGATCCGCAACATCCCTGTCGGAGGGAGTCAGCCCCTGCCGGACATCCATCAGGAAGATGATGATATCGGCCTCTTCCACCGCCAGTTGCGACTGTTCCCGCATCTGCATCAGCAGCCGGTCCTCCGTCACCGGCTCGAAGCCGCCGGTATCGATCATCAGGAACGGTCGCTCATAGCGGGTCACCTCGGCATAATTACGGTCCCGGGTGACTCCGGGCAGATCCTCAACGATTGCCTTGCGGTGACCGAGAATCCGGTTGAACAGGGTCGACTTGCCGACATTCGGCCGACCTACGATAGCAACTACGGGCAACATATCAGGCTCTTTTCTGCAACAGGAAAAACCGCCGTACCTTAAGGGACCATGCGGCAGGGAACTTATTCATAACCAAGTTCACGGAGGAAGCGATCGCTCTGGGTCCAGTCCTTCTGGACCCTGACAAACAGTTCGAGGAACACCCTGGTGCCGAGGAAACGTTCAATTTCGCGCCGCGCATCCTGCCCCAGCGTTTTTATCATCTGGCCGCGGTGGCCGACGATGATTTTCTTGTGGCTGTCCCGCTCGACATTGATGACGGCCTGAATCACCACCAGGTTTTTGTCAGGTTTCTCGGTGAATGACTCAACCTGAACAGCAACCCCGTACGGCAGTTCCTCATGGGTCCGGCGCATCACTTTTTCCCGGATCATTTCGGCGACAATGACCCGTTCAGGCTGATCGGTAATCATCTCTTCCGGGTAATATCGCGGACCCGCCGGCATGCAGGGTTCCACGACGTGCAGCAGGCGTTCCACCCCGTCCCCTGACAGGGCGGAGATCGGGACCACTTCACGGAACTCGAACTCCGCACTGTATGCCTCGATCAGCCCCAGCAGCCGCGGCGGGTCAACCAAGTCGATCTTGTTGATCACCAGGATCACCGGGACTCCGCTCTTTTTCAGCAGGTCAAGGATATAACGGTCTCCTGTCCCGGGGAGGCTGTCTGCCTCCACCAGAAACAGCACCAGATCAATCCCTGAACAAGCGGAAACTGCCTGATCAACCATGAAACGGTTCAGCTTCCCCTTCGGCTTGTGAATGCCCGGGGTGTCGATGAACAGGACCTGACCTTCCGCAAAATTATGGATACCGAGAATCCTGTTACGGGTTGTCTGCGGCTTTGGCGAGGTGATTGCGATCTTCTGGCCGAGCATCCGGTTGAGCAGGGTTGACTTGCCGACATTCGGCCGGCCGATAATCGACACGAAGCCGGAACGAAATTCTACATCTTCCATCATTTCAGGGTTACCTCTTTCTGGTCATCCAGCAACGGATGATTCATCGCCGCAGCTGCGGCACGCTGTTCCGCGAGTTTCTTACTGGACCCCTCACCGGCTCCGAGCAGTTCTTCATTGAAGTAAACTTCCATGCGGTAAATTCGCTGATGATCAGGCCCGGACACCCGCACAAGCTCGTACTGCGGCAACTGATTGAAGCGGGCCTGGAGCCGTTCCTGCAGTCGGGTCTTGTGGTCGGTCCCATACTGGCTGAGGGACATCTGCTCGATGGTTTCTGCAAACAACCGCTCCACGGTCCGGCAGGCTGCGCCATATCCGCCATCGCAAAAAACCGCGCCGAGCAGGGCCTCCAGCGCGTCGGTCAGCAGGCTGGGCTTGTTGCGGCCACCGCTCTTCTCTTCGCCGCGCCCCAGTCTCAGCCCCGAGCCGAGGTCAAGGTGACGGGCAACCGGGAGCAATCCCTTCTCACTGACCACCTCTGAACGGATCCTGGTCAAGCCCCCTTCCGGGATGTCCGGGTAGTGGCTGAACACCCACTGGCTGACCGCGAGCTCCAGCACCGCGTCACCGAGAAATTCCAGCCTTTCGTTATGCGCGCAGGGTTCGGCAACCCGCTCGTTACTGTATGACTTATGGGTCAAAGCCTGGTGCACCAACTCCCGGTCATGGAAATGATAGTCGAGCTGCCGCTCAAGTGCCTCAAAAAAACCGTCCTGATCCATTCGATACTCCGGCGCTGGACTGCGTGATGAAAAAGCCGTGGGTGCCGGCCCGTACCACTGATGCCGCGGAGTATATCGGAAAGCGTGAAGCAGTTCAATTTGTTTACTTTTCATATATATTTACCGGTCCGGGGGAAAAGACCCACCCCCTTTATCCTTGATTACTTGGAGGCCGATTCCCTATAATGCGGTGTTTGACAAAAACACTTTGACGGGGTTTGAACTGCCCGACCATGGCAGGCATCTCTACCAGGAACAGGATACGAACCAGGATGGCCTGCTTTATTACCTTCGAAGGGATAGAGGGTTCCGGGAAAACCACCCAGATCCAGGCGGTGGACGAACATCTGAGGACCCGCGGGCATCAGGTCGTTGTCACCCGGGAACCGGGGGGATGTCAGATTGCCGATCGGATCCGTGGCATACTGCTCCACCCGGACAACAGCGCCATGGTTGCCCGGGCTGAGCTTCTCCTCTATGCGGCCGCCCGGGCCCAGCATGTCAGCGAAGTCATCCGGCCGGCACTGCAGGCGGGCAAGATAGTCCTGTGTGACCGTTTTACCGATGCGACCCTGGCCTACCAGGGCTATGGCCGCCAGCTCGATCAGGAGCTGATCAGGCAACTGAACCTGCTGGCTTCCGAAGAGATCAGTCCCGATCTGACCCTGCTGCTTGACCTCCCGGTGGAAACCGGGCTGGGTCGCGCGCTGCAACGGGAATTTGACCTGCAGGACAATACCGAAGGCCGCTTCGAACGTGAGGCCTTCGCATTTCATCAGGCAGTCAGAAGCGGCTATCTGGTCCTGGCCGGGGCAGAGCATGAGCGTTTCAGGGTCATCAAGGCGGATCGCCCACGGGCAGAGATCCAGTCCGAGATACTGGATCAGATAGAGCAATTTCTCCAGCAACGGCAGAACCGATGACATTTGCCAGCATTATAGGACACGACCGGCAGAAAGAGATATTACGCCGGGCACTGCGCAACCGGCGGCTGGCCCACGCCTACCTGTTCGACGGACCCGAAGGGATAGGCAAGCGCCTCATGGCGCTCGCGCTGGCCCGGGCCCTTGTCTGCCATAGCGGAGAAGGTTGTGGCGACTGCCCCTCGTGCCGTAAGATTGACCACAACACCCACCCCGATCTGCATCAGCTCAACGCGGAAGGGGCCATGATCAAAATCGACCAGGTGCGGCAGATCCAGAAGGACCTGTCACTCCGTCCGCTGGAATCTGAATATAAAATCTGCCTCATTGATGGTGCGGAGTGGCTGAACCCTGCGGCAGCCAACGCCCTGCTGAAGACCCTCGAAGAGCCGCAGGGGAAAACGCTGATGATTCTGCTGACGGCTCATCCGGAGACTCTGCTCGACACGATCCGCTCCCGCTGTCAGCGGCTGCCGTTTCGACGCCTGCCGCAGCAGCGGCTGGCCGAGATACTCGAGTCGAGGCTGGAACTGGACGAGGTCCAGGCCCGGGTGCTGGCCGCGCTCTCCGAAGGCAGTTTCAAGAAAGCCCTCGGTGGCAACCGCACACTCTATCTGGAGCGCCGCCGCGAACTGATAAAGTCCCTGGTCGCACTTTCTTCCGGAAGTATTTTCCCGCTGCTGGAGCTTGCCCAGGAACTTGCCAACGACAAGGAACAACTTCCGGAAATCCTGGAAATATACCAGGCCTTCTTGCGCGATCTGCTGTTGCTGCTGCACGGCCGCTCGGAGAAAGACCTGATCAACCTCGACATCCGTGAGATTCTCTACCGCCAGGTTCGCAGGGAATCAGTCAGCGGACTGTTGAAGAAACTCGAAGCCCTCAGCGAAGGACGCTGGCATCTGACCCGGAACGTCAACCGGCAGCTGGCAATGGAAGTCATGCTGATGCGGATATCCTCTGCTGCCTGAGCAGTATCAACGTAAACAGGGATAGTTCTATTTATGGATATTTTGAGAATAGTCGCGGTGTCCTTTCAGAGCGCAGGGAAAATCTTTGATTTCAATGCCTGCGAACTTGAACTGGCCGTCGGCGATAAAGTCGTTGTTGAGACTGAGCGTGGCAGGGCTCTTGCCTCCGTTGTCACCCCTCCGCGCGAAGAGGCGCCGGACAGTTCGCGACCGAAGCTGAAAACAGTGCTGCGCCTCGCCAATGATTCGGATTTGGACATGGCCGAAAAGAACGCGGCGCGCGAGGACGAAGCCCTGCAGTTCTGCAAACGCAGGGCCCACGAAAGAAAAATGGAGATGAAGATGGTCCGCGCCGAATACCTCTTCGACGGGTCGAAAATCATCTTCTATTTCACGGCGGACGGCCGGATCGATTTTCGCGACCTGGTTCGCGACCTGGCCCAGCATTTCCGGACCCGGATCGAAATGCGGCAGATCGGAGTACGTGACGAGGCCAAGATGGTTGGCGGTCTCGGTGTCTGTGGCCGGGAACTCTGCTGCTGTACCCACTTGCGCAGTTTCGCCCCGGTCTCGGTGAAAATGGCGAAAACCCAGGGGCTGGCTCTGAATCCGAGTAAAATTTCGGGGCAGTGCGGTCGGCTGCTCTGCTGCCTCGGCTATGAATATGAGACCTATAACGAGTTGCGTAAAAATCTGCCCAAAACCGGCAAGAAAATCGAGCTTGCCACGGGTCCGGCCGAGGTCATCTCGGTCGACATCCTCGGCCAGTCAGTGACGGTCAATGAAAATGGTCAGCGCCGCCAGATATCACTCCCTGAGCTACAGGGGAAAGGCAAGCCGGAGCCAGACGGCAAAGAGGCGCCGGAAACAGAACGAACTGCACGGTCGAAACAGCTTGAGGACGACCAGAAGGACGTGGGCTCCCCCGGCGAAAAAAAATCGAATCGACGCCGCGGACGACGGAGAAATCCCGCCAGACAGGCCGGCGATGGCAGCGACACGAGCCCTCCCGAAGAGCGGCGCAGCAATGACCGCCGGGTCGAAGACCGTGACAAAACGACCCAGCAAAAGCAGCCCCCAAAAGACGAGCCGCAAGACGGGAAAACAAACCGTCCGCGCCGGCGCCGGCGCCGGCCACGTAATCGCCCCAAGTCACCTTCACAGACTGATAGCAACAGCTGATGTTCCACGAGGAGAATCTGAATGGACAAGAACTTTTACATCTCCACGCCAATCTACTACGTTAACGACGTCCCCCATATCGGGCACGCCTACACGACCCTTGCCTGCGATGTCCTGGCCCGCTACAAGCGCGCCCGGGGGTTCGATGTCTGCTTCCTGACCGGCACGGACGAACATGGACAGAAGGTGGAGACCGCGGCCAAGGCGAATGGAGAAACCCCGCTTGAACTGGCGGATCGCGTGGTTAAGCGCTTTCAGTCGGTGTGGGAGAAGCTCAACATCTCCCATACTGACTTTATCCGGACCACCCAGGAACGTCACAAGCAGGCCGTCACCGAGCAGTTTCGCAAAATTGAGGCGGCCGGCGATATCTACCTGGGGTACTATGAGGACTGGTATTGCACCCCCTGCGAAACCTTCTGGACAGAAACCCAGCTGCTCGACGGGACCTGCCCCGACTGCGGCCGGCCGACCTCGAAGCTCAAAGAAGAATCCTACTTCTTCAGGATGAGCAAGTACCAGGATCAGCTGATCAAACACATCGAGGAGAACCCGGACTTCATCCAGCCGAAAAGTCGCCGCAACGAAATCCTCAGTTTCGTCAGAGAGGGGTTGCGCGATCTGTCGATCTCCCGGACATCTTTCTCCTGGGGGATTCCAGCTCCCGGCAATGAAAAACATGTCATCTATGTCTGGTTCGACGCCCTGACCAACTATATCTCCGCACTCGGTTACCCGGACGACAAGGACGGGCTCTACAAAAAATTCTGGCCCGCCGATGCCCACGTCATCGGCAAGGACATCCTGCGCTTTCACGCCGTCTACTGGCCAACCTTCCTGATGGCTGCCGGACTGCCGCTGCCGAAGAAAGTCTTCGCCCACGGCTGGTGGACTGTCGAGGGGCAGAAGATGAGCAAGAGCCTGCGCAACGTGGTCGAGCCGAACATGCTGATCGATACCTACGGCGTCGATGCGATCCGCTACTTCCTGCTGCGCGAAGTTCCCTTCGGTCTGGATGGTGATTTTTCCCACAGCTCGCTGATTTCGCGGATCAACTCCGATCTGGCCAACGACCTCGGCAACCTGCTGAGCCGTTCCACCGCCATGCTCGGCAAGTATTTCGGCGGCGTGCTGCCGCAGCCGGGAGCACCGGAAGAGGTAGACAACGCCTTTACCGTACGCTTTCCCAAAGCCGTCAAACTGCTCGACAAGCAGTACTCCGACATGGCCTTCAACAAGGCGTTGCAGACCATCTGGGAACTGATCTCCTCGGGGAACAAGTACATTGACGAAACTGCGCCCTGGGCACTGGCCAAGGACGAGAGCCAGCAGGAAAGACTTGCTACGGTCATGTACAACCTGCTCGAAGCCCAGCGCCTGATCGCCCTGCTGGTGGCTCCCTTCATGCCAGATACCGCTGCCAAGATGCTTGAGATTCTCGGCTGTGACAAAGATGATGTCAGCCTGGAGGGCCGCGACGCCTGGGGCGGGCTACAGGCCGGAACCGAAATCGCGAAAGCCCAACCCCTCTTTCCGCGGATTGAAGCTGAATAGGAAAAGAGAGTACAATTAGTGAAACAACTCTCCGGGGCGCTGAATGCGCCCCGGTGCTTTTTGGAGTCATGCCAGCATGTCCACGCAACAACCCACACTGATCGACACCCACGCCCACCTCGACGGCAGCCAGTTTGACCGGGACCGTGAAGAGACGATCGCCCGCGCCCTGGAATCTGGAATCAGCCAGATTCTCACGGTCGGCTGCGATCTGCAGAGTTCGCAGGCCAGCATCGACCTGGCAAAGCGCCATGAGACCATCTACGCAGCCGTCGGCATCCATCCTCACGATGCGGCGGAGTGCGACAGCGCAGCGATCGAACAGCTGAGAACGATGCAGCAGCACCCGAAAGTGGTTGCTATCGGCGAGATCGGCCTCGATTTTTACCGCGACCGCTCGCCTCGCGACACGCAGCGTGAAGCGTTCCGTCAGCAGATCCGCCTGGCGAAGCAGGTCGCCAAGCCGATCATCATCCATGACCGGGATGCCCACGACGAGGTGCTGCAGATTCTCATCGAGGAGGGTGCCGCAAGCGTTGGCGGGGTCCTGCACTGTTTCAGCGGGGACCTGAAGATGGCGCGCACCTGCCTGGAGCTGGGCTTCTACCTCTCGTTTCCCGGGACGATCACCTACCCGAAAAACGAGGCCGCCAGGGAGATCGTCAAGGCCGTCTCCATCGACCGGATGCTGGTCGAGACCGATTGCCCTTACCTGTCGCCGCAGAAATATCGCGGCAGGCGCAATGAACCGAGCTACGTTCGCTTCACCGCGGAAAAGATTGCCGAGGTAAAAGGCCTGAGCATCGAGGATGTCGCGCGGATCACCAGCCGCAATGCCTTCGACCTGTTCGGCATCGGAGTCGTCGACCAGACCACCCAGATCGCTTACAAGATTCGCGATTCACTCTATCTCAACATCACCAACCGCTGCACCAACGCCTGTATCTTCTGCGCCAAGTTCGAGGATTTCGTCGTCAAGGGGCATGAGCTGAAGCTTGAGCATGAACCGGATGTGGATGAACTGAAACGAGCCATCGGTGATCCCAAGCGGTACAGTGAAGTGGTCTTCTGCGGGTATGGGGAGCCTCTGCTGCGCCTTGATCTGGTCATCGAGCTGTCACGCTGGCTGAAACAGCAGGGCATCAAGGTACGGATCAATACCGACGGGCAGGCCAACCTGGTGCACGGGCGCAATATTCTGCCGGAGCTGGCCGGTCTGGTCGACGCGGTGTCGGTGTCACTCAATGCCCCTGACCAGGCGACCTATCAGAAGATATGCCAATCCAGGTTCGCAGCAGACGGTTATCAGGCGGTCAAGGAGTTTCTGCAGCTGGCCAAAGACCATATTCCTGAGGTTGTCGCCTCGGCGGTCACATACCCCGGAGTGGACATCGAGGCTTGCCGCCGCGTCGCAGAGGAGATCGGGGTTGATTTCCGGGTCAGGGAATATCAGGAAGTCGGTTAGTCATGATGTTAATCAGCCGAAACCTGAGGGAAGTGAACCAACCAGTAAAATAACTGACTGGAATCTCTTTGTGGGTTTTCTAGAATAATAATAGTTGGTTGTGTGTTGATTGAGGGTGTCGTGCGTTCTCCAGAATTCCGTCTTTTTTCACCTCAGTTCGGCCAGTTTGTGCAAGTTTGGTGTAAGTGTAGATTTGCTCGTCGCACATAAAAACGCTCTTTACCCATAACTGTATCCAGAGCGGTTCCCTTTCTTACCTAAGACCTTTGGTTTCGTTTACCGAAACCAGCCTCAATGTCAAAAACTTCTAAGGATATTCGCGACTCGTTTTAATACAACATGTGAGAATGCAATCGGTTGGGATTGAGGTGCGAGTCTGTCTTTGTCCTCAACTTCTAAGTTATGAGACGAGAAAGTTTCTATCTCCCATTAGTGGATCTACCTGTCCAAATCCAATAATTAAATAAGGAGCTGAATATTGAAGTACCGCCCTGAATTGTTACACTACTTCTACAGACCAATCTGTAACGCGTAAGCGTGTTTTATATCTCTAATGCTTAAACTTCTTAGTTGCCTTGGGAGGTCGCTATGTGTGCATGTCGAGGTTGGTCTGTGTGTGGACTCTTTTCCCTTCTTTTTCTTTCATTGATGATCAGTTCTTGTGGCGGTGGTGGAGGAGGAGGCGGTGGCAGCGAACTCTCCATTGCTACCATAAAGATTGCTTCTAACAGTTCAATTCTCACCACAGAAAATCCTGAAGCCCAGTTGACAGGCATAGCTTACGACTCTAATGGGACGGAAATTGAGACTAATTTAACTTGGCTTAGCTCATCCCAAACCATTATAAGCGTGGACGAGTTTGGCATAGCCACTCGCCTTGGGCCTACAGGTTCTACAACCATAATTGCTAGTGCAGATGGGGTTTCCTCTAACTCCTTAGTTCTCCTAGCAGCCACACCAACCACAAGTGCAATTCTGGTCTCCGATAGCCAGGTTACAGGAACTATCTCCATATCAGAACCTGATGTCACCTGGGGAGTGGGCAGTCACTATGAGGTGACACTTATGCTTCCTAATACCCCGCCTGTTGGTGCACTACTCGTAGGAACTGGGGAAGAGCCCATAAGTGGACGGGTAGTGAATGTGACTGAGAACGGCAGTTCCTTTACAGTAGAGCTAGAGGTGGTGGGGCTCGATGTACTTTTTGATGAACTGAAGATCAGTGAACAAATAGATCTCTCGCACGAACCTTTTTTTCTTGATCAGTTCCTCTCAGACAACTACGAAGTAGCCACACAATCCGATGGTACTTTGGATTTTACGCTAAAGGCCTCTTTACAACCACACCTTACCAAAGCCTCATCACAACTTATCAGGGCATCTAGCGATATACGAGCTATTGGCACCTCGTTGTTAAATCCTGACGCAAACTTCGGCCCATTTACTTGCTCGACGACATTGAGCGATAACCCCTTCACCCTCACAGCAAATCCGGCCGATATCTCAGTTTCCACCGATCTTGACGCAATCATCGAATACGACTCAACTACCGGTGACAATCTCCAAAAGCTTGCTCTCATTGGAAAGGTCGATGCCAAATACAAGGCACAGATGGAGCTGGCTATAGCTGTGGATGGAAAGGTTGATTGTAAATTCAAGGTACTAGAGATCCCCGTTCCAATCCCTGGACCTTTGGCCCCTGTACTGGGTACATGGGTACCCATTGGAATAGGCTTCGAAGCTGGCGGAAAGCTGGAATTGGAACTTCTAGATAAGGTAACACTTGAGTTAGAAGGTGGGGGAGTAATAAGTGCGGGGGTAGAAAACAACCCCTCAACTGGCTGGGGCCCCTTCGCCGACGTAACATTAGAGCCAAAGAAACCTAAGTTTGATTTTACTCCAGTGGACCTTACCGGTGATTATGTCGATCTCTATTCACAGCTTCGCCTAAAACCTCAGGCAATGCTTTTTGGCTCCGCAGATATGGAGTTGGGGATAAGGGGCTCACGCATAATTCAACGGATCGTTGGACCGCTTCGCGCTCAGTTACTCTCCGCTAAGGTCGGGCCAAAATTCTCAGGGGACTTTGCCATAGTTGAAGGTCAGATCGAAGCTGAAGACTACAAATCGGAGTACAAACTGGAGATGGAAGCCTCCGTCAGTCAGGGCGAAACAGTGGGTGGGCTTTTAAACCGTTTTGGCATAAACATAAGTTCAGAACTCTTCAAGTTTACAGACCCTTGGGCTACCTCGCCGCAGGCAGCGCTGGTCGATGCCGAGATCGAGGCATTCCCAGATGGCGAAACTGTTGAGTTTCTCGTTAATCTAAACCCTTCCTCTGCCTCAATACCAATCTTCGGCTACAATGTTTCGAAGGTGCTGATCTACCGAGAGCCTGAGTTGGATAGCAGCAATTCTTTCGCAGAGTTGGTGGCGTCGACTGAGGCGATTGCAGGCCAAACCGAGTTTGCCCTGCAATGGGACGTTTCCATGGAAAGCACAATCGAAGGCAAATACTACGCTTTTGTACAAACATATGCTTTACCGGTTGATTCTTTTGGGACTCTTGAAATTGGAGAACTAGGCGTAAGCTTCCCCGGTAGGTTGACATGTCAAAAGTAGAGTTTTCTGGCACAAT
>JAVVDY010000015.1:0-85977 GCA_032251255.1 Desulfuromonadales bacterium
ATTGTGCCAGAAAACTCTACTTTTGACATGTCAACCTACCGGGGAAGCTTACGCCAATACATTAAACCTTACGTGGAGTCGAAAATCTTTACAGCATAAATAACTCCGTTCTATTAATCTTTTTTCCCGAACAATTACAGGTGTTTATTTTTTGGAATACTTGTTGCTAGATTAAACTTTATTTTCAATTTCAACAAATTTTCAATGCGAGGAGAAGAGCAACAACACAAAACGGGAGGAAGAATTATGAAAACTAGAGGGAGAATTTTACTCGCCTGCCAAGCACTATCACTTTGCCTATTGATAGCACCGCTTGCGTCATTCGCTGCGGTCGCACCACCAACGATCCTATTTCAGGAAACATTCACCACTCTTCCCCTCGGTCCCGTCGATACCACAAATAAGATTTGCGATGATGCATTCAATTGCATCTCGTATTCGTTGCCTTGGGATGCTGAGGTTGGAACTGTGGTCATGAGGACCCCTATCTATCCAAGCCTTAATTCATCATCTGTCATAACTGACTCTGACCATGTTTCAGGACGAGCCCTTACCATGAGCAGCGAAGCACCTACCACAACCACGGCCCCCAAATTCATGGGTCGGATCTCCACATTTGGTGCTAATCCTACTGCAGGTTTTGGTCTCTACTCATTTGAGTGGACAAGTGAATGCCTGTATACGGGAGCAGGACAATGCAACCAAGGCTACGTCCAGGTCATAGGCTGGAATGACATAGAAGTGGCCGCAACGACAATCTTTGAAATTAAATACGATGGTGGCGACAATACATTTACCTATACAGATGTCGATGGAGCGGTAACAACTGTCACCCTCCCTACTCAAGACAATCTCCCGAACCACTTTCTTTTAGGCGTAGATTTCAACCCCGACGCTGGGCTTAGGAGATTCGTGCTCTGGTATTGGGATTACACCTTGAATAATGGCGCTGGTGCTTATGACCCGATAACTATTCTTGGTGTCCAGCAGCCAGCCTTTTTAAACCCAAACATTACAGATATGGACAGCATTCACATTGGTATTAACCCTGAAGAACTGGGAGACCTTTCAGGGAATGAGGCATACGCTATTTCAGGCATCCGTATCAGAAGGACATCAAGTTATCTTGCTGATACGGATGGCGACGGCATCGCAGATGCCACAGATAATTGCCCCCTCGATCCGAACCCCAATCAAGCAGACTACGATAGTGATGGGCTTGGCGATGTCTGCGATGATTACCCACTATCAATCAACCCTCCACCTCCGGGAGCACCTGTACCTACGGGCAACGTGGCCAGCGTAAACGGCAGTGACGTTCAAGTTTGCTTTCAGTGGCCTGCAGTTGAGCCCGGTCAACCAACTTACATTTTTGCCCCGGACTGCTATAACGTCTACTATGAACTTGAAGGGCAAGAGCAAGCCTGTATCTACCCACCAGCTTATGACATTGATGAAACGATAGCCCTCTCTAGCGTCTCTGCTACTGAACTCTGTGTGACCTGCGATCTCAGTAAAAGATATCCCCTCCTTCCCGATACGGAATTCCCCCTCGCGGGTATCAACATTACCAGGATTGCCTACAAGTCATTTATTGTTGATCCGTGGATTGACCAGAGTTCAGGCGACTGCATCGACCCACTGACAGGAGTCGCGAGTACGGACCCTGCAGCCTGTCGTGATATCTGGATCGGACGTATCGACATTGATCCGCCTGAAGGCCCTGTCAATTATGTCCCGGTTGCCAACGCTGACAACTACAGCACCAATGAGGACACAACGCTGTCCGTTAATTCACCCGGCGTTCTTGTCAATGACACCGATGACGACCCGCTTACAGCCAATCTGCTTTCCGGACCGACCTATGGCGATCTGACCCTATCAGCAGACGGCAGCTTCACCTATTCACCGAATGCTGACTTCAACGGCAGTGACAGCTTTAACTATGTCGCAAACGACGGCACAGTTGACAGCCAGACGGCCACGGTGAATATCACTGTTAATGCAGTTTCCGACACTCAAGACGACAGTGACACAACCCCTCCCGGCACCCCGGTCACGACCGATGTCCTTGCTAATGACACGTTCACAGGCAATCCGACCGTCAGTGCTGTTACCCAAGGTGCAAATGGAATAGTCGCTGTCAATCCCGATAACACTGTCACCTACACACCCAATGATGGCTTTGTCGGAAACGATAGCTACGACTATACCGTGACCTCAGGGGGTGTCACCGAAACTGCGGCGGTTTCAATTTCGGTCAGATATAACTGGGACGGACTGTTCAGTCCCCCGATTGAAAATGGGGTCGTTAACCTGATTAAAGCAGGTCGTTCTGTACCAATCAAATTCAGTCTGGACGGCGACCAAGGACTCGACATCTTCGCAGCAGGCTATCCCGTGTCTTTCTCCTATACTTGCGATGATGGTGCCGGATGGGTGAATGAAATTGCCGAGGAAGACATTATTGAAACCGCTGGCAAAAGCGGATTGAATTATGATCCGGCGACAGATGAATATTCATACATCTGGAAGACAAATAAAAAGTGGGATGAGTGCCGACAACTTCAAATAAAACTTAGAGATGGAACAAACCACATGGTCCTTTTTGAATTCAAGTAATGGCGTGATCATCTTTAACTCTCTATAGAGATAAAGGAGAAACGATATGACGACCTTCAAACATAGCAATCTTTGGCCCCGCAACGGCCTCATCATACTAGCAATCTCCTCGGTGCTTTTTTACCCTTTCGTTGCACTTGCCATAGTGGAATGTACCGATCCTGCTGTTCTGGAGACGGAGATTTATTGCAGTAACGTTACACAAACTTCAGGTGCGGATGATTGCGATTCTGATGGCTACACCAACTATCAGGAGTGTGCAGGCTTCACTGCGGGAAACAAACACATTTATGGTTTTTCTGAAGATATCACCGGTGTCGTTGATGCTATTCAACTCAATCCAGCCGAACCTGACTTGCTTTTTTTGGCAAACATTTCGACTCAAAGCGGGTTGATGGACGATGCCATTAGTAGTGCGCCATTTCAAAACCCCCTGTCTTTTTATGCAAATGACTTCAACATCAATACCCAGCGCATTACGGATGACTACACATCAGATGGACGACTCATCACCGGGACAACCCGGGCAGCCGTGATCGGAGAAAACATCAGCGGGATTGCTGATGGGGAAGAGCTTGGATGGACAATTGTAGGAGCAACCAACAATAAACTTACTGCCAGTCAAATCTATACCGTAAGGATCGCGGAAGACGTCATAGAGAAGTGTGCCGGACAATGCTGCACAATCAAAGCAGACAGAAAAACAACACTTGTCGACAATGCAAACTGCATCGTGAATACGGATGATGCAAACAAACCGGTTCTGAATTTCTACATTCTCCAAGTGATCGCCCACGAGATGGGTCACGGCAGCAGACTCGCACCAACCGACAAAGCAGCCAACTACCATTACGACAGTTCAAGTACGGTCATGGATCCGGCCGTAGTTTACAAACGGGGGACCTACTATATCCCGAATCACTTTAACCTTGCTTTGGACAAACCGGAGTTAACGCTGTATGACCCAGCGATCGCGAATTGATCAATGTTTAACATGAGCTATAGGAGGCTAAATATGAATGGGCATAAAAACTTTTTTACCATCTCATTGACCGTCACTTTTATTATTCTTCTTTACTCCTCAACTGCATTAGCTGTTTTCAAAACAGGTGGCGCACCATCTTCAAAGGCTGGGGAACCGCCCTATGGATTGACCGCACAGGAAAATGCCTCGGGCGCAAAGCTAAATGGAGTTCTTCAGATCAGCTTCACGAACCTTGGCTGTAATGAAGCCTGGGAAGATGCGTCTGGCGACTGTGACTTATTTGGGCCAAATGCAGCAGACTCAAAAGTGTCTTTGCGCCTAAGTACAACCAACAATGATCAAACCGTTTTATTCTATGTCGACCTCGACCAGGTGCGTATTTACAGCATCACCAGAATCCAGCAAACAGTTATGGAGGCTTTGCGGAATGAGATTCTGAATGCATTTTTCGAGGCTGACTGCGATGAAGCGGTTCCGGTTAACTGCAGTCAAGAAATCTATCTTAAAACCTTTACGAACTACTCCGAAGCGACAATCAGCACGGCACCAGACGGTGACCCGTACTCAGAATTTTCAGCCATTGCTGACCTCACCCTGGCAGTGGATTGATCGAGCACCATTTGATTGATTTTTCCACGGGTATCGAACACTGATACCCGTGGATTTTTTAATGGGGGCCTTGTGAACAGCAGTAGCTCTCGCATTCGAGTTGCGACCAAGCTTCGGTGGGCGTTACCGCCGACAATTTCGGCGGTTTTGCTCGTTGTTGCGTTCCCCCCCTTTGGCTGGCCAATCTTCGCCTGGATTGCCCTGATTCCCCTTTTTTTGCACCTCCCTCACTATAAGCCCCTGAATGGATTTGCCTCCGGATACTTGTTCGGGACACTCTTCTACATGCTGCTGATGGGGTGGACTGCAGAGATCGCCGACATTCATACCCATCACTTTATACTCCTCGGTCTGGTCCTTGGTTCATTCTTAGGTCTATACACCGGGTTGGCCACCCGCCTTCTTTTCTATTTCCCAAAATGGTCTCCTTTGACCCTGCCTGCCCTCTGGGTGACGATCGAGTATCTGCGCAGTCACATCGGATTCCTCTCGCAACCATTCGGTATTCTCGCCTATTCGCAATACCAGGTTTTATCTGTCGCTGGAGTTTCTGCCTATACAGGAATTTTCGGTGTGTCTTTTCTGCTGGTCGCAAGCAACGCATTGCTGGCTTCACTGATAAGGCCCTATGCTGCTTTCACCCTAGGAATATATTCTTCAGCTCGAAACAGTTACCGTCCAATCGCGCCAATGGCTATCGTTCTTATTTTGCTGTTTGGCTGGCCACAGCTTCATGCCGGAGACAAGGAAACGACAACACTGGAAACATTGGATGTTGCCATTGTTCAGGGAAATGCCCAGGCTCACAAAGAGTTGAGCCAGGAACGCTACCAGGCAGAAGTTCTGCCTGTTTACGAGCAACTTACCCGATCTGCTGAAGGCACAGCCCTGGTCGTTTGGCCATCGTCCTCGGTCCCAGGTGTTATTCCGACTGACCGTGCAATGACCAAACGCCTGGCAGGACTCGCCAGGGAAACTGATTCTTACCTGCTCATCGGTGCTGCCGGATTTGACAAGTTCGATGCGGAGCAATCACGGCAAAAAAGAATTGCGAATTCAGCGTTTCTGTTTACACCATCGGGCCGCATCGGTGGTCGTTATGACAAAATCAGGCTGTTGCCATTCGATGAGTATCTACCCGCCCGCGACCTGATCCCCTGGCCAGAATGGCTCATATCCTCTGAGACGACAGATCATTCACCCGGAAAAGAATTGACCATATTTGAGACAGGACGTGCACGCTTCGGCGTCCAGATTTGTTTCGAGAACATGTTCCCTGATCAGACCCGCCAGCTAGCTCGAAAAGGCGCCCACCTTCTAGTTGCTCAAACCAATGAATCATATACGAATTCCCTGGCAGGTCATCTTCAGAACATCCCTTACTATGTATTTCGAGCCATTGAAAATCGCATCCCTGTCCTGCGCAGTTCGACGACCGGCATTTCATGCATCATAGACGCCACCGGCAGAATTATTGACAGTGTAAAGGACCCCAGCGGTCGTCAAATTGAAGTTGCTGGATTAGCAAAAGGACGAATTGTCCTGAGCAGTGATAGGAGTTTTTACACAAGGCATGGAGACCTGTTCACTTACGCCTGCATAGTGACAGTCGCTTCGTTCCTGGCTTTGTCATTTTTCTCAGGGCGAGGTCGCCCGGGGAAAAGAAAACAAGGAGGCTAAACCGATGAAAACAACGTTGTCTCTGACCATTCTGATGATGTGCTTCGCGCTGTTTCCGCTAAATCTTTTGGCTGACGACGCAAGTGTCCTGCCGAAGGGGAACTTCTCCTTGAACCTTGCTTACATGCATTACCTGCCGTGGGATGAGCGGTATGATAAAGACGGCCATGAGGAAGACGCCGCTATAGACTACAATGCGGTTCTCGACAGCAGCGTTTTTCCCGACCTGGCAATGTTTGATGGTCTCGTCCCGGGTTCGCCGAACCTCGGCACAACAGTCACATCTTTTGACTACAGCTATGAACGCATCGACATAAGGCTAGCTTACGGCCTTACGGAAAAGATCTCCATTGGAATCAAAGTTCCTTTTATCTGGTACAAGAACAAGGTCAAGGCTGATCTCGATACAAGTGAGGCGACTCTAGGCAAAAACAATCTCTTCATGCAGGGTGTACTCCCTGAAGAATACGACTCTTTACCGCTACTCCCTCTCGGAACACCGGGACTCCCAGATGGAGCAGTGACCCCGCTGACCAGTGATGACGTACAGAGTCTTCTTGGGGAGGGGCTCGCAATCAATGGCATTCCGGCCATACCTGGGTACGGGTATGATCGTTTCGAGACATGGGAGGAACAGGGTCTTGGCGACATCGAAGCCGGACTCAAGTATCGCTATCATCAGAGTGATCGTTGGCAGTTGGCAGTCCTCGGTGGCGTCATTCTACCGACGGGTGAAGGATATGATCCTGATAGTTTACAGGCCCAGCAACTCGGTGGAGACACGTATTCATTAGCCTTTCACTCTTACAATGATTACACAGGAATCCGAAATCTCACCCTCAACGGCTCATTCCTGTATACGCTGACTCTCCCCTATGACGATGATCGCAGGGTTGTCGAAGACCCCCACGAACCGCTGACTGCCATTGTAGAATCCGTTGACATTGACCCAGGCGATCTCATTGAAATTGAAACATCAGCAACCTACCAATTTGACGAAAACTCACCACTTTATGGGACAGCCCTTCAGCTTCTTTATAATTACACGAAAGGATTTAAGGACGACGTCTCCGGCCCTGGTCCAGACAGTGCCTATACAGGACTAGAGCGTGAGACAGACGGTGAACTGCAATTTATTACGGCCAGCATTGCCTACTCAACCATCCCGCTCTTTCTGAAAAATGAGTTTTCGGTGCCAATGGATTTTTCGTTGTCCTATCGTGACAAGTTTGCCGGCACCAACGGCACGTTCAAAACCAAGTATGTTCAAGCAGGCTTGACGGTTTATTTCTAGTCCCGTTATCAAAGGATTTTTCAATTGAATTAATTCAAGGACGCAGAAATGACGACCAGGTACGCACCTCAAATTCAGAAGAACTGGCTATTGCGCTTCACCTCCACGGGTGAAATTGTGCGGCGCCTTGTTTTTCTCATTTCCGTTCTGCTGATGCTGGCTCTGGGTTCGATCTGTTTTATTGAGGCGGCAAACTGGATCGACAAACCATTTGCCGGCTTCCTCATGAATCGCAAGCTGACTGTACTGTCGCTAGGCATGCCGGACTGGGCAGGAACTCAAGCGGGATTGCAGTCTGCTGACCGTATCATAAAAATCGGCGACCAGGTGATAACGCAGGTTTCCGATCTCGAAACAATGGTAAAGAACAGCGAGATCGGAGACCTATTGGACTATACGGTTGATCGAGGGGGGGTGACCATGACCGTCCCGGTGCCGGTCTCTCGTTTCACCCTTACAGATTTCCTGGGAACGTTTGGCAGCACATTTCTGCAAGGGGTTATCTTTTTTGTGATTGGGGTTATTGTCTTTCTGTTGAAACCTGACAGCGCTGTAAGCGTACTCTTTTTTTTCGCCACCATGCTCCTTGCAGCATCTAATTTTGTTGATTTTTCTGTGAGCTCCAGAGCCTCACCTTTTTCTTACCTGGTAATCATCAGCGACAATACCCTTTCAGCTTTGGCATTACACTTTTCAGCACTGTTTCCGTTTCGTCATGAATTGTTTGACCACCGCCCATGGTTATTTCTTATCCCATATCTATTGTCGGCACTTATTATTGTGCCGTTACTACTTCTTTATCCTGGGCCAGCTTTTTATCAAGCCTATGGCCCTCTTTCCTACTCATATGTTTATTTTGCGGTTGCCTGTTTCCTGGGCACCTCCATCTATACCTATTTCCGAAGCGTTTCCTCCCTCGCCAGACAGCGGGCGAGGGTTATTTTCTGGGGTGCACTCTTAGCGTTCCCTTTGCCGATGCTGGTAGCTATTTTGGCTAACACTGGATCAATAGACATCCCTATTTTTACAAACCTTACAGCATTACCAGCCATTATTTTTCCTGTCGCAATCGCCTACTCGATTACCCGCCACAACCTTTTCGATGTTGATATTTATATCAAACGGACAGTTGGTTACGGGCTAATGACCGTCCTGCTAGGAGCAACATACTTTGGCATTCAGCTTCTGCTTGAAGGCCTTCTGCTCAGCGACAGCGCACAAAAACTTTCGCCGGTCATTTTTGCTTTATTGGTCGTTATTTTTTTCAATCCGGTGAACAGACGCATCCAGATTGCAATCGATCGGCTTTTCTTTCGCAAAAAGTTTGACTACAAGGAGGCGGTTAACTCGATCAGCGATGCTCTGTCATCTGTTTTGAACCTTAAAGAGATTGTCGGCAAAATTAACGACGCTATTCGCAAGGAAATGTTTATAGATAATGCCGGTGTAATTGTTCTCTCTCAGCATGGGAACCATCATGGCTATTTTTCTCATGATCAGAGACAGGACGAAGCCATTGAGACCCAGTCTGAAATCGCTGAAGCGGATTCTCTTGTCAATCTGGTCATCCAGCGACGAGAGATGATCACCCGCTATGACATCTCTGAAAATCCAGTCTACAGAGACTGCCGTAAAGAGTGTCTGGAGCATTTTACGAAACTCGGGGCAACCATTTTGATGCCGATGATCTATCAGGGTCAGGTCAAGGCGATTATTGCTATCGGGCGCAAAAAATCGGGGCAGTTTTTCAGCAAGGATGATGTTGAACTGTTGTCAGCCCTCGCAAGCCATGGCGCCATCTCGATTGAGAATGCTCGCCTGGCTGAACAGATGACTCATGAAGAGAGCGTCCGTACGAATTTATCACGATATCTCTCCCCACAGATTGTAGAAGGGATAGTCAACAGTAATGTAGAAGTTAACCTGGGGGGGGATCGCAAGGTCGTCACAATTCTATTTTCTGACATTCGAGACTTTACCTCTATTACGGAGAACCAACCACCGGACAAGTTAGTAAGAATGCTGAATGAATATTTTACGGCAATGGCAGAATGCATTTTTGTTCACCAAGGTTCTCTGGACAAATATATAGGTGACGCCATAGTCGCCGTGTTCGGTAGCCTTATCCCTCTGGACAATCCGGAGAACCATGCAGCACAAGCGTCTATAGAAATGATGCACCGTCTTCAGAAATTAAATGAAATATGGTCTGAGCGAGGCGACTTTTCCATGCAAATGGGGATCGGTATCTGCACAGGGGAGGTGTTTCTAGGTAATGTCGGATCAAATGAGCGAATGGAATTTACCGTTATCGGCGATACGGTCAACATGGCTTCGCGCTTGTCCGGAGTTGCAAAGGGAGGCCAGATAGTTATTACTGAATCCGTTAAATCACATTTGGGCTCATCCTTCAATATTCAGGAACTTCCACCCGTTGTTGTCAAGGGGAAACAAGGGCAACACGTTGTCTATGAGGTTGTATATTGTTAGCTGTTTAACCGAAAAAGGCGCGGAGAAATCCGCGCCTTTTTCGGTTCTTCCCACGGGGAATGGCTATTCGCCATCTCCCCAGAATTTCCACCATTTTTTGCGTTTCTCACGGGCCTGCTGCCCCTGTTCGGATCCTTTGCCCAGGTCTTTCTGAACCTGCTCGGACTTCTTTTCGCGCTGCTTTTCCAGCCCCTTGTTGCTCTCCTGCGGCTGTCTGTCCTTTGACTTAACCTGCGTCTCTTCCCTGTTCGTTTCCTCGTTCCGTTCCCGCTGCTGCTGCTCAAGCTGCTCCAGACGCTTCTCGTCATCATCGTCCTGCGGCTTGATTTTTTGTTCTTTGTGTCCCTGGTTTTTTTTCGACATTCCATAGCCGGAACTGTCCTGCTTGGCCAGTGACGGGAAGACGAAGCCGAAGCAGAAGATCAGGACGATCGCCAAAATCCTCATGACACTCTCCTTTTCATGTTGACGTTTTAATCACCGCGGTAATGGCCGATGCGGCAACCACAGAATTTACACGCACCACCCTCGATATGGTTGACAACGATCTGATAACCGCTTCTGTCTATCAGTAATCTACCACAATCCGGGCAACGGGTTTTCTCTGCGGAATGACCCGGCACGTTGCCCACGTAGACGTAATTCAGCCCTTCTGACATACCGATCTGCCGAGCCCGTTCCAGGGTCGTTATGGGGGTTGCCGGTTCGGTCATTTTATAGCAGGGATAATAGCGGGTCACATGCCAGGGGACATCAGGGCTCAGGTTGCCGACAATCCACCGGGAGAGACCATGCAGCTGCTCGTCCGAATCATTCCAGTTGGGAATAATGTTGGTCACTATTTCGACATGGGCACCCGAATCGTAGGCGGTTTTCGCGTTGTCCAGGACCTGCTTGAGAACCCGGGATCCGGTCAGGCGCTGGTAACAATCCTCGCTGAACCCTTTGATGTCAAGACGATAGGCGTCTGTCCACTGGAGCAGGTCCTGGAGAGGAGCGGGGTTGATCATCCCTGAAGTGACCAGCACCGTCTGCAAACCCGCCTGCCTGGCCAATTTTGCGCTGTCGAGGACGTATTCAATCCAGATCGACGGTTCATTGTAGGTCCAGACCAGGGCGCGGCAGTGCTCTGCCTTGGCCCTGGAAACGGCCTGCTGCGGAGAGAGGTCGGTTAATTGACCGTTCACCCCGCTGGCACTGAGATGCGAAATCTGCCAGTTCTGGCAGTGAAGGCAGCGCATATTGCAACCGACCGAGCCAAGTGAAAAGGTCTTGCTGCCGGGGTAGAAATGGTTGAGCGGCTTTTTCTCGATGGGGTCAAATGCCGCTGAGACGGTCTTGCCGTACGTCAGCGCATAGAGGACGCCACCACGGTTCCCCCGTACCCCACAGAGCCCCTCATGCCCCTCTGAAATAAGACATCCACGGGGACAGAGCTGGCACAACACCTTGCCATCGTGATGTTTGTCGTAATACAACGCTTCCTTCATGTCGCTCTCCAGTCACACCGGCAGAGATAGTTCTTTCCCCAATAATAGCCGGTCATTCGCGATTGTGAAGGAGGTCGGCAGCTCAAAAAAAAGAAGCCAGACCGATGGTCGGGCTTCTCCTTGCCGCGAGGTAAGAATGGCTATGTTACGAGCGACCGATATCAACCCGGGCGTCGATGGCCGCTTTCTGCAGTGAGCAGCCAGCGCGCCCTGCCGCATTTCGCGCTGTTGCCTGTTCCTTCTGCCAGAGTTGAAGGGGAAGCCGGTCTGTCAGACAGATCTGCTCGCCCGATGACAGGCTCTGGAACAGCGAGCTCCGCTTGATGGCCTGCCAGCCTGCCCAGTCGATCTTCGGGTGAAGCAGAATTTTCATGGGAACCTCCTGTGACTGACCTGCTCACAGATTAACATCTGTTAATTATGTCCGCAAGACATTTAATCCTCAGCACCAGGCTGCCATCTTATCATTATCAGGTTGACCGCCGCGAACAATGGGCCTAGAGTCCTGTTCCATGTCCGAAACGCAATCCTCACAAAAAATCCGTGGCGCACTCCTGGTCGCCAGCGGGGTCCTGATCATCAGCTTTGATGCGTTGCTGGTGCGCCTGGCGATGGTCGATGGATGGAATGTCTCGTTCTGGAGAGGGACCTTCATGGCCCTGTCGATGCTGCCTCTGTGCTGGAGGAATTCAGCTAAAACAAGAGCAGGACAGCAGGACTGCCGGGGATTGTGGCCCGCAGCACTTTTGATGGCGACAAGCACTGTCGCGCTGGTACTCGCATTCACCCTGACAAAGGCGTCAAATGCGGTGGTGATCCTCAGTGCTTCACCCCTTTTTGCAGCGGTATTCAGCCAGATATTCCTGCGAGAAAGATGCCCGTTGAAGACCTGGCTGGCAATCCTCAGCTGCATCTGCGGTGTCACCTGGGTCATGTCCGGCTCTCTCGGCAACGGCAACCTCACCGGTGATCTGCTGGCGCTGCTGTCCGCGCTGTGTATCGGCGGCTACTTTACCGTTTACCGCAGCAACGCGAAGCTCCCACCGCCATCCGTGATCATTCGCGCCGGGCTGCTTATGGCGCTCGCCACCGTACTGCTGGCGACACCCCTCGCGCTGCCACTGCCCAGCTACGGCTGGCTGATGCTCGCCGGGTTGGTGCAGATGCCGGCCGCCTCAGTGCTGATGGCGACAAGTACCAGGTATCTGCCGGCCGCCGAGGTCAGCCTGTTTCTTCTGCTGGAAACAATCCTCGCCCCGATCTGGGTCTGGCTGGTGTTCGGTGAACTCCCTCCCGAAGCGACCCTGACAGGCGGGGTCCTGATTCTGCTGACTCTTGTTCTGCACACCCTGAGCGGGATTCACTGGAAGGTCAGCGGATGAGATAGCCTGCGTTGAGGAGGGCTTCTGTTGCTGCGGACAGGGCCTGTGAACGCACCAGCAGATAATCCGTATCAAACGTGGAGACGACGAAAAGGCTGATCCCGGCCCTGGCCAGGACCGTGGAAATCCCGGCGATGATGCCGGTCAGGCTGAATTCGAGCGGACCTTCAACCTTCAGGCAGCACCACTCCCGTTCAACCCGCTCACTGGCGAGCTCAAAATTCTCTGAACAGACAATCGACAGCTCCTCCGCAGAGCGGGTCACGGCAAAAAAACCTTCCCGCAGAAGTTGTGGCGGAATGTCAGAATCCGGCCCAAGCCGGTGGACGGCAAACAAACCCTCAAGCAGCGTCAGCTGCAACCCACTCATAACTCTACCTCTCCCCCGGGCGGGCGGAAATCGGCAATCTGCAATTGAAGGGAATGCCGGCCACGCCAGCTGTTGATCCCCGGTCGATAGATAATGTCGGCAGAATCTCCAAGCTCGTCACATCGTTCGGCCATGCCAAACGCAATGCAGGCAAGGCGGATGCCCTGTTGTTCAACCATCATGCGCAGATGCCTGGACCCGACAATCTGAGACGAAATGATCCGTACGGAGCGGCTGACAAAAGCCGGTTGAGGATTTCCCGCTCCAAACGGCGCGAGCCGCTCGAGTTCCTCCACCTGGGGGATACTCAGCATGGGCAGCTCAAGCTCACCATCATGGAGCAGCACCGGGCAAAGATCATCAGGGCCTAGACGGCTCCGGGCCTGTTCATCAAAACGGCGGCGGAAATCATCGAGGCTCGCCTGGTCGATACTCAGGCCCGCGGCCATGGCATGACCGCCGTAGCCAAGCAAGCTGTCGCGACAGGCGCTCAGCCCTTCGAACAGATGGAAATTGCGGATCGAGCGGGCCGACCCCTTGCCCTCCCCTTCGTCAAGCGCGATCATCACCACCGGGCAGTGGTATCGTTCCACCAGGCGGCTGGCGACGA
Organism: Desulfuromonadales bacterium; assembly: GCA_032251255.1. Classification (GTDB taxonomy): domain Bacteria; phylum Desulfobacterota; class Desulfuromonadia; order Desulfuromonadales; family Geopsychrobacteraceae; genus BM509. The sequence goes on from JAVVDY010000015.1 coordinate 13,533, forward strand.
TCCCGATCACTCCTGAATGCCATCTTTCATCCGCCAGAACCAGGCTGTAATGAGGGCCCGCGCCGAGGCGCTCGACCTGTTCGAGCGCCTGTTCGAGGGTCTGCTGTTCAATGACCTGCCGCTCCCGGTTGAAGCCATCGAGCAGGGCGGCCAGCTGTTCGGCTTCGTCGCTGCGATCGGTCAGCAGCAGCTTGACCCCGAGGGTCGCGTCCTCCAGGCGTCCGGCCGCGTTCAGCCTGGGCGCAAGGCGAAACCCCACCGATCCGCAGCTTACGGCCTTGACATCTGCGACAGACTTCAACGCCCGGATCCCCGGACGCCTGGAATGTTCCAGTCTGTCGAGTCCTGCGCGCACCAGGATCCGGTTGATCCCTCCGAGGGGAACAATGTCGGCAATCGTACCGAGCGCGACGAGGTCCAGTCCTGCGCGCAGGTCTGGCTCGGCGCGAGTTCCGAAGTAGCCGCTCTCCCTCAGCCTGCGCCGCAGTCCGGCGAGCAGGAAAAAAGCGACCCCGACTCCAGAGAGGTCTTTCCATGGGAAACTGCTGCCGGCCAGGTGCGGATTGATCAGGGCAAGACAATCGGGGAGTTTTTCAGGGGGCTGATGGTGATCGGTGACAATCAGGTCAAGGCCAAGCTCTGCGACAAGCTCCGCCTCGGCAACCGCTGAGACTCCGCAGTCAACCGAAATCAGCAGCTGAGAGCCTTGCTCGGCGGCATTTCTGATCGCATCAGCAGACAGGCCGTAACCGTCCCTGAGGCGCAACGGGATATGGTAGTCCACCTGTCCGCCCAACAGGCGCAGGGTCTCCACCAGCAGGCTGCATCCGGTGATCCCGTCTACATCGTAATCGCCATGAACGGCAATCCGCTCCCCGCAGCGCAGAGCCTGCTCAATCCGGGCGGTCGCGGTCGGCATGTCTGGCAGCAGATCGGGGTCGGGCAGGTGCTGCAGGCGGGCATCCAGGAAATCACGCGCAGCAGCGATCGTATCGATGCCCCGGAACAGAAGTGCCCTGGCGGTCAATTGAGTGACATTGAGCCCCAGGGCAAGCTGCGTTAACTCCTTCTCCGCGGCTGGCGCTGCGCGGAGTCTCCATTTGTTGCGAGCCTTGCTGTTCATTCCATGCCAGACAATATCACCGGTTCTGAGCGCATCGGCAGGTAGTTGATCTCCCCTTTCCAGAGAGAACTGCGCCCGTCAAAAAGTTTCAATTCCAGGCTCTGGGCACTGCCCGCTCCCCAGTAGTTTTTACGCAGATCAACCTTGCGCCTGACCCGCTCGCCGAGTCCGACGTTATAGGAACGATTCTCGATGAAGCTGTTGTCCTTGATCAGGTATTCCTGCGAAGCGTCGGCGATCACCAGGCCATTATCATTGTCGGCAATACGGTTTTGCGAGATCACAGGCTCTCCCGAAAGGTAATAGATCCCGGTCACATTGTTGCGCACCAGATTCCTTTCGATGAACAGCCGTGCATTGTGGAAGAGAATCCCCACCTGGTTGTCTTCGAACTTGCAGTACTCGATAGAGACCCAGGAACGACAGGAATGAATGGCATTCATCGCCTGACGGAACACGCAATTATAAAAATAGACCTCTTCGGCATCCTGAACCTTGATCCCTCCCCAGCTCCCGGCCGGTGCGTTCGGGTCATAATAGCTGAAGGTGATCGGTTCATACGCGGTCCCGCGAGCGATCAACTGGCCGTGGACCATCAGCTTGCTGCCCCGCAGCTCGTGAGGGCCGCGTTTGCGGTCAGGATCAGGATCCGTATAGGGCATGAACAGGACCCGCGTACCGGGGGCAATGGTCAGGACAGCGCCCTTTTCGATCACGACCTTGCCCTGGATCCGGACCTCTCCCTCCCAGTAGACATTGCCGGTGATGACGTTGTTGTCCATCGACGCGGTAAACCAGGAGCATCCTGCCAGCGGCAGCAGCAACAGGCTGAAAAATACCAGCAATGTCCGCACAGTCATGTTGTCCATCTCCCCCTTGTATTCATAAAATAATGCCGCGTCAATAAACGAACAGGCCGGAAACCGGCCTGTTCAGACAGACATTAAATAACAATCGGCTAAAGCTTGCCCTGGGAATGCATCCCCTCAAGCGCCTGCACCTCCGCCTGCACCTGCGCGGTACCAGGGCCCGGAGGCGCTATCTTAAGGAACTTCTTCCAGGTTTCCAGCCCCTTTACCGGATCTTTCAGGTCATAGAGATAAACGATCCCCATATTGTAGAGCGACTGGTGATGATTCGGACTGATTTCATTGGCGCGCTGAAAATTGCTGATCGCCCTGTTGAAATCACCGAGGCGACGATACATAACCCCCTGATCGGTGAGCACATTCGGATCATTGCCATCCAGTGCCAGCGCCTTGTCATAGGCAGCAACCGCCTTGGACGGCTGGTCCGAGTCGAAATAATTGTGCCCCAGCTGCACCCAGGCATTGCGGTTTTCCGGTTCCTTGGCGACAATCCGCTCCAGCATGCTGATTTTCTGCTGGTAATCGATCGCCGGCGCTGCCGCCGGTGCGGCAGCGGGCGCGGTTGCAACCTGCCTCTTCTCCTTCTGCATGTTGGTGATGATAACACCGACCAGAATACCGACGGCCAGGACAACGACCAGTAACAGGATCGTCTCTTTTTTCATGCCCGACTCCTTATTGGGACTGAGCTGCCAGCTTGCCTGCCTTGCGCTGTTCCCAGAAAATCAGGATCGGGCTGGCGACAAAGATCGAGGAATAGGTCCCGATCAGCACCCCAACCAGCATGGCGAAGGCAAAGTTATGAATAACCCCGCCGCCCAGGACAAACAGAGCCAGCACCACCAGCAGGGTGGTCCCTGAGGTGAGCAGAGTCCGGGAGAGGGTATCATTGATGCTGCGATTGACGATGAAAGCGAAGCTCTCCTTGTTGTATTTGGCCAGGTTCTCACGAATCCGGTCATAGACGATAATCGTATCGTTCAGCGAGTAACCGATGATCGCCAGAAAAGCGGCAATAATCGGCAGGTCGATCTCCTTGCCGAACAGACTGAACACCCCTAAGGTGATCGTAACATCATGCACCAGGGCGATGATAGCCCCGACAGCAAAACGGAATTCGAAACGCCACGAGATATAGACGAGAAGCCCGAGCATCGCGTAGAAGATCGCCTTGATCCCCTTGGAACGCAGGTCCTTGCCGACCTGCGGACCGACCATTTCGACCCGGCGGATATCAACCTGGTCCGCACCGTATTTGGCGCTCAGGGCGGCTCCGATCTCGGCAGAGAGTCCTTTCAGTTCACCGGAGGAATTCTCCACCCGGATCAGAAACTCGTTGGCGTTGTCGCCGAACCTCTGCACGCTCATGCTGCCCAGATCGAGACCCGACAGGACATCCTTGATCGTGCCGGCATCGGTCTCCTCGACGAAGAGCACCTGCACCAGCGTTCCACCCGCAAAATCGATGCCGTAGTTCGGCCCACCCTTGACAACCAGTGAAGCGATGCCGATCAGGATTAATAGGGCAGAAACGATCACCGCCAGTTTTCTCTTGCTGACAAAATCGATATTAGTATCCGGCTTGATAATCTGCATTCCGGAATCTCCTTAAATGCTCAGCCGCTTGATCGTGCGGCTTTCCAGGAAAAAGTTGAAGATCACCCGTGATACGAAAATAGCGGTGAACAGGGACGCAACGATGCCGATCGACAGGGTTACGGCGAAACCTTTGACCGGTCCGGTGCCGAACTGAAAGAGGACCAGGGCAGCCAGAAGCGTGGTCAGGTTGGCATCGATAATGGTCAGGAACGCCTTGCTGTAGCCGACATCCAGGGCAATTTTCGGAGCTTTTCCCAGCCGCAGTTCCTCGCGGATCCGCTCAAAGATCAGTACGTTGGCATCAACAGCCATGCCAACGGTCAGCACGATACCGGCAAGACCGGGAAGGGTCAGGGTTGCGCCAAGCAACGCCAGCAGCGCGGAGATAAAGAACAGGTTGAGCACCAGCGCGATCACGGCAACCAAGCCCGACAGCTGATAATAGATCACCATCGCGGCGATCACCAGAATGCCGCCGACAATGATCGACTTGATCCCCTTATCGATTGAATCCTGACCGAGGGAGGGTCCGACGGTCCTGTTTTCCATGATCGAAACGGGGGCAGGCAGGGAACCGGCACGCAGCACGATCGCCAGGTCGGTCGCCTCCTGCGAGGTAAAGGCACCGGAAATCTGCGCACTGCCGCCGGCAATCCGCTCGCGGATGACCGGGGCGGAATAGACCGTGTCGTCCAGCACAATCGCCATCCGCTTGCCCACGTTGGCCGCGGTGATCTGATCGAAGCGCTTGGCCCCTACAGAGTTGAAGTCGATCGCCACATAGGGCTCGTTAAACCGGGTGTCGATGCGCACATTGGCGTCGGCGAGCAGGTCGCCGGTCAGAGCGGTCTTGTCGTAGACAACGATCGGTGTTTCGGTGACCGCCCCGGTACTGCGGTTGACGTTCTTTTCATAGAGCAGCCGTGTCCCCGGCTCGAGCCGGCCAGCGACCGCATCCTGCAGGTTGGCTTCCTCCGCCACCATTTTGAATTCCAGGCGGGCGGTTTTGCCCAGCAGGTTGATCGCGCGGTCGGGATCATCGACCCCCGGCAGCTGGATCAGGATCCGATTACCGCTCTGCCGCTGCAGGGTTGGCTCACTGACCCCAAACTGATCTACCCGGTTGCGCATCGTTTCCAGCGCTTGGCGCACCGCATAGTCGCGGGTGTTCTCGATCTCGGTATCGCTGAGACGGAAATGCTTCTCAATGAATCCCCCCTCGACGGTGAAAGTCTCCTGCTCAAGAGAGGGAAAGCTTTCCACCATCAGGGCGTCAACCTCGGTCCCTGCCTGGTCATCGTAGACGATAACCACCAGGCGGTCCCCCTGGCGGCGCTCAATCCGCTTGTAAACGGTATCCTTTTCCCGCAGTAACGCTTCGGTCTGGTCTATCAGCGTATCGACGCGGCTCTCCACCGCCTTGTCGACATCAACAGCAAGAACCAGATGCATCCCGCCCTGCAGGTCAAGCCCGCGGTGAATCGGATCGACCGTATCGGTCCACCAGGCTGGCAGGTTGCTGGTCAGGGTCGGCGCCAGTGAAAACAGGGCCAGGACCAGGCAGATCAAAACCAGTCCGCCCCGTATCTTCATACTTTTCGACATATCCGTCGTTTCTCCTTCTGCTGGTTAAACAGGAGTCTCTGTAGTAGTCCGCGGCCGGATATGGATCACGGTCGCAGAGTCGGAATTAGCTTTCGCTGGAAACCTCGGTCACCGACGAACGGTTCATCTTGATCTTGACGCCGGTGGCGATTTCGACGGTCACCGATGTGTCCTGAACCGATGCGATTTTACCGTGAATCCCGCCGGCGGTCACAATGGCATCCCCCACCTTGAGGTTATTCACCAGTTCACGGTGCTGTTTGGCGCGTTTCTGTTGCGGGCGGATCAGCAGAAAATAGAAGATGGCGAACATCAACACCAGCATGATGATCCCTTCGTAGCCGGGACGTCCGCCCTGTTGTGCTGTCGCGTTTCCTGCCATTGCAAAAGCTTCTGATACCATCAGTCAACCTCCTTGGTTATTTAAGATTCAATCGAAAGATCGATTGTTTGAGTTGTCGGGTCAAGTCGTTTCCAGGTCACGATAAAAGTCGGCCCGGTAACGGTCGAAACTATTTTCCGCAATCGCCCGGCGGGCTCCCGCCATCAATTGCTGGTAATAATGCAGGTTATGATGCGTATTGAGCACCGATGCCAGGATTTCATTGCTCTGGTACAGGTGGCGCAGATACGCCCGGCTGTAATTCCGGCATACGTAACACTCGCAGGACGGATCGATCGGCTGCTGGTCGTCGCGATAGCGGGCCTGCTTGATGCTCAGCCTGCCGAAGCGGGTAAAAAGAACCCCGTTGCGGGCATTGCGGGTCGGCATCACGCAGTCGAACATGTCACAGCCGCGGGCGATCCCCTCGATGAGGTTCTCCGGGGTACCGACCCCCATCACGTAGCGCGGCTGGCCCTGCGGCAGCAGTGGCAGACTGTACTCCATCATCTCGTACATGACCGCCGCCTCTTCGCCCACCGATAGCCCCCCCAGCGCATACCCTTCGAAACCGATCTCCAGCAACTGCTCGGCACTCTGGAGACGCAGATCCCTTTCCATGCCGCCCTGAACGATTCCGAACAGCGCAGTATCCCCACCGGCCGGCAGAACCTCGCGGCAACGCCGTGCCCAGCGCGTCGAACGGGCCGTCGAATCGGCGACATAGCGGCGCTCAGCGGGATGGGGAATACATTCGTCAAAGACCATGACGATATCCGAGCCGAGGGCCTGCTGAATCTCGATCGAGAGCTCCGGGGTCAGCATGTGCCGGCTTCCATCCAGGTGTGACTGAAACGAAACCCCTGCCTCCTCGATCTTGCAGAGATCACCGAGGCTGAACACCTGGAAGCCACCGCTGTCGGTCAGGATCGGCCGGTCCCAGTGCATGAATGTGTGCAGACCGCCCAATTGCCGGACCAGATCATGGCCGGGCCGCAGGTAGAGATGATAGGTATTGGCCAGAATGATCTGCGCTCCGATCTCCTTGAGCGCTTCTGGCAGCATCCCCTTGACCGTCCCCTGGGTCCCCACCGGCATAAAGACCGGGGTATCGACCGTGCCCCGCCGGCAGGAGATCCGACCGAGGCGAGCGCCGCTGCCATCCTGTTGTAAAAGATCAAACTGGAACAAAGACAATATCCGGGTCCTAAACTATCAACATGCAGTCGCCGTAGCTGAAAAACCGGAAACGCTCTGCCACTGCCCGCTGATAGGCCTGCAGAATGAATTCCCGCCCGGCAAAAGCCGAAACCAGCATCAGCAGGGTCGACTTGGGTAGATGGAAATTGGTGAGCAACGCATCAACCAGTTTGAAACGATAGCCCGGGTAGATAAAAATTTCACTCTCATCCTCCCCGGCCTGCAGGCATCCCTGCTCATCCACCGCTGATTCGAGAGCCCGCGCCGCCGTGGTTCCCAGCGCCACAATCCGCCGCCCTTCGGCCTTGGCCCGGTTGACGGCCGCTGCGGTCTCCGCCGGGACCGAGTATATTTCGGCATGCATCTTATGCTGCCGGATATCCTCGACCCGCACCGGCAGAAAGGTGCCGAGACCGACGTGCAGGGTCAGCGGCAGGATCTCCACCCCCTTGTCCCGCAGCTGCTGGAGAATGTCTTCGGTAAAGTGCAGACCCGCAGTAGGGGCAGCCAGCGCACCGTCGTTGCGCGCAAAGACGGTCTGGTAACGCTGGCGGTCTTCCGCAGAGTCCGGGCGGGCGATATAGGGCGGCAGAGGCAGGTGGCCGACCCGCTCGACGGTATCAAGGAAGGGACCGGCGCAAAAAAACCGAACCTTCCGCTGCGGCGGCTCGGCGCCGTCCAGAACCTCGGCGGTCAAACCCTCTCCCAACTGCAGCTGCGTTCCAACTTTCAAAGAGCGTGAACTGCGGGTCATGCACAACCAGTCTTCGCCGGCGGCATCCGCCAGCCGCCGGACCAGGAAAATCTCGACCTTGCCACCGGAGTCCTTCCGTCCCAGCAGACGGGCCGGAATAACCCGGGTATCGTTGATCACCAGCAGATCGCCCTCGCGAAACGCTTCGACCACCGAGGGAAACGCTGCGGTTCGGATATCGCCTCGCTGCCGGTCGACCAGCATCAGCCTGGACCCGTCGCGACGCTCCGTCGGGTGCTGGGCAATCAACTCCTCGGGGAGCAAAAAATCAAAGTCTTCCAGTTGCATTCGAACCGTTCTGCCAGCCTGCTTTTTGCAGGGAAAATCAGCGACCTAGAAAATCATATATAACCGGCAAAGTCAATGGCTTTTACTCCTGCAAACCCGCACCAAAAAAGACTTCCATATAGATCAATCCAGCGATCAACTGCGCCTGATAATGGTGGACTGTGCATTCCCGCAGTCAACCCTCTAGCTGGAGCACGTTTATTTGCCAGGAGATCCCGATTAGGATACCCGATAACAAATTTCAGGCTGTACCAAAAGTCGGTTTATGATATGGATATGCCGACTTTCAACCGACAGGAGGACTACGTTTTGCGCACCAGCATTTTTACCCTTGCCCTGATTCTAACCGCTCTGTTCACCTCCCCTGCACTCTCCTTCATGGCGGAGGGGGAAGGCTGCGGCGCCGGCAGCTGTATCGATTGCCACAATCTAAGCAAAGAAGAGGCCAGCGAGATCTTCAAGCCGATCGGCGGTGAAGTCCATGCCGTTGAGCACGCTGAAGTACCCGGCCTCTGGCGGATCGAACTGAACACCAAAGGCCGGACGATCCCGCTGTACCTCGACTACTCCAAGTCTTACATGATCGCCGGGGATGTGATCCGCCTCAAGGACCGCCAGAATATCACTGACCAGCGGTTCCAGGAACTCAACCCCCTCGACACCGGCAGCATTCCCCTCGACGATGCCCTGCTGCTCGGCAGCCCCGATGCCAGAACTGAGGTGATCGTCTTTACCGATCCGCATTGTCCCTACTGCAGCAAGTTGCACAAGGAGATGATCGAAGCGGTCAAGCAGAGACCGGACATCGCGTTCAGGATCAAGCTGTTGCCCTACAAGAAAACCTCCAAGCTGCCGACCCGGACGATTCTCTGCAACAAGTCGCTCTCCATGCTGGAGCAGGCCTTCGCCGGTGAACAGCTGCCGCCGCCCCTCTGCGAAACCGACCAGGGAGAGCAGAACATCCAGCAGGCCCGAGAACTCGGCATCCGCAGCACCCCCACCCTGGTCCTGCCCAACGGGCAGATCGCCCCGGGATACAAGCCGGTTAAGGACCTGCTTGAGTTGATCGACGGGGCGACACCCGCCGGGTGATCATTCCCGATCCGCAACAGGAGAAGCCCCGGCCAACAATGGCCGGGGCTTCTCGTTTTATCCGCCAAGGGTCCGCTGGCAGGCCTATATGTCTCGATCGGCAAATTCGTTTATGAACGCCCGGTAGTTGTCCTTCATCGTCTGTTCGACAACGATCTCACCTGAGAGGTTCTGCCAGACGGCGACATGAAAGGTCTTCCCTCTGAAATTATTCCAGTGCGTCGCGTTGAGATAGTCGTAACCATTGGCTGAAATCAACGCCCGGTCATCCACCCCCCACCAGAGATGCTTGTGCTTCCCGCTGCCGTTGACCCTGGTGTGGGTATAGTGCGGTCGACCGTAAAAACCGACCAGACGTTGCACCAGAGCTTCGAAACTGAGCCCCTTCTCGACCAGAAACTCTGGCGTGATCCTGGTCTCCTTCTTGAACGAGATCAATTCAAGATCAAGCGTCAGCTCCAGGAAATAGTCGACATCGCTGGTTGCCGGCGCACGACCTTCACTTTCTGTACCGGCTTGCAGATGCAGGGAGTTTGTATAGCCGCCATTGAGCGAAATGGAGGTCGCCTTCCCCTTGCAGAAGCAATCCAGGATGGACCGCATCTGTTGTGAACTTCCAGCCTCCGGTATGGCAACATTCTCCCAGACCGTCTGTGCGACATCGATAAACTCAGGTATCTCCCCGGCAAAAAACGGCCGCTGTGACAGATTGAGAACAAAGCCGAAGGGGATTCCCTCAAACCGGAAACCATCCATCGCCGGGTATGGCTTCTCCTCGGGCACATTCAGCAGTTGCTCAATCTCGATCTGCCGCTGGGTTGGCCCGGTACAGGCGGTCAGGAAGCAGGCTGCGACAATAAATATGAAACAGACGTGTCTGCACAGATCTCCGTTCATCAAATCCCCTCATGACATTTTTATTAGCTTGCAATTATTAAATATATATAATCTTGAGGAAATATCAAGGATTTATTTAACCGTTCAGGAGATGAATTGAAAATCCCCGACAGAAGAGCCGGGGATTCAGTTTAACGAAGAAGCGTAACAGACCCGACCGTGACGATCGGACGTTTTTCAGCAGACTCAGGCTCAGCCGCGCTGGAATCTGAGCTGGAAAGTGCGAATTTTGCCGTTCCTGATCAGCGGCAGAACCAGCAGGCTGCTGAGCATCTTGATGATTGTCTGGCCGAGCATGGCCGGCCAGACCGGGCCGAAGGCGAGCAATACGAAAACCACTGAATCGAGCGGGATCGACACAAGATTACTGAGCAGCAGGCGTTTTTGCAGGCCACCCCGGGTCGTACTGAAAATCGCCCAGTCACTGAATTCGGCGATGAAAAAAGCACTCACCGAAGCAAGCGCCAGTTGCTGATTGAAGACAAAAGTGATCAGCGATGCGACCAGCATCCAGACCCAGCAGCCGAACGTGCCGAACCGCTGCTGGACTAAGTCACGGGCCGAGAAAGTCAGGCCGATCGCCACTGCGCCAGCCGGAAATGTCAGACCGGCAACAGATACGAGCCCGAAGCTATGCACCAAGACATTGGCCAGAACGATGGACCCGAGATAAAAAAGGACACTCATAGAAATTTTCCCTGGGAGTCCGCCCATGGGCAGCTCCCGACTCTCTTCAGGTTAACCTTCGCCGCGGGGCCGTCGGCCGATGGTCCAGACCAGCAGATTGGTTACTTCGAATAAAACTCGACGATCAGTTTCTCGTTGGCCGGACTGTTGATCTCCTCCGCCAGCGGCAGCCGATTGACTTTGACTGTCAGCGTTTCACGATCGACACTGAACCACTCCCCCCCTGAAAAACGCGGATTCTCACTCAGATAGCGGCTGACCAAAATCCTGCTGCTTTCCCTTTCGCTGAGAGTGATAACGTCCCCGTCCCTGACCTGGCAGGAGGGAATATCCACCCGCCGCCCATTCACCCTGAGATGGCCGTGGTTGACCAGCTGGCGTGCCTGCGACAACGAACGACCGAACCCGGCACGGAATGCCAGGCTGTCCAGGCGGGTCTCCAGCAGTACAAGCATATTGTCACCGGTTACGCCCGGCATCCGCTGGGCCTTGCGGAACACCCTGCGGAACTGCCCCTCCAGCAGCCCGTAGCTGTGACGCAGTTTCTGCTTCTCGATCAGCTGCAGAGCATAATCGGACTGCTTGCGAAAGCGTCTGGCGCCATGCTGCCCTGGCCCGTCCTCCCGTCGCTGCAACAGCCGGTCGTACTTGTCATTGCCATAAATATTGACGCCGAAACGGCGCACGATCTTCCCTTTTGGGCCTGTAAACCTGGCCATAGCTGTTCACTCCTTTTGCCGTCATTTTGAAAACGGTTTTCATCTTTATTATCTCTTACCTTTTTTGTCAACTATTTTATGGCGATCATCCCATTTGACTGTCCCCGCCAAAATCGCTTTAATACCATAAACTCACCAGCGGGTTCCCTGATCACTGCCGAAGGAATGAAGGTTATGAAAAAAGCAATCTGGGTGGGACTCTTTGTTTCGGTATTCGCCTGGTCGGGGATTGCACCGAAGAGCTATTTCACCTGGTTCCTTGAGGTCATCCCCGCCATCATCGCCATCATCGTCCTGGCCTGCACCCGAAAGTCCTTCCCGCTGACCCCCCTCGCCTACATCCTGGTTCTCGTCCATGCGATCATCCTGATGATCGGCGGACACTACACCTACGCTGAGGTTCCTTTCGGGGACCTGCTCGGCACGGGGAGGAACAACTACGACAAAATAGGCCATCTGGCCCAAGGTTTTATTCCTGCGCTGATCGCCAGGGAAGTCTTGATCCGCAAAGCTGTCGTCAACTCGAGAAAATGGCTGAATTTTATCATTGTCACCAGCTGCCTGGCATTCAGCGCGTTCTATGAACTGATTGAATGGTGGGTTGCCGAATTGACCGGCGAATCTGCCGAAGCCTTTCTCGGCACGCAGGGCTACATATGGGACACCCAGTCGGACATGGCGCTGGCACTGCTGGGATCAATCCTGTCACTGCTGTTTTTGGCGGGCTGTCATGATCGCCAGCTTGGCAGGCTGAACTGACGATCCCGGGTTTCGTTTAGGGGATGACCTGCTGTTCACCATGCCCAGAGAGCAACAAGACCGGTTAGGCCGCTGGCGTGAAGCTTTAGCCAGAAGATGGTTCCGGTTTTTTCCCGGTGATCGGCTTAGTCACTGACCTGACCCAGCTGTTTTTCCGGCGGTCTGGGGTTTTATCCGAAACGCCTCCCCCCTTGCTCCTCTCTGGCCCGGCCGAGGGGCGGGCTGAAAGGCTGGACAACGGGCGAGATCGAGTAGTACAACAAAGAGCAATGCTGCAAGACTTCATATTCTGCGGAGTTGCATCATGGCACATCACACCGTCAAATCGGGCTATGCCAAACTGGTTGACCGTCTCAACCGCTTCCCCCAGGGCGCCCCTCCCTCCAGGGTGCTGTTCCAGATCCTCGCCATGCTGTTCAGTGAAAAAGAAGCGGAACTGGTCGCACAACTGCCGATCCGCCCTTTCAATGCACAACGCGCCGCCCGCGCCTGGAAGATGGACCTGAGCTCATCGCGGAAGGTCCTCGACGAACTGGCGTCCCGGGCAATCCTGGTCGACATGGAGCAGCAGGGTGAAACCCTTTATGTTCTGCCACCGCCAATGGCCGGTTTCTTCGAATTCTCGATGATGCGCCTGCGCGAGGACCTCGACCAGAAGCTGCTCGCCGAGCTGTTCTACCAGTACATGAACGTCGAGGAGGATTTTATCCGCAACCTGTTCACCGACGGCGAAACCCAGCTTGGCCGCACCTTCATCCACGAACCGGTGCTGACCAACGAGGACGCCCTGCACGTGCTCGATTATGAACGGGCCAGCGAAGTGATCAAAACCGCCAGTCATATCGGCGTCGGCATCTGCTACTGTCGTCACAAGATGATGCACAGGGACCAGGCCTGTGAGGCGCCGATGGATATCTGCATGACCTTCAACGCCTCCGCCGCCTCGTTGACCAGGCATGGGCACGCCCGGGCCATCGACTCCAGCGAATGCCTTGACCTGCTGCAGCAGGCCTACGACCACAACCTGGTGCAGTTCGGCGAAAACGTCCGCCAGCAGGTCAACTTCATCTGCAACTGCTGCGGCTGCTGCTGCGAGGCGATGATCGCCGCGCGCCGCTTCGCCACCATGAACCCGGTCCACACCACCAACTATATTCCGGCCATCGATCAATCCGACTGCACCGGCTGCGGTCAGTGCGTCAACATCTGCCCGGTAGAGGCGGTGGTCCTCAGCTCGGCCAACGACCCTCACCGGACCACGCGCAGGCACGCCACCCTGATCGAGGACCACTGCCTCGGCTGCGGCCTCTGCGCCAAGATCTGTCCGCAGGGGTGTATCCGGATGGATTCCCGGCCGGAGAGGATCATCACCCCCCTGAACGGCAGCCACCGTGCGGTGGTCATGGCGCTGGAGCGGGGGAAACTGCAGAACCTGATCTTCGACAACCAGGTCCTCTACAGCCATCGTGCGCTTGCCGGACTGCTCGGCGGCATCCTCAGCCTGCCGCCGGTCAAACGGGTACTGGCCAACCGGCAGCTCAAGTCCCGCTATCTCGAAAAGCTGCTGGAGCGCTACTGACAACCCTGAAACAAAGAATGCCCCGGCCAGCAAAGGTCGGGGCATTCTTTCTGCAGTCCGCAGGGAAGCCGGGGGGTCCTGCAGGGACAGCCATCCGTCAGGGTCCGGACAGCCTCGTCCGGTTAAAACAGATAGTGCCAGAGCAGATCCAGGCGACCGCGCAGAATCAGGGTCTTCCCGGAATAGCGCATGACCTCGCGGACCTTTTCGCGGTGCCCGGGCCTGAAACAGTGCACCTGGCAATGCTTGCACATCGGCTTCGGCTCGAGAGGGCAGCGGAGCCGCCGCTCCAGGGCGTAAAGCAAAAAGTCCCGGCACTCTGCGCAGTAATGATATTTCTGCACCCCCGCCAACCCGGTTGCAACCGGGTTGAGACGGAAGGACTCTCTGTCCCGGTGATGGTCACGGCAGTAGACAGAGGTAAAAAGTGCCAGAACCCGAAGATCCTTGCGTTCTTTTCTGGTCAGCCCATTATTGACTTTTTTATCCATATATCAGCCAGTTAACGTCTTCTAGCGGGAATCCGGTTGCACTTTATCGGGTCAATTTCCGGAGCATTTCGGCCTTGAGTTCGGTATATTCCTGCTGCGAGATCAAACCCCGCCTGAACTTGCCCTGCAGAACGGTCAGCCGCTCTTCCAGAGTCCTCTCATCAGCGCCCCGCTCGCCGCCCCGCTCTCGCAGCCGGCTCGCTTCCGAGCGGATATCCACCAGCAGCATCTTCAGCTCGGCATTGCCGAGCCAGTGGGTGTAGGCGGGATTCTGGTGGTATGCCCCCTTGTAGGTTTTCGCCAGGGCAAACTTCTTCATCGTGAAGAAGAGCCGTTCAATGTGCGAAATGTCCTCATAGAGCATCTGGCCATCCAGGACCAGCTCATGCCGCCGCAGCGGGTGTGCCGGGCGGTCTTGCGGCATCGGATCGAGCAGCCCGAGGTCGTGCAGTTCGCTGATGATCTCGGCAGCCTCGGCCACCAGCTGCTTCGACTGAGAACGAACGGCATCGGCTGCGGCCAGTTCTTCTTCAGCAAAACTCCCGGCGTGACATTCCCTGCAGAGGTTGATCATTTTCACTCTCTCTGCCTTATATCTTTCTTCCGGATAGACCTGGCCCGCCGGTGTGGCGGTAATCCCATGCGAAACATTGTGACTCCCTCCCGGCATATGGCAGAGCTGACAATCGGGTCCGATCGAACGGCCCTGAACCCGGTTGAGAGTTCCATGCTGCGAGGTCTGCCACATCTCCCACTGCGGGTGGTCCGGGCCCATGTGGCATTTGGCGCAGACGGCCGGGTCGCGGACGATATCGAGGTCAGTCAGGTGATTCCCGTGACAGCTGCCGCAGGCATTTTCCACCATATGACAGCGATTGCAACCGAGCTGGCCCATTTCACTGCTCTGCCTGAGAAAACGCGCGCACATGACGGCGCTCACGGGGAGAGTACTCCCCTCTTCATGGCAGAAACGGCACTCGTGCTGATCACGCCCCGGCAAATTCCGGGTACACCCCCACCCCGTATGGAGCCCCATTCCGTGCTTGCTTGCGCTGTGTTCGGCGAAAGCCTGCCGATGGCAGCGGGCACAAACTGCAGCGACCACCCGAGCATTGCCCTGCAGTATTTTCTCGTGATCATCGCCGTGACAGGAACGGCAACCAACGTTCGCTGGAGCGTGTCCGCTTTGCTGCCACTGAATCACCGCGCCGGGGGTTTCCTGCTGATGACAGTCAATGCACTCATCGGCGAACAGGACAGCGGGAACCAGCAGCAGGGCCAGTAAGATGCCGGCGACGTTCATCGCAGCAGGCTCTCCCTGGTCTGCTGATACTCTTCGAGAGTCAGCAGTTGCCTGCTGCGCAACTGACGCAGTTGCAGGAGCCGCCCGAGCCTGTCCGTGTCAACAGGCTGGGGAGACCCCGCGGCGGGGAGCTGATAGGAAAAGAGCTGCTCCCCGGCAGCCACCAGCAGTAGGCGTCCATTGCCGCTGAAGCGGGCACGACCATCGCGCAGCGTGGCGATCAGAGCCCCATCCAGATACAGGCGGCCGTCAACATACTGCATCTCTGTCCTTCGGGACACCGCCAGATTGCGGCCTGGCAACGGCCGTTCCTCTTCGACCCGGTTCCGCCAAGGGCTGTAGCGGAAGGTCCCGCTGCTGCCGTTCGAGAGCCATAACGACTCGCTGTCTGCCGACCAGAAAACGCCCCCCGCCTCCAGCGGCAGCTCATATACCTCGCGGGCGGCACCGGCCTCAAGGTGCTGATGAACAAGCTTGATACTTTTGCGGATAACCGGCGGATCGGCGAGTCGGGTATAAACAATCTCATCACCCAGCGGGGCGAGATCAAACCGGAAAAAACGGTACAGCGTCTCACCATAACCGGTGACCGTCTTCAATTTGAGGGTGCCATCGAAAAGCGGCAGCTCCCTGACGTTTCCCCGCTGGTCAAGGCGCAACAGCAGGGCTCTCTGGTTGGCTCCGAAGGAAAAGATCTTCAGGCGGACCGTCAAGGCCAGCAATTCTCCCGCAGGAGTCCAGCGCAACTGGGTGATCCGCCCCTCGACCGTGGCTGAGCGAAGCTCCTGCCCGTGGCCGTCATAAACAACCAGCCGTGAAAGCCCACCATCCCCGAAGGATGCCGCAAGCCGCTCACCATCTGCCGACCAGGCAAGCGCCAGGGGAATCTCGTCCGCAAGCTGCAGTTCGCGATCCTGCCCGGCAGACATCAGCCGCAGCCCCCCCCTGGCAAAGGCCACCTGCTCCCCGCGGGGATCGATGGCAAACTCCCCGCCGGCGGAGATCCGGGCCAACAGGCGCATATTTTCCGCAGGAAAACCGGACTCTGCGGCAGGGAGAGACAGGCTGCAGGCGGAGCAGGTCAGGATGATCAGGATGAGACCGGCGAACAGGCGGGCAAGGCGCAACATGGCTGACTCCATTGACGGAACAAACTGGAAGCAAGGATAAAGCGTATGGGATGTGAACGCATTGACGAAAGTCAAGGCTGGGGCTATCCCTCCTTGAAACTTTCCGCAAGGTCGAGAAGTCGCTCAAGATCGAGAATCTCGATCTGCTTACCCTTGACGCGGATAATAGCCTCGTCGGACAGTTTACGGAAGGTGCGTGACAGGGTTTCGCTCACCGTACCGAGGTTCGAGGCCAGCTGACTTTTGGCAATCGGCAGTTCGACCAGCGCCTGCTCGTCACCGCCCAGATCCAGCAGATAGCGAGCCAGCCTGCTCGGTACATCCTTGAAGGTCAGGTCTTCAATCTGGGTGGCAAATTGACGAAGGAAACGGGAGAGGCCGCCAATCATATTGATCGCTATCTGCGAATGGCTGTGGAGCAGGTCAAGGAAGTCCCGCTTGGGGAAGAACACCAGCTGGCATTTACCGAGGCACTCGGCGAAAGCAGGATAACATCCGTCCGCGAAGATAGCCGCCTCGGCAAAGCTGCCGCCGGGCTGGACAATGTGGAGGATGCGCTCCTTGCCGTCCGGGGAGAGCTTGTAAATCTTCACCTTCCCGGAAGCGACAACATAGAAACCGTTCGCCTCGTCACCCTGGCCGAAAAGAACCTGCCCTCGCGTGCAGTCCAGAAGCCGGCACACCCCGACCAGCAGTTCGAGATCCTGGTCAGTCACTCCGGCGAAGAGATGACAACGTCTGATTACCTCATTGATATCCATGGCAGGGAACTGTAACAGACTCATTACAGCTCCGCAATGCTGAATCTGCAGGGGCTAGAGGAGCCTGATCCGCGGAACCTTGCGTCTTTCGATCACCTTCATCAGCTTGGCATACTTCAGGTCGAGAGTTTTCGTCCCGGCACCCTGAAAGCTGACCTTCACCTTGCCGTTGAAATTCCCTCTTTCGACAAACCCGGATCCCCATTCGGGCTTGCCGAGGAAACGGACCCTCTCACCCTGGGAATATTCCATAGCGACCTCCCTGTTCAGATGAATGGCGGAACCGGTGGCCGAGCTTTAATGAATAGCGTGTCGTGCCGGGATGTCAAGCGAGGCAGGATAAATTTTATCGCGGGGAGGAACCGGCCGGCAAAACCGGCCCGGTCTGGCAGGATCAATACGCCGGAGTCAGCCCCCATCAAGAACCGGCAGCAGCGACAGCACGTCGCCATCCTCAAGCGGGCTGCTGGCATCACTGTGGCGGCCGTTCACCAGAATGATGCCGAGCAGGTCACGCGGCAGCGCGAGGCGCTCGACCACATCCCCAGCCCTGGTCCCGGCAGGAAGAGTCAGCTTATCTTCTTTAAAACGACCGAGGCGGAAGACTCCGTAGAGTTTGATCTGGATTTCCATTAAGCTCCTGCCGAGATGGTTGGGTTTCATTCCTTATATACAGGAATACGCCTGAGAGCAATAACTGGTTGACAATCAGTTCGCCCGGGTTAAGAATCACCCGTCAAAACTTTAACCTTGGACCCGCAATCATGTCTGCTGCACCCCGAAAATTTCGCCTTGCCATCAACGGCTATGGCCGGATCGGCCAGAGCGTCCTGCGCACCCTCTACACCAACGGCCGTTACCGTAATCTGCAGGTGGTGGGCATCAATGAACTGTCTGACCTGGACACCCTGACCTACCTGACCCGTTACGACACCACTCACGGACGTTTCCCCGTCCCGGTCTCCAATGACGGCTGCCACCTGCTGGTGAACGGCGACCGGATCCGGATCTTGAGCGAAGCAGGGCCGGAGCGGCTCCCCTGGAAAGAGCTCGACGTTGACCTGCTGCTCGAATGTACCGGATCCTACACCGATCGGCGGACCGCCGAGCTCCATCTGCAGAGTGGCGCCAGGCGATTGCTGTTTTCCCAGCCCGCGGATGACGATATCGATGCCACCCTGGTTCACGGGTACAACGACAATGACCTCCGCGCAGAACACCGGATCGTGTCGAGCGCGTCCTGCACCACCAACTGCATTGTCCCGGTCCTCGACCTGCTGGATCGACATTTCGGTATCGAGAATGGTGTCACCACCACCATTCATTCGGCGATGAACGATCAGCCGGTGATCGACAGCTACCATCATACCGACCTGCGCCTGACCAGGAGCGCAATCCAGTCTCTCGTCCCCGTCGATACCGGTTTGAGTCAGGGGATAGCGAAACTCATGCCCCACCTGCGCGGACGCTTCGAATGCCTGCATCTGCGGGTACCGACGATCAATGTCTCGCTGATGGATCTGGCTGTCAATGTTCAGCAGGCAACCTGCTGCGATAAGGTCAATGCCATATTTGAAACAGCCGCGGAAGGATCGTTACAGGGGCTGCTGGGCTACACGGAGGAGCCGCACGCCTCCATCGATTTCAATACCGACCCCCGCTCGGCGATCGTTGATGGCACCCAGACCCGCGTCTGCGGCGGCACCCTGCTGAAAATGATGGTCTGGTTCGATAATGAATGGGGCTATGCCAACCGGATGCTCGACATCTCCCAGTCCTGGCTGACCCTGCCCGGCCGTTAACTCTGCCGGGCCATCCGTTCATTTTCCCTGCCCGAGCGGGTTTTTCATGTCGTGGTGCAGCGCCACCCGCAGTTTATGGGCAATCGGCCCGACCAACCCCTGGTTGATGGTGTAGTCATCCACCCGCACCACCGGCATCACCTCAAGCGAGGTGGAGGTGATAAAAACCTCATCGGAGAATTTCAGGTCCTGCAGTAAATACTCACCGGGAATAACCCGCAGATTCAGCTCCTGCTCGCAAAGACGGATTATCGTTGAGCGGGTCACCCCTTCGAGCAGGCCGGTCGAGGCCGCCGGGGTAAAGACCCAATTCCCCCGGGACCAGAAGATGTTGGAGGCAGACCCCTCGCAGATCTGCTCCTTGTTGTTGAGCATGATGACTTCGAAGACACCGGCCGCTTTCGCCTCCAGTTTACCGAGGAGGCTGTTCAGGTTGCTGATCGACTTGATTTTCGGGTTGATCGCCTCCGGTGCGTTCCGGCGGGTTTCGGCAACCTTCAGGGCGATGCCGTCGCGATAATATTGCTCGTCAAAGCCCTGAAACTCTTTGGCGACAATCAGGCAGGTCAGGTCGTTTTCGATCGAGCGCTGAAACCCGACCTGCCCCCGCCCCCTGGTCACGGTCACCCGGTAGTAGGCGTTCCCCAGCCCGTTCCTGTCGCGCAACTGCAGCAGGATCTCCTCCAGCTGCTCGCGGCTGAAGCCGAGCGGGTAGCACAACGCCTGCGCCGACTGCTGAAGCCGCTGGAAATGATGTGAAAACTGGTAGAGCTGAGCGCCAACGGAGCGAAAACTCTCAAAGATCCCGTCTCCATAGAGAAAGCCCTGATCAAAAACTGAAACAGTCGCGGCCTCCTCGTTGATGAACTCTCCGTTCAGGTAGACATACTTCATCGTTTCATCCTTAAGCTTGTCAATACAGGAGCAACCAGTATCGCATATTTTTGCTCAGGTGTGTTTGAATTGACAGTTTGCGGCACACAAAGTATGATTTTCTTTCAGACTTTTTGCTTGCACTGAGGCTCTCTCAGCGAACCAGCCCATCAACCGTAAAACATCATTATGGAGGTAAGCAGATGAAACTGATCAGACTGACAGTACTGGTGACTATCCTCTCGCTAGTGACCGCAGGGTTTGCTTTTGCCGGCAAGGATCTCGATGCAGTGAAAAAGAAAGGCTTCGTTCAGGCCGGAGTGAACGGCGGTGTTTTCGGCTTCGGCATGCCGGATGAAAAAGGGGTCTGGAAAGGGCTCGATGTCGATACCGCACGGTCCGTCGCTGCCGCGATTTTCGGCGATGCGAGCAAAGTCAAGTTCACCCCGCTGACCGCTCAGCAGCGCTTTACCGCCCTGCAATCGGGTGAAATCGATCTGCTCACAAGGAATGCCACCAGGACCCTGAGCCGCGACACCCAGCTCGGCCTCAACTTTGTCACAGTCAACTACTACGATGGCCAGGGCTTCATGGTCCCCAAGAAACTTGGGGTAACGAGTGCCAAGGAGCTTGACGGCGCCACCGTCTGCGTCCTGCCCGGCACCACCACCGAGCAGAATGCTGCCGACTTCTTCCGCACCAACAACATGAAGATGAATCCGGTTGTCATCGAGTCAACATCCGAGCTGGCCAAAACCTTCTTCGCCGGGCGTTGCGATGTGCTGACCTCCGATGCGTCCCAGCTTGCCGGTACGCGTGCCGTTGCCCCCAACCCCAAGGACTACGCCATCCTGCCGGAGATTATCTCCAAAGAGCCGCTCGCTCCTGCAGTTCGCCACGGTGACGACCAGTTCCGCGACATCGTCGATTTCGCCGTTCTGGCGATGATCAACGCCGAAGAACTCGGCATCACCTCAAGTAATGTCGACGAGATGTTGAAAAGCAAGGATCCGGTGATCCAGCGCTTCCTGGGCGTGGTGCCCGGCAACGGCGCGGCGCTCGGCCTGGACGAGAAATGGGCCTACAACGTCGTCAAGCAGGTCGGCAACTACGGCGAGGTTTTTGAGCGTAACGTCGGCGTCGACACCACTCTCGGCATTGAACGCGGCCTGAACGCGCTCTGGACCAACGGCGGACTGATGTACTCGCCCCCGTTCAAGTAGGTGATATCCGCTGTCGCCGGAGGCTTGTCCTCCGGGGACAGCCCGTCATGGTGCCGCCAGCCGGATGTATATTTTATGCAACGACAATTGCCACCCGATACCGAGGTTCTGAAACCGACAGCTCCCCCTTTCTGGAGAGATGAAGGGAAGCGCGCCATCGCCTTCCAGGTGGTTGCCCTGCTGATTGTTGTTCTTGTCAGCTACTATCTCTATTCCAACACCCAGGCCAACCTCGAACGCCAGTCCATCGCCACCGGCTTCGGCTTTCTCGACAAGGAAGCCTCATTTGAAATCGGTGAATCAATTATCGAATATTCGGCGGCGGATACCTACACCCGGGCGCTCCTGGTCGGCGCACTGAACACCCTTAAAGTTTCGTTCATCGGCATTGTCCTGACGATCATCATCGGGACGGTTGTCGGCATTGCCCGGCTCTCCAGCAACTGGCTGGTGTCGAGACTTTCCGCGGTCTATATCGAGGTGATGCAGAACATCCCTGTGCTGCTCCAGCTGTTTTTCTGGTATGCCATTTTCTATGAGGCCTTTCCTTCACCAAGGCAGGCGCTGAATCCGTTCACAGGCCTGTTCCTCTGCAACCGCGGGATGATCTTCGCGGTCCCCCAGGCCCATGCCGCCCATACCGCCATGGGCTGGACCCTGCTGCTTGTCCTGGTCGGCGGATGGTTCCTCAACAGATGGGGTTACCGCCGCCTGGCAGCAACCGGCATCCCCTTTCCGGCCCTGCGCCTCACGTTTGCAGCAGCGCTCATCCTGCCGCTGCTGGTCTGGGCAGCCTACGGTGCACCGACTGAGATGGACATGCCCGCACTGCGCGGCTTTAACTTCCAGGGGGGGGTCACGGTCAGTCCCGAGTTCAGCGCCCTGCTGCTCGGCCTGGTGATCTACACCTCGGCGTTCGTCGCCGAAATTGTCCGTGCCGGCATCCAGTCGGTCGGACGTGGGCAGATCGAAGCGGCGATGGCGATCGGCTTGCGCCCGGGTCGCGTCCTGCAACTGGTCGTGCTGCCACAGGCCCTGCGGGTCATCATCCCGCCGCTGACCAGCCAGATGCTGAACCTGACCAAAAACAGTTCCCTGGCGATCGCCATCGGCTATGCCGATTTTGTCGCCGTCACCAACACCATGATCAACCAGACGGGCCAGGCGATCGAAGGGGTCGCATTGATCATGCTTGTGTTCCTGTTCTTCAGCCTGTCGACCTCGCTGTTCATGAACTGGTACAACAAGAAGATGGCCCTGGTGGAGAGGTGATGAGATGAATACGCCTCAACGCCCCACCAGAGAATACCTGAGCGCCCCAATCCGCAAGATCGGCGCGCTCGCCTGGTTCAGGGACAACCTGTTCAACACCTGGTACAACTCCCTGTTGACGATTCTGACCCTGCTCGGACTCTGGCTCATTGTCCCGCCATTCTTCAAATGGGCTTTTCTCGACAGCCTCTGGTACAGCTCCGCCGAAGCCTGCCGCGACATCGATGGTGCCTGCTGGTCGATCGTGCCGAACAACATCAAGTTCATCATTCTCGGCTTTTTCCCTGAAGGTCAGGAGTGGCGGCCGATTCTGGCGATGATCATGCTGCTGGCGCTGGTCTTCTATTCCAAGGAACGGACCCGCTGGAACAGTCGCCTCGGCTGGTATTGGGCGATCGGTCTGGTCACCATGGGCACCCTGATGTACGGCGGACTGTTCGGCATGCCGGTGGTTGAAACCGCCCAGTGGAGCGGGTTGCCCCTGACCATGATGCTCTCCTTCTTCGGCATGGTCGTCGCCTACCCGCTCGGCGTACTGCTCGCCCTCGGTCGGCGCTCGAGGATGCCGGCGATCAAGACCCTCTGCGTGATCTACATCGAGATGATCCGCGGAGTCCCCCTGATCAGCCTGCTGTTCATGTCGTCGATCCTGTTTCCGCTGTTTCTGCCGGACGGCATGACCATCGACAAGGTGCTGCGTGCCCAGGTCGCCATCATCCTCTTCACTGCCGCCTACATTGCCGAGGTGGTGCGCGGCGGACTGCAGGCGATGCCGCGCGGCCAGTACGAAGCGGCAGATTCACTGGGGATGAATTACCGTCAGACGATGCGCCTGATTATCCTGCCCCAGGCGCTGAAGATCGTCATACCGCCGACCGTCGGCATCCTGCTCTCCGCTTTCAAGGATACTTCGCTGGTGGTGATCATCGCCCTCTATGACGTCCTCAAAACCACCAAGGTCACCCTTTCCAATCCCAAGTGGACCGGTTATTCCACCGAGGCCTACGTATTTCTGGCGGTTTTGTATTTCATCTGCTGCTACGCCATGTCGAGCTACAGCCGCAGACTCGAGAAAGAATTGCACACCGGGCACTAGGCCGGTGAGATTTCAGCAGGAAGCGAGACCGATATGACTGACACACAGCAGAACGACAAGAACGGGCCGATCATCAAGATCAGCGGCATGCATAAATGGTATGGTGACTTCCACGTCCTGAGTGATATCAACCTCGAAGTCCAGCATGGTGAAAGAATCGTCATCTGCGGCCCCTCCGGGTCCGGCAAATCGACCATGATTCGCTGCATCAACCGGCTGGAAGAACACCAGCAGGGGCAGATCATCGTCAACGGCACGGAACTGACCAACGACATCAAGAACATTGAGAAGGTCCGCGCCGAAGTCGGCATGGTGTTCCAGCACTTCAACCTGTTTCCCCACCTGTCAATTATTGAAAACCTGACCCTGGGACCGATCTGGGTCCGCAAAACACCGAAGAAGGACGCCGAAGAACTGGCGATGATGTACCTGGAGAAGGTGCATATTGCCGAACAGGCCAGGAAATACCCCGGCCAGCTCTCCGGCGGCCAGCAGCAGCGGGTGGCGATCGCGCGCAGTCTGTGCATGAAGCCGGAAGTGATGTTGTTCGACGAGCCGACCTCGGCGCTCGACCCGGAGATGATCAAGGAAGTTCTTGACGTCATGATCGACCTGGCTGAAGAAGGGATGACCATGCTGGTGGTGACCCACGAGATGGGCTTTGCCGAGAAAGTCGCCGACCGGGTAATGTTCATGGACTACGGCGAGATCGTCGAGCAGAACACCCCGCATGAGTTTTTCGCCAACCCGCAGCACGACAGGACCAAGCTCTTCCTCAGCCAGATCCTCTAGGCGCTGCCGGCTTCGGCCGGCTTCAAATCTCTTCGAAGCGATTCATCTCGACGTTCTTGCGCGTCTTGTGCGGATCGAAAATCTTTCCGTTCATGGTGATATAGACCCCCGGCGGAAGGATCTGGGCCGCCATCAGCGCGCTGGCGACATTGAACACGGCATCGGTGAAGCGGAACCGGGCCGGCTGCATGGCGCCGGTCAGGACAACCGTTTTGCCAGGGATACCGTCAAGCTTTCGGGCGGTGGCGATCATCGTGTCGGTGCCGTGGGTAATGACAACCCTTGGAGAAGATGTCCCTGCCACGGCCTGACAGATCAGCTCCCGGTCCTCATCGGTCATCTCCAGGCTGTCCTTGCGGAGTAATGGCACCACCCGGTAGTCGATAGACAGGTTGGCATCCCGCAGCACTTCGGAGATCTGCGGTTCGCCGACCTGAAAATCGCTCTTGGCATCGAAATAAACCTTGTCGATGGTTCCGCCGGTGGTAAAGATGTCAATCTGCATAGAGGTTTCCTGGCGTCAGAATTAAAGAGAATACCCGCATTAATTCTTCACACATTTTTCGCAAAGCGCAACACCTGTCTCGCCGCAGACAAAAAGGGTTCAAGTGTGCAAGACACTTGAACCCTTTAATATGGTGCAGGTAGCTGGGATCGAACCAGCGACCACTCGCGTGTGAGGCGAGTGCTCTCCCGCTGAGCTATACCTGCGAAAACAGCTGCTCGTCAGCCGTGACGAGACATCGGTCTGAACGGCTCCGGACCGTCCTTATAACAACATCGCTTCAGGCTGTCAAAGATAAATTTCACAGGCCCTGCGATAGCCGGGTTCGGTGACCATCCAGCGATCGAGAATCTGTCCGATTTGCTCGCGTGTTTTACCGGCGGTGATCTCCGCAAGGTTGACCAGGGCATCGGCATCCCAGAGAATCCGGAATTCCGGGGAATCGATGCCGGCAGGAGTATGATGATTGGCAATCAGTTCGCAGACCTGTTCAACCAGCCTTGACTCGCCCCCAAGCGCCTGCAGTAACTCCCTGGCCACGGGTGGCCCCTCAATCTCCTGCTGCGTCCCCGAGGCGTGGCCATATTTTCGTTCAGCCTCCGGGATCCCGATATCATGCAGATAGGCTGCGCTGAGGGTGGAGAGTGGGTCCGCGTCGATGTACCGGAGCAATTCACGGGCGTACCCGGTCACCTGCAGGGCATGATCGATGCGCCGGCGGTCCGGGCCGAAATAGGCGACCATCGCCTCCTTGACCTGCTGCAGAAAACTGAGGGCCGCTTCATCGATGCTCAGCAACATGATCGGATTTATCCCCTGTCATCGAGGGCGAAGATCTTGGCAGTCGCCTCTGCATGCACCACCCCGTCAACCAGGATCCGCGCTCTCGCATTGCAGATTCGCTTGCGCTGCTCGAGAAGTTCTCCGGCAATCTCCAACTCGTCGCCGAGAAGCACCGGTTTTCTGAATTTCACCGTCAGTTCTGCGGTGACAAACTGGTCGCCGACAGAGCGACAGGCATAGATGCAGGCTTCATCCAGCAGGGTCGAGAGGATGCCGCCATGAACCACGTCGGCCCACCCCTGGAAGCCGTCCGGCAGGGCAATCCGGCAGGAACTCCGGCGCCGATCCCTGTCGATTGCAAAAATCGCGTGAAGGCCCCGTTCATTCAATCGGCCGCAGACAAAGCAGTGTCCGTCGGCTTCAACCCCGGTCAACCCTTCGTTCTTCATCGTCATCCCCGCCCGGAACCGATCCGCGCAAAGCAGAATGCCCACGTAAGAACGTGGGCAAAATGGCGACCCCGGGGCGATTCGAACGCCCGACCTACTGCTTAGGAGGCAGTTGCTCTATCCTGCTGAGCTACGGGGTCGTGGTTTGGCTTTATACCCTACAGACCTGTTACTTTCAAATAAAAACCTGTCCAGGCCTGTTCTTTTCTAGAACTTCAGCAGGCTGTAGACCTTCCCTTCCGGAAGCTTTTCACGCCCCTTGAGAAATTCCAGTTCTGCCATGAAAGCACACTCGTGGATTACCGCCCCGAACTGTTCGACCAGGTCGACAACAGCGGCCATCGTCCCACCGGTAGCGAGCAGATCATCGGCGACAATGACCTTGTCGCCGGGTTTGAACGCATCTTCGTGAATTTCCAGGGTGTCCGTCCCGTATTCCAGTTCATAGCTGATGCTGCGGGTACGGTAAGGCAGCTTCCCGGGTTTCCGGACCAGGGTAATTCCCGTCCCCAACTTGTACGCCAGGGCGGAACCGAGGATAAAACCACGCGCTTCAATGCCGACAATCTGATCGATCTTCTCGCCGACATAACGATGGGCCAGCAGGTCGATCATCCGGTGAAACGATTTGGCATCAGCCAGCAGCGTGGTGATATCCTTGAAGATGATTCCCTGTTTGGGAAAATCCGGAATGTCTCTGATGATTCCTTTCAGTTCATCCATGTCGCAACTCCCTGTCAAGTCGACTCTTTATTGTCGTTTTTCACTCTGGCGACGGTTTCTTCCTGGATACGGCGTAATTTTTCCAGACTTTTCGCCTCGATCTGCCTGATCCGTTCGCGGGTCACCCCGAATTGCTGGCCGATTGTGTCGAGAGTCTGCGGCTCACGATCATCGAGGCCGAAACGGAGGGCGAGAATTTCCCGTTCATTCTCGGAAAGGCTGTCCAGCCATTCAGCGACATGCGCGTAGCGGTCAAGATCTTCGATCAGGGTTTCGGGGTCGGCGATATTCTTATCCTCGATCGTATCGATCAGGCTGTAGTCACTGTTATCGCCCATCGGGTGTTCAATCGAATAGGTTTTCTTCAGCAGCACGGACATTCTGCTGACATACGCAGGCTCGACGCCCATCGCCTCGGCGATCTCCTCCGTGGTCGGCTCACGCTTCAGTTTCTGCAGGAGTTCGCGGCTGATCTTGACCAGCTTGTTGATGTCGTCAGCAACGTGAACCGGCAGGCGAATGGTTCGGCTCTGATTCACCAGCGCGCGCTCGATCGACTGACGGACCCACCAGGTGGCATAGGTGGAGAACCGGCACCCCTTGCTCACCTTGAACCGTTCAACCGCTTTGATCAGCCCCATATTACCCTCTTCGATCAGGTCGAGAAAGGGCAGACCACGGTTCATATATCTTTTGGATATTTTCACCACCAGGCGCAGATTCGATTCGATCATCCGGTCCCGGGCCGCCATATCTCCCCTGGCGATTTTCTCTGCCAGTTCCCTCTCTTCGGCCGCAGTCAGCAGGGTGCTTTTCTGAATCTCCTTGAGGTAAAGCTTGATGGCGTCGGCAGAATGTCCTTCCTCGTCCACCGGGGCCCTCGACTTCGCCCGGGAAGACGCAGCTGTCTTTTCGGTGGACAGCTCAAGCTCATTGAGCCCATCGGTGTCATCCTCGGACTCAAACCCTCCAGCCTGGGGACGTCGTTCTTCAAAGTCGGAAAACAGATCGTCCATGACTCCTTCCCTTCTAACCGGATGATAATACAGTAATCTTTCTAGCAGTCTAGGGCTGCTAAAGGGCTATGGCAAGAACAAAATGGGGTCCACTGCGGTCTTCTTGCGTCGCACCTCAAAATGCAACCTTGGTTCCCCGCCTCCGGGAGGGGCCCCGGACAGGGCAATTTTCTCGCCCTGACTGACATATTTCCCCTGGCCGGCCAGGTTCCGGTTATTAAAACCGTAAACCGTATAGAGGTCATTCTCGTGTTGAAGAATGATCAGGTGTCCATACCCTTTGACACCATCGCCACTGTAGATCACCTTCCCTGCGGCGGCGGCCTTTACCGAACTGTTCTCACTGGCGGCTATCTCAAGACCCTTGGCACCACCTTTCTTCGCCTCGGCAAAGGTTCGCAGGATTTCGCCGCGCAGCGGCCAGATCAGCTTGACCTTGCCGGACGCAACCGTCGGCTGCTGAACCGGGGGCGGGCTTCTGGAAGGCTCCGGTTGCTTCGCCGTCACCGTGACGGGAGGAGAAGTGACCGGAGTGGGCGACGGGGCGGGAGGAGGCGCCTCGTCAAGCGACCGAACCGAGGCAGCACCCGGGATGTAGAGATTTTGACCGACCCGCAGCTGGGTCGGATCAGCGATACCATTGACCCTGGCCAGATAAATTTCGTCGATTCCGTATGCCTTGCTGATCCGGTAAAGGGTCTGGCCCGCCTGAACACGATGGTAGACTCCTGCGGCACTGCAGGCGGTCAGCAGGATCAGGCCGAACAGCGCACCGTAGCAGAGTTTTTTGCGAACAAGACGCCATGTTCGAAACAAAGTCATAGGCCCACGACAGGAGTAAGTTGCCAGCTAAAGAATATATTCGATCAGGACAAA
This sequence comes from Desulfuromonadales bacterium, assembly GCA_032251255.1. Taxonomy (GTDB): domain Bacteria; phylum Desulfobacterota; class Desulfuromonadia; order Desulfuromonadales; family Geopsychrobacteraceae; genus BM509. The sequence goes on from JAVVDY010000015.1 coordinate 42,181, forward strand.
TCCGCCAACCAGAAGAAGCAGGAATATCAGCGTCAGCAGGTTGAAGTACTTGTCGATAAACTGTTTTGCGACGGCTCCATAGCGATGCAGCAGCCACGCGACCAGGACGAACCGCAGCCCCCGACTGACAACCGAGGCCGCAACAAATACCGGAAAGTCAATTTTGAAGACACCCGAGGCAATTGTAAAGACCTTGTAGGGGATCGGAGTAAATCCTGCGGCAAAAATTGTCCAGAAATCGTAGCGGACAAACAGCTCCTGGACATAGGCGAAATGAGCCTGGCTGAAACCGGGAACATACTGAAAAAAATAGGGGCCGACACTTCCCCACATGCTCAGGCCTATCAGATAGCCGACGACTCCACCGGCGACCGAACCGACACAGGCAAGCAAGGCATAGCGAAAAGCCCGGCTCGGCAGCGCGAGGCAGAGCGCGATCAGCAGGACGTCGGGAGGAATCGGGAAAAAGCAGGCTTCAGCAAAGGCCAGCATGACCAGCGCCGGGACACCATATGGGGTTTCCGCCCAGGAAAGAACCCAGTCATAAAGCACTCTGACCGCTTTCATAAAATTGTTCTTTTCTGGAGACAGTGCATTATCAGTTTTCCCCTCCGTCACGCCAGCCCTGCTCGCCGATCAGGGGGACAAAACGACATCCCATCATCTGCTCTTCGAAGAAACTGCCGTCTTCCTGTCGCGTGACCCGCAGCAATATCTGCGCGTCCATGTGCCCTACCGGCATGACCAGCCGCCCGCCCGGCTCCAGCTGCTGCAGATAGTTCTGCGGAACGGACGGCCCCCCCGCGGCGACCAGGATGCCATCAAAAGGCGCCTGTTCCTGCCAGCCGAGGGTTCCGTCACCCAGCTTCAGGTTGACATTGGAGACACGGCACTGCTGCAGAATTTCGCGCGCCCGACTCACCAGCGCAGCGATCCGTTCGACACTGTAAACGCGGCGCGCCAGCTGGGCCAGAATTGCCGTCTGATAGCCGGACCCGGCGCCGATCTCAAGAACCCGTTCATGCCCCTTGAGTTCGAGAGCAGCGGTCATCGCGGCTACGATGTAGGGCTGGGAGATCGTCTGCTTTTCCCCGATCGGCAGAGATCCGTCGGCATAGGCGTGCCCGCGGAGTGCCTCATCGACAAACAGATGCCTCGGTACGTTAAGCATGGCGTCGAGCACTCGCTGGTCGGTGATTCCACGCGACTTGATCAGCTCGACCATGCGCCGGCGGGAGATAGAGTAATCCATGTCAACTCCGCGCGGGGGGGGCGATATCCCAGTGGGCGAGCAGGTCCAGAGATTCGTTGTTGGTCATGTTGGTATGCAGCGGGGTGATGGAGATTTTTCCAGCCTGCAGAGCGTTACAATCACTCCCGGGAATGTCCTCGAAGCCGAGGTCGCCGCCGCCGATCCAGTAATAACTGCGGCCGCGCGGATCCTCATTCCGGGTCACGATGTCGCCATAACGTCTCTTCCCCTGACGGGTCAGAACCGCTCCACGTATTTCACCATCCGGAACGTTGACATTAAGAAACGTATCGGGGGGAAGCCCCTCGCGAAGTATCTGAACGGCCAACATGCGGGCAAAGTCGGCAGCCGGAAGGAGGTTTTCCGCATCCGGCCGGAGGCTGTCGAGAGAAATGGCGAAAGCTGGAACCCCCATCAGGGTCGCTTCCATGGCGGCACAGACCGTCCCTGAATAGGTGATGTCATCGCCGACATTACAGCCACGGTTGATCCCTGAAACAACCAGGTCGGGCATCTGCTGCAGCAGGCCGTGGACCCCCAGGTTGACGCAATCGGTCGGTGTCCCGTCGACGGCAAAGACATCAGGCTTGATCTCATCCGCACGCAGCGGTGCATCAAGGGTCAGGGCGTGACCTACCGCGCTCCGATTCCGGTCCGGGGCAACGACAACGACGCGACCCATGCCCTGGAACGAAGCGATAAGAGCCCTCAACCCCGGAGACATCACTCCATCATCATTGGTCAACATTATCAGCATTGACCAACCTCAAACATCTTCACTCATGTTTTTTCAGCTTCTGCTTGATTTCCAAAAGATCTGTTCGCAGCTGTCGGAGCATGGCCCGGTCATCCAGCAGCAACTGCGTTTGCTTAGCCCGTTGCAGGCCCTCTTTTTGGATTTTCTTACGCGCACCTGAAATAGTAAAACCCTGCCGATAAAGTAAATCTTTTATCAACAGGGCTGTTTCTACATCTTTACGACGATACAGGCGCTGATTGGCACTGCTTTTGACAGGTTTGAACGCGTTGAATTCGGTTTCCCAGTAGCGCAGAACATGCGTTTTTACGTCAACGATTGCAGCGACTTCGCCAATTTTGAAATAGAGTTTGTCCGGAATCTGCGCTGTCATCAACAGCCCCGACAATCTCTCAGTCCGTCTGGTTGTTGATAGCTGCCTTCAGCACCTGGCTCGGCTTGAAGGTCAGTATTTTGCGCGCGGAAATCTCTATCTCACTTCCGGTCTGCGGATTGCGTCCACGCCGGGACGCCTTTTCCTTGACGACGAAATTCCCGAACCCGGCGATTTTAATCTTTTCACCATCTTCCAGGGTGGACTTCATCAGGTCAAAGACCATCTCAACGATTGCGGCAGATTCCTTCTTGGAAAATCCGGTTGTCAGATAAACATTTTCAATCAAATCAGCCTTGGTCATACGCCCTCCTGCAAAAAAGGCAGGTTATCCATAATACGGTAACTATCTACTTGATATTTCAGGTTTTATATCACACTGATAAAAGGTGCGCAACACCTATTAACGAATTTCCGCTTCAAGCTGCTGACAAAGCGCCATAACCAACTTGCCATGGGCCTTGCTTACCTCCTCTTCGGTGAGTGTCTTTTCCGTTGACCGGTAGCGGACCCGAATGGCCAGACTCTTCTTCCCTGGGGGAATTCCAGCACCCTGGTAGATGTCAAAGAGAACGGTATCCTCAACGTATTTAACCCTGGTTTTGGCAACGATCTCCATCACCGCACTGGCGGGCACGGTCTCGTCGATCAGCAGGGCGCTGTCACGACTGACGTCCGGATAACGTGACAGCGGCTGGAACCCGGGATGTCCCCCGGCGGCACCAACCAGCTCCGCCAATGAGAAATCAAGCAGGAAAACCGGTTCATCGATATCGAAGGTCGCCAGCACCTGCGGATGGATCTCACCGATTGTGCCAAGCAGGACGCCATCCTTCATCACGGCACAGGACTTGCCCGGATGCAGATAAGGTTCGCTCATTTCCGCGTTGAAATCGACCTGGCCGACCTTGAGCGCCTCAAGGAGTCTTTCCGCAACCCCCTTGAGATCGAAAAAGTCCACATCAGCAGAGGACTGAGCCCAACCCTCGGGTTGTTGCCGGCCGCACAGGACAGCGGCAAGGCGCAATTCCTGACGTCCACCCGTTTCTCCGGCCACCGGGAAAAAGACCGGCCGCAGTTCGAAGAGGCGCAGGTCATGGCTCCGATACGCGAGGTTGCGCGAGACCGTCTCCAGCAGGCTCGGCACCAGGCTGGTTCGCATGACCGACTGCTCTTCGTTGAGGGGGTTCAATATCCGCACCTGCTGCAGTCGCGGATCCCCCTCAGGCAGGTTCAGGTGCCTGCAGGACTGGGGAGCAACGAACGAGTAATTGATGACCTCGGCGAACCCCGCAGCGACAAGTTCATCCCGCGTCAGGGTTTCAATCTGCTGCTTGAGAGGCAATTTTTCCGCATCCATCGCCCCTTGCGGCAAGGTCACGGGAACGTTGTCATAACCGTAGAGGCGTGCAACTTCCTCTATCAGATCAACATCCCGCTCAAGGTCGGGACGGAAACTCGGCACCTCAACGTGCAACAGGCCATTCCCCTGCACCTCAACACCGAGTGCGATCGATTCGAGCAGCGCCACCACCTGCTGCTGCTCCAGTTCCAGGCCGAGGATCTGTCCGATCCGTTCGGTCCTCAGTTCGACGATCCGCGGAACCAGGGTCCGGGGATAGTTGTCGATGACACCGGCCGCCACCTGGCCACCGGACAGTTCGGCAATCAGGGCCGCTGCCCTGTTCAGGGCCACCGGCACCATGTCGATATCGGCGCCCCGCTCAAAGCGATGGGAAGACTCGGTGTGCAGACCGTGTCGCTTGCTGGTCCGACGGATCGAGGTCGGCTTGAAATATGCGGACTCGAGCAGGATCGTTGAGGTGTCATCCTGAACCTCGGAGTTCTGCCCCCCCATAACCCCGGCCATCGCCACCGGCCGGTTGCCGTCACAGATCATCAGGTCAGCGTCATCAAGCTCATGTTCCTGGCCGTCCAGAGTGACAAACCGATCTCCAGCAGAGGCACGCTTGACGATGATTTCGCCATTCTCCAGCAGCCGGTAATCAAACGCGTGCAGGGGATGTCCCAGTTCCATCATGACGTAGTTGGTGACATCGACCACGTTGTTGATCGAACGCATGCCGACCGATTCGAGACGACTCACCATCCAGGAAGGAGAAGGGCCGATCTTGACATCCCGAATCACTCGTGCTGCATAGCGCGGGCAGAGCTCATCGTCCCTGATGGTCACACTGGCCTGGTCTTCGACGGGGCGGCCGCCTTCAATGACGGTGGCCTCGGGAAGCTGCAGAGGCTTGCCGCACATCGCCGCAACCTCCCGCGCAACACCGACGACGCTCAGGCAATCCGGCCGGTTCGGGGTCAGACCGATTTCGATCTGCACATCTTTCAATTTCAGCGCATCGAACAACGGTACCCCGGGCTCCAGTTCCGGCGGCAGAATCATGATCCCGGCCGACTCCTCGGAGAAACCCAGCTCCTTCTCCGAGCAGAGCATGCCCATCGAGACCTGCCCGCGGATCTTTGATTTCTTGATCTTGAAATCACCGGGCAGGACAGTTCCCGGTTGAGCGAGGGCGATCAGGTCACCGGTTTTGTGATTGGTGGCCCCACAGACAACCTGAACGACTTCGCTTCCATTATCGACCTGACAGACGGTCAATCGGTCAGCGTCGGGATGGGGTTCGACACTGTTCAGCCGGGCGACGATAACGCTGTCGAGCCCTGCGCCGATCTCCACCATCCCATCAACTTCCAGCCCCGCCATGGTCAGACGGTCGGCAAGCTGCTGCGGATCCATATCGAAATCGACAAATTCCTTAAGCCAGTTATATGTCACTATCATGCTACGTGAACCTTAATCCAGAAAGGGTTCAGAACTGCCGCAAAAAGCGCAGGTCGTTCTCAAAGAAGAGTCGCAGGTCATTGACACCGTATTTCAGCATGGCAATCCGTTCCAGTCCCATACCGAAAGCAAATCCGCTGTAAGCGGTGCTATCGTAATCAACCGACCTGAAAACTTCGGGATCAATCATCCCGCTGCCGAGAATTTCCAGCCACCCGGTTCCCTTGCAAACGCGGCAGCCCTTGCCGCTGCAGATCACGCAGGCGATATCAACCTCCGCGCTCGGCTCGGTGAAAGGAAAGAAGGAGGGCCTGAAGCGAACGCCGAGATTCTCACCGAAGAACTCCTTGAGGAAATGGGTCAGAATCCCTTTGAGGTCGCCGAAGGTAATGTTTCTATCGACCAGGAAGCCCTCAATCTGGTGAAACATCGGGCTGTGGGTCAGGTCTGAATCCCGCCGATAAACGGTGCCGGGAGCGATGACCCTGACCGGCGGCTGATGACGCAGCATGGTGCGGATCTGAACCGGCGAGGTGTGCGTTCGCAGCACAAGGTCGTCGCTGATATAGAACGTATCCTGCATATCCCTGGCCGGATGGTCCTTGGGAATATTCAGCGCCTCGAAATTGTAAAAGTCCTGTTCGATTTCCGGACCTTCCTCGACCACAAAGCCGAGCCTGGAGAACAACGCGACGATCTCTTCGGTCACCAGGGTGACCGGGTGCTTGTGCCCGGCAAAACCCTTGCGCCCGGGGAGGGTCACATCGACCCGCTCCTGCGCGAGCCGCTGATTGATCGCCTGCTGGTGGAGAAGCTCATGACGCTCGGCAAACAGGGATTCAAACTGCTCCTTGACGGCATTGACCAGGCCACCGACGACGGGCCGTTCTTCCGGGGCAAGGTCACGCATCCCCTTCATCACCTCGGTCAACTCACCTTTTTTACCAAGAAAACGGACCCTCGCGTCCTGCAGCGCCTTTTCATCCGCAGCGTCCCGCAAAGCGGCGAGAGCGTCCTGCTGCAACTTTTCCAAACGTTCCTTCATCGACTAAATCCAGACTATCCTGGAAGCGCATCCCCCACTCGGGGGTACGTTTCACAGACAGGGTTACGGAAAGATAATTCGTGCCGAAAGACGGCTGGTGCGACAGGTCTGCTGACAACCGACGCAGGGAACCGGTCCCGAAAGTCGACCGGAAAACAAAAAAAGGAGATGGGGGAAGGCCCCATCTCCTTGAAATGACAGTAAGTTAATTACTGCAACTGGCCCTTGGCGGTTTCAGCGATTGCGCTGAAACCGGCCGGATCATTCACTGCAAGATCGGCCATGATCTTACGGTCCAGGGCGACCTCGGCTTTTTTCAGGCCATGGATCAGACGGCTGTAGGAAATACCATTTTCGCGTGCAGCAGCATTGATCCGGGCAATCCAGAGAGCCCTGAAATCCCGCTTGCGGACACGACGGTCACGATAGGCATAGTTCAATGCACGATCGACAGCTTCCGTCGCTGAGCGGAACAGCTTGCTGCGTGCACCCCGGTACCCTTTCGCCAGCTTGAGTACCTTGTTACGACGACGTCTTGCTTTGAAACCTCTTTTTGCTCTTGGCATCTCGCTTCTCCTTCATGGTTTTGTTACGGCAACAGCCGCAGCCGGATCTGCAGGGGGAGATCGTCCCCACAGTTCTCGACGTTCCTGACGGTCAGGAACCGTTTACAGATACGGAATCAGCTGGGCAACATTGCGCTCGTCCGACTTGTGAATACAAGAGGCTTTGCGCAGATTCCGCTTACACTTGGTGGTCTTCTTGGTCAGAATATGGCTGGTAAAAGCCTTGTTCCGACGGATCTTGCCGGTACCGGTCTTGCGAAAACGCTTGGCCGCACCGCGGTTTGTTTTAATCTTGGGCATTGTCTTCTCCTGTCACTTACTGATTATGACTACCGGCCTCAGCCGGCATTATTTTTTGATCGGTCCAAGCACCATGGACATAAAACGTCCCATCTTATTCGGCCTGGCTTCAACCTGGCCCACATCCTTCAGGGCCTCAACAGCTTTTTCCAGTTGCAGCATCCCCCGCTCAGGATGGGCATTCTCACGGCCACGGAACATGATGGTCAGCTTGACCTTGTTCCCCTCTTCAAGGAAACGACGGGCATGCTTGACCTTGAATTGAAAGTCATGCTCATCAGTCTTGGGCCGCATCTTGACTTCCTTGAGTTCGACACGGACCTGCTTCTTCTTAGCCTCAGAGGCCCTTTTGGCCTGCTGATACTTATATTTGCCATAGTCCATGATCCGACAGACCGGAGGGTCGGATCCCGGCGAAACCTCCACCAGGTCCAGGCCTTTCTCCTCTGCTGAAGCAAGGGCTTCAGCGATGCTCAGCACGCCGAGCTGGCCTCCCTCATCGTCGATCACCCGCACTTCGCGTGCCCGGATGTCTTCGTTGATGTTTGTCTCTTGTTTAGCTATGGGTCTGCCTCCTCACGTCACATCTTCAATGGCCGCCAGTTACCAGGCAGCCCGGCCAACAAACAAGTCAGGAAAAGAGCCCCAGGCCCTGATCCTGAAAAAATCTAGTGATGAAGTTTTACTTCTTCATCGATAAAAGCGATGAACTGTTCGACGGTCATCGCATCGAGATTCCTGCCATCCCGGAAGCGCGGGGTCACCTTCGCCTCCTCCATCTCCCGGTCGCCGATCACCAGCATGTAGGGGATCTTCCCGACCTGGGCTTCACGGATCTTGTAGCCGAGCTTTTCGTTGCGCAGATCGATCTCGCTACGAATTCCGGCCGCACGAAGCTGACGGTAGACTTCCTGCGCATACCCGGCCTGATTGTCCGTGACATTCAGGACCTTCACCTGGACCGGCGAGATCCAGAGGGGGAAGCTACCGGCATAATGTTCAATCAACACGCCGACAAACCGCTCAATCGAACCGAGGATGACCCGATGCAGCATGACCGGACGATGCTTTTCACCATCTGCACCTACGTATGTGAGATCAAAACGTTCAGGCAGGGTAAAATCGCACTGGATTGTAGCACACTGCCATTCCCTGTCAAGCGCGTCCTTGAGCTTCACATCGATCTTCGGACCGTAGAAAGCGCCGTCCCCCTCGTTGATCTCAAAAGCATGCCCGCTGTCTGTCAACGCGCTGTGCAGAGCGTTGGTCGCCTGCTCCCAATCCGCATCGCTGCCGATCGACTTTTCCGGCCGGGTGGAGAGTTCCATGCAGTACTCGAAACCGAAAATTCCGGCGACGTCCTGCACGAATTCCATGACTCCCTTGACCTCGGCATCGATCTGGTCGGGCCGGCAGAGAATGTGCGCATCATCCTGGGTAAAGCCGCGCACCCGCAGCAACCCGTGGAGGACGCCTGATTTTTCATGCCGGTGTACCGTCCCGAGCTCGAAGTAACGCTGCGGCAGGTCCCGGTAAGAGCGGATCTTCGACTTATAGATCAGCATATGGGCCAGACAGTTCATCGGCTTGATCCCGTAGCCCTGCTCATCGACCTCGGTAAAATACATGTTTTCACGATAGTTATCGTAATGGCCCGAGGTCTTCCAGAGTTCGGTCTTGAGGATCTGCGGACCCATGACGATATCGTAGCCTCGACGCAGGTGCTCTTTCCGCTCGAAGTCCTCAATCAGGGTCCTCAGCAGAGCGCCCTTGGGGTGCCAGATGACCAGGCCCGCCCCGGCCTCTTCACTGAACGAAAAGAGATCGAGTTCACGCCCGAGCTTGCGATGGTCCCGCTTGCGTGCTTCTTCGAGTTTATGCAGATAGCTTTTCAGGTCTTTGTTATTCAGGAACGCCGTCGCATACAACCGCTGCAGCATGGCGTTCTTTTCATCGCCGCGCCAGTACGCGCCGGCAACGCTGGTCAACTTGAAGGACTTGAGCAGCCCGGTCCGCGGCAGGTGCGGCCCGCGACAGAGATCGACAAAGTCGCCCTGGCGGTAGACCGAAACGGTCTCTTCGCCAAGATCTTCGATCAGCTCGACCTTGTACGCCTCGCCCATCCCCCTGAACAGCTCGATCGCCTCCCCCCGGCTCATCTCGCCGCGCACGATCGGCAGGTCGGCCTTGGCCAGCTCTGTCATCTTCTTCTCGATCGCGTCAAAATCGTCGGGTGAGAACTTCTTGCTGTCGCTATAGAAATCGTAATAGAAGCCGTTTTCAATTGCAGGTCCGATCGTCACCTGCACTTCGTCACCATAGATCTCCTTGACCGCCTGGGCCATCAGGTGGGCACAGGAGTGACGAATAATCTCCAGCGCCTCGGGAGAATTCTGGGTAATCAGTTCCAGCTTGCCTGACCCTCCCAGCGTGGCATTGATGTCAACCAGCCGCCCCTCGAATCGGGCCGCAATCGATTGACGGGCCAGTCCCTCGCCGATGGAGAGGGCGACATCAAACGCAGTCGCGCCTTCATCAACAGCTTTCATCGAACCATCTGGCAACTCGATCTGAAGCGTACTCATCAAATCTCTCCCGAAACAAAAAAAGGCATCGTAAGATGCCTCGACAGGGGACCAGTCTTTCGGTTAAGCGCGGATGGTAGGCACGGGCGGGATTGAACCGCCGACCCCTACCGTGTCAAGGTAGTGCTCTCCCACTGAGCTACGTGCCTGCAACCAACCGGGGGACACTTTTATCAAACCGGCTTTGTCACTGTCAAGCAATTAATACGTCTCCTGCGATTTTATCAATTCTCCCGTTCCGCCTAAGCGACTTGAGATGACTTATTTTTCTTGCCACGATGGCTGCTCATGCTAAATTTACAAAATCAACAGCGGAAGAGACTTCATCTGATACCCCACATTCGAGACACGAGGACCGCGTGCAAACGATCAACCAATTCATCGCCAGCAGCTGCCAGCGCCACAGTGGCCGTATAGCTTTACAGCACAAAAAACATGGGCGCTGGCAGGACCTTTCCTACAAAGATCTCTGGGCACAGGTTGAAAGGATCGCGGCCGGACTGCGCTCCCAGGAGCTGAAGACCGGCGACCACGCCGCCCTGCTCGGACCCTCTTCACCCCAGTGGGTGATGGCCTACCTCGGCGTGCTCCGCGCCGGGGGTGTCGTTGTTCCGATCGACAAGGAATTGAAGTCCGCCGAACTGAAACACGTCCTCACCGATTCGGACACGACCCACATCCTTGTCAGCCAGGACCAGTTCGATACCCTCCTGGAGATCCTGGGCGATCTGCCCAGGCTGAAAAAAGTGATCCTGCTCGATGCCGATCCACAGAAAGCAGAGGAAGAGGGTCAGGCGGCCGAAGTTCTCGACAAACTCGCTGATGCGTGGAGGGCGCTGAGTGCTGCGGTGGACATCCCCGAGGAACAGAAGTTACGGATAGAAGCTCTTGCCATCGAGGCGCAAAAACTGCTGTCTAAACAACCGGGGGAGCAAGGACCGGCAGAAAAAAAGAAGCGGAAAACCCACTTCCTGGCACCGGAAGAAGCCCTGCGGAAGCAGCTGGTGCGCTCCAAAAAGCTCCTGACCCTCGAACAGCTGCGTGCCGATGAGCACCTGCCGCCCGCGACCCACAAACCGACAGACTGCGCGGTCATCCTCTATACGTCCGGCACCACGGGCCGCTCGAAGGGGGCAATGCTCAGTCACCATAATATCGTCAGCAATATTCTCGGGGCCTGCCGTCATTTCAACCTCGATGAATCGATGAGCACCCTTTCCTTCCTGCCGATCAATCATGTCTTTGAACAGGTCTGCGGCATCCTGCTGCCGCTCTCGCTCGGCGGGCGGGTCTCCTTTGCCGAATCGATCAAGAAACTGGGAGACAACCTGAACGAGGTCAAACCGAGCTTCATGCTCGGAGTTCCGGCAGTCTTCCGGCTGCTCTACGACCGGATCATCAAGAATATCGAATCAAAACCCCTCTCCCGGGTGCTTTTCAAATTGCCGGTAGGGCGCAGGCTGGTCACCTCAAAGGTCCAGCAGACACTTGGCAAGGATACGATTTTCGTCAGCGGTGGCGCAGCGCTCGACCCGGCCGTAGCCGAAGGCTTCAAAAACCTCGGGCTGACCCTCTATCAGGGTTACGGCATCACCGAAACATCCCCGGTCCTTTCCGCGGAAAGCCCTTTCAAACAGAAACCGGGGACCGTCGGTCTGCCTCTCGACGAGGTGCAGATCAGAATCGACCAACCCAACAGCGAAGGAGTCGGTGAAATTCTCGCCAAAGGCCCGAACATCATGCTCGGCTATTACAACAACAAGCAGGCGACCGAGGATGTCCTGGTCGACGGGTGGTATCACACCGGCGACCTTGGCCGCCTCGACGAGGAGGGCATGCTCTCCATCTGCGGACGGGTCAAAAACCTGATCGTCACCCCGAACGGCAAGAACGTTTATCCAGAGGAGGTTGAAAATGCCCTGCTCCGCAGTCCCTATATCGCCGAGGTCATGATTTACGGGCATAAAATCAGTGCGACAGCCGAGGAGGTCTATGCCGCCATCTATCCGAATGAAGAAAAAATGTTCGAATATGAACAGGAACGGAACAAGGGCCCTCTGACCCCGGGCGACGTCGAAGAGGTTATCCGCAGGGAGGTTCTCGCCGTGGGGCGCGAGCTCGCAGACTACAAAAGGATCAGGAAATTCACCATCAGGGAAGATGAGTTCCCCAAGACAACGACCCGCAAAATCAAGCGCTATATCGTCGAACCGCAGATCTCAACCGCCACAGACTGAGCCGTCACCCCGGCCCGCTTCTCCTGTCTTCCGGACACAAAAAAAGGGACCGTGCGACGGTCCCTTTTTTTGTTGCGACTCAAGCTCAATCAATCCAGCTCGTTCTCGACCCGGATCAGCCGGGTCGGCTGCTGGATGATATCGAGCTGATCGATTTCGCTCAACGCCTGAATCACATTCCACTCTCTGGCTTCATGAGTCATCAGGACGATCGGCACGCCATCAGCCTCATGCCGCTCCGGCTGGATCATCGACTGAATACTGATATCGTTATTGCCGAGAATCGTGGAAATCCGGGCAAGCACACCAGGCTGATCAACAGTCGTAACGCGCAGATAATAGTGGCTGACGATATCGCTCATGTCCTGAATCGGCAAGTTGTCAATCTGATCCGCACAGTAGCCCATGATCGGAGTTCGCATCCGGGCGCCGGAGATCTTGTCGCGAGCAATCGCCATGACATCACCCATGACGGCGCTGGCCGTTGCGTCCATCCCTGCACCACTGCCGTACAGCATTGCCGGGCCGAGAAAATCGCCGGACAGGCGAACGGCATTGAACACTCCATCGACCTCGGCAAGTTGATAGCTCTTGGGGATCATGGTCGGATGCACCCGGACCTCAATCCTGTCGCCATGATTCTTGCCGATCGCCAGCAGCTTGATCTTGTATCCCATCTGCGAAGCGAACTGAATATCGATGGCAGCGACATTGGTGATTCCCTCGGTATAAACCTGGTCGAAATCAACCCTGGTGCCAAAACAGAGCGCCGAAAGCAGGGCAATTTTATGTGCGGTATCCACCCCCTCGATGTCGAAAGTCGGATCGGATTCAGCGTAACCGAGGGCCTGGGCGTCCTTGAGAACCGGCGCAAAGTCGCTGCCGTTCTCCGTCATCTCGGTAAGGATATAGTTACAGGTTCCGTTGAGAATCCCGAGGACGGTGCTGAAACGATTGGCGCAGAGGTTCTCCTTGATCGCCGAGATGACCGGAATGCCCCCTCCGACCGCCGCTTCAAACAGAACCTGCACACCCTTCTCGTCGGCAGCGGCCAGAATCTCCTGGCCATGCACCGCCATCAACGCCTTGTTCGCGGTGACAATATGCTTCCCGGCCTCGACAGCCTTCAGGATGAAGGTTCTGGCCGGCTCATAGCCACCGATCAGTTCAATAACAACATCGATCTCGGGATTGGAAATCACCTCGTCAACATTGGTTGTCAGCAGATCGTCATCGACCTCGACGCCACGATCACTGATAATATCCAGATCGGCAATTTTCGCCAATTCCAGCGAACAGCCTATTCTTTGTTGCATCAATTGGGCATTTTTTTGAAAAACCCGCACGACACCGGTACCGATCGTCCCGAAGCCGAGCAGGCCGACTTTAATCTTGTCCATTCTGTTCCCTCTTGTTCTCTTCGACTGCCATCAACTCAGGAAGCGGCGTCCGCTTTGTTGCAGTTCTTGGCGATTTTGTCCAGCAGGCCGTTGACAAACGACGGTGATTCTTTAGTCCCATAGCGCTTGGCGATCTCGATTGCCTCGTTGAGCGTCACCCGCGCCGGGATATCCGGCTGATAAAGCAGTTCATAGGTGCCGATCCGCAGAATCGTCAGGTCCACAGGGGCCATCCGTTCCAGCGACCAGTTCTTGGCGACCTCGCGAATGGTCCGGTCAAGCACCGGCCTGAATTCCACGACCCCGGCAACCAGCATCTCGGCAAACGCGCGGGCCGCAGCCGGGACAGGCTTGTCAAGGTTTTCCAGCGGTTCGCCGAGGACATCGTCGGAAAACCGGAAACCGGCCCAGAATTCACCCAGCAGCCGGGCGGCGTCGCTCCCTTCGACCAGCTTGGTCGCAAACAGAACCTTGAGGGCGCACTCGCGCCCGACACGGCGGTTATTCTGACTCATCAGCCTAGAGCGCTCCCAGCAGGTTGACCATCTCAATTGCGCTCATGGTCGCCTCGGACCCCTTGTTGCCGGCCTTGGTCCCTGCCCGCTCAATCGCCTGTTCCACCGTATCGGTGGTCAGAACCCCGAAGGAAACCGGCACATTGGAGTCGAGGGAGACCGCCGCGATGCCTTTGGTCACCTCGGAACTGACATATTCGAAATGCGGGGTTCCGCCCCGAATCACGGCACCGAGACAGATCACCGCATCGTATTTACCGCTGCCGGCCATTTTTTTGGCCACCAGGGGGATCTCGAAGGCTCCGGGCACGCGGACCACGGTTATCCGGGAATCTTCAGCACCATGGCGGGTCAGCGTATCGACCGCACCCTCAAGCAGTCGTTCGCAGATAAAGCTGTTAAAACGGCTGACGATAATGCCAAAGGCAAACCCTTTTGCATCAAGACGTCCTTCAATAATTTCAGGCATATTCTCCTCCGGTCGGGACAGACTTAACAAGCCGGTCAAAGATTATCCAGCATGTGACCCAGCTTCTCGCGCTTTGTCGTTAAATACTTGATATTACTGCGATGAGCCTCCACCATGATCGGAACCCGCTCAACGATTTCCAGACCATAACCCTCCAGCCCGACGATCTTCTTCGGGTTGTTGGTCATCAGACGGATTTTGCGGATGCCCAGGTCGGCCAGCATCTGGGCCCCGATCCCGTAATCGCGCAGGTCGGCGCTGAACCCCAGCGCTTCATTGGCTTCTACCGTATCGTGCCCTTCGTCCTGCAGAGCGTACGCCCTGAGCTTGTTGACCAGGCCGATGCCGCGTCCTTCCTGGCGCATGTAAAGGATCACGCCGCGCCCTTCATCCTCGATCCGCTTCATCGAGGCATGCAGTTGATCTCCGCAGTCGCAGCGCATCGAACCGAACACATCACCGGTCAGACACTCGGAGTGGACCCGCACCAGGGTCGGCTGATTCGGATCCAGCTTCCCCTTGACCAGGGCCAGGTGATTGGCGTCATCCACGTCATTTTCATAAACCAGGGCGGTAAACTCGCCACCGAAGGGGGTCGGCAGCACCGTCTCGGCAGCGCGGTGGACCAGCAGCTCCTTGCGCATCCTGTAGGCCACCAGGTCTTCAATCGTGACGATCTTCAGGTCATGCTTCTTGGCGAACTTCTTCAGTTCAGGCATCCGCGCCATGGTCCCGTCCTCGTTCATGATCTCGCAGATCACCCCGGAGGGTTTCAGGCCAGCCAGCCGTGCCAGGTCAACGGAACCCTCGGTCTGGCCGGTCCTGACCATGACGCCACCCTTTTTGGCCCGCAAGGGGAAGATGTGCCCCGGTCGGGACAGGTCGCGCGCCGTGCTCTCGTCCGCGACAGCGACCTGAATGGTCCGGGCGCGATCCGCCGCGGAAATACCTGTACTGACTCCGGTGCGCGCCTCGATCGAAATCGTGAAGGCGGTCCCGAAGGAGGAGCTGTTGTCACTGACCATCAGCGGCAGGTTGAGGTGATCAGCGCGCTCTTCGGTGAGGGTAAGACAGATCAGTCCGCGCCCCTCCTTGGCCATGAAATTGATCGCCTCGGCAGTCACCAGTTCCGCGGCCATGACCAGGTCGCCTTCATTCTCCCGATCCTCGTCATCGCAGAGAATGACCATTTTCCCGGCGCGGATATCCTCGAGTGCTGCTTCTATCTTTGCTATCGGCATTACTTGTCCTTTTCCTGGCCCATTCCGAGGGCGAATTATCGTAGCCGGAAACTATCTCACATAAAGCCGTTTTTGGCAAGGAACTCAAGAGTCATTCCGCCCCCGGCAGGACCGGCACTCCCCCCCTGCAGCAACCGCTCAACGTAACGTCCCAGAATGTCGGTTTCAATGTTGACCCGGTCGCCGACTTTCCTGTCTTTGAGGGTGGTGGTTTCCAGCGAATGGGGGATGATCGCCACGCCGAATCCGGCGGCGCTGACCTCGTTGACCGTCAGGCTGATCCCGTCGATGGCGACCGAGCCCTTCTCCACCAGGTAGCGCAGAGAAGAGGGGGGCAGCGTGAACTCGAAGCGGACCGCGTTGTTGTCCTGGTAGCGCCTGCTGATTGTGGCGATGCAGTCGACATGGCCGCTGACCATGTGGCCGCCCAGCCGGTCGCAGAGCCGCAGAGCGCGCTCCAGGTTGACCTGAGCACCCGGCTGCAGGTTTCCCAGTGTCGTACAGGACAGTGATTCCGGGGAGACATCGGCGGTGAAACAGTCCTGCTGCCAGCCGGTGACCGTCAGGCAGGCCCCGTTGACGGCGATGCTCTCACCCAGCTGGAGGTCGTCGCCGACCAACCTGCTGGCGATACTCACCACCGCCGAGCTGCCACGTCGCTCGACCTTCCGCACAGACCCTACATCCTGAATCAACCCGGTGAACATTTGACCACCTCCCCGCTTATCAGCACATCCATATCGAATCGTTCCGTATGGACATCCTCCAGTTTGACAGCATCACCCAGCAAAGAGCAACCTGCCCCTGCGAAGATTCCATAGCCACTGTCACCGCCGATCAGCTTCGGCGCGACAAAAACCATCACCCGATCGATCAGCCCACTGCGCAGGGCTGCTCCAGCCAGGGTCGCCCCCCCTTCGAGGAGCAGGGTCTGCACATTGCGCCGGCCGAGTTCCCGCCAGAGGTCGGGCAGGGACACATGACCCTGCTCCTGCGGCAGAACGAGAATTTCCGCCCCGGCCAGCTCAAGCGCATTGCGCGCATCAGCCCCGGCGGCCTCAGTGGTTGCAATCAGTGTCCCGGCAGCCGACGCCTGGCGCAGCATCGCTGCGTCTGCAGGCATGCGCAGATGGCTGTCGACCACCACCCGGAGCGGATCACGGCCGCCACCCGGCAGGCGCGTGTTCAGCAGAGGGTCGTCGTGCAGAACGGTCCCGACGCCGACCATGATCGCCTCGACCCGGTCGCGCAGCCGGTGAACCTCCGCACGGCTGCGCTCACCGGAGATCCACCTTGAATCCCCCTTGGCGGTCGCCGTCTTGCCGTCCAGCGTCATCGCTGTTTTATAGATGGTATAGGGCATGCCGCTGAGAACATGCCGGGCAAATGGTGCGATCAGGCGGCGGCAGTCCCTCTCCAGCACCCCGCAGACGACCTCGATCCCCGCAGTGCGAAGACGCTCGATCCCCCGCCCCGCCACCTGCGGGTTCGGATCCTGCACGCCGACAAATACCCGTCTGATCCCCGCTTCAATCACCGCATCGGCGCAGGGGCCGGTCCTGCCATGATGCGAGCAGGGCTCAAGCGTCACATAGAGGTCACTTCCGGAGGCCAGATCACCCGCCTGACGCAGGGCAAAGATCTCCGCGTGGGGTTCGCCGGCCATGGGGTGGAACCCTTCACCGATAATCGCCCCATCCCTGACAACGACCGCTCCGACCGGCGGGTTCGGCGCCGTGCGCCCCGCACCCCGCTGTGCCAGTTCCAGCGCGAGCGACATAAATTTTTCGTCTATTTGTGACATATTCACTGACCTGAACGACATGAGCTAAATGCCGTCTCACCATAGGCAAACAGGGGGAATATTGCAATAGGACACTGCCAACATGCAACCTCAAACAGCTATGTTCGTTTATCTATTAATAAAGCTGGTTTGTTCTGGGTTGATATCAAGAATTGCAGATTTAAACATTGTGAACAGAGTCAAATTAAATAGCGGCCATCCGGAATCGAAATGACGATCTCTGATAAAAAGTCAGGAACTCACATGATTGATCGCTGAATAACCGATAAAATACCGGTGGCCATTCACCAAAAAAACCAGCCGGGGAGATTCCCCCCGGCTGGTTGAAATCCGGTCCGCAAGGCGGTCCTGTGTGAGCCGGTGTCTTTTTTCCTGATTCGACGTATTCCGTCAGTTCACTCCAGTACTGTCAAAATCCTGCCTCCTCCGGTATAGAATTCTACCCTTCAGCGCGTAAGACGACAGATGAAAAGGTGCGGAAGTCCCCAAGGCGTTCTGCAATGATGGTGCGCACAACATCGAGATTAAGCTTCCGGTAATCATGAACAGCAATATTGCGAAAACCGACCATCGCTTTGAGGCGGTCACGTAATTCTGGATTTATGATATCTGCGTCACAAAGCATATCGAAGGCTTCGCGCGACTCCTGAGGAATTCCAAGTTTGCGGATCCGGACAAGATGCATGGCCACGTCGATAGAAGCTTCGCACGTGCGCTGCAGATTGAGAACAATAGAATCCTGGCGGGTGAAATTAGTTTCCAGCTCATCCTGATGCCCCTGATACTCCTCCTCTATTCGCGAGAGGCAACGTTCGATGATAGCGACCTTGTTCAACACCACATCACTTGCCATAAACACTTCCTCTTTTCCTGATATCCTCAATGATATTCCGGCGTTCTTCATTAAAGCGGGCATAACTGGAAAAAACATAATTCTCGAAACGCTCCACCTCTTCCGCATTCCCGCAGTAAAGTCGTTCACCGTTTGCAACAACCTGCAGACGCATGACCGTTGAGGCCTTAAGCAGATCGACCAGATCGACATCACGGCCTGCCAGAGAGGCCAGTTGCTGAGCCAAATCCCACCGCTCAACAGAATCAAGCGGAGATGATGCGAGGATGGCAAGGTCAATATCACTGTCAGCCCTCTGGCTGCCAGTCCCCCACGAACCGAAGCAATAAACAGCCAGGCAGTCCTTGACCTTGATGCGGAGGGTCTCAACCAATTTATTTTCGAGAAGCTCCCGGGACTGTTCCTGCAAAATATAGCTCGCTTTCCTGATAAAAAACTCTTCTCACGCCCGCTCTCTGCGCTCATCCGTGTCCATCTGCGTTCCAGAGCGTTCTTCTATTCGATATTCTGCACCTGCTCGCGCACCTTCTCCAGCTCCGCCTTGATCGCCACCACCTGGCGGGTCAGGTCGGCGTCGTTCGACTTCGAGCCCATCGTGTTGGTTTCGCGGTTCAGCTCCTGAATCAGGAAGTCCATCTGCCGGCCCACCGGTTCTGCGGCGTTGAGCAGATCGGCAAACTGTTCCAGGTGACTCCTGAAGCGGACCAGTTCCTCGCTGATATCGCAGCGGTCGGCGAACAGGGCGATCTCCTGGGCAACCCGCTGGGGATCGGCGTTTTCATCGCAATAGCGGGCCAGCCGCTCCTGCAGCTTCTGCTGCCACTCCAGCGGCACCTGCGGCGCACGCTCCTCGACCTGCTCGAGCAGCTGGGCCATCATCCCGAGCCGCTCGGAGATATCGAGCCGGGTCGACTCCCCTTCCCGCTCGCGCATCCGCACCAGGGTCTCGAGGGCACCCTGCAGCGCCTGCAGCAGGCACTGCCGCAGCTGGTTCTCATCGAGAACCGTCTCCTGCAGCACCAGCACATCCTTCTGCGCCACCAGCAGCTCCAGCGAGGCGCCGTTGCTCAGGTTGTATTCGTTCTGGATCTGCTTGAACGCATCCAGGTAGGCCTGCGCCACCGGCCGGTTGAGCACCGGCACGGTCACCGCCGCCCCGGTCGGCTCCTGGTTGACGAAGACGTCGATCTTGCCGCGCTTGAGGACCGCACCGACCTGCTTCTTGATCTCCGCCTCGTAGGCCATCAGCAGCCGCGGCGCCTTGATGTTGATGTCGCCGTAGCGGTGGTTGACCGTCTTGATCTCGACGGAAAATGCGATCTCGCCCACCTGCGCCCGACCCCGGCCGTAGCCGGTCATGCTTCTTATCATGATTTATCCTTTATTGACCGAGAGGAAACCCTGAAACCTGTTTTAACAGGGATGAACGGAGATGAACAGGATGATATGCAGCGCTGAACACAAAAAACTTAATTTGAACACAGATAAGGGCGGATAAACACGGTTAAAGCCAAAGCACAAACCATTCTCACGCCCGTTCTCTTCGTTCACTCAAGCCGCAAAGACGCAAAGCGAAACACTGCCCTGGGTTTCCCCCGGAACTAAAGCCTTTCCCTTAGCTCTTCATTCAAACACCATATCTGCGTAAATCGGTGTTCATCTGCGTTCCACATATTGATTTTCACCTGTCCCAGCCACCCCCTTCATCCCTGTTAAGAATATGTATGATCTGGGTTAGCAGATAAAACCTTAAAGTCGTTTTGTCAGGGATGAACAGAGAGAAGAGCGGATGAAATCGGGCAAGACCAATAAACTATTCTCACGCTCGTTCGCTACGCTCTCTCAAGCCGCAAAGGCGCATAGAGAAAAACTGCACTGGGTTTCCCCCCAGAACAAAAGATGGACATTGATAAAACCTGCATATTCAGGAGACCCTTTGCTTTGGGTTAACCCAAAACCAGAAGCCATTGGACTTGCCCTTTTATGTGTATTCTATCTGCATTCATCTGCGTTCTACTTATTGATTCTTCCCTATCCCATCCATCCCCTTCATCCCTGTCAAAATGCCTTTGGGTGAAATGTTTTACTTTGCGTCCTTATCTTCAGGCGGCAAACGCCCCAGCCGGCGGTACTTCTCATTATACGGCAGGAACGGAAACTTCTCGGCGAGTTCCCTGAATGTGCCTTCCCCCTCTTCTATCCTGCCGGAGGACAAGGCCGCGATCCCCTTCGCCCAGAGCGCCGGAATCAGATGGGGACTGCGTGCTAGCATGCTGTTGGCAGTCTCGTACGCATCATCATAACGCTGCAGACCCAACTCCATCCGCACCTTGAGAGCCCCGTTGTTTTCATCCCAGGGGGCATAATCGTAGGCCTTTTTCTGCCATTCGTAAGCCATTTCGATCCGTTTATTATTCCAGGCGGTTTTGGCGTAGATGCCGTACAGGTTGCCCCAGAAGACCCGATGGGCCAGGCTGAAAGAGAGAACCACCAGGCAGACCAGCACCAGGGCGGCCAGCGTGTTGAAAACAGGGCGCACAGGTTGCCAGTGAGTCTCTTTCCAGACGGAGAGGGACAGCGACACGGCAAACCCCGCACACAGCCAGCCCATCAGCATCGACGCCGGCATGCGGAACGGAAACTCGAACAGCATCGACACCGCCCAGGCCGCGAAACCGGTGAAGGCGCCGAAGATCAGCAGGGCCCTGCGGTTCTCCCCCGCGACGATCGACGCACCCAGTCCGCGCACGGAAATCCAGCAGATCGAGGCAAACAGCCAGAGGGTGCCGACAAAACCGAGCAGGCCGACCTCCAGCCAGTTCTGCAGGTAGTCGTTGTGCGGGCGCAGCGGGTAGATAAAGCCACCTGTGTTTTCGGTCCAGCGGACAAGAGTAATTCCTACTTCTCGTTTTTTAACTTCATTCCAACTTTCAATATTCTTAACCCAGTCACTAATTTCAGTAATTTCATCCCAATAAGGTGGGAAATTCACTCTATAATGACCTGGCCCAACACCTAGCATCCAATTATCTTGAAGCATATCCAAAGAATCTTTCCAGATTACTGAACGACCACTAGAATTGCTCCAACTGATCGAAGTCAGACGCTCAATCGGTGAAGTGTTTTCATCCTTCCCTACATTAGTTAAAAAAGAAACGACAATAATCAACAACAAAAAAACAACTAGCGTTGCAAACAGGGACAACAGTGCCTTTCGGGTCAGGGTTCTCCTGGGTGGTGCCGCTGACTGATCGGCGGACCCCTTTCGCAGCAGCCGCTTACCAAACCAAGCCATCGCAGCTGCCACCACAAGCCCGCCGGCCAGACCCACCCACGCGCCCCGGGTCATGGTCAGGACCAGGTGAAACATCAACAGCGAGCCCACCAGCGCCGCTGCAAGTCGGACAAGCAGGCTTCCGGGAATAAACACCAGGACAGCCGCCAACGGAATCAGGGTGATCAGGTATTCGGCGGCCAGGTTGGTGTTGAACATCAGCGAACCGGCGCGCACATGGGGTAGCTGCTGGGCATAATCCCAGAACCCGAAGGTTTGCGCCACACCGATAAAGGCAACGATCATGCCGACGCAAAGCACCACAAGGAAAGCCCATGATGCGGTCCGATTCGACCAGAGCAGAGCAGCGATCAGCAGAAAAAACAGCACCGGCAGCAGGTAGACTTCAAAAGCGACGATTGCCGCCCTCAACGGGTCAACGGCCTGAAACAGGGAAAGCAGAACCCCGGCAAAGAGCAGCAGGACCGGCCAGACCAACATCTTCGGCAACCGCGGCCAGAGATTGTTCCAGACCAGGTAGCCCCCCCCGAGCAGGGTCAGCAGGCCGAGCGTCACCAGTTCAGCGACGTATTTCTGATACTCGTTGATGATGATATGACCGAAGCCCCCCTCAATCAGCATATTCGGCTTCAGGTGGAGAAAATAGAGCGGCACCACGACCACCGGCACCAGCACCAGCACCATCAGCCAGAGCGGAGGGCTTCCGGCAAATGAGGATGGATGACCGGTTTCAACTCCCGTCTTACGTTCCTGCTTGCGCTGTTTCCGTTCCAGGGCCCTGCGCTGGGCACGATCCATAGTCATGACAAAACCTTTTTTGAACGCAGATAAGAGCGGATGAACACAAATCAACCCGATGGATTTGTATTGCTTCTGCCCGTACTTACCTGTGCGGCTCTATAACTTCTGTTGCTTAAGTATTTATGATCCTGCGAATTTCGATTTTTGGAGTCCCATAATCTAGGTTATTGCACAAGCAGCATCCTACCTCGCTTCTACCCTATCTCATGAATCCCCTTCATCCCTGTTCAGGGTTTCTGCCTTGAGGGAACAACAAATTTTTAAATACTGTTTTTAACAGGGATAAACGGTGATGAACAGAGATAAAATCGAATTCAGCTTCTGTCTAATTTATTGTTGACCCTTCTATATTCCAACCTGGGCTTCCCAAAGTTGATCAGCAACCCTACTTGTTTGCCCGTTGCTTTCAAATAGTTGATTGTCTGAGCAATGTGTTCAGGCAACAAAGACGAAGTGGCTTTAAGTTCAACGATAATATTACCTTCGACCAGCAGATCAGCGTAAAACAGCCCGACGTCCTGCTTCCTGAATTTAACAGTTATCGGAGCTTGACGTACCGCAACCAGATCGTCGTCTCGAAGAGCAATCAATAAAGCTTTTTCATAGACCGACTCAACAAAACCACAGCCCAGTTCATTGCTGACCTGAAAACAAGCCTTCAGAATCTTCTCTGTGATTTCATTATGAAACATCATCCCCCTCCATCTTTTCAACAATGCTTCTAGGCTATAAACAAGACATTAATACCTGTCATAACAGGGATAAACAGCACTGAATATGGGGAGATTCCAAGAGTTTAAAATATCCTGTCAATCCCCTTCATCCCTGTTAAATATATTCTTTTTTACCTTCCCTTCACCTGTCGCAGCATTTCGTGCCCGCAGGTTGATACTCAGGGACAATTCTTTGCAGCCCCTTCCTGAGCGCGTCATAATCCAGCTTCTTCGCCGCCACGGCCAACGCTTCCACCTCTTCAATCATCTGCTCGTAGGGCGGCGCACAGGAGCTGGCGATACAGATCTTCTCGTGGTGGCTCGGCAGCACGCCTTCGTCCGCCAGCAGCAGCTCCTCATACAGCTTTTCGCCAGGACGCAGGCCGGTGAAGACAATATCGATATCCTCGTAAGGCTTGTAACCGGACAGCCGGATCATCTCCTCAGCCAGCTTGACGATCTTGACCGGTTCGCCCATGTCAAACAGAAAGATCTCACCGCCATGCCCCATACATCCCGCCTGCAGCACCAGCTGTGACGCCTCGGGGATGGTCATGAAAAACCGGGTCACTTCAGGGTCGGTAACGGTGAGCGGCCCGCCCTGCTTGATCTGCTCGCGGAAAGTGGGAATCACGCTGCCGTTGCTGCCCAGCACGTTGCCGAAACGGGTGGTCACGAAACGGGTTTCGCTCCGCCTGGACAACGACTGCACGAACAGTTCCGCCGTCCGCTTGGTCGCCCCCATGATGTTTGTCGGACGAACCGCTTTGTCGGTGGACACCATAACAAATGTTTTCACCCCGGTGGCATCAGAGGTCTCGGCAACAATCCGTGTCCCATGCACATTATTGCTGACCGCAGCGGCGGGGTTGCACTCCATCATCGGGACATGCTTGTATGCCGCTGCATGAAAAACGACCTCCGGCATCTGCTCGGCAAAAATCGCTTCGACCCGCACCCTGCTGCGCACATCCCCGATAATCGCCACCAGCGGGATTTCGGGATGCGCCTTGCGCAGTTCATTCTCGATATGGAAGAGCGGCGTTTCGCCATTTTCGAACAGGATCAGTTTCTGGGGTTTGAAGCGCACGATCTGCCGGCACAATTCACTGCCGATACTCCCCCCGGCGCCGGTCACAAGAACCCGTTTGCCCATCAGGTAATGGGCGATCTTCTCATCATCAAGCTTGATCGCCTCACGGCCGAGCAGATCTTCCAGGTTGACGTCACGCAGTTGCTGAATCGACACCCCACCGTGAATCAGGTCGCCAACACCGGGCAGGATCTTGAATTTGACTTTGGCCTGGGTGCATGACTCAACAATTGCCCGAACCTGTTCCCCTTTTGCGGAGGGAATCGCGATGATAATTTCATCCACACCGGTCTTTTTAACAATCGCCTCAAGCTGACCAACAGGGCCGAGGACTTTACAGCCCTGGAACAGTTCCCGTCGCTTCTTAGGATCATCATCGATAAAACCGATAACGCGCATGTCCAAGGTCGGATTGGACCTGATCTCGCGAACAATGGCCTGCCCCGCCTCACCCGCACCAATGACCAGCACCTGGCTGGCATCCCTGCGACCCGCCAGCGGCATCGGCAGGTAGTTTTCCCGCACTGCGCGGATAACGAACCGCATACCACCTGTCAGGACAAAACAGAAGACAAAATCGAGAACCAGAACCGAGCGCGGAACCTGCTCAAGTCGATAGGCAAGCACCGCATAGGCGACAAAGGCTAGAGAGGCAAAGATATTTCCCTTGGCAATCCGGACCAGGTCGGGCATCGACACATAGCGCCACCAGCCCTTGAGCAAACCGAAATACCAAAAAACAGGCATCTTGATCGCCACCAGGGCAGGCATAAGATGCATACCCCGTTCGCGATACTGCTGCGGCACATCAAAATCGAAGCGTACTTCAAAGGAAAGAATAAATGCTGCCAGGATTGTCAGCACCTGGACCAGGGTGATAAACCAGATACGATTTTTCAGGAATATTGATTTCATCAATGTCTCAAATAATCCAAGCGCGTCTCACACGGAGGCACAAAGGCACGAAGTCATCATAAACCCGCTTAACAGGGATAAATTGGATGAATGAAGATCAAACCAAATCAAAGCTCTTGATCTATCCTGTCCATCCTGTTCATCCCTGTTAATAGCGCTTTTCCATGTTCCATATTATTTTGTCGCAGCAGAAACCACTCTCGTCACAACATCCGCGAACTGCCGCATATCATCCAGCGAAAGCGTCGGGTGTACCAGGAACATCAAACTGGTGTCACCCAGCTGTTTGGCAACCGGCAGCCGCTCTTCGGGTTGTAATCCCGCATCTGCAAACGCCTTCTCCAGGTAGATCTCGCTGCAGCTGCCGCTGTAGCAGGGGACCCCTTCGGCACAGATCGCGTTCATCACCCGGTCGCGGTCCCAACCGTCCTGCAGGCGCTCCGGCCTGACGAAAACATAGTACTTGTAATAGGAATGGCAGAGATCACCCGGCGGCACGGTCACCCGCAGCGCGGGGAGATCCTGGAAGGACTCGGTCAGCAGGGCAGCATTGCGGCGACGGGCTTCGACCCAGCCGGGAAGTTTGCGCAGGATCACCCGGCCGATCGCCGACTGCATCTCGGTCAGCCGCCAGTTGGTGCCGAACGATCCGTGCAGCCAGCGGAAACCGGGCGGATGCTGCCTGTTGTTGACGGTATCGTAGTCCTTGCCGTGGTCCTTGAAGGCCCAGGCCTTTTTCCACAGGGACTCGTCATTGGTGACCAGCATTCCCCCCTCGCCGCCGGTGCTCAGGATTTTGTCCTGGCAGAAGGAGAAAGCCCCCACATCCCCCAGCGAACCCACCGGCCGCCCCTTGTACTCGGCCCCGTGGGCCTGGGCGCAGTCCTCGATCACTTTCAGGTTGTATTCGCGGGCGAGCGCCGTGATCGCATCCATGTCGCAGGGCCAGCCCGCCAGGTGCACAGCGATAATCGCCCGCGTCCGCGGGGTCAGGACCGCCCTGATGGTTTCCGCCGTCAGGTTCTGACTCTGCGGATCGACATCGGCCATAACCGGTGTTGCCCCGCGCATGACAATACAGCTGGCTGAAGCGATGAAAGTGCGGCTGGTGGTGATCACCTCGTCGCCGTAGCCGATCCCCAGGGCATAGAGTGCCAGTTCCAATGCGACAGTACCATTCGCAACAGCTATGGCATATTTACTTCCAGTATAGGTTGCATATTCTTTTTCAAACGCCCGTCCCTCAGACCCGGTCCAATAGTTCACCTGGTTCGACAGGAGGACTTCACGAACAGCTACGATTTCGTCTTCAGTGAAGCTGGGCCAGGGCGCAAAATTAGTGTTCAGCATTATTTTCGTATCTACCTTATCGATGTGGCCGGAACCCCGGCAACAACTTTATTGTCGGCGACATCCTTCACAACAGTGGCACCGGCAGCAACCAAAACACTTGAACCAATGCAGATCTGCTGTCGGACAGACGAACCGATACCGATCCAGCTACATTGACCGACCTTAACCTCCCCAGCCAGGTTTGCGCCTGGCGAGATATGCACACCATCCTCAAGAACACAGTCATGATCTACAGTAGCGCCAGTATTAATGATGCAGGCCAGACCCAGTCGTGCATCAACATTGATTACAGCACCGGCCACAACCACAGTCCCTGCTTTTAGCTGGGCATATTTACTGACGGTTGCCGCGGGATGAATAATACTCACGAGTGGGGCAGCATGTTCCAATAACTCCTTACTCTTCTCCAAGCGAATCGCATTATTACCGATTCCGACAACCACACCGTCATACTTTTTCAGATGAGATATCAGATCTTGAAAGGTACCTTTCAAGGCCCATTTATTAACGTTATTCCCGACCGCACGATTGTCATCATAAAAACTGACCATCCAACCGCTACACTCTGCAGCATCTGCAACCACTTTGCCGTGACCACTGGCACCGAAAATAGCTAAATGTCTCAATGTTTATTACCTTTGAAGCGTTCCATAGTCGCTTGGCCTTCTTGGCTGATCCCTTCCCGCTTGAACACCCTGGCCACGGTCATCCAGAGAATCCTGATATCCAACCAGAATGATCGATTATCCACGTACCAGACATCAAGTTCAAACTTTTCTTCCCAGCTGATCGCATTGCGCCCGTTGACCTGGGCCCAGCCGGTGATTCCCGGGCGCACATCGTGACGCCGGGCCTGGTCCTGCGAATACAAGGGAAGATATTCCATCAGCAGCGGGCGCGGTCCGACCAGGCTCATGTCCCCCTTCAGAACATTGAACAGCTCCGGCAGCTCGTCCAGACTGGAACTGCGAAGGAACCTGCCGAAGGGGGTCAACCGGTCGGCATCGGGGCGCAGCCTACCAGCATCATCCTTCGCATCCGTCATGGTCCGAAACTTGTACATAGTAAAAGGGTTTCCATACAGTCCGGGCCTAACCTGCCTGAACAATACTGGAGATCCGAAGCTCAATTTCACCGCAATTGCCAAAAGGACAACTAGCGGAGCAATCAACACAAGTCCCACAAGAGTCAAAAAATAATCCAAGATTAGTTTGGACAGTGAAAATCTTTTCTCTGTTTTCTTTTGAAAAATCAATTCAAAAACCGATTCAAACTTACTAACTCCAGACGACATCGACAATTCAGCATCGTAAAACCTTTTTCCATTCTCACCCATAGCTTTGCGTTGGCATGGCGTCAGCTTCAAGAGCTTGCCAACACCCTCAACCAATGATTCCGGATTTTCAGGCAGACAGCGATAACCAGCTTTAGCATTCTCCACCAAAGCGGCAGCATCACCTTTGACAGCGATTAAGATTGGATGGCCAACTGCCAGATATGTTTGTGTTTTTGAAGGAATAGTAATTTCAAAGAGAGGATTTTCTTTTAAATGAACTAGCAATGCACCCGCATAATCAAACAATCTGACAACTTCACTCATTGGCAGGCGATCAATAAATAGCACATTGGTCAACCCCTGAGATTGAACTCGCCCTTGAAGTCGCTGCTTCTCAATCCCTCCACCAATTAGTACGAATCTGACACTAGGGTGTCGTTGCAGGCAAAGGTCTGCGGCATCCAATACCGTATCCAGTGCCTGCATCACACCCATAGTGCCAGCGAACATAATGTTGAAAGTGTTATTCAGGTTGAGATTTGCAACAAGATCGTCGATTTTCTTCTCATTTGAAGTAAGTTCTGCGTCCGGACTCCAATTATAGATAACTTCTATCTTCTGTTCCGGGATTCCGCGTTCTTGCAAATTTCGCTTGAATCCTGGCGATAATACGACAATGCGGTCTGCACACCGATAAGACCAGTTGGACCAGCATTCCAAAAGTCGCACCAGTAAAGGGCGTCCCAGCATACCTGATGAAGAGACCGACTCGGGCCAAAGGTCCTGCACATCGTAAACGATTTTACAACCATAGAGCCTGCGCAAAAAAACTGCAGTCCACGCGAGAGTAATCAAATTATAGACATACACTACGTCTGGTTTGCGCACCAGCCAGGGTCCTACGCACAATGAACTGATGGCAAAGCTCAAATAATTCACCATCCGGCGCAACCCCGACCGATCATGGCTGGGATACAGGGCGACACGATTTATCCGCACCCCACCATTTTCTTCAACTTGCCAGGGTTTGATACGATAACCGTCATAGACTGTTCCGCCGGGATAGTTTGGGAATCCGGTCAGAACCTCAACTTCATGCCCTCTTTTTACCAGTTCCTCGGCAAACGGCAATCCCTTGAAAAAAGGCTCTGGATCAAACCACTGGGTCAACATCAAAATACGCATCGGTTCTCAATATTCCTTCCATACCGAGCGTTTGACATAGTCGGTGTAACTCAAGATGATCCGCACCACCTTATCCGATACATTCGGCATGCTGTAATCGTTAACCCTCCGCAACAATCTATCCTCACCGCGAGGTTGATCCTCCAGCACCGCCAACCCCTGAAGCACACGGTCGAGTTCCAGCCCCGTCATGATAACCGCAGCCTCTTCCATCCCTTCCGGGCGCTCATGGGCCTCACGCAGGTTCAAAGCGGGGAAATTAAGAATTGATGACTCTTCGTTGATAGTGCCGCTGTCGGACAAAACCGCTGCGGCATTCTTCTGCAGGCTGACGTAATCTGTAAAACCGAGGGGTTTGAGCAGTTCCACCCGCTCGTCGAAGGTTATCCCCAGGCGCTCAACCCGGTTTCGCGTGCGCGGGTGAGTGGAGACGATCACCCGCCGATCATAAATTTCGGCAAGTCGATTGAGGATTCCGACCAGTTTTTGAAAGGATCGATCAGAGTCAATGTTCTCTTCACGGTGGGCGCTGACCAGGAAATAATCGAACGTCTTCAATTTAAGACGGCTGAGAGCATCAGAGGATTCAATCTTGTCGGCATAATAGTTCAGCACCTCGAACATCGGGCTGCCCGTTTTAATGACCTGATCAGGCGGCAACCCCTCGCGCAACAGATACTCGCGGGCAATATCGCTGTAGGTCAGGTTGATGTCTGCAGTATGGTCGACAATCCGGCGATTGGTCTCCTCCGGGACCCGCTGATCAAAGCAGCGGTTACCCGCCTCCATGTGAAAGATCGGGATCTTGCGCCGCTTGGCCGGGATTGCAGCCAGACAGCTGTTGGTATCACCGAGGATCAACAACGCCTCAGGTTGAATCTGTTCGAGTATCGGATCAAGCTTGATGATTGTATTGCCGATTGTCTCAGCAGCATTCTTCCCGGCCGCATTGAGAAAATAATCCGGCTTGCGAATCTCCAGATCCTGGAAGAAGACCTCATTGAGTTCGAAATCATAGTTCTGACCGGTATGCACCAGGGCATGATCCACGTAGCGATCCAGAGCAGCCATCACCCGAGACAGGCGAATAATCTCTGGTCGGGTTCCGACAACGGTCATCACTTTAACCTTTTTCATTTGCACCTCGCTGCAAAGAAACAATCTAAACGAAGAAGATTCCAAATCATCATCAAGAGCTATACGGGCTCGTAGTAGGTATCCGGAACCTCAGGATCAAACGGCTCATTCACCCACATCACGGTAACCATCTCTGTGTCACCCGTATTAATAATGTTGTGCGTGTAACCGGGAGGGATATCGACCACTTCAAGCTTATCGCCTGAAACCTTGTATTCGTGGATATCTTTATTGCCGATTTTTCTGAAACGTATTGAGCCTTGCCCTGACACCACAAGGAACTTCTCGACTTTCGTATGGTGCCAGTGATTCCCCTTGGTGATGCCGGGTTTCGAGACATTGATCGACACCTGCCCCCGGTCAGCCGTCCGGAGGAACTCGGTAAATGAGCCGCGATCATCGATATTCATGTGCAGCGGGTAACTAAAACCATCCGTCGGCAGATAACTTAAAAACGTAGTGTAAAGGCTCTTCACCAAAGGGTTGCTCATTTGTGGTATGCGAAGGTCGCTGCGATGTCCCTTGAATTGTTGCAGCAATTCAGCAAGTTCGCCCAACATAAGGGTGTGAACTGGCTCAACCACCGCGTAATTGTCCTGCAGCAACACTCGACCTTCGAAGGCGGCGACAAAGGCCGCTATAACATCATCGATATAAGCAAGGGTCATGGAGTGGTTCGGATCATTAACCTGAATCGGCAGATCGTTGGCTATATTGTGACAAAATGTAGCGACAACACTATTGTAATTGGGTCGACACCACTTGCCAAAAAGGTTGGGAAGGCGGTAAACAAAAACCGGCGAGTGGTTATCCTGACCATAGGTGAAGACCGTTTCTTCCGCCTGCTGCTTACTCCTGCCATAAGGATTATCCAGGGCCGCCTGGGAGGACGAACTCAGCAGGATCGGCACGGCCCTCCCCTGCTGACTCAGGGTATGAACAATTTCTTCCGTCAGTCCGACATTGCCGGTTTTGAATTCTTCTTGATGTTGCGGGCGATTCACTCCCGCGAGATGAAAGATGAAATCAGCACTGAGCAGCGCATCCAAAAGAACCGAACGCTCATCCTCGATATCGAAGGTAGTCAGAGCTACATCATCGCGAAGACGCAGCACCTCTACAAGGTTTTTGCCTACAAACCCCGCCGCCCCGGTGACCAGAACATTTTTCATAACAGACCTTTAAATAGATTCGCGTCCAATACTATTTAGCAATAAACCGCAGAAGATTATCAACGGGGACGACAGTCGGCGGCATCCCCTGCCAATTCACGAACGACATAATCGAGGCTCATCAGTTTCTCCTTGATCTGCTCAACATTCAATCGTTCGGTGT
This sequence comes from Desulfuromonadales bacterium, assembly GCA_032251255.1. Classification (GTDB taxonomy): domain Bacteria; phylum Desulfobacterota; class Desulfuromonadia; order Desulfuromonadales; family Geopsychrobacteraceae; genus BM509. The sequence continues at coordinate 73,490 of JAVVDY010000015.1, forward strand.
TATGAGAATGATAGTCCTCGGTTGCAGAAACCTGCTGTTCCCCCTCAACGAAGTACTTGTTGTAATTCAGATCACGATCATCTGCAGGGATACGATAATAACCTCCCAGATCTTCAGAGTGAGCCATCTCTTCACGAGTCATCAGCGATTCATAAAGCTTTTCGCCATGCCGGGTACCGATGGTCTTGATCTCGTTATCGGCATTAAAAAGTTCCAGCAAAGCCTGAGCCAAATCACCGATGGTTGAAGCCGGAGCCTTCTGGACAAAGGTGTCCCCCTGCTTGCCGTGGCTATAGGCATAGAGGACCAGATCAACCGCATCATCCAGCGACATGAGAAAACGGGTCATGTTAGGATCGGTTACCGTCAGCGGTTTGCCTTCCTTGATCAGTTTGATGAACAGGGGGATCACCGACCCGCGCGAGGCCATGACGTTGCCATAGCGGGTGCAGCACAGGGTGGTTTTCCCAGGATCGGTAAAGCGCGACTTTGCGACAACGATCTTCTCCATCATCGCCTTGGAGATACCCATGGCATTGATCGGGTAGACCGCCTTGTCGGTACTCAGGGCAATGACGTTTTTCACACGGCAGGCAATAGCCGCGTTCAGAACATTTTCAGTACCTAGGACATTGGTCTTCACTGCTTCCAGGGGATAGAACTCACAGGACGGCACCTGCTTCAAAGCCGCCGCCTGAAAAACGTAATCAACCCCGCCCATTGCCGGTAAAATGCTTTCATAATCCCGGACGTTGCCAATGTAAAACTTGACTTTGGGATTGGCCAGGTTGATGCGCATATCTTCCTGTTTTTTTTCATCCCGACTGAACACGCGGATCTCCTTGATGTCAGTATCAAGGAACCTGCGAAGGACTGCATTGCCGAATGAACCGGTCCCGCCAGTGATTAGAATAGATTTCCCCTTGAACATATTATTTCCGTTGTTCCTTTCTGGCCGCTTCCTGCCAAACATTCAAATATTTCTTAAAAACAACTTCAAGAGAATACTCGGAATGGGCTTTACTCAGAGCACTAACCCCAATCGACTTTCTCAGCACTTCATTTTCGAGTACAGTTTGAAGCGCAATCTTCAACTCCTTTACAGACTGAGGTTTTACTACAATCCCACACTGCCCTTCAAGCATCTCTGGGATAGCACCAACATTGGTTGCAACTATCGGTTTACCTAGTGCCATAGCCTCAAGGACGACATTAGGGAAACCTTCTGTGTAACTGGGCAAAACAAAACAATCAGCAGTCGACAATAGATTCATTGCTGCACCATGAGACAACTCACCATGGAAGGATATATTTTGGGGTTGATATTTTTCCAGCAGTGCCTTTTGATAGTTCTGATCACCCGGCCCAACAATGTCAAGTTGCCAACCCGGCATGTGCATCTGTGACCATGCAGCGAGCAATTCCTCAACACCTTTAGTCGGGATCACCCAACCAATGAATACAACCTTACTGATATCTGATGATTGATCATTGTTTTGTGGAAGTGCTGAAAAGTTAACACAGTTGGGAATCTGCTCTATCTTTACCAGAGGCAAGTATTTGTTAATCGCTTTACGTGTTAAGCCGTCAATCGCGATAACAGTGTGTGCCATACGCATGGCCAATTTCATCAAGAACCATTCTCGCGTCGATCTTTCTGCAATATCAGGCACCCGCCCAAACCGAATATGATAGATAACCGGCACCAAAAAGGTTTTAGCAATAATCATCAGCAGCAGATCTCTAAACACCGCCAGTTGGCCAGATGTAGTAAGATGGATGATCTGCGGGCGATCCTGAATCAAACGCACCAAAAGACGCCAGCTATCTCTCAATGTTTGAAGCAGACCACCAATGATTCTTTTCCAGTGCGAAAGGTCATGGATAGCTCGCCAACGCGGTGCGATATCAACAAATTCCAACTGAATATTGGTTTGTGAGGCGGCATATTTTTTCATCATAGCCGACCAGTGGCTAATTCCACCGTAAGGCGGAGGAAGTGGAGCAACCATACATATTCTTAAAGGTGAGTCATGCATTTAAAAATCTTTGAATGTTAGTATGATTAAACAAACTTAAAAAGTGATACCTATTAAGTAGTTTCTAGTCTAACTCATCAGAAAAAGCGTATGGCATATAGTTAAAATAAATAAACAAACTTATATATTCTAATAAGCACAACATTTAAATATTCATGATATAAATTCCAATATCTTAAATACTTTGTTGTTAGCGTTAAACTCAGTTTCAGCCACTCTATAACCCATAGCAGCCACCCTTAAGGCATTATCATAGTTCTCATGCACACATATTAGCTTTTTAGCTATTTCATCTATGTCACCAGGTTTTGCTAAATAAGCAGAAATTTCATCTTCTAAATATATCGGAATTTCCCCTGCAGCAGTACATACGACAGGCTTGCGTGTAGCTAAATATTCACCTAATTTAGTCGGAAAACCGCCAGATGTATATTCACGTGCCGTTGTTATCAGACACATTGAATTGACAAGCTGATAAGGAATTTCGTTTGAAGACAAGAGACCTTTTATTTTTACTAAATTCTTAATTTTATGTGATTCAATGAAATAAATTAGTTCTTTAGAATTTTCTAGAGCATCAAAATTACCAAACAAAAATAAATTCCATGGTTCAGTTACATTATTTTTATAAATATAATATGCCTTAAGCGTGTCAATAACAGAGTCTCTATTATGAACACCGAAAGTGCAAGCTATATAAGGTTCTATAGATTCTTCATTTAAAATATTATCAAATCGACTTATGTCAATTGTCATTGGTAAATGAAAAAATTTATCTTTATTTTTTTTTAAAAAGTATGAATAAAAATCAAATAGTTCCCTGGTCATAACTAAGTACCTATCAAACATAGATAGTTCTATTTTTTTTATAAATTTTTTCAACCTTCCATAACTTTTAAAAAAATAAGGATACTCAGTCTTATCAGTTATAAAATTAATTCTAAAAATGCTACAAAAAACCCTATAAACTAAAACACTGTATAAATCGTGATGATATAGAATTATTACACTTATATTATCTCTTTTTAGACTAAAAAGAGACTTTATAACATTTATCAAATAAATTATTTGCTTTATATATACAGATAAACTTTCTGACCAATATGTGCTAGATGAAATATACTCGAATTCAATCTCATCAAATACTCCAACTGTTTCCTTGTGTAATTTTGCCTCTAGACTTTTTGACGGGTGCAAAACATAAACTTTTGTATATACTCCATAACGAGCAAAAGCCTTACAATATGTCGAATAACGGATTGTTGAAACAGGTCCAACAGGAAAAGGAGTCCTAGATATCAGAGCCACCCTTAAATCTTTCATGACCTAACCATATACATTCTAATCATCTTCAAGAAAGCAAGTGGATACCACACTATAAGCTTAAAGTAATCAACCGCTTCATAAATAAAAAACTTCTTTCCTTTTTCTAGCCTGTCAATACCTAAAAGTATCCTATAAATCAATAAAAGCCTTAAATAGTCTCTATTTTCTTTGAAAAAGTTCCTATTAAGTGCACTCAAGAAAACCTTTTTTGCACATTCATTTATATATACTGTATCTTTCTTTGTGAGCTGACTTCCGTACCCATGGCGATAAACAGCACCTTCATAATCTACAAACTTCCCCGGGTACCTTTCACTTATCCTCATCCATAAATCACCATCCTCGCCATTTGTCAAATCCTCACGAAACACACCAACTTCACCTAAAACTTTTTTTCTTAAAACGATAGTGTCTGTATTAATACCATAACTTCTAAATAAAAAAGGGTACTCAACGTCCAACCGACTCATTCTTGTACGAGTCCAGTCAGAGAAAACACCATCGCTATCCACTCTTTTTAGACGGCAAAAAACGAAGCCAACTTCTTGATTCGCTTGCAACTCAGCAATCATTTTTTCAAGAAAACCTGGCAGATAATAATCATCAGAATCCAAAAAAGACACATACTCATGAGTTGCAATAGCCAACCCTCTATTTCTTGCACCTGAAGGCCCTTGAATTTTACAGCTTTCGGGTTTCTCAACAAGAATAATTTTTTCTCCATAGGACCTTGCTATTTCAACGGAACGATCAGTAGAACCATCATCAACAACTATAACCTCAACTAAACCTTCAAAATCCTGAGAAAGAACACTATCTATTGCAGATGAAATATATTTTTCTCTATTAAACATAGGAATAATAACGCTTACACCTAACATCTCCTGCCCCTATCTAACGACATCTAATTATACAATCACTAAGAAATAGCTTTTTTCAAATAGTCAACAGAATCCATTCTCAAATCAGCAATTACACTTTTTGATATTGAAAAATCGACTGACAAGTTATCATCGTTTATCTGCTCAATCTTAGAAACAAGTCTAGCCTCCAAAGACAACATCCCCAGATAACTCTCAATCCTTTCAGCACCCTGCGGAGTAGCAATCTGAACAAAAAAATCTTTCTCAAAAATTGTTGAAAAAACCATACCGTGAAAAGAATCACTAACAATGAAACTTGCGTTATTCATCAACCATATAAACTCTTGCGGACCAGCATCATATATAGCGACATCGGATTTAACCCCAGTAAGCACCCGTGACGTCATAAGAACAATTTGCAAACCAGTAATCTCTTTGACCCTTGCAGCCATCTCCCCGAGAAAGCGCCTACCGTTTAGCGCATAGCACAGAACAAAAGGTCCTTTCACACGATCGACAGACTTTTCAATCGCTATCCAATCTTTTGCATCAAGTAAAAAGACTGGATCCAGAACTGTCGGAACGGAGACAGCCAACTCCTTCTCAAGAAACAAGGAGCCTTGCTTTTCTCTAGATGAAAGAAAATCAAAATCTTTCAAGTAAGTACAAATTTTAGAGATGATTGAATCTGGAATTTCTGCACTTCCAAAACTAGGCGCATAAGCGACTTTACGTGTATTTTCTGAAGAAAAAGGTTTTAAAAAATAAAACCGTTGTTCCTGATCAGAAAGAATTCTATAATTAAATACTTGATCACTTCCAGAAATTACACAGTCAAAACTAGGAACATTGCTTTCTATTTGATCATAGCTCCTAAAACGTTTTGTTAATTTTAAATATTTTTTTGAAAATAACTTAAATTTTAATCTTCTTTTATTTAGTTTTGAAAAATAAAATAGTACAAAAAAATAAATAATTATTTTTTTTAAAATGTTTTTATCTACTACAAACTTCGGAAATAATCTATTTACTTTCTCTTGCCTTGAAGTAAAAAAATCTATAATAGAAGTATCAACTTTTAATTTATTATTCAAAAAAGAACTAAGCCCATATGCTTGCAAGACCGCACCATAGTTGTGAGCCCAATGAAAAGTTGCAATACCGATAGACTTTATTTTTATATCAACTTTAAAGTTAACCATTATAGTCTCCGAGGTATCTCATCAAGATAATTAAATAATAAAATCAACCATAAGACATATTAATATTATCTCTATTATTTATTCCTAGAACAGATCCCCAAAAGAATGATAAATAAATGAAATAAGTCGGATAAATTATTAAATGGCTCAAAAAAGAAAGAAAAAGAAATATTAAATATGAAATAAAAAAAGCGCTGGCATAGGTTTTTTTAGTTTTTATAAATGATAATGACTTTACAAGAATTGAAAAATGAAAAATTAGGTAGAACAAAAGGCCTAAATATCCAAAATCATAAAGAACTTCTTGGAAATCATTGTGAGCCGAAAGACTTACTTGATACTTTTCACTCCATAAATTCCTTGATACGTCATTAAAGCCATGCCCAAAAACGCTATGAATTAAATCTGCATTCTGCTGCAACTCATAAACCTGTTGATATATACCGAGCCTACCTGAGCCTCTATCGGAAAGCATTGTAGACAGTCTAGAGGCAAAATAGTCACCTGTTTGCTGGGCAACAAATGCAAAAGAAACCATAAAAATGCATATCAAAAATATTGAAACAAATATTCTTTTTACTTTGGAGAACCCATAAGAGAGATAGGTTTCAATTGCAAAAAAGCTAAGATAAGAAAGAACTAACACAACAAGTGCGGTTCTTTTCATAGAACAAAAAACAACAACCGTGGCAATGAAAAGCGCAAGATAACGCCAAAAACTTTGCTTAATCAAAAACAGCCAAGGGACAATCAAAAGAACGTAATAAACCTCATTGATTGTAGCGTAAATGCTAATAGATTCGTTTCTATAAAAAAATATTTTAAAAAAGATGAACGAATTAAAAATAAACAATATTGAAAAAAAACATTTAGTACTTTCTAAACTTAATCTATTTTTTGTAGAATAAATATAAGAATATAAAAACATCAAACACCACAACACTGAAAACGAAACAGATGCCATGAATAATTTAATATCATATATATAATTAAAGGAAGAAATAGGAGAATAAGCAAGCCACAACAAGACGCAAAAAACCATTAATGGTATTTTTTTCAAGTATTTTAGATTGTTTAATATATAGAACAATAATAAACTATCTATAAAAAAAACTATTTTTCCAAACCCAACAAGGGTTCCAGAACCGGCGCCTTCTTTAGAATTTAACAATATCGCAGTAAAAATAAAAATGGAAAACAATATCAAGCCATGAAATAAACTATCCATAAGCTTATTACTTGATTTAGCATTACAATTATTCAAAATTTTACTTACCAATTGATCCATACCTGACACTTCTTAATTTCTCTATGATATCTTGACCTAAGATTTTCTTAACTAAGCCCCTCAGAGTCTTTTTATTTTTTAGATATTTATTTAATACATACGAAAAGGAATAATTCTCCAATTCTCGGTAAAAGTCTCCGCGATATCCGTGACGTTCTACTGACTGATACAGCATCGGGTTTCCCGTTACAGCCTCCTCAAGTGTTCGCTCCACATTAAAACAATCATATTGAACCCTGCGAAAAAAAAGTTCTCCCTTTTCTGAATTTATCAACAACAGTGATACACCCAACTTCATGTCATGGTCAAACGGCTCATTTAAACCAAGGCCCCAGAAATCCGCTAGTGTCAAATCCCCACACCTGCGATTCTCCTTAAAATGACATGCATAACATGATTCTCTTAAGCCGATATTTGAAAAATAAGCAGCTGCATAACTATCATCGGTCGCTGTAAAAGGGGTCCTATATTGTTTTTTATTCTTAAAGCAAATAGCAACTTCTGGCTTTTTCCATCCTCTCTTTTTATCCCTTGAATTGATGCTTTCAAAAGATGATTTATATTTTTTTTCCAAATAGACTTTATAAGCACTAAAAAGTGATTTTGACGGCACCCCATAACATATTAATTCTGCCGTTAATAAATTCGAATGATCGCTCTTTCCCAAAAAACCATACAATCCTGCTATTTGACATGGAGTCCCAGAAAACAAAACAAGCCTGCCTTCTTTTAGCCTTGTCTTTACATCTATATAAATATCGCCGATTTCAGACTGAACATATTTAGATTTTCTAGTTTGAGCCAAGTGATCAAGTGACTCAACAGGAATATGCCTTAGGTTAAAATCTTGATCAAAGGCGGCACCATAGACAACACCCGATTTATTTATAACTGACTGAGCAAAAACCGAATACATCCCCCCGGACGAGCTTTCCATTCTAATTTCATTGTCTAAATTCCAGCAGGCATAAGCTTTCGGGGTAGAACTTCTCTGAACAGCAGGCGGGTTTAATATTGGGCATGTCTGTTCACAGAGAAGACAGTTTGTGCAACTGGATTTATTAACTACAGGGCCCAGAAAACCCTCGCTATCCTCTTTCATCTCTATGCATCCGACTGGGCAGCGGTTTTGGCAGGCACCACATCCAGTACAATCATTCTTGTCACATAGCATAAATATTCCTAAACAAAATAGTCCGACTATATGTTGACAATAGGTTATTTCAGCATCCTACCGAAGCAATGCCCATCCACAGTCACTAGACATTATTGTTGTGAACTTCAGTGCTAATGCTCAAAATTTTGAATCGCGGAACTGCCCTAATTATACGATTTTTTTATACTTTAAGACTTTTTTTATTGAAAGTTTTAATTATTATAAATTTCGTTTCTTTATCAAAAACAAACAACCAATAGCCCGAAACGTATAAAATTGGCAAAAACACACAGCAAAACAATATGGACATTACACCATCTGAGAGAAAATCTTCTTTAATAAACAACCCAAGCCCAATCAACACCATAAGTAAAAATGCAGGTCTTAAGTAAATTCTCATAAAATACTTGAAGAAGTCGTAATTAAATATTTTCGAAAACACATATGGCAGAAAAAACCCATTTCTTATAAAACGTATCGAGCTCAAGCAGATTGCAACTCCTACAAGTTCCCACCCCCACCATAGTGTCCCAAAATATGTTCCAACAATAGCAAGTACAGCCATTACGACGGAACTGTAAGCAACTGGTGCGATCGTACTTGCGCCTAGCGCTAACGAATAATTCACTGCTTGTATACTCGCAAAGACCACTCCAGAGGCCAGAATGAGAACGGGCCAGTAAGTCCAGGTCATTTCATCTCCCAGCCACAGAACCAGTATCTCCTGTCCATAAACTGACAGAATCAATATACATAGATAACCTGCACAAGCCACTATTTGCCCTAGCAAAACAGCCCATCTACCTAAGTTCTGCCCCTCATTTTGTACTGAATCACGACTGGCCAGAGGAACCAGGGGACTTGATAATTGACTTAGAGTACTCGCCAGATAGGTCGATACCGTAACAGCAGGAGCGAAACCTGTGACCATTTCCACTCCTAGCGTTTTACCGATAATCATGATTGGTATTTGAATAGAGGCCGCAAAAAAAACACTATTAATAAAGGTCAGAAAACTGAATGAAAACAGCGAGGGCAACACATCCCACTTGATATAACTTGTTGAAAAGATACTGGTTGTTCCAGAAATTCGAAAGCTTAATCCTGCCATCGAAAGAAGTGTAAATGAAGAACCTATCAACAATGCAGCCCCAAGCAATGTTAACGATGGCTCAAACATATTATAAAGAACAACCAAAACGATTAATCGAAGAAGTTGGGAAGCTATAGTCAAAAAATTTACCAGATCATATCTATTTTCACCTAAAAGAAAACTATGATAGACCATAGTAAGAAAGGTAAGAAAAAAGGAAAACCCCATACAAACAAGCAAAACAAATGTTGATGGGGCCATTTGATCAGTTATGGAATAATATTCAATAAATGTGGAAGAAAAAATTAATACAATAATAAAACCTAAAAGCCCCAGCCCCCCAAGGAGAACAATAGCGGTGCTTAACAACGTCCGCAGGTATTCCTTATCGTTATTCGCTACGCCCTGGGAAAAAAAACGCAATAAAGAAGGTGCCATACCAAAGCTCAAGAAATTCAACACGGCCAGCACAGAAACCACCAGCACACTTATTCCATATGCACTTTCTCCCAAGTGTTGAATATTATATGGCAGCAGGAAAAAGCCGACAGCAGCCCCGGAAAGCTGAGCCAACCAACCGGAGGCTGTGTTACGAAGAAATTGTTTCTTTGCCGTAGACATGCTTATCTGACCTGGGAGGTCAAACTAACTCTCTAGTTCCATGCGCTTTCGCGCATATGCCACAAACTCGAAAACAAAGGCGAACACGACACCCACAAAAACCCCAACTGCACCTAGGACGAGTACGATGAGTACTTTGCTGGTGCCCAGCGGCTTTGCAGAACGCAGAGCAAGTGACGAAATTCCGGACTCTTTCAAATGTGTTGTTATCTCTTTTACCTTTGCATGTTCGTTGACTCTCAATAATTGGCTGTTCCCTTTGAGATTCCGGTAGCGAAACATCACATCCTGCAAGGCGACGAGACGCTCTTTCTGCTCGTCAAATTCTCGCTTGTTATCAGAGTATTTAATGGCCAGTTGACTTTTCAGAAGCGCCAACTCAACCTTTAGCCGTTCTTCCAAACTATACAGTTGAGATGTACTTCTTGATATCTGGTCATTAATCATCACCAGAATTCTTGCCTCACTCTGATCTGAAACAGCCTTTTTATAACTTGCTTGTGCCTGAGACAATGTCAACTCGACCTTTTTTATCCGCTCTTTGAGAATTATCTCCAAGTCAGAGTAGCGTTTGGAGTCCAAATCAAGCAGACCTTTTTGCTCATCAATCTTTTCAAGTTTCAACGACTCATCTTCCACCGCCACTTCAAGCGACTCTAAGATCAGGTCACGATGATCAGCCAGAAAAAAAAGTGCAGCCTGATCATGCAATTCTTTATAAATCTCAGCCTCGTCAGCGCCACCAAAACTTGTTAATTCTACGATATTTCCATTCTTTTTAGCACTGGCTTTGGCGGACATACCGTGCTTATTTTTTTTTGATGAAAGGAAAGAAACTGCCCGGGGGATATAATCTGAGTTCAGGTTGGATACGACCTCATCGCTAGTCTCTATCGGCATTGAATCGTATCCTTTTGGGTTCTTAATCACGCTTGTCCCAATTTCAATAACCGTCCTATAGCTGTAAACTGACGATTTCGAAAAAGAGTAAATAGCACCGAGAATCAAAAATGACAGACATACAAACAAAACAAGATATTTTCGTCTGACGAGAATCAGAAAAAGCTCAACAAGATCAATCTCATCGTTTCTGTAAGTTCCAACGTCATTTTTTTCTATCTGCCCCATCTCAAAGCCTCTCTTTATACATAATATATTTTAACAATCTTAAAAAACTAACTTCACTGTAGTTTTATAGTGTCCAATAGTTAAGACCGATTGATTCAACATCCCTTCGACATAAAGCCCCTTTCACATCAACCACCACACCGCTGCCGCCGTTGTCGCAGCAGATCTTCTGCAGGACATCGGTCGTTACCGCGGCGAACGCCCTGTGGGCCACCGCCCAGACGACGGCGTCGACCCCGCGGACATCCTGCAGGTCGACCAGCTCGACGCCGTACTCTTTACGGGACTCCTCGGGACAGGCGTGCGGGTCGTGGACCAGCACCTCGGCGCCGTAATCCTCCAGCTCGCGGATGATGTCGATGACCTTGCTGTTGCGGATATCGGGCACGTCCTCCTTGAAGGTCAGCCCCAGCACCAGCACCCGGGCGCCCTTGACCGTCTTGTCGGCCTGGATCATCTTCTTGATGCAGTTCTCGGCGACGTACTTGCCCATGCCGTCGTTGATCCGCCGGCCGGCGAGAATCACCTGGGGATGATAGCCGATCTCCTCGGCCTTGTAGGTCAGGTAGTAGGGATCGACGCCGATGCAGTGGCCGCCGACCAGGCCGGGGGTAAAGGGGAGGAAGTTCCACTTGGTGCCGGCCGCTTCGAGCACGTCCCTGGTCGGGATGCCCATCCTGCCGAAGATCAGCGCCAGCTCGTTCATCAGCGCGATGTTGAGGTCGCGCTGGGTGTTCTCGATGACCTTGGCCGCTTCGGCGACCCTGATGCTGGAGGCGCGGTGGACGCCGGCGGTGACCACCAGCTCGTAGACCCGGGCGACGGTCTCGAGGGTCTCCGCGTCCTGCCCGGAGACGACCTTGACGATCTTGTCGACGGTGTGCACCTTGTCGCCGGGGTTGATCCGCTCGGGCGAGTAGCCGACCTTGAAGTCGACGCCGCAGGTGAGCCCGGACTGCTGCTCGAGGATCGGCACGCAGACATCCTCGGTGACGCCCGGGTAGACGGTCGATTCATAGACGATGATGGCGCCGGGCCTGAGGTTCTGACCGATGCAGCGTGAAGCGCTCTGCAGTGGGGTGAGATCGGGTTTCTTGTTGCTGTCGATGGGGGTGGGCACGGTGACGATGAAAAACCGTGCCTCGGAGAGCCGGGCCGGGTCGGTGGTGTAATCGATCCGGGTCGCTGCCAGGTCCGCGCCGGTCAGCTCTCCGGTGGCATCATAGCCGCGGCGCAGCTGCGCGATCTTTTCTTGATGGATATCGAAACCGATCACCTCTGTTTTCCGGCCGAAGGCCGCCGCCAGCGGCAGACCGACATAACCGAGGCCGATCACGGCGATTTTTTCTGATTTGTTCACCAGTTGTGCCACGTTAACCAAGATTTCCTCCTGAGATGATAAAACTAATTGAACCTGGGGCAGAGATGAAGGCGGTTGTACACAGATTCCACTACGCAAAAGCGTGAACACAATATGAACAGGGATGAACGGTGATAAGCAGGATAAAAACCTGAATCCCTCAATCCCCTGCATCCCATCTATCCCTGTCACATGATTTTGACTTTACGGTTACCCCCTATGTTCATCTGTGCCTATCTGTGTACCAAACTCTGGATAAACACAGACCTAAACAGCAAACGAAACTCTTGTACAGGGATGAACGGTGATAAGCAGGATGAATCCTTAAGCCACCAATCCCCCGCATCCCATTTATCCCTGGGCGGTTTCAATCACCAAGTGCAAAAAGTGACGCATGATGCTTCTTAAAGTC
>JAVVDY010000016.1:0-81442 GCA_032251255.1 Desulfuromonadales bacterium
CCATGCAAATTTTTCAGAAAAACACTGTCAAGAACTTTTTTGCTGAATAGTTACGTTTGTTTTTACCTTCAGCTTTTCACCGGTGCAGGCGCAACAGCATCAGGAAAAAAACAATACTCTGCGCCCGGTCGCGATCGAAGCCGCGACGGTCCTGCCGGAAGGACAGGCGGCCTTTGACCTGGGCCTGGCGATGGAGCTGGACCGGGAGGTCGGCGGCGGTAATGGGCGCGAGTACGACAACCTGCGTGTGGCCCCGGTGGCGCTGCGCTACGGGATCGGCTCCGGGGTGGAGATCGGTGCGGCGATCGGCTATTCCGATAATGACGCCGAAGGGCTGAACGGGCCCGACGAGTCGGGACTCGAGGGGGTATCGCTGTTTGCCAAGCTTCGGCTCAGCCCGGACAGCGCTCTGCGCGTCGGACTGGTTATGGCCGGCGATGATGATATTGCCCCCTATCCCAATGACGGGGTGGATGTTTTTTTCAATCTGGCCGTGCAGAAACCGCTGGAGTCAGGGATGCTGTTCGGCGAAGTCGGCTACCGGGCCCAGGGGGGAGACCTCGATATGAACAATTATTTCAACTACGGGATCGGATTTGCCAGGCCGGTGGCCGGGACCGTCGGGATCAGCCTTGAGCTGGTCGGCGAGCAGGCCCAGGAGATCGGCATCGGCAACTCCCTTGACCTGGTGCTCGGGGCCGGGCTGCAGCTCGGAGACGGGGTCCGTCTGGCACCATACGTTTCCGTCGGAGTCAACGATGCGGGACCGGACCTGGCCGCTGGCGGTCAACTGGAACTGCGCTTGTAGCCAGCCTGTTCAGCAGGGGGGACGGGGGCCGTGACGTGTTCTTGCTGCCATGGGTTGAGCAGGCCCCGGAGGGCCGCGCCATAATCGTCGTCATGAAAAATTCTCTTTTCGGCATCTTTCTGCTCTTGCTGGCACAGGGGAGCGGGTCATTCACGCCGCTTGTTGCAGGCGATCTCCCGGTCTGTCAACTGGAGATTCGTCTGATCCCCGACCAGCACCTGCTGGAAGGGACTGCCAGGCTTGTCCCACGGGAGATTTTCGCCGCATCGGCGATCGCGTTCAGACTCTCGCCTCAGGCCGAGCTGCAAGGGGTGTCGGCTGACGGAAAACCGGTCGGATACCGTTTTGATGGCGGCCTTTTGACCATCGACCCGGACCTGTCCGCCGGTCTTCAGTCTGTTCCGCTGGTGATCGACTTTCGGGTCCGCTATGCCGATCCCCTTCCGGAGACAACAGTCGGCATGGAAGACCCGTCGTTCGGCGTCAGTGCGGTTATCGGCAAGGACGGGAGCTATCTCTCTGCCGGGACCGCCTGGTATCCACGCCCGGTTGCCGCCGATGCGCGTTACCGCATCAGGGTTGAGGGGCCGGCCGGTCTCTATGCCGTGACGTCCGGTAAGCTCCTCGCACACGGGGTCGTGAACGACCAGAGTTATACCTTGTGGGATTCAGCCTTTGCGCTGGAGGGGTTGGCTCTTGCCGCGGGGCGGTATCGGATCTTCGAAGAGCAGGCCGGTGGGATTCAGGTCCTGGCATTTCTTGCTGAACGGAACGCCGGCCTGGCAAAGGTCTACCTTGATTCAACCCGAAAGTATCTGCAGTTTTATCAAGAGCTGCTCGGGCCGTATCCGTTTGCCAAGTTCGCCGTCGTTGAGAATTTTCTGCCGACGGGATATGGCCTGCCGTCCTGGACGCTGCTGGGCAGCAATGTCATTGCTCTGCCGTTCATCCCTTATACCAGCCTGCCTCATGAAATTGTTCACTCCTGGTTCGGCAATGCGGTTGAGGTCGATTATTCCGCGGGGAACTGGGCGGAAGGGTTGACCAGTTATCTGGCCGATTATCTTTTGCAGGAGCAGCGGTCCGACGAGCAGGGGAAAGAGCATCGGTTGAGGTTGCTGCGCGATTATGCTGCCCTGGTGCCGGTGGAGCAGGATTATCCGCTGAGCCGTTTTGTCAGCAGGAGCAGCAAGGCGGATCAGGCCATTGGTTATGGTAAATCGGCGATGGTCTTCCATATGTTGCGCCAGAAGGTCGGTGAGGAGGTGTTCTGGTCGGCCTTACGCCGGGTCGCCACCATGGGGGAAGGGCAGAGACTGGGCTGGAACGACCTGCAGCGGTTTTTCAGCGATGCGTCCGGCGAAGATTTGGCACCTTTTTTCAGCATGTGGGTTGAGCGGTCCGGAGCCCCGCGGCTCCGTTTTGAAAATGTCGCCGTGATCGAAAGGGATGACGGCTGGATCGTAAGGGGGATGCTTGTCCAGTCCGAACCGGGCTTCCATCTGAATGTGCCGCTCAGGCTGCAAAGCCAAGCCGGGGTGATTGAGCAGACCCTTGCGGTGAGCTCCGAGCGGACCCCTTTCGCCATCCGCACCGAGGCTCCGCCCCTGCTGCTGCAGGGCGATCCGGATGCCCACCTGTTCCGCCGCCTGCATGGGGATGAACTGCCGGCGACGATTAATGACTTGCGCGCGAGTCGTCGCCTCCTGGTCGTGGCCCGCACAACGGCAGATCCGCTGCTGGATGCATCTGCCGATCTGCTGCGCGGGTTACAGCAGGCACAGGCTCCGGTTGTGACCTGGGACAGGTTTGACCCCGCTCTGGCGGAGCGTTACGATCTGCTCTTTATCGGCTGGCCCGCTGGGGAGCTGCTTTCCGGTTTTGGTGCTTTGCGGGGGGGAGGGGCCGGGAACAGTTTCGACTGGGACGGCAGGCATTACCAGGACCCTGCGGACAGCCTCTTCGTCTGCCGCAAGGGGACGCAGGGCGGGCAGCATCTGGTTGCGGTTTTTCACCCGCTGTCAGTGGATGCCGCCCGCAAGGTGGCACGGAAAATACCCCACTATGGGCGATACAGCCATCTGGTGTTCCGGGACGGTGCCAATCTTGTCAAGGGGACCGCTGACCCTGCCACATCTCCTTTGCGGATCGAGCTGAAATGATTTTCAGGGCACGGATGAGAACCCTTTTGCGCTTTGCCGTTCATGGGCAGGGCTGATCATTGCCGGGTGCGGGGGTCAGGGCAGGGTGACCCCGCAACTCTCATCGCAAAAAGGTTGCTGCGCCGATTTTCCGCAACTGCAGATATAGACCTCCCGCCGTTCGGTGATTTCAAACCGGAGGGGATGCTCCGTCCCCGAATGACCCCCGTCACAAAAGGGCAGGTTTTGTGACCTGCCGCAAACGCAGCGAAAATAGGTCCCTGGCTCAAGGGTCAGCCTGATCGGCATGCCCGCACTGGTGTTCTGTCTGCTCATCTCGGTAGCCTTTCGGAATGGATCGAAGGGGGTCTCACCATGGCTATTATAGCCCATGGAGGAGTTTTTTCCGCAACATTTCTCGATATATGAAAGGGAAAGTTCTTTACTTGACAATTTCTCTATGAAACAATGTTAATTATCTTTTTTAAATAGCTAGGCACCCTGTGGCGTCCTCTCCGGTTAAATATGGAGCAATTATGAGCTGGAAAAATTTAACCCTGTCCCAGAAATCAATTCTCGGAACCTTCGGTTTTGTTTTGTTGATCATATTTCTCAGTGGCTGGGCGCTGATCGGTGTCAACGGAATCATAGGCAGCGCGGGGGAGGTTATTTACGGTAACAGTCTGCGCGGTCAGATGCTGCAGCAGGAAATTGCTCATCTCGATTGGGCTCGGGAACTGTCAGATTATGTTGACGATAAGTTTCGGGGAGCCTTGACGCTGGAAACCGATCCGCACAAGTGCGCTTTCGGTCAGTGGTATTTCGGCAATGAACGGAAGCGGGCCGAGGCACTGATTCCTGAGCTGGTTCCAGTGCTGAAAAAGATGGAGGAGCCCCACCAGAAATTGCACAAGACGGCCGAAGAGATCGGCAAGAAATTAGAAGCCGTCGCTGCAATGCAAAAGATGAAATGGATCTTTGACGGCGAGACCAAATCCTATCTGCTGGAGATGCAGCAGCTGTTCGATGAAATTTTGAGAACCATAGATCAGAACTCTCTGAGCGACCAGGATATGCTGAGCAAGGGGGTGGAATTGCGCTGGGGGATCGGCATCCTGAATCTGATTGCCCTGCCGTTGACGATCCTGGCGGCGATAATCCTGACCAGCAGCTTGCGCCGCCCGACCAATCGGGTCATAGAGATTATCAGGAAGGTTGAAATGGGCCAGTTTTCGGAGCGGATCAACCTTGACCAGAAAGATGAGTTCGGTACGCTGTCCACCGCCGTCGACCGTATGTCGGAAGGGCTGACCAAGCAGGCGAGTGTCGCACGACTGATCTCCCAAGGGGACTTGCGGGTCAGGGTGGAGCAGGCTTCGGAGCATGACGAACTGGGTCAGGCGTTACAGCGGATGGTCGATGTGCTTCAGGATGTGATCAGCAAAACACAGCGGGCTGCCGACCAGGTCAATGCCGGCAGCCTGGCAATGAGCAGTTCTGCCCAGCAGATGTCCCGGGGCGCCGCTGAGCAGGCGG
Source organism: Desulfuromonadales bacterium (assembly GCA_032251255.1). Classification (GTDB taxonomy): domain Bacteria; phylum Desulfobacterota; class Desulfuromonadia; order Desulfuromonadales; family Geopsychrobacteraceae; genus BM509. The sequence goes on from JAVVDY010000016.1 coordinate 4,486, forward strand.
CCGCCGCTGAAGAGGCGGCCAGCAGCATGGAGCAGATGACCGCAAACATCCGTCAGAATACCGATAACGCAAAGGAGACGGAACAGATCGCCCTGAAGGCGGCAGTCGATGCAGAGCAAGCTGATGCGGCTGTTGTCGGAACCCTGGAAGCAATGCAGGAGATTACCCGGAAAATAGCGATCATAGAGGAGATCGCCCGCCAGACAAACCTGCTGGCGCTCAATGCCGCGATCGAGGCTGCCCGGGCGGGCGAGCATGGCAAGGGTTTTGCCGTGGTTGCCGGTGAGGTCAGGACCTTGGCCGAGAGAAGCGGCCAGGCCGCCGCTGAAATCGGTGAACTCTCTGTTTCGAGTGTTGAGGTTGCTCGGGGGGCCAGCCGTCAGCTCAAGGAGCTGCTGCCGGATATCAATAAGACGGCAGAACTGGTTCAGGAGATCAGTGCCTCCAGCAGGGAGCAGGATGCCGGTGCGGAACAGATCCAGCGGGCCATACAGCAGCTGGACAGGGTCATTCAGGAAAATGCGGCAGCTGCTGAGGAGATGGCTGCTGCTGCCGAGGAACTGACCGTCCAGTCGCAGCAACTCAACGATATGGTCGTCTACTTCAGGCTGGAGGATGAAACGGATAGCCCGGGGAACGATCAACCTCTTCAGCTGTCGGGCTGATCCGGGTACCGAATCGTGGCATCGGGAGGACTGGCTATCTGCACTTTATTCCGCTTCGACGTGCCCCGGATCTTCGCCTGCTGGCTTGCCTCCGTTCTGCTGGCGTACGCTGCAGTCCCTGCAGCGGCGGATCCCATGCATCAGCTCGATCTGGGCAACAGGACCCGGCAGCAATGGGACCAGCTGCTGGAAGATGCCCGGAGGGTCGCCGGCCCACAGCAAAGGATAGCCCTGCTCTCCTCGGCTTTTCTCCAGACCCCTTACCGGGAAAACAGTCTGATCGGCGGCCCCGGGCAGTCGGAGGTCCTGGTTATAGACCTTTCCGGGGTCGATTGTTTCACCCTGCTTGACTATGTTGAAGCCTTTCGCCGTTCTTCCGGTTTTTCAGACGTTCTCGACAATTTACCGCAGGTGCGGTATCGGCAAGGCCATGTCGCATACCGGCAACGTAACCATTTCTTCAGTGACTGGCAACAAGAGAATTCCCGGTGGATTGAAGATGCGACCGCCGTTGTTGGCGGGGAACGGGCGCTGACCGTTCGCAAAGAGTTGAACCGGAAGCAGGACGGTCGTTTCTGGCTCGAGGGGATTCCGGTCGTCGTCAGGGATGTCAGCTTCATCCCGAGCGCCCGGGTCGACAGCGATGTTCTTGACGCCTTGCAGACCGGGGACTATCTCGGGATCTACAGCGAACAGCCCGGGCTGGATGTCAGTCATACCGGGATAATTATCAGGACATCTGGCTCTGTGCTTTTCCGCCATGCGTCTTCCAGGAAAGGGGTGCGCAGGGTGGTGGACAGCGAACTCCACGAATATCTTCAGGGGAAGCCTGGAATTCTGGTCTATCGGCCGAGATGACCCGTTGCAGTCATCCCGGTTAGTGACCGGGGAGGATTGTCTTTGCCTCTGGTGCGGCCCGGGGCGAGAGGCTAGCCGGGCCGGTCGTGCTTGATGTGTCTCTGGAGATTAAGCCAGTGAATCGACTGTTTCAGGTAGTCGGCTGATTTTCTCAGGTTTTCGACCTCTGAGTTTTTAAGCAGCTCATGGGCCTTTTTAAGCAGATCCATGGCCCGTTGAACATCTATTTCAGACATCTTGCGGCTCCAGTTTTATCAGGCCCATTCATGGTCGCAGCTGAGGCATTTAAAGCTTCCATCGGCAAAGGTCTCCAGGCAAAAACACTCACAGTTGGGGCAGAGCGGGACTGTCCCCAAGGGGTTCTCGACAAATTCGAAAGCAAGTGCCAGCCTGTCCACCCCTTCCGCCAGTTCACGGGTTCTTTCTTCCGGGCAGTGTAGTTCGTGAAATAGAATCTGTCTGGCGACCGACATCATGTCGAGCGCCTTGCGCTGGGTTTCAGAGATAATTTCGACCATGGTTCCACTCCTTTCCTGATGTGAGTTGATCTCCAAAAGAGCAGGTGGTGAATCTCTGATTTAAAGTCTGAGCTGATCTTGCATGGGCCCTGATCGATGCGAACCTCTCCGGCTCGTCCCGGCCTTGAGTTTCCCAGTGTGGTACCCGCACGGACTCTCACTTTAATCTGATGCTAAAAATGGGCCAAAAAATTGTTTACAGAAAATCGGGAAGTTATAGCTGTCAAGAGGGCTGATGTTCCGTATTTGATAAAATATAATTACCGGATAAGGAATCTTGCGGATTGCCGCAGGTGGAGGGCTTTCAGTCAGGTGCCTTGAGCCGATAGGGTGCCCGGACAGGTTCAGACCCCGGCCAGGCACTCTATCGGCAGTATAATGACGCTTTTACCCTAGGGTTTTTCGTGTTTGGCAGCTGGCTGCCGGTTGAGCCATTCGATCGACTGTTCGAGATACTCAGCCGACTTTCTCAGGTTTTCCACCGTGGATTCTGCAAGTATGTCGTGTGCTTGCTGGAGCAATATCAAGGCTTTCTTAATGTCTGTATCGGGCATGATGGGTCACCTTGTCTCAGGACCAGTGATAGTCACAGCTCAGGCATGTGAAGCTGCCGTCCTCAAAAGTTTCGAGGCAGAAGCATTCGCATTCGGGGCAGAGCAGAACGTCACCGAGGGGGTTTTCAACATACTCGAAGGCGAGAGACAACCTGTCCACCCCTTCGACCAGTTCACGGGTTCTGCTATGGGGATAATGGAGTTCGCGGAACAGAATCTTTCTTGCGACCGACATCATGTCGAGCGCCTGACGATGGCCTGCAGAGATTATCTCGCCCATGGCTCACCTCTCTTCCTTCAAGTTTCTCCACGATATTTGGTTGTGAATAAATTACTATCACTTTACCGGAAAATGTAAAGCTGTGGAGGGTGATTTGTTGATCTTTTATAAATATTTTTATCTGTTTTATCAGGTAGATAGGTGTTCTACTGCGCTGTGTCGGGCATTGCCCGGGAGTGAATGTGTCCGGTCTATTTTCTGAGCATAAGGGTCCGTTTACGCTTTTCGGCATAATCAAACTGGTGGGTGACTTTCCAGACTACCACCAGCCGGCGCAGTGAGGCGCGAAGCAGCAATGCCGAGGGAACCAGCGCCGCGATTACCCAGAGGACGAATTCGGTACCCCGGTAAGCGAACTGGTACTCGCGGCGGATGAACTCTGCCCCTGCTTCCAGCAGGCATCCGAACAGTATCAGATTGATCGTCACCCGGAAGAGCATCCGCAGGATGATGGTGTAGCTGATCTGCCCGGGCGAGGCCCGGTTGGCCAGTTGCTTCCAGCGCCTGAGCAAGAGGCCGTGCAGGCAGAAGCTGACGCCCAGCAGGCTGTCCAGCGTACGCAGGGTCAGATAGCCGGCAGCCATGCCCCAGGTCAGGGCGATCAGAATGGTGTTGGCTGACACAGGGCGTTCCTCCTAGACCGATTCTTTGCGATAGGTGCCGATGTAGATCGCTGACAGGATACATGAAACACCGAACACTTCCATCAGGCCGGTTGGCCGATCGAAGAACAGCACATCCCAGATCAGCGCAAGGGTCGGCTGCAGCAACAGAACCAGCCCGGCAATCGTGGCCTGCACCTGTTTGATTGCAGTGGAAATCAGCGACCAACCGATTGTCGAACTGAACACCCCGGCACCGATCAGGGCGAACAGGGATCCGCTGTCCGGAATAACAAAGCTGCCGCCGGTGACCGGCGTTACCAGGGCGAGCAGCAGTGTGCCCGGGACTGAGACGATCAGCATGGCCGGGACGCCCTGGGCGGTGCGGTCATTCAACGCCTGTTTGAGAAGCAGGATATAGCCGGAATAAAAGAGGGCCGTCAGCACGCCGAACAGGAGGCCAAGCTTATATCCAGGTTCCAGGACCTGCCAGTCCCCCCCGGTAATCAGCAGCAGTCCGCAGAGGGCCATTGCGACCGCAAGAATGAACAGCCGGGAAATCCTCTGCTGGAAAAGCAGCCAGGAGAAGAGGGCCGTAAAGAAAACCTGAAAATTCCCCAGCAGGGTGGAAAGTCCTGGACCGATCAGGCCGATGCTGCGATGCCAGCACATGAAGTCGACGCTCAGGAATATCCCCGCCAGGACCAGAAGGAGGGTCGGTCTTGGCGCCATTTTGAGGTTTTCTCCGCGGATTTTTATCAGGATCAGCAGCGACAGGCTGGCAAACAGCAACCGGTAGAATCCTGCGCTGTCCGGGGATACGTCGGCCAGTCTGATGAAAATCGGGGCGAAGCTGATGCAGACAGAGCCGAGCAACAGCTTGAGCAGGGGGCGTTCCCGGTGTTCAGTCTGCCGATGACACACGCTGTTGGACTCCTTCAGGCGACAGGGAAGGGAGACAGCCTACTCGATCTGCGGATACGAAGCAAACCGTTTCCGTGGTGAGCTGAAAATAGCGGTGGCCGGTTTCGGCAGCGGCGGTCTTCGGTTAGAATTGACGGGTCAGTGTCCAGCCAAACTTCTCCCGGGCAGGAGTGTCGCGATGATCGATCTTTATTACTGGCCGACTCCCAACGGCCATAAAATAACCATTTTCCTCGAAGAGGCCGGGATCGATTATCAGCTTATCCCGGTCAACATCTGGAAGGGCGATCAGTATAGGGAGGATTTTCTGCGGATATCCCCCAACAATAAGATTCCGGCCATCGTTGACAGGTCCCCGGCCGACGGCGGTGAACCGCTCGCTCTGTTCGAATCGGGAGCGATCCTCATCTACCTGGCGGACAAGTGTGGATGTTTTATCCCCCAGCCCCTGCGTGAGCGCACCCGGGTGATCGAATGGCTGATGTGGCAGCTGGCGGGGTTCGGGCCGATGCTCGGCCAGAACCATCATTTCAGTCATTATGCCCCGGAAAAAATCCCTTACGCGGTTGACCGCTACCGGAAAGAGACGGAGCGGCTCTACGGGGTGCTGGATGACCGGCTGGCCGATCGGGACTATGTTGCGGGAGCGTATTCGATTGCCGACATGGCGATCTACCCCTGGACGGTCTCCCACGAAAAGCAGGGTCAGACGTTGCAAGACTACCCCCATGTCATGCACTGGTATCGACGCATAGAGCAGCGGCCGGCGGTAAGGCGCGCCTACCGGAAGGCGGAGGGGTTTTCCAGGCCGGAACTCACCGAAGAGGTGAGGGCGGTGATGTTCGGCCAGGGGCTGCGAAAACCTTAAAGACTGCGCAGCGGGTCTGTAGTGGTCAGCGCTAAAGGGATGGTCGGATTAAACAGCTCAGGAGGCTTGCCTCCGGTTCAGGCCCGCTGACCGAGGGAAACGCATCTCGAGGAGGTCGCCCGGAATTTTTCTGCCGTGCGCGGGAAGGCGGCAAATGGATGAGGCCTGCCGGTGGTTTGATTGCGGCAGCGAAAAACGGTCACATCATCCCTATTGACAGGCAAAACGGCCACGCCGAAATATCGGGGTGGCCGTTTTGCCGGGATCATGACTGAAAGGAGAGGGCTCCTGCAGAAGGATCACGCCCTAGAGCTGTGCTCCCCAGCGGGCGACCAGCTTGAATTTTTCTGAAGAATCTAGCCATGTTGCATCGATCAGGTGTCCATGACTGCTTTGGTCCTGCTGTGTCAGGCATGTTGCCAGCGGCAGGATTAACAGTCCACCAAGGATGCATATCATCAGCATAGCCATAATTTCCTCCCACGAAAGCGAGTCAGAACAGAATATGTGTAGCAACTGGAGGTAGAATAAGGTATAAATTTGGATTAGTAAAATCAATCCTACTTTATTATAGGATAAGAATTAGTTATGCTTCCGGATTTCAACCGCCTCAAGGTTTTCTATCACATCTACTTCCTGAACAGCATTGTCGGCGCGGCCAGGGCTCTGCATCTCACCCAGCCTGCGGTGAGTCAGCAACTGCAGAAACTGGAGTCGGAGCTCAAGACGACCCTGTTTGTGAGGTTGCATAAAAAACTGGTCCCGACCGAGGCGGCAAGTCGGCTTTTTGCGCTGATACAGCCGTTTATGGAGGGGTTGGAGGAAGGCATTGAGAACATCCGTCAACCCCTCGACCGGCCGGCGGGGTTGCTGCGCATCGGCGCCCCGCGGGAGTTCGGCAAGGAATATCTCCCTCCTCTCTGCACATCGTTCCGCAACCTTTATCCTGAAGTGAGGTTCTCCTTCCAGTTCAACGAGACTGCTCCGTTACTGGCATTGCTGAAAAAGGGGGAGCTCGATTTTTCTCTGGTGGATGTCTTCATGCCGAAGGGACAGTTTGTCGAAACACCCCACCTCTTCAGTATCGAGCAGCTGGCTCCGGAGGAACTGATCCTGGCCTGTTCCGATGAGTATTACCGCAGGGAGATTAATGGCGACCATTCCTATGCCAGTCTGGTTGTCAGGGATTTTGTCAGCGATGATGACGAGATGATGATTCTCATGCACTGGTTCAAGCATCATTTCAACAAGACGGTCACCAAGCTGAATGTGGTGATGACCACCAACGGTCATGAAGCACTGCTTTCTGGAGTCAGGCTCGGGATGGGCCTGGGACTGACCTCGGCCCACCTGGTGTACGATGATCTCTGCAGCGGCGCGATTGTCCCCATCGAAACGGCCAGGCCGAATTCGAAAAGCTGGATCTCTCTGGTTCAGCTGCAGGACAAAGTGCCGACCCTCACGGAAAAGACCTTCCTCACCCATCTTAAAAACGGTATCCAGCAGATGGAAGTGTATAAGCGGTTCTCCCGCATCCCCAGCCGCAACAAAGACTGAATATCGGCAGCGTCTTCTTCAGCAGCGCACATTGTGGCCGTGGTAGAATCAGTAAGCAGAGCGAAAGGATCTACTTATGGCGGCAGAGTGGCGGGCGGCCTACCTGAATCTGGATATGCGGGACATTGTCGAACGGGCGGAGCGAGCCGTCTCCATGCTGAGCGGTTGTGTTCTCTGCGGCCGCCGCTGCGGGATCGACCGGCTGCACGGGAAAAAAGGCATTTGCAGGATCGGCCGCAGTGCCCGGGTGTGCAGTCACGCTCCTCATTTCGGCGAGGAACAGCCCCTCGTGGGACACTCCGGATCGGGAACTGTCTTTTTCAGTTTCTGCAATCTCAATTGCCTTTTCTGCCAGAACTGGGAGATCAGCCAGGCCGGCGAGGGGTTTGACGTTTCCGTACAGCAACTGGCGGCTATGATGCTATCCCTGCAGGATCGGGGCTGTCATAACATCAATCTGGTTTCCCCCAGTCATCAGATCGCCCAGATTCTTGAGGCACTGGTTCCGGCTGTCGAGCAGGGTCTGCGTCTGCCGCTTGTTTTCAACACCGGTGGTTATGACAGCCGCGAAGCCTTGCAACTGCTGGACGGGGTGGTCGACATCTACCTGCCAGACATGAAGTTCGCGGAGTCCAATGTCGCCCGTTTCTGGCTCGAGGTTGACGATTATGCAGAGATCAACCAGGCGGCGGTCATCGAAATGTACCGGCAGGTGGGGGACCTGCAACTGGACAGCCGGGGCATTGCACATCGTGGCCTGTTGATCCGGCACCTGATTCTGCCGCAGGATCTGGCCGGGAGCGAAAGAATTTTCCGTTTCGTTGTCGAGCGGCTCTCACCGCACACCTGGATCAACCTGATGGATCAGTATCGTCCATGTTATCTGGCACATCGCCAGCCGCCCCTCGACCGCAGGCCCGACAGGAGTGAACTGCTCAAGGTTCGGCAGAGGGCTGCAGCGGTCGGACTGGAGAACGTGATCTACTGATCGTCCAGATGCGGATCTTCCCCGGATTCCTGCCATTCCAGCATGTCGGCGCGCAGCGGCGCGGGGGTGATATGGAGCGGCAGCTGCAGCAGTCGGGTGCCTGGTGGTGGCTCCAGCTCGCGGTAGAGCTCCCGCGACCGTCTGTTGTAAGTTTTGGAGAGGTGGATCGGCAGAAAGAAGGGGGGCCTGAGGTCGTCGAGCAGCTGGTTGACGTCATCGCTGCACAGATGGCGGGAGACGCGGGCTTTTTCTTTCGCCGCGCGCAGGAACGTGCATTCACAGATCAGCAACGTCACTCCCCTCAGCAAGCTTTTGATCCGTCGACGGTTCGCTGTGGTGAAACCGATATCACTGATATAGCCGATTCCCAGGTTGTCCTGAGGTTGGCCGATCTGGCGACAGAGTTCAGCAATATCGTCCAACGCGAACTCTTCGATGCCGGCAGGGGTACAGCGCTGAACCAGTAACGGTTTCGTCTCTGCCCCGGGATCAGAATAGCGGTATTTCAGTTCTTTCAACCAGGGGCCGGGGACAAGGTTCAGCTCGGCCATCTTCCGCGTGTCGATCCTCAGCTGCGGCCGTTCATCGATGCGGAAGATCAGGCTGGCGACGCGATGGTCGCAGGTCTCGGCTTCAACCTGGAGCTGCCGGTTGCGGAAGATGACCCGGTCTTGACGCGTGCGGCGGCCGTGGGCCTGGCGGCGAAAACCCTCCGGTCCAGAAAAGATCGAGGAAATAATGACCCGGGGGTGAACGTCATGCGCCCGGAACTGGCACCACTTCTCTTCGGCAAGGTTCCAGTCATAGCCCGCCAGCCGGTGCTCCAGTTTGTCGGTTATGCCGGGTGGACCGAACAGATCGACTGTTTTGGGCGCGGCATGCAGGTGGCGAATCAGGGTATCGATGCCCATCCAGTGATCCATGTGCGCGTGGCTGATGAATACGGCTTCAACAGCTGTCAGGACACGTTTCGCCAGGTGATGAATCTGACCGCAGTCGAACAGCAGGTTGCTCCCCGGCTGTCTTGTCCGGACCAACAGGACCGGATCGTCGAGCAGTCCGGCGAAGAAGGTGGGCTCGATAAGGCGGAAGGGGAGTTGGATCATCATGCATTTTCCCGTTCATCATTGGCCTGGTGAATCACATAGACAGCCTGTCGGACAGCCTTAGCGCACTCCGCCGAGGGTTTATTCCGCCCGCAGATAGGGAGCGGGTTTCTGGCTTAGCGCTTTCCAGGTGCCGAGCAGTCCAAGCACCAGGGTCAACAGGACTCCCGCACCGATGGTCAGCAGGACGATGCCCGGTTTCAGGGTGAACGATGTGTCCATCGGCCCGGTCAGGATAGCAAAGGCGGCCAGGCTTCCGACCAGAGCGCTGATCGCGCCCGCCGTCAACCCGAGCAGGGCGAATTCTGTGGCAAAGGCCATCAGGATGCCGCCTCGGGTTGCGCCGCAGACCTTGAAGATGATGGCATCCTGAATGCGCCGATGTTGATCCGCAGATACGGCACCGGCCAGCACCAGAAATCCGGCGAGCAGGGTAACGGCCGCCATGCTTTTGAAGGCGAGGCCGATCCGCTCCAGGGCGCGGGAGACATTTGCCAGGACTTCCCGGGTGCTGATCGCCGAAATATTCGGGAAACGAGCGGTGATCGCCCGGAAAACCTCCTGCTCCCCGGCGCGGGAGACGTGGACCGCGGCGAGATGGGACTGCGGGGCCGCCTCCAGAACCCCCGGCGCAAAGAGGATGGCGAAGTTTAATTCCAGAGTTGACCAATCAACCTCTCTGAAGCTGGCAACTTCCGCCCTGATCTCACGCCCGAGGATGTTGACCGTGAGGCTGTCCCCGGGCTTCAGACCGAACCCCCTGCCGAGATCAGCTGTCAACGAAACAAGGGGAGGGCCCCGGTAGTCTTCCGGCCACCAGCTTCCGGCGGTGATTTCTGTTCCGCCTGGCGGTTGTGCTGCATAGCTCAGGTAGCGATCACCACGCACCGCCCAGCGAACTTCGGAATCGATACTGGCCTGCTCCACCGGGACATCTTTGATCGCGGTGATTCGGCCACGCAGGGTCGGGTAGCGTTCGACCTTGTCAACTTCGCTTATCCGGCCCAGTTCCTTTGCAAAATCGTTGACCTGGGCAGGTTGAATATCGAGGAAAAAGTATGCCGGTGCGCCCGTAGGGATTGTCTCACTGACCAGGTCGTTGAGATTCGACTGGACCTGGGTGATGATGACCAGGGCGGTCAGCCCGAGGCCGAGCGAGAAGAGGGTGCTGGCGGCAGGCGAGCCGCGGCGATGGATGTTTCCCAGCCCCAAACGCAGGGAGGGATTGCCCGGTCGGGGGAGACGTCGGGCCAGACGGACCACACCCGCCGCCGCAAGGTGAAAAATGCCGAGGCAGAGGGTTGCGCCGAAGATGAACCAGAGCGCCAGGCGCCGGTCGCTGCTGGTGATAACGGCGAGAAGCGCCAACCCGCCGGCTGCGACCGCAATGGCCGCCCAAATCCGCCGACCGGGGGAACGTTGGTCCGTGTCGGAATAGCCGCGAAAGAGCACCGAAGGAGAAATTTGCAGGGCGCTGCCCAGTGGTTTGAGAGAGAACACCAGGGCGATCAGCAGTCCGAAGAGGGCGGCGGTCGCCAGCGGTGCCGGGTAGATGCCGGGGAGCAGTGGAATAGGCAGCTGTGAGCCGAATATCCTGGCGACCAGATAAGGCAGCGTTGCGCCGGCGATCAGCCCGAGGGTCGCCCCGGCCGCGCCGAGCAGCAGGACTTGCAGCAGGTAGGCACTGAAAATTGTGCGGCTGGAGGCGCCAAGGCTTTTCATCGTGGCGATATGGAACAGCTTGCCGCTGAGGTAACCGCGCACTGCGCCTGAAACGCCGAGTCCTCCGACCAGCAGCGCACAGAGACCGACCAGGGTCAGGTTCAGATTCATCCGTTCAAGGAAAAAGCGTACCCGCGGAGCCGCCTGCTGCCAGGTTCTCAGCCGCCAGCCGGCATCGGGATAGGTGCTTTCCAGCTCCTGCCTTATTTGTCCCGCCGTGTCGCGGCTGGGCAGTCTCACCCGGTAGCCGTAGCGGATCAGGCTGCCGGGCTGGATCAGGCCGGTGCTCTCCAGGGCTGCCTGGCTGATCATGACGCGCGGGCCGAGGGTGAAGAGTCGCACGGTCCGGTCCGGTTCCGCAGTCAGGATTCCGCGGATCGTGAACGCAGTCGAGCCGATTGTGATCTGATCGCCGACCCTGCCACCGATCCGTTCGAGGAAGGCCGCCTCCACCAGGGCGCCAAACCCCTGAGCCTGATCGCCGAAAGCGGTGCTTAATGCCTGAGGTGGGGAAATCCCGAGCTCGCCGTAAAGGGGATACGCCTCATCGACGGCCTTGACCTCGACCAGCAGGCGCTGCTGATCCGCCAGTGTGCCGGCCATGGTGCGCAGTTCCCGGATTGTCGAAAGTTCCCCTTGGCGTGAGAGGTCGTGAAGCTGCTCGGCGGTGAGCTGGCGATGGTTAAGCTGGACCTCCAGGTCTCCGCCCAGCAGGGCGCCCGCATCTGCCAGCAGACCGTGCTGGGCGGCAGCGGTGAAGGAGCCGATGGCACTGATGGCGAAAACCCCGAGGATCAGGCAGCCGAGGAAAACGCCGAAACCACGCAGGCCGGCGCGCATTTCCCGTCGGACCAGACGCAGCGACTGGGTGAACTCAGAAATTTCCCTCATGCGGTCTCCTGCAAGATCGGCTGCAGGCTGCCATCACTCATCTTTATCTGTAACTGGCAACGGGCCGCCAGTCTTTCGTCGTGGGTCACCAGAATCAAGGTCGTGCCATGTTGATGTTGCAGGTCGAAGAGCAGTTCCATGACTTTCTGACCCGTCTCCCGGTCGAGGTTGCCGGTTGGTTCATCGGCCAGAATCAGTGACGGGTTGGCGACAAAGGCCCTGGCCAGGGCGACCCGTTGCTGTTCCCCTCCGGAAAGTTCAGCGGGGAAATGATCGAGGCGGTGTTCCAGTCCGGTCGCCACGAGAGCCGTCGCCGCCCGCTCCGTCGCATCGCTTGTGCCGGAAAATTCAAGCGGCAAAGCCACGTTCTCCAGGGCGGTCATGGTCGCTACCAGGTGAAAAGACTGAAAAACGATGCCGACATGCCTGCGGCGGAAACGGGCCAATCCATCTTCGTTGAGCTGGTGAAGGTTCACCCCAGCGACCTCAATGCGTCCGGAGCTGGGTCGCTCCAGACCGGACAATGCCATCAGCAGGGTGGTCTTTCCGGCCCCTGAAGGGCCGACGATGCTGACCGTTTGGCCGGCGTCGATCTGCAGGTCGATACCGCGCAGGATATTGACCGGTCCGGCACCGCCGACTAGACTGAGATGAAGATTACTTATTTCAACCATGGGATTGGACATGAGGACTCCGCTACTGTTCGGCTTGTCAGTTTTTTCTTTGCTCTGGATTGCCCTCTCCCCGGGGCATGCCGGAGACAGTCCAAAAGAGAGCGACCTGCGCATTCTGGTGCTCGGTGACAGCCTCACGGCGGGGTACGGACTGGTTACCGAAGACACGTTTCCAGTTCAGCTGCAAAAGGCTCTGCTGTCCGCCGGATATCCGGTCAAGGTGATCAATGCCGGGGTCTCAGGGGATACCAGTGCCGGGGGGGTGTCACGTCTGGAGTGGGCGCTGGCAGACCGCCCTGACATTGTGATTCTCGAGCTCGGGGGCAACGACGCACTGCGTGGTCTGTCCCCGGAGCAGACCGCCTCCAACCTGGAGCAGATCATCGTCCGCCTGCAGCAGGTCGGGGTTGATATCCTGCTTGCCGGGATGCTGGCTCCCCGCAACCTCGGCTCTGAGTATTATAGCAAATTTGACAACCTCTATCCCGAGCTTGCGGCCAAACATGGCATCCCCCTCTATCCGTTTTTTCTGCAGGGAGTTGCCGGTGACCCGCAACTGAACCTTGCCGACGGCCTTCATCCCAATGCCCGCGGGGTTGAGGTGATTGTTCGCAGCATCCTGCCCTATCTGCAGCCGTTGCTTGATTCGGCCGGCTGAGCCCATTTTGCCCAAAGCCGCAGCCGATCTTGCGGACTCCCTGCGACGTTTCTTGTTCTGCTTGTTAAATATCTGTTTTATAAGGAAAAGATTTATTTCTCGGCTTGCATTTGCAGGGGTCAGCAGTATTCTTTCAACAGAAAGCAGGACGGTTTTTCTGCCTGCCACCTGAAGCCTGACGGGCTGAATGCGGGCGGCACGCCAGGCGTGGAGGTTCCCGCACAATGCAAGGAGAAAAATCATGAAACTGGCCAGATGGGACCCCTTTCGGGACGTTGAAGACATGTTTGACCGCTATACCCGGTCGATGAGTCTGCCGATGCGTATGCGACATGGCCGTGACCTCATGCTGGCAGACACAGGTGAATGGTCGCCACGGGTCGATATCAGTGAAACAGACACGTGCTATCAGATTATCGCCGAAATTCCCGGGATTAAGCGGGAGGACGTCAAGATCAGCATAGAGGAGGGCGTGCTGACCGTGCATGGAGAGCGGAAAGAAGAAAAAGAAGAGAAAGGCCGCAGGTTTCATCGCGTTGAGCGCATCTATGGGACTTTCAGCCGCAATTTCGCCTTGCCTCAGGATATCGATGAGGATCACGTTGACGCGACCTTCGCGGATGGTCTGCTGACCCTGAAGATTCCGAAAAAAGAGGCTGCCAAGGCGAAAACGATTGAGGTGCAGGTTCATTAAGGACAGGTCAGGTGGACTGTTGGCAGAAAAAGGCGGGTCCAGGACCTGCCTTTTTTTTGTTCAGGAGCCGCAGATCCAATTGAGCCTCCACCGGCCGTTATCTGCGTTCCAGGCTCTGCTGCCCTGATCCACAAGAGAGCAAAGGTTTAGATGGTAAACTTTATTTAGCGGCGCAGCTCTTCAATTTTTACAGGGGGCAAAGACTATGAGCATTGAAAGCCAATCCTATACCCTGCCGATCCTGCCGATGGCGAATACCGTTGTCTTTCCACTGTTGGCCATGCCGGTGTCGGTCCAGAAGCCGGCATCGGTCAAGGCGGTTGAACTGGCCCTGGCCAGCGAAAACAAGATGATCGCCGTTTTTGCCATGAAAAAACCGGCGACCGGCAGTCCGGGCCCGGCTGACCTTTATCCTATGGGGACGGTTGCGACCATCCAGCTGATCGCCCGGCTCGGTGCGGCAGTGCAGATAATTATTCACGGTGTCGAGCGGATAACGGTGATCGACTTTATCCAGACCCACCCGTTTCTCAAGGCACAGGTGCAGCCTCAGCCGCTGATAAGAGCGGCAAACCTGGAAGAGGAAGCGCTGCAACGGGAGGTGCTGGAGTTGACCGGCCGGTATTTTGCCCTGGCCCATCCGGAAAAGCAGCTCAACTTTCCCCCGCTGCTGGGGGCAGGCGAAGACATCATGCAGCTGGTTTATCCGGTGAGTAAACTGCTGCAACTCGAGCTGGAGAAGGAGCAGGAGTTGCTTGAAGTCTCCACGGTCAGGGAGGCGATGACATTGCTCAACAGCCATCTTCATCATGAAATCCAGATTCTGGAAATCCGCAAGAAAATCTCCGATCAGGCACATGAGAAGTTGAGCGCTGAGCAGAAAAAATACATCCTGCGTGAACAGATCAAGGCGATGCAGCAGGAACTGGGTGAGGGCGGACCGGAAGCCGGAGCCAAAGAGCTGCGCGGCAAACTGGAACAGTGCCAGCTGCCCGAAGCGGTTCGCGAGGAGGCCGAAAAGGAGCTAGCCCGGTTGGAGCAGATTCCCGCTGCATCTCCCGAGTACCAGGTTGCTTCGGCGCATCTGGAACTGGTTGTGAGTCTGCCATGGCAGCAGGCGACCACCGACAACCTTGATCTCAGCAATGCCCGCGAGGTTCTTGATCAGGACCACTACGGGTTGCAGGAGATCAAGGAGCGGATTATTGAGCAGCTTGCGGTGATGAAACTCAACCCTAGGGCGAAGGCGCCGATTCTCTGCTTCGTCGGCCCTCCCGGGGTTGGTAAAACGTCGCTGGGGCAGTCGATCGCCAAGGCTCTCGGGCGTAAATTCGACCGCTTCAGCCTGGGTGGTATGCATGATGAGGCGGAGTTGCGGGGGCATCGACGGACCTACGTCGGCGCCATGCCGGGACGAATTATTCAATCGATCCGGCGCGCCGGGGTCAATAACCCGCTGTTGATGCTGGATGAAATCGACAAGCTGGGACATGACTTTCGTGGCGATCCTGCGGCAGCATTGATGGAAGTCCTCGATCCTGAGCAGAACAGATCCTTTCATGACAACTATCTGGATATGCCTTTTGATCTTTCCCGGGTCTTTTTCATTACCACGGCCAACGCCCTTGACACGGTGCCGAAGCCGCTGCTGGACCGGATGGAGGTGCTCTATCTGAGCGGTTACAGCGATGAGGAGAAAATCGAGATTGCTCACCGCTACCTTTTCCCGCGGCAGAGATCTGAAGCGGGCCTGCTGCCGGAACAGTTTGCGGTTGAAGAAGAGGCGCTGGTTGCGATCATTCGCCGCTACACGCGTGAGGCCGGGGTCCGTGAACTGGAGCGGATGCTCGGGCGTCTGGCCCGCAAGGTGGCGGTCCGGTTTGCCGGGGGAGAGAACGAACCGGTCAGCATTTCCGCTAAGGATCTGGGGGAGATGCTCGGCCCCGAACGCTTTTTCGTCGAACAGCTGCGCCAGGAGCTGTCGCCCGGTGTGGCAACAGGTCTGGCATGGACCGAATCGGGTGGAGATGTCCTCTACATCGAAGCGATTGATCTCCCTGAAGGGGAGAAGTTCACCATGACCGGTCATCTCGGTGAGGTCATGAAAGAATCAGCGATGGCGGCCAACAGTTACGTCGTTTCTCACCTGCAGGATCTCGGGATGGCCAAGAGTTTCGAGGCGGTTCATCTGCACGTGCCCTCCGGGGCCATTCCCAAAGATGGACCCTCGGCCGGCGTGACCATGGCGACAGCTCTGGCATCGCTCTACCTGGGGTTGCCGGTACGTGGCGATACGGCGATGACCGGTGAAATAACCCTCAGTGGCCTGGTCCTGCCTGTCGGCGGGATCAAGGAAAAAATTCTTGCTGCCCGGCGGGCAGGGATAAAACGGGTCATTCTGCCACACGAGAACGGCAAAGATCTGGTGTCTCTGCCGGAAGAGGTAAAGGCGGAGATGGAGTTGATATTTGTTGATCGGATCGAGGATGTCCTGCATGCTGCCATTCCGTCCCTGCAGGCTGAACAGACCGGTCGGAAGTCGTCCTCTGACCAATGAAATGAGATGGAGGGTTGAGTGACGCAGAAGATGAAAGCCATGCACCTGACCAGGATCGTTGATCTGCGGGAGAATGCTGAACCGCTGACCCTGGTCGAATCTCCCGTTCCTGAGCCGGGGCCTGACGAGGTGCGGATCCGCGTGGCCACCTGCGGAGTCTGTCATACGGAGCTGGACGAAATCGAGGGGCGCACTCCGCCTCCCTCCCTGCCGGTTATCCCCGGGCACCAGGCCGTCGGCCGGATTGATAGGGTCGGGGCCGGGGTCGATGACCGGCATGCGGGTGAGCGGGTTGGTGTTGCCTGGATCCATTCGGCCTGTGGCCAGTGTCAATGGTGCCGAAATGACCGGGAAAATCTCTGCCCCGGGTTTCGCGCCACGGGCCGCGACGTGGATGGTGGCTATGCCGAGTATATGGTCGTTCCGGCGGCTTATGTCCATCCCATTCCTGACCTTTTCAGTGACGCCGAGGCGGCTCCCCTGCTCTGTGCCGGGGCGATCGGTTATCGTTCGCTGCGACTGGCCGAACTGCAGCAGGGAGCGCCGCTCGGACTCACCGGGTTCGGTGCTTCGGCCCATCTGGTGCTCAAACTGGCCCGCCATCGTCATCCGCAGCTGCCGATATTTGTCTTTGCCCGCAGTGAGAAGGAGCGTCGGTTCGCCAGGGACCTTGGGGCTGACTGGGCCGGAGATACGGATGAACATGCCCCGCAGCTGATGCAGGCGATTATCGACACCACTCCGGCCTGGAAGCCGGTGGTTAACGCGCTGGGGCAGCTCGAGCCCGGCGGCCGATTGATCATTAACGCTATTCGCAAGGAGAACCATGACCGCGCTCTGCTGAGCGAGATCG
Organism: Desulfuromonadales bacterium; assembly: GCA_032251255.1. Taxonomy (GTDB): domain Bacteria; phylum Desulfobacterota; class Desulfuromonadia; order Desulfuromonadales; family Geopsychrobacteraceae; genus BM509. The sequence continues at coordinate 21,455 of JAVVDY010000016.1, forward strand.
ACTACGCCCGCGATCTCTGGCTGGAAAAGACCGTGCGGAGTGTCGCCAATGTCACCCGGACCGATGTTCGCGAATTCATCCAGGTGGCCGCGGAAATTCCTCTCCAGCCAACTGTTGAGGAATTCCCGCTGGCCGATGCCAACCGGGCGCTGCTGGAACTCAGGCAGCGAAAGATTCGCGGTGCCAAAGTACTGAGGATCAGCCTGGATGCCTGAGCCGCGCCGGTCAGACGGAGCCTGGTCAAGGGAGCTTCCTGCTGCTCCGCAAGCAGGCATTTTATTGTTGCCACTATCGAAACAGGTTATGATGGCGATTGTTGATCGAACTTTTCTCCGGGAGGTCGCCGATGAGTCTGGAAATCCGTTTAGCCAAAGTCTTTGCCGCCATGGAAGAGGGAACCCTGCTGAAGTGGCGGGTTGCTGTCGGGGACATGGTCCAGTCCGGTGATGTCCTCGCCGAGGTAGCCGTGGACATGGACTCCATCGATATCGAGGCGCCGGCAGATGGGCAGATCGTGTCACTGGCCGTCGATGAGGGGGCGACCGTTGCGGTGGGGGCTCTGCTGGCTCAGTTGGCCAGTTCCGCAGCACCCGGGGAGGCACCGGACTCAGCGGTTCAGGCCTCCCCGGCCGCCCGCAAATTGGCGCGGGACCTGGCGATTGATCTGCATTCAGTCCATGGCAGCGGCCCAGGAGGGCGGATCGTTCTGGCCGACGTTGAGCGGGCCCGACCCCACCGGCAGACGCCTGCCGGAGAGGCTGCCGCGGGAAAGGCGCCGCAAACCGAAGAAAAGCAGGACGATCTTTTTTCTGCCGCCAGCGGGAAGTCGGTCAAGATCCGTCGCCTGCTTGCCCGCAAGATGGAGGAGTCCTGGAAGACCATCCCCCACTTCTATGTCACCATGACCGTCGATATGACCGACGTCATCCGTTTTCGTAAGGACCTCAATTTCACCATCAACGATTTCATTCTCGCGGCAACCAGTCATGCGCTTCAGGAACAACCCTGGATCAACAGTCATTGGAACGGCGAACGGGGGATCGAGCAGGAGCATGTTGACCTGGCGATGGCGGTGGAAAGCGAGCGGGGGCTGTTCTATCCGGTGATCCGCAATTGCGAGAAGCTGACCCTTCGCCAGATCAGCCAGCAGGCCGCCGCTATGGCCGAGAAAGCCCATCAGGGCGCATTGAGCAAAGAAGAGACTGAAGGGGGCAGTTTCACGATCACCAACATGGGGATGCTCGGGGTGGAGTCGTTCGGCGCGCTGATCACCCCGCCACAGGCAGCGGTGCTGGCAGTCGGAACGGTCAAGGGGGAGATCGTCGTCGATGATCAGGGCGAACCTGCGGTGGCGCCGATCATGCGGCTGACCCTTTCGGCGGATCACCGGATCCTTGATGGTGCTGACGCTGCTGGTTTTCTCGGCACGGTAAAGAGCTATCTGGAAGCGCCTATTGTGCTGGTGGCAGAGTAGCTGTCTGCGGAGTTCAGACGCCCCGCAGGGCAAACGTTCAGTCCTCCGGGCGGGGGAGCCTTTGCGCCGCCAACAGCCATGTGAGCAGCCACCCCCTGAAGCAGGGCCATTTTCTGAAATGTTGGGATCCGCGTTTCTCTCTATTATGAAGGTGATTTATGGACAGTAAGTTTCCTACCGATGAACTCGTCATTCGCGTCATGACCATTGATGATCTGGCGGCGGTCTTCCATCTTGGGGAGCAGCTTTTTACCTCGGAATATTCATCAAGCATGTACCGGACCTGGGACGAATACGAAATCACCACCCTGTTCAATTCTGACAGTGACCTCTGTATCGTGGCAGAACTGGCCGGAGAGGTGGTCGGTTTCGCCCTCGGCACAACGGTTGAAAAGTCGCACTCGGCCTGGAAATACGGTTATCTGGTCTGGATCGGAACCCGACCCGGACTGCAGAAATGCGGGGCGGGGAAGAAACTCTTCGACGAGATCAGGGAGCGGATGATCGAACAGGGGGTGAGGATGATCATTATCGATACTGATGCGGACAACGAGGCGGGTATCAGCTTCTTTAAAAAGCAGGGCTTCGGTAACATCCAGCAGCATGTTTACATGACCCTCAATCTTTCCAAAACCCGCAAAAAACGGAAAAAGGTCTGATGATGTGCGACCGACTGGAACTGGTCTGGAATGCCATCGATCCGCAGCGTCTGCGCCAGACGCTGATGGAGATGATTGATATCTACTCTCCCTCGGGGAAGGAGGAGGATATCCAGCTCTACCTGGAGGAGCGTCTGGCCTGCGCCGGAACTCCGGTCCATCGACAGGAGGTTGAAGAGGAACGCTACAACCTGATCGCCACCATGGGGGACGGGGCGCCGACTCTTTATCTGGTGGGGCATGTCGATACGGTCGCCGCCTGGGACATCGAGGAGTATGGCGCCGTTGAGGAATGGGGGGTCGTTCGTGGCCTGGGCAGTGCCGATATGAAGGGGGGGTGTGCGGCCATGGTGGAGGCCTGGCTGGCTCTGGCAACCTTGCCCGAAGACCAGCGCCCCTCGCTCGGCTTGCTGCTGGTGGTCGGCGAAGAGGAGAACGGCGACGGCAGCGCGAGATTTTTAACCGAACAGTGCCCCGAGCGGGTCATCATTGGTGAGCCGACCTCTATGCTGCCGGCTTTCGACCATTACGGCTATATGGAAGTTTCACTGATTACCCAGGGGCGCCGGATCCATTCTTCATTGCCGGAACTGGGGCACAATGCCATCGAGTCGATGTTGCGGGTCCTGCTGGAGTTGGAGAGCTCATCTCTGTTCGCACCGAGCGAGTCGAGGCTGGTCTATTCGATCCGCGAAATGAGTTCGTCGCGGGCCGGTTTCGTTGTGCCGGACCGCTGCGAGGCGATGATCGACCTGCACTTATCTCCCGACACCGATCCGACGACAGTTCGTCGTAATCTGGAGTCGGTGCTCGTGAAGGCCCGGCGGAAGATAAAGGGTCTGGACCTGGAATTCGATTTTGCCTTCGAGTCCGGGGGGTATCAGCTGACCCCTGACGAACAGCTGATTAAGGTTCTTGAAGGGGTCTGCCCGCGGCTCAACCTGCCGCTTGAATTTGTCCCCTTCCGCTCACACTCCGACGGAAACCTGTTCTACCAGGCCGGCAGTAAACCGCTCATCCTTGGTCCTGGTTCACTGGAAACAGCACACACCGCTGAAGAGCAGACCAGTCTCGCAGAGGTCGAAGCTGCGGCCCGGGTTTATGCGGCGCTGGCTCTTGGTTAAGGAATTGGCTCACCCCTTCACTCACATTCGGATCATTTATGCAGAACCTGGAATTGAAAAAACCCTGGGAACAGTTGTCGGAGTTGATCGGTACAGATGATCCTGGGCAGATAAACGAGTTTCTGAACAGTATCAATCCTGCCGATACCGCTCTTGCCGTCTCCCGGTTGTCCGCCGTGGAACAGAGCCGCCTGTTGACCCTGCTTGAGCCGGAAGACGCAGCCGAGGTGATTGAGGACATTCCCGACACCCAGGCGGCAGATCTGATCGAAGAGCTCCCCCCGGAGCAGGCGGCCGCGATCCTGGAAGAACTGGACAGCGATCATGTCGCCGACCTGCTCGGTGAATTGAATGAAGACGACGCCAACGCGATTATCGAGCAGATGGCCCCCGAAGAGGCGGAAGAGGCGCGCCAGTTCCTGACCTACGCACCTGATACCGCGGGCGGCCTGATGCTTTCGGAGTATCTCGATTTTGACGGCGAACAGAGGATTCAGGATGTCCTCGATGATCTGCAGGCAAACCGTGAGGACTACGCACACTATGATGTCCAGTATTTATATGTAACGGACGGAGACAACCGGCTGCAGGGAGTGCTGAGGATGCGCGACCTGCTCTTCCCGAGTCGTACGGCAAAACTCAGCAGCCTGATGATCAGCAACCCGTACAAAGTCAACGTTGACGCCTCCCTCGATGATTTGCGCAATTTCTTTGAAGAGCACAACCTCTTCGGCGTGCCGGTCGTCGATGAGGAATCACGATTGCTCGGCATCGTCCTGCCCGAGGCGGTAGAAGAGGCTCATCAGAAACAGAGTACCCAGCATTATCTCGGGCTTTCGGGGATTGTCGGAGGGGAGGAGTTCCGTTCGATGCCTCTTTTGGCCCGCTCCGGGCGGAGACTCTCCTGGCTGTCGTTGAACATCGTCCTGAATATCATAGCCGCCAGTGTCATTGCCCTTTATCAGGATACCCTTGCCGCGGTGATCACCCTGGCGGTCTTTCTGCCGATGGTCAGCGACATGAGTGGCTGCTCCGGCAACCAGGCCGTCGCTGTCAGCATGCGCGAGCTCTCACTGGGACTGGTCCGGCCGACCGAACTTTTACGGGTGCTGGGCAAGGAAGCAAGCCTTGGAGTTCTCAACGGGGTGGCTCTTGGCGTGCTGCTCGGGGGGGTCGCCTATCTCTGGAAGGGGAATCCCTTCCTGGGGCTGGTCGTCGGCGGTGCCCTGGCGGTCAACACCGTCGTCGCCGTGTCGCTGGGAGGCGCGATACCGCTCCTGCTGAAACGCGCCAAACTCGACCCGGCCCTGGTGTCCAGTCCGCTGCTGACCACGGTGACCGACATGTGCGGGTTTTTCTTTGTACTGAGCTTTGCCTCTCTGCTGCTGCAAAAGCTCTAGGGTCTTGGGCTGGCGATGTCTATCGGGACTTTCACGTCTTGGCAAACGGAACCCGAGCGGGAGCTGACTTCTTCCGCAGACGCTTTGGGGATGCCAGGAAAGCGTTCAAAATCTCTGTAATTTAAAATAAAAATGTCTCTCAATGGCTGATTTTTCATCTGCGAAATTCACTATTGACAACCTGAAAAAACAGGAGTAAATAGCGCAATTATTGGGATCTGTTTGTCCCGGGAATGCGCAAGACGAAGCATAAAAAGTAACCCCTTTTTATCGCCATAGCCCCAGGCCCCCGGCAGCTTAGAACGGTTCCTCGCGAATGGGTTATCTCATTCGGCCATGAAAGGGGTTATGACCATGCGTGTTCCACCTGTCTCCTCGAGAAATCTCTCCCCCGGGGTGTCCCTCCGGACCCTGCTCCCCTTGTCCTGTCGCGGGATCTCTTTCGCTTTTACGTCGGCCTCTTGCGGTGGTTTGTCGCAGGTCGCGCCGTGACCTCCGTGACCGAGATCTTCAGCATCGCCCCACTCGAGTGGCTGGGTCTTCTTTGCGCTGTTGTCGGCGGCGGCATTATCGGTATTGAGCGCCAGGTCTGTGGGAAACCGGTCGGCATCCGGACCAGCGCTCTGATCTGCGTCGGCGCTTATGTCTTTGTCTCTGTTGCCAATACCGTTTCAAACGGCTCCACCGACAGCTCGCGGATTATCGGCCAGGTGGTCACAGGGGTCGGCTTTCTCGGTGCCGGGGTCATGATGGCCAGAGATGGCATTGTCATCGGGGTGACCTCGGCGGCGACGATCTGGGTGCAGTCGGCCATCGGCATACTGATCGCCTCGGGCTATTACCTTTCGGGCATCAAGTTGTCCTTGTTCACCGTGGCCATCCTGGTCGGGGTCAACATGCTGGAGAGGACCTTCAAGCTGCTTCAGCGCGGGGTTCATCAACAGTTTGTCCAGGTGCGAAATCGCCGCAGGAAGTTGGATTTTGATCCCTTTTTATCAGTATCGGAGAACGGGGGTGTGGCGGGAGAACCGGGCGCAAAAGAGTCTGATGGTGAGGTGCGGCCGTGAAAGTCCATTTTCCGTTCACTATTTTTCCGCAACCGGATGACAGCACCTGTGGCCCAACCTGCCTGCATTCCGTTTATCGCTATTACGGTGACAATATCTCGCTTGCGCAGGTGATCGATGAAGTCACCATGCTGGAGAAGGGCGGAACACTGGCGGTGCTGCTGGCCTGTCACGCTCTGCAGCGTGGCTACGAGGCGATTATCTATACCTATAAATTGCAGCTGTTCGATCCGAGCTGGCTGGTTCCTGATGGCCCCGACCTGCGCGAACGGCTGCTGGCGCAGATGGCGTGCAAGGAGGATGAGAAGCTTCAGGTGGCATCAAGGGCTTATCTGAAGTTCCTCGAACTCGGTGGTGAATTGCGCCTGGAGGATCTGACCGCCAGCCTGCTGCGCCGCTACGTGAAACGTTCCATCCCGGTGATCACCGGACTCAGTTCCACCTACCTGTATCGAACCCCACGCGAATACGGTCCGAACTGTGATTACGATGACGTTCGTGGTGAGCCGGCCGGGCATTTCGTTGTGCTGTGCGGCTACAGCAAGGAATTGCGCACGGTCCAGATTGCTGATCCCTTGCTCCCCAACCCGGTTGCCCAGACTCAGCTTTATGACGTTGGCATCGATCGGGTCCTGTGCGCCGTTCTGCTCGGGGTCTTGACCTATGATGCCAATCTCCTCATCATCCGCCCCCGGGGAAAGAAGCCTTCGCATGTCTAAAGCGATCCTGATAGTTGTGGACGATCCACATTCCTGGCCGCTGGAGATTGAGGGCGTGGAACTGGTTGCCGCCCGGGACTATATTACTGATCCGTATTATCTGAAATTGCGCCGGGTGAAAATTTTCAACCTCTGCCGCAGCTACCGCTATCAGAATCTCGGCTATTATGTATCGCTGCTGGCCGCAGCCCGCGGACATCGGGTGTTGCCCGGGATCGGGGCCCTGCAGGATCTCAAGTCCCCAAGCATCATCCGATTTGTTTCCGAAGAGCTCGATGTCCTGATCCAGAAGAGTTTCAAGCAGCTCCGCTCGGAATCTTTTACCCTGAGCATCTATCTCGGGCACAACCTGGCCATGTGCCACGCCCAGCTCAGCCTGCGACTGTTCAAGATGTTCCAGATGCCTTTTCTGCGCGCAGTTTTTGTTTTCAATCAGAAGAATGAAAAATGGCAGCTGCAGAATGTCCAACCGATCGCCGCAAGTGAAATCCCCGAGGAGCATCGGTCGTTTGCTGTCGCCATGGTGCAGGAATATTTCACCGGGGTCCGCGCGCGGACCCGAACAAAAAATGCTGGTCGTTTCGATCTTGCGATCCTGGTCAATCCGGAAGAGTCCGATTCCCCATCCAATTCCCGTGCGCTGAAAAAATTCCTGTGCGCAGCCGAATCGGTCGGTTTTGTTCCGGAACTGATCGGCCGGGAGGATTTTGGTCGCCTTCCCCAGTTCGATGCCCTGTTTCTGCGTGAAACCACGCGGGTCAACCATCACACCTACAAATTTGCCCGCCGTGCCGCGGCTGAAGGGCTGGTGGTTGTCGACGACCCGGATTCCATCCTCAAATGCACCAATAAGGTGTTCCTTGCCGAGCTGCTTAACCGTCATAAAATTACCGTACCCAAAAGCCTGATCGCTCACCGGGGCAACCAGGAGCAGGTGCTCGATTCGATCGGTCTGCCATGCATACTGAAGCAGCCAGACAGTTCTTTCTCCCAGGGTGTGCTCAAGGTGGATAACGGGCGGCAATTCAAGGAGGAGCTGCACAAACTGCTGCAGAAGTCAGACCTGGTCATCGCCCAGGAGTTTATGCCGACGGCCTTCGACTGGCGGATTGGAATCTTTGATCGCAAACTGCTCTATGCCTGCAAGTATTACATGGCCAGCAGGCACTGGCAGATCCTCAAGCGCACCGCGAACGGCAAACAGGTCGAAGGCTTAGCAGAGACATTTCCGGTTGAAGAGGTGCCTCTCGCTGTCTGCCGGACCGCGCTGAAGGCGGCCAATCTGATTGGCAACGGTTTTTACGGTGTTGATCTGAAACAGGTCGGCAAGAAAATCTATGTTATCGAGATCAATGACAATCCCAGTATTGATGCCGGGGTAGAGGACCGGATTTTAAAGGACAATCTTTATCTTGAAATCATGCAGATCATTATGGAGCGGGTCGAGGTGAAGAAGGGGAGGAAACAGTGAGGGCCGTAGAGGAACTGCACCTGTTCGAAGGATACGGCGTTGAACTGGAGTACATGATCGTTGACCGCAACAGGCTTTCGGTGTTGCCGCTGGCCGACCTGGTCCTGCAGGCGCAGTCAGGGGCACTGGTCAACGAGGTTGAGGTCGGTCCGCTCTGTTTTTCAAACGAGCTGGTCCTCCATGTGATCGAACTCAAAACCAACGGGCCGGCAAAGGCCCTCGGCAGGCAGGCCGATTATTTTCAAAAGGGTGTTGAAAGAATAAACCAGCATCTCTCCGCTCATGGGGCGACCTTGATGCCCGGCGGGATGCACCCCTGGATGGATCCGCTCCATGAAACGAGGCTCTGGCCGCACGGCGACAGCTCGATTTACGCCGCTTACGACCGGATTTTCGGCTGCCAGGGGCACGGCTGGAGTAACGTGCAGAGCACGCATCTCAACCTGCCTTTCCAGGGAGACAAAGAGTTCGGCCGCCTGCATGCCGCCATTCGCCTGATTCTGCCGCTGCTGCCGGGGCTGGCGGCAAGTTCCCCGTTGGTCGAGGGCCATTCCAATGGCGTGTTGAACAATCGCCTCTGCGCCTATCAGCAAAACCAGCGAAAGATCCCGGTCATCACCGGGTCGCTGGTTCCCGAAGCGGTATTTACCAGGCAGGCGTACCACCAGGAAATTCTCCAGCCGATTTATCAGGCGATTGCACCATATGATCCCGGTGTCATCCTGCAGCATGAATGGCTCAATTCACGCGGGGCCATTGCCCGATTTGAACGGAACGCAATAGAAATCCGCCTTCTCGATGTCCAGGAGTGCCCGCGGGCCGACCTTGCTATAATTGAGCTGATTTGTGCCGTGCTGAAGGCTCTGGTTGACGAGCGCTGGTGTTCTCTGGAAGAACAGCAGCACTGGTCAGAATCGACCCTGGCCAAATGGCTGAATGCGACGATCAGCGATGGAGAAAGGGTCCGGATCGCGAATGCCGAGTACCTGTCTCTGTTCGGGTTTTCGGGAAAGCGGGCGAGCGTGGGAGAGCTCTGGTATCATCTGGCCTGTGCTCTCCGTCACAACATGATCGCCAAACCCGGTTTGCCTCTCGAGGTTATTCTGAATAAGGGCCCTCTGGCGCGCCGCATCCTCAATGCCGCGGGGCGCTCCTCTTCACGCATGAAACTGGACGAGATCTATTCTTGCCTCTGTGATTGTCTTGCCCGCGGGGAGATGTTCCATGGCTGAAAGAAGACAGCTCCTGATCAGTTGCGAACATGGAGGCAATCGGGTTCCGCCTGATTATGACTCCCTGTTCCTGGGACAAGATGAACTGCTCGAGTCCCATCGTGGTTATGATCCGGGGGCTCTTCATCTCGCCAGAATGCTGGCAAGGGAGCTGAAGGTTCCACTGGCAAAGGCCGAGACAACCCGTCTGCTGATCGACCTGAATCGTTCACTGCAAAGCGATACCCTCTTTTCGGAGATCGTCGCGGGGCTTGATAAGGGCGAAAAACAGCAGATCATCGAGCAGCACTATCTGCCTTACAGGACCTTTGTTACAGAGAAAGTCCGCGATTTCATTGCCTGCGGGGCCCAGGTCGTCCACCTTTCTGTCCATACCTTCACTCCAAGCCTTCATGGAATACTCAGAAATGCGCACCTGGGCCTGCTCTATGACCCGGCATGCCCCGAGGAAAAGAAATTCTGCCGGAACTGGCAGGGCTTGCTTAAACAGCAACTCCCAGGCAGAAAGATCCGCTGTAATTATCCATACCGGGGGACTGCGGACGGACTGGTGCGGACGTTGAGGGCATGCTTTAAGCCTCAGGACTATCTGGGCCTTGAGCTTGAGGTGAACCAGGCCCTGCTTGAAGGGAGAAAAGGATTTTCGCAGTCCTTGCAGGATGGACTTCTCCGGACCCTGCAAGAACTCTTCTCGACGGACTGACGGGGAATGTTTGGTCCCGCAACGTTCACCAGTGTTGAGGATGAGAGTCGCAGGACAACAGATAGGTTAAGGAGTGAAAGATGAAAAAAGTATTTTTCTGGATGATTGTCATCGGCTTGTTTGCCCTCTCGACGGTTCTGCCCGGTTTTGCGTCGACACCGCAGCAGGTCGACAGTGATGCTGCGCAGCAGACACCTGCAGAGGAACAGAGCAGTCCTGAGCCCGGCTCGACGGTTGAGATTGCGGGAGTGGTTGTCGCGATCGACAGTGACGCTGACGGCAATCCCGAGCTGGTCAAGGTGCAGAATCACACTATTTCAGAATATGGCCGCGGGCTTGATCTCTTTGATCATGTGGGGGCAAAAGTTAAAATCATCGGCGAGATTTTTGTCGATGGAGACGGGCAGGTCCTTGATGTCATTGAGTACGAAGTCGTCGAAGAGGCTTCGCCCAAGTAATTCACCGATGGCCAATATCGACCAAACTACCCAAAAGGGGGGAAGCCAGTCGGCTTCCCCCCTTTTGGGTACTGCACAGGTGTTAAGCAGCCCGGGCGATATCCCTTGAGATAATCGATACCCTTCGGCAGCCCTGTTGATTTATTTCGTCACGATCTCCGGCCCCATTATGGCGTAAGGCAGAGAGGTTGAGATCCATGGTATGTATGTGACTAACACCAAAAAGAGCATTAACACCATCACAAACGGCATGGCCGCCCGGACCACCCGGGCCAGACTCATCCCGGTAATGCCTGAAGTGACGAAGAGGTTGAGCCCAATGGGCGGGGTAATCATGCCAATCTCCATATTGACGACCATGATGATGCCGAGGTGGATCGGGTCGACCCCCAGCTCCATGGCGATGGGGAAAACCACCGGGGCGACGATGATCAACAGACCGGAAGGTTCCATGAACTGGCCGCCGATAAGCAGCAGGATGTTGACGGCGATGAGGAACGTGAACCAGTTGAAGCCAACCCCCATCATCCATTCGGTTACCAGCTGCGGAATCCGCTCTGCCGATAAGGTATGGGCAAAGAGCAGGGCGTTGGCGATGATGAACATCAGCATAATGGTGGTTTTGGTTCCCTCCAGCATCGTATGACGCGTGTCGTTGCCGAACAGGGCCGGGAGAAACTTACGTACCAGCATCGAAAAATTGCGGCCCCAGATTTTCATGCCGCCCGCGAAGCAGACGCCGACCGAAAAACCCGCTTTTTTCGCCTGGGTCGAGATATAGGCAACGGCCATCACAACAGCAATCACCAGGCCGGTGAGGTTGCGCTCGGCGGCACTGATGGTTTCCGAGTTGGCGGTGGCAAAAAAGGCCAGCATCATCCAGAAAATAAAGAACGACGTGGCATAAGCCGTACCGTTGAAGCCGATTTTGCCTTCCGCGGAATCCTCCGGGAAAACCCAGGGGGTCTCTTTCAGGGGGCCCATGTCCCGATAGATGTAAAGGGCCACGAAGATCGAATAAACCGCAGCGACGACAGCAGCTTCGGTGGGCGTGAACACCCCGCCGTAGATACCACCCATGATGATGGCGATGAGGAACAGGCCCCAGCTGGCCTCTTTGGCGCCATCGAAGACCGCGCCAAACCCCTGCCATTCCTCAGACGGCAGGTTTTTGATCTTGGCAACGATATAGATGGTCACCATCAGCATGGTGCCGGCGAGAAGACCGGGAATAACGCCGGCAAGAAACATCCGTCCGACCGATACATCGGTGGCTGCAGCGTAGACAACCATGACGATGGATGGCGGGATAAGGATGCCGAGTGTCCCCGCATTGGCGATAATACCGGAGGCGAATTCCTTGGAGTAGCCTACCTGGCGCATGCCGGCGATGGCGATGGTGCCGATGGCAACCACCGTGGCCGGGGAAGAGCCGGACAGGGCGGCAAACAGCATGCACGACATGACCGAGGCAATGGCCAAGCCACCCTGGAAATGGCCGACACTGGCGATTGCAAAGCGGATCAGCCGTTTGGCGACCCCGCCCGTAGACATGAAACAGGAGGCCAGAATAAAGAATGGAATGGCCAGAAGCGTGTAATGCTCGCCTGCTCCAAACAAAGAGATCGCCACCGAAGTGAGTGAATCGTGGGAAAAGAAGGTGATAAACAAGATTGACGACAGGCCCAGCGAAATACCGACAGGAATACCGATTGCCAGTAGACCAAGGACCAGAACGAATAAGATTGCCGCTTCCATAATGTCCTCTCTGTTCCTCAGTCTTTAAGTGCGTCTTTATGCTCAGCGACCAGCTCTTCGGCTTCATGACCGCTGATCAGCATCGCCCGTTTATTCGTCAGGATATCCCAGAAGGCCTGAAGGGACCGGAACGCCAGCATCCCCAGGCCAACCGGCAGTACCAGCAGCAGCAGCCAGCGATGGACGCGGGGCTGCATACCAAATGTTTGCTGGAGTAATTCCGGGTAGCGCAGCTCTTCCGCGCCGATATTGATCTTGTACATCTTCAGCCAGTAGGCGATTGCTCCGCCCTTGGCATTCATCCCCAGACCCAGCCAGCTCAGCCAGACAGAGTCAATCAGGATCAAACCGTAGAACAAGGCGGCCAGCGCGCCAACCAGGCTCAGAACCTTGGTGATTTTTTTTGGCACGGCGTTGAGCAGGATATCGACACCGAGGTGCAGTCCAGTTTTAATGCCATAACTCATGCCCAGCAATATCAGCCAGCTGAAGGCCACCGTACTAAATTCCAGTGCGGCGCTCCAGCCGGTATTAAAGCCGTATCTGGCTATGACCTGGCCAAAGGAGACCAGCATGATCGCTGTCAAGATGAGGACAATCAGATTTTCTTCCGCCCGCGCCATAAAACGGGGGAACAATTTTTCCAGGCCCCATATTATCAGGACGAAAACCAACAGATACAGATGTGGCCAGTACACCATCGCTTGGCCTCCTTCGGTCGTGGTAAAAGAGCTAAAAAAGAGGGCCGACACCATTAATGCCGGCCCTGATAGGCATCCTGTAAATACGCTTTATGAACCGGCGGCCGTGTTAATCAGATCAGCACCGATCTCTCCCTCAAACTGCTTCCACACCGGCTTCATGGCATCGACCCACTGCTTCCGCTGTTCCGGAGTCAGGACATTGATTTTTCCGCCGGCATCGAGGATGTTCTGCCGATTGTTGGTTTCTTTAGCCTTGACTTCTTCGTTGGCCTGTTGAGTCACTTCGTCAGCGATCTTCATGAGCTGGTCCCGGACTTCAGGCTTGAGGCTGTCGAGGAAATCGGAGGAGGTCATGAAAAGATAGGCCAGCAGCTGATGGCTTGTCTGAGTGGTTGAATCCTGCACTTCGAAGAATTTCTTGGTGTAGATGTTGGACCAGGTGTTCTCCTGACCATCGACAACACCGGTCTGCAGGGCGCCATAGACCTCGGCGAAGGCCATCGGCTGCGGCGAAGCGCCCATTGCCGAAATCATCGCCTTGGCGACATCGGAGGTCTGGACACGGAACTTCAGGCCGTTGGCGTCACTCGGTACGAGCAACGGTTTGTTGGCGGAGAAATATTTCATGCCGGACATCCAGTAGCCCATGCCGACAAAACCGACATCGCTCATTTCGTTCAGCAGCCCTTTTCCTGCCGCACTGTTGGTGAAACGGATGGCGGCATCCATATCCTGGAAAATAAACGGCAGATCGAACACACCGAATTTCGGGGTATAGGAACCGAATTTCGACAGGGAGGGGGCGAGGAACTGGACGTTGCCGGTCAACAGGGCTTCAAGTTCCTTGCTGTCGCCGTACAGTGTGGAGTTCGGATAAACCTCAACACACAACACGCCGTCCATCTCTTTGTTGACCCTGGCGGCGAAATTGTTCGCGGCAACGACCTTCGGGTGGGTGGTGCCACCCGTGACATGGCTGAACTTTGCAACAATTTCACCAGAGTCACACCCTTCAGAGGAGAATGCTGTCCCGGCGGAGAAGGTTAAGAAGCAAACGGTTATGGCCAAAAGACTCACGTACAAAAACGATTTTTTCATAGTGCAATCTACCTCCATTCGTATCTTGTGAAGTTTTGTTCTGTTTTCACTATGAAAACAGAACAACCAGCGTTTTGCATGGGCGGACGCCCAAAGTAATGGATTGAGAAGGGGGATGCAATCGAAACCCACCGCCGCATAAATCAAAGTGGTCCAAAAACAAGCTCCTTCTCTATCGGTTGCTTGCCAGCGTTGCCGAAAGGGCAACAGGAAAAAGAATAGATGACAGGGCGCATGAGTGTCGGGTGCTGTCCCTGTCGGCTAATCCCTGATAATCATACCAGCAAAACTTGATTTTACTTTGTCCAGCTGCTCCGGGTAAAGTTGCCGGAACTTTTTTTGCCACAGGCTGCGTTCCGCGGGAGGCAGGTGATACAGTTTCACTTCTGGTCTGCCTGCCAGGGCCACTAGGGCTTTTTGATCGGCCTGCTCCGCCAATTCCCGGGCATAATCTGTCGCGTCCTTGACTGCCCCGGAGAGGATGATCTTCAGGTCTTCGGGGAGTCGCTCCCAGAACTGAAGGCTGGTCAACAGGACGCTGTTGACCGTGCTGTGGTGCGTCAATGTCAGGGTGCTTGTCCTGCTGTCGGTCTTCATGCGGGCCATGTCTGACAGCTTTACCTCTCGCCAGGTCTGTTCTGCCATGTCCACCCCGGACTGTCGGCCTTGAAACAGCCGGTCGACACTGTTGTCCGGTCCGGTTAGGGGGCGCTCCGCCAGCAGCTGACGGCTTGTCCCGTCCCAGATAGCCAGCGGTTTAAGCTGCTGACCTGTCGATTGCTGCAGGATCCGCTCGCCGATGTTCCCATCCAGGACCTGGTGCAGCTGCTGTCGATCACGAAGCAGGAACGGAACTTCGTAAATCTGCAGCAGCGGTAACAGGGTCCGGGTGGAGCGGGTCTCCGGTAAGGCCAGCTGAATCCGGTTTGTGCTTAGTGCCTCGAGCAGCTGCCCGGACGAAATCTCCGAGTCGGGAACCAGTCTTACCCTGATGCGGCTGCTCGAGCGCTCCTCAAGCAAGCGTTTCAGATACTCGGTGGCCAGTGCCTTTGGTGTTCCTTCTGCCGCCAGCGGGGCGATCGCTATTTCGGTCGCTCCGGCCTGGCGGTGGCCAAGGCTCAGCAGAAGAATCAGAAGCAGGCCAATATAGGATAAGCGCATGTTTGTCAGCGGCTTTCATTCAGCAGTCAGTGTCTTATGTCCAGAGAGGTTCGAAATGCTATTTTAGTTCACAGAGCCCTTCGTTAGAGCAATTATGATGCCATTTTTAAAAAACCGTTATTTGCCTGTCGTGTGATGTGTTTTCGGGAGTATACGGAGTTCTTTTCTCTTTGCAGCCGGTATTTGGACTTTCCGGGCGGCCGATAGTGGCCCTCAGTGGCGAAAATACGCCACCTCTGGATTGCCTCCTGTTCATTGACTAGAACCTGGTTTTGGTGTTTTTGGCGTTTTGCTCTCTGCTCGATCTCCTCAGTTGTGGACATCGTTCTGTTATTGCTGTGCGGAGCGGTTATTGGTTGTGAGCTATCAGTTGTTCTGTAATGTTCTCTTGACAACCATGCGTCCTGTGGAAAAGGATACGCGGATTCTTGCGTCGTGGAGGTGCTCCGTGGATATCCTTCGAGTCTATTCCGCTCCGGCTAAAATCAATCTCTGTCTCCATGTCCTTGGCAAGCGCGCGGATGGTTATCATCTGCTTGCCATGGCGATGCAGCGGGTCGATCTGTGTGACCGGATTCAGGTCCGTCTGGCTGACGGCTGCGGGATCAGGGTGGCCTGTGACGGGCTGGAACTGGCTGCAGGAGAGGAGAATATCGCGGGGCGCGCCGCCCGGCTGGTTCTGGCCGAGGCTGGCCAGGAACGCGCCGTTGATATTTCCATAGAAAAGAATATTCCGGTTGCGGCGGGTCTGGGGGGAGGGTCTTCGGATGCCGCAACGGTGCTGCTGGCACTGGATGAGATGCTCGATCTGCATCTGGGGGCAGATCGCTTGATGGAACTGGGTCTGCGGCTGGGCGCCGATGTCCCGTTTTTTGTTTTCGGCCGGCCGGCATGGGCCACCGGTATCGGCGAGCGGCTTGAGCCGTTACCCGAACTGCCCTCTGTCTGCTACTTGCTGGTGCACCCGGGTTTTGCCGTTTCAACTGCATGGGTTTACCAAAGTTTACGGTTGACAATTTCCGACGAAGTGGCTAACCTTCCAAGGTTTTCGGCCGAGAGTGCCGCAGACCTGGTCAGCCGGCTGCATAATGACCTGGAGCGGGTCACTCTTGCCGAGTATCCGCAGATTGAGCAGGTCAAGCAGGAATTGCTTGCCGGTGGTGCCCTTGGAGCATTGATGTCCGGGAGCGGAGCAACGGTGTTCGGTGTTTTTGATTCGTTCGAACAGGCCAGCCTGACGGGCGATCGCTTGACTGAGCGGTTCGGCTGGAAAACCTTTCCGGTCCGACCGTTGCCATGAGGCCAAGGTTTGCTACAGCATTTGCAGTTACGGGCAGAGGCTGCCCTGCGTGGTACTGGTAATAGGTTGATGGGGCGTCGCCAAGCGGTAAGGCACCGGATTTTGATTCCGGCATTCCCAGGTTCGATCCCTGGCGCCCCAGCCATTTTTTATAGTGAGTAGCTCCGGTACGGAGCGCTCATCCCGCGACGGTTAGGCGATGGTTTTTTGCCGCGCATGGCCATTTTTGCGTTCCCAGTTTCAGAAGGCGGAGTTCAGTGCGCGAAATCAAGATTTTTACCGGTAATTCGAATGTGCCTCTGGCCAAGGAGATCTGTGATCACCTCGGGGTGGAGCTGGGAAATGCCAAGGTTCACACCTTCTCCGATGGTGAGGTGATGGTGGAAATCGGCGAAAATATCCGTGGTCGGGATGTCTACGTGATTCAGTCCACCTCTGCCCCGGCCAATAACCATCTGATGGAACTGCTGGTCATGGTGGATGCCCTCAAGCGGGCGTCGGCCGCACGAATCAATGCGGTTGTGCCCTATTTCGGCTATGCTCGCCAGGATCGCAAGGTTGCACCGCGCGCGCCGATTTCGGCAAAGCTGGTTGCCGATCTGATGTCTGCTGCGGGTATCGACCGGTTGCTGACCATGGACCTGCACGCTGGTCAGATACAGGGCTTCTTCGATGTCCCGGTTGATCACCTTTATGCGGCGCCGGTGATGCTGGATGCAATCCGTAACCGTGATTTGCAGAATCTGGTGGTGGTCTCTCCCGATGCCGGCGGGACCGAACGGGCCCGTGCTTTTGCGAAGCGTCTGGACGCCGGCTTGGCGATCATCGACAAGCGGCGCAGCGGGCCGAACGTGTCGGAAGTCATGCACATCATCGGTGACGTAAAGGGCA
This sequence comes from Desulfuromonadales bacterium, assembly GCA_032251255.1. Classification (GTDB taxonomy): domain Bacteria; phylum Desulfobacterota; class Desulfuromonadia; order Desulfuromonadales; family Geopsychrobacteraceae; genus BM509. The sequence goes on from JAVVDY010000016.1 coordinate 38,674, forward strand.
AGTCCTGTGTCATCGTCGATGACATGATCGACACCGCCGGCACTCTCTGCACGGCGGCCAAGGCCCTGGCCGAGAAGGGTGCGACCGAAGTCTTTGCCTGTGCCACTCACGGGGTTCTGTCCGGTCCGGCTCTGCAGCGGATCGAAGAGAGTGAGTTAACGGAGGTCGTGGTGACCAATACGATCCCGACAAAAAACAACGTTGAAAATTGCAGCAAACTGCGCCACCTTGCTGTCGGCCATCTGTTGGCCGAAGCGATCCGTAGAATCCATAAAGACGAATCGGTCAGTTCGCTTTTTGTCTAGTGGCTGACTCTCGAGAGATGTTTGACAGAAGAATTCCTTAACGGATGGAGGATTAGATAGATGTCACAAGCTGAATTGAATGTTTCCCAACGGGAAGCGACCGGTAAAGGTGTTGCCCGCAAGCTGCGTGCACAAGGTCATGTTCCTGCCGTCGTTTACGGACGAGGGATGGAGCCCTGCGCGATCTCTTGCGAGGCGAAGGCGTTGCGCGCCGCGATCAGTGGTGAAGCGGGCTGGAACACGCTGATTTCACTCAAAGGAGCTGCGAACCTTGAAGGCAAGGTCGTGGTCCTCAAGGACCTTGTGCTGCACCCGATCCGCAAGGAAATGGTCTGCGCAGATTTCCATGCCATCGACCTGAACAGGAAGGGCAGCTTCATGGTTCCGGTGGTTGCCGTCGGTAAGTCAGTCGGCGAGAAAGAGGGCGGCAACCTGCAGATCATCCGGCATGAACTGGAAGTGCTCTGCCTGCCGACCGCTGTTCCTCAGTCCATCGAGATCGACGTCACCGCGCTGGGTATCGGTGATGTTATCCATGTTGAGGAAGTCGCTGCTCCCGAAGGTGCGGAGATTCCGTTCGACGTCAACTTCACTGTCCTCACCGTCACGGGCCACAAAGAGGAAATTGAAGAAGGGGAAGAGGGCGAAGGCGAAGGTGCTGAAGCAGCCGGAGCAGACGAAGAATAAAGCGGAGTCCCCGTGAAGCTACTGGTCGGGCTGGGCAATCCCGGCAACAAGTATGTCGGAACCCGCCACAACATCGGGTTCATGGTTGCTGAGCGTTTTGCCGAACGGCATCGGATCAGTCTGAAGAAAAAGGGCTACCAGGGGATTTATGGTGTAGGGCGTGCAGCCGCCGAAGAGACGACGGTTCTGCTTCCCCAGACCTTCATGAACCTGAGTGGCATCAGTGTCAATGCAGCGTTTCAGTCCCTCGGAGTTACTCCGGGGGATTTGATTGTGGTCTATGACGATCTCGACCTTGAGTTCGGCTGGTTGCGGATCCGACCTGAAGGCGGGCACGGTGGCCACAACGGGATCAGAGATATCTGTAATGTGCTGGGGCGGAAGGATTTTATCCGTCTCAGGGTTGGGATAGGGCGACCTGGTCATGGCAACACCACAGGTCATGTGCTCGGACGTTTTGCAGCGGAAGAGCTCAAGGACCTGTCGATGGTTGTAGAGACGGCAGTCGATGCCATTGATGCGATCCTCGGTGACGGTTTGCAAACTGCCATGAACAGGTTCAATAAAAATCTTTTAGAGGCTTAACAGACAGGAAGAGAGGCAAGAAACAGATGGAACTTCAAATGTTTGCTCCCATTCTGGGGGCGGTCGGCTTCGTGGTCGCGGTTGTTCTGTACAACCTGGTCAAGGCACAGCCGGTTGGCGACGCGAGAATGAAAGAAATTTCTGAGGATATCTACAATGGTGCGATGGCCTTTTTGGGTCGTGAATACCGTGTCCTCGCGGTTTTTATCGTCGTAGTGTTCGGCCTGATCGCTATGGGTATGGGTTTCAGTACTGCTCTTGCTTTTCTGGGTGGTGCCATCTGCTCGATGACCTGCGGCTTTATCGGCATGAAAGCAGCGACCCGCGCAAACGTGCGGACAGCTGAAGCGGCCCGCCTCAGTGGACAGGCAAAAGCTCTTGAGGTTTCCTTCAACGGTGGGGCCGTCATGGGTCTGGCCGTTGCTTCTCTTGGCCTGGTCGGTGTCGGAGTCGCCTACTTCTTTTATGGTGGTGATGTGACGACCGTGAAGTACATCAACGGTTTTGCCATGGGTGCTTCCTCGATCGCCCTGTTTGCACGCGTTGGTGGCGGTATTTATACAAAGGCTGCTGACGTCGGGGCTGACCTGGTCGGCAAGGTCGAAGCGGGTATCCCCGAGGATGATCCGCGAAACCCGGGAGTTATCGCTGACAACGTAGGTGACTGCGTTGGTGATACCGCAGGGATGGGTGCCGATATCTTCGAATCCTATGTCGGGTCAATTATCGCGACCATGGCTATCGCTGCAGCGGCAGGACCGGCGCTGTTGACGAAGCTCGGCGGTGGCGCGGATGTCCAGGCGAACGCGATTGCCCTTCCGCTGATTCTGGCCATGGTCGGGCTGGTCTTCTCCTTTATCGGGATCGGTTCGATGAAGGTTCTCAAGTCGATGGACCCGGCCAAGGCTCTCCATTATACGACCTTTGTTGCCGCCGGCGGCTTCCTGGTCGCTTCATTCGCAGTTATCAAGGCGTACGGTATTTCCAGCGGCGTTTTCTGGGCGATCCTGGCCGGAACCCTCGCAGGGATTGCCATCGGTCAGATCACCGAGTATTACACGGCTCATGCTCCGGTCGCGCGGATTGCCGAGGCCAGCAAAACAGGACCCGCAACCAACATCATTCACGGCCTGGCTGTCGGCCTTGAGTCGACCGCTCTGCCGATCATGATCATCTGCATTGCAATCTTCATTGCCAACTTCTGTGCAGGTCTCTACGGTATCGGTATCGCTGCCGTCGGTATGCTGGCGACTGTTGGTGTCACCATGACGGTCGATGCTTACGGGCCTATTGCTGACAATGCGGGCGGTATTTCCGAAATGGCCGGTCTCGGCCCCGATGTCCGTAAAATTACTGACGGTCTTGACGCGATCGGGAACACCACCGCCGCGATCGGCAAGGGTTTCGCCATCGGCTCTGCTGCCCTGACTGCCCTGGCGCTCTTCTCGGCCTACGCGACGACCGTCGGTCTTGAAGCGATCAACCTGATCGAGCCCAAGGTCGTCATCGGCCTGCTGATCGGCGGCGCGCTGCCGTTCTTTATCGGCGCTCTGACCATGACTTCGGTCGGTCGTGCTGCAGGTAAGATGGTTGACGAGATCCGTCGCCAGTTCCGCGAGATCCCCGGTCTGCTGGACGGCAAAGAAGGGGTCAAGCCGGACTCGCAGAAGTGTATCGATATCTCAGCGGCCGCTGCCCTTAAAGAGATGGTTCTGCCCGGCGTGGTTGCTGTTGTCGCCCCGGTTGCGATGGGCTTCATTCTCGGAGCGGAGGCGCTCGGTGGCATGCTCGCCGGTGCAACTCTCGCAGGGGTACTGCTGGCGTTGATGATGTCCAATGGTGGTGGCGCCTGGGACAACGCAAAAAAGTATATTGAGCAGGGCAAGGTTGATGGAGAAAAGAAGGGCGGAGCTGCTCATGCGGCAGCGGTTATCGGTGATACTGTCGGCGACCCCTTCAAGGATACCTCGGGCCCGGCGATGAATATCCTCATCAAGCTGATGAGCGTTGTCGCGCTGGTCATTGCGCCGCTGCTTATCTAGGGCCTGGCACCTGATAGTTGAACCTTGGATAGCCGGGGCTTTTGCCCTGGCTATCCTTTTTTGTGAGATAAACTGTATGGGTTTCAAATGTGGCATTGTTGGCCTGCCGAACGTCGGCAAGTCGACTATCTTCAACGCGATAACGTCTGCCGGTGCCGAGTCGGCCAATTATCCGTTCTGTACCATCGAGCCCAACGTTGGCGTGGTTGCCGTTCCTGACAGGCGCCTCGATGCGTTGGCCGCGATCGTTAAACCCCAGGCCGTACTGCCGACGTCCATGGAGTTTGTCGACATCGCCGGGCTGGTGCGCGGGGCGAGCAAGGGGGAGGGGCTTGGCAACCAGTTTCTCGGTCATATCCGCCAGGTTGATGCCATTGCACATATCGTTCGCTGTTTCGACGACGAGAATGTCGTACATGTCGATGGCAGTGTCGATCCGCTCCGGGATATTGAAGTGATCCAGACAGAGTTGAATCTGGCAGATCTGGAAACGGTGGAAAAGCGGATGTTGCGGACCCGTAAGCAGGCACAAAGCGGTGACAGGCAGATGCAGGCTGAGCAGCAGGTGCTTGAACTGCTGAGGTGCGCGCTTAATGATGGGCGTCCGGCGCGTGCCGTTGATTTGAACAGTGCCCAGCAGAAGATTCTGGCCGGTCTGCACCTGATTACCGCCCAGCCGGTTCTCTATGTTGCCAATGTCGGTGAAGACGACCTGAATGGCGAACATCCCTATGTGCAGATGGTTCATGACTATGCCCGGTCGGAAGGGGCGGAGATGGTGACAATCTGTGGTCGGATAGAGGCAGAGATCGCCGAACTTGATGCTGGAGAAAAGCAGGAGTTTCTCGCTGATCTCGGTCTGGATGAGTCCGGCCTCGATCGGATGATCCACGCCGGATATCGCCTGCTCGGTCTGAATACCTACTTCACCGCCGGGGTCAAGGAGGTCCGCGCCTGGACGGTTGCCGCGGGGGCCCTGGCACCGCAGGCGGCAGGAGTCATCCATAGCGATTTTGAAAAAGGGTTCATCCGTGCCGAAGTGACCGCCTATGACGATTTTGTCACCTCCGGTGGCGAATCAGGGGCTAAAGAGAAGGGGTTACTGCGTCTGGAAGGGAAGGACTACGTGGTGAACGACGGTGATGTCATGCATTTCCGCTTTAACGTGTGAGCTGGTTTGAGTTTCATGCAAAATGGCTTGTATTGAATTTGCAACTATGCTAAAAATCACTGTTTCGACCGGGACCCTCTGGGTCCCAAGATCCTTGCTCCGGGGTGGTCCCGGGGCTGCTAATCCATGAGGAGATTGAGATGAGAACGTATGAATCGCTCTACATCGTCCATCCTGAGGTTGCCGGCGACGAACTGACAGCCATAGTGGACAAGTTTCAGGAGATCCTGACCGCACAGCAGGCAGAGATTCTCAAGCTGGACAACTGGGGTGTGCGCAAACTTGCATACCCGATCGCAAAGCAGGGACGTGGCAGCTACGTGCAGGTCATTTTCCAAGCCGAGCCGCAGGTGATTGCCGAATATGAACGGCGCCTGCGTCTCGATGAGAAAATTCTGCGCTTTCTGACCGTGCTGTTCGATGGCGACATCGAGGCTGCACATCAGAAAGAGTCAGTTGCCGAAGAAGCTGAGGTTGCTGAAGACGTCGCTGCTGAAGATGTGACGTTCGAAGACGCCGAATAATTTCAAACTACGTCCCAAGGAGAAATACTATGGCTATGGAATCATCACGTCCTTCTGGCGGTCGCCCGAGTGGCCCCCCTCGTCGTCGTTTCGGTCGGCGTAAAATCTGCCGCTACTGTGCGGATAAGAACCAGAAGATCAACTATAAAGACATTGACAGCCTGAAGTACTACTTGACCGAGCGTGGCAAGATTGTTCCCAGGAGGATTTCCGGGACCTGTGCTGCTCATCAGCGTCAGATTGCTGAAGCGATCAAGAACGCTCGTCAGATCGCCCTGCTGCCCTATACCTCTTCCCACGCCCTTTAGGCGGGGAGGAGTCGCGGGGACGACTGTTGATGCGACAGCAGGCTGCCCTCACCGTTGCAGGAATTGCCCTGACCCTGCTCTGCTTTCTCGGGGCAACCCAGTTGGGGCCGACTGGCGCGATGTTGAACTTTCTGACACCGCTGCCGGTCTGCTACCTGAGTCTGCGTCTGGGCATGCGGACCGGGGTTATGGTGGTTGCAGTATCCGGGCTGGTGCTGGGGATGTTTATCCCGCTCTATTCCCTGGTTACTTACTTCGGCCTGTTTGGTGTCGGCTCGCTGCTGCTGCCGTACCTGCTGAAGAGAAAGATTGGCTGGGATTGGGCGGCAGCCGCCACCGTTGTGGCAGTGACGATCGCAGCCCTGCTGCTGGTCGGTTCCTATCTGCTGGTCAGTGACGAGTCACCGGGCGTGCTGCTTGACCAATACCTGCAGGCTGAACTTGACCTGGCCGTGCAGGCATATCAGGACGCCGGCCTGACGGGCTCAGAACTTGAGCAGATGAAAGAGATTGCCGGCCAAGTTGCGGAGTTCATCCGCAGTACGTTCTTCGGGCTCTATCTGACGGGGGCTCTGGCAGTGCAGTTGCTGACGCTGGCTCTGCTGCACAGGTTCAAGGCGAGCCATTACCAGATTCACGGTGTGCCGTTCGCGCGCTGGCGGTTGCCGGCTCCGTTGATCTGGGCACTGATTCTGTCTGGTTTTGCCTTGCTGGTGCCGCAGGAACTGCTCCAGCTGGTCGCGCGCAATGCTCTGGCCCTGCTGCTGCCACTCTATTTCCTGCAGGGACTGGCAGTTGTCAGCAATTTTCTGCAGCGGAGGGCGTTGCCGCCGCTGCTAAAAGGGATGATCTACCTGATGGTATTCATCTTTAACCCGCTACCGCTGATTGTCACCGGTGTCGGTGTCTTCGATCTGTGGATCGATTTCCGGCGGCCGCGTAAGAAAGATTTATAAACAGACACTGTTTACGGAGGATATTATGAATGTCATTCTGAAAGAGAATGTGGATGGGCTCGGCGTGATCGGCGACCAGGTTTCGGTCAAGCCGGGTTATGCCCGCAATTATCTGGTTCCCAAGGGGCTGGCGCTGGTTGCCAATGAGGCCAATGTCAAGGAACTCGAGCACCAGAAACGACAGCTGGCGCGCAAGCTGGAAAAAGCCCGGACCGACGCTGAAGGCGTCAAGGTCAGGATCGAGAAGGTCAGTTGCGAGTTCGCCCAGCGTGCCGGGGATGATGGCAAACTGTTCGGGTCGGTCACCTCGATGGATATCGGCGAAAAAATTCAGGCCGCCGGGATCGAGATCGACCGTAAGAAAATTCAGCTGGCCGAGCCGATCAAGAGCCTCGGTGAGCACCTGGTTGCCATCAAGCTGGATGCCGGTGTTGTCGCTGAGCTGAAGGTTGTGGTAACGGCCGTCGCAGAATAACCTCGAACGATCAGTTCGTCGTCAGGTTCTTCCAAGCGGGGCATCGTAGATCGGTGCTCCGCTTTTCCACTTTCTTCAACTTTTCCCCTCTGCTATGCTGCAAGATATGATGAAACCAGTCGCCAATATCGCCACAGATGAGATCTCTTCCCGCCGTTTGCCCCCCCAGAATCTGGAGGCGGAAATGTCTGTGCTGGGCGGTGTCCTGCTGGAAAATGATGCGCTCAATCGGGCCCTGGAGATCCTCTCCCCGGAGGATTTCTACCGTGAGAGCCACCGGAAAATTTTTGCAGCTCTGATCGTCCTGTCGGAGAAGAACGAGCCGGCCGACCTGGTGACTCTGAACGCGGTTCTCAAGGGGCGCGACGAACTGGATGCCGTCGGTGGCAGCAGCTACCTGGCGACCCTGGTCGATTATGTGCCGACGGCGGCCAACATCGTCTATTACTGTCGGCTGGTCAAGGAGAAGGCGGTTGCCCGGCGCCTGATCCAGGTCTCCACCGATATTGCCACCCGTGGCTATGACGGCGGCGATATGGAAGAGATTCTCGATCATGCCGAGAAGTCTATTTTCGAGATTGCGGAGAACCGGATACGACCCTCGTTCTTCCCGGTCAGGGATATTCTCAAGGATACCTTCAAGACCATCGAAAAACTGTATGACCGCAAGGAGCTGGTGACGGGGGTGCCGAGCGGCTATGTTGAACTCGATAAGATGACGGCCGGGATGCAGTCTGGTGATCTGATCATTATTGCCGGGCGGCCCTCGATGGGCAAGACGGCTTTTGCTCTGAACGTGGTTGAGTATGCGACGACCCACGCCGACAACAAGGTCCCGGCAGTGGTCTTCTCTCTGGAGATGAGCAAGGAGCAGCTGGTTCAGCGGATGCTCTGTTCGGTCTCCAAGGTCGATGCCGGACGGTTGCGGACCGGACATCTGGGCGAATCGGACTGGCCCAAGCTGACCATGGGGGCCGGACAGATGAGCGAAGCTCCGATCTTCATCGATGACACCCCGGCGATTTCAGTGCTCGAGCTCCGTTCCAAGGCGCGGCGGCTCAAGGCGGAGCACAATCTGGGTTTGATCGTTGTTGATTACCTGCAGTTGATGCGCGGCAGCAGCACCGAGAACCGCCAGCAGGAGATTTCCGAGATATCACGTTCGCTGAAGGCTCTGGCCAAGGAACTGAATCTTCCGGTCGTGGCCCTGTCCCAGCTCAACCGTTCTCTGGAAAGCAGGACCGACAAGCGGCCGATGATGGCTGACTTGCGTGAGTCCGGAGCTATCGAGCAGGATGCCGACGTGATCATGTTTGTCTACCGTGATGCCGTTTACTGTGACGCCTGTAAGAGCCGGGAACTCAGCTGTGACAAAGGGCATGATCGGGATGCCGAGATCATTATCGGCAAGCAGCGGAACGGCCCGATCGGCACCGTCCATCTGACCTTCCGTGGTGAATTCACCCGTTTTGAGAATCAGTCCAAGCGGATGGGGGACGGCCATTGAGCCGGATTGTCCAGCGCATTTAAAAAGAGCCTCCCGGAAAAGCTGTGTCCGGGAGGCTCTTTTGGTTTCACGCCGGGAGTGTGCCTTCTCCCTAATCTCTGCGTTTCACCAGGATGTCCAGGGTCTTGATTTTTTTTCGCAGTGTATTGCGATTAATACCGAGTATTTCGGAGGTGCGGACCTGATTGCCGCGGGTGTGCTGGAGGATGATGTTGATCAGGGGACGTTCCACCTGGTGGAGAACCATTTCATACAGGTTGTCGAGATCCTGAAGGTCCATCTGGGCCAGTGAATTCTGAAGCTTTCTGGCGACCAGTGCCTCCAGCGAGTCCTCCTGGGCAGCGATATCGCCACTGCTGAGCAGTCCGGGGAAATCGGCCGGCATAAGAACCTGGTTCGGCGAGAGCAGGGTGGCGCGTTTGATCACATTCTCCAGTTCGCGGACATTTCCCGGCCAGGAGTGACGCTTCAGCAGGGCAAGGGCATCCTGGCTGCATTCACGGGTATGAACTCCGAGTTCGCTCTGGGCGCGGCCGAGGAAGAATTCGACCAGGGGCTCGATATCCTCTTTCCGCTCACGCAGCGGTGGCAGATGGATCGGCACGACATTGAGTCGGTAATAGAGGTCTTCCCGGAATTTTTTTTCCTTGACCATGGTGGCCAGGTCCTGATTGCTGGCGGCGACAATACGGACATCGACCGGCATGACCTGGTTGCCCCCGGTCCGGGTGATCTCTTTCTCCTGCAGGACTCTCAGCAGCTTGGCCTGGAGTTCCAGAGGCATGTCGCCGAGTTCGTCAAGGAACAGGGTGCCGCCGTTGGCCTGTTCGAATTTCCCCGATTTCCGTTCGGTGGCACCGGTGAAGGCGCCTTTTTCGTGGCCGAACAGTTCGCTCTCCAGTAGTTCGCGTGGAATCGCGGCGCAGTTGAGAGCGATAAAGGGCTTGCCGAGACGGGGGCTGTTGAAGTGGACGGCCCGGGCGATCAGTTCCTTGCCGGTTCCACTTTCGCCGGTGATCAGCACCGTGACATCCGATGGGGCGATTCGTCCCAGGTCTTTGTAGACGACCTGCATCGGCTGGCTTTTGCCGATAATGCTGCGGCCGAAACTGTATTGTTCCTGCAGTTCGCATTTCAACTGGCCGATCTGGTCGGTGACTTCGGCCGCTTTTTGCGCCTTCAGGATGATCGCGTCGAGCGCGTCGAGATCGAACGGCTTGGTCAGGTAATCGTAGGCGCCGTGCTTCATTGCTGCAACCGCGTTCTCCATTGTGGACTCGGCGGTCATGATTACAACAAGAATGTCCGGCCGTTCGGAGTGAAACTGCTGGAGCAGGTCCAGCCCCTGGATCCCCGGCATCTTGATGTCGAGGATAGCCAGGTCATAGCTGTTGCTGCGGAACAGGGAGAGGGCCTGATGTCCGTCGGCTGCCAGGTCGACGCTGAACCCCTTTTTTTTGAGCGCTTTGGAGAGAACCCAGCGGATACTTTCTTCGTCGTCGGCAACCAGAATTCTGCGGATGGACATAGTTGTTTCCTCAGTTTACAGGGTGATTGTTCGTGGGGGCTTTGCGGAGCAGGGGTAAGGAGACCGTGACTTCGGTTCCCCCTCCCGCTCGTGGAGCAATTTTCAGGTAGCCGTCATGGTCGGTGATTATTTTCTGGCAGATAGCCAGTCCCAGGCCGCTGCCGCCTGTTTTGGTCGTGAAAAACGGCGTGAAGATACGCTCCAGTTCCTGAGGTGGAATGCCTGCGCCGTTGTCGATGATGGAAATCATCACCAGGGGGACGGATCGACCGCCGGGCCCGCTCAAGTGATATTCATTGTCAATCCGGCTCTCGATGATGATCTCGCCTCCGCTGTCAACCGCCTCGCCGGCATTTTTAATCAGATTCAGGAACAGCCTGATCAGCAGGTCCCGGTCGGCATAGGTCGGCGGGATGCTCGGGTCGAGATTGAGTTGAAAGCTGATGTCACGCTCGGCAAGGGCCTGCTTCTGCAGGAGCATGATCTCATCGAGAATCTGACTGATGTTCACCTGCTCGATTTTCGGTTTGCGCGGTTTGGCCAGATCGAGCAGCTCTTCGATGATCGTATTGATCCGTTCCGCTTCCCGGATCATCACCCGCGGGTATTCGATCAGCTCGCTGCCTTCCTCCAGTTCCATCTGCAGCAGCTGGGCGGCTCCCTTGATCCCGCCGAGCGGGTTCTTAATCTCATGAGCGAGGCCTGCGGCCATGGTTCCCACCATCGCCATCTGGTCGGCCCTCTGGACGGCGGCCTCGAGCTTGCGCATCTGGGTAAGGTCGCGCATGATGAGGACGACACCCTGCTGCTGGCCGGCGGTGGTGAGCAGCGGCGAGACCGTAACGCTCACCGGCCGGGGCCGTAGACCCTGGAGCTTGACCGTCTCATGGTCGGAAATTGAGCGACCTTCCCGCATGGTCGTTTCCACCAATGCACAGAGGTTTTTCTGGTGCTTGAAAAGTTCGACAAAGGATCGCCCGAGACTCTGCTTTTCGCTGATCCCGGTGAAGGTCTGCGCCGCAGGGTTGAAGTGGCTGATCATCCCCTGGTGGTCCAGGGCAATCACGGCATCCTCGACATTGTCCAGAATCATCCCGTAGAGAGCTGAAGATGGGGGGTGGTTGTCACTCATACAGCAGGCTGCTCCAGAAAAAAATTCTCTGCAATCGTTATCAGTTCGGCACAGCTTTCCGTTTTCTGCAGCCGGGAACGGAAATGACTTGAACCGTCCAGGCCCTTGGCGTACCAGCAGAGGTGTTTGCGCATTTCAAACAGCGCCTTACGTTCACCGAAGTGGTCCAGATGCAGCTGCAAGTGGTGGCGGGCCACCCGGTAGATTTCTTCACGATCCGGAGCGGAGAAGCTGCGACCCTGCAGCAGGGCGAGAGAATCTCTGACCAGCCAGGGGTTGCCGTAACCACCGCGGCCGATCATGATCGCGTCGCAGCCGGTCTCGCTCAGCATCTTCAGGATGTCGTCAGCGGTGAACAGATCGCCGCTGCCGATGACCGGGATCGTCAGCGTCTCTTTCAATTGCCTGATCTGTTGCCAGTCCGCCTGGCCGGCAAAACCCTGGACGCGGGTACGGGGGTGCAGGGTTATTGCATCCACCCCCTGGTCCTGGGCAATCCGGCCAACATCGAGAAAGTTTATCGAGCTATGCTCCCAGCCGGAACGGATTTTAATCGTCAGCGGTTTTTTCCAGACCCGACGCACGGCGGCGAGGATTTTTGCGATCAATCCGGGATTCTGCAACAGGGCGCTGCCGGCCCCGCTGCGCACAACTTTTCTGACCGGACAGCCCATGTTGATATCCAGCAGTGCCCCGTCATCGGCGACCATTTCAGCAGCTGTGGCGAGAACCTCGGGGTTCTCGCCGAACAGCTGAATCGCCAAAGGACTTTCGTCCGGTGTCGTCGCAAGGATTTCCCGGGTTTTCCGCCCCTCTCGGATTAACCCGTTAGCACTGACCATTTCAGTGTGTACCAGAGCCGCACCGAAGGCTTTCATGACCCTTCGGTAGGGAAGGCTGGTGATTCCTGCCATTGGAGCAAGGATGATCGGATTATCGAGTTGGAGTGAACCGATTTGTCTTTCTATGTTTTGCATATTAATTAAGCATTTTTGTCCAGACGTCAGGTGAAAGCAAGAAAAAAAAACCTCTTTATCCCGTTGCTTGGCGGATACTGTATACAAAAATCAGCTTGACAATGCGGGGGTGAGTTGATAAAACAACATTTGGAATTTTTAGAGAAGGAGGGTTTACGTGAGCCGGGTCCACTGCCGGTGCCTCCGTTTCTCTCTAATTCCGGGTTATGACTGCAAGAATCCGTTCGGGCGGGCGTTTTTAATGCGGTTAACCCTGTCTTTTTTCCGCTGCTTGCGGATCCTATCCAATATTGGCCCACTGGGCACTACGAAACATCATTTCACAAAGGAGAGAGAGTATGTCAACATTAAAAGAAGTATTGGCACAAAAGATTGCCGAGCATCGTCCCCGGACCACCAAACTGGTCAAAGAGCACAGTGATGTGAAGTTGGGAGACGTGACTATTGGCCAGTGTATCGGTGGTGCGCGTGGCATCAAATCTTTGGTTACCGATATCTCCTATCTTGACCCCTTCGAAGGGATTCGTTTCCGCGGAATGACCATTCCCGAGACTTTCGAGGCCCTGCCCAAGGTCCCCGGTAGTGACTATCCTTATGTCGAGGGTTTCTGGTATCTGCTGCTGACCGGTGATGTTCCGACTATGGAACAGACCCTGGAGGTTGTCGAGGACTGGAAGCAGCGCTCCCAGATCCCCCAGTATGTTATCGACGTTCTGCGCGCCCTGCCGCGTGACAGCCACCCGATGGCGATGTTCTCCGCTGCCATCGTCGCCATGCAGCGTGACTCGGTTTTCGCCAAGACCTACTCTTCCGGCAAGTTCAACAAGATGACCTGCTGGGAAGACATGTACGAAGATGCCAACAACCTGATGGCCAAGCTCGGCCCGATCGGTGCATACATCTACCGCATGAAGTACAAGGGCGACACCCCGATCGCTGCTGACGATACCCTCGACATGGGCGGTAACTTCGCTCACATGATGGGCCAGAGCGACGATTACAAGGATGTGGCCCGGATGTACTTCATCCTCCACTCCGACCATGAGTCCGGTAACGTTTCCGCGCACACCACCCACCTGGTTGCCTCGGCACTGTCCGACGCCTACTATGCCTACAGCGCCGGTATCAACGGTCTGGCCGGCCCGCTGCACGGCCTGGCCAACGAGGAAGTCCTGCGCTGGACCCAGAATTTCATGCAGCAGCTTGGCGGTGAAGTTCCAACTGAAGAGAAGCTGAAGGAAGCTCTTTGGGCGACCCTGAACAGCGGTCAGGTTATCCCCGGTTACGGTCACGCGGTTCTGCGTAAGACCGACCCCCGTTACACTTCTCAGCGTGAGTTCTGCATGAAGACCGAAGGTCTCAAGGACTACCCGCTGTTCCAACTGGTCAGAATGATCTTCGAAGTGGCTCCGGGCGTACTGACTGAGCATGGCAAGGCCAAAAACCCCTGGCCGAACGTTGACGCTCAGTCCGGCGTTATCCAGTGGTACTATGGCGTGACCGAGTACGAGTTCTACACCGTCCTGTTCGGTATCGGCCGTGCCCTCGGTTGCCTCGCCAACATCACCTGGGACCGTGCTCTCGGCTACGGCATTGAGCGTCCCAAGTCGGTTACGACTGCAATGCTGGAAGAGGCTGCTGGTATCAAGTAAGCCGCATCCTTTCCAGAGAACAATCAAGGGAGACCTTTGCAGGTCTCCCTTTTTTTGTTTTCTCTTGGCGGCGGCAGAGGTGACTGCATGAGAACTTGAGCGGTTCTCCTGTCTCTGCTGACTGCGACGTTTCAGCTCTGTAGCAACTCCTCACTCTCCCCCCAAAAAAAACGGCAATTGCTGTCGCGCCACGGGGGCCTGCTCCGGCAAAAAAGCCTCCGGACCAGGGTACGGAGGCTTTTTTGCCGGGATTGTAAGAGCGTTATTTCGGCGTGATCTTAATCTCCACCCGCCGGTTCTGCTGACGCCCGGCAGTGGTGCCGTTGTCAGCGATCGGTACGCTCTCGCCGAATCCAATCATTGACAACCGGTCCGCCGCGACACCCTGAGCCAACAGGATGTTGTTGACCGCGTTGGCGCGCCGTTCGGAGAGGGTCTGGTTCAATTCCTCGCTGCCGGTGCTGTCGGTATGCCCGGCAACCAGGATGTTGGTTTTGTCGTACTGCGCCAGGACCTGTCCAAGGCGGGCGACGTCCTGCTGCGCCGCTGGATTGAAAACAAAGCTGCCGATCTCAAACTGGTTGTCGGAACGGAACGTCACGTACAGGTCGTTTCCGTCCCTGACAATATTGACACCTTCCACTGAAGCCAGAGCCTCGCGGGCGGCAGCTTCCTGGCGATCCATATAGTGGCCGACTCCACCACCGATGGCGGCACCGGCTGCGGCGCCGATCAGGGTCCCCTTGGTATCTTTGCCTATGGCCTGCCCAGCCAGGGCGCCTCCGACAGCGCCGAACAGGGCACCCTTTTGGGCCTTGGTCATCGGCTCAGCGCAGGCGGAGAGGGAAACAACCATGACCAGTAAAACCAGAAAACGTAAAAACATCGGTAAACTCCATTGTGAGATTGGGTTGCTGTTGAAGACTGAATTCTGAATCTAAATATAGCACAGCTTTGTTGTCAATAGGGTCGGGTCTTATCCGGCTCTTCCCGTGACAGTGTCGTTATCCGGGCGAATGCCTGGTCAATCAATTGCTTGTCGCCCTGGAGGGTCAGATCGATGTGGGTTGCAGCGAACTGTTTGCTCAAGACTTTGATCGGGTATTGCTTCAGCTGATGCTCCGCCCGCCGGATCTGCTGGTAGGGAATCCTGACCGTTCTGCGGTAAAGGGTGCTGATGGGGATCAGTTCGGCGGTCTGTACCGCAAGTTGTCCGGCGTCATTGTACGCGCGGACTAGGCCGCCGGTTCCTAACTTGATGCCACCAAAATAACGCACGGTCACGAGCGCTACATCGATGAGTTGATGTCCCTGAAGGATTTTGAGGGTCGGTTTTCCAGAGGTGTTGCGTGGTTCGCCGTCATCGCTGCAGTTCTCAACGATCTGATCCCGTTCGTTCAGCACGCGGGTTGCCCAGACAAAATGTCGTGCTTTGCGGTGCTCCTCCTTCAGCCGAGACAGGCTCGTCTGGAATCCGGCAAATGGGACCAGATACGCGATAAATTGTGATTTTTTTATCTCCAGGGTGGCCGACGTCTCACCCAGTACGGTCTGTAGCCTTTTCATTGCCAGAGCTCAGCCCTGCCCCTGGAGGGTGAATCGGAACCGGACTTCAGTGGTCCGCTGATCTTTCTGCAGGGTCCGTTCGGTGAACTCTACCAGGCCGTCTTTCCGGCAGGTCAGCAGCGTTGAGGTGCGGGTGCCATAGTGGTCCCCGACGATTTTGATCGACGAGAGCATTTTTTCCCATGCCCTGCTGATGCCCGTGTCAGGCAGTTCATCGTCTTTTGCCGGGGTGGTGTCAGCGAGAACCTCCCAGAGCTTATCCGGGTCCGGCTCCCGCTCCTGCAGTGCAAGCGCCAGGGCCTGTTTGCCTCGACGGACCTTGGGCCATGGAGTGTCGAGCAGATGGTTGCACAGCCCATGGATGCCGGGTGGAAGTTTGCCCGGTGCGCTCCCGCGGTTGGAAAAATAGTGCAGGTCGGTGAATGAACCGAATAGCAGGTTGTAGCCATTGTATGTGTTGCGCCCGGCTTGTAGGCGCGCCCGGAACGCTTGCGGAGAGGAACCGGCGAGCAGGAACGCCATGGTCAATCCGCCTCGCGAACGCGCAGCAGGGTCGTGTTTGGCAGGATCGCGGTAATTTGTTACGGCGGCGACACGGCCCGTGCGGGTTACCCCGAGCCAGGTTCCCCCGGCACTCAGATCCTTTCCTGCAAGCAATTCAGGCGCATCATCCCACCAGCCTGCCGTGCGGGTCGGTCGGGCATAAAATTCATCGCGGTTGGCAGCCATAACAAGTGGGTAGCTGGGGTGTTGATGGCAGGCGAACAGAATCAGGCACATATCTTCAGAGATCGTTCACTTTTTCTCTTTTTCCTTGCGGGTGGCGTATATCAGAAGTTTCTGATCGGTGTAGGTTTCCACCTCACCGGCAAAAGACTCGATTTTGAAGTAGTCATGAATTTTCGGCGGGGCATCCATGAAAAAGCGGTTGAGCTGCTGGATTTCCTGTCGTTTGAGCCCTGAACGCTTCGCCCATTCCTGAAAATCATGAGTCTTCGGGATGATTTTGGTTTCGTGCAGAATCAGGTCGGCATCGACGACCATCTGTCGCCATTCTTCTTCCGAGTAAGCACGGATATGAGTCGGATCACGCATCTGTTCAAAGGTCTGAAAGAATTCGGCAACCTCCGGATCCTCCGGCAGCAGGGTGTCGATGATAACCATCCGGCCGCCCCGACGTAATACGCGGTAGAATTCTCTGAGTGCCCGCGGAACATCGGGGAAATGATGAGGGGCGATACGGCAACTGAGCAGGGTGAAGGAGCCGGCCGGGAACGGAAGGTCCTCGGCATCGGCTTCACGGAAAATGACGTTGTCAACACCGCCCATATCGGCGATATGCTCCTGGGCTTTCTTCAGCATCTGCATGGTCAGGTCGGAGGCCACCACCTGCCGGACCATGGGAGCAAAAAAAAGTGCCGTATGTCCACCACCGCAAGCGACATCGAGCATGTTGTCTTCAGGGGTCGGTTTGAGCAGGCGGGCCGCTTCTTCCAGGTCTGCCCCACCGGAAAAATCTTCCGTGTTGACATATGCCATGGCGGTTTTGCCGAACTGCTCGCGGACCCGGTTCTTAAAATTTTTGTCCATCCGGTTCCTCCCTTGATTTGCCAGCAGTATACCACCGTAATCTGAAATGTCTTCGAGAACTTTGACCGGAACGGTATTTTTCTCTGTAGGTGTGGAATGAGATCATGTCCGTGAGGGATTTTCTTGGCCCGCCATGAGAAGGTCAGGTACAATCCGCAGCACATAAGATTTGAGCTGCAAGGGAGAAGGACATGAAGCAATTTATTGTCGGACCTGATACGGCCCGCATGCTTGAGCTCGGACACCCCTGGGTGCTGGCAGACCGCCATACCCGTACATGGCAGGGCGGTCATGCCGGCGATCTGATCGAACTGGTGGATGAGAAGAGGCAGCGGTTGGCCACCGCCCTGCTTGATCCTGCCGACCGGATTGTCGCCCGGGTTTTGTCGCGGGCACCCATGACGTTGGATGCTGTCTGGCTTGGGAAGCGGGTGAGCGATGCAGTGCAGTTGCGTCTACGGCATGCTCTGCTGCAGGACACCAACGCCTATCGACTGGTGAATGCCGAGGGGGACGGGTTGCCGGGACTGACGGTCGACCGTTACGGCGATTATCTGATGGTGCAGCTCTACTCACCCGCCTGGGATCGCCATCTGCAGCTCATCATCCAGGTGCTTCGCCAGCAGCTGCAACCCCTCGGGATCTACCGCAAACTGCGACCGCAGGAGACCCGTCAGCTGGAATCCCGCAGCAAAAGCAAGGCCTACAGCGAACTTTGCTGGGGAGATGCGGCGCCGGAGCCACTGCAGGTTCTTGAAAACGGTCTGAGCTATCAGGTTGATCTGCGCGAGGGGCTGAATACCGGACTGTTTCCCGACCAGCGCACCCATCGTCAGGACCTGATGCAGCGCGCCCGCGGCAAGCGGGTCCTTAACCTGTTCGCGTTTACCGGAGCGTTTTCGGTTGCAGCCGCTGCCGCCGGGGCGAAACAGGTGACGAGTATCGATGTTTCGGCCGGCTACCTGAAACAGGCTGAGGAAAACTTCTCCATGAACCGGCTCAATCCCAAACGGCACGAATTCATCGTCGGTGATGTGTTCAAGGAGTTGGAGACGATGCGGAAAGAGGGAAGGCGGTTCGATATAATTCTGTTCGATCCACCTTCCTTCTCCACCACCCGTAAAAGCCGTTTCTCGACCCATGGCGGAACGTCCAGGCTGGTTGCTGAAACTCTGCCACTGCTTGATGACGGAGGTCTGCTGATCAGTTCCTCTAACCATCAGAAGGTCGATATGGGCAGCTACCTTAAGGAATTACGGCGGGGAGCGCTGCAGGCCGGCTGCGAGCTTCGCACCATCTACCGAGGGGGGCAGCCCGCGGATTTCCCCTGTCCGGTGACGTTCCCCGAGGGGGTTTATCTGAAGTATGTCATCAGTGTGAAGGGGTGAGATGCTCATGCGGTTTAAGGTGGGCTCTGCGGTGCAGCCCGGTGAATGGCCAAAAAAAGAGCCCCGTGATTTAGGGGAATCACGGGGCAAAAATTAAGGAGGTGTTTCTGAAATCTTTGTTGTTTTCTGCTGTTTCGCCTGCCACAGCGAAACGTAAATGCAATATATATAAAATGATGAATACATGTCAAGCAAAATCTTTTTGCGTTTAATCCATGGGAATTCCGCTCTGCTCAGGAGTGTTTTTTTTCTGCAGGAATTCTAGCCTGTGACTATGGAAAACTCAATCAGTCTGAAGAATTATCGATTTCTGGTGGAGCGGGTGGACCGTTTCTGGGCTGGAGTGGTCGAATCCTGTGCCGGTCAGCTCGCCTGCCGCGAAGGCTGTGATGCCTGCTGCACGCATTTTGGTGTTTCGTCTGTCGAGGGGGTAGCACTGGCGCTGGCGCTTCATGGGCTCTCTCCGGAAGACGCTCTGCTGATCCGCGAGCGGGCTCAACTTGCCGAGAGAGGAACGGTCTGCCCGCTGCTTGGTGAGAAGAGCTGCCTGCTCTATAGAGCGCGGCCGATTATCTGCCGTACTCAGGGGTTGCCCTTGCTGGTCACCGAGGATGTCGGCCAGAGGATCGATCACTGTCCGTTGAATTTTACCGGGGTCACCGCGCTGCCGGGTGGTGTTGTGCTTGACCTGGAAACGCTCAATCGGACCCTGGCCGCCATAAATATGTCCTTCCTTGCGGAGTTGGGGGGGGCACTGCCGGAACGTATGTCGATTGGGGAGGCGCTGCTCCTCGAATTTGACCATTGAAGGCCCGGCTTTCGCCAAGCCGGGGTCGGCGGAAAATTCTTGACATATGAAAATTCGAATATTATACATATTGAAATTTAAATACTCATCTGGGAGATACAAGCATGTTGAAAATTACTGATACCGCGCGTGAGCAGTTCAAGCAGATTCTCGCGGACAATCCGGAAAAATGTCTGAGGGTGATCTTCGAAGGCTTTGGCTGAGGCGGGCCCAGACTGGGCCTGGCTCTGGATGAGCCGAACGGGGAAAATCAGGTTGTGACCGTGAACGAGATCGACCTGCTGATTGCTGAAAATGTTCTCCCCTACACCAAGGGGAGTGTGATTGATTATCTCAACTCCGAGCAGGGCCAGGGCTTTACCATCAGCGCTGTTGCGGGGAGTTGCTGATCCCTGTTCGGGATAAATCAAGCCAAACAGAAATCAGGGCAGGCTGCCTCTTCCGGGGCAGCCTGTTTTTTATTTCGGCTCAGGGTTTGAATGCTGCCGGGCAAGCTCCCAGAAGGCCTGGACCCCCGGGCGTTGCAGGTTCCGCTTGCTGGTACAGAGACCAACTTCGTAGGAACCGAGCTGTGGCGCCTGTTGAACGACGGTTACTGCATCGCGGAAAGGACTGCGTTCGAGGACCAGTCGGGGGACGATCCCGATACCGATCCCGAGCCTGACCATCGGGATGATCGCTTCGTTGCCCGAGACTTCCGAGGCGATGTTCGGTGTGATGCGCTGCTCCTTGAGCAACGTGTTAAGGCGGCGGCGCGACAGGCCCGTCTGTGGCAGGACCAGCGGGGCGCTGCTCAGGTCGAGCACTCCATAGCGTGTCGGGAGCTCTGCGGCGGTTCCCCGGGGGGCGATGAAGACCAGCGGGGTCGTGGTGATCGGCAGGAATTCGATGCGCGAGCGGTGACGGTCGGGAAGCGCGGCAACCGCCAGATCGATCTCACCACTCTGCAGGCGGTCGACAGCCTGTTCCGCCGCACCGGTCCGCAGTTCCAGCTGGACTTCCGGGTAGGCCTCCCGGTAAGCTTCCAGCAGATTTGGCAGCAGGCTGTAGATGGCAGTTATCGATGCGTAGATTGACAGGGTTCCGCTGAGCGGCTGCTCGTCCTTGAGCTGACTGCTGAACGACTGCCATTCCTGAACTGTATTGCGGGCATAATTGCGAAATTTCTCGCCGGCTGGCGAGAGTTTTACGCTGCGATTGTCGCGCAGCAGGAGCGCTTGTCCCACCTGTTCCTCAAGGCGCTGGATGGTACGGGTGAGGGCTGACGGGCTGAGGTGGCAAGCCTGGCTGGCTCGGCCGAAATGCAACAGCTCGGCGACGCTGAGGAAAATTTTCAGTTCGCGGATGTCCATACTTTGAAATTCTTTGTGCTGCTGCCGGATGCAAATCTGCGCCGGTTTGCTATGATGTCTCTTTGCTCCGTTATCCCGTTTGCCTGCATTTGTTGCGGTAAGTGCAATATAGTATGCTGAATAATTCAATATACGCAATGTGAAAATTCGGTTATGGTCCGAAAATCCACTTTTGCCTGTTTGGTTCACACATCTATACATAATAGGAGACATTGTCATGGGTCAGAATTATTTCAATTCATTGTCCTTCAGCCGCAAACTGCAGGAGCTTGGAAACTGTCGCTTCATGGAAAGTGACGAATTCAATGGTGTCGAGTATCTCAAGGGGAAGAAGATTGTTGTCGTCGGCTGCGGTGCCCAGGGCCTGAATCAGGGGCTGAACCTGCGGGACAGCGGTCTGGATGTTTCCTACGCGCTGCGCCAGGTTGAAATCGATGAAAAACATATCTCCTGGGAAAATGCGACCCAGAACAATTTCGAGTTCGGTTCCATCGAAGAGATGGTGCCCAAGGGAGACCTGATCCTCAACCTGACTCCGGACAAGTATCATACCCCGGTCGTCAACCACGTTATGCCGCTGATGAAAAAGGGCGCGTGCCTCTCCTATTCCCATGGGTTCAATATCGTTGAGGAAGGGATGAAGATCCGTGAAGATATCACCGTCATCATGGTTGCGCCCAAATCGCCCGGTTCCGAGGTGCGCGCCGAATATCTGCGTGGTTTCGGTGTTCCGACGCTGATTGCTGTCCATACCGAGAACGATCCCAACGGTGACGGCCTGGATATCGCCAAGGCTTACTGCTGTGGCACCGGCGGTGATCGTGCCGGCGTTCTGCTGTCGTCCTTTACCGCGGAAGTCAAGTCTGACCTGATGGGCGAGCAGACCATCCTCTGTGGCGTCCTGCAGACCGGCTCGATCCTCTTTTACAATAAGATGGTCGAGTCGGGAATTGACTCGGGTTATGCCTGTAAGCTGATTCAGTACGGCTGGGAGACGGTGACCGAAGCACTCAAGCATGGCGGCATCACCAACATGATGGACCGTCTCTCGAATCCGGCCAAGCTGGTCGCTTTCGAGCTGGCCGATGAGTTGAAGGAGATCATGACCCCGCTGTTTCAGAAGCACATGGACGATGTCCTGTCTGGTGAGTTTTCCGCAACCATGATGAAGGACTGGGCCAATAATGATGCTGACCTGCTCCGCTGGCGCGAAGAGACCAATAATGAGCCTTTTGAAAAGGCCGAAGCGCAGGCTGCGGATATTCCCGAGCAGGAATACTTTGACCATGGAATCCTGATGGTTGCCATGGTCAAGGCGGGTGTCGAGCTGGCTTTTGACATCATGGTTGCATCCGGAATCAAGGAAGAGTCTGCTTACTACGAGTCATTGCACGAGACTCCCCTGATCGCCAATGTCATCGCCAAGAAAAAACTCTACGAAATGAACAAGGTGATCTCCGATACGGCCGAGTACGGCTGCTACCTGTTCGCCCACTCCTGTGTTCCCCTGTTGAAGGATTTCATGGATAAGGTCGGTACTGACGTGATCGGCAAAGGTCTTGACCTGAAGGATAACGGCGTCGACAACCAGATGCTGGTCGCGGTGAATGCCGAAATCCGTAACACCCTGGTCGAAGAGGTCGGCGAAGAACTGCGTGCGGTGATGGAAGGGATGAAGGCGATCGTCTAGCTTCAACTCCCATAACTGAAAAAGAGGGCCTGTGCTGCAACCAGCACAGGCCCTCTTTTTATGAACATCTGGGCGGTTTCGTCGACCGGAATTTACAGCGCATTCAGGATCGCGCCACCCATGCAGGCCACCGACCAGAGGATAAAGGCAGTCAGGAAGACTCCGCAAAAGCCCATTGCCGCGTAAACACCAGCTTTGTAGGTCAGTTCGATAGGGGTGTTGTGAATATTTTCAGCTTTCATGATATCTCTCCTCTCTCTGGTCTCGGTTAGATAAGTTTTTCGCCAAGGTGAACCAGCGCCGGCCAGGCAACATAGATGGACGCGGGGATTGCCGCAAGACCGAATATTGCCAGGGCAATTGCTACATTCTGTCTCGCTTCGGGCCGTGCGCTAATGTTTTCGGATCTCATTTTCTGCTCCTCTGTCTGCTGTTATGGGGTCAGGCGGCAAGTGTGGTCTCGCCTGTTGTCTGTCGATTCTTCCAGTCGCTGACCATCTCCGGCAGGTCTGCGTGCGGTTTCCGGAAGATCGAAATTCCGGCGGCCGAAAAAGACTGCTCCGTGTCGAGCGGCTTGTCGTTGCACAGCAGAGTGCTGACTCCCTGCCTGGACAGCCAAGCCGGCAGCTGCGGCATCTTCTTCGGGTCCCAGACGCAGAGGCCGGCCTGACTGTATTCGCCGGTCAAAGGGTTGGCGATGAGCTTGATATAGATATTCTCAAGCCTGCCCTGCGGGCGGGTGGTCAAACCGTAGTAGGGGGTTGCCAGGGTGACCAGATTCTCTTGTATGTTGTGTGTAGTCTTCATGCCTGTCTATATATCCAAAAGCTGTGCCAGCGACGTAAAAAAGTGAAACACCCACAAAAAAACAAGCATAAACAAATGGTTATAGAATTTGTTGGGAATTTTGTATGGATTTTGTATTGCAACGCATGTTGCAATAATCTTGCTTGATTTTGAGAAAAAACCACGAAAGTCACTCAACTATACGAAAACAAAAAAGAATAAAGTGCAACACAATATGCAACATAAAATTCATATGCAACATTTGCAACTTCTGCAATGTTTGGCTTCTGAATCTGTAAAATAGGTTTATGCTCGGAACTTACTGACAAATATGGTGAAATATTTTTCAACCATTTATGGATTTAAATTTTAGAACGTAGTTATCTTTTGGCGATGCATCACTTTCCCGCCAGATGTGACGTCAAATGGGAGTTTTCTGAAAGATTGCAACATTGCTGTTGCGATGCGGATCGGGCGACCTGTCGTGACCTGTCCGGGCAGAGCTGTGACTGCTGTATCGTCAAGCCTTATTGATTGCCGATGAGCAGTTCCTGATACTCAGACCAGAAGGTTCGGTTGTCGATGTTACCGGTCAGGCGGACCCAGCGCTTGCTTCCGGGAGCGCGCAGCAGCAGGGGGGTGTCGAGGGTCGCCATGTCTGTGGGGCGGGTATTGAAAGCCGCCATGACTTTGCTGATGTCTGCAACCGATCCGGTCAGGAAGTCCCATCCCGGTCGGGCCTGATACTGCTCACGGTAGCGGGTGAGAACCTCCGGGGTGTCATTCTCCGGATCGATACTGATGGAAACCATCAGGACCTGTTCGGTGTCCGGCTCCAGGCGCCGCTGCAGGTTGGCAAACTTGACCATCATCACCGGGCAGACAGTGGTACAGCCGGTGAAGATGAATTCCAGAATCAGCGGCTTGTCGGTAGCAAGATAGTCGATCAGGCGAATTGCCTCACCGGTATGCTTGATCAGGGTGACATCCGGCAGTTGGTATTCGCTGACCTGACGTTTGCTGCGCTGATTGTCGAAGGTGATGATCAGGAGTGTCATCGCCAGGGTCAACAGGACTGTCGAAAGCGCGATCTTTGCGAGCCTGGTGCTGCCTGTCACGGTTCTTAGTCCCCCAGAAGAACAAACGGACTGAACAGCATCGGCCAGACGCTGATCAGAAGAAAAATCAGCAACCCCGCCAGGGCGGAAATCAGCCAGCGTTTTTCCCGCCGCATGATTTCCTGTTCAAGGCCGGCGTGGCGGCGTAACGGTTGACAGAGTCCGGGCAAAAGGGCGAAGAGGGTGCCGACGAACAGGGCAGCATAGAGCGGGTAACCGATATAGGCATAATGCCCCTGCAGCATGTCGAAAGGACAATGGTGGCTGGGCAACTGGTAAATGTAGAGTGAAATGAACGAGACGACCGCAGCCAGGGCGGCAAAAAAATGAATGACCGCGGCAACAAAGAGCAGGCTGCGCAGCAGAGCCACCCGCGTCAGCAGGCAGGCCAGGAGTAAACTGAAGACGACACCGGACGAGGTAAAGAATATCGTCATCGCCTGACGAACCGGAGCGCCTGCCAGTTCGCTGGCAACGCTCTCCCCCTGTTCGCTGAACAGCGAGCCACAGCAGGAGGTGATGATCTCTGGGCGCAGCCCGCTGAAATAACTGAACTGCAGGTAGAGGTCACAGGCGACCAGGGGAGTAATCAGCAACAGCAGCAGGTATTTGGGCCTGACCAGCGGAGTCTCTTCGGTGCGCTGGTCGAGCCGGTTAATGACAACCCAGAGCGCTGCGGCAAAAAACAGAATGACTTTGACCACCAGGACCAGCCAGCCGACCAGGTTGGCATTCAGGGCGCCGGTCGCGCACATGGCGCCGACAAACAGCCGATGGATATCCTCCAGGGTCGCGAGATAAAAAACGCCGGATAGAATCTGAAAGGCGAGAGCATAGTTGAGCAGCGTTGAAACCAACCAGGTTTTCCGCTCCAACTGTAACTGGAACTCGGAACTGCTGCCGCTGTCCCAGCGAACGAGGATCTGAATACCCAGCCAACAGGCCTGCAGCATCAACAGCAGGGTGACCAGGGAGCCGACCAGCAGCGCAAGTATACCGGGATGGAGAATCACGACCGGACTGCTCCGCGCAACGTGCCGTCACTCATTTCCAGGACCCGGGTGATCAGCGGATGTTGATAGACAGAGGGATCATGGGTGGCGATGAGGATGGTTTTGCCGGCGTCGTGCAAAACGCTGAGGATCTCGAGCAGTTCCGCTGACAATTTGCTGTCGAGGTGCGCGGTCGGCTCATCGGCCATGAGGACCTGGGGATCAGCGATCAGGGCCCTGGCGATGGCGACCCGCTGCTGTTCACCGCCCGACAGCCGATTGACCCTGACCTTTGCTTTGCCGCCGAGCGCCAACCGGTCCAGGACCGTCTGCCCCCTGAGTTTCATCTGCGTCATCGACATCCCTGTCGGGACAAGTGGCAGGAGGACGTTTTCGATGACGCTGATATCCCGGATCAGGTTGAAATGCTGAAAGATGAAGCCGAAATGCTCGCGGCGGATTCCGGCGAGAAAATTTTCCGGTAATTGGGACACCGTCCGTCCGGCAAGTTGAAGCCGCCCCGAGGTCGGTCTGCTCATGCAGCCGAGCAGACTGAGCAGTGAGGTTTTCCCCGAACCGCTCGGGCCGGTGATAGCAAGCACCTCTCCGCCGGCGATCTCCAGCGAGACGTTGTTCACCGCGGTCATCTCGTCCGACTGGTGGCGATTATAGATTTTGCAGAGATTTTCCGCTTTGAGCAGCATAGTCTTCAGGTTCCGTGTGTCTGCTTGTGGCTAGGACGTTTATCCAGAGCTGGCCTGTCAGGGTTGTCGCCGGGGTGCACGTCAATTCCTCATGACCTGCTCGGGGTCGGTGACCGCCGTTTTCCAGGCCGGGATCAGGGTGCAGGCCAGATAAGGGACGATCGTCAGAAAGGCCAGGGTGAGCAACTGCAGCAGGTCGACCCGCCCCGTCAGGGGAAAGTCCGGAAAAATCACCGACCAGCCTTTGAGGATGGGGACCAGTGCCGGGGCCCCCAGGACGAAGACGTGGAGCCAGGCGGCAACGATGCCGCACAGGAACGCCGTCAGTGAAATCGCCAGCCCCTCCCAGAACTTGATCGCGAGAACATCCGCTGTTTCCCAGCCGAGAGCCTTGAGGATGCCGATTTCACGTTTTTCCTCGGAGCTGATTCCGGTCGCCTTGTCCCAGGCAAGAATACAGAAAGCGATCAGGGCGGCAAGCGTAACCGCGAGCATCATGCCACTGCGCCAGTTGAAAATTGTCGTATAGGTATGGAGAATTTCACTGCGGGTGATCGGCCTGGTGTCGGGCAGGTGGAACCTGATTTTTTTCGCCAGGGTATTGACCTCGCGCTGGTTGTAGATCTCCACCGCGAGATCGGTTGCCCTGTCCGCGTCCATAGCGAAGAATTCACGTAATGTTGTCTCCGGCATCAGAATCAGGTCGTTGGTCAGCAGACTGGATGCGGTCGTGAAGAGACCGGTGATTTCATAGAGACGGTTCTGCTCGTGGCTGTCGATAAGGACCAGCCGGTCGCCGATTTCCGCTCCGAAGAGAGCGGCGACGCCGCTGCCGACGGCACATTCATCCGGAGCTCCCGGCAGGCGTCCCGCGAGGAGCTCAAGCTCACCAGGTTCGCCCGCTGTGCCCATCAAGGTAAAGTTGGCTTTGACCAGGGCATCATAGTAATACCCCCAGACCCGCGGAGTGACTTTCTCTACCCCGGGGAGAGTGCGAATCCTCTCTGCGTATGCGACCGGTATCAGTTCATGCCGGCCGGCCGCCAGCCGCTGAACCACAAGCTCCGGGGCTGCAGCGAGACTGTCACTCGCTTCGCTCTTCAGGGCATGCGTCAGGAACAGCACCGATCCGAGGGTGGCAATGGTAAAGGAGTAGACCATCAGCAGCGACAGGTTCTTGGCCTTGCGCCGCAGCAGGCTGGTCAGGGCATGCTCGAGGATTTTCAGTTGACGTCTCATCAGGGCCGCCGTTCATTCGGATCATGAATGGAAATCCAGCGGTTGAGACCGACCGGTGCGGGTGCGATCAGCGAACCGGAGGGGAAGTGTTCGAGGGCAGCCGGATAGTCCTGAAAGGCAGAAAACAGGTCCGCCTGGGAGGGATGGCGGGTATAGCGGGCCTCGCTGAACAGTGCCAGGTCGGTGAGACCAAGGCCCTTTACCAGCTGGCGCTTCCCGTTCAGGTTTCCGTCCCGTAACTGCCCGTAGGTCAACAGCGCAACGCACAGCAGGAAGCCACAGCCGGTCAGGCCGAGAAAAAGTCGACTGCGGAACATCAGTCTGTCGGCAGCTTCGCGGCGTTCAGCTGGTTGAAGGTGAGGATTTCGCTGCCCCGGTGGTCGCGGAGAAAGGTCTGCGCGTTTTCCTTGCCGGCGACCGGAATCAGTTCCCTGCCCATCGGTCCGAGAACGTCGCTGCCGAGAATAAAAAAGAGATCTTCGGCGCGCATCAGGCGGGTGCTGTAATACTCCGTGACGTGAATGGCTGCGATCCTCTTCCGCTCGTCCGTGGTCTGTTCAAAATAGTAACGGAAGAGATCTTTGCATCCGTCAAAATAGGACTGGGACCCGTCTACGCGGGTAATGGTGGCAATCCATTCCGGGTAGGGGGCAACGAACATGCCGCAGACCGGACAGCGATCCTTCTTGCCCGGCGGCGCAGGGTCGGCAGCCAGACCTGCACCCGTCAGGGCGAGTAGAAAAAGGGCAATAAGGCAGATTCGGATCATTGTGAAGCGCTCCGGCAGTTACTGAGGCATCATTTTTTTCTTCGCGGCCCGTTTGGCGCGGATCATCTTGGTGTCGCGATACATGTCTTCGTAGCTTGCGGTCATGGCCCGCTCGAAATCGATGATTTCTCCCCCGTGGGTGGCGATGAAATCCGCAGCGGCTGTTTTGTCGGCAAAGGCCCACTTGGCCCGCTTGGTCATGACGCCCGGGCGGTCGCCGCCCAGCACCCAGACTGCCTGCTCGGCATCGATCAACTTGGTGCTGTTCAGATCGCCGACCCTGATTGCCACCGGCAGCCGGTCGATAGCGTTGGCGAATTCGAGGGCGCTACAGTGAATACTGCAGGTCCCGACGCCCGGCCCTTCGGCGTATTCGATAAGCATCCGGCTGTGGGCGAACTTGACCCGGTTCATTCCGCAATAGCTGCAGGCCGGATGGTCGAGCTGGTCCTGCTCTGCGGCAATAACCGCTGCGGAAGCGATGAGCAGGGCGACTAGGGTGGCAGCGATGATTTTCTTCATTGAACTCTCCTTTAATCTGGTGGATTTGACCGGATAGCCCAAGTAATATAGCACAACTTTTGCGGGAATTGCCGCTGCCGTCGGTTTTTCTTTTCTGCCTGCTGATTCACCCCGGTTTGCGCGCACTTATGACCGCTGCCCCGTTGGGCAGGAGGATCGGCAGACGCTCTGCCTCTACGAAACCGGCTGCAGAGATGAGGTCTCCGATCTCGCCCTCGCTGTAGGCTTTTCCGCCCGGGGTGCCAACCAGCATGTTGAGTGAGAAGAGGGCGGGGAACAGCGGCCGGTCGCGACTGTCATCGAGGACGAATTCATGGATCAGCAGGCGGCCGCTTCTCTCCAGCGCTGCAAAGGTTTTAGCGAGCATGGCGGCGCAGCCCTGTTCGTCTTCACCATGCAGGACATGTGACAGCCAGGCGACATCGTAGCCTTCGCCGATCGCATCCAGTTGAAAATCCCCGGGGGTGAAATTGATGCGTTGCTGCAGCGCGAAGCGGGCGATGGTGTCCTTGGCGAGCGATTCGGTCGTCGGCAGATCAAAAATAGTCGCACGCAGCTCCGGGTTCTTCCGGCAGAAGTGGATGGCGTAGGTGCCCGGTCCCCCGCCGAGATCGAGCAGATGCTGACGGCCGGCAAGGTCGATCCGGTCAACGATCTGCGGGGCGATCTGCATCGCCAGGTTGAACATCCCGAGGAGAAAGCTCTCCCGCTCGATTTCTTCCCCTTCGTGGGAGAGACGTTTGCGGACCGGACCGCCCTGCCTCACAGATTCATCCAGCTGCCGCCAGCTGTCGACCAGGTGATGATGATGGCGGATGATATGGCCCAGATACTTGGGCGATTCACGGCAGAGGAATTCTTCGGCAAAGGGGCTGTTGCGGTAGTCTGCCCCCTCTTTTTGCAGCAGCTCCAGCGCCACCAGCGCGTCGAGCAGCATCGCCAGTCCACGCTCGTTCAGCTGCAGCCGGGTTGCCAGATCGGTCGCACGGAGGGACTCTCCCCCCAGAGAAGAGAACAGGTCAAGCTTAACCCCGGCGTGGATTGCCGAGGAGAGCCAGAAGCCGCTCGATGTCTTAAGGAGTTCAGCCGGTGTCCAGGAAAACTGTGTCATGGATCTCTCCTGTGCAGGTTGGTGAGTCGGGTGAGATGGTGCTCAACGTCCAGCATTGCATTCACTGATCTGGGTGTTGAGGGTCCAGAAGTCGTAGAGATAGCCGAGCCCGAGCAGGCCGCCGGTCAGCAGGTAGATCAGGCCGGTGCCCCACTTTCCCATATACATGCGGTGGACCCCGAAAATGCCGAGAAAGGTCAGCAGGATCCAGCCGATGCTGTAGTCGACGGGTCCTGCCTGGAAACGCAGGTCCGCCTGCCGGTCGAGGTCCGGGATCAGAAACAAGTCAATAAGCCAGCCGATCCCCAGCAAGCCGAGCGTCAGAAAGTAGATCGTCCCTGAGACCGGTTTGCCAAAATAGAACCGGTGCGAGCCGGTAAAGCCGAATATCCAGAGAATATAACCGATGGTCTTCAGGTGGGTGTCATTGGTCGGGGTCATAAGAGTCTCTCCATGGCAGGGTTCGGCAACAGTGCGCCGGGCAGAAAAGGTCAGTCCCTTCTGAATTTCCAGCGGCTGTAATTCCACACCCATTGCTCCGGATAGAGCCTGATCACCCGCTCAATCTCGGCGGCCATGATCTGGGTCATCTTTCCGGTGTCGGTTTCTGTATGCTTGGCCGGCAGCAGTTCCGTGCTGAGCAGCCGATACTTCCAGGGTCCCTCGCGCATGCAGAAGACCCCCATGACCGGGGTGCCGTTGCGCACCGAAGCCCAGGCCGGGCCGACAACAAATGAGGTCGGCTGGCCCATGAACTCCACCGTCGGACCTTTGCGTGCGTCGGGCCGCTGGTCCATGACAAAGCCGAGGGCTTCACCATTCTTCAGTATCGCCACCATCTCCTTCATCAGTGACTTCTGGTTGGTCCAGAGGGTCTTGGTATTCATTCTCAGGCGGTATTCATCGAGCAGCACCGTCGCGGCGTTGAGCTTTGATGGTTTTGCCAGGGCGTTGAACTTCCCCCCGGTGGCCAGTGAGCAATAGTAGGCGGCCAGTTCCCAGCTGCCCATATGACCGGTGGTGATAATCAGACCGAGCCCCTGTTCCATGTTCGCATGGATTTTATCTTGCAGTTCCTCCAGCCCCGAGACCTCGATCAGGTCATGGGCAAAGCTGGATTTGAACGATTCGAGGCTGCTGGCGAGCTGGTGGCGCAGAACCCGCTTCTGGAACGTTCGTGATTCTTCACTGCCGCGGGGGATGCCCAGAATGTGTTCGTTATTTCTGGCAATCTTCCGGCGGTCCTTGCTGCTCAGCTGGTGGAGCAGCAGGCCGAGCAGGCCGCAGAACAGACCGGACGCCGCTTTAGGTGTCACCCGGATGCCGAACAGGACCAGCCGCAGAAGAGACTCCTGAACGAGGCTGAAGATTCTATTGCGGTCTTTTCTATCTCTCATGGATTCGCTCTGATTGCATGATTTATCGGCTGCTCTTTCTGCCCAAAAAATCAGCCAGTCGCAGCAGCAGACCCTGCTCGGTCTGCAGGGCTCCGTAGGGGCACAGCTCCTGGCAGCAGAAGCAGCGGATGCAGCGCTGATAATCGATGATGAGTCTCTGCTGATGAATACTCATCGCCTGGGGCGGGCAATGCGTGACACAAAGTCCGCAGGCCCGGCAGCGCTCCAGATCGGGTGTCGGCCGTGCGGTAAGGCTGTTTTTGAGCGGCTTTTTCAGGAAGCCGGGCAGACCGAAATTGACATCAGCCGTCTTGGCCGGGCGAAACCGGGCGATCTTCACTGTCTCGATGGGATCACCCAGCACCTCGATCTGATTGAGTCGGGAGTACGGCCGGTCTGTTCTGGCGGCAATCTGCTGGGTCCAGACCTGCTCGCTGCGGAATCCGACCAGTTCCGTAGCGACTGTATCGACCGCCAGGGCATCGGTTCCGGCAAGCAGGGCACCGATCTTCACCGGGTCTCCGCTACCCGGGCCATCCCCCTCCATGCCAACGACGGCATCGACGATATTCAGCGCCGGGTTGATATGCTCTGCCAGTTCCAGCAGCATCAGGGCAAAGAAGGCCTTGTCACTGCCCGCCTGCAGGTGCAGGCGGGGCTTGCGCATCCCGACAACCGCTCCGAACAGGTTCTTCACCGCGCAGGTCAGGCCCATCATCTGATGTGTCTTCAGTTTGGGCAGGTTGATGATCAGGTCAGCGTCGAGAATGTCTCGGGCGATTTCCAGTTCGTGAAAGGTGCCCCCTGCCGGCCGCACCCGGACCGATTCGCAAAACGGCGCAAAGCGCGCGCCGGTGCTTTCAATGACGTCGAGAATGCCGCTCTTTCTGGCAACCTGCTCGGCACTGCCGATTCCGGGAGAATCTCCGACCGAGACGATTCCTCCCGCCTGCTGAACGGCAAGAATGACCGCCCGAACAACTTCCGGATGGGTGGTCACCGCTTTGTCCGGAGATTTTCCCGCGAGCAGGTTCGGTTTGAGGAGAACCTGCTGTCCCGGGCGGACAATCGAGGCCATCCCGCCGAGAGGGGCGAGAACCTCCTGCAGGGCCTTGTCAAGATTGCGCGGATTGTAATCCTCAAGACGACGGAGTGAGACGTTTGCTCTGTTGCCGGTCACGATCACTTCATCCGGGGATCAGTCTGATCTGCAGTTTGCGTTGGCGAGGGCCGTCAAACTCGCAGAAATAGATGCCCTGCCAGGTGCCGAGCAGCGGTGCCCCGGACTGGATCAGGATCGTCTCACTGCAGCCGATCAGGCTGCTTTTGATGTGCGCGGCGCTGTTCCCTTCCTGGTGCTGGTAATTGTCCTGCAGGGGGATCAGCCTGTTGAGCCCTTTGATCATGTCGCTGGCGACATCGGGGTCGGCGTTTTCATTGATCGTCACCGCCGCGGTGGTATGGGGAACAAAAAGCACTGCCAGGCCCTGGTCGATCCCGGACTCGGCAATGACACGACTGATCTGGCCGGTCACTTCGATAAATTCAGTCTGACTGCGACTGGCGACGTTGAGTTCACGTATCATGTCGGGGTTTGTCCTGCAGGCCGGCGATCGCGGCATTCAAGGCGGCCCTGCGGTAGATGAGGCCGGTATGCCCCATCCCGTCAAGAACAATATTTTCCGCCCAGGGCAGACGGGCGGATTCGACCGGCAGGATCATATTGTCCTTACTGCTGTAGATACAGGTCATCCGCGCATTTTCTGGGATCGGGGCTTCCGCCAGTCTCTTCAGGAAGGGGGAGTTGGGAACCAGGACCTGGCCAAGCGGGGTCAGCGCAAATGGTGCCAGCTTTGATCCGGTATGAGGGGAACCGAGGCTGACGCACCGGTCAATTTTTGCCGCACCGCCACGCAGTTGCAGGTAATTCCGGGCGATCACTCCACCCATGGAGTGGCCGACGAGGTGGACTCTCTCGATCCCAAGGCTGTGGCGAAGTTCGTCGACCCGCTTGGCGACCAGTTCGGTCAGCCGTTCTTCCGTGTGCCAGGAAGAGAGATTCATCGTCACGAGATTGTGAAAGCCGTGCCGGCGGAGGGCCAGCTTGAACCAGAACCAGCTGGCCCGGTTGTTGAACAGGCCGTGCAGCAGAAGAACCGGGGTCTCTCCCGGGGTCAGCGCGGTTTTCCGCTGCGGCAAAAAGCCGAAAGGCATGCTCAGGACGGTCAGGTAGTTGAAAACCAGCTCCTGCAGCATCAGCGAACCCGTCATCAGCAGATTCCTGATGCTGAACCGCTGCTGCATCAGTTGCGGGTTGGCATTGGCGTATTCGTACCAGCACATGCTATAACTGAGGATGACAACGACAATATCCACAAGCAGGAGAGCGGTCAGAAGGATGTACAGGATCCACAGGGTCACGTTTGTCTCCGCGAAATGTCCGGCTGCATGCAGGGCTTGAAATTCTGTACTGGGCGTAGTTGAAAGGTTGTTGCGCCAGTATGCCATGCCGTTTCAGTGTCGTCAATTGACAGCAGCCTGTTCCGCATCTTCCCTCTGCCGTACGGGGTTTTCGATGAAGCAACTGATCGCCCGTTTTGAACATCATCTGACTCTGGAGCGGAACCTGTCGCCACGGACGGTTGACGCCTACCTTAATGACCTGGCCCAGTTTGACGCCTTTCTTCAGCAACAGGGCTGGTCAGGACCGGCTGAAGACTGGCTCGGTCGGATTGATCCCATTCTGCTCCGGCGCTACCTGGCCAGTCTTCACCGCCAGTGCAGCCGCACCAGCATCAGCCGCAAGTTCTCCTGCCTGAGAACCTTCTTTCGCTATCTGGTGCGGGAGGGACTGCTGAGTGTCTCACCGGCGGACACGCTGGCGACCCCGCGCATGGAAGAGTATCTGCCGAAAACTTTCAGCGTTGATCAGACCCGGGCCCTGCTCGATCAGCAGAACGCAGGCCAACCGCTGCTGGTGCTGCGCGATCGGGCGATCCTGGAGCTGTTCTACTCCTGTGGTCTGCGGGTCAGCGAATTGACCGGCCTGGATGTCGGAAATGTGGATCTGCATGAACGGCTGGTGCGGGTGGTGGGCAAGGGCGCCAAGGAGCGCCTGGTGCCGGTGGGGAGACAGGCGCTGACGGCCTTGCGCGAGTACCTCGATGCCCGCAGCCATCCCCCCCTGGCTGCCCCGCTGTTTCTCAATCAGCGCGGCGGCCGCCTGACTCCGCGCAGCGTCCAGCGCAACCTGAAGAAATACCTGCTGACGGCGGGGTTGCCGACCGATGCCTCCCCCCATGCCCTGCGCCATACCTTCGCGACCCATCTGCTCGATGCCGGCGCCGACCTGCGGGCAATTCAGGAGCTGCTCGGCCACGCATCCCTCTCCACGACCCAGAAATATACCAGGGTGAGCCTCAGCCACCTGACCGACGTCTACGACCGTGCCCATCCGCGCAGCAGGAAGAGCAGAAAGGGCAAGGAGTTGGACGAATGATAACCGTAATGGTAATAAATAGCTTGACAGTTACAGTGAAGCAAGTAAACTGTCCAGAAACTTGGAGTTAACATCGACATCAACGTGTTGAAAGGAGTGAGCGAATGAGTGTTCTGGTTGGTAAAAAAGCACCCGATTTCACTGCGGCAGCGGTCATGGCGGATGGATCCATCAATGGTGAGTTCAAACTGTCTGACTACGCCGGTAAATATATCGTCCTGTTCTTCTATCCGCTCGACTTTACGTTCGTCTGTCCCACCGAGCTGATCGCCTTCAGTCATCGGATCAAGGAGTTCGAGGCTCGCAACGTCCAGGTCATCGGCTGTTCCATTGATTCACAGTTTACCCATTCCGCATGGCGCAACACCCCGGTTGACGAAGGGGGGATCGGCGCCGTTCACTACCCGCTGGTCGCCGACGTCAAACATGAGATCTGTCAGGCGTATGACGTCGAATTCGAGTCCGCCGGGGTGGCCTTCCGCGGATCCTTCCTGATCGATCAGCAGGGCACCGTCCGTCATCAGGTCGTCAATGACCTGCCGCTCGGCCGCAATATCGATGAAATGCTGCGGATGATTGATGCCCTGCAGTTTACCGAGAAATACGGGGAAGTCTGCCCGGCGGGCTGGAACAAGGGAGACAAGGGGATGGTTCCCGATGGTGAGGGTGTTGCCAAATACCTGGCGGAGGAATCGGATAAGCTATAGGCAGATTCCGGCCCGATTCAGAGTTGAGAAAGCCCCGTTCATCTGAACGGG
This sequence comes from Desulfuromonadales bacterium, assembly GCA_032251255.1. Classification (GTDB taxonomy): domain Bacteria; phylum Desulfobacterota; class Desulfuromonadia; order Desulfuromonadales; family Geopsychrobacteraceae; genus BM509. The sequence continues at coordinate 73,812 of JAVVDY010000016.1, forward strand.
GCTTTCTTTGTTTTGAAACCGGAGCTCATACGGGTTGTCATCAAGCCGTTGAGGGGGAAATTGCATCCCCTGATGAAATTCCCCAGCTTTTATGCCCTCAAGACAGACACCTGTTATGCCGCGAAACCTGCCAGTCGTTATGACTGAAGACTGCCACCCTGTCAGGAACTCCCAAGGACATGTGCGATCTGTATTGCTGCAACATATGAGAATTCCTTGGAGGGGATTTGATCGAGAGTCAGCCTGTTTGCAAAGCTCCAAATTTTTGAAGATCTTCCGGAAAGGATATTGCCCAGGCCGGTTGAAGGATTTAGGTTGTTTGGCTTATTCTACCCACAAGCGCCATTGCTCTTATGAGACCTGACAATATGGAGAGCGCTGTCAGGGGAGGGTTTTCTAAAGCCTCGTTAGGCTTTCAGTATGCACTTGATTTTGTGCAAATAACAAGTCAAAGCCTAATAATATTTTGTGCAAATAACAAGTCAAAGCCTAATAATAACTTGAACCATCCCAGCAATGGGTACAAAGCTTCTCTTTTGGTAACCCTATTGCTTCTACCAAATCGTTAAGGTCCTGATAAATCAATGAATCAATCCCCAGATCCTCAGCGATAATTTCAACCATCTTTTTGTATTCCGGGGTGCTTGAATCCGCATATTTCTCAAAATTTTTCTCTTCACCTTCAAGCTTTATAATTGCTTTTCTTGTTGCCAGTTCCGTGGTTGATCGTGATTGTGAAAAGTTCAGGTAGTGACATGGATAAGTCAACGGAGGACAAGCAATTCGCATGTGTACTTCCTTTATCCCTGCTTTTCTTAAATCGGCCGTATTGTCTTTAAGTTGTGTGCCGCGAACTATCGAATCGTCAAGGAAAACTGCTTTACTGTCCTTGATAATTGCATTGTTGGGGATAAGTTTCATTTTAGCCACCAACTCTCTTACATTTTGATTTTGAGGCATAAAACTTCGTGGCCAGGTTGGGGTGTATTTTGTATAAGCCCTTTTATAAGGAACACCCTTTTCATTACTATACCCGTATGCGTGTCCGACACCGGAATCCGGAACTCCGCAAACAAAATCGGCCTCAACATCGTCCTTTTTTGCAATCGCAGCCCCGCAACGATAGCGAGTCTCTTCCGTATTTATCCCTTCGTAGAAAGAAGTCGGATAACCGTAATACACCCACAGGAATGAACATACCTGCATTTTTTCATTGGCAGTCTTAACGGTTTTATAAGAGTCAGTGGTAATTTCCACGACTTCCCCCGGACCGATATAGTATTCAATTTCGTAACCGGTATTCGGGAATGATGATGTCTCTGATGCTGCTGCGAAAGATCCATCCTTTTTACCAATTACGATTGGCGTTCTACCCAGTTTGTCTCTGGCTGCGATAATTTTATCGGGAGTTAAGATCAAAAGAGAACAAGATCCTTTGATTTTATTGTGCACATTCTTAATTCCTTCAACAAAACTATCTTTTTCGCAGATAAGGTTGGCAATTAGTTCGGTGGGATTTAAATTTCCATGGAAATTTTCAGTAAAATGCTTTTTCTTGTCCAGAAATTCCTTTTCCAGTTCATCAATATTTACGATTCTACTTACAGTAACAATAGCAAATCTTCCTAAATGTGAGTTGAAAATAATGGGCTGGGGATCGGTATCACTGATTACACCCATGCCCAGTTTACCTGAAAAATCTTTTAGTTCTCCTTCAAATTTTGACCTGAAGTATTCACTTTCCAGACTGTGAATCGATCTTTGGAATCCATCTTCCTCATTATAGAAAACCAACCCGGCTCTTTTTGTGCCCAGGTGTGAATGATAGTCCGTACCATAAAAAACATCGTTAATGCATTCCTCTTTTGAAATAGCACCGTAAAATCCGCTCATAATTAGTATCTTTTTTGGTTGAGTTGATGAAAAATTGCTTTTCAGTGATCGCGCCTGTGGCGCTGTGAACGGCCCCTCCCTTGTCGATCTTCGTACGAAGCCCAACATATTTAAGCGATAAGCCGCTGTCAATCGAAAAGCCCGGCCGGCAAGGCAAAAGCTGCCGATTTCAGAATGTCCCGCCGATTATATTTCGCACCATCCCTGTAATCGGCAGCTCTGAAAAACAATTCATATCAGTTACTCGCCCCAGATTTTGAAGGATATCTTCCGGAAGCGGAGGGGGCAGGCGACGTTCATATGATGATTAAGCTTTACGTTTGGGGCCGGCAAAAGTGCGTTCATTGGGATGTTCAAAAAAACATTCGACTGTACACCCGGGCAATACTTTAAAACTGGGCAAAGGTTGACTACATAAAGTAACAAAAAAAAGTCCAGGTCAGTTCCGGGGATGCTTCGTTTTCACCTCTCGAAAGTCGTGACATAAGAAGAAAGCCGTCGGGATAGTTTCGACGGCTTTCGTGTTCCATTACTCCTAAGATTTGAGACGGTTCCGGCATCTCGAAGAAATCAGAGTATCGAGTAAATCCATCAGCGCGACCATCCCAGTCATTTAAAACATTCCAGAACTACAGATAGAACTCTTTTTACAGCATGGTGTGATCAACTCCTTGTCATAGGAAATACCTATTAGACATTTTTTTGCCATAGGATTATCCTATCGGATAAGCCGAAAAGGAAAATCAACTTATGGTCAGCAACAGCGGCTCTAGTGCCGCAAGAAGTATCGAGGAGCCGATAACGGCAAAGGGATCGGACCCTCAGGATCAAGTTCCGCCCATCATCGTCCTACCTCCAGCAGAAAAGCAATCAGACTCTACACGGATCAAATCACTCTGTGGAAGTAGTGTCTCAATCCGGTTTAAAATCGTTTCAGCTATCGCCCTTCTCTGGTACTTTTCTGGATTCTTCTTGCCGATTCATGTCTCCTGGAATGGGCATGATATTCTACTCAATGCCTTCTCTGGAGCCTATTTAATTCCTCTGTTTGGGATCTATCGCTATCGTCAGGAAGTCGATCTCTACCAGAAAAAAAGAATACTGTGGATTGTGGTTCTGTATGAACTGTTCTGGGTGCTGCTACCAGCCCTTTTCATGTTTCGTGACGTGATCCCACAGCTTGATGGTCGGGGGAGAATTTTCCCGGCTGTTCACTATGTGGAGTCGATCTCCTTCTTCCTGTTTTTTATCCCCGTGCTGCTGCTGGGGCGAAGGGCCGACTGTGGTTGGTGCTGCCCTTGTGTAGCTTCCCGCGAGACCTTTGCCGGTGCTTTTCGGGATCGCACCCTCAAGGGAGACCGCTGGTATTGGTTGCGCTACCTTAAATGGATCAACGTTGCCCTTGTCTTTGCCTATTTGGTGACCGTCATTCGTATGCCCGAAACGGCTCATCAACTCTATGGTCGACACCTCTATGCATATCTTCTAGGATCTTATTTCCTGAGCTTCATTATCATTCCCTGGACCGGGAGTAGGAATTTTTGTCGCTGGGGTTGCCCATGGGGCGGAATATGGGGGCTGGCTGGTTACTTTGGTCGCAACCGTCTACGGGTCAACCTTGAAACATGCACAAGTTGCGGGATGTGCGACAAGGTCTGCGATATGGGGATTCCAGTGCAACGACTGATCAGAAAGAACGCTATGCTGCGATCCATCGAGTGTATGGGCTGCGGTCGTTGTGTCGGTGTCTGTCCAAACAGGGCTCTAACCATGCACTCACCGATCATCAGCAAGCTGTGCAGCAGGAAGCATAAGCAGCCTCCTCTCCGGAAAGTTCACAACTAGAAACTTATATTCACTAATTGTGACATAAGACGAAAGCCGTCGGGACAATTCCGGCGGCTTTTGCGTTTCATGACTCCTGATTTATGAGAACATTGCGCAGTTTGGTAGCGCGCCTGCTTCGTGAGCAGGGGGCCGCTGGTTCGAATCCAGCTATTCCGGTCATTCCCAGGATTAGATAATACTGGAAAGGCCTCAACCATTATGCAGGGACTGGGGCTTTTCTATTCTGCGCTCTGGGCCTGTTCTGATCCGGATAATCCTCTAAACGTACTCTTCAGGCACTCACCTTTTGTTGTGTTTGCTGGTTCCGGTCCGGGGTATTGGCTCCGGTTTGTGCCTGGGGGGGCTTAGGGCCCCCTGACAGCAGTCTTGTGAAATAGATTTTCCAGATATTGGTAACTGGCTAGCAACCAGAGCAACAGTGGCAGCAGCCACCTCCCATAAGCTTTCCACACCCAGAAGAAGGCCTGACTTGGCGGAGTATTGTAGACTCCAGTCTGCTGGATATCGGTCGGTGTCGTGAAAAAGTAGGCACTGACATCGATCGCGACAAAGATGGCCAATCCCGCGCACATCATCCCGACCTTGCGAATCCATGGCATACCGGGCATTGCGGCCAAGAGGGCGGCAAAGGGGATAAACTTGTCGAGACTGTCATTGTAGAGTGAAACACCGGCACCGGCACCGGGAAGCAAATGGCAGAACCCGTAAATCACCATACGATATGCCGGAAGCAGCCAGTCCTTGGCAGCAAACAGCACCATGGCAATCAGTAAGGTTCTAAGCAGAAACAGCAGGATTCTTTTCACGCTTTACCACCCACTCAATCCATGCCAGCCACATGCCTACCACCATAAATAAAAAGCCCATCTGCCAGACAAAATCATGGCAATAGTCAGCCAACTTCGGGCTGAGATAGGTCAACCAGCCTAGAGCCACCAGGCGGACAATGTTGACGGCAAAGATAAAGGGAACGCCAACACCCGTTGCAAAAAGTTTGGCTTTTTTCGATGAAGGGAATGCCAGAACAAAAGAAAGAAAGATGACCTGCGCCCCGATAGCGGTACAGTCTGCGATCACCTCCCAACGGGCATTGGGCAGGATCATGTGGATGCCGCTGGTGTTGACCTCAAGGCCTGTAACCTGAAGAAGATAGGTCGTAATCGATGCGGTCGCCAACTGCAAGGGGAGCCAATCGATAAAGAGCTCCACAATGATCTCGAACACAATGACCATCGCGGCAAAGGTCATAGCAATCTTGAGAAAGGAAGAGGAGGCCGAAGACAATATTTCCTTCGGCTCCACCCGCAGCCGTTCTTGCCGTGCTTCCTTTTTTAACCGACTCTTCCGACCCATTTATGTCTTTCCTTAGCTAAGACGTCTGCGTAGCAATCCCAGCCCTGCCAATGCTGTTAGCAATAGCCACAATCCCCCTGTGATTGGAACCTTATCCATGGTGACTGAGGATAGGGGCTCACCAATAATAAAAGGAGAAAAAGAATCCGTTTGCCCACAAACAATATTATTTTCTGTATCTACTGAGGTAGTTATGTCCTCCCAACCTTGCCCCCCTCTGTGAAACAATTTAATTCTGCCTTCATTCTTTTTATCTGCAAGTGCCGCATCTTGATAATCCAAGCAAACAGTGACAGGCCCTGTGAACAAAACATCTGTCGTTATTTCATAAGCAGTTCCCGTCACAACTCTAAAGTTGGCAGGAGGTGCAGGTGTTTTCAACGTGGTCACAGTAACAAGGCCACTCTCTACCACGTCTGTAAACGTAATTTCCGCTTCAGGTATAGGCGATACGGTTCTTGACTCACTCGAATAATCTGCAGGAACGCCTGTAGATGACGGTGGGCATGGGCAACAAACCTCGTCTTGCTCGGGATTAGAAACAAACGGACAATTATCGTCTGGATCGTTAAAGCCATCACCGTCAGTATCGGGGATATTTATGTTTCCGCCTCCAGCATACTCTTCAAGGTTAGTTAGGCCATCACCGTCAGAATCTTGACCAGCATCGGAAGGGTCATGTGAGTCAAGACCAGCAGCTTTCTCAGCATCATCCGGAATCCCATCACCATCATCATCCGAATCATCAGCATTCGGGATTCCATCATTATCAATATCAATAGGACATGAGTTATTCTCGCTAACTAAATCATGCTTAAGGAAGATGTATAATGGTTCATACTCCAATGTGCTGAACCAAGAGGAGTTTTTATCGTTAATACATCCCTCTAATTGCGGAATATCTGCCTGAATGCCTACATCGCTAAGGTAATCCCTTCTTATTTCAGTGGAGTTGAAGCCCGTACCGTAAGGCATACCACAGACATATTCATGATTGTCTATTAGTCTAAAGGGATTACCAAGTGGATCACTTAAATATGCTCCCCCCTTCATTCGATCATGGTGGTAGTCTCTAAAGAAGCGGATTTTAAACCCATCGGGATTAGAATTACATAGGATATTCTTACTATCATCATTCAGGAAATCATCAAACATGTGTATTTTGTTATCTTTAGGCCACCCTGGATATTCAGTCACTGTTTCACTTCTTTCAAAAAAACTTGAAGTCACTGGCACAGGTGCATCATTTAAATATCCAGCTTCGTTATATACAAAACCATCACCAATCCCCATAAGTCCAATATCTGACAGCTTGTTTGCAAAATTGGACTCATTATCACTACCATCGTTATAGCCACCATAGAATATATATTTGTCCTTCCATGTATGAAGCCCTTGTTCATATAAACGATTTAGATTAGTGAGCCATGGGTTGGGCTTCTCATAGAAATAGGCAGGATTAAGTTCTAAGATATCTGTAGGGTGATAGATATCACTACGACTAAGATTAGTCCTATAATGCTCATCAATAGATGATACTCCGGGGATTCTCCACGAGTTATTTTTGTCACCAAAAGAGGCCCCATTTATATACAACTCCCCAGGTTTATCTTCACAAAGGCTCTTAAATGCATCATCGTATCCGTCCCACCAAAGATCCATAGAGCCTGGTGAAAAAACATCTTTTCCTACATTAGATGCAGTATCTAGCCATGGGTATACTGCCCCGGGAGAGCCATGGTGAGGCGTATCTAACGTAATCAATCTTTTTATAGTTTTTTCACCAGTCCTGAATACTCCATCATTTCCGTCATTTATTCCATTATGCTCTTCCAGCAAGGACCTAGCCACTAGCCCTCCCATGCTATGGCCAATTATGGATATGCCTCGCATCTCTTTTTTATACCAGTCGCGAATATATTTAACTTCATAGAGAAGTTCAGAGAGTATTCTTGCGTTAAATGTAATGTGTTTATATGAAGGGTATTGATAGATATATAATTTATAGTTCTCCCTCAGCCTAGAAGCTTCTTCTGAGCCAAAATACCGAAGAAACGTCCACCAATAACCTTCAGCATCAAAACCACTTTCATCTGTGGCACCTGACAATTCAGCCGGATCTCTGTTGGGGAAACTGCTACATTGGACAAGAGGGGAGCCACATTTCGCCTGCCAACCATGAATTAAAATCAAAGGCTCTCTATCGTCATCATTAACTCCATGGGTATTTGTTTGTCCTGAGGGTACAAGAGGTGACTCCCCATTGATGTCAAAAATACTGTCTAGAGAACTCCACCATTTATATCCAGCATAGTCACCGGTTAGCGTGCCATCTTGGTATGGATAAAGAGCGTGGGTTACAATCTGTTGATTAGCATCATCCTCTAGTGTGTTTATCCAATCATTGTCAAGGTTGACTGAATCTACTCCGTATCTCGTTTCAGCCAACCTCCTAATGGCATAATTTCCATCTTCCTGCGTTGGCGTAAGCTTCCCCGTCAAGTAGACAGTTGAAAAATAGAGTTTCCAGCGTTCTT
>JAVVDY010000017.1:0-72581 GCA_032251255.1 Desulfuromonadales bacterium
GTATTGTGCCAGAAAACTCTACTTTTGACATGTCAACCTACCGGGGAAGCTTACGTTGGGACAACGAAATAGGCATCAATGGTCTTGTCAACATTCAAATTGACATTACATTTTTCAGAAGAACCTACACTTACATCAAAGTACGTACCATCGCACCCGTCCCAATGACCTAATTGATAACCGGTATCTACAATTGAGTAGAGTGTCAAAGATGAATTAATCGGTAGAACCGTTTCACAGGACACTTCTCCATGCGGACACAATTCTGAGCTGTCCTCATATACAGAAGCAACGTTCATCCCGTTGATTTTGTTAATAGTCAACTTTACTGGTTTAGACTCCGGATCATCTGGAGACGTATTGTTATCGTATTCATCTTTATTTGACCACCCATCGCCGTCCTTATCTTCATCAGCATCTGGCACTAACGGGTCAGTATTATTGTCACACTCCCACCTATCAGGCATCCCATCGCCATCTGTATCTGGTTTCGTAGGATCAGTTCCTCTCTGGCACTCTTCTAGGTTTGTAAGACCATCTCCATCTAGATCACCATTCGCATCAGATGGATCGTTCATATCTAGGCCATATGTCGCTTCCCAAACATTAGACATGCCATCATTATCATAATCATTATCGTGAATAGACGATGTTAACGGATTGTACGTAGAAGATGTGTCAGAGTATTCGACAACAATTCGAGGAGTGACAGAGTTGCTGGAAACGACAACTGCAGAGGGATAATTAAATTGATCAACGTGAACAGAGTTTGAATACTCAACCACAACACGGTCAGGAACACTGCTAATCGAGGTGGCTAGAGACAACTGACCAGCAGAAAAAGAATCAGCATTTTCAGATACTATCTGACCATAAGCTGTTCCTATAGCGGAAAAGCTAAAAATGCATATCAAATAGAGTATATATCTATTAAGTCGCATAAGCTGAGTCCGTTTATGTTATGGGATAGGAGTAGGGGGCACAGATTCGCTGTGAAGTATCACAAGCGCTCCATGATCTGTGTATGAATCTGAAGCTGTTGTTGTTACCTTGTTATTTACGACCGAAAAACTATGATAAACATCCCTGCTTATAGTTTCTTCAGGAATCACTCCATCCCAAATATTCCATGTTGTTGTTGTTCCAGAATTGATAATATTTCCATCAATTAGAATTTCCTGAGCCCTATTATTTGTATAACCGTCGTGGCTAACTTTAACAGAATGAGACCATGAAATATTATGAACATAAACATAATTCGTAACTGATGGGATCATAAAACTAAAAGAATCTGTAGAGTTAGCGATAGAGTTCTCCTCAACAATAATTTCTATGTCTGTTGCAAATGGATATCGGAAATCATGGTAATCAACTTCAGAGAATGTTAAAGACATGGCACTACAGACAACAGTAAGAGCATCTTCAAGTTTAGAACCATCAACTGTCATCAAACCGCCAGAATAATGCTTCCAATCAATAATCTTACTGGGCGGCTCGGCAGCAAGATAGTAAGCAATAATATCCCCTGATATATCTACATAAACATGAACGTCATGATTTTCGTCATAATCGGGGAGACGAACAGAACCAATGACATAAGTATCCGTCTGTTTCTCGATCGAAATAAAAGCACTTGCCGCTTGGCTGATATTCACACCAGAAACATGAATGCTTGCAGATATTCCAGCCTCATTCTCCAAAAAAGAAGCCGACCAAGAAGGGCTTGAAAAAAGCGCCATAAGAGCGGCAATAACAATGAACTTAAAGATATTTTTCTTCATAACTTAACCTCTTCCGCTACATCAATAGAGTTAATAGGCTTCACTTCGCCAAAAAAAGCAGAGATTCTGATTAGAAATTTAGCCAATAGATTTTTAGATAAATTTCACCATAAAGCACAAAACCGCACTCAAGGTATTCCTGCCTTAAGCGCGGTCAATATTATCCCCCCAAATTATCCATCAGAAGCCCCCTGTTCACTGAAATAAAACATGAAACACGAAAGCATCTTGCAATTTCAATACCTTAGACAGTATTCATCCAACCAAGCCCTTCAACCAACTAAAATCATTAATAGGGCACAAATAAGGTAATTATTTCCCCCTAATTCAAAGCAGCGTTCGTTGAAAGCTAAAATCCGGATTCGAAAGAAACTTACTTAAATCCTCCAAATGCTGATTCTATGCAAAATATTTAGGGGCTCTAAATACAGAAATCTGGTGCTTTTAATAATTATCCGACCTTACCTAACGAAAGGATCCCCAAAATGACCACCTCAAAAGCCTCTCCTCACTCTCCGCCATAAACGATCCCCTCGTCTTCCGCTCAATGCACTCCCTTATCGCCTTCTGTGAAGCAGTGTCTCATCGAATGTTGTGACATAAGAAGAAAGCCGCCGGAATTGTCCCGACGGCTTTCGTGTTCCATGACTCCTAGTTTTTGAGACAACCAGCTATCACAAGGATCGATTAAATATCATGGCTCACACGAGACAAACTCGCAGTGCAGCGAAAAGTTTGACGTCGTTGAGTAGGCGATTGTTAAGCGCTCTTTTACCATGCTGTTACCCTATAGTGTCCATGATTGCCCTCGCCCTCAAAGACGCGAGGTACTGGCAACTGAAAATCTTTTAGACCTTTCTCGATCTCTTTTTTTAATAAGTTGCAGGCGTTATTATCAAGCATCGCATTGTCAATTTCTAAAAGGAGTTCTTCTTTCCTTTTCTTCTTGCTAATTTTATTTCTTTTTTCGCTGCTTAGAAGTATTAAAAATATGATGATTGAGCGCCTCGTGTACCTTGAGACAAGGCCCCTGTCAGGATCGTTCTTTAAATCTCCTCGCCCGTGAACCAGATTGCTTCGTTTATTGTAGATTTCCTTTAACTTTTCAAACACTTGAATTGAATCCATGTCACAAAAGCCAAGTAAAAATGCGGCTCGGTGAGACAATTTGTATCTTATATCTGACGGGCCTTCATTAAACAGTGCCTCCATGCTTATCATGGCACTAATAAATCCTTCGTTGCTGTATATAAATTTTTTCTCAGCGTCATAAAAATAGTCTAAAGCTACTTCCATGAACTCATTACCAGAAACCACCTCATTGTACTTGTCGTGAATATTTTTGATGGTATCAATAAATTTCGGAACATGACGCTCGATATCGGGGATTACTTCATCTGGCATCTTAACCGCTATTGACGAAAATGTTACGTTTTGGTGATCTAAATCCTTTCCAAATTCATTTTCTGACTTTAAACCGACTCCTCCTCTGTCTTTGATGTCAGGAGTATTGGTAGAAATTAGGCAGGTAAACCTCAGGTAGTCTGCAAGTATTTCGTCTCTATTAAATCTATCTTCTTCTTTTCCTAACAGGTAGGCTTGGAGATCATTTCCCTTCTTCTCAAGAAATAGCTCACCCTTCTTTAGCCAAATTTTTTCTTTTAATTTGACCTGTTCTGGAATAAGGCCCTTGATTATGAATTTCCACTGCCAAAGTTCACATTTCCAAAGTTTATCTTCCACCTTTCAGCTACCTCCATATTGCCTAGCAGTGAACACAGTTGGCTTTTTTCACATAGCAGATGAACCGCCCCTAGCTTCATCGACAATTTCTACCTGGCTGAACTTGTCTCAAATGTCGTAAGTTATGGGACCTTGAGAGTTTCTTCTCAGTAGTCTGCGGCCTTGATCTGGCTCCCTGGATGCAACCGGAGCGAACGGCTATTGACGGTTCAGCCATTCGAGGGCATCTTCCAGGGTGTTCTGATCGAATTTAAGCCGGAATTTCAGGTAAACCCCCTTGGCCGTGTAGTTGGCCTGGGAAAAATCTTCATCACGGAAACCGTCGAAGTTGTAGCCGATGCTGGCCCAGAGGTTGGTGATGAACAGGTACCCGGCCGACACCCCGCTGCTGTAATCGTACTGGTTGCTGTTCCAGGTGTGCAGGACGCTGCCGTGCAGGCCGAAATCCCACTGTCTGTTCAGGTTGTAGCGGGTTTCCAGGGCGGCGAGGTCGGTGAATCCAGCATAGTGACGTCCACTGAAGTTTTCCCGCAGATACTTCAGGCCGTAGTAGGGGGCGATCTGCCAGTCGCGGTTAAGCTTGAAGTTGGCATGGAGGTTGTTGACCAGGCGCCATGAGGTGTCGTCATGGAGGCTGGTCTTGTCTTGGTCAAGTTCTACATCGAGACGGTTGAGGAAGATCCAGCGGCTTATGATCGGACGATAAGCCAGCCCCAGAGTCAATTCCTGCTCTGATTTTTCGGTGCCGTTGGAACCATCAGTCAGGAAGCCCATGTATCTGGCGGAAGCGGAAATTCCCCGCCGGACCTGCCCGACCAGCCCGGACACTAGGCCGTACCTGTCCTCACTGTCAGCGTGACGGATCTCCAGCCGATTTGACCAGGACCAGCCGTCCTGCTGATAGGTCGCGCCGAGGGAGATGGCGGTGAAGTCTTCATCGCTGCCGTGCGTCGCAGGGACCGCGCTGTCAAATTCGTAGCTGCCGCTGTCCTTGAGGGTGTAACTGCGATCAAGGGTGGCGTCGATGCTCCAGTTTTCTGCCGTCTGCCAGGTCTGGCCGAGGCCGAACAGGGAGAAGAGCCTCTCGCTGTCCTCTTCGATCTGACGTTCAACCGATGTCCGGGCAGTGCTGCCGCGCCAGGGAGTGGCTTTAAGGCCGGCCCTGGTCCCTTCGGTCTCGCGTTCGTCTCCCCAGGTGAATTCCTGCTCGGCAAACAGGCTGACCTGCTTGCCGATCCGGTAGTCCGCACCCAGCAGGGTCAATGTCGGGTAGTCGGCATTCTCGTCCTTACTGCCAAGCGACTGCTCATGGGTGGCATGCAGGGAAAGTTTTCGATCAGCCGTCGCCCATGTTCCGCCAGTGAGCAGCTGCTGGCTCTGGTGTCTGCTGTTGTCGCCAAGGAGATCTCGTGCATCGCGGAAACCAGCAAACAGGCCAAAGCGCTTGTTGCGGTAATCAACTTCCAGCTCGGCGACTTCACGTGTGGAGGAGTTGTCCAGGTTGTCCTGATTGTAGAGCGTGGCGTTCAGCGCCGTTGACCGGTTGAGCCGGAAGCTCCCCTCCGCACCGTACTTGCGCGTCCCCGACTCGCTGCTGTTCTGCTGACCGAGGCCGAACTGTTCGTCCTGCTGACGGAAGTAGACGGTAGCGGAGATGTTCGACGAGGAGTGCTCGAACTCCACAAGATAGGCGTCACCCCGTCCCTGGCCGGCAGAGTCCTCGCTGTCGGTTGTCGCAGCTTCAACCCGCAGGCTGGAGTGACTGCCCAGGGTCAGTTTCGCATCGACACCGGAGAGCTCTCCTGCTCCGTCCCCGCTCTGTTGATGCACATGGGTGCCCCCGATTTCCAGCGGTTGTCCCGGGATTTTCACGGCCGCCCGGCCGCCGTAGTTCAGCTCGCTTTCGGCGGAGGCCCGGGTCTCGTAACGGACCACGATGAACGTCGGGTTGAGCTGTGCATCCCGGCTCGGGATCGGGCGTTTGAAGAACAGGCTACCGTCACTGTAGTCGATCTCGTAATCCAGGTGGCGATGCAGGGCCTGCGAACTGAGGATGCGTTCGCTGTGCAGCCGGTCACGGGTTTCGAGGGTCACCTCTTCGGAGTTCAGCACCAGGTCCGGCCGCGACAGCTGGTAACGGCCTGATGTGCCGTCACCGCGCAGCTCGTCCCGGACGAAGCCCTGGCGGGTTTCGGAGGCAAAGAGCTTGTAGCTGACGTTGGTGCCCTGATACTCGGCCTTGAAACCGTTCATGCTCCGCACATAGCGCGCAAGCTCGGTCTGGGTCAGTCCGGTCTGCATGTCGCCGAACAGGGCATAGAACTGGTTCCGCTCCAGCCTGACATAGATCTTGCGGGCGCTGGCCGCTTCATAGTCCTGGCGTGTTTCATCTCCGTAAAGGGGGTAGTAGCTGTCGGGATCGATGAGCTGGTGCAGGCTGTCGGCATCCCTGTTCTGTTTTTCGGAGTCGTAGGCCATGGTCAGCAGCCACTCGCCCTTGATCGCCCCCTTGGCAAAAAATTTGGCCCGCCCGTCATGGTAGCCATGGTCCTCGATTCCGGCTTCGTCGAGATTGGCCTGGTGCCCAGAGAGGGTGTTGTAGCCTGCGGTCCCTTCCGCGAAGCCGACCAGGATCCAGTCGCGTGGCGCCGGCGTGAGCCAGGTTTCGACGAGCTGCGGTCCGCTGCTCAGGTGCACCGTGACCGCGACCCGCCCGGCCCTGCTGGTCGGTTCAAGCTCAAGCTCGGCATGGCCGTCCGCACCTGTTTGAATCCGCTCGCCGGCCGCCGCAGGGCGACCTCCACCGCTGAGCGTCAGGGCGTCCGGCAGCAGCGGGCGGTACGGCGGCTCGACGCTGATGTCGGCAAACAGTCCCGGGCGGACCGGCTGATCGTTTATATCCAGCAGGCGCAGCACCAGCTTCGGCGGGGTGGCGCTGTCGGCGACGAGCTGACTCCGGGCTTCGACCAGTTCCGCCCGGTAAGCGGTCTCCGCGTAATAGATCTGTTCCTCGAACTGCTGCAACAGCTGTCCACTGGCGTCGTGAACGGTGATCTCGAACCGGTTCCGGCCGGACGCCAGATCGACACCGCGCCAGATCGACACCGCGACCCGTCCGTCTTTGCGGCTTTCGACCCCGGCATAATTGACGGCGGGGACGGATTGGCCGTTCAGCCTGATCGCGACCCGCTGCCCCCGCTGATGCTGAACCATGATCTTGGTACTCGGCGTGACCGGAACATAGCCCGGTTGCGGCCAGAGCAGGCGGATGCCAGGCTGTGCTGCGGCCAGCCACTGCCTGTCGATCTGCGGAGCCCTGGTCGGCGGGGTGTCGGGGTGCCCCGGTTGCTGCTCTGCCCGGGGTTGCTCCCCTTCGCGCAGGCCGACCGTTGCCACCACCTGGGGTCCGCTATGCGCCTTGACCAGTTCAAGGATGCGCTTCTGATCGATCCGCCTCCCCTCGACCCGGACCTCCACCCGCCGGTTGATCGAGCGCCCTTCCGGCGTGGTGTTGTCGGCGACCGGTGCCGCATCGGCAATGCCGATACTGACGACCTTGTCCTCGCGAAGGTTGAGGGCCGCTCCGAGATAGCGGGCGACATGCTCGGCCCGGGCCGCCGACAGGGCAAAGTTGTCGGCGAAGTAGATCCTGTTCTCGGCGGCGATCGGGACGTTGTCGGTGTGCCCGATGGCAAACAGCTTGTCGATCTCGTAATGTTTCAGCTCGTTGGCGAGTTGATCGAAGAAGACTTTATCCCTCTCGGAGAACGTCGCGACCCGGGTCGGGTAATGGGGGCGGACATCGAACTTGACCCGGTTCGGCGCAGCCCTGTGGCTGACCTTGATCAGGCTATCGACCATCGGTGTCCGCTGGTTCCGTTGTTCCGGGGTGTTAAAGGTGAGGACCGCGCTGGTCTGCAGTTCGCCCCGTTGTTGCCCGGTCACCGCGGCCTTCAGGCTCACTGTAGCATCCCAGGCCGCCGGCCGGTCGCCCAGGTGGTAGGTCAGCACCGCAAGGCCCTCCGCGGGATCGGCCAGGGGGGCCTCTGCAAGAAGGCTGCTGCCGGGGAGGTAGGCGAGCCCTTCCGGAAGCAGGACGCTCAGGCGCAGGTCGTCGAGGGGGACTTCGCTGATCCGGATCGGGATGCGGAATGTCGCAATCCCCTCCTCCAGGGAGCTGTCCAGTTCTATCCGCACCTCACCCCGGCTCTTCTGTTTCAACCCCAGGTGGAAGTCGGCACGCCACAGGGTGCCCCCCTGGATGTCGACAAACTGGGAGAAATTACGCCCGGCGAACCGGGTGTTGTCCTCGCAGGAGACCAGCTCATGGGTCGGCGGCAGGGTGCTCTGGTCCAACTGGACAACGTGGGTTCCGGGTTCGATCCCCTCGACATGGTATTTGCCGTCTTTGTCGGTGAGCACGTAGGTCCCGTCCTCGAGATAGATGCGGACGTTTTCCAGCCCCTGGAGTTGCGTGTCCGGAACGTTACACTCTCCGACCATGACCCGCCCTGCCAGCAGAGAACGGCTGCGCAGCAGGTCCTCCCTGATGACAACGTCCGCCGAAGCCCGGTTCGAGCTCAGGCCATTGCCGCTTCCGGCAAACGCGATGTTGCTGAATCGGCCCGGTCTGGTGCCGGCACCGACCTCAACGACGTAAGTAATCTCGATGCTTGCCGCAGCCGGCAGATCCGCCAGGCTGTAAGTGAGGGTGCGGCCATCGGCTGAGACCGTTGGATCTGCGACCGCCACACCATCAATACGGGTGGAGCCGGACTGGTAGCGGAAGCCCTGTGGCAGCAGGTCCTCGACCCGGAGGTTGCTGGCAACCGCCGTTGCGGCAAGATTGTCGACCTGAATCCGGTAGAGGATGAAATCACCGGCAGCCGCCACTGTCCTGTCGGCCTGTTTCTGGATCCAGAGTCCCCCCGTGGCAGGGTCCGCAGGGATGTCGATGCGCAGCGCCGGACCCGGGTTGACACTGAACTCCTCGCCACGCGAGCCGATGGCGAGCGCGAAAGGGGCGCCGGGCAGGGTTTGCAGGGTTGCTTCAGCCACCGCGGAGGGGGTCCGGTAACCGGGAGGCGGAGTGATCATCAACCGGTAGTGTCCGGGTGAGACAAATGGAAAACGGAAGCCACCCGGGTTAAAGGTATAGCTGGTTCCACCGTTGTCCGTTACGCTGGAGCCGGTAACCACGGTGGCCGGGAAACGGCTGCTGCCGTCGTCACCGAAAACGATGGCCGGGCCGTTGGCGGTGACGTCCCAGAGGGTGACGCTGGCCCCGTTGAGTCGCTCCCCGGTGGTGCTGTCGAAGACGTACCCGTAGGGATCGACCAGTGCCGCCGCCACCGACGTGTCGCTGTTGTCGACCGGGTCACTGTAGCGGGCGCTCAGGTGGTTTTCCGGGCCGACCAGCAGGCTGCCGTCGGCGCCCCTGGGGCCGTCAAGAGTCATTGGCAGGTAGCCTGAGAAGATGCCGCTGCTGGGCCCGGTCTCGCTGAGACGCAAGGTTTCGCTGTCGCCGGTTTCGTCCGCGCTGACTGTGACCAGCACCGTTTCGCGCTGCAGCGGATCAAGGTTCTGGTCGAGATCGGTCAGGCGCAGGAAGAGGACCTCGCTCGCCGAATAGAGCGTAGCCGGAATCAGCGGCACCGGCTGGCTGTTGATTGCTGCAGGCTCCGGCACGAGGAGATAGCTGCTGCCATCGTCATAGTAGGTGCGGGCAACCGGCAGCCTCTCGGCGGTGTCGACTGTCGGCGCATACTGCAGGAACTTGAGCACGGCCGGGCTGCGGGTTACCAGGCTGGTCGGATTCGAGCTGATTGTGGCCGGACTCCCCGGCTGGGTGACAGTCAGTATCGCGGTATTGTCGATCCGGGTGCCCGGCGGGGTTGCTGCGACAACCAATTGCGGAAGGAGCAGCCACAGAAGCAGGAGCAGAAGCGCCGGCCGCTGGAGACCTCCGGCCAGGGAGGTCCCCAGCGGCCGACGGGTCGAACAGTTGCGGCAGCAACCGGCCGACCTGTCGGAGCAGGGGTGAACAAAAGGAGAGACCCGAGCCAGAACCGCGCGCACGAGGGCACCGACCACGGCCGTAAGGCCGAGGGCAAAGCACCTCGCTGTGCGCAGCTTGTGGATCAGGTCTCTTGCCATGATGAATCTTTACTGAATGATCGCGTTGAAGTAGAGGGTTACGGTTTCGCCCGGCAGCAGTTCACCGGCTGAATAGGTGACCCCTTCGGCCGGCAGTATGGTGGCGAAGGTCGCGGTTACCAGGCCGCCGGAATGATCCACACCATCCGCGTCGTTGGCGGTCGTGAAGTACTGGGTGGCCGGTGTGCTGGCCCGGCCGGTCGCATGAACAACCTTGAAACCGTTTCCTGCAACACTTTCCGGATCGCCGGCCGCCGGGAAGGTCGTGCCATCGATCAAGTCAGGATCGATCGCCAGGGCGGCATTCAAGCTGTCGGTGATCTGGTTCAGGATCGCCGCCGGGCTGCCGGCCGCGTTACTGACGACCAGGGTGTATTTGACGTATGCGCCGGGAATCGCTTTCGGGTTGCTGTTGCCGTTGATCGGATCCCACAGGACCGCATAGGACTTGGAAACCGTCACGCCGGAGCCCTGGAAGGTGTAGGTGGCCGTAGCCAGGTACTTGCCGTCCTGGACGATATCGGTATTGGCGGGGACGCCATTGACAGCAGCGGTACTCTGCGCTTCGCCATCGGCGAAGACGACGTCGATTGTTGCCGGGTCATCCGCCGTTGCGCCATCGTCCGTAGTGACCGCATCGGTCGCCGCATCGTCGAGGACCTGGGCGACCAGCGAGTAGGTTGACGTCTCGCCGGAGCTGACCCCGGCCGGGGTGGTCCCGACCAGCAGGATGTCAACCGTTCCGTCGGGGGCGACATCGACATTGATCGGATAGTAGGTGCCACTGACCGGGTTGAGCTGGATCAGGGTATCCCCGGCGCTGTAATCACCACTGGCGTCGCTGTCGATATAGAGGCCGGAGTTGGTGTCGGTGAAGTCCATGTCATGGTCATCCGTGAGCCCCTCGGCGTAGAAGGCCACCCGGTAACTCTGGGTCTCGTTGCCGGTATTCTCAATGGTGAACAGCACCGCCTGGTCGGCGCCGTTGACGCTTGCGGTGTCGGTCCCGGCCATCGACAGGTCGACCAGGTTGTCGACCACGATGGTGGCGGTGGTCGAGTTTTCCGGCCCCTGTGCCACCCCGCCGATCGAATAGGTGATCTGGGCCGTGTTGCCGATCAAGGTGCCGGCGTCGGTGCCGACCGTTGCCGCCGGGGCGGTTGTGGTCAGCAGAGTCGCCAGGGCCAGGCTCAACAGCAGGATGAGCCCTTTTCTGTGTCTGCTTTGCATGTTGAATCTCCTTTGTGTGAGTAGAAAAAACTTCTCGATTCGAGTAGCGAAATGTTGCGTCATGTCGGTTTTTCCGGTTCAGGGTGGTTGTTCATGGTTTTTCTCCTTTCGCGCCGTTATGGGTGAGTTGATCTGTTGTCGTCTGATATGTAGTCGCATGCTCTTTCCTCCAGCTTTCGCAGTATGCCTATCTTGAGAGTTCTATTTGACTTTGACGCGGAATTCGACCCGGACCGTTCCCTGGGGAGGCAGGTCGTTGCTGAATTGCCAGCGGATGTGGGTGTAGTCTTTCGCTGCGGCTTGCACCGGTTGCCCGTCAGTCCCGGTGATCATCAGTGCCTCCGGGACGTCGTAGCTCGTTCCGCCATCAACCGAAAAGGTGATGGCGGCGCCGTCCCCCCTGGCGCTGTTCGCCAGATATTCAGTGTTCTCCGGCACCGGGTTGTCGATGACCGGCGTCTCCAGGGTCATCTTTCCCTGGTTGGTCAGGGTGTTGGTATAGATGACCGTGGTGCCCGGGATGACCCGCCCGGCGGGTTTGCGTACCGCAACCAGTTCTCCCTGGGGATTCCTGGTCTCTGCTTCGATTTCCGCAATCGAGTCGAAGATTAATCCGTCCTGCTGGGCCGCCGCGAAAACCGGCAGCAGCACCAAAAGCAGGATCAGGGTGAGCGGTGTGGATCTTTTCATTGAGAGCTCCTTGGGGGCCAGAATGGCGTGTCAAAAGATCAATCGATACGGACCTTGAACTCGAGGCTGAAGCTGGGATTGGTGGTCCCGTCCGATGCGTTGAAGGTTCCCGTCATCCGCGCCTTGAAGGCACAGACGTTGCTGTCAAATCCGTCCGTATCGGCTGACGGCGTGTAGTTGTAGTCGCTGCAACTGGCATCTTCCGAATAGCTGAGGTTGACGTCGCCTGCGGTAAACCCGCTTGAGGCAATGTCGCTAAAAAAGAGGGGTGCGCCCTGGCCGAGGTCGCCAACGTAGAGACTGGTGTTGGCCGGAATCGGATCGGTGACCTCCAGGGTGTCGCTGTCCGGGCTGCCGAAGCCTGAGTTGATGACCTGCACCCGGTAGAGCAGTTCCGCCCCGGGGATCGCCTTCGGGTTGGTGGTGCCGTTGACCGGCTCGGTCAGCGTCTCGACCGTTTTCAGGATGGTGAGGCTGGGAAAGGCGAAAACCTCAAATGCGGAGATCCGGTCGTCCGTAACTGTCCCTTCCGTTCCTTCGCGTGCTGTCACCGTAACAGTCCAGTTACCGGTGGGGGCGCCGAGAGGGACCGTGTAGGCATATTCATATGTTTTGGTGGCCGCGCCGGAATCGGCAACCTCGCTCATCGCTGCTCCGCTGACGACAGGGGTGCCATCGGGATCGGTGATCTCGATGGTTGCGGCGCTGATATCGAAACTGCCGAACGGGTCGCTGACCAGGCTGCGGATGTAGAGAGTTGTTCCGGGGGATACCGACGCAAGCGTCGTCCCCGCCGGGTAGGGAAGGTCGTGGAATGCCAGATTCTCCACATAGATGACGTTGCTCGAGTCAAGGTTGAGGCGCGAGAAATCGGCACCGCTGGTCGGATGTACGGTCACGTTCTTGTTGGTGTTGCTGTCGACCCTCAGGACCCAGTATCCGGGCGCCGCACAGGTAGCGGGAAAACTGAAACCGCCGACCAGGGTGGTCAGGTTGAAGGTGTACAGGGTCGGTGTCGTCGGGATGGTGCCAAGGTCATAGAAGCCTGAGGTTGCATATGCAGTGGGTGACGCAGAACAGTACATGCGTGCTTCGACCTGACGGGACTGGGTGGTGTCGGCACTGAGGTAAAGGCTGGCATATGCGGCGGCGACGGTATTGTCCTGCTGGAGGGGGAGAGGACTGTTGCCGTTCCAGATGACCGGTGCAGCATTGGTGAAGGTAATGTTCGCCGGTGCCGCTGCCGGCATGGTGCGGGAGAGCGTGTTCGGTGCGGTGCTGTAGAGGTAAAGCTTCTTGTTGTCGGTCCGTGGCACCGCAGACGGGGATACGACGATGGTTTCAGCTGCGGGTTCGGCTCCGGGGCCGCCCGGGTTCGAGATCGAAGCGCTATTGTCGATACCAGTTCCTGCCGGGGTGCCGTTCGCGATGGTGACATCGAAGACGATAGAGGAGGATCCATAGGGGTCCAGGCTGATGCTGCCGATGTCGAGGAAGCCGTTGCCGTGGGCTCCGCTTCCGGACCCGGTGGAATTGTCAATGACATCGTCCGGGATGCTGACGAGTGAAAAATTGCTCGTGTAGGGCGGGATGTCATCACTGACACTGGCCCCGGTCACGGCATGGCCGGCGGTCTCGTTGAGGGTAATCGTGTAACGGAGGATGTCCCCCGGTTCTGCTTCGCCGCCGTTGAGATCGACCACCGATTTGGTTGATGTCGACAGATCGGAGTAGACCGCGCCGTTGATTGTATCGCTGTCCGTTGCCCAGTTGGTCTCTCCGGAGACGGTCACCAAGGCGGTATTGGTGATCAGGTGTTGATAGCTGGGGTCGATCGGGTCGTTTACAGTGGCGTTCAGGGTGAAGGTGATGCTGCTGCCGACCGGCATGTCGGGCAGCGTCAGGCCACTCCCCTGCATGGCGGGAATGCTGGTCGTCGGGCAGGTTGCTCCGCCCGCGGCGCTGCAGCTGAGACTGTTGACGGTCAGGTTCGGTGTCGCCGGATCGGAGACCACCGCGCCGCTCAGCGGCTGCCCGGTGGTGTTGGTGATCAGGACCGTATAGGTCAGGCTGTCGCCGGGGTTGACCGTGCTGACGCCATCCGTCTTGCTGATCGCGGGAAGGACGACGGCATTGACCGTCCCGTAGGCGACCTCGACCGGGTTGCTGATGTCCGGCGCGTTGCATTTCGATTTGGTGTTCGGCACCGGATCCAGTTTTGAGGTGCAGTCGAGGCCGCTGGGGCTGGCCTGGTTGTCCCAACTGACGACGAAGGGGATATAGAGGTTGCCACCGCTGTGCTCGATGGCCCGACACGAGACCGGCACGTCATGGAGCCTGACGACTCCATAGCCAAGTCCGCCGTTAATCGAACTGTTGCCGTCGCCGCAGGTGTCGAGGCCGCCGTTCGGGTCGAGGTCCAAAAATGGACTCGCCGTCGGCAGGATGTCCACGGAGCAGCTTGAGGCACCACCGCTGCCCGGCAGGAGCTGCGGGTCGTTGCCGTCGTTAGAGAGGAAGATGCCGATATCCCAGCGGTCCGGGGTGGCGAAGTTGACCGTGACATCGAGATCGACGTTGAACGTGCTTCCGCCGATGCAGGACGTCGGACTCCCCGGGGCAACGGCAATCCCGGTGATTGAGACATCCCCGGCGGTGCAGACCAGGTCAGAACCGAACCGGGAGGAGGAGCATTCGGTTTCACCGTAGGCATAAACGGCTCTGCCGGAGAATAAAAGAACGCAGAGCAGGGCAAGGCCCATTGTTGGCGCGAGCGCAGCGGATTTCCTGATTTTATGGGCAAGATTAAAGAAAAAAATCATAAGTTGTGCCGGGTGTCAGGGGCATCGTTGCCCTTGAAAGTGACGAAAAGTGTCACAGATTGGGGCGGCAGCCGTGTATTTTTTGCAATGCATTTTAGTGAGAAAAAAAACCGGGGCAACCGCGTCTCTTCTGCGAACTGCAGAGTTGCTGGGTTTTCGAAAAAAACATTTTATTTCCAAAGGGTTATGGAAAATGCAAGCACTTTTTTATGCAAAAAATACACCAATTTTCCGTATTGGAGATGGGGCGAACGAAGCGCTTGCCGGGCGCGTGGCGGTTGCGCAGAGCAAGAAAAAAGCCCCGCCGAAAATTCGGCGGGGCCAAGAAGCATAGCAGCGTTCAACTGTAATCTTATTCGCAGAGATCGATCTTGATGTCCCAGTTCTTGATCCGCATGGTGCCGTTTTCGGCCATGTTCTGCTGCATCTTGAAGGCGCGATCGAAGAGTTGCGGCTCATGACCGATACCCTTGGCGATGCACTCCTTGGTTGCCATCTCCAGGTAATCGCTGAGGATCGGCTTGTATTCGGGGTGCGCGCACTTTTCGATGATGAGCTTGGCGCGCTCCTTCGGCGCGACACCGCGCAGGTCGGCCAGACCCTGCTCGGTGACCAGCACGTCGAGGTCATGCTCGGTATGGTCGATGTGCGGCGCTTTCGGGACGACGCAGGTGATGCCGAGCGGGTCGGTCTTGCTCGGACGGGTCGACGGGCTGTGCATGATCTTGAGGAAGCCGTTACGCAGGTAATCGCCGGAACCGCCGAGGCCGTTGATCATCCGGGTGCCACCGACCAGGGTCGAGTTGGCGTGAGCGTAGATGTCGAACTCGACCGGGGTGTTCATGGCGATGACGCCGAGACGCCGGATCGGTTCCGGAGCGTTGGCGATCGACAGCGGACGCAGGGTCACCTTGTCGAAGTATTTGTCCCAGTTGTCGAAGAAGCGGGGGAAACCCGGATTTTCCGAGAGGGAGAGGGAGCAGGCCGAAGCGAAGTTCAGGTTGCCGCCGTCGATGAAGTCGAGCATGGTGTCCTGCAGAACTTCGGTGTAGACCGACAGGTTGGAGAAGGGACCCTTGGCCAGGCCACCGACAACCGCGTTGGCGATGGAGCCGACGCCCGACTGCAGGGGCAGCAGGTTCTCCGGCAGGCGGCCACGCTTCACTTCGTGGGCGAAGAATTCCATGATATGTCCGGCGATCGCTTCGGACGTGTCGTCCATGTCGGCGAAGGCGCGGCCCTTGTCGCGGTGCTTGGATTCGACCACGGCGATAACCTTCTCGGTGTCGCAGGGGACATAAGGGCTGCCGATGCGGCTGTTGGCCTTGGTGATCAGGAACGGGGCGCGATGCGGCGGCTTCTGCTGCATGTGGATGTCGTGCATGCCCTCGAAGGAGGGCTGTCCGGTGTTGACTTCGAGGATGATCTTGTCGCACAGGCCGATCGCCTCAGCAACGATACCGCAGGAGGAGGTCAGGGCGAGGCCACCGTCCTCGGTGATTGCGGAGACTTCGAAAATGCCGATGTCGTAGCGGCCGTTTTCGGTGTAGAAACCGTAGCTGATATCCTGGGCGAAGTGACCGAGGTGCTTGTCGCCCATGCGGATGCGGCCGGCATTGATCCCTTTGGCAATGTTCTTGCCGGTCTGGTAGGGCCAGCGACGATCGATCATGTCCAGGGTGGCCCAGCGGTCTTCTGTCTCCGCGCCGACGGAAGCACCGATAAACAGGTTGAACCTCAGCTTGCCCTGGAGGTTGTTGGCCTCAACATGATCAGCGAGGGCGATGGGCACAGCTTTGGGGTAGCCGGCCGGGGTGAAGCCGGACCAGACCAGGTTCTCGCCGCCTTTGAAGAACTGAATGCAGTCTTCCGGCTTCATGACCTTGCTGAGCAGTGACTTGCGACGAACGCGACTTTCAAGGGTTCCGAATTCGGACATTTTCTCTCTCCTCCTTGTGAATGGATCAAGGGCACGGATAGCGCCCGGTCTAAAATACCCGGTTAAGCAGATGAAGGATTCACCTGTTATAAAACCAGCAAAACGGAGCTTTTTTAAGAAGTTTTCCGCTGGTGCGGGATGACTCTTTGCCGGTGGATTTTCAGTGGCGAGTAATCCGTAGAATAACGTTATAAAATAAATCGCGTTTTTTATATAATGGTGTATACCGCAAGTCAAGGGAAAAGACTGCAGAGGGGATTAAATTATCATTTGTGGTAATTCTTTTGTTCAGGAGAGAGTTTTCTGGCGCCAGGTGATGGCAGTATATTGCTGGGGTTTCGGTGGGGATACAATTTGATTCCCGGTGTCGCAATGGGGAATGGTTCGCCGGGGTGATCTCTCTTCCCGCGGTCGATTCAGCTGAAATGGCCAGTTAAAGCATGTTTTATTTTTTCAGTTTGAGGCATGACGGGTTCAGGGTTTGAATCCCAAGATTCCAAAAGATTGATTGGCTGAAACCCTGACCTTGATGGTTGAACCTGAACTCATCTATATGTCCGCAAGAATCAGCTCAGATTCGGGCAGTCCAAGATCCGCAACCGTAAGTTTCAAAATCCGACCCATGATGTGATACGCATTCCGCGCGTCATGATTTTCGATCGCATGTAACAGCTGTCGATGGTTTTCTATACTCTGCACCTGATCGATCGCTTCTTTGCCAGACAGGTAGATAGTGTGATGAAGGGCCGCACGGATCGCCCCGCCAAACTGGGCGACAAACATGTTGCCACTGGCCTTGATGATGCTCTGGTGAAAGGCGACGTCCCCCTCCGGGTCAATACTCTGGTCGTTGATGTTCATCCAGTCGAAAGAACTCTGTATCGCCTGCAGTTCGAGATCGTTGTTGCGTATGGCCGCCAGGGCAGCCGCTTGGGGTTCGATTATCAGGCGCAACTCCATCAGGGAACTGAAGAAGCGTCGCTGGGTCATGATGCCGCAGCTCCAATTGAGGACCTCCTCATCGAGCAGATTCCACGAATGGATTGACCTGACTCGCGTTCCCCTGTAGGTTTTGCGTTCCAGCAGCCCTTTTTCTTCAAGACTCTGGAGCACGTCACGAATCGTTGTCCTGCTGACCCCATAATCGCGTGCAAGATCCAGTTCGTTGGGCAGGACCTCGTCCGCTCTCAGTGTCCCCTCGATGATCTGACGGGCCAGTTGATTCCTGACCTCATGCTTGGTTTTGGTCGATACCGCCAATGTTTTCCCTCCTGAAAAAATTAGACAGACATCATACATGGATTGTCAAAAAAATCATTAACTACTATGCCTTCTTGTAAAAGGGCTGAAGCCTGGCACATTGAGGTAGCAGCGGTTATGCCCCGGAGCGGTTGCGTTGATAGTTCAGTGCTGCGATAACACCGCGGATTTCGGCCAGTCCCTTAAGTCTCCCTATCGCCGAGTAGCCCGGATTTACCTTCTTGTCGAGGTCATCGAGAAGTTGGTGACCATGATCCGGACGAATTGGAATTGAATGGTCAGCACGACCCGCTGCTTTACGGTGTGCTTCTTCCTTTAGCAGAGTATCTATTATGGCAACCATGTCCGCATCACTGGCAAGGTGCTCACCCTCGAAAAAGCTAAGACCGTCCGCTTCCCTCTTGATGCCACGCAGATGGGCAAAATGAATGCGCTCACCGAACTCATGGGCCATCTCAACCAGATTATTATCAGGACGCACGCCAAAGGTGCCAACGCAGAGGGTCAGCCCATTGCTGAGATCGGGAACGGCGCTGAATAAGGTTCGCAGGTCATCGGGACAGCTGACAACGCGGGGCAGGCCGAGCAGCGGCCGTGGCGGGTCGTCCGGATGGATGGCGAGTTTTATACCGACCTCCGCAGCCACCGGTACCACCTGCTCGAGAAAGTGGATGAGATTATCCTGCAGGCGCTCCGATGAGATCTGCGCATAGCGCTGAAGTGCACTTCGGAACCCGTCGAGAGTATGCGCCTCGGTGGCCCGGCCCGGTAGCCCGGCAATAATATTGGAGATCAGTCCCTGCCGCTGCTGTTCACTCATCCCGGCCAGCACCTGTTGCGCCCGGTCGACCTGTTCCGGGCTGTACTCCTCTGCGGCTCCCTCGCGCTGCAGCAGGAACAGGTCGAAAGCCGCAAACTGGTCCGCATCGAAACGGAGTGCCGTCGCTCCGCTCGGAAGCCGGTAGGCGAGGTCTGTGCGGGTCCAGTCGATCAGCGGCATGAAATTGTAACAGACCCGATCGATTCCGCAGACGGCCAAATTGCGCAGGGTGCGACAATACGTTTCGATATATTTGTCGTATCCAGTCGCCTGGATCTTGATATCGTCATGGACTGGAACGCTCTCGACCATCGCCCATCGCAGTGGATTGCGACCTTCGGGAGTGTCCTCGATGATACGTTTGCGTTCTGCTATCTCGGAACGGGTCCATTCCTCACCGGGAGCCTTGTCGTGCAGCGCTGTGACAATGCCGGTTGCGCCGGCCTGCCTGATATGGTCGAGGCTCACCGGATCGTCAGGGCCGAACCACCGCCAGGTCTGTTCCATTATTCACTCCTTGTTCCGCTAGAGAGTCATCCCTCCATCAATGATGAATTGCTGACCAGTGACATAAGCCGACTCTTCCGACGCCAGGTAGATGCACAGATCGGCGATCTCCTCAGGGCGTCCGATGCGCCCCATCGGCTGACGGGCGATAAATGCCTCGCGCGCTTCTTCAGGGTTGGGCAGGGCGTTGATCCGCTCGTTTAGGGAGGGAGATTGAACCGTGCCGGGGCAGATGGCATTGCAGCGTATCCCCTGGGAAACGAAATCGACTGCGACCGATTTGGTCAAGCCAATCAACGCCGCCTTGGTCGCTCCATAGACAAACCGGTTCGGCACACCGGAGATCGACGAGGCCACTGAGGAGATGTTGACGATCGACCCTTTTCCTTTTTCCAGCATCCCGGGAAGGTAGGCCCGGATCAATCGATAGGCGGAGCGCACATTGAGGCGGAATGAGAACTCAAAGTCGTCTTCACTGCACTCGAGGATCGTTCCAGCGTGGACAAAGCCGGCGCAGTTGACCAGAATATCCACAGCGCCTGTTGCGGCAACAGCCTCGCTAACCGATGCAGCATCAGTTACATCCAGCGGCCGGACAGAGATGCCCTCGCACCCCTCCAGTTCCGACAGCTTTTTCACGTTAATATCGGTGGCCCAGACCCGGGCCCCTTCAGCAGCAAACTTTTCAGCGGCTGCGCGGCCGATCCCTTGCGCAGCGGCGGTGACCAGGGCCGTTTTGCCCTGCAGTCTCCCTTTTCCCATATGAATCTCTCCCTTGTGTTGTCAGCCGGCGTCCGGTTATGTGTGCCTTTTTACATCACGGCGCCGATGTTCCAGGGTATGAATTCCGAATCGCCGATGCCAAGCATTTCGCTCTTTGTGCGCTGCCCCGAAGCAACCTCGAGGATGTGACGGAAAATCTGCTCGCCCATGTCGGCCAGCGATACTCCGGAATCAAGCATGATGCCGCAGTTGATATCCATGTCGTCCTCCATCAGGGTGAAGGTCCGACTGTTTGACGCCAGCTTTATGGATGGGGAAGGCTTGCACCCATAGGCGGAGCCGGCTCCGGTTGTGAAACAGACGATGTTGGCACCGCTGGCGACTTCCCCTGTGATGGAGCAGGGGTCATAGCCCGGGCTGTCCATGAAGACCAGTCCGCTTGCGGTAATCGGCTCCGCGTATCGATAGACTTCGACCAGGTCGCTGGTTCCTCCTTTGGAGACGGCGCCGAGAGATTTTTCAAGGATGGTAGTCAGTCCGCCGGCCTTGTTGCCCGGCGAGGGGTTGTTGTTCATTTCGCCACCGTTGCGGCGGGTATAATCCTCCCACCAGTGGATCAATTCGATCAGCTTGGCAGCGACCTGTTCGCGGGACGCACGTCGGGTCAGCAGGTGCTCTGCGCCGTATATTTCCGATGTCTCGGCGAGGATGGCCGTGCCCCCATGGCGAATCACGAGATCTGCGGCAGCGCCGAGTGCCGGGTTCGCGGTGATCCCGGAGTAGGCATCTGAACCGCCGCACTGCAGGGCAACCTTGAGATGACTGGCGGAGACGGGTTGCCGGCTGATGTCGTTGGCGAGCTGCAGCATGCCATGAATCCGTTCCACTCCTGCGGTGACCGCTTTGCGGGTTCCCCCCTGACTCTGGATATTCAGATGTTGGATCAGCGGATCTCCAGATGGCCCATCTGAACCCAGAATATCACTGGTCTGGAAGACTTCGCAGCCGAGCCCGACCAGCAGTATCCCGGCAAAATTGGGATGTTTCAGGTAGCCGCGCAACGTCCTCATCAGGGTGTCATACCCTTCACCGCTGGACGCCATGGCACAGCCGGTGTTGTGCACCAGCGGGACAACGCTATCGACATTTGGAAACGCGGACAAGGCCGGACCGACGAACTGCGCAGCAATCTGCCGGCAGACTGTCGCAGAACAGTTGACAGTCGACATGACACCGATGTAGTTGCGCGTGGCAACCCGGCCGTCAGCGCGCACGATCCCCTGAAAAACAGCCCGCTCTTCTTGCGGGAGGATTTCCATATGGCGACAGCCGGCGCCGACCGCATAATCACGTTGAAAATCATGAACGCCGCAGTTGTGGGTATGCACGTGGGACCCTGGGGGGATCTCAACCGTGGCAAATCCGATAATCTGGCTGTATTTGTATATCGGCGCACCTGCCGTGATGACCCTGGTGGCCAGCTTGTGTCCTGCCGGAATCTGCTCGCTGGTGGTGACACCCTCCGCTTTGACCAGTGTTCCGGCGGCCAGCGTGTCGGCAGCTACCACGACATTGTCATCCGCGTGCAGTCGGATGATTCTGGGTATTGACATGTTGCTCCCTTGCTCGAATGAGCCCCGTTATGGGGATGTGCTCGGCCTATCCCACATCCTCTGCGACGCACCGCTGGCTCTGTTCGCCGAGTCCGGCGATTCCCAGGCGGACACTGTCACCGGGTTTCAAATAAACCGGTGGGCTCTGCCCAAGGCCGACTCCGGGAGGGGTCCCGGTGGAGATGATATCTCCGGGCTGCAGTGACATGAATCGGCTAAGATAGCTGACAATCTCGGCTACACCGAAGACCATGGTCCGGGTACTGCCATTTTGAAAGCGGTGATCGTTGACATCCAGCCACAACGACAAGTTCTGGGGGTCTGGGACCTCATCGCGGGTCACCAGCCAGGGGCCGATGGGCCCGAAACTGTCGCAGGACTTGCCTTTTACCCATTGGCCGGTACTTTCCAGCTGGAACGCACGCTCACTGAGATCATTGATTACGCAGTACCCCGCGACATAATCGAGAGCATCGGCGACTTCGACATATTTCGCCGTTTTGCCAATAACGACGCCGAGTTCGACTTCCCAGTCGGTCTTTTCCGATCCACGGGGGATGACGATATCATCATTGGGCCCACTGATTGCGCTGGTCGCCTTCATGAACAGGACCGGTTCAGTGGGTACGTCCATGCCGGACTCCGCGGCATGGTCAGAGTAGTTAAGGCCGATGCACATGAACTTTCCGACTTCGCTGACACAGGGGCCGATGCGGGGATTCCCGCTTACCAGCGGGAGACTTCCCGGGTCCAGTTCCCGCAGCTTGTCGAGGCTCTCTGGGGTGATAGCTCGGGCGTCGATATCGTCGACGATGCCAGTCAGATCGCGAATTCTGCCCTCCTGATCAAGCATCCCAGGCTTCTCTTCCCCTTTTACTCCATAGCGTAGCAGTTTCATTGGTTTCCCTCTTTTTTGTGACGCGAACGAGTTTGTTTCTCTTCGCTCGTTCGGCGGGATCGCTGCCTCGGCAGCTCGTGAAAAAAAGACTCGACGGTGCAGAAGACCTCAGAGTCTCCGAATCCGCCAGCTTTGGTGACCAGCGTCAGGGGCCCGGCAGGGGAGGTAACCCGTCCGTAAACAATCCCTGGCTGGACTTCCCCGAAAACATCGATACGTTCGGTTTTTAGTTCATTCAGCAGTGAAAAAACGGTATCCCCTCCGGTGACACAAAGAAAAGCGACCCTGGTTCTCTCGATGATTTTTGCGGCAGTTGCGGCCAGAGCCGCTGCCACGCGGTCGGGATCGAGAGGAGCTTCCTCGCATGTTTTTGGCGCCCTCAGGATAACGATTTTTGCACGCTGGACGTCTGCCAGGAGAGACGACTCTTCCGCGATGTCCAGTGGCCGGTCATCCGCCAGTTCAAGCAGGTCTGCCGCAGGGTGTTTTGCGAGCAGTCTCTGTACTTGCTCGGCAGATTCCGGAGTGCGTGAGCCAACGACGAACAGACCTATCCCTGGAAGGCACGATTCCGGTGACATGGCCGGCGGGGAAACCGGATGAGTCTCAGCCAATGCCTCTGCCATGCCCGCAGCCCCAACAAACAATGCCGAATCCTGCAGTGGCGTTGTTGTCACTGCAATGGTGCGCAGTTGCTGGCTGGTCTCTGCATCCAAGAGCTGAATCAGCGGTTGCCGAGATGTTGGCAGTGTCGACGTGTCTACAGCTCCGCCCACGCGGATGTCTGCCTGGGGAAAACCCTGCCTGAAAAGGTCGGCGAGGGGAGTCTTTGGCGGTGGTGAGCGCTGATCACGGCCGATAGCCGTGGTCTCGAGCGGGACTCCGTCGAGATAAAGCATGCCGTCGGAAAATGTTCGCCCCTGCGCCGGTACGGCGGGGCAGAGGAACAGGTGAGGCCGTTTTGAAGCTTGCAGGGCCGCTGCCGTTTCCACAATAAGGTTGCCGCGCAGGGTCGAATCGATTTTCTTGAATAAGATGCGCGGTTGCGCTCTCGCCAGATGCTCAAACAGGGAACCGATGACTGAAGCGGCACGCTCCGGCGTTGCGTGGCGGGTGTTTGTGCTGATCGAGAGCACGTCAGGTGGGTGGTTTAATGCGGCTTTCAATGTGTCGGGGGTGGCGAGCACGCAGACCCTGAGTCCACGTTCTGCAAAAGGAGCCGCGGCATCCATTGCTCCGGTCAGGTCGTCCGCAACGATCACGGCTATGAGTCCAGGTTGCCCCATCCGCAGACCCCTCAATCAGGATTGCGCCGCTGCTGACCAGCGACGCGCATAGGCAATGGCGGCGAGCATATTGCCGTGATCGGCCCGTCCGCTCCAGGCGATGTCAAAGGCGGTGCCGTGATCGACCGAAGTGCGGCGAATCGGCAGGCCGAGCGAGACATTGACCGTCGTATCGAAAGCGAGCAGTTTGGCCGGTGCGTGACCCTGATCATGGTACTGGGCGACGACCAGGTCGAATTCACCCCTGACCGCCCGATAGAAGACGGTATCACCCGGGATCGCCCCGACCACGTTGATCCCTTCCGCGCGTGCCTTTCGGATCGCCGGTTCGATCTGTTCCAGTTCTTCCGTGCCGAAAATGCCCCCCTCGCCGCAGTGCGGATTAAGCCCGGCAACAGCCACCCGTGGGTTCTCTATGCCGACCTCCCGCAGGTGCTGGGCGCCCGCACGGATTGTCGCCAGAACTCGCTCGCAGGTGATCCGTTCGATGGCGTTACGCATGGAGAGATGGGTTGTGACGTGAATTGTCGACAGCTTGTCCGAGGTGAGCAGCATAAAGGAACTTTTCGCCCGGGTCAGATGAGCGAGCAGGCCTGTATGGCCGTCGAAATGATGACCGGCTGCATGCAGTGCCCCCTTGTTGATCGGGGCCGTCACGATGACCTCAATTTGCCCGTTGAGGGCCAGCTCTGTCGCGCGTACGATGCAGCGGTAGGCAGCCTCCCCGGCGGCACTGCTGATGACACCAGCCTCCACCTGGTCACTGTCCGGAGTTGTTACGTCTACCAGTGGCACGCCGCCCAGGGGGAGTTCGTTGAACGCCGGGCCGAAGACCAGGCCGGTATCAAATTGCTGATTCGCTTTATCGAGAAAGAACGGATCGCCAATGACAACGACCTGTGATCGCTGGGTGTTATCGAGTGCGGCGAGAGCCTTGCAGATAATCTCGGGGCCAACTCCTGCCGGGTCCCCCATGGTGATGCCGATCAGGTTGCAGTGACTCATGGCATCAATTGCCCACCGTTGACTTCGATGACCTGTCCGGTTACGTAGCTGCTAAGCTGTTCGCTGGCGAGGAAGATGAATGCGCCGACACAATCCTCAGCCGTACCCAGCCGCCCAAGCGGAATGGTCTGGCGAATCATCTCCAGCTGTGCAGCACTGGAGTCACGCTCATGAAACGGAGTCGTAATGGTCCCTGGAGCAACCCCGTTGACCCGAATTCCGTTGCCGGCCTCTTCCTTGGCCAGCGCCCTGGTGAAGGTGCTAACAAACCCCTTGGCGGAGGCGTACAGCCCAGCTCCGCTTCCTCCACCATTACGCGCGGCAATCGAGGTGACATTGATGATGTTTCCCCGTTTTCGGGAGCGCATCAGAGGGAGCACCGCATGACAGCAGGCATAGACCGAGCGGGCGTTTATATCCATGACCCGGTCATAATGTCTGTTGTGGGCGTCGGCAATGAAGATGCGGCCGCACATGGTTCCAGCGTTGTTGATCAGGATGTCGATTCCATCCAGTTTTTCCGCAGCGCCGTGAACCACCCTGTCGCAAGTGTTTGGGTCAGCCAGATCCCCCTGAATCAGATTAACATTGCCACCGGCGCTCAGGATGCGGTCCTGCAGAACCTCTGCGGCCTGACGACTCTGGTTGTAGTGCAGTGCAACGCGTGCGCCGAGAGCGGCGAAGCGTTCGGCCACAGCAGCACCGATGCCGGTGCTGGCGCCAGTGATCAGGACAGCTCTGCCGTTGATGTCGTTCATCATAAGTTCAAATCCTAGTTCGAATGACCGGCCTTCATCGGTAGATAAGGTTCGGCAGCCACATGGAAAATTGGGGGATGAAAGTAACGAGGATCAGCACGACAACCAACGGAATCAGGAACGGCATGGTTGCGTGTGTACAGCGTTCAAAGGGGACGCCCGACACTCTGGACAGTACGTAGAGGACCATACCGACCGGCGGCGTCAGTAGCCCGATCATCAGGTTCAGCACCATTATCACCCCAAAGTGCACGGGATCGATCCCCACTTGCATCGCCACAGGCAGCATCACGGGTACCAGGATAGTGATGGCGGCGATGGTTTCCATGAAGAAACCGACGATAAACAGGATCACATTGAGGATCAGAAGCACCAGAATCGGGTTGTCGGTCAGCCCGGTGACCATGGTGACGAAATGCTCGGTGACCTTGTTACTGGTAAGGATCCAGGCGAAGATTGATGCGCCGGCGACGATCAGCAGGATGATAGCGGTGGTCTCGATGGTTTCCATGGAGACCCGGACGAAACGCCGGAAATTCAAGGTCCGATACCAAACAAGACCGAGGAACAGTGCCCAGACGACCGCGGCGGCTGCCGCTTCGGTAGGTGTGACGGCACCACTGAGGATGCCGCCGACGATAATCACCGGCGTCATCAGCGACATGAATGCGCCCTTGAAGGTGATCCACAACATTTTGAACGAGAAGGTTGAATCACGCGGATAGTTCCGTTTGAGGGCAAACCACCAAACCATCACCATCAGAGCACCAGCCATCAGCAGGCCAGGGATGAACCCGGCGGCAAACAGTTGTCCGATCGAGGCCGAGGCCATGACACCGTAGATGACCATTGGCAGCGACGGTGGGATGATTGGGCCGATAGTAGACGAAGCAGCAGTGACTCCGACGGAAAACTCGGTGTCGTAGCCAGCATCGCGCATGGCCTTGATCTCGATGGTGCCGAGCCCTCCGGCATCGGCAACCGCGGCTCCTGACATGCCGGCAAAGATCACCGAGGCACCGATGTTTACGTGACCCAGGCCACCCGGCATCCAGCCGACACAGGCGGTGGCGAAGGCGAAAATGCGGCTGGTAATACCTACCGCGTTCATCAGTGAGCCAGCGAGAATGAAGAACGGTACGGCCAGCAGGGGAAAGCTGTCGATTCCATTGACCATGCGGTGGGCCACTACCACATCGGGCACCTTCCCGGTGACCAGCACGAAAAGCAGCGAAGAACCGGCCAGAGCGATAGCGACCGGGACGCCGGTAATCAGAAACAGGAAGACCGAGGCGAACAGGAATGCAATCGGATTGCCTGCAACGGCCAGTCCAAGAGTGCAAAACGCGGCCAGAACGATCAGAGAGGCATTGAGCTTGAGACGAAGACGCGTGGGCACCGATTCTTCCTCCTTAGTCCGTCTTGGTATGAAGTGCGTGTTCAGCGTGTTCAAGACTGATCCGGCTGCCGCCCTGGCGGATATGGCGCATCAGAACCTGAACCGAGCGGATGGCCATGGCGGCCAGACAGACGCTAACCATGTAATACATGGCGCTCTTGGGGAAATCGATGGATACCATCATCTGCCTGGTCTTGCCCGCCAATTTGAAGCAGGTCACTGACAGCATGGCGAAGAAGGCGATCCGGCCGATATCCGCGCAATAGGTCAGGATTGCGCCAAACCTGGGGGACACGAAGCGGAACAGGAATTCAACCATGATGTGAGTGTTTTTGCGTACCGCGATGATGGAACCGACAAAACCGACCGAGATCAGGAGATATCGAGCAATTTCTTCAGTCCAGCCAATTGAATCATCAAGTACGTATCGGGAAAAGAACTGGACGAAGATGTCCAGGGCCAAGGCCCAGAAGACCAGAAATGAAAGGTAATCCTCAATTCCAAAGGTCCGCCATGGAATCGGTGCATCCAATTCATCGTCGAGGCTGCTTGCATCGATGGCATTCTGGCTTGTCTCAGACATCTTCGTCCCTTTCATAGTTGCTCTCTATGTCTTCCTAGAGGGCCTGCAAACGCGTCCATACGTCCTTTGACCATGGAACTTCGCTCGGATGGCTATCATAGTAGGCGGCAGTGGCCTTCTGCATCGCGGCAATATCAACTTTCTGGTTAACGATGTTGCCCTGTTGCTCAAACCAGCCGACCAGTTCTTTTTCCTTGTTCTCGACCTCGGCTGTGCAGTTGGCAGCGGCTTCCAGCAGCACGTCGTTAAGGAGGTTGCGGTCAGCGTCTGTCAGTCTGTCCCACAGGGGTCCGCCGACGATGGTCAGCAGGCTGTCGGTGATATGACCGGTGAGGTTGATATACTTCTGCACCTCATAAAACTTCTTGGCCTGAATCGTCGGCAGCGGATTTTCCTGGGCATCCACGGTCCCCTGCTGCAGGGCAAGATAGACCTCGGCGAAAGCGATCGGGGTCGGGTTGGCGTTGGTGGCCTTCGGGAAGATTGTGTAGGCCGGCGCATTGGGAACGCGAATCTTGAGGCCCTTCATGTCTGCCGGAGTGCTGACCGGTTTTTTCGAAGTGACGTGCCGCTGACCATAATAGGTACCGGTAATGATCTTGTGGCCTGATGCCTTATCGTAGCCACCAGCCAGTTCCTTGAACAGGTCGCTCTTCATAAACGCCTTCCATTGATCGAGGCTGCGGAAGACATAGGGGTAGCCGGCAATCGAAATCGGACCGTAGGTGCGGCCGGCAAACTGGTTTCCGGTATAGATGATGTCAACGGTGCCCAGCGACAGGCCCTCGTTGATGTCGACTTCTTTCCCCAGCGATGAGGCGGGGAAGACTTCGACCTCGTAGTTGCCGTTCGACCGCTTCTTTATCTCATCGGCGGCCCACAGCGCCCACTTGTGGTAGGGCTGGCTGGTTTCATAGACATGCGCCCACTTGAGCTTTTCCACCGCGAGGGCATTGACGGCGCTCAGGCTCGAGACTGCAATGATCAGAGCCAACAACAGTGTAAAACGTTTTTTCATCTTACCTCCTCCTCTTCTTGGTTGGAGTAATGCATTGTTGCTGCCCATTCCACGGCGAGTCCTCTGACTGGTTTTGTGTGATCGCGATGTGAACGAAGCAGCGGCCATTTGTAGGACATTGTTTCTGTCTATGTCATACAATTATCTTATGGGCCAGGGCATGTCAATATGAAATAACGCAGTTCTATTTCGTCCGGATAGCTCTTTCCTGATCACTGCAGCTCATGATCTGCCTGCTCCCCGGCTTATCTCGGTAAACAGGCATCAAGTAATGGTGTCGGCCTTTCAGGGAAGATCCTGTTAGACTCCTCTCGAATCATCTGCACCCGCCGCCTGACCTTCTCCTCGTGGTTCTGGGCGATATCGGCCAACCGATGCTTGAGAAACGGATTGGCAAAGCGCTCCAGGACAGATTTCAGATAACCATCAGGATCCTGACCGGGGAGCATCTCCCTTAAGACCGGCAGCACTTCGTTGTCCAGCACCGCCTGCAGTTTCGGGAAAAAATACTGATCCCTGATTATCTCCGATACCAGGGTGACCTCTTTGGGACGTCCTCTGCGCAGCCAAAGGTCAACGAGGTAGGTGTGGCTGAAGTTAAGAATTCCAAGCTTGAGCATCTGGAACGGGTAGAGGTTGTCTACCACCTGAATATCGCTGTGGGTGCAGGGGGGGGCTAGCCCGGGAACCCTTTGGATCGCCCAGAGAGCGTAGGGTTCGGCAACCGCACCGATCGGCTCGAGGGCTTCCGAAACGATACGATCCACCAGGGTGTTCGCCCATACGCAACGCTCAGTGATCCATGTCAGACAATCATCGGCGACCCCCCAGTCTCTTCCAAGCTCAATGACGATTTTTTGCAGTTGGGCCGCGTTGTTATTGATCAGTTCACAGGGCAGGATAGTCAGGGGAGGTCCGGCTACGTTAAAGCGCTCGCGCAAGAGCAGGAGGAGTTTCGCCGGAAAGGACGCGGGGGGGCACATCTCCACATAATCCTGTGCTGATAGCTGATAGCCGCGGTCGGCAGTATTTGAGATGATCGTCCGGACAGGTCCCCTGACGAGCTGAAGCGCCAGTTGCCACTGGTCAGGATCGGCCAGGATCAGAGCCCGCTCAATGCTTTCGACATCGCGCACTTCCTGAACGATGTTGCCATCACGGATCCCCTCGATCCTGACGGGATAGCTCGACTGAAGATTGAAGGCATTGGCTCTCGCAATCCCCGCGGCCTGGTCAGAACTCTGCAAAACACAGACCTTGCCGACCCGCTGACCGGATTTAGCTGCCTCATCAAGAAAAAGGTCAACATGGGCCTGGAGGAAGCGGCCTGTTCCAAATTGCAGGATCGTGATCTCGCTTGTTTTCGGGGGCACCATCAACCTCTCTCGGAGAACTTTTAATCACCCTATTTTACCAGTTTTTTTCAGACTTCAATGATCCCCTTGATAATCCCGGAACCGGGGGTCGCCCAGGTGGCGAAATTTTCAACAAATCGGCCGAAGGAACATCGGTGGGTAATGAGCGGTTGCAGATCGAGCCGCTTTTCGGCGAGGCATTGCAGCACCAGGGCAAAATCCTCTCGTGTCGCGTTACGGCTACTGAGCAGCGTTGTTTCGCGCTTGTGAAAATCGGGATCGTAGAAGCTGATACGCGCATCCACGATGCTGACCAGGACATAGCGGCCGCCATGAGCGATAAAATTAAAGGCCTGCGTCATTGACTGTGGCGAGCCGGTCGCCTCAAAAACAGCTGCGGCACCATTCCCTTCGGTAACGTCCCAGATCAGCTGTTGCGTGTTCTCACCATCCGCCAGAACAATGGCATCAGCACCGCCCTTGTCGCGACTGAATTCCAGTCTTTGGTTGTCGATATCCAGAGCGATCACCCGAGCGCCGGCGATCCGGCAGAATTGCATGATGCCGTAGCCAATCGGTCCTGCACCAACCACTAGGACGTCTTCCCCGGCCTGAACCCCCGCTCTGCGCACGGCGTGTGCGCCGATGGCCATGCACTCAACCAGGGCCAGTTCGTCCAGAGAGAGGCCTTTGACCCTAATCAGGTGGTCGGCGGGGTGGGCAATATATTCCTGCATGCCACCGTCACAATGAACACCGATGACCTTCAGTGCAGTGCAGCAGTTGGGCTTGCCGGCACGGCAGGCTATACACTCACCGCATTCGAGATAGGGGATCACGGTGACCGGATCACCGACTTCAAGGTTGCTGACTCCTGTTCCGACGCCGGCAATCTCTCCACCCAGTTCATGTCCCAGGATGCGCGGATAGCTGAAATAGGGCTGGCTCCCGCTGAAGGCGTGCAGGTCGGTTCCGCAGATGCCAATACGCCGGATGCGAACCAATGCTTCGCCAGTGGAACATTCAGGGATTGCCCGTTCGACCTGGGATAGACTGTTTGGCTGGTCACAGATAATCGATTGCATGGATTTCTCCCTGTGTTTCGCCCGCCAGGGGCTGTCTTCTGTTTTTCTCAGATCAGCGATTCCAATTCAAATTCCCGAGCTAGACCGGAAAATTCACTCAGGACGGCGTGATCGATGGGGATGCCGGAGGCAAGTCTTTTCTCTTGCTCCGCCCATTCGCGGTCACCAGCGGCCAGAACATGAGCGCCGGACTGTGCTGCTTGGGCACGCAGGTCGGTGAGATAGAGTTTCATTTGTTGAAAGTAGAGATCACGATCGATAAACGCTTCCGGTTTCATGACCAAGAAAAAGTGACCCAGATGCCGCCGGCTTGAATAATCCGGCCCCGCCATCGGGAGCAGTTGATGACTGAATCCCATGCCGGTCAATGCCGCACAGAGAATTTCGCACACCCCTGCCAGCGCAGCGCCTTTGTAGCCGTAGCTGTGCCCACCCACTGGCAGCAGTGCGCTCACCTGTGCAGCGTCAACCGTCATTTCTCCATCATCGTTGACCGCCACATCTTCCGGCAGAAGTTTGCCGATGGCGCGGTACTGCAGAACGCGGTTAAGTGGAATCGAACTGGTTGCCATGTCGAGCAGGTAAGGGTTTTCGTCTGTCACAGGAGCGGCAA
This sequence comes from Desulfuromonadales bacterium, assembly GCA_032251255.1. Lineage (GTDB taxonomy): Bacteria > Desulfobacterota > Desulfuromonadia > Desulfuromonadales > Geopsychrobacteraceae > BM509. The sequence continues at coordinate 31,285 of JAVVDY010000017.1, forward strand.
AACTGATCGGGTTGGTTCCATGAAAGGGACGCAGCCCAGAGAAGGGCAGTACGAGCTTGTCAGAATTACTGAAGCAGAGAGCGAGATAGCCGGCCTCGGCGGCAGCCAGTGGATAGCTTCCTGCCGCACCGAAATGGGACGAGTTAATTACACTGACCGCCCCCAAGCCGTTTTCTTCAGCCATAGCCATCCCCTCCTCAATGGCCCGGTAGCCGGCGAGGTGGCCAAAACCATCATCCGCGTCGACGCATCCGCTGCAGCCACTTCGTCTGCTGAATTTTAGCCGCGGCGTCCCGTTGATCCGCCCTCCACACAGAGATTTGATATAGTGCGGCAGGAGGCGGATACCGTGACTGTCCACGCCGCGCAGCGACGCTCCGACCAGGGAGCGGGTGACTGCATCGACTGAAGGAGGGTCAGCGCCAGCCCTGGTAAGGCACTGAGAGACAAAACGGTGAACATCTGTCCAGGGGATTGATTGTGTCGCTAGGAGGTCTTTTCCGGGCCCTGGAATGTGCTTTTGCTTGTGTGGTTGCATGACCCTCCTAGCGCAACTCGTCAACAGGTGGTTTTAGGCTGAAGCAGCTCTCCAGAGATCCTCCACGCCTTGTTGCTAGCGTTTCAAACTAATTCAAGCGGTGGGGGAATCACAGAAATTGTCCGTCATAGTGGCGACAATTGTCATACAAAATAGCATGCGGTCTCTTCTTGTCAAGTTTCGCTCGTGCAGGCACTCAACATTTATTTACTCAAATGCCCTGAATCAAGCTGCGTTGGAAACAGGGGGTGTGCTGGGCGGAATGAATCCCGCCCAGCACGCCGGGGATATCAAAAATCTTATTCTCATCCGTGAACACGCTCACGATTTTCACGTAGTTTTTCTGAGAAGCAGGCTTCGGGGCATGATGCCCCTCCGAGATCAAATCGAAGGCGGCTCGACCCTTCGCCGGAGCGATTCTTCAGCAATGTGAAAAGAGGCTTTCTTTTCTCCTATGCAAGCGCCCCGCTCCCTTCCTGGCCGTAGAGACAGTATGACCTGCCTGTCTGAATCGACATCCTTATGTCTGGGGCATTTAGACACCCTACAATATGTCTATCCCTATTGACAAAAGTCACTCATCCCACAGGTTCTCCATGGTGTAAGCGCTGCCAGCCAGTGTCCAGGCTGAGCCGCTGTAATAGCGTCGGTGCTTATCGAGCTTTTCAATCTTATGCAGCTCGTCTCGGCTGATTTGGAGCTCTGCTGCAGCTAAATTCTCCTGCAGACGTTTGCTGGAGGTCGATTTCGGAATCACTATAATGTCTTGATGGATTGCCCAGCTGAGCAGGATTTGCGCCGGAGTCACAGCATGCTTCTCTGCCAGCCGGCAGATCAGAGGTTCTTCCAGAAGGGTTGGTTCTTCTTCTGCTTTCAGGCGGGCAGGGCGGTCAGGGGAGCCAAGAGGGGAATATGCCGTTACGTGGATTCCATTCTCCCGGCAGAAACAAACCAACTGCCGCTGTTGCAGATAAGGATGAAATTCAATCTGGTTTGCCTCTGGTTTGATTCTGGCGACTTTAAGAATCTCAGCCAGCTTGACGGCGCTGAAATTCGATACGCCGATATGATGAGCCAGACCCTTGTCGACCAGGTTCTCCATTGCAAGCCAGGTTTCTGTAAGGGGCAAGTCTAATAGCGGGATCAGGTCGTCCGCACAATCCGGCAAAAAAAGGCCTTTTCGTACGGCAACAGGCCAATGGATCAGATAAAGATCAAGATAGTCCAGTTGCAGTTCGTCAAGCGTTGCTGCAATAGATGGCTCAACATCCTGCGGGGCATGGCTGTCGTTCCACAATTTCGAGGTGATCCATAGCTGCTCCCGCGTCACAACACCTTCGCTGATAGACTCCTGAATCGCCTGCCCAACTTCCTTCTGGTTGCCATAAACTGGAGCACAATCGATGTGACGATAACCGATTTGGATGGCGTCCTTGATTGCTTTGTAGACGATCCCGGGCTCCGCTTTGAATGTTCCAAGACCTATGACTGGGCAGTGTTCCTTGTGACGGAATTCGGCGGTCTTCATATTAATTCTCCTCAATGCTTTAACCTGTAGTTTCTCTTCAAAGAGTGTCTTTTGCTTCTGCACCCAAAAAGCAAAACACAAAAATCAAAAATTTCAGGCAATTAAAGCAAAAGTCCACAGCAAGACTAAAAAAATAAAGATTTTTCTATCTATGCACTTGAATTCTTACAGAACGTTGGTTTGATTTTTTCGTTGACATGGTGAAAGAGTATACGGTATTTGTACGACAAATAAAAGCAATATGTAGCTCAGGAGGCAAGATGTTTGTATTGCCAGAGGGTCTTCTCGTTAACAAGAGGAACATTACAGAGTATCTCGTCCGGCAGATCGTCAGCGGAAAGCTTAAACATAATACCGTGCTGCCCAATGAGATAAGTTTTGCGGCCCAGTTCGGGGTCAGCCGAACGATGATTCGCGATGTCCTCAAGAGCCTCGAAGGAAAGGGCCTTATCGAGCGGAAAACAAATGTCGGGACACGGGTTCGCAGCATCCACTCATGGAATCTGTTAGATCAGGAATTGCTTGACTGGAGCCGCGGGATTCTGACCCAGAGCCGCTTTCTGCTTTCGCTGATGGAATTACGTCTGATCATTGAGCCCCAGGCTGCGGCGCTGGCAGCTGTTCGTGCTAATGATGAAGATTTATTAAAGATAAGGGGTGATTATGCTCGTATGGGAGCCGACATGGAGAAAGACGAGAATGCTCCTTTAGATACTGAGGCCGATATCGATTTTCACAAATCGGTCATTAAGGCCTGTGGAAACCTTTTTCTTTCCCAGTTTGGCGGCGCTATTCAGGGTGCTCTCCATCACACGATTTACCTCTCCAATAAAGTCCAGATTGATCATAAGGCGAGTCTTGGATGTCATCGAAGAGTTGTTGATGCTATTGAAAATAGAGATCCCCAAAAAGCTTATAGTGCAATGTGCTGTGTCCTGAACAATGCTATCAAAGACCTGAACCTTAAAATCTCGGGTGTTATAATTTCAGAGTTTGACAGCTAAATCAGCAGGGATGGATGTCCGTTTCAGCTCCAATGGAGGAGCCATAACCAAAGGTGGAGGAAAGTTATGAAAATGTTAAAAGGTGTTTTGGCAGCATTCATAATGCTGGCGCTTATGTCCGGTACTGCTGTCGCGGCAGACTACAACTGGACTCTGCAGACTTCAGGAGCCGCCGGTGATGATGTGACCCGCTTCCTTGAGCAGTTTGCCAAGTGGGTCAAGGAAGATACGAACGGTCGTATCGATATTGCCATTATGCCTGCCGACTCGGTTGTGAAGTACACAGAAACCCTGGATGCCGTCGGGGCTAACATCATTCAGATGGATTCAACCGATCCATCCTACTTTGCAGGTAAAGACCCAGCGTTCTCATTGATCGGTAACATGGTCGGGGCCTGGAGCGACCCCTACCAGCTGTTCGATATGATGCAAAATGCCGGAGGTTTCGAAATTTTCGACAAGCTGCTCAACCAGTACAATGTCAAGCTGCTCGGTGTCGCCTGTACGGGTGTTGAGGCGTTTGTTTCCAAGAAGCCCATCTATGGGGTTGACGACCTCAAAGGCGTCAAACTGCGCGCCCCGCAAGGGATGGTAAACAACGTTTTCACCGCAGTCGGAGCAACTCCGGTCAACTTGCCAGGTTCTGAGGTCTACACCTCTCTGGAAAAAGGTGTTATCGACGCGTCTGACTATACCGTTTTTGCAACCAACCAGGCACAAGGGATGAACGATATCGCACGTTACCCGATCTACCCCGGCTTCCATTCCATGCCGACGATGCAATTGACCCTCAACCTGGACGTATGGAAGTCGCTGCCAATTGATCTGCAAATGATCCTGCAGACAGATATCAATCGTTTCCGTGATTATATGATCAGACACCATAAAGATCTTGATGAGAAAGCTGTTGCCGAAGCCAAGAAAAAAGGGATCACTGTTGTGAGCTGGCCGGATGCAGAGGTTGCTAAGTTCCGCGAAATCGCCAAGACTCAATGGCCTAAGTGGTCCAACTCTCCGACTGCAAAAGTTTGGGCCGATGCTGTAGCTGCTTACTGGGCGTCGAAAAACTAATCGACTGTCTTTTTGGAAAGGGCTCTCTCAGGAGGGCCCTTTCCACTAACAGTCTAATTTTGCTTGTAGGGTAGATTTATGGAAGAGCACGAAGGTTTGTTGATTGCCGAGTGCGACACGGCTCTTGATCGCTGGATCGTCAGGCTTGGTGATGTCGTTACGTGGCTTTACGTCATTGCGGTTCTGATCAGCTTCTATGAAGTCATTATGCGCTACTTCTTCAATTCGCCAACTGTCTGGGTGCATGAAACGACAACGGCGATTGTTGGTATGGCGATGGCTTATGGAGGCATTTACTGCTTCAGCAATGAAAGCCACATATCCGTGCACATATTACGTGATCGGTTTCCTAAGCACTGGCAGAAAAGGATCGCTATTTTTGTCGATTGTCTGGTCCTGGTTTTTGCCGTCGGTGGTTCTTATGCCATGTATTACATGACGTCGCGCGCTGTCCTTACTCCGGCAGGTGAATTTTACATGCAGCGCTCCGGTTCCGCCATGAACAGTTACTGGCCGACTGTTACGAAATTATTCATTCTTTTTGTTTTTGTGATTCTCGTGCTGCAAGCTTTTCTGCATCTGCTCAAAAAAATCAGAACTTACCGGGAAGAGGAGTAGCCATATGTTGGGTTTAAGTGCTATGGGGATTGGTGCTGCTACCTTCCTGATTTTCATCCTCATGATGATTCTGTTGCTTATCGGTATGCCGCTCGGCTTCCTGACCGGCCTTGTCGCATTATTCTTTACCTTCGGTTGGTTTGGCCCGAATGCCGTCGGCATGATCGGAACTCGCGTTTTCTCTTTTGTTACAGAGTATTCACTGGTGGCAATCCCCATGTTCGTTCTTATGGCGAGCCTGCTGGATAAAACCGGTGTCGCTCGCGACCTTTACAATGCCATGCGCCTGATCGCCGGTCGTCTCAAGGGGGGAGTCGGGGTTCAGACTGTTATTGTTGCCGCGTTGTTGGCTGCGATGTCAGGCATCATCGGCGGCGAAACCGTTTTGCTGGGTATGCTGGCACTGCCGCAGATGTTGCGTCTTGGTTATGACAAGAAACTGGCGATCGGAACGGTTGTTGCCGGCGGTTCGCTCGGCACTATGATCCCGCCGAGTATTGTCCTTATCATGTACGGGATGACCTCCAACGTCTCTATCGGGGATCTGTTCACCGCAGCCGTTATCCCGGGACTGATCCTGGTCTCGATGTATATTTTATACATCCTGATCCGCTGCTATATCAATCCGGCCATGGGCCCCCCCGCACCGGCTTCCGAAATAGCCATGTCCAAACAGGAGAAATTCAAAGCTCTCGGTGATGTTTTGCTCCCGCTGACCATCGTCGTCTGGGTCCTGGGGAGTATTTATGGGGGGATTGCCTCGGTAACAGAGGCGGCATGCATGGGCGTTATCGGTGTTTTCTTTTCAGCCATCATCCGCCGCGAATTGACCTATCAGATTGTCCATTCCGCATTACAGCAAACGATGAGAACCTGCGGGATGATTATCTGGATCGGAATCGGTGCCAGCGCGGTTGTCGGAATCTATAACCTGATGGGTGGCAAACGCTTTGTTGAGACAGCGATTCTCGGGCTGGATGTCGCGCCGATGGTGATTATCCTGCTGATGATGGCGATCCTGCTGGTCCTTGGAATGTTCCTCGACTGGATCGGAATTGTCATGCTGACCATGCCTATCTTTGTTCCGATCATCAAAGGCCTTGGCTATGATCCCATCTGGTTCGGGGTGGTTTTCTGTATCAACATGCAGGTGTCTTTTCTGTCTCCACCTTTTGGCCCCGCAGCGTTTTATCTGAAAAGCGTTGCACCGCCGTCCGTTTCGCTTGGTGATATTTACAAGTCTGTCTGGCCATTTATCTTCATGCAGCTGATCGCACTCGGTTTGGTCCTGGCTTTTCCGGAAATCGCCATGTGGCTTGGCAGTTAACGTAGACATGCAAGTTTCACGGAGCGCAGCCACGGTTGCTCACCGGTTTTAACAGTCGGTTGAAGGCGTCTACACCTCAAGGGACTCGCACTATGGGAAATCATCATTTTAAAGATGTTGTGATTGAAGAGGAATTCAATTCTTACCGTGAATGTATTCAGGGACTGGCCAACGAGCCGATCTGTGTCCAATATACGATCAATAAAGCGTGGTCCACAGCCCGGGAGATTGATCGGTCGCTTGATCCCGGCGAAATCACACTTGATGAAATCATTCACCGGTTGGTGACGAATCGCCCGCGGATTGCGGTGATAACCGGATCGATAGATCATCCTGCACACCTGCGCGATGATATTCATATCAGCCTGGCGGTTTTGAGAATCTGGGAAAATGGTGGTGTCCCCTTTGTCTTCGGAATCCCGGTCATCTGTGATGGAACGGCGCAAAACAATATTGGCCAGTGCTACTCACTGGCCTCACGCAACAATACGGCCGCGGCTGTAAATATCACCTTCGAGGGGCACTCGTATCATGCGGCTTACGTTCTCTCCAGCTGCGACAAGTTTCCATCAGCGGTCATAAGTGGCCTCGCCTCGGCAGATCTGGCCAGAAGCCATAAGGACAGGGGCCAGGCTCCTGTCTGGGCGGTGTTTATCCCCTCACATGTTCTCAGGGGCGGAACAATCGGGCAGAAAACCAGAGATCGTTTGCAGCGGGTCATGGATAAAGCCCGTGAGAAGGATCTTTCTTCGCTGGCTGAAGACATTGCCGAAAACATGCGTTATATCCTGCAGTGCTCATCGGATGAAGCCTTTTACGCCCTGATGAAACGATCAGTCCGGCATGGGCTGATCGACGAGCAGGAATGCCGCACGATCATGGATGAGCTGGCGGCTGCGACGTGTCACAGCAAGGGTGGGATCTGCGCATTCAACGGGACAGGGAATTCGTCGCGGACGCTAGTCAGTGCTTTGGGTCTGACCCCGCCCAAAACGGAACTGTTGATGGATGCTCCCGCTCCCACGGTTGTGGCTGAATGTGTTGATACGCTTTATCGTAGCCTGAACCGAAAAGAATTACGCCTTTCCAACATCCTGCAGAAGAATTTTGCCAACGCAGTGCGGATTCACAATGCAACCGGAAGCTCCTCAAACATCCTGCTGCACCTGCCGGCGTTGATGCGCTACGCAGGTTTTGATATTTCGATTGCAGATTATGAAAGAGTCCGCGAGCAGACCCCGGTTCCAGAAATCTTTGCCCATAGCTTGACCGAAAAGCGCGATACTTTTGTCCTGGCGCAGCAGTATGCCGATGGCAAACATCGCGGCATGGAGAGCCTCTATCGTGTGCTGGTCGATCTTGGCTGTACCATGGATCTGGATGCGCCGACCATGACAGGCGAAACCTGGGGTGAGCGTATTCAGGACCTGGATGAGCCGGTCGTGAATGGAACGGACAATGCCTCGGTTATCCGCACCCGTCCCGTCAGAGTCGTCTCAGGTGTTGAGGTCCTGCGTGGCAATTTCATGTCGACTTCAGTTGTCAAACTGGCAGGGATGTCTGACCGTCAACTGACCCATTTCGATGATCATCTGTTTATCACCCGTTACTACGAAAACGAACGTCTCTGCATCGACGAGATGGCGTCCCCCGAACTTTTCGGCAGTTTGCAGGTCATGATTGAAAAAATGCCGGGAAAATGTCTCAACCAACTGCTCAACTACAACTCCAGGGGGGAAGTGACAGAGTATGGGCAAGAGCTGTTTTATGACCTGCTTAAAAAGGGCGTTCTGTCTTTTGCCTTTGTGATTGCCGGCCAGGGACCCAAAGCCTTCGGCATGCCTGAGATGTTCGCTCCGTCGCAAGGTCTGCGGCATCACCAGTTGCTGGAGGCATCGTCGTTGCTGATTACCGACGGGCGCTATTCCGGTGTTACCAAGGGTGCCTGTATCGGCCACGTGACACCGGAGGCCTTTGATGGTGGCGGAATCGGTCAACTGATTGATGGCGACATCATGTGGTTGCAGATAAAGAAGAAGCATCTTGATATTGTCGCGGCCGATGCCCTCGGGGCGGGACAGGTCAAGGCCCTTGGTGAACTGCCACAACGTCAGGAACTTGTAGCGCGGCGAATGGCAATGATGAAGGATCGCGTTCTGCAGGTCGCTGCAAGTAACGAGATGTATGACGTGTCAAGTGCTGAGAAAGGCTGCGTTCCCTATCCGGTCGATGTCCGGGCAGTCAAAAAAATAGAGTAGGCGATCATGCTGGTTATTGATTGGGGTACGACCAATTTACGCGCCTATTCCTGCCGCGATGATGGATTCATCGTCGCAAGAACTGAGCTGGAGCAGGGGATCAAGGTTGTTGCTGCGGGCCAGTACCCAACTGTTTTGTGCCAGGTTTCGCAGGAATTGGATCTTCTGCCGGATGAAACGATTTATGTCTGCGGGATGGCAGGTGCTCGCGGCGGGTGGATGGAAGCGGCTTATTGTGAGACACCGGTCGCCATAAAGGCCCTCAAGGCAGGACTTCTCCCGCTGCCAGAACCCTTTAAGGGATTCTTGGTTCCCGGCATCAAAACCCTCTCTGCCGGCGGTATCCTGGATGTCATCCGTGGCGAGGAGATTCAGGTCTTCGGCGCGCTGAGACAGCTCGGCCTTAAAGATGCCCTGATCTGCCTGCCAGGGACACACAGTAAATGGGTCCAGGTCAGAAATCGCCAGATTGTGTCATTTATGACCTTTATGACAGGGGATGTCTTCCAGGCGCTGGGACAGACGATCCTGAATTGTCGAGCCGAAGACGGGTTCGACGAGCAAGCGTTTTTGAGTGGCCTGACGGAATCGCAACAGACCGGAGGGGGGTTGCTGCACCAGCTCTTTACTGCCCGGACGCGGATGCTTGCAGCGGAGTTGAAAAATGAACAGGTTTCGTCCTTCGTCTCCGGCCTGCTGATCGGTCACGAGCTTAAGGAGTCGGAGGTGTGTCGACGGAATGACGAGAAGATCGTGATTATCGGTTCGGAGCTCTTGACCCAGCGTTACCGGATCGCGCTGGAACAGGCTTCTGCTGCCGTTGAAACGCTTGGGAGCGACATCGCGACCTGCAGCGGAATTGCCGCCTTGCGCCAGTTTTCCTAGAGGATTCACATGACTCTGAATTTTTCTGATCTTTTCGCGCAAACAGGGTTGATAGGCATTTTTCGCGGAATCTGCCCTGAAGAGGCAGAAGGGATCATTGCTGCCGGCATAGAAGGGGGCTTGCGGGTTGTCGAAATCCCGCTGAATTCACCACAACCATTGATCTCAATCGAAATGCTTTCCAGCAGGTTTGGCCAGGACGTTATCGTCGGCGCTGGGACGGTAACGTCCATAGCAGAGGTCGAACAGGTTGCGAATGCCGGTGGACAACTCGTCGTGACTCCGTACGCCCGTGTCGACGTTGTCGAAAAAGCAAAAGCGCTCGGGCTGATAGCAGTCCCGGGGGCGTTTACGCCAACCGAGATCGCCGCCATGCATGAGTGCGGTGCTGATGCCGTCAAGATTTTTCCTGCGGATATCCTGCCACCCGCCGGCCTGAGAGGGTTAAAAGCGGTTCTGCCACAGACTCTGGCGTTGATCCCGGTCGGTGGGATAAATCTGGGGAATATGCAGGACTACATCAGCGCCGGGGCAGCCGGCTTCGGTTTGGGATCCGCTCTATATCGTCCTGGCGACTCAGCCTCTGATGTTCTGCGCAAGGCCCGGGAGTTTGTTGCTTATATGCAGGAGCTAAGTCGGTAGGGAAATTCGATTCAAACATACATGAAAGGGCTCCATTGATGCGAATTGTGCAATTCTACAAAGAGAAGGGGGCAGAAAACACTCAGGTCGCGGTCGTTGGTGACGATGGCGAATCACTAAACGTGGTTGCCGGGGTGGCGTCCACCTATGAATTGGCCAGACAGGCCTTAGCGGCTGACAAGTCCTTTGAAGAACAGATTGCTGATTTAGGTTTTTCCGGGAAGGTTGATTACAACAACGTTCTTGAAGAGAGAAGGCTACTGCCACCGGTCACGCATCCCGACCCGGCTCATATGCTCCTAACCGGAACAGGCTTAACCCACCTTGGCAGCGCCAGTACCCGGAGTGCCATGCACGCCAGAAACGATGATCAGCTGACCGACTCGATGAAGATGTTCAGGTTGGGCCTTGAAGGGGGCAAGCCTGCTCCGGGCCAGATCGGAACTGAGCCGGAATGGTTTTATAAGGGAGATGGACGCTGGCTTGTTGCCCCGGGACAGGAGCTGGAACTGCCCGGTTATGCCCAGGATGGAGGTGAAGAGCCGGAGGTTGTCGGAGCATACCTCATAGGTGATAACGGTACGCCGTTCCGGCTTGGTTATGCTATCGCCAATGAATTTTCGGATCATGTCCTCGAACGCCAGAACTACCTGTGGTTGGCTCATTCCAAGCTGCGGCAGTCCTCCTTCGGACCTGAGTTGCTGATCGGAGAACTTCCGCAGAACATAAATGGAAAAAGCCGCATTCTGCGTGGCGGCGAAGTGCTTTGGGAGAAGGATTTCGCAAGCGGTGAGGAAAACATGAGCCACTCCATCGCGAACCTGGAATATCACCATTTTAAATATCGCGGGTTCAGGGTTCCGGGAGACGTCCACGTGCATTTCTTCGGCACGGCGACCTTGAGCTTTGCCGACAAGATCAAGCCTGCGCCGGGTGATGTCTTTGAGATTTCCGCAGCGGGGTTCGGCAAACCCCTGCGGAATCCCCTGGTCGCCGGTGAGTTTTCTAAGCCGGAAGTCAGATCGCTATAGAAGCCATACGGGTAAAAGACTATGAAAATCGAAAAAGTAGACATTGTCGTTGTTGGTGCTCCCTGGCGGGAGCTGACTATAGTCGAACTGACGACCGATACCGGCCTGACTGGTCTCGGGGAAGTCCGCATGGTCAATAAAACCGACACGCTGATCGCTGCAATTGAAGAGCTGGCAGCGCGCTATGTTGTTGGTATGGATCCGGCGAACCTGACCCGACTGGCCTGGCAGATCCAGGTTGGAGAATATGGTCTGCCAGGAGAAGTAGGGCAGAGCGCCTTAGCCGCCTTCGATATGGCCTGCTGGGACATCCTGGGTAAAGAGCTGAATGTGCCGGTCTGGAAACTGTTGGGCGGGAAATTTCGTGATCGTGTTCCCGCCTATGCCAATGGCTGGTATCAGGGTGATCGCGACCCCAAAGTTATTCAAAAACTGGCCAAGGGTGTTGTTGAAAAAGGCTACCGGGGTCTCAAGATCGATCCGTTTGGTGCTGCTGCTGCCGAGATTAGCCGGAGTGAGCGCAAGCGCGCGTTAACTATCCTGGAAGCCGTCCGTGACGCTGTCGGTCCCGATGTGCAGATTTTTCTGGAAATGCATGGCCGTTTCACCGGTGCTGCAGCCCGGGCTGTTGCACGGGATGTGATCGATATTGAACCCGGCTGGCTGGAAGAACCGGTCACGCCTACAGATGTTACCAGCCTGAGGAGTGTCAGGCAGAGCACCCATCTGCCTATCGCCTCTGGCGAGCGCATGCACGAAGCCCATGACCTGCGGCCCTTCATCGAAGAGGGGCTGGTCGACATCTATCAGATCGATCTGACCCATGCCGGAGGAATTACCGGTCTGCAGCAACTGGTTGGCTGGACCAACGCCTACAATGTCCTGCTTGCACCTCACAATGTCTGCGGTCCGATCGGTACCGCTGCCGCCCTGCATTTTTCAGTCGCTTGCCCGAATTTCATGATTCTGGAACATTTCAACGATTTTGCTGATCCGTGGGTCTTCGATATCGTTGCGGGTGCTCCCCGTGTTGATCCTGCAGATGGCTGTTTCGCTGCGCCGACAGCACCGGGGCTGGGTGTAACGCTGAATCGTGAAGAGTGTGCCAAGCACCCGCGCACGGGTGGGCGACTGGCCCTGTTCAGCGAAGGATGGGAAAAACGGACGAATGTTGAGAACTACGCGGAAGGGAAGCAATCCTGACGCATCTTGATGACGGGGAGAAATCATGACCTTAGACATTTCGGTTAAACATATCCTGTCCCTTGCTGCCGCCAAGCAGGTTGCTGCAGCGGCTGAAATCAAGGCTGTAGAAAATGGATGGCCTGTCGTTATCGTTATTGTCGATGATGCCGGCAAGTTGCTGCTGTTGCAGCGCCTGGATGGCACCATGCTGGCAAGTATCGACATCGCAGTCAAGAAAGCTGTATGCGCGGTGACGTTCAAACGCCCAACCAAGGCGTTTGAGGATGCGTTGATCGGCGGCAGGCAGGCGATTCTCGGTTTGCCGGGCGCGATACCAATCAACGGCGGACTGCCGCTTTATTATCAAGGTGAGCTTGTTGGCGCAATAGGAGTCAGCGGAGTCAAGGCCGACGAAGATGCTCAGGTTGCGGCGGCCGGGGCTGAGTGGCTGTCATCTTTTGATACTCCTGATGAATGAGACCAGGATATGAAAATCACCGCTATTAAACCGATTGTCGTCAACGCTGATATGCGTAACTGGATTTTTGTTCGCGTTGAAACAGACCAGCCCGGACTCTACGGGTGGGGAGAGGCAACACTCGAGTGGAAGACCCGAGGGGTTATCGGAGCCCTGGAAGATCTTGCTCCGTTAGTTGTTGGACAGGATCCACTGCAGATCAATCAGCTCGTCCGGATCATGAAGAAGCAGAGCTTCTGGCGACTGGGCGCGATCGGTTCCAGCGCCGCTTCGGGGATTGAGCTCGCGTTATGGGATATCTGGGGGAAATCTCTTGGTCTTCCGGTCTGGCAGTTACTGGGGGGCAAGGTCCGTGACAAAATTAAAGTCTATACGCATTTAGGCATGGGCCAGATGGAGGCGGTCTATGAAAGCCTTGACGAAGAACTGCTTATAGAGCGGGCGCAGAAGGTTCGTGAGAATGGCTACCGGGCGATGAAAATCGTCAACATCCCTTATACCCATTTCACCGCCAGTCTCACCGATCTTGATCGCCTGGCGAAAACTGCCGACCGGTTACGTGGTGCCCTTGGCGAAGAATGCGAAGTCATGGTCGATTTTCATGGCCGGCCCGCAACCGCCAAAACCGCCCTCCAGTATATTGAGATGCTGTCGCCCCTGCGACCGCTGTTTGTCGAAGAACCGGTTCCTCCCTCCGACACGGCGGGACTCGCATTTGTCCGTGAACGTGCCGGCGTTCCGGTTGCTTCGGGAGAACGGTTGATTGACATGGCTGAGTTTGCCTCACTATTTGAGGCCCGGGCGGTCGATATCGCCCAGCCGGATCTGTGCCACTGCGGAGGATTTACTGATGCCAGAAAAATTGCAGCCATGGCTGAGGCCGTTGGGATCGGGATTGCGCCACACAACCCCTGTGGACCGATAGCGGGGGCCGCGGCGTTGCACTTTGCCGCCGCCACACCCAATCATATTATCCAGGAGGAGATGGTCGGCGCTGTCCCCTGGTACAACGATGTCGTGTCGAAAACACCGATCGATATGATTGACGGTTGCTGGAGCGTTCCACAAACACCGGGTCTCGGTGTCGAAATCGATCTGGTCGAGGCGGCCAAACATCCATTTCAGCAGGAGCCGATTCATCCCGTTCACGCCAAACTCAGTGACGGCACGATTGTCGACTGGTAATTGATCGGCTCGAATGGTTTGAAACCGTTTTTACCGAAAGAAGATATTACAGAGGAGGACATATGAGTAAGACGAAGGGGACTGTGACCATCGTGCACACCAGCTTTGTTTCCGTTGATGACTTGACCGCACTATTCAATGAGTTGGGGCCGGAGTTTCAGGTCCGTCACATCGTTGATGACAGCCTGCTGCCGGAAGTTCTGGCCAACGGTGGAGTGACCAGTGGGGTTGTGAGCCGTATCTGCGCTTATTACAAGGCAGCTCAGGAGGCAGGCTCGGATCTGGTTTTCAACCAGTGCTCCTCGGTGGGTGAGGCAGCGGATATCGCAGCCAGAATGATTCACACACCAGTCATAAAGGTCGATAAAAAAATGGCCATGGTGGCCTGTGAGACGGGTCAGCGGATTGCCGTTGCGGCAACCCTTGAGACAACCCTGGGGCCAACCTGCCGTCTTCTGGAAAGCACAGCTCAGGAAATGAACAAGAAACTCATTATTGAGCCGCTTCTTATTGAGGGGGCCTTTGATGAGTTGATTTCAGGGAATCGCAGCAAACATAACGAGATGGTCTTAAACGCGATCCGGGGAGCCCTGGATCACGTCGATGCCGTTGTTTGTGCTCAGGGGAGCATGGTTGCCATCTTGCCGGAACTGGGTGAAACCAAAGTCCCGGTACTGACCAGCCCGCGCATGGGTGTTGCTTACGCTGTCGAGGAGTTGAGAAAGATCATGCATCAGCAGAGCTGATGTTCGCATGATAGTTTTTTGCTCACAGGATTTTGAGGAGTTTAACAATGACGATCACTGGAAAATTGTTGATTAACGGTCAATGGGTTGACGGGCAGGCTGGGACATACCGGGCTGTCAATCCTGCAACCGGGGAAAGTATTGAGCCAGCGTTGTCCAAAGCAACCACTGCACAAGTCAACGACGCCGTTGCCGCCGCGGAGGCCGCGGCCAGCATTTTTAGGCGTGCATCACTGCAGAAACGGGCTGAATTCTTACGTGCCTGTGCCGAAGAGATAATGGCTTTGGGCGACAGCCTCGTCGAGCGGGCCATGGCCGAAAGCGGATTGCCGAAAGCTCGCATTGAAGGGGAGCGTGCCAGAACCTGCGGCCAATTGAATCTGTTTGCCGATGTTGTTGAAGCGGGCGATTTCCTCGATGTCCGTATCGATACCGCGCTGCCAGACCGCCAGCCGTTGCCTCGTCCGGATCTGCGTTATATGAATCAGGCACTGGGGCCTGTCGTGGTGTTCGGCGCCAGCAACTTCCCCCTGGCCTTTTCCGTTGCCGGTGGCGATACCGCCTCTGCCTTTGCTGCAGGTTGCCCGGTGCTGGTCAAAGGCCATTCATCACATCCTGGAACCAGCGAACTTGTTGCCCAGGCCCTCGCGAAAGCCGTCAAGAAAACCGGCCTTCCGGCAGGAGTTTTCTCCTTGCTGATGGGATCGGGGCGTGACGTTGGCAGCGCCCTGGTGGCTGCACCTGAAGTCAAAGCGGTCGGGTTTACCGGATCCTTCGGCGGCGGCATGGCTCTGGTCAAACTGGCCAGCGAGCGTCCTGAACCGATTCCGGTCTTCACCGAAATGGGCAGCCTCAATCCGGTTGTTTTGCTGCCAAAACTGCTCGAGAACAGCGCTGAGCAGGTTGCTGAAGCATTTGTCGCTTCGTTGACTATGGGCGTCGGTCAGTTCTGTACCAACCCCGGATTGGTTCTGGCAATTGAGAGCCCGGAACTGGAGCGCTTTATCGACGCAACAACGGCATGCCTGGCCAAACAGCCCGCCGGGGTTATGCTCAACGAAGGGATCCAGCAGGCTTACAATGAAGGCGTCGCCGCAATTTCCGGCCAGCCGGGAGTGGTTAAGCAGGCTGTCGGGGAAAGCCATGACGGCAAGCCTGGTTTCTGTGGCCAGTCCACCTTGATGACGGTTTCCGCGGTCGACTTTATCGCCAACCCGGAACTGACCGAAGAGATGTTCGGTCCCGCCTCATTGCTGATCAAGTGCAAAGATCTCGAAGAGCTGCAGGACGCTATTGGCTCTCTCCGGGGACAGTTGACCGGTACGATTCATGCGGCTGACGGTGAAATGACGGATTATGATGAACTGATCGACATCTTGTCGCAACGCGTCGGGCGTCTGCTGGTTAACGGATTCCCGACGGGTGTTGAGGTCTGCCACGCCATGGTGCACGGCGGGCCGTTCCCCGCAGCAAGTGATGCGCGTTTCACTTCGGTCGGCTCGGCAGCGATCTATCGTTTCCTGCGCCCGATCTGTTTACAGAACTACCCTCAAGAGTTACTGCCGGCGCAGTTGCAGAACAGCAACCCGCTGAATATCTGGCGTCTGGTCAATGGTGAACGTACCAAGGAAGCGATCTAGCCTGTAGGCGGACAGACTGCCGACTTTGTTTTTTTGTGGTGATTGCTGCTCAGGTTTGTCGGATCAAACCGTCTCTTTCCGGCCGGTTGATGATCTCTCGCCAGCAGATTTGACTAAGGACTCTTTTGTCCGTTCCTTGGTCCCCGGTGAGATGTCATTCCCTTGCGTTGAGCGCGAGGGAGAGCAGCTTCGCCTGTGAGCCCCGGGTAAAGGTTGAATGTTGTCGATCACTGCTGTGCCGCAGTCGTTACCTGTAAAGATTCCTGTTAGGAGTTAGACAATGCCTTTAGCATTACCCCTGTCGCAAGTCCTTCCTGATGATCATGGACTCGCCCGGCTGATTGGCCGGGTCTGGCTGCCCGGTCAGCACTCTGGGCCTGCTGTCGTAATGATTCGTGATCATCAGGTCCTTGATATCTCGAATCATGCAGCGACGGTTTCGGCTCTGCTGGAAAATAAGGAGCTGCTGAAGAATTTGCCCGACTGTGCCGGGACTTTGATCGGCGATGTCGAACGAATCCTTGCGAACAGTGCCGCGGAGCAAAGAGATGAAACGATCCCTTATTTTCTCGCACCGGTCGATCTGCAGGCGATCAAGGCATGCGGTGTCACCTTCGTCGTCAGTATGCTCGAACGTGTCATTGAAGAGAAAGCTCAGGGAGATCCCAAGGCCGCTGAAAGCATTCGCAAGACCATCAAGGATGAAATAGGTGGCGATCTGGCCTCTGTTCGGCCGGGCTCTGCAGCGGCTGAAAAGTTGAAGCAGATTCTCATCGCGCGGGGGATGTGGTCACAGTACCTGGAAGTCGGCATCGGTCCTTATGCAGAGATCTTTACCAAAGCTCAGCCGATGTCGGCTGTCGGGATCGGCGCAGAAATCGGCATTCATCCGGAATCGACCTGGAACAACCCTGAACCTGAGGTTGTCTTGGTCGTTGACTCGAACGGGGATATCGTTGGGGTGACCCTGGGGAATGATGTCAACCTGCGTGACTTTGAAGGGCGCAGCGCACTGTTGCTGGGCCGGGCTAAAGATAATAATGCATCGACAGCGTTGGGGCCGTTCATTCGCCTTCTGGATGAGAACTTCACCCTGGATGATATCCGTCAACTTGAACTGACCCTCAAGGTTGAGGGAGATGATGGTTTTGTTCTGAGTGATGGCAGTTCTATGACGAAAATCAGCCGTGATCCATCTGATCTGGTCAAGCAGACGATCAGCCGCAATCATCAGTATCCTGACGGACTGGTTCTGTTTACCGGGACCCTGTTTGCGCCAACCTATGACCGCGATACCCCCGGTATGGGGTTTACCCATAAAGTCGGCGATGTGGTGACTATCTCAACGCCAAGACTGGGCTCTCTGATCAATCGGGTCAATCTCACGGTCGACGCTCCTGCCTGGACTTTTGGCGCCGGGAAGCTGATGGAAAACCTTGCCCGCCGCGGCTTGCTGTAAAAATACAATCCGGGAGAAATTTCGATGTACAGAGAAAATCATTTGAAAAAACAGCTTCTTGTCGGTGGGAAAACGCTTGCCTGCTGGTTGCACACGTCCAGCCCTATTGTCGCCGAAATTATAGCGCTGGTTGGCTACGATGGTGCTGTGATCGACCTTGAACACGGCCCTGACAACTATCTCAGTGCCACGAGCCTGATGCAGGCCATGAGCGCCACCCCGACATCTTCGATCATCCGCGTCCCCTGGAATGATCCCATCCAGATCAAGCGGGCGCTGGACACCGGGTGCGAAGGAATCATGGCCCCCGAGGTGAACAGCGCGGATGAAGCCGAAGCGTTTGTCAGGGCGTGTCTTTATCCTCCGCAGGGCAAAAGGGGGGTAGCAAGTATTCTCAACCGGGCTTCTTCCTATGGCCTCGACAATCTCAAATATATTGAAGAAATCGGCAAAGAGCTTTTGGTCATTGCCCAGATCGAAAGCCTTGAGGCTGTCGCCAACCTTGAGGAGATCGCTGCCGTAGACGGAATTGACGTCCTGTTTATCGGTCATAGTGACCTGTCTGGTGATTGCGGCAAGATTGGTGACTACCGCAACCCGGTTTTCGTTGAGGCGCTTGCAAGGGCGGAACAGGTCATCAAGGGCAGTAATAAGTTTCTCGGGGGATTGCCGCGAGCGAACGATTCAACCGGCTCAATGCTGGAACGAGGCTATGACTTTGTTATTTCCGCATCCGATGTACTGATGTTGCGTGAAGCGGCATTGCAGGATTTGAAAATCAACCGGGAAGCTTCGGCCTAGAGATCGATATGCCTCCTGAAAAATATCTATCCTCAGCTTTAGAGGAGAGGAGAATTCTATAATGGATGATCAAATGAAGCGAAAAACAGTCGGCATTGTCGGCCTTGGTTCAATGGGAATCGGCTCAGCTCTGGCATTGGTTGATGCCGGATTTGAGGTCGTCGGTTTTGATGTCAACGCTGCCGCTGTTGAAAAATTGAAGGCCGGTGGCGGACGGTCAGTCGAGAATCCTTCTGCCGTTGCTCGTGAAGCAAGCATTGTCCTGATCGTTGTCGTTAACTCGGACCAGGTTGATCAGGTCATTTTCGGTGAGAATGGGCTTGGCGAGACATTGGCTCCCGGTGGGTTAATCATTCAATGCACAACGGTTGCCCCAAGCTATATCAGGCACCTTGCTGAGAAATTAGCGGAACGGGGGCTGGGTTTGCTCGATGCGCCGATCAGCGGCGGTTCAGTCAAGGCTCGGCAGGGAGAACTGTCGGTTATGGGGTCAGGATCAAAAGCCTGTTTTGCTCAGGCCGATGAGGTCCTCAAGGTGGTTGCGGCAAAAGTTTATGAACTGGGAGATAAGCCGGGGATCGGCTCCAGCATGAAGCTGGTCAATCAGTCGCTTGCTGGCGTGCATATTGCGGCGGCTGCCGAAGCGATGGCCTTGGGAATTCATATGGGGCTGGATCCGGACACTGTCTATGAGGTTATTACCCACAGCGCCGGCAACTCATGGATGTTCGAAAACCGTGTGCCGCACATCCTGAAGGGGGATTATACCCCCCACAGTGCTGTAGACATCTTCGTAAAGGATCTTGGTATCGTCCACTCAACCGGCCGCGAGTTGACCCTGCCGCTACCGATAGCCAGTACGGCGCTGCAACAATTCACTGCGGCCAGCGCTGCCGGACATGGCCGTGAGGATGATTCGGCGGTTATCAAGGTCTATGAGCATCTGTCAGGCCTTAAGCTGCCCAGCGCAACCAAAGATTGAAGGAGTTTCTGCTATGAGTATTGTGCTTGGCGCGATCGCCGATGATTTTACCGGGGCTACTGACCTGGCGAACAACCTGGTTAGAGCCGGAATGCGTACCATCCAGATAATTGATGTCCCTGACCATGATTTTGATCCCGGGGACGCTGATGCGGTTGTGGTGGCGCTGAAATCCAGGAGTTGTCCAGTGGCGGAAGCCGTGGCGGATTCCAAAGCCGCTCTGGAATGGCTGCGCGCTGCTGGGGCGCGTCAATTCTTTTTTAAATATTGCTCAACCTTTGATTCAACAGACCAGGGAAATATCGGCCCGGTGGCGGATGCGTTGCTGGAAGCACTTCAAGATGACTTTGCCGTGGTGTGCCCGTCATTTCCGACCAACAAGCGGACCGTTTATCAGGGCTACCTGTTCGCCGGTGATCGATTGTTGAACGAAAGCGGCATGGAGAATCATCCGCTTAATCCAATGACCGACGCTGACCTGGTCCGGGTTTTGGGACGCCAGACCGACGGCAGGGTCGGACTGCTCGACTTTGCCACGCTCCAGCAGGGGAGTCGTGCTGCCATCGATCGGATTCAACAACTGCGCAACGCCGGCTGTCGTTATGCGATCTGCGACACCCTCGAGGATTCCCAGCTTGAGGTGATTGCCGCTGCGATTGCAGAACATAAGCTGGTTACGGGAGGTTCCGGCATTGCCCAGGCATTGCCGGCCGAATATCGACGCCTTGGCTGGTTGCAGAAGAATGAAGATGCTGGCCAGCTTTCGCGAATCAGCGGGCCTGAACTGGTCATTTCAGGGAGCTGCTCTCAGGCGACGTTGGGGCAGATCGCTCACTTCAAAGAGAATCATCAGGCCTTTGCTCTTGATCCGCTCTCACTCGCCGGAGGGGATGGTCAGGTGGACGAAGCGATAGAATGGGCTCTGCCAAAGCTTGGCGGGAAGCCGCTGCTGGTCTATGCCTCGGCCCCCCCGGAACGTGTTCGCGAAGCACAGCGGCAGTTGGGCGTGGAGCAGGCGGGACAACTTGTTGAGCAGGCACTTGCCCGGATTGCTCGTGAACTGGTCAATGCCGGGGTGCGCCGGCTGATCGTGGCCGGCGGAGAAACCTCCGGTGCCGTCGTTTCAGCACTGGCTGTACGGTCGTTGCGGATCGGTCACCAGATTGATCCCGGTGTCCCCTGGACCGAGACGACTGTCAGCGGGACCAATATTGCCCTGGCCCTCAAGTCCGGTAATTTCGGAGGCGTGGATTTCTTCAGCCGGGCCTTTGAGGTGCTGTGATGGGCGACGCTTCGTTACGTGAAGAGATCGTCCTCTTCGGCAAATCCTTGTTCGACCGCGGGCTGACCATGGGCAGCAGCGGCAACATCAGTGTCCGTACAGATGGGGGGTGGCTGATGACGCCAACCAACGCCTGCCTTGGTCGGCTCGATCCGGCGCGAATCTCGCGGCTCGATCATGATGGCCGTCACCTGGACGGCGATAAACCCACCAAGGAGAGTTTTCTCCACATGGCGGTTTATGCCGAACGCCCTAAAGATCAGGCGGTTGTCCACCTGCATTCAACCCATTCGGTTGCGGTGTCCTGTTTGCCTGATGTTGACCCCTGTAACTGTATCCCGCCACTGACCGCCTATTACGTGATGCGCGTTGGCCGGCTTCCGCTGGTGCCGTATCACGTCCCTGGCGATATGGCACTGGCAGATGCAGTTCGAGGACTGGCTGGAAAACACAGTGCGGTCCTGCTGGCCAATCACGGGCCTGTTGTGGCAGCCAAGTCCCTTGAGGCAGCGGTTTACGCAACCGAAGAGCTTGAAGAAACAGCAAAACTTTACCTGCTGTTACAGGGCAGGAATCCACGCTGTTTGAGCGAAGAGCAGATCGAAGTGCTGAATACGCGTTTTCCGAAAGGCTAGAGGTTTGATTATGCCAAAGTTTGCTGCCAACCTGAGCATGTTGTTCACCGAATATGAATTTCTGGACCGCTTCGCTGCAGCAGCTGCTGCCGGCTTTAATGCGGTTGAGTACCTTTTCCCTTATGCCTACGAGGCGGAAGTGCTGCGCGCCGCATTGGCTGAGAACCACTTGAGGCAGGTGCTGTTTAACCTGCCGCCGGGGGATTGGGAGGGGGGTGAGCGTGGCCTTGCCGCGTTGCCCGGTCGTGAAGACGAGTTCCGCGCATCGGTCGCTACGGCACTTCATTATTTGCAGGCACTGGACTGCCCCCGCGCCCATGTCATGGCCGGAATAGTTCCTGGCGATGCAGAATCGGAGGTCTGCCGCGAGACATATATTGAAAACCTTCGCTACGCAGCTGGCGAGTTTGCCAAATTTGACAAACTCCTCCTGATTGAGCCGCTCAACCTGAGGGATAATCCCGGCTATCTTCTCAGTCGGCAGGAAACTGCAGTTGAGATCTGTCAGCAGGTGGGAGCGGCAAATATCAAGGTGCAATTTGATTTCTATCACTGCCAGATCGCCCAGGGTGACCTGACCAGAACTCTTGACTCTGTTTTCCCGCATATCGGACACATTCAGATTGCCGGGGTGCCTGATCGGCATGAGCCAGATACTGGCGAGGTGAACTACCCCTGGCTGTTTGAGCATCTCGACTCTCTCGGCTATGACGGCTGGATCGGCTGCGAGTATCGCCCTCGGGGAGAGACCCGTTCGGGCCTGGCCTGGGGGCAAAAATGGGGCCTGGGGTGCGCGGATTGAACCCTGCAGGATTCATCAAATTATGAGCGTCCTGGATATATTGGCAGCTTTAGCCGTCGCTCTGATCTGGGGCTTGAATATAGCCGTTATCAAAGTCGGCGTGGCCGAGTTCCCGCCGATTTTCATGACCGGAATGCGCTTTCTGATTGTGGCAGTGCTGCTGATCTGGTGGGTGCGGCCGCCATGGGAGCAGATGCGTTTAATCGTCCTGCTCTCTTTTGTTACGGGTGGGCTGCATTTCGGAGGAGTGTTCTTTGGCCTGAAGGGCGTCGATGTCTCAATCGCCGCAATCCTGATTCTGCTGGGTGTTCCGTTTTCGGTATTGTTTGCCCGAATCCTTCTTAAAGAACGATTCGGTTGGAAAAAAATATGCGGCATGGCGGTCGCTTTTGTCGGTTTGCTTATTCTTCTCGGCGCACCCGAGACGACCTCAAATCCTCTGCATTTAATTGTCTTTATTGCAGCCATCATCGCCTGGGGACTCGGGAATACAATTATCAAGATGATCGGCCGCATCAATATTTTTGCACTTAATGCCTGGATTGGCCTGTTCGCATCCGTTCAGCTGTTGCTCGTTTCGATGTTTTTAGAGACGGGACAACTGGCCGCCCTGCAGAATGCCAGTCTGACCGCCTGGGGGGCCTTGGCTTATATTGTGTTGATGGCGACAATAACCGGATACGGTCTTTGGTACTATCTTGTTGGCAAGCATGATGTCACCAAAGTTGTGCCTTTTAACTTACTGGTCCCTGTCATCGGGGTTCTGTCAGGGGTTCTCCTGATGGGCGATGAATTGAAGCTCGCCCAGATGACCGGCGGTTTTGTCACCCTGATCGGGGTCGCAATTATTCAGCTGAGGTGGCGGGTCCGCAGCAAAACCAGCGAGCTCCCCGCCAGATCGGGCGTATGATGTATTCACCGCCCCAGAGGGGGGATTCTTTTAATCCGCGGTAGAACCTCCCTGGCCGGTGCTTGCCTGCTTCATTGGGTTTTCAGATTTAACCCAAGTGGGTAGAGCAGGCTTTGCGTTGATATGATCAAGGACATGCATGGCTACACCTCAAAACGCACTCTTATGCGGCGTTAAATCGGTCATTCCTTTACTTGTTGGCGTTGTTCCGTTCTCACTGATCACCGGACTGGCCTCCACGAATGCGGGATTTACTCCGGTCGAAACAATTGGCATGTCATGTCTGGTTTTTGCCGGCGCCTCGCAGTTGGCAGTGATAGATCTTGTCAATCAGAATGCGGCAGAAATCGTTATTATTTTAACCGGTATTATCATCAACCTGCGCTTCTGTATGTACAGTGCCTCGCTGGCTCCGCACTTCAGCAATCTCACTTTAACGACCCGCGGGTTCCTTGCTTATCTGCTGACGGATCATGCGTATGCCGTTTCGATAGTTGCATTCAATAATGAACGAAAAACCCATAAGCACTTTTTCTATATTGGCGCTGCGGCAACTCTCTGGGTGGTTTGGCAGACATCATTGCTCCTCGGGATTTTTCTGGGCGTTCTCGTCCCATCCAGCTGGCCGCTTGACTTTGTCATTCCACTGACATTTCTTGGCTTGATGTTTCTTGCCCTCACCTCGAAATATGCGCTGGTTGCAGCAGTTGCTGCCAGTTGTTTGATGTTTCTGACCCATGGTTGGCCATATAACCTGGGTCTGTTTTTTTCCGCGTTTGGCGGAGTGTTGACGGGTTTTCTGGCCAACAAATGGTGTGGTCATGGGCGGTAATTCAATTAACTTATGGGCCGTTATCCTGTCGATAGGCATCGTCACCTTTTTTATCCGATTCTCGTTTATCTGGCTGTTGGGCAACAGGAAAATCAATTCGACGATTCAAAACCTTTTACAATTTGTCCCACCAGCGGTGCTTGCTGCGTTAATCACGCCCAGTTTTCTGCTGACACCTGAGGCTCAGTTCAGTATCGCAAATCAGCGCATGTGGGCTGGTTTTTTCGCCGCATTGGTTGCATGGAAAACAAGAAATGTCATCTTTACTATTGTGAGTGGCCTGTTCTGTTTATGGATATTTTCTTTGCTTTAAGCTTCTTAGCCCAGTTGCGGGATTGTTTGTTTTGAAACGACACTTATCTTCAGCGATATCATCCAGAAACGAGTTGAAGACAGGGGAGGTTGAACATGAGATTACTGCAAGTCAAGCCGGCTGATTCCTGCCGCTACGACATCCTCTCCCTTGGAGAGGTCATGCTGCGCCTGGATCCCGGGGAAGGCCGCATCCGCACCGCCCGCCAGTTTCGTGCCTGGGAAGGGGGGGGCGAATACAACGTGGCGAGAGGGTTGCGGCGCTGTTTCGGTCAGCGTGCCGCTGTGGTCACCGCCTTCGCCAGGAACGAAGTCGGCCTGCTGATGGAAGATTTTATCCTCCAGGGCGGTGTCGATACCGCATTAATCAAGTGGGTCGATTACGACGGCATCGGCCGGACTGTGCGTAACGGCTTGAACTTCACTGAGCGCGGCTTCGGTCTGCGTGGTGCGGTCGGTTGCTCCGACCGCGGCAATACCGCTGCCTCTCAACTCAAAAAAGGGGATATCGACTGGGAATATATCTTCGGCGAGCTCGGGGTGCGCTGGTTTCACACCGGCGGCATCTTCGCTGCCCTCTCCGAAACAACCGGCGATGTGGTCATCGAGGCCGCCCAGACCGCCAAAAAATACGGCACCATTGTCTCCTACGATCTCAACTACCGCCCCTCGCTCTGGAAAGGGTTCGGCGGGCTGGACAGGTGCCGGGAGATCAACCGCGAGATCGCCGGTTCGGTCGATGTGATGATCGGCAACGAAGAGGATTTTACCGCCTGTCTCGGCTTCGAAATCGAAGGGACCGACGAGAACCTGACCGACCTGGAAGTTGCATCTTTCCAGAACATGATCAAACAGGCCGTTGCCGAATTCCCCAACTTCAAGGCAACCGCCACGACCATGCGCGGCGTCAAGACCGCCACCGTCAACGACTGGGGGGCGATGTGCTGGGTGGACGGCCGGTTCTACACCTCGGTTCAGCGGCCGAACCTCGAGATCATGGACCGGGTCGGCGGTGGTGACAGTTTCGCCTCCGGGTTTATCTATGGCCTGATGCAGCTCGGCGATCCGCAACTGGCCGTCGATTATGGCGCCGCCCACGGCGCCCTGGCGATGACGACCCCGGGGGACACCACCATGGCATCATTGGACGAGGTCGAGAAGCTGGTGGGCGGCGGCGGTGCCCGCGTGGATCGTTAGAAAAAACAGGATTGGGAGAGATTAATATGCTGGAGACATTACTCGAACGGCCGGTGATCCCGGTCATCGTGCTGGATGACGCAGAGGACGCCGAGCCCCTGGCGGAAGCGCTGCTGGCCGGCGGCATCGATATTATCGAAATCACCTTCCGCACTGTAGCCGCAGCACCGGCCATCGAACGGATAAAGAAAACCTTCCCGGAAATGCTTGTCGGTGCCGGTACAGTTGTCACTCCTGAGCAGGTGCAGCGGGCGCTCAATATTGGCGTTGACTTCGGCTTAGCCCCGGGCTTGAATCCGGACACGGTCAAGGCCTTTCAGGGGCGGGGCACGCTGTTTATCCCCGGTGTGATGACTCCCTCGGAGATCGAGCAAGGGCTGGCTTTAGGGTGCACGCTGCTCAAATTTTTCCCGGCCGGCCCGGCTGGTGGAGCAAAAATGCTCACTGCTCTAGGCGGTCCCTACAGCAGCCTGGGCGTAAAGTTCTGCCCGACCGGTGGGGTCAACCTGGAGAACATGAACGACTACCTCTCCCTGCCGATTGTCAGCAATATCGGTGGCACCTGGCTCGCAACCAAACAGCAGATCGTCGACAAGCAGTGGTCTCAGGTGACTCAACAGGTCAAGGCTGCCCTGGCAAAAGCCGCGCAACGGAGCGAACGATGATCCGCCGCACCAAGATCGTGGCCACGGTCGGCCCCGCGTCCAGTGAAGACGCTGTGCTCACCGCGCTGATGGAATCGGGCGTCTCGGTCTTCCGCCTGAACTTTTCCCACGGAACCCTTGAGGACAAGGCGGAGGTGATCAGGCGCATCCGCGCCATCTCCAAGCAGCGCCAGAACGCCGTAGCGATTCTCGGCGATCTGCAGGGACCCAAAATACGGGTCGGGCAGTTCGAAAACGGACAGATTGCCCTGACTCCGGGAGAAGAGGTCACGATTACCAGCCTCGATATCGCCGGCAGGAAAGGGCTGATTCCCACCGTTTACAAGAACCTGCCCCGGGATGTTCGCCCGGGCGATCAGATCCTCCTCGATGACGGGCTGATGGAGCTTGAGGTTCTGACCTCCGATGGCACCGACGTGCGCTGCCGGGTCCGTTTCGGCGGGCTGCTCAAGGATCGCAAGGGGATCAATCTGCCCGGAGTCGCAGTCTCGGCGCCCTCGCTGACGGAAAAAGATCTCGAAGACCTGCGCTTCTGTATCGAGCAGGAGGTCGATTACCTGGCCCTTTCCTTTGTTCGGCGGGCCGCCGATGTGCTTGAACTCAAGAGCCTGCTGAAGCAGAGCCAGTCCCAGATCAGGGTGATTTCCAAGATCGAAAAGCCCGAAGCGGTGGATAACTTCGCCGAGATTCTCGCGGCGTCGGACGGCATCATGGTGGCACGTGGTGACCTGGGCGTGGAAATTCGACCAGAGAAAGTTCCGCTGATCCAGAAAGACATTATCTGTAAATGCAATCAGGCGGGGAAACCCGTGATCACCGCCACCCAGATGCTCGAGAGCATGATCAACAACCCCCGGCCGACCCGGGCGGAGGCATCCGACGTCGCCAACGCCATCCTTGACGGCACCGATGCGATCATGCTTTCAGCGGAGACGGCCACAGGGAACTACCCGGTTGAAGCCGTTTCGCTGATGGACAGGGTTGCGCTGGATGTCGAGACGGTTGCCTCTTTGCGCGGCAAGGACATCTCGCCCGGCGCGAATGGTGATGGATTTGACCTCTCTGAAGCCATCGGGCAAGCCGCCTGTCAACTCTCCCTGCGGGTTGGCGCCAAGGCGATTCTCGCGTTTACCCAGACCGGCAATACCGCCACGCTGGTGGCCAAGTATCGTCCCCCGGTGCCGATTTATGCGGTGACCCCGTCCCGGAGTGTCCGGCGCCGACTGGCCCTCTATTCCGGGGTACGTTCGCTAAGGGTCGATATCGAGGGGAGTACCGAAGGACAAATCGAACAGGTAGACAAGGCCGTCCTTGCCGCCGGTGTCCTCAAGGCAGGAGATGTGGTGGTCATCACCATGGGCAGCCCGATCTCGGAACCGGGCACGACCAACCTGCTGAAGGTACACCAGCTCGGCGCAGGGCAGGAGGCATCATAAAAAAACTGAGGAACGCGAAGGAAAATATATCAGCTATAAAAATCTGCATCAGCTCAGGCTGCTAGGGTTAAGCGACAGAAAATTGCGAGACCTATTCGATATCACCTCTGGGTTATGAGGATCTGGCCCAGTCCTGAATTCCTGGTCATTCCCCGCAAGGGATCCGTCTCGACGAATGGACCGAGACTTGGCCAGACAGATTCTGCAAATGAGATCCAAAATAGCCATTTCGATCGTATCGGCCGCAATGTTCTTCGCGCTGCGCATGATATGGTCCTTTCTGGTTGAGCAAACCATAGAACTGAGATGGGGCTGGTCAGTGCTCCACAAGGGGCGCTATGCTGCGCGGTATAGAAATAGCTCTTTTAAACGAGAGTTGTTTTTGTGCCTGTTTTGATCGAAGATGCGATTCGCAAGGTTTCTGAATGGAGTGAACTTTTCTGTGCAGAAAGCTTAATAAAAGGTGATCTGTGCAGAACGACCAGCCCTGTTGCTTCGGGAAGTTTTCTTTCCTGCTCCAGGAGAAATTCGACCCGGCGGGAGGTTTGCTTCGCCGCAGGTTTTTTCACTGCAGGAACGGCGTAATTCACCCCTCAAGTCCCATGCTTGACGGGGAAACGGCGATATCTTTTTTTAAAGCATGTTCTATTTTACGAGTTTTTTTTGCGCTTTAAGCAGGTAGGGGCTGTCCGGGTAGGCGTCTGCAAAATCCTTGAAAACCGCCTCGGCTTTCGACCGATCGTCCATGCGCAGATAGGCGGTCACGAGATAGTAATAGCTTTCGTCATTGTGGGTGTAGTCAGGATACTGCTGCAGGACGTCTTCGAGGCGTTTGATCGCCGATGGATACTGTTTGGAGCGCAGGTAGAAACGTCCGACATAGACCTCGTGGGCGGCCATCCGGTTGCGGCACTGCTCAATCAGCGAGCGGATTTCCTGCTCATCTTTTTCGCCCGGATAGAGCCTGAGCAGATCATTGAATGCGGTGAGCGCGTTGCGGGTACTGGTTTGGTCCCGATCGGCGGAGAGCATCTGCTGGAAATAGGACATCCCCAGCCAGTAGGTTGCCGCAGCTCGTCGCTGATCTCCCGGGTACTGGTTGAGAAAGTCGCGGTAGGCGCTGGCGGCTTCAGGGTAGCGTTCATCGAGGTAATAGGTTTCTGCCAGCTTGAATTCCGCCAGCATGGTGAGTTCCGGTGAGTAAAAGCTGTCGCGCACCTTTTCCCAGGACGCGATGGCTTCGTTATAGAGACCTTTTTCCTGGTAGGCTTCCGCTTCCTGGAAGTGGATTTCTGGGGAGTCCGGAGTGGCATCATGGGCCGGACTGCAGGCCGCTAAAAGTCCGGCAAGGAGGAGAAAGGACAGATATTTCATCGTTTGGTTCGCTCCGGTCAATAAGGAATGGCAAGAAACTACGGAATCCCAAGGGTTTTGTCAATGTTTCTTGCGGATTGACAGATGCGGGCCCTGCCGCGATAATACACCATTTTTGATCTCCGACCGGGTGGCGATTTCATGCAGTTGTTCTATATCGGGATTTTTGGCGGGCTCGGCTGTATTGCTCGGTTTCTGATGTCCGGCTGGACCTACTCCCTGCTGGGCCGGGGCCTGCCCTACGGAACCCTGGTGGTCAATGTCCTCGGCTCGTTCCTGCTCGGCTTGCTGATGACGTTCGGTCTGCGCAGTACGCTGCTTTCGCCCGAACTGCGGATTGCTCTCACCGTCGGATTCATGGGTGGCTTCAC
Source organism: Desulfuromonadales bacterium (assembly GCA_032251255.1). Lineage (GTDB taxonomy): Bacteria > Desulfobacterota > Desulfuromonadia > Desulfuromonadales > Geopsychrobacteraceae > BM509. Next base: position 60,479 of record JAVVDY010000017.1, read on the forward strand.
CACGTTCTCCACTTTTTCATATGAAACCCTGAAGCTGCTGGAAGAAGGGAGCTTGTGGCAGGCAGGCGCCAATATTGTGCTCAACGTCACCGTCTGTCTCCTGTTTGCACTGTTGGGGATGCAGCTGGCGCGGCAACTTTAAAGAAGGAGACTGAAGATGACCGGACTCCCGGGGGAGCGGACGCTGATGCGGATCTTCATCGGCGAATCGGATCGTTGGCAGAAGAAGCCGTTACATGAAGCACTGATTGAACTTTTCCGGCAGGAGGGATTTGCCGGCGCCACGGTCCTGAAAGGTGTCGCGGGGTTCGGAGCCCAGTCGATTGTGCATACCGACAAACTGCTGACGCTTTCGAGAGATCTCCCCCTGGTGGTGGAGGTTGTGGACAGTGAGGAGAGAATCCAGGCGGTCCTGCCGCGCCTCGATGAAATGATACGGAGTGGGATGGTGACTTTGGAAAAAGCCAGGGTGATCCAGTATCGCCCCGCTCCGGAATAGAAGGTATTTTTATGCTCAAGCGAATTATCGGCCTGCTGGCGTCGCCGCCCAAGGACGAACCGCTGCAGGAAGAACAGCGGATCCAGCTTGCCGCCTGCGTCCTGCTGCTGGAAATCGCCCATGCCGACGGGGAGTTCCATCGGGATGAAGAGGCGCTGATCGGCGAACTGCTGGAAAAGCATTTCCAGCTCGACGCCGAGACCTCTGCCGAACTTCTGGAGCTGGCCCACCAGATGCGCAGCGAGAGCCACGATCTGCATCAGTTCACCCGTGATATCAACCGGAATTTCGATCAGTCGGAAAAAGAGCGGATCATGGAATCTCTCTGGCAGATGGTCTACGCCGATGGCCAGGTGGATCACTTCGAGGAGGCCTTGATCAGGCAGCTGAGCAGCCTGATCGGCCTGTCGCATCGGCAGATGATCGATGCCAAGCTGAAGGTTCTCGGTCAGCTGAAAGGGCCTGTCAGTTGATACGGCCTCTGACCCGGATCATCAACTGGGGGCATGAGCTGCTGGCCGAGGTGATCGATCCGGGTGATCTGGCTGTTGATCTGACCGCCGGCAACGGGCATGATACACTGATGCTTCACCGTCTGGTTGGACCCGGGGGGAGAGTGCTCGCCTTCGATGTGCAGCAACAGGCACTTGAGGCGACGGAACGGCGCCTGATGGATTCCGGCGCAGTTGTCAGGCGACATGATGCCGCGGCCGCTCCTGCAGGACAACCCGGGGTGACCCTGATTGGCGCCAGCCATGCCGAACTGGACCGGTATGTCGCGGTGCTGCCAAAGGGGATCGTCGCCAACCTGGGCTTTCTCCCGGGTGGCGACAGGAACCTGATTACCCGGCCGGAGACGACCCTGGCCGCTCTGGCGAAATCTTCTGAGCTGCTCGCCCCCGGCGGAAGGATGGCGGTCGTTATCTATCCCGGACATGCCGGTGGCAGGGAAGAAGCCGAGCAGGTGGATGCCTTTTTCAGGCTGTTGCCGGAGCAGACGTTTTCAGTGCTCTGCCTGCGGGTCAGTAATCGCAGCGGAGCACCCTATCTGCAGGTGGCGGAAAAAATTGCCGGTCCGAACTCCGCCGGCAAAAGTTCGCTGAGTCCGTACCTGAATGGATGCTGAAGAGATGGGCGAAGTTCATGTTCAATCTTTTTGAAAAAATAGGCGACCACGCCCTTTATTACCTGGAACAGGCCGGGAGAATGGGTCTCTTTCTGCTGGCCTGCGTCTGGCGGATGGTGACCCCGCCGTACAAGCTGTTCCCGGCGGTTCGCCAGATCCATTTCATCGGCGCGCGGTCGATCTTCGTGATCCTCTTTACCGGGGGGTTTACCGGCATGGTCCTGGCGCTGCAGGGCTACTATACATTGCGCAAGTTCGGTTCCGAAGGGTTGCTCGGCGCGGCGGTGGCCCTCAGCCTGATTCGCGAGCTGGGGCCGGTTCTTGCGGCATTGATGGTTGTGGGGCGGGCCGGGTCGGCGATCACCGCCGAGATCGGCATCATGCGCAACTCGGAGCAGATCGACGCGCTCGAATGCATGGCCATCGATCCCTGCCGTTACCTGATGGTCCCCAAATTCATAGCCGGCATCGTCTCGCTGCCCCTGCTGACCGCGGTGTTCGACATGGTCGGGATTCTCGGCGGCTACCTGGTCGGAGTGATGATGCTCGGGGTCAATGGCGGCACCTATTTCCAGGGGATGTACAGCAGCGTCGACTGGAACGATATCGAAATGGGACTGGTCAAATCGCTGGTGTTCGGCCTCCTGATCGTCTGGATTGCCACGGCGAAGGGTTATTTCCTGCACTGGGAACGGACCGGCGGATTCGGCGCCGAGGGGGTCAGCCGGACGACCACCAGCGCCGTCGTTCTTGCTTCGGTCACTGTGCTGGTCTGGGATTATCTGCTCAGCGCGATCATGCTGTGAGGTGAGGATGGCAGCGAAACAGGAGAAGACGTTCAGCCCCGCGCGGATCGCGATCGAACTGATTGACGTGAAAAAATCCTTTGGCAACCAGCAGGTGCTGTCCGGAGTCAACCTGCAGGTGGAGGAGGGGACCACGACGGTCATTGTCGGGGCCAGCGGGCAGGGGAAGAGCGTCATCCTCAAACATATGCTCGGGCTGATGAGACCGGATTCAGGGCAGATCAAGGTATTTGACCAGGACATCGCCAGCGCGTCCCGGCGGCAGCTCAAGGAGATCCGCAAGGACTTCGGCGTGCTGTTCCAGAATGTCGCTCTCTTCGATTCGATGACGATCTACGACAACGTGGCCCTGCCGCTGCGGGAGCGGACCGAGGCCAGTGAAGAGGAGATCCGCGCCAATGTTGAGGAGAAACTGGAAATGATGGACCTGCACGGGGTCCACGAAAAATTTCCGGCGCAGATCTCCGGCGGCATGCAGAAGCGGGTGGGCCTGGCCCGGGCGCTGGTTCTCGACCCCAAGATCGTTTTCTTTGACGAGCCGACCACCGGTCTCGATGTGCTGAAAAGCAACGAAATCTATCGGCTGTTCCACGATACCCAGGCCCGCTTGCGCTATACGGCGGTGATCGTCAGCCATGACGTGCCGAAAATATTCAAGCTTTCAGACCGGGTGGCCCTGCTGGCTGAAGGCGTAATCCAGAGCTCGATCTCACCTGAAGAGTTTCAGCGTTCGGACAATCCGCTGATCCGCCATTTCGTCGAGACCACCATGGGCCCGATCTATTCCAGCGAGAAGGAGGAAACTGCTCCGTTATGAAAAGACTTAATGTGGAAGTAGCTGTCGGCATCTTCATGGTGGTCGGCTTTCTGTGCTTTGCCTGGCTGTCGGTTCGGCTGGGTGACGTCGGCCTGTTTGCCGCTGATACCTACTCCGTCGAGGCGCGCTTCGATTCGATTTCCGGTTTGAAAGTGGGAGCGGTCGTCGAAATCTCCGGAGTCCATGTCGGCAAGGTGGTGTCGATCAGGCTTGACCAGGAGAACTACTATCAGGCGGTTGTCGGTATGGAGATCAACGAAGGGATTGCCCTGCAGGAGGACAGCATCGCATCAGTGCGGACTTCGGGGATCATCGGCGACAAGTTTATCAAGATTTCCCCCGGCGGGATGGATGAGCTGATCGAAGACGGCGGAGAGATTGAAGAGACCGAATCGGCTATCAGCCTGGAAGAGCTGGTCAGCAAGTACATCTTCGAAAAAGATTAGCCGATGCGTATCCTGCCGTTTCTGTTTTTCTGTTTGTCCCTCTGGGTCCTCCCTCAGCAGATCATTGCTGCCGAGAGCCCTTCCCGTTCCTCCTCGGGCGGCCCCGTCGTAAAAGACGATTTCGATGCCGCGTTTGACGATGACTTTGCCGACGATTTCGGCGAAAACTCGGCCGCAGAGAACGAGCCGCTGATTTCCGATCCGCTCGAAGGCTGGAATCGGGGGATGTTCTGGGTCAACGACAAGCTCTATTTCTATGCCCTCAAACCGGTGGCCAGGGGGTTTCGCCTGGTTCCCCGCCCGGCGCGGAAGTCGATCGGCAATTTCTTCTCCAACCTGGCGACGCCGGCTCGGGCGGCCAATGCCCTGCTGCAGATGAAGTTCAGAGACACCGGGACCGAGCTGGGGAGGTTCCTGGTCAACAGCACCATCGGCTGGGGCGGGCTGTTCGACCCGGCCGGATACAGCCTGGGGTGGAAGAAGAAATCGGAAGATTTTGGTCAGACCCTGGGTTATTACGGCGTGGGAAGCGGCTGGTATCTGTTTCTGCCGCTGCTCGGACCATCAAGTGTCAGGGACGGTGTCGGTATGGTCGCGGATCAGTTTCTCGACCCGACCCGCTATGTCAGGATGAAAGAGTGGGAGTACTATAGCCTCAAGGGACTTGAACCCATCAACCGATTGTCTCTCGATCCCGACACCTATGAAGGGATCAAGCGGGACGCCCTGGATCCCTATCTGTTCATCCGCGCCGCTTATGCACAACACCGCTTGGCAAACATCGACAAATAGATATATACTTGACCCCTGACGCGAAGGAAGAATTGTCTATTTAATGTCGATGAGGTTTTGTCGTATGAAACGCCTGTTTGTTCTGTTAACCCTGTTGCTCTTTACGAGCTCTTCCCTTGGCTGGGCGGCCGTCGGGCCGTCGCAGAAAATTGAGCAGATTGTCAATTCGGTGCTGGACGTTCTGAACCGTCCGGAGCTGGATTATGCCGCCAAGCGCAAAGAGGTCAGCGGGCTGGTCCAGAGTCACCTCAATATCCACTCCCTGTCGCAGCGAACCCTCGGGATGCACTGGAGAAAAGCCACCCCTGAACAACGGGAACGATTCTCCCGGCTGTTTGTGCAGATCCTGGAAATGACCTATCTGAACAGGATTGAGGATTATTCCGGAGGCAAGGTCGAATACCTTAACGAGCGGATCAAGGATGACAAGGCGATTGTCGATACCCAGTTTGTTTCCGATAAACTGGAAATTCCCGTTCAGTACAAAATGGTTCAGGAACAGGGGGTGTGGCAGATCTACGATGTGGTGATCGAAAATGTCAGCCTGGTCAGAAATTATCGGGACAGTTATGGTGAGATCGTCAGCAGCGAGGGATTTGAGGGCCTGTTTGCCCGGATCGAAACCAAACTGGCAGAGCAGGCCGCTGCCACTGAGAAGCTGTAACCACTATGGAGACGGACCAGTGCAGTCAGCTGAAAGAGAGCTACCGGTTCTTTCGTTACCTGAATAAGGAAGAGACGGCGGTCGTCACCGAGTACCTGCAATGCCGGTTTCTCTCTGCCGGTCAGGTCCTCTGGAACGAAGGGGATCCCAGCGACAAAGCGGCCTTCGTCGTCGACGGCCGGGTCGAAATCAAAAAAGAGACCGAGTTCCCCGGCAAACACGTGATTGTCGGCATCTACGGCCAGGGTTCGATTGTCGGTGAACTCTGCCTGCTGAGCGGTGAGCCCCGCGCGGTGACCGCAACCGCACTGACCGATACCTCGTTGCTGATGCTTTCACGTGATCAGTTTGACCGTCTGCTGGACGAGCATCCGGACCTGGGAGCGAAGCTCCTCAAGGGGATGTTCCTCGCGCTCTCCACCCGATTGCGCAAATCCTTCGAACGGCTGGCCTCGATTTTTTAGCGGACCGGCCATCTGGCAAAGCAAAGGGCCCCTTCCTGTGCCGGGGCCCTTTGTCTTATGGTCACGCCAGGAGTGAGAACACCTGCGGGGCTTACTGATCGATGTCCGTGTCTTCTTTCAGCGGCGGTAAATTCCTTATCGCGGTAATCTTTCCGTCAAAGCCCGTGACTTCGGCTCTTATCGTCTGAAGGAAAAAATTGGTGTGCGTTGTCACAATGTATTGTGGCGACACCAGGACGTCGCCATCCCCCATTTTTATCGCCTTGTAGGCTGCGGCAGATTTGACTTTGCCGATTTTCCCTTTTCCGCCATAACCATCCATATATGTTGAGCTTCCGGATACCTTGATGAAGCCAAAAAGGTAGCGGGCCGTCGCAATCCCGGATAGCTTTTTCGTCACATCAACATCAATGTCAGCGGACATTTTCGTGTTTATATCTATCTGTACGGGTTCGTACATGTGACTTTTCTTTACGGTCGAGCAGCCGCTGGCAACGAAAATGGCTAAAAACAAAAGAACGCTTGCTGCCTTCATTCTCTTCTCCTGAGTGATCTGTCCAGACTCTTCGGCAAGTACTGCCTGTCCACATTAAACTCACTGCGATGGGTTGTTATCCCTGCCTGGACCCTCTTTGCGCCTGAAAGTCGCAGGCTTGGCAAGGGTTGGGAGGGCCGCACAGAACATTATCTCACTTCAATGCTCATATGTAAAATCTTTGCAGCTGCTCATGTCGCTGAAGGACGCCCTGACCGGAGTGTTTGGTGGAGCTCGCGGGAAAGAGCGCCAACCCAGGCTAGGGAATGGATGGTGCCCCCTTTTTTAAATACCCACCTCGACAGGCAAGGGATGAAATACGCCCCTGCACGTGAAATCCTCAGATTTTGTGCTATTTTTTCAGCTGTGCGGGGTTCATTCTCTGGAGAGGTGGCCGTGAGAGAAGACAACAGACCCAAAGTGATGATTTTCGAGGATGATCCGGTTATTCTTAAGCTATTTAAAGGATTGTTCGTCTTCAACGGGCATGATGTCGTTTCATACTCCGATCCGTCCAAATGTCCCCTGCTCAAAGACTCCCTGTGTGAATGCCAGAGGGAGTCTCCCTGCGCTGATGTGATTATTGCGGACATGGAGATGAGAAATATGACGGGGCTGGAGCTCTTTGCTCTCCAGAGCAAGAGAGGGTGCAAGGCTCCCGACGGGAACAAGCTTCTGCTGGGGAATAAACTGACAGCGGAACAGCAGGCGACGATTCTCCGACTTGGATGCCGGTTCATCAGGAAGCCATTCAATACCTACGAAATTGTCAAATGGATGGAGGCATGTACCAGAAGGCTCTTTGAAGGAGGGACAGCCCTTCACTGACAGTTCCTTTTCCTATCACCTGATTAATCCCCGGGTCGCAACGGTTTTTACCGGAGGCGCATCAAAAATCAGCTCGCCCGTGCCGGCCAAGTGATTTATTTAGGGCCGGAGCGAGAGGGTTTGCAGCTCCGCTATCCCGATCCCAAACATCAGACTCATCTTGCATTACCGGACTAAATCAGGTAGAAACACCGACCGGATCAATAAAAAAGCACCTAACCGGTGACGGCTAAGTGCTTATTTATTATGGTCGGAGCGAGAGGATTCGAACCTCCGACATCTTGGTCCCAAACCAATCGTACGTACCAGAAAGACCCCCTCCGAAAGTACCCTGTCTGGAACTAGCTCATTTGATTTTTGGTGCATAGTGCTTGTGTCCGAACCCGAGCAGATCCGTTCGCATCGCTCATGTAATACTCTATCTGAAGTCAGGCTCTATAGTCTCTTCAGTGCCCACAAGGATATTTCGAAACTCACGACTTCTTGCGCAGGGAATATAAGATCATCGCTAAATAATTTGATTTTTTGAAACCTTCAGGAAGGGTCTTGTCGCTCTGGATCAGTTCAAATGTTCCAAATATCTGGACAACTATTGCTGACAGGCTCGACAGGACTTATTGTTTTGTAGATGCAGTAAATAATAGAGACCGAGAAAAGGTGCCGAGAGGTCTGCGCTATGATTTATGTCTATTCCTGATCCATTGATCTTTATATCGATATTGATCTTTACCTATGTTTTCTTCCAAAAATCTACATTGTTCAAGAATAGTATCTAGTTTAATTGGAAGCTCTCTCCCTACAGCTCTAGTCCATTCTTTTGGGTCAGCCCAGCCTAATGCCTTTATTTCTGAACTTATGTATAGCTCAAAGTCATATTCACGAATAGCTGAAGCCGTCTTTTGCCATCGCTCAGATAATAATCGCTCTGTTTCTCTGTTGATTCCGTCGTTATCACGATCATATAGATATGCCTTTGTTGCGAGAACTGCATCCTTAACACATCCGATGGCTGCTTGTTTTTTTAACAAGCGTTCAGAATTCTCAACTTGAATATTTCTCCAAACTTTAAATCCAGCGATAAGTGTATCTAATGACATGTTCAGCCTCCTATGATTTCCATTATTTAATCTGTCAAGTAAGTAATTACTATATTCAAAGTTATTAGGTCAAGGGTGGTCAATTTAGCCAATCAAGACAAGATTTTGTTCACAGGCATTGCCGTCTCATAACTAAGGAGTTTTTTCTGCTGATAAAGGCATCCGATTTATTATTAGGCAAAGCAGGAGACAATATAGAACAACTAATACGCTTGGTGATACTCCATGTGCGACAAAGCATAAGATAGATAACACATCCTTCCCCTCCGCTTATTAGCAGCGCCTGTTTCTCATCCAAAACCACTATTTTGGTTGACTGTAAAGATATGGTAATTAAATAATTAATCGGTCGTGGTTTGTCACAATATAAGGCACGTTATATTATGAGCATGGATGTAACATAAGCGCAGCTTGAAAAAATCACATCATCTTCAAGGAGGCACAGCCAATGAATAAATCTGATGTTAGAGGATTTATCCAACGTCTAAACCAGGATGAAAAGTTCAAAGAGTTATTTTTTGATGATCCCGCCAAGGCACTGGAGACGTTTGATTTTCAGGTTTCTGACGACAATTTAATGATCATCAAAGAGCAGATTGAAAAAATTAGAAACGATCCTCTGCCTACAGGTGGAGTCAGTAAGCCAATACATGTTCCTTTACAGGATTTGGTGAAGTAGACCATTGATTTCTTAATCTTGGGGAAATGAGTCCAGGTTACCTATTCAGAGTGAAGTGTTCTGCTTCGGGCTCTCCAGGGATTATTGACCTATTGGGGGCATCAATGGAGTGATATGAAATGTCAGATGTAATTATTGTGGTTCCCCCTTTCAATACCATCTCTTGTCCTGCTTTGGGTCCAAGCATTCTGAAATCCGCCGTCATGGGCTTTGGTATTAACTGTGAAGTTTACTATGCCAACATAAAACTGGCCGAGATCATAGGTCACGATTTATACGAACGCATCGCTTTATCTGCTACCTCAAATCTAGTTGGAGAGGCCCTGTTTACCCAGAGCGCTTTTCCGGATGACAACAAGTTCAATGATATTCATGCTACTCTTACGAACTGCTTGGGCGGAAAGAAGGAATGCTGGTCCTTTGATAATAAAATAGTCCACCAATATGAATTGGAGGCAATTTCTAAACAAATTTCCCCGTATGTCGACTCTGTTGTCCAAGAACTGCTAAACAAAAAGCCGCTTATTATTGGTTTTTCAAGTGTGTTTCAACAAAACCTTTCTTCTACATCTTTAGCTCGTTCAATTAAGAAAACCAATCCGGAAATCATCACCGTCATCGGAGGTGGTAACGCTGCAACACCAATGGGTGCAGAGTTGAAAAAGTTCGGCAATTGTTTTGACTATGTCTTTAGCGGTGAGGCTGACTTAGTGTTTCCGAGCTTTTGCGCCTCGATAATTTGTGGAGAAGATCCTCCTGCGCATGTGGATGGCGTGGTGGAGTGTCAGATGGTACGGGATATGCGAGATGTTAAGAATCCTGACTTTGAGGACTATTTTTCTACAATTATGTCTGTAGGTAAAGATTCAGAGTTGCCAAATAAGCTGATTTTTGAAACCTCTCGTGGGTGCTGGTATGGAGCTAAACGCTCCTGTAAATTCTGCGGTCTGAATGGATATAATATCGAATACCGCACGAAACCTGTAGATCAGATCGCTCATGAATTAAGCGATATTTTCGAAAAGTATCCCGTAGGCCTATTCCAGGCTGCCGACAATATCTTTCCTGTAAAAGTAAAAAAATCTATTTTGCAAATGACCAAGGATTTTGAATCGATCGAATTTTTCTGGGAGGTAAAATCTAATCTGAAGAAACAGGACTTATTGGAATTTGAGGCTGGACGTATCACACGGATACAAGCAGGAATAGAATCACTTTCCAGCCATGTACTGAAATTGATGGACAAAGGAGGGACTGGGCCGAGCAACATCTGCCTGTTGAGGAATGCTCGACAAACTGGTGTTCAACTTTATTGGAATTATTTGATGTATATACCTGGCGAACGAGAGTCAGATTATGCAGACTTACTAACAATAATTCCCGCTATTGCTCACTTGAATCCGCCTGAATCTTTTGGAAAAATCCGATTGGACCGGTACAGCACATATTTCAATAATAGCGAAAGCTATGGCATCACCAACCTGCGCCCATTAGATCCATATTCTTACTTATACCCAGATGATATCTATAAAATTGATGCGGATGGAGGCAATTTAGTTCAGCTAACATCTCATGCTGAAAAAGATTTCCAGCCGCATTTCAGCCCTAATGGATCACGTGTCGCTTTTAAATCAAACCGGTCTGGAGATACAAATATATGGGTTATGAATTCAGACGGTAGCAACATTAATCAGTTGACTTATGATGAAAGCGGATTGGATCCAGAATCTCCACCTAGCTACGGTCCGGATTGGAGTCCAGATGGATCTAAAATCGTTTTTGATACGATGCGTTCAGGAAACCATGACATCTGGATCATGAATGCTGATGGTTCCAACCCTATTCAACTCACCGATGATCTGGCGGAAGATGCGCACCCAGATTTCAGCTATGATGGTAGCCGTATTGTTTTCTGGTCTGATCGGTCTGGGTCAAGAGAAATCTGGACTATGAATGCAGATGGCTCCAATCAGACTCAGTTGACTTTTTTGGGATCTTTCGTAGGGCACCCACATTTTAATCATGATGGAACCAAGATCAGTTTCTGGGATACGGGAAGAATCTGGGAGATGAATGCGGATGGTTCCAATTTAATCGAATTCCCCTATGATTCTACTGCAGGAGGTGGACACGATTGGAGTCCAGATGGAGGAAAAGTTGCTTATATGTCTGGACAGTCAGGAAATACAGACATCTGGGTCTTTGAATATAATGCCTTCACTGATAACTCTGCTACAGGTTCAAACGCAACACGTTTGACATATAGCCCGGAAGGTTCAAGTTCAGGAGGTCCTCAGTTTAGCCCAGACGGAACTAAAATAGTCTTTGCTTCTAATAGATCAGGGACTCCAGAGGTTTGGGTTATGGATGCTGAAGGCACAAATCTGACCCAGCTCACAACAGTAGCCAATACACCGGCACAGCCACACTGGAGCCCAAGCGGTGCAAAAATTGTTTTTCGGTCTTCTGAGGACGGAAGCCCCAACATCTGGACGATGAATGCAGATGGGACAGGGCAAACACAATTAACTTTTGGGCCAGCAGTAGGATCAAGTGTCTATACCGTAAGGCATGGCCAAGATTGGAGCCCAGATGGATCGCAAATTATTTATGATTCGCAAGAAGGTGGAAATTCAGATATCTGGGTTATGGACACTGCGGGTGGTAATAAAAACCAATTAACAAGTGATCCCGAGGTTGAATTACACCCAAGTTATAGCCCTGACGGATCACAAATTGCCTATGTTAAACAAGGGTTAGATGGCTATTTTAATCTTTGGCTTATGGGTGCTGATGGAAATAATCAGAGTCAATTGACGTACAATTCAACTTACGAGGTTTTTCATCCGCACTTTAGCCCCGATGGTTCCAAAATTGTCTACCGAAGAGATTTTGTCGGGAATGGAGAGATTACGGTTCTAGACTTGTCTAATGGTTATAGTTACCAGGTCAGCCATAATCCTGCGGAGGATGGTGGAGGTGCTTATAGTCCAGATGGTAAGAAAATTGTTTATCGCTCAAACCGTTCAGGCCAAAATGAAATCTGGGTTTATGATTACGATAGTGCCTATGTTTCTAATCTTGAAACAACTGCGACCGATTGTCCATTATGGGTTCCAGAAATTGTGGATATTAATGTAACTTCTGGGCAGACAAACACACGTGCTGCAACTGGTTTGGTAGATGGAACCCTTGTCTATAGCGTTGGGCAAATGATTGATATTCTTACCGGGTCACATCAAGGTTGGCGATCAATCAGAGCAGAATATAATGTGGGGGGATATACGGGAACACTCGGCGCGCTCAATTTCCAAGTGCAACATTTTTAGGAGATAATGTTGCATGGGAAA
>JAVVDY010000018.1:0-21518 GCA_032251255.1 Desulfuromonadales bacterium
GCTTGGCGGCGATGATGGTGGTCAGCTGGGCGGAGAAATCCTGGTCCTTGGTACCATTCGACTCGTAGGCGACGACCGGGCCGAGCCCTTTGGCTTCCCAGGCAGCCTTAAAGACTTCCGCCAGGCCCACAGAGTAGTCGTTGGCGACGTCGAAGAGCACAGCTGCGGTCTTGGCACCGAACTTCTTGGCTGCAAAATCAGCGATTACCGGCCCCTGGAAGGGGTCGAGGAACGCAGCGCGGAAAACCCAGGGGCGGTCCAGCGTGGTATTCGGGTTGGTCGACCAGGGACTGATCATCGGCACGCGGTTTTCATTGGCGGTACCGCCGCCAGGCACGGCCTGCTTGGAGGAGTTGGGGCCGATAATCGCCACGACCTCTTCCTGCTCGATCAGTTTGAGGGCAGCGTTGACTGCCGAGTCGGCCTTAGCCTCGTTGTCCATGTAGATAAACTCGAGCATGTACTTCTTGCCGCCGACTTCGAGGCCGCCGGCGCCGTTGATATCGGCGAGATACATCTCAGCGGCGTTTTTGGAACCTTCGCCCACTTCCGGGATGTCGCCGGTCAACGGAATGTTGAAGCCGATCTTGATGGTGTCCGCAGCAAACGCCGGAACGGCGAGCAGCAGAGCAAGACAGAGAAACAACAGGGACTTGATACATCTTTTCATCTTGTAACCTCCTCATTGAATGGTGATGAAAAACCTACTATCAGGCGATTGCCGACGACAAAACACAAAAAGCCGCCAGCAGGCTCTTATGGCCAAACTTAGGCGGCTTCGTTGCTCACCAGGGCTACCTTCAGTGGTACCTCCATCAATATGAACATGGAACAGGGTGTTATTAATACAATATTTTATCCAGAATGGTAAGCATTTTTCCATTATTATGAAAATTTTGTTTTCTTCCACCAACCAGGAGGAAAGTTTGCGCTGGTTCAGCATGGCTCTACGCCCCGGGTCGCGGATAACGCTCCATATGTCTGCAAAGAATCCGAAGATCAGCCGCCATGCGGGCACCCTCATCCTCGCTGAAAGGACCCGGGGAATGATGGCAAAACTGTACAAACGGCACTGAAACAGCTATACTCTTGATTATAGCAAGTTCGAGAGGGAGCATGGAGCTCCCGCAAATGAGCCGCGAGGCGGCCGACCAACAGCCTCTCCAGCAAAGGAGGAAGATAGCATGACCGTCTCTGAGCCACCGTGCTGTTCAGCTGTTATCTGACATTCTCAAATATTTCATCAATCCGGTTAGATACCGGAACAATTCCCCCGGATGGGGGGTTACTGAAAAGATGATCAGTTCACGGAAAAGCCCCGGCGATAATGACCGGGGCTTTTCATATCGTCCGCGGCAGAGGCAGGCTCCCCGGCTTATCCATCCGGACGTGAGGCTGCCGTGCAACGGAAGGGATACGGGCCATCTGACATGACGACTGCAGCGGACCAACAGAAGAACATCCTGATCGTCGGAGGCGGGTTTGCCGGAATCAGCTGTGCGAAGACGCTGGCAAACAGTCCCGTTAATATTATCCTGGTGGATCAACGGAACTATCATCTTTTCCAGCCACTGCTTTACCAGGTAGCAACTGCCGTTCTCTCGCCGGCCGATATCGCCTCGCCTATCCGGCACATCCTGCGTAATCAACAGAACGTCAAGGTCGGTCTCGGCAAAATGACCGACATTGACCTTGACAGGCAGGTCGCCCATTTTGCCGGCAACCAGGTGGCCTACGATTATCTCGTTCTCGCGACCGGCGCACAGGATTTCTACTTCGGGCACGACGAGTGGGCTCAATTGGCTCCCGGCCTGAAAACGGTCGATGACGCCCTGGAGATCCGCAGACGGGTCCTGCTGGCCTACGAAGCGGCGGAATGGGAAGCAGACGACGAATCACGTCGGGCCAAGCTGACCTTCGTCGTGGTGGGTGGGGGTCCGACCGGGGTGGAAATGGCCGGCGCCCTCAAAGAGATCGCCGCAGAGACGATCCCGCGAGATTTTCGTCATATCGACACGACCACGGCACGGGTCATCCTGGTTGAAGGGAGCGATCGTCTGCTCGGGTCAATGCCGCCACAGCTTGGCAGAAAGGCCCAACAGGATCTCGAGGAGATGGGGGTCGAGGTCAGGCTTAACAGTTTCGTCACCAACCTCAGCGAGGGGTTTGTCGCATTTGGCGACGAAGAGCTGCCGGCCGAAAACATCATCTGGGCAGCCGGAGTTCGCGGCAGCCGGATCGCGGAAAAGCTGGGCGTCGCACTCGATCCAGGCGGCCGGGTTGTCGTCTCAGCCGACCTGTCCATCCCCGGACATCCTGAGGTGTTTGTCATCGGCGACCTGGCTCACGCCGTCGATCCGCGCACTAGGCAGATCGTTCCCGGAGTCGCTCCGGCGGCCCTGCAGATGGGAAAGTTTGTGGCCGAACTCATCCGTCGCGAAAACAGCATGGGCACTCTCGGGGGAGCACGTCCCGCGTTCCATTACCATGACAAGGGGACCATGGCCACAGTCGGGCGCAACAAGGCCGTTGCGTCAATAAAAGGACGCAGTTTCAGTGGACTGGCCGCCTGGCTGCTGTGGGGCTTTGTCCACCTGATTCCACTTGTTGATTTTCGCAGCCGGCTGTCCGTGGTGTTTTCCTGGACCTGGTCTTACCTCTCCTATTCAAAAAACGCACGGCTGATCACAGGAAAAGCAAAACTGAACGTAAAAAGCATTCGCAGGGAGTAAGGCCGGACGCTCCCTTCGCCAGCCGAAACACTCAACCCCGTAACAGAAACAGGGCCGCCATGAGTACATGAACGGCCCTGTCAGGCAGCGGCTGGAAAAGATTAATTTATCCCGCCTGCAATTCCAGCTTGGATTTCTGCTGAGTTTGGCACACCGGGCAATTGAAAACCCGGGTGTCGTGCCACCAGGGTTCGGGATCCCAGCAGGCTGGATTTTCGATGCAGTCAACATGCTCGACGTCATTAAAGTTCTTGACCTGCTCACAGCCGGCACAGTACAGCCAGACTTTCCCCTCTGCACAGGCCTGCAGGAATTCTCCCGGGTTCGACACGGCACAAACCTCCAATGACCGAGTGCTATTTAGAGGAAATTTTCGTTGAGCCTTCGGCTCTTAACTGCTTGACAGTTTTCCCCGCGATCCCCCAGTTCTCTGTCCCGGACTCCTTGATCACAACCTGCGTCGAGGCGGGATTTTTTCCCAGGACCCTGACGAGCAGATCGGTAATCCCCTCGACCAGTTGTGCTTTCTGTTCAACCGTTGCACCTTCGGTAATATTCACCTGAACATATGGCATGGCAAATCTCCTGATATCATGAATGAATCCTGCCCGGTTCTCACGCCGCTCCCAAAATTACAAGCGACGGATTGATAGTTCCACAGATCTCAATCAATTTCAACACTGTCGTATGCAGATGAGAATACGGCGACCGGACTCAGGTCCTACTGCCCTGCCGCAGCCACCCTCCATCGATTCGGCCTGCCGGGAGACGCCTGACCTTGGCATCGTCCAGCCTGCGCCCATTCCCAGCAGACCTCCCGGCAACACCTGCTATCGCCCCCTCCCTTGTCATCACACTGATTCTTTTCCAACGCAGGAAATTCGCGGGGGGTTATCCACGCGACTGCCGTCCTGTTTTTTTCAGCTGCCTGAGGAGGTTGCGCAGGTACCGGTAGTCTTCCCGCTTGAGAGCCCGATCCCGGTAGATCGCGCGGCCGTAACGTGCGGCAAAGTTTTGACACAGGGGATGTCCTGTCTTATCGGCCAGGGTAAAGAGCCCCTCACTTTCATCAAGGTTGACGTTGAACCGTGTCCTTAAGATTCGCAGATATCTACTCAGCAGACGCTGGTCACGGTGCGGGCGCTGCTTAATCCGGTAGAGCAGCAGAAAAAACACGGCACCTCCGGCTACTCCCAGTAAAGGAATCACCAGATCGCCGGCACGAACCATGCGCACTGCCCTGACCCGCTCGTCCGCCTGACGGAGCAGTCGAAACTGGGACGACAGGTCATAACTGATCACCAGTCGGGTCCAGTAATAATCGGTCGCATCGGCCAGTGCCCTCAACGAAGAAAAAGTGCTGTTACCGCGCTGACCAAGGGTGGCTGCCGCGTTCACCGCAAAACGGCTGGGGTCAACCCGTCGCCAGCGAGAGGAGTCATCCAAAACCTCCACCCACACGTGGGCCATATTCTCACTGATCAGATAATATCCGCCAAGCTGATTATATTCCCCGCCAAGGTAGCCACCTACCAGGCGGGCAGGGACTCCGGCAAGCCGGAGAAGGAGGGCGAACGAAGATGCAAAGTATTCGCAGTAGCCCTGTTTCGATTCAAACAGAAAGGTTTCGACCGGATTCTCCGTTGGCTGCAGACCAACGGAGGCATATGAGAGGCGCTGATCGAGAAAATATTTTTCGAGCGCGGCTGTTTTTTCCTGATTCGAAGGCAGCTCTCTGATTTTGGCGGCAACAGCTTCAACCCGAGGAGCGATATTCTCCGGGACCTGCAGATAATAACTCTTGCCGGCTGCTCTCTGCAGTTCGGAGAACCCTCCTGGAAATGATTGCACCTGATAAGTAATCTGCCTGTTCAGTGGACGTCGCGACTGATAAGTGCTGTCTCCGCCGGACATCACGCTGATTCCGCTTACCCCCATGGGAAGGTCCAGCAGCGGCAGAAAGCGATCTGTTTTCGCTTCGAGATAAACGGTCTGGATGACCGGTTGTCCGCCGGCGGCAGTGATCCGCTCCAGGGGGGGAGAATTGTCCCGTTTCCAGACCTGGCCCTCCAGTCGGTTGAGGACAACCCCGCGCCAGTACAGATCACCGGCGGCCAGGCGCTCCGTTTCAACCCGCAGCGCCAGCTGGTTGTCCTCGGCCAGTCCGGCAACAGAGCCGGGATGGACCTGATCACTGAATCCGACACTCGCCGTAGCCGGCGTGTTGAGAAAGTCCCAGAGGGGGTGCTGGGTTCGGGGGAGAATCAGAAAAAAAAACAGCATCAGCAGAAGGGAACCGAACGGCAGCAGCAGGTTCACCTTCAACAGCAACAGCCATTGACGAGTATCCAGAATCAGTCCCGGTTCGGCCCCGTAAAAACTGAGCAGAACCAGGCCGCCGCTGATCAGCAGCACCAGAACGATCAGAAAGAAGAAAAATAACGGGCTCAGCGTCAAGAGGGTCGACCCGGCCAGGGCAAAAGTTGCCAGCACAAAAATCTGCAGAATCTGCCGTCCCTGCTTCTCACTGACCAGCCTTACGGCCAGGAGCAATACCAGCAGGTTGACAATTGGCAGGACAAGGTTCGCCCGGCTGAGCTGAACTACAGCGAGGAAAAAGAAGATGAAGCTCAGTAGAGTTGCCGCAAGCGGGGGGAGCAAAGAAGTGCCGCGCCGATCACGGATGAGTCCTGCAATCAGGGCGATGGCAAGGATGACCTGGGTGGAGCGCTCAAGATAAAGATACAATGGAGCCACCCCGACCAGAGTCACCAGATAAACCAGGATCTTCAGAACCCTGTCAATACTGATCATAGCAGCGCCAGCTCACGGAGAAGTCGGAGACGATGGGAGGGACCAAGACCAGGTGCTATGGTCTTGTCAGGCAGCCGCAACCCCACCGGCTGATGCTGACCGAGTAAATGGTTGACCAGATAACAGCAACGGCCCAGCCGCTCTTCCAGGTCTTTACCGGCGATTTGTGCTGGATCGAGCCAAAGCGGCTTCCGCCCTTCGTTGCCCAGTCGTTTGACCTTCAGGTTGTCATGCCGGGCGGAAAGTTTCCAGTGAATATCCCTGGGGGATTCCACACCCTGATAGTCACCGATCGACTGGAGTTCTCCGCTGGTGCCGTACCGGGGCAAGGCCGGGCTGTCATCATCCTGCCATTCGCCGCAGGCAAGAGCTGTAGAGCAGCGCAACTGGGGAGGAAAGACCAGAACATCCGGTTGAGCGTGAAGTTGGCGGGAACGGACAAAAAAACCGACCGGGAAGCAGGAGCTGACCCGGAGAGGTGGCAGCTCCTGCCATCCACGGCGTACAGGCGTCAGGGGCAAGGGGCGGGAAAGTTCGCCCCCCGACTCAACAACCGGAAACAGGGCGCCGCCGTCAGGCAGCTCCAACCTCAGCAGAAATCCCGGCATCCAGCGACGGCGGTTCCAGATACGGGCACTGACCAGGGTTGGAACCCCGGCATAAATTTCTTCCGGCAGGACAATCTCTGCCCGCACCCCTTTCAGGTTCTGCTGACCGAGCAAGCCGGAAATTGCCATAAAGCCGAGCAATGCAGCGACCAGCAGATAAAGCAGGTTATTCCCCGTATTGACCGCAGAAAATCCGAGCAGCAGAGTCATGCCGATATAGACCAGGCCAGCCCGGGTCAGTTTCAGGCCAAAGGAACTGGAACCTCGCTGAGCAGTGATTGGAAGACCTCCTCTTTCCGCAGGGATTCATTCTCCGGACGGAGCATCATCCGGTGAGAACAGACCTGGACCGCGAACTGCTGAACATCCTCCGGAGCGACATAATCGCGGCCGGCAAGATAGGCAGCGGCGCGCGCCGCACCGGCCAGGCTCAGGCAACCACGGGTTGACAGTCCGGCGGTCACCAGCGGGTGCTCCCGGCTGCGGTACGCCAGCGCATGAATATACCCGGCGATCTTTTCCGACAGGTAGACGTCTTGCCGAACCGACTGGCGCGCCTGTTCAATATCAGCTGTCGTCAGGCAGGGCTCAATATGTTCCAGTTCTTCACGCACGCTGCCGCTCTGAATGATCTTGCGCTCCAGTTCTGCTGGAGGATAACCGAGCCCGGTTGTCGCCAGGAATCTGTCAAGTTGAGAATCGGGCAGCGGATAGGTCCCCGCCTGCTCCACCGGGTTCTGGGTTGCGATCACCATGAATGGATCAGGGAGGCGGTAAGTGACCCCTTCCAGGGTCACCCTGCGCTCCTCCATGGCTTCAAGCAGGGCGCTCTGGGTTTTCGGTGTCGCCCGGTTGATTTCATCGACCAGCACCAGATTGTTAAACACCGGTCCTTCGACAAAGCGAAAACAATTTTCATTGCGGTCATAGATCGACAGCCCGGTTATGTCAGAAGGGAGCAGGTCGCTGGTGCACTGGATCCGGCCGAAGGAAAGGCCGAGAACCCGCGACAAAGCAAGCGCCAGGCTGGTTTTACCGAGACCGGGGAGATCTTCCAGCAACAGGTGGCCACCGGACAGCAGGGAAATAACAGCGAGCCGGATGGCCCGCACCTTCCCCTGCAAATGACGTCTGGAAAGAATGTCGATTACGTTCAGGATCTCATCACGTTTTTGCAGTGGCACCCCTGCCTCCATGGTCTGCTGCATGAGCCTGGCGCTGAACCCGGCGCACAATAACCTTTCATCATATTCATCCGTCCGGATCCTGCCAGCCTCTGCGGGAAGGAACCGAAGGGATCGCCATTCTTCAAATCATACCAAGAAAACCGATCATCCAGAAAGCCCTGCGATGCTTTCCGCCACTGCGACCCAGTGACGTTCAAGGTCCACAGGGAAAGCTGCTGTGACCGATTCCTACCTTGGACAGCGCATGAAAGCAGCCGCCACGCTCTATTCTGTCAAAAAACCAAGCAGAAACCAGAAGCCAAATATTCGGCAACACAGACAAAGAAGATAAAGCGGATCCCCTTAAAAATCTTGACCACCTGACTGAAAATACTATGATGAAAAGCGAGGGGACAAAGAAAAACCCCTTAAAGTCCAGCATGCATCCCCCCTCCGCGTGCTGGACTTTTTTATTTCCCGCCCGGACGGCACAAACCCCTGCCAGACAGATAAAAAAGGACGGGCATGGAAAAATTCCATGCCCGTCCGTGATCCGTTTCAGAAAAATTCGCCTACTGCGGAATAAAGGACTCTTCTGCCCTGATCCGCTCGACCACGGCGGTCAACAGCTCGATGGTACGTTCCAGATCGGAGAGCGAAAGCACCTCAACCGGGGTATGCATGTAACGCAGAGGAATGCCGATCAGCGCAGTGGCAACCCCTCCCCGCGACAGCTGCATGACATTGGCGTCGGTGCCGGTGGCGCGGGGAACCCCGATGACCTGCACGGCAATATCCTCCTCCCGGGCAGTCTGCATGATCAGGTCAAAAAGAACCGGGTTCATGTTTGCGCCGCGGGCAATCACCGGACCTTTGCCCACCTCGACCCGTCCGATACCGTTCGGCTCGACGCCGGGGCTGTCGGTCGCGTGGGTCACTTCGACCACCAGGCCAACGTCCGGCTTGACGCCATAGGTGCTGGTCGCGGCGCCGCGCAGACCGATCTCCTCCTGAACGGTGGAGACCGCATAAACCGTCGCAGCCACCCTGGCCGACTGCTGCAGACGCCTGAACACCTGGGTGACGATGAATGCACCCATCTTGTCATCAAACGCCCGCGAGGTCACCCGGTCCCCCTGCAGTCTCTCCACCCCGACAGCAAAAGTGACCGGATCGCCGATAGCCACCAGCTGCTCCACTTCGTCACGACTGCTGCAGCCGATGTCGATGAACTGCTCTTTCAATTTGATGACCGTGTCACGATCTTTCGGCTCGATCAGGTGGATGGCCTTCTTGCCGATCACCCCGTTGACCGCGCCGCCGGCCGAGTGAATCACGACCCGCTGCCCCGGAGACAGGTGCGGATCGACTCCGCCGATGGCGCCGAAAAAGATAAAACCATTGTCATCGACGTACTGGACCATGAAGCCGATTTCGTCACAGTGCCCGGCGAGCATCACCTTCGGCCCGCCGTTGCCATCCAGACGGGCAATCAGGTTGCCCATCACATCGGTTTCGACCCTGTCCGCCACAGGTTCCAGCTGCCGCCGGATGACCCGCTGGGCGGGCTGCTCGTAGCCTGATGGACTGGGAGTTTCCACCAGTTCCTTGAGAAAAGCGAAATCCCGCTTGTTCATTGTTCACCAATCATTCTGAAAGAGGAATCAAGGGCTTTCGAGAGGAGCTCAGCCCCGCAGTCTGGCAACCATATCGGCAGAGTTCTGCCGGGCCCTGGCCACTTCGTCATGGCTCATTCCGGCTCCCAGGGCAACCTTGCAGGCCATCTCCAGGGACATCAGGTCTCCGGGAGCGTGGGCATCATTATTGATCACCAGTCTGGCACCATATTCTCGCGCCAGCCTGGCCACGTGACCATTCGTCAGGCTGTGCCCCCTGCGGGTGGTGATCTCCAGAGCAACGCCGTTCTGCGCGGCCAAACGCACATCCTCTTCGCTGATCAGACCCGGGTGGGAAAGGATATCAACCCCCGCCTCGATTGATGCCCGGTTGGTTCCGCCGGCCACCGGCTCGACGATTGACTCGCCATGGCTGACGACGATCTGGGCGCCGAGGTCTCTGGCTCTGCGGGTACACTCAGCGATCATCTGTGGAGGGACGTGGGTCAGTTCGACCCCGACCAAAACCTCCAGGCTGTTCGCCCTGCCCAGCTCATCAACAACCCCGACCATATTCGACAGCAGGAGTTCCAGGTTGCTCTGGTCGGCATGATCGGTGATGGCCAGAGCACGGTAGCCGGCAACAGCGGCGCGACGGATCAGTTCAGCCGGAATCACTTCTCCGTCACTGAACACGGTATGGGTATGCAGATCGATCATCGGATATCCCCTTTGCGGCTATGAATCGGCTTCGACCAGTTCACCGAGATTTGAATTTCTGAAGACCCTGGTGATCCGGACCTTGACCAGCTGTCCGATCAGATCGGCAGATCCGGTGAAGTTGACAATCCGGTTCCAGGTGGTCCGGCCGAAAACCTGACCGTCCCCCTGTTTGCTTTCACCCTCGACCAGCACTTCCAACACACGGTCAAGATCCCCTCTCCAGATATCATCGCTGATTTTCTGCTGCAGTTCAAGCAGCCGGTCGAAGCGTTTCTGTTTCTCTGTCGCCGGCAGCTCGTCCTCGAACTCCGCTGCCGCGGTTCCGGTCCGTTTGGAATAGAGGAAAGTGAAGGCATCGGCATAGCCGACCTGTGCAACCAGATCGAGGGTCTCAGCAAAATCGGCTTCCGTCTCCCCGGGAAACCCGACGATCACATCCGTGGTCAGACGGATGTCGGGGCAGACACGCTTCAGGCGTTCGACCTTGGCCAGGTAGTCCGACCGGTGATAGCCCCGATTCATGGCATCGAGGATCCGGTCGGAACCGCACTGCACGGGCAGATGTATGTGGTGACACAGCTTACCCAGGGTCCCGAAGCAGTCGATCAGTTCGTCGGAGAGGTCCTTGGGATGCGAGGTGGTAAAGCGCAGCCGTTCCAACCCATCGATGCGATCAACCCGGCGCAGCAGTTCGGCGAAGCTGACTTCACCCTCTTCCTTGAGGCCGTAGGAATTGACATTCTGTCCGAGCAGGGTGATCTCCCGCACTCCCTGTGCAACAAGGTCGCGCACTTCCTGAAGAATTTCATCGCTTGGTCGACTGATCTCCCGGCCGCGCACGTAGGGCACGATGCAGTAGGAACAGAAGTTGTCGCAGCCCTGCATGATGGTCACGAACCGCGTGACGCTGTCGCCTGCGGTGCGTTGCGGAAACAGGTTGAGGCGGGTTTCGCGATCGAGAAAGTCGGTAGCGTTGCCTCGACCGTCACGCCGTTCGACCTGCTGCACAAGTTCCGGCAGACGGTGAATATTGTGGGTCCCGAACACCAGGTCGAGGTACGGAATCTTCTCCAGCATCCGCTCCCCTTCCTGCTGCGCGACACAGCCGCCGACCCCGATGATCAGTTCGGGTCGGCGGTCCTTGATCGGCTTGAAGCGGCCGAGGTGACCGTAAACCCTGCGCTCCGCCTTGTCCCGCACCGAACAGGTATTGAGCAGCACCAGGTCGGCGTGATCCGGCTCATTTACCCGCTGGTAGCCGATCTGCCCGAGCAGATCGACGATCCGCTCCGAATCAACAACGTTCATCTGGCACCCGAAGGTTTCCAGGAAAAAACTTTTCTGCATGACGCTTCTTCTGCTGGCTGGGGTTTAAAATTCCGCGCATCTTAACCGCGGGGGAAAAATCAAGTCAAACGGATTCGCCCGGAACGGATCCTACGGGATCGTTTGTTCAAGGTGAGCAATGAGGTATTGCGGCTGTTCAACACAGTGCAGAATGGTGTAGGTGCCTCTGCGCTGCAGCAGGCGGATACTGGCGAGGTGCTCACCGTGGCGTCGCTGCTGCCAGGACGCTATCTCATCCAGGCTTACCTGGCGAACCTTGCTCCGCCAGATCCCGGAGCGGATCAACAGGCGACGCTCGGTCAGGCAATAAAACAAACCCTCCCAGGCAAACCGGGACCACAGTATCTGTCCCGGGCCGAGCAGGAAAGAGCCGATCACCAAGGGCAGCGGCAACAGCGCCAGATACCAGGGATGGCCGTCCTCGACCAGCTGTAACCCGAGCATCTGCCAGAAGCTGCAGAACAGAAACAGAAGCAGCCCGAGGGAAGCCGGCTTCCAGTTGCGAAAGGTGTAGCAGCGGGGCGCGGGACGACCCTGCCAGCGAATGCCCTCCTCCCGCAACAGCTGTTCGGACCAGTCCATCATTCACCTTCCAGGGCTGTCAGCCGCTGCTCGGCAAGTCGGCCCAACTTGCCCTCCAGGTCCACGCTGGCGACGATCCGGTAGAGATCGCGGGCCTTGTCCTGCTGACCGATATTCTGCTGCGCTTCCCCGAGGAGAAAAGCTCCCTCCACGGTCGGCAGCAACCGCAGGCTCTCTTCCAACTGGTTGAGCGCCTGAGCATATTGCCATTTCTGCAGATAGAGGTAACCGAGCCCCAGCCTTGACTTTGCATAGTCGCCCTGCAGGTTCACCGCCTTAAGCAGATAACGTCTCGCCGGAACCATATCTTCTGTACGCAGATAGGCCAAGCCGAGCCCTGCCAGAATCAGGGCGTCCTCCGGCGCAACCTGCAGGGCCTGATGATAGGTGGCAATCGCCTCGGCAAACTGGCCTTTTCGTTCCAATTGCCGGCCTTGATTGTAAAGACGGAAGCTCTCAGCGGATTGTCGCAGTGGTTCAGTCCGCGCGCTGAAGTCGGTAGCCCCGCCCCCTGAGACCCGCACCGGATAGTACTTCGCGATATAACTGCGCACCCTGTCCAACCGTTCCGGGGAGACCGGATGAGCACGGAACAGCCTGCCGCCGTCGCCATCGGCACTATCCTGTTGGCGGAGATATCCTTCGAGGACTTCGGGCACAGCGTCCGGCAGGTAGCCGGAAGCGACCAGCATATCTACCGTCAGCTGATCCGCTTCCACTTCCTGGGCCAGATCATAGCTTTTTGCAAGCAGTTGCTGCTCGACCGAGAAGAGGCTGAGAGCAAGCTCGGCGTACTCGCTGCCGGCGGATAATTCGGGACTCGCCCTGTGGCCAGCATCCCGCTCTCCTGCCTGCAGGTGATGACCTGCCCTGATGTGACCGATTTCAAATCCGAGCACTGCCGCCAACTGGGCTTCGGACTTCAAGTTGAGCAGCAAGCCACGGCTGATAGCAACAAGGCCGCCCGGCAGGGAGGCCGAGTTCGGCGCAAGATCATTGAGAACCTTGAAATGGAAGTTCAGCCCGGCCTGTGCCCCCCCGCTAACGAGAGACTGTCCGACGCGGTCGACGTAAGACGCCAGATCAGCATCCGGATAGACCCCGCCCATTTGCTGGATCAGCCAGCGAGAGTTGCGTTGGCCGACCTCATGCGACCCGGCAGCTGAATCGCCAGGAAGTGCGGGGCCAGGTTGCGCCAGCCTGGGCAGAACCGGAGCGGAACAGGCTCCGGCAAACAGCAGCAGGCACAGCAGGCTCATAAGGAAGTTCACGGATCCACGCCTCGCTGGGCAGATATCACAGTTCAATCGAACAGACATGCTTAATCGACCTCAATCGAAAAACCGCTGATAGAGAAAATGCACCGACCCGCGTCCCGTATCAATCCGATGGGCCACGGAACGACTTCCGAGAGCAATCTCGACCTGATGAGTCCCTGCCGGCAGTGGCAGCAGGGCCATCTCGATGCGACTGGGCAGCAATCGCCAGGAGCGCAGATCGGCATTGGTGGTCAGAATCGACACAATACGGGCAATTGCGCCTGCCGTGGAACCAAGCTGACTTTCCGACTGGCGCACCAGAGATTCCTTGGCGATCGCCCGGGCGGCCTCCTTGGCCAGAATCCGCCCCTGCTTATCCTCCAGGCTGCGCCGGGCGATAGCGTCCAGATTGCCGACCGTCTCCACCTGTCCGGCCTTGGCACCATCAAGGCGGATATTGACCTGTCCCTGTGGACGGCGTTCGCGGGCAAGAACCGGAACGGCTATCTTGATCGGTTGCCCGCGGGTGGTCGGCAGCAGGACGCCTGCTTCCCGCTTGGGAGGAATCTGGCCACGATCAATCAGAACCACCAGCAGGGCGTCCCCTTCAACCGGCGGGGTGGAAGAGGCAGGGGCCTGCTGAAGATAGCCGCTGTGTTCTTCGGCTGTCCCGAACCGCTTGGAAAGAGGCAGCAGACGCTGCCAGAGGAGTTCCGGCACCGTCACCCGGTAGAGATCCCGTTGCTGCCGATAGGCAGCCAGGCTGCGCCGATAGGCAACCAGGGCATTGTCAAAATCACCATACGCTTCATACAGCAGGCCGGTCAGCAGACGCAAATAAGCGTCCTCCCGATAACTGTTCTTGCCCTGATAAAGGTCAAAGTACCAGGTCAGTTTCTCATCGACCCTGCGCGCCTCAACCGCAGCGGATTCATAATCGCCAAGAGCGACAAAATTCAGCGCCTTGTAGTAGTTCAGATAGGCGGATTCGTAATCTTCGCCACGGTAGGCGACTGTACTGTCGTTGAGGACGAAACTCAGAGTTTCCCGAGACAGGCTGCGGGTGACGAGCTCCTCAGTCAGATCGTCAGCCTCCTGCAATGAGCGGTGGCTCTGCCGGTAATCCCCAGCCAGATTCAGCAGCAGACCTCTCTCCATCAGGTAGAGCAACCGGTCTTTCTTTCCTTTCGCCAGGCCCGACTTGTCCAACGCGGCAACTGCCTGCTGATACTGGCCGCTACGGGTCAGGCTGTCGACCTGCTCCAGGGTCACCCGGTAGCCGATGCAGCCTCCCAGCAGCAACATCACGACCAGCAGCACCCCGGCCCTGATGCTGCGGGAGAGGAGAGAGAGAAACATAAAAGCAGATTCCGGTTAGTAACCGAGTTTGGAACGCTCGACGAATTTCTTGATTTTCTTGTTGCCGATCCAGACCTTGCGGTTATCAACCATGTCAATCAGCTCCAGGTCAACCTGGTAATACACAACCTGCCTCTTCCCCTCCCTATCAATAATCGAGTTGATTGAACCGATCAGCATGAAGTCAGCGCCGGCTTCCCGACCGGCCGCCTTGGCCGACTCTTGAGTGGCATGCTGGGCCTGATCGGCCCGCTCCTCACGCACCCCGTCCCGCTCTGTGGAAGAAGCCACGAAAGCAACCCGCCCCGAGTTAAGCAGCGAACGTTCAAGGTCCTTGATGAAGGTCTCGGTGGAGATATGTTCGGTGGAACGGTTCGCAACCCGGCCGACAATAACATCCGGGATTTTACCGGTCTTCATGCTGTACTGATTGAGCCAGGGGCGCTCCAGGCAATCCGAGACCATCTCCTCAGCGACCATGCGGCTGTCGGTATCGTTCCAGCGGCCGGAGAGATCCTTCCCCTCCTCCACATCCATCCGCGTCACCTTGGTTCCACAGGCCGTCAGAGCGACAGCCAGCACCAGCAGCAGTAACAGTCTCCAGGTCTGTTTGCGTAACATAAACAACCTCCTGCGTTGTCGGGTTTAAAGAGTTTCAGCTCCAGACAATCATATACCAAAATGGTTGCCTTGCCCATGCCCTGAGCTTATCATTAAATATCAATTTGTACCGAGTTGAGAACGGTCTATCTTCCTCCCTGTCGTCAGGGTGAAAGGAGCCACCGGATGCCAGTATCTCTTTCTGCCGAAGATGGGGCCACCCTGCTGCGGATTGCCCGGCGGGTCGTCTGTTCACAGGTCAGCGGCGGCGACGCCCCTGACGCCCCCCCTGCATCACCGGCACTCAACCAGCGGTGCGGCTGTTTCGTCACCATCTCCCGTCAAGGGAAACTGCGCGGCTGCATCGGCAACTTCAGCAGCAACCGGCCGCTCTATCTAGAGGTCGCGGAGATGGCGAAAGCGGCCGCCACCTGCGACCCGCGCTTCCTGCCGATGACGCCGGCCGAACTGGAGGACTTCAGCCTGGAGATTTCCGTCCTCTCCCCGCTGCGGCGGATAGAGGACATCAACCTGATAGAGGTCGGAAAACATGGCATTTACCTGGAGAAAGGCGGGCGGCGGGGAGTCCTGTTACCACAGGTGGCGACCGAACATCACTGGGACCGGAAGACATTTCTCCAGCAGACCTGTCACAAGGCGGGCCTGCCTGCCGATGCCTGGCAGGCAGCGGACATCGAAATTTATATCTTCAGCGCGGCAATTTTCAAGGAATAGCGTCCGGCAGCCTAATCGAGAGGATCGAAGGACTCCTGTTCCGCATAGCAGAGCGGACAGACCCAGGCCTCGGGCAAGTCTTCGAAAGATGTGCCGGCGGCGATCTCATTGAGTGGATCGCCTTTTTCCGGGTCATAGATATAGCCACAGCAGGTACAGATATAGCGCATTTTCGCTCCTGTCAGATGGCAAAATATTTTGCCTGGGGATGATGGGCGACAATCGCCGAGGTACTCATTTCGGGGACCATTTCCAGCGTCTCGGTCAGGCTGACGCCGATCTCTTCCGGCCGCAGCATGGCAAACAAAGGCCGGTGGGCCTCCAGGTCCGGACAGGCGGGATATCCGAAGCCGTAGCGCGAGCCCCGATACTCCTGGGTGACATACTCACGTTCGCCCTGCCCCTCCGGATCGGCGAAGCCCATTTCGGCCCGCATCTGCTGGTGCCAGTATTCCGCAAGGGCATCGGTCAGTTCGACCCCGAGACCGTGAACCATCAGATAATCATGATACTGGTCATCGCGGAACAGTTCCGCGGTCAGTTGTGCCAGCTGTTCACCGATTGTCACGACGAAGAAGCCGACCAGATCCTGTTCGGTCTCTCCCCCCTTGAAATAATCAGCAATACAGAGATTTGGCGCCAGCGTCTGACGCGGAAAGTCAAACCGGAAGACCTCTGAATCCGCATTGACCAGCAGGCTGTCCCCTTCACTGCGGCAAGGGAAATAGCCGTAGACGACCTGCGGCTGCAGCAGCTGTTCATCGAGCAGGCGTTTTTTCAACCGGGCGTAGAGCGGCTCCACCGTCTCGCTGAGCAACCGCGCGTACTCCTCCTTGCCCTGTTTGGCGCGACGATAACCCCAGCGACCGCGGATCAGTGCCTGTCGGTTCAGGTAGGTGAAAAGCCGCTCCGGGTCGATATCCCGGACCACCCTGCGGCCGAAAAAGGGGACCGATGGCACAGCATGTCTGTTGTCCAGCGCCTCTTTGGGGCCGGGCCGGTTGCGCACAGGAGCTGCCGCATCGGCCCTGGTGCTGGCCAGGCGGCCCTCCTCGTATTCACGGATGGCCCTGAGCCCGGCAAAAGCATCCGCACAGTAGACGACCGGCGCGGTATAACCCGGCACGCAGGACTCAGCCACGAACTTTCCTGTCAGCGCGGCCCCCCCGAGAAGGATCGGCATGGTGAGTCCCGCTTCCTGGTACTGCGGCATCGACTGCTGCATGATAATTGCCGACTTGACCAGAAGCCCGCTGAGGCCGATCACGTCAACCTCGAGCTCGCGGGCCTTGGCAATGATCGTCTCGGCGGGGACTTTGATGCCGATGTTATAAACCTTGTAACCGTTGTTGGTGAGGATAATATCCACCAGGTTTTTACCGATATCGTGGACATCCCCCTGTACCGTGGCCAGCAGAATTCGCGTCTGCTGGCCGCTCTCCGCGTCCCGCTCCATGAAACCCTCGAGGAAGGCGACGCTGCGTTTCATGACTTCGGCTGACTGCAGCACAAACGGCAGCAGCAGTTCACCACGCCCGAACAGATCACCAACCTCGCGCATGGCCGGGACCAGCAACCGGTTGACGATCTCCAGGGCCGGGTAGCGCTGCAGCAGAATCGTCAACAGATCTTCCAGCCCGTCCCGGTCCCCAGTCACCAGTTTTCGCCGGATCTCCTCCTCGGCGGGTGCGTTCCCCCGCCCTGCCTCCTCTTCGGCCTCCCCCCGGTGATCGGAGAAATGGTCCATCAGCCGCATGAGCGGGGTATCCTCTTCGCTGCGCTCCCGGTCATATATCAGGTCGAGGCAAACATTGCGATCCTCGGCGGAGATCTGCGCCAGCGGCATCACCTTGGCGGCATCGACAATTGCGGCGTCGAGCCCGGCCTCCACCGCCTCATGGAGAAAAACCGAATTGATGATTTTGCGTACCGCCGGTTGCAGCCCGAAGGAGATGTTACTGACGCCGAGCAGGGTGGCAACATCCGGCCAGCGGCGCTTGATCTCCCGGATAGCTTCGAGGGTCTGGATCCCCGCATCGAAGAGGGTCGTATCACCCGAACCGATGGTGAAGGTCAGCGGGTCGAACAACAGATCCTGCGGCCGCAACCCGTACTGCTCGACCGCCAGATGGAGGATTCTTTCAACAACCCCGACCTTGGCGGCCGCAGTCATCGCCATCCCGCTTTCATCAATGGTCAGGGCCACCACCGCCGCTCCATAGCGACGTGCCAGCCGGCAGACCCGGTCCAGGTTCGCCCCGCCATCCTCCAGATTGATCGAGTTGATCACACAGCGGCCGGGATAGAGCTTGAGGCTGGCCTCGATACAGTCAGGATCGGTCGAATCGATCATCAGCCCGGCTTTCAGGGAACCGGCAAATTTTTCCACTAGCCGTGGCAGGTCGGATTTTTCATCCCGGCCGGCATAGGCGGCACACAGGTCGATCACCTGGGCACCTCGCGCCTCCTGCTCCAGTCCCACCTGCAGGCAGCCGTCAAAATCATCCGCCAGCAACAGATCGCGGAACTTGCGTGACCCGTTCGGGTTGGCCCGCTCGCCAATCAGCAGCGGGGGGATCTCCTGCTTCAGCTCGATGGCCTGGTAGAGGCTGGCCAGATCTCCTATCATAGCGACAGCTCCCTTGACAACGGCTGGACACCCTGAAGGTTCGACACCAGAGCGCGGATATGCCCAGGGGAGCTGCCGCAGCACCCCCCCACCACGCTCACTCCGTACTCTTCGACAAAGCGCTTCATCAAAGCAGAAAACTCCTCGGGGAGGAGCGGATAATGGGTCTGCCCATCGACAATCTGCGGCAGGCCCTGATTCGGCACACAGGAGATCCGCCCCCGCCAGTTACGACTTAGATAGCGGATGTGCGACTCCATGTCGGTCGGTCCGGTCGCGCAATTAAGACCCAGCGAGAAGATCGGGAAAGGATCAAGGGTTGCCACAACCGCGGCGATATCAGTTCCGACAAGCATTGTTCCCTGCTGTTCGATGGTCACCGAGACCATCACCGGAAGGGTCTGGTGGCGCTCGCCGAGGAGATCGAAACAGGCCACCAGGGCCGTCTTGACCTGCAGCAGGTCCTGGCAGGTTTCGATGATCAGGGCGTCGACCCCGGCTTCCAGCAAGGCCTCCATCTGCTCACGCAGGGAGGCGGCGAGTTCGTCCACAGAGACATGCCCCAGGCTCGGCAGCTTGGTTGTCGGCCCGACCGACCCGGCCACGTAACGGTTGGGCTCCCCTTGCAGAGCGCTGCGCGCATGGGTGACCGCCGCCGCATTGATCTCCGCAACCCGGTCCTGCAGCCCGTACTCGGCCAGCACGAGGCTGGAAGCGCCGAAGGTATTGGTTTCCAGCACCATCGCACCGGCCTCGACAAAGCTCCGGTGCAGTTGCACGATCGACTCGGGGGAGGACAGGTTAAGATACTCGTTACACCCCTCCCTGCCCTGCCACAGGGAGGGAGACAGATCCATCCCCTGCAGGGTCGTGCCACAGGCACCATCGAGGATCAGCAGGGGTTCTTCAACAAAAGGCATAATTTCTCCCAATGGCAACAGGTGATTCAGCGACGACTGTGCTCCGCCCATTATAACAGGAACAGGACGAATCCCGCCCACCGGCAGGTCGCTCAATAGAAGCAGCCGACAATGGCTCCAGTCATGCAGGTCGCCATGACCCCGGCGAGGATCGATTTCATGCCCAGCGAGACGAGCTCTTCCCTGCGTTCGGGGACCATGGTGCCCAACCCGCCAAGCATGATGCCAAGACTGCCGAAATTGGCAAACCCGCACATCGCATAGGTCATGATCAGCCGGCTTCTGGGCGAGAGGCTCTCCGGCGGCAGGGCCGCCAATTCCAGGTAGGCAACAAACTCATTGAGGACGGTCTTGCTGGCAAGCAGACTGCCGGCGACCTGGGACTCCTGCCAGGGGACACCGATCAGCCAGACCAGCGGCGAGACAAGATAGCCGAACATCCGTTGCAGGGTCAGTGGCGCCCCGCCGATATCAGGGAACAGGCCGAGGAACTGGTTGCAAAGTGCGACCAGGGCGACCAGAACAATCAGCATGGCAATGATGTTGAGAAGCAACTTGACTCCGTCCAGGGTCCCCTGGGTGATCGCATCCATACTGCTGGTCGCTCGAGTCAGCTCGATGCCGGCGGCATCGGTCGGATCGCCAAGCTGCGGAACCATCAACAGGGCGACCGCAACGGCCGCGGGAGCACTCATCAGCGATGCCGTCAGGATATGACCCAGTGCGTCAGGAAGCGTCGGGTTGAGAATCGTGGCATACAACACCAGCACGGTCCCGGCGATGGTGCTCATGCCGCAGACCATCAGAGCAAACAGTTCACTGCGTGACATCTGCCTGAGATAGGGCCGGATGCAGAGTGGCGCTTCAACCATGCCGACGAAAATGTTGGCCGCCGCAGCGACTCCCACCGCGCCGCCGATGCGCAGGCTCTTCTGCAGCAGTCGGGCGAACTGTGTCACCACCCAGGGGAGCACCCGCCAGTAGAAGAGGAGCGAAGAGAGCGCGCTGATGACCAGGACCAGCGGCAGAGAGCGACAGGCGAGAACAAATGAAGCGCCCGGTACCGTCTCCTGATAAGGGAGCGAAGCCCCGCCAAGAAAACCGAAGACGACGCTGGTCCCAGCGACCGTCGCTTGCTCCAGCGCCTGCGCAGCCTGATTCAAAAAGAGAAAAATGGCTCTGAAAAAAGGAACCTTCAGCAACAGCAATGCAAGCAGAAACTGCAGGGCGACCCCTGCGCACACCGGTCGCCAGGAAATTTTGCGGCGATTTTCACTGAGCAGCCAGGCCAGCAGCAGAATGGCCATGATTCCCAGCAAACCACGTAATTGCATAGATCTGTCCTTAAACCTACCGGCAAGCGTTCAAAAATGTTAATGTATCTGAATTCATTCTGTTAGACTTATGATTCGATCTTTATACCGACAGGGAAGCCGACCTGTCCAGCGTTACGGCATTACCAGATGAATTTAACGACCGGCAGATTGCATACAAGGTGTGGCAGCCCCTGTTCCTTTACGGACGCCGGCTATATATCAGCTGACAAAAGCGAATTCGTTTATTATTATTCAATGGTCTTGGAATAGCTGGAGCAGGAGTCGATATGGCCAAGAGACTGGGTGAAATTCTCATCGAAAAAAATCTGATCACGGAAGAACAGCTGGAAGAGGCAACGGAAATCCAATGCCTTTACGGTGGTCGGCTCGGTACCGGCTTGATCGAACTGGGAGCCATCGATGAAGATACTCTCGGACTGGTGTTGAGCGACGCCCTTCGCCTGACCTATTTCAAGCCGTCACTGATGATGAACATTGCCGCAGAGATCATCGAACTTGTTCCCAGGCAGCTCGCCCTCAAGCACCTAGTTGTTCCTTGCAAGCTGGAAGGCAAACGCCTGTTCCTGGCAATGTCAAACCCGAATGATCTGAGCGCCATCGATGATCTGGCCTTCAACCTCGGCTACCGGATTGTGCCCGTCGTTGTCCCAGAGCTTCGCTTGTATCTGGCGCTGAACAAGTACTACCAGAGGAAACTCTCACCAAGGCTGATCAGCCTTGGCCGTCAGCTGATGTCTGGAGCCCCGCGAAAAAGAACGGATGCAGATGCTGTCGGGCCGGCGGCAAGCCCTCCGCTTGGTCTTCAAGATTACAAGGAAGAGGTCGTCGACAAGGCGCCTGCCGGAGAGATTGAGGACGTGGATGAGATCCTCGACATTGAAGACATCCTCCTCGAAGATGACGGGCAGATGCAGGACAGCGTAAAGTGGCCGGAACTGGGGGAAGACTCTCTCTCCGGGGGTCTCTCGGATGAAGAGTACCACGATCTTGCCTCTCTCGTCGAAACCCAGACCAAGGACCCAGCCCCGCTAGCGGCTGCCGAGGAACCGGACACTCTCGATATATTAGCAGGTGAGGAAATACTCGAAGAG
>JAVVDY010000018.1:21618-68775 GCA_032251255.1 Desulfuromonadales bacterium
CTGGAGCCGGAGGAAGAGCTGGAGCCGGAGGAAGAGCTGGAGCCGGAGGAAGAGCTGGAGCCGGAGGAAGAGCCGGAACCGGAGAAGGAACTTTCGACCGGCCCTCTCGAATTCAGCGCCTACTGCGAACAGTTAACCAGAGCGGACGATCGTGATGACATAGCCACCTGCCTGATCCACTACCTCGCCCATGAGTTCACTGCCGGTGGTATCTTGATGATCAAAGGGAACGAAGCCATGGGCTGGCAGGGCATGCTCAATTCACGGATTATCCCCGAATTTGAACGATTTCATATCACTCTCGATCAGCCCTCGGTCCTGTTGACCGTCGCCGAAAGTAAAAGCTATTACCTTGGACCGCTCCCGGAAACGAAACAGAACCTCCAGTTGATGAACCAGTTCGGTTCTGTAAAACCTGAAACGGTCCTTCTGGTCCCGCTGCTGCTGAGGGGACGGTTGGTCAGCATTCTCTATATCCAGGACAGTGTTGATACGATTTCGGATAAGCTGGCTGAACTGCAGCGCCTGGTCAGCAAGTCCTCGATGGCGTTCGAAATGCTGGTTTTGAAGAACAAGATCCTGATGAACTAGAGCCCGCATCGTGGAACCCCGAGAGGCACGACTGCAACCGGACCGGGCCAGAACCCTGCAACAGGCATTGACCGCCACAGCGGAGGAGTTGTTTCAGCTGCTGCTCACTCCGGATCGGGAAATTCTGCAGGTCCTGCTGAAAAACCCTCGAATCACCGAAGACCACCTGCTGGCCCTGCTCAAACGGCGAGATCTTCCGGAACCCCTGCTGCGCAGCATCCATCAACGCTGCGCAGACAGACTCAGCCATCGCCTCGTTGTGGCCCTGGTCAAAAACCCCAACCTGCCTGCCGTGCTGCTCCGCAGCCTGTTACCTCAGTTACGCCTGTTTGAGCTTGTAGATCTGTGCTTTCTGCCGGGGCTCACCCCGGACCAGAAACTCGCCGCTGAAAGAACCATCCTCCGACGCCTGCCGACCACCCCGTTGGGGAACAAAATGACCCTGGCACGCCGGGCGACCGCGCCGATTGTCGCTGAGATATTGCGGGAGGGAGATGCTCGCCTGGTGGCCATCTGCCTGGACAGCCCGCGGCTGAGCGAAGCGGCGATCTTCCAGTTCGTCAACAGCCCACAGGCGACAGCCGCCACCCTGTCGATGGTGGCGCGTCACCAGCGCTGGAAAGATCGGCCGAACCTGCAACAGGCCATCCTGAAAAACCGTCAGACACCGCAAATCTGGTTCACCCTCTGGCTGCCAAAGCTGCCCCTTGCCAGCCTGAATCGTTTGGCAGCCGGAGGCCAGCAGCCCCCCACACAGAAAAAAGCTCTTGAGGAAGAACTTCAGCGCCGCCACGCAACCCGCTGAAGGCTCTGCCCCTGTGGAGCGGCAGGACGCAGTTTTAATTTACTAACAATCGACAATCCGCTATCATTAGAAAGTGTCGATACTATTCATTGCCGATATCTGGGAGGATTCCTTGTCAACAGAATCTGAGAAAATCACAATTGAACAGCTTTCGGCCGAACTGGCCAATACCCAGCGCCATGTTGAGCAACTGACCCTCGAACTCCGGGAAGCGAAGGAGAACCTGCACCAGCTTGTTTACCGCGACGGACTGAGCGGCCTTTATAACCGCCGCTACCTGCAACAGATGATCCGCAAGGAACTGGAGCGCTCGCTCAGGTACGCATCGCCGTTTTCCCTGGTCATTTTTGACCTGGACGACTTCGCCCGTCTGCGTGAAAAATACGGAGTGGCCAACAGTGACCTGGTTATCATGAATGTTGCCAGGATTGTGGAGCAGCAGGCCCGGCCCTGCGATGTTGTCGCTCGCTACAGCGGCCACCAGTTTGCGGTGCTTCTCCCGGAAACAGACATCTCCGGAGTTAAAATCTTTGCCGATCGCCTGCGCGAAAGTATCCGCGAAACGGCAACCCTGGTGGATGGGAAAGAGATCAAGACCACGATCAGCGCCGGCGGAACAACCTTCAACCAGGACGCACCTCAGGTCACCATGAATGACTTTATCGAGACCGCCGAACAGGCCCTGAAGGAGGCCAGCCTGGATGGCAGCAACCAGATCCGGGTCGTTCTGCTCTCAATGCCGCAGGACCAGGTCTCAGGATAATCCCCGCATCACAGTCACAGAGGAAGGCCCCGCCCAAAGGCATTGAGGTGGGGCCTTTCTCTGTCCGCCCCCCCCCGGTCCAGCGATCTGAACACAAATAGACCTTCCCCAAATGGCCCATCCGCTAAATCCGCTCCCTGGAAATCTATTTTCAGGGGCAGGCGCACCTAAGCTTAAACCTTCCATAAGACTTCCAGGCCTAGAGCATATACTACTGTTTTAACGTGGCTTTTTTCTTCAAAGCTCTTTGAAGAGTGATATGAGAAATTTTCAAACCTTCCTGTGGTACGAAACGTCATCGATGCGCCCTGTAAAATGTAACGGATTCGTTATAATTCAGGGAGCGCAGTGAAAGTTCATACAACAAAAGGAGGCGACTCTATGAATGACGCAGGCAAGTGCCCGGTTACAGGAAAGACTAGCAGGCAGGTCGCTGGCGGCGGCACCTCGAACCGCGACTGGTGGCCGAACCAGCTGAACCTGAATATTCTTCACCAACATTCTGCCCTGTCCAACCCGATGGATGAAGACTTCAACTACGCGGAGGAGTTCAAGAGTCTTGACCTCAATGCGATAAAGCAGGATCTCTATGCGCTGATGACCGACTCGCAGGAGTGGTGGCCAGCCGACTACGGTCACTATGGGGGGCTTATGATCCGCATGGCGTGGCACAGTGCCGGCACCTACCGGATGGGCGACGGCCGCGGCGGAGGGGGGACCGGCAACCAGCGGTTCGCGCCCCTCAACAGCTGGCCGGACAACGTCAACCTTGACAAGGCGCGCCGCCTGCTGTGGCCGATCAAGCAGAAGTACGGCCGGAAAATATCCTGGGCCGACCTGATGATCCTCGCCGGCAACTGCGCCCTGGAATCGATGGGTTTCAAGACCTTCGGCTTCGGCGGAGGACGCGTGGACATATGGGAACCGGAAGAGGACATCTACTGGGGGTCCGAAGACGAGTGGCTGGGGGACACTCGCTATAAAGGCGAACGGGAACTCGACAATCCCCTCGCCGCGGTGCAGATGGGCTTGATCTATGTCAACCCGGAGGGTCCGAACGGCGAACCTGACCCGGTCGCATCAGGCATCGATGTGCGCGAGACCTTCGCTCGCATGGCGATGAACGACGAAGAAACTGTCGCCCTCGTCGCCGGCGGCCACACCTTCGGGAAGTGCCACGGTGCCGGGGATGCCGCCCATGTCGGTCCTGACCCCGAAGCGGCCCCGCTTAAGGAACAGGGGCTAGGCTGGAAGAACAGCTTCGGTAGTGGCAAAGCTGGCGACACCATCAGCAGCGGTATCGAGGGTGCCTGGAAGCCGAACCCGATCAGATGGGACATGGGCTACCTGAAGGTGCTGTTCAAATACGAGTGGGAGCTGGTCAAGAGCCCGGCAGGAGCGAATCAGTGGCTGGCAAAGGATGTGGAGGAAGAAGACATGGTGGCCGACGCTCACGACCCTTCGAAAAAGCACCGGCCGATGATGACCACGGCGGACCTTTCCCTGCGCTACGACCCGCTTTACGAGCCGATCGCACGACGCTACCTGGCGAATCCCGATGAGTTTGCCGATGCTTTCGCCCGCGCCTGGTTCAAGCTGACGCACCGCGACATGGGGCCCCGCTCCCGCTACCTGGGTCCGGAGGTCCCCGCGGAAGAACTGATCTGGCAGGATCCGGTTCCCGAGGTCACACATGCGTTGATTGACGAACAGGACATTGCCGCCCTTAAAACCGAGCTCCTCGCTGCGGGACTCTCTGTCTCCCAGCTGGTCACGACGGCCTGGGCATCGGCATCCACCTTTCGAGGCTCTGACATGCGCGGTGGCGCCAACGGCGCGCGAATCCGTCTCTCCCCGCAGAAGGACTGGGAAGTTAACCAGCCCGCGCAACTCGCGACGGTATTGAAGACCCTTGAAGGGATCCAAAAGGGGTTCAACAGTGTGCAGTCGGGGGGGAAGCTGATTTCTCTGGCCGATCTGATCGTGCTGGGCGGGTGCGCAGCTATCGAGCAGGCCGCCAAGGCCGCCGGCCAAGCGATAGCCGTCCCCTTCACCCCGGGTCGTAGCGATGCCTCGCAGGAACAGACCGACATAGAATCTTTCTCAGTTCTTGAGCCGGCTGCAGACGGCTTCCGTAACTACCAGAAAGCCAGGTACAGCGTAACGGCAGAGGAACTGCTGGTTGATCGGGCGCAGTTGCTCACCCTGACCGCCCCTGAGATGACGGTCCTGATTGGCGGCCTGCGGGTCTTGAACGCAAACTTCGCCCAATCCCCGCACGGTGTCTTCACCAGGCGGCCGGAGACCCTCACCAATGACTTCTTCGTCAACCTGCTCGACATGGGGATAGCCTGGCAGCCCGTTTCAAAAGACGCTGACCTGTTCGAGGGACGGGACCGCGTGACGGGCGAAACGAAGTGGACCGGCACCCGCATAGACCTTGTCTTCGGTTCGAACTCCAGGCTGCGGGCCCTCGCCGAGGTCTACGCGTGCGAAGACTCACAGGAGAAGTTTCTGAGCGACTTCGTGGCAGCGTGGGACAAGGTGATGAACCTTGATCGCTTCGATCTCGGCTGACCGTCACGAGATCCGCCTGGAAAGGTTCCGAAGCGTATCCTGCCAGCAGCATATCAGTGAGGGATTCCCCGGGGTTCCGCCGGCGTGGCGGTGCCCCGGGGGAAATGAATTGAATCAGTTGTGTTTCAACCGATGTGCTCCAAGAGAGGAATCAGAACCTTTTCGCAAAACGGCCCTTAGCGTGTTTATCATACCGATCAGGGCATCGCAGACAGCCTGGTTATGCAGAGACTTGCCCTGTTGAAGCAGCTGTTCATAATCAATGGACGTATATTTTTCTGCTGGATCCGAGAACTTTTCCCTGTGCATGCGGCACCTCCTGTCAGAAGTTTTTTTGACCTGTCACTTCTTTATCACCTTAAGGTAGCCAATAATTATCAGTATACATTGAATTTCAACCACGGGCTGTGCAATTATGCACAGCCCGTGGTTGACGGAATATTTTATCTGTAAGCTATTCAACGGGCTGGAATCAGGGGGAGACAATGAATCACAACTGGGACGACCTGCGCTATTTCCTGGCGGTATGCCGGGCCAATTCATTTGTTGCGGCAGCCGAGCGACTCCATGTGACGCACAGCACGGTCTCCCGAAGGATATCGGCGCTGGAAGGCTCTCTCGACACCCAACTTTTCCTGCGCACGGAAAAGGGCTGTCGTCTTACTGCTGCCGGCGAAGCATTGCTCCCTTATGCTGAGCAGCTTGAAACGACCACCATGAATCTTGTAGAGCAGATTCACGGAAAAGACAGCCAGTTGTCAGGAACGATCCGAATCGGCGCTCCAGACGGTCTGGGCAACTGTTTTTTGGCAACCCACCTCGGTGAATTTCAAGAGGCTCATCCGCAACTCGAGATAGAACTGATCGCCGTACCGATGTATTACAGCCTCACCAAGCGGGAAGTTGACATTCTCATCACCATCACCAAACCGACATCACGGAACATCGTTGCCAGGAAACTGACCAGTTACCGCCTGGGCCTGTTTGCTGGGCACAACTATCTGGCGACTCATGGAGCGATTTTGCAGAGGAAGGATCTTTCCGGACATACGTTGATCGACTATATCGAAGACCTTTTATACGATGAAAATTTGAAATTTCTCGGTGAATTTGCCCCGGGGCAGAGCGCAAAATTCCGCAGCTCAACCGTGGTGGGGCAGATGAACGCCATAGCTTCGGGGGCCGGTGTCGGCGTGCTGCCCTATTTCATGGCCCATAACGAACCGTCACTGGAACCTATCCTGCCTGACCTTTATATCGAGCGGGGGTTCTGGCTGCAGGTCAATCCCGATTCGCGACAACTGTCCCGGGTCCGTGCGACGATCGACCATATCGTCAAAAAGATAGACGAGAGCAGACAGGAGTTTCTGTCTCTGCCGGCGAGAACCAATCCCTTTAGTCCCTGAACGGACCGGAGCCTGGATCCTCCGGGAGAACTTGACGGATCATCGCCCCGGGTAAAAAACCATCAGAATGAAGAACCGGGCTGCCGGAGGAACTCCTTCTCCTCGGCTGTCGAGGAACGACCCAGTATCGCGTTGCGATGCGGAAAACGGCCGAAGCGGACAATGATATCCCGATGACGCACGGCGTAATCATGGAATCCGGCAAAGGTTTTGCGCCATTTTTGCGGGACGGACTCCATCAACTCCCTGAACAGCTCTACCGAGCGCTGCTGCAGCGCTTCGTCCTCGGCGTGCTCGAGCGGCAGATAGAAAAAGACCCGCTCAATCGGCCGCAGCAGCTTGTCCTCCCCTGCCCTGAGCCCCTCGAGGGCCAACTGCAGGGCCAGAGGATCACCGGCAAAGCACTCCGGATTGCCCCGATAGATATTGCGGGTGAACTGATCGAGCAGGAGAATCAGCGCCAGGCGGTCCTGCCCCGAGTGAAGCTGCTCGTCAAAGAGGCCATCGGCGGCCTGACGGACCAGGTCAGCGAAGCGAACTTCGATTTCCCGGTCGGTCGCGTCGCTCTTCCCGAACCAGAGGGAACCTTTTTCAGCGGCGACGGCCGCATCATCGGTCGCGCTGCCGAACCAGAAGGACAACACCTCAGCTAAACGATCCATCTCTCCCTTTCAGCCCCGATCCGTTCAGGACCGCAGGGCAACCCCCTTGATCACCGGGCGGACAAACCGCGGCGCGCCGGACATCTCAACCCGCTCCAGATCAAGCCTGAAACCAGCGAGCTGCAGCAGTTGGGCCGTCGGCCGGGTCAGATGACAATTTCCAGCCAGCCACTTCCAGGCAGGTTCCAGGCGCGTCTGCAGGCGCTGCAGGGCGGGATCATCCGCGCCGACATGTTCCAGCAGGACCAGAGACCCGCCCGGCCGCATCACGCGTTTGATCTCAGCCAGGGTCTGCTCGACATCTGCGACCGAACAGAGCACCAGGGTCGAGACGACGTGATCAAACCCGCAATCGGGCAGATCGAGCCGTTCGGAATGGCCGCCGAGGACTTCCACCTGACGCCCCGGCGAAGAGGCTACCCGCTGCTCCAGTTTGCGGCGCATGTGCGGGTCGGGTTCAGAAAGGACCAAGCGGCTCAATTGCGGAGGATAGTAGTCGAGGTTGATGCCCGTACCGGAGCCGATCTCGAGCACCTCACCACGCAGGGGGGTCAGCAGCTCCCTGCGCCACCGGGTCAGGCAGAGTCGCTCGGTCCTGCGCATCATCCGGTCGTACAGGGCCGCCTGCAGCATCGCGCGCAGATTTTTCACCCTATCGCCACCCCGTTACGCCATTCATCCGAGGATAAACTGTTCGCCCGCCAGCATCAAGCTGTCAAGCTCCGCAGCACTGCCCGCTTCACCATACAGGCGCACCACCGGTTCGGTCCCCGATTTGCGGAACAGCATCCAGCTGCCATCGTCGAACAGGTACTTGCTGCCGTCGATCCGGATGATCTCCCTGATCCGACGACCACCGATGGTTTCCGGGGGGTTCTCCAGTTTCTCCTGCAGAGATTCTTCCAGACCGGAGGCCAGCTTCAGGTTGACCCGTCGGGTATGAAACTCGCCGACTCTCCGGTAGAGGTCGGCCAGCAGTTCTCGGAGGCTGCGTCCCTCCACCGCGACCATCTCCGCAACCAGCAGACAAGCCAGAATGCCGTCCTTCTCCGGGACATGACCACGAATCGAAAGTCCTGCGCTCTCCTCGCCGCCGATCAGAATGCGGTCTTCGCTGATATATTCGCCGATGTACTTGAATCCGACCGGGGTTTCCAGCAGTTTGACCCCATGGTATGCCGCCACCGCATCGATCAGATGAGACGTCGCCACGCTGCGTGAGGCATCCCCGCGCAGCCCCTTGCGGCGGATCATGTAGTCGAGCAGCAGCGCCAGGATATAATTCGGCTCAATATAGCTGCCATCCCCGTCGACAATACCATACCGGTCAGCGTCCCCGTCAGTCGCCAGGCCCAGTCCGATCTGCGGATCGGATTGCACCAGCTCGATAAAATCGGCGATATATGCGGCCGCCGGTTCCGGAGGCCTGCCGCCGAAATAGGGATCAAGATGGTCGTTAATGCAGACGATGTCGATACCGGCCCCTGCCAGCAGGCTATCGAGATAACCGCGGCCGGAGCTGTAGAGAGGATTGACCGCGATCTTCATTGCAGAGCGTTTGATCGCGGCAAAATCGATCAGCCTGTGCAGGGTCTCGAAATAGGCCGGACGCGGATCGATGAGTTCATAGAGCCCGGCTCTCTCCGCCTCGTCCAGGAACATCTCCTTGTAGCAGACTTCGCCCATCAGCGCATTGGCCCGTCGTTCGATATCCCCGGTGGTCTCAGGCAGGGCCGGACCTCCCCAGGATGGAGAAAACTTGATCCCGTTGTAGTCATAGGGGTTATGGCTGGCGGTGAAGTTGATCGCCCCGGAAGCCTTGCGCCTGAGCAGTTCATGGGCAATGACCGGGGTCGGCGTATCCCGCTCGCAGAGAAATGACTTGATCCCGGCCCCGGCCAGGACCCGGACTGTTTCGCGGGCAAAATCGCGCCCCATGAAGCGGGCGTCACAACCGACCACCAGGCCGTTGTCGGCCAATCCCTCGGCGCGCAGATGATCTGCGATCGCCTGAGTGACTATCCGCACATTCTCCAGAGTGAAATCATCCCCGAGAATCCCCCGCCAGCCGGATGTGCCGAATTTAATTCTGTTCATATTCAGTCCCCTGTCTAGAGTGCCATTAATTTCGCAACGCCGTGGTAACCGAAATAACCACCGAAGCCGATCAGAAACAGGGCGCAGCCGCCGATCAGCAGTCGATAGGGTCGATCTGCCAGCAGATGCCGCCCCCGACTCACCGCGTAGGCGATTAAAATATACCACGCCAGGTCGGCAAGAATGTGAAAGAGATAAAAGGTGAGTCCTCCAGCCCAGCCCTGAGCGTTGGTTACGGTCAGGTAGCCGATACCGATCGTTGCCCACCAGAGTGTGAAATACGGGTTGGCCAGACTGATCAGCCCGCCGGCCAGGACCGGCGACAGCCCCTGCTCAGGTTTGCGTTGTTCAAGATCAAGCGAAAGGGTTGGCAGGCTGCGCAGCATGCCGCCCCCCATCCAGAACAGCATTGCCCCGCCGATCATGGCAATCACTCCGAAAATCTCCGGCCGCTGAACCAGGTCTGCGAGCCCGATCAGCAGCAGCGCCACCAGCAGTCCCTCGACCAGTGCATGGCCGAGGATCAGTTGGGGGCCTGCACGCACCCCCCGCCGGGCGGACTCACTGATGGTCAGGGTCAGCAGCGGACCCGGCATCATCGCCCCGGACAAGCCGAGCATAAAGGATGTTGCTGCGATGACCGGCAGGGTCATTGCTCCTCCTCTTCCTCCAAATGTGGTGCACGATACCCCTCGATTCCAGCGACATAAGGGCAGTCCGCCGGCAGAAATCCGGCGGCCACCACCTGCGGGGTCAGCGGTACACAGTCGGGACGGA
Source organism: Desulfuromonadales bacterium (assembly GCA_032251255.1). Lineage (GTDB taxonomy): Bacteria > Desulfobacterota > Desulfuromonadia > Desulfuromonadales > Geopsychrobacteraceae > BM509. The sequence continues at coordinate 31,297 of JAVVDY010000018.1, forward strand.
CTTCGCTCCTGCGCCCGTACACCCTGCAGAGGCGGGTGCCCGGATCGAATTGATCGCAAGGCACCCTGGTATAGTAAATCGTCCCGCCGTCATCGATTTTTTCGTAACAGCAGCGGCCGCAGCGGGCACAGATCGCTTCCCACTCCGGCCCGGCGAGACCGGCCAGTTTTTTCAGTCGTTTATCACCCATAGCTCGCTAGCCTATCCAAACTGTTGCGACTGGTCAATTTTCAACTGCATCAGCGGTTATTTTTTCGGATTCAGAACCCAGTATAAAATGGCTGGATAAAAACATATGTTCTCTACCACTGAGGCAGCCTGTCACGGACGCTAAACCACGGACAAATGGCGTTAGAATGACTTTTCCTCCATGCTCACAGGGCCCCGGGGCCAAGAACCGTTGGGTTGGCGATAGTCAGGTGTTTTTTATCTGGCTGGTGTCCAAATAACCATTGACTCGTAAACAGATATTAGATATTAGTACGTGTTCTGAATCTAGAACCAAGCACACGCAAGGAGGCTTATAAGATGCAGTGCCAAACCGTACTCCCCGGTACCGAATGTACCTTCTGGAAAAAAGCTGGCTGCAGTGCCGAAAACGGCACCTGCAAGGTTGTTGTTGAAGAATGCGAGGGCTGCGATCGGATCGCCGAAGGGACTATCGGCAAGGTCTGCACCGCCTACCCCGATCCGGCCGCGAAATGGGTCAACGGATTATGCAACTTCGCCACCCACCGCAAAGTCGATATCAAGATCGATGATGTCCGTGTCAACCCGCTCAAGGCGGCCAAGCGGGCGTCCAAGCGCTAAACTGTCTTCAGGACAATGTCAACAAAGGGGCAGACGGGAATTCCGTCTGCCCCTTTGTTGTATCCTCTCCGGGACACATCTCAGACATTGAACAGGAAATGGCAGATGTCACCATCTTCGATGAGGTAATCCTTGCCGTTGAGCTGCATCTTGCCCGCCTGCTTGACGGCCTGCTCGGAGCCCGCCGCCATCAGGTCGTCGAACTTCATGACCTCGACCCGGATGAAGCCTCGTTCGATGTCACTGTGAATCTTGCCCCCGGCCACCGGGGCGCTTGACCCCTTGCGAATTGTCCAGGCCCGGCACTCATCCGTGCCCGAGGTGTAGAAACTCATCAGGCCCAGGGCGTCATACAGGGCCGCGTTGATCCGCTCAAGGCTCGGCTGGGCAATTCCCAGGGCGTCCATAAATTCCGCGCGGTCCTCACTTTCCATGGCGGCAATCTCGCTTTCGATCGCGCACGAGATGCTGAAGACATCAGGGCCGAAATCCTTGCCGATATCATCCTCGGAAACATTGTAGGCATAGAGAACCGGGGTCCTGGTCACCAGATCGAGACTCTTGACCGCCTGTTCCTCGTGAGGGTCCAGGTGCACCGTTCTCAGCGGCTTCTCTTCTTCGAGGGCAGCATTGAACCGATTGAGGATACTCTCTTCCAGCAACTGGGCGGCGGTCTGCCCACCCTTTTTCTCTCTGGCAATCCGTTGCAGGCGCGTTTCCACCAGCTGCATATCCGCCAGCAGCAGTTCCGCCTCGATCATCGCCCGATCACGTTCAGGATCCACCGAGCCTGCGGGGTGAAACACCTCCGGAGAGTCAAAGGCGCGGATCAGCAGGCAGAGCAGATCACAGCGCCGCGCCGGGTCCATCCACTGACGCGAGGTGCTCCCCTCGGCAATATCGGGGCAGAGCACGAACTGGTTTTCGGCATACGTGGTTTTCTTCGGCTGGTACAGGTTGCTCAGCGCGTCAACCCGACTGTCATGGATCCTGGCGATCCCCTCTACCGCCTCGTCAGGTTTGCGGCTGGGCGGGACGGGGCGCCCGGTCAGCAGGGTGAACAAGGTCTTCTTGCCGCTCTGGCCCATCCCTAAGATGGCGATTTTCATCACTGAGTTCCTTTCCTGAGAACGTCTGGTTCATTTCAAATTGCCCACAGTATACTATCAAGGAATCCCGGTTGCGAAGGGAATCTTGCTGCAGAAGAAATCACCCCTGACTGGGGATCATGGAGATGCTATAATCTCCGGCAATGACAACTGTCAACTCCGGAGGCCATATGCCAGATCACCAGAAGACCGAGTGTAAAGACCCCGCAGGACACTGGAAACACCTGTGCCAACTGAGGCGAGAGGGCAAGGAGGAGGAATTTAAAGACCTGATGCAAGACCCCGGTCATATCTGCCTTAACTGTAACGCCGTCGCCAGATATGCAAAAAATCTCTGCAACCCGAGCCCCTTTGCCAAGGTATAGGGACCTTTACTCGAGAGTTCTGTCCGCACGGCGGACATTCGCTGCCATATCGCGCCACACATAAAATCCAAGGGGCTGAGCAGAAAATATTTTACTGGACGAAATCATCAAGCCAGCTTATCTTGCTGCAATGCAGATGCCCTCACTATTCAGCTACCAGCCCGGCGTGTGCCTGCGCAAGGAGCAAGCCCTGCGGATGAGCTCCGAGGGCTGCACGCTGGCTGAAATACGCCTGAAACTGAGACTCAGCCACAAAACCCTGACGGCATGGCTGAAGCCGGGATTGCCGGCGGGTGATCCTGAACTCGACCAGCTCTCGCTGGTTGACGGCCTGACCGAGAGGGAACGGCGTAAATAACAACTGAAACGGAACCATTTCCCCTTTACATCAATTCCGATAACAAAAACAGCGCCCCGGCCGAAAAGCCCGGGGCGCTGTTTTTATGGTCCTGCGACAAACACAGCCGGCTACATGTTGCGGCGATACTGGCCACCGACCTCGTAGAGCGCCGCGGTAATCTGCCCGAGTGACGCGACCTTGACCGTTTCCAGCAGCTCGGCAAACAGATTGCCGCCACTTTCGGCAACCCCCTGCAGGCGCATGAGAGCCCCGGGGGCGGCAGCGGCGTGTTGCGCATGAAACGCTCTCAGGTTGTTGATCTGGTGGCGTTTTTCTTCTTCGGTTGAACGCGCAAGCTCGCCGGGAATGACGTAACCCTCCTCGTCGGCGCGCGGATTCAGATAGGTATTGACGCCGATAATCGGCAGCTCGCCGGTGTGCTTCCGGTGTTCATAGAGCATCGATTCGTCCTGGATCCGGCTGCGCTGATACTGGGTCTCCATCGCTCCGAGCACGCCGCCACGCTGGCTGATCCGCTCAAACTCGTGCAGCACGGCTTCTTCGACCAGGTCGGTCAACTCATCGACAATAAAGGACCCCTGCAGTGGATTCTCGTTTTTTGCCAGACCGAACTCCTTGTTGATGATCATCTGGATTGCCATCGCCCGGCGGACAGATTCCTCGGTCGGGGTGGTGATCGCTTCATCGTAGGCGTTGGTATGCAACGAATTACAGTTGTCGTAGATCGCCAGCAGCGCCTGCAGGGTTGTGCGGATATCGTTGAAGGCCATCTCCTGGGCGTGAAGAGAACGACCCGAAGTCTGGATGTGGTATTTAAGCATCTGGCTCTTCTGGTTGGCACCGTAACGGTCTCGCAGCACCACGGCCCAGATTCTCCGTGCGACCCGCCCGATCACCGAGTATTCCGGATCGAGCCCATTGCTGAAAAAGAAGGAGAGGTTGCCGGCAAAATCATCGATGTGCATTCCCCGCGCCAGATAATACTCGACAAAGGTGAAGCCGTTGGACAGGGTGAAGGCCAGCTGACTGATCGGGTTGGCCCCCGCCTCGGCGATATGATAACCGCTGATCGACACCGAGTAATAGTTCCGCACCCGCTGATCGATGAAATACTGCTGGATGTCCCCCATCACCCGCAATGCGAACTCGGTTGAAAAGATGCAGGTGTTCTGCCCCTGGTCCTCCTTGAGGATGTCGGCCTGTACCGTGCCACGCACCGTCTGCAGGGTACAACGTTTAACCTCCTCCTGCTCTTCGGCAGAAGGTTCGCGCCCCTGCTCCTGGCGGAACCTGTCCAGTTGCTGGCGGATCGCGGTGTTCATGAACATCGCCAGCAGCATCGGCGCGGGGCCGTTGATCGTCAGGGAAACGCTGGTCAGCGGATCGCACAGATCGAAGCCGGCGAACAGCTTGTCCATATCGTTCTGGGTACAGATCGATACACCGCTCATACCAACCTTGCCGTAGATATCGGGACGCTCGTCCGGGTCCTCACCATAGAGGGTCACACTGTCGAAGGCGGTCGAGAGCCGCTTGGCGTCGTCATCCTTGGTCAGATAGTGGAAGCGCCGATTGGTCCGTTCCGGGGTCCCTTCACCGGCAAACTGGCGCTTGGGATCTTCGGCAGTGCGCTTGAAGGGAAACAGGCCCGCGGTATAGGGGAAAAATCCCGGAGCGTTCTCTTTCATACACCAGCGGATAATTTCACCGTAGTCGGCATAATCAGGCAGGCAGACCTTAGGGATGCGAGTGCCGGAGATGGTCGTCGTGAAGAGCTGGGTGCGGATCTCCTTGTCACGCACCCGGGTGATCATCACGTCATCACGATAGGCCTTTTTCAGCTCAGGCCACTTCTCCAGCAGCAGACGATTCTCCTCGCTCAACCGCCCCTCTGCGGTCTCGATCAGAAGTTCAAGGTCATCGACCCGGCAGTCACATTTGTCGGCCAGCAGCTGCTGACTTCCCCTGAGCTGAAACAACTGTCGACCGGCCTGGGACTGCTCATCGATCTGCCGGCGGTATGCCCTCGCCGTATGAGCGATCTCGGCCAGGTAGCTGGCCTGCTCCGGGGGAATGATCAGTTGCGCGAGGCTCTCCCCTTCACCCACGTGCAGACGTGATTGCCAGCCGAGGTGGCATTGCACATTGAGCTTGTCGATCAGGGAGCGGTACAGCCGATTCACACCGATATCGTTAAACTGGCTGGCGATTGTCCCGTAGACCGGCAGATCGGCGTCGTCCGCCTCGAACAGCTTGCGATTACGCCGGTACTGTTTGCGGACATTGCGCAGGGCATCCTCGGAACCGCGCTTCTCCATCTTGTTCAGGGCGATCAGATCGGCGAAATCGAGCATGTCGATCTTCTCCAGCTGGGTCGGAGCTCCAAACTCACCGGTCATCACATAGAGCGAAAGATCGCAGATGTCGACGATTCCTGCATCCCCCTGGCCGATTCCGCTGGTCTCGACGATGATCAGGTCATAAGCGGCCGCCTTGAGAACATCGAGGGCTTCACGGATCGCGGCGGAGAGCTCACTGCGCGAATCGCGGGTGGCCAGCGATCTCATGAAAACCCGCGGAGTGTCTATGGCGTTCATCCGGATGCGATCGCCGAGCAAGGCACCGCCGGTCCGTTTGCGGGTGGGGTCAACCGAGAGAATCGCGACCGTCTTGTCCTCGAAGTCACGCAGGAAACGCCGCACCAGCTCGTCAGTCAAAGAGCTTTTCCCGGCGCCACCGGTGCCGGTGATCCCCAGCACCGGCACCGGGTGTGCCATGCCTTCGAGCGTCTCCTGAACGGCCCGCAGTTGACCCTTGCCCTGCACGGTCTGCTCGGCGGCAGTTACCAGCCGCGCCACCGCCTGCGCGTCACGCTGAGAAAGCCTTTCAAGGTCAGCATCAATGTTCTGCGGTGGCGGAAAATCGCACTGCTGCAGCTTGAAGTTGATCATCCCCTGCAGGCCCATGCGCCGGCCATCCTCCGGAGAAAAGATCTTGCAGATGCCATAGGCTTCCAGTTCGCGGATCTCCTCCGGCAAAATGACCCCGCCGCCGCCGCCGAAAATCTTCACATGCCCGGCCCCCTTTTCCTGAAGGAGATCGTGCATGAACTTGAAGAACTCCATGTGCCCCCCCTGGTAGGAGCTGACCGCGATCCCCTGGGCATCTTCCTGAATGGCTGCGTCGATGATTTCACGCACCGAGCGGTTATGCCCCAGATGCACGACCTCGGCGCCTGAATCCTGCATAAGCCGCCGCATGATATTGATCGACACATCATGACCATCATAAAGGCTTGTGGCCGTGACAAAACGGATCGGGTTCTTGATCTGATAAATCTCAGGCTGCATGAGTATCTCCTCGTCTGGAAACAGGCAGAGTTGAGCTGAAATCTTTCACCGCACGCTTAAATAACATTGTTTTAGCAACTGTTGTGCCAGCCCGCAGAAGTCCGGCAGGCGGCAACCGTGCCGGCCGTTGACCTCACGAGCTGATAGGTATCGGCGACACAGTGTAAACTTCGGTTAACAGCCTGCCCAAAAGCCCTAAAATAAGCAACCTTGACCCTCCCAGTCAGTTCAAGGAGGACTTGACCGCGCCGGAAACCGGGTTCCCAGTTTTAAGCCCGCCAAACATAATGTTTGCAGCTTCAATATAACAGTGTTATTATTTTTTCCAATCGAGAATATTTCCGGGCTAAACACAGGGAACGACTCATCAGTGGGGAGAAACAATGAAGATCAGCGAACAGATGAAAGCTGCAGGATTCTGCCTCGACAGCATCAACAACAGCGACGACTGCCTGCTGCTCAGTTTCGACCAGGAATACCGGATCACCGGCTGCAACGAGGAAAGCTATCGCCTGCTCAAGCTGCGCCCTGAACAGCTGCTCGGCAAGAAACTGAACCAGCCGCTCAAACTCGGCTATCTGCAGACCCTGATCATGCAGAATTACTGCTTCAAGGGACAACCGCTGCTGATCGATGGACGGCAGCACTTCTGCGATTTTTCTCCGCTGGAGCAGAACAATTCAAGAACCGGGGGGCTCCTCGCTGTCTACCGCGAGGAGCAGCGCACGACCCGCACTCCAGACTTGCCCGACCTGCTCAGCACCCTGAAGCAGCACAGTTTCTTCCATGACGACAGCCTGATCATGGTCAACCCTGACGGAATCATCACCCTGATCAACCAGTCATTCGCCGACCCACTCGGCATACGCGCAACCCAGATGATCGGCAGGCATGTACTCCAGGCCTATCCCAACTCCAGCCCCTCGCGGCTGCCGGTGGTAATGGAAACGGGCCAGCCGGAAGAGGCCGAGCCACACCGGCTCAACGGACATAATGCCGTGGTCAGCCGCTACCCGCTCCTCAAAGACGGGGTTATGATCGGGGCGCTGGGCAAGATCCTGTTTCATGACATCCGCGAACTGACCCGGCTGACGGACAAGTTTCACGCCTTGATCAACCTGCCGGAAAAAGGGAAGAAGCCGGCCCAGAACAGCGGCAATCACTTCAAGTACGACTGCAACAGCATCATCGGCCAGAGTCCGGTGATGAAGGACCTGAAAGACAAACTGCTGCGCATCGCCCAGCGGCCCTCGAATGTCCTCCTTACCGGCGAAAGCGGTACCGGCAAGGAACTGTTCGCCCATGCCATCCACGCCGCCAGCAAACGTCGTCACGCGCCATTCGTGCGGGTTAACTGTGCCGCCATCCCGGAACAGTTGATGGAAGCTGAGCTGTTCGGCTATGTTGACGGGGCTTTCACCGGAGCCCGCAAGGGCGGCCAGACCGGGAAGTTCGAACAGGCCCACAGCGGCACCATTTTTCTCGATGAAATCAGCGAGATGCCACCCCACATGCAGGCCAAGATGCTTCGGGTTCTGCAGGAAAAAGAGGTCACCCCCCTCGGCAGCACCCAGACCCGCAAACTGGACATCCGGGTCATCGCAGCGACCAACGTCACCCTGGAACAGCAGGTTGCCGAAGGCAAGTTCCGCACGGACCTCTACTATCGGCTCAACGTTATTGCCCTGGAGATCCCCCCGCTGCGTGATCGCCGCGAGGACATCTACTTTATCACCAAACACCTGATCGACAATTTCAACGGTGAATTCGATCTGAATATCCAAGGACTTACCGATGAAGCCTGGAAAATACTCAAGGGCTATAACTATCCCGGCAATATCCGCGAGCTGCGTAACGCCGTGGAAAGCGCGTTCAACATGACCAACGGACCGCTGCTCGATGCTGCCGACCTGCCCCAGCATATCCGGCAGAAATTCGGCGTTCAGGCAAACTGTTCCCTGCAGACATCCCCCTCCAAGGAGCTTTTCTCCAGCATCGGCCAGAAGCCACTTCAGGAAATAATGGAGGAGCTTGAACAGCACCTGCTTGAAGCAACCCTTGACAAGACCGGAGGAAATAAAATGAGCGCAGCCAACCTGCTCGGCATCTCCCGGCCGGGACTCTATAAAAAGCTGCATAAGTTTAATCTCAACTGATATCACCCTTCGGTAACATCTGTGTTAACCGGGATGACACCAGCACACTCTTCAGCAGATTGACGAAATACGCGGATGAATTAATTTTCCTCTTTGGTTTAAGGACGTTAGGAAGATTTTCCAAAATAAAGACCAATAGAACGTTGTTTGGTATCAGCCTTGCAGTCAATAAAGCAGCAAACCAAAACACACAGTTTCACTGCGAGGAAAGCAAAGGAGACAGCCCATGCCCGACCCCGCCTTGCTCCTGGAGGTTAATGATATTTCGCTGTCATTCGGTGGCGTTCATGCCCTCACCGATGTCAGCTTCAGTGTCAAAAAGGGAGAGATCTTTTCCATCATCGGACCGAACGGGGCCGGAAAAACTTCGATGCTCAACTGCATTTCCGGTCGTTACCAACCGAACAAGGGGTCTATCCAGTTTCAACAGCAGGAGATGATCGGCCTGCGTCCCAACGACCGCTGCACTCTCGGCATCGGCCGGACCTTTCAGAACCTGGCCCTGTTCAATCACATGTCGGTCCTCGACAACATCATGGTCGGTCGCCACCACCTGCTCAGAAACAATTTCCTCAACGGTTCGCTCTACTGGCTGCTCGGTGCTCGAAAGGAAGAACTGGCTCACCGAGCCGAGGTTGAGGACATCATCGATTTCCTCGAGATCGCCCATATCCGCAAAGCGGTTGCCGGAACCCTCTCCTACGGCCTGCGCAAAAGGGTTGAGCTGGCCCGGGCGGTTGCCCTGCGGCCCGACCTGATCCTGCTGGACGAACCGATGGCAGGGATGAATCTTGAGGAAAAAGAAGATATGGCCCGTTATGTCATCGACCTGAACGAGGAATGGGGGATGACGGTGGTCATGATCGAACATGACATGGGAGTGGTGATGGATATCTCCCACCGGGTCATGGTGCTCGACTTCGGCCGCAAGATCGCGGAGGGGCTGCCGTCCGAAGTCATGGCCAATCCGCGGGTCAGGACCGCATACCTGGGAGAAGATGACCTGCCGTCCACAACGTCAGCAACCGCAGGGGAGGTCGCCTGATGCAAGCTGAATATGCCGACATTGCCCGCTACAACACGTTCCCGAAACTGCTCGACTACAACGCGGCAAACTGGCCGGACGAAATCGCCATGCGCGAAAAGGAATTCGGCATCTGGAATCCCTACAGCTGGGCCGACTATCGCAAGATGGTGAAAAACTTCGCCCTCGGCATGCACTGCCTGGGGATCGGCGCCGAGGATGCCGTCGGGATCATCGGCGACAACCGTCCCGAATGGGTGGCCAGTGAAATCGCCGCCCATGCCCTGCGGGCGATGATCTTCGGCATCTACCAGGACTCGCTCAATGAAGAGGTCGCCTACCTGATCAACTATGCCGGTGCCAAGATAATCATCGCCGAGGACGAGGAGCAGGTCGACAAGGTTCTGGATATCACCGAGCAGTGCCCCTGTGTCGAACATATTGTCTATTGTGACCCCCGCGGCATGCGCAAGTATGATGACCCCCGCCTGATCAGCCACCTCGACCTGATGCAGCGCGGCGAACAGCTCGACGCGGAACAGCCGCAGCTTTATGAACAGCTGCTGGCCGCCGGCCAGCCGGAGGACGTCGCCATCCTCTGCCCGACCTCCGGGACGACATCCAATCCGAAGCTGGCCATGTTGCAAGCCGGGCCGATGCTCGAGCACAGCCTTGCCTATCTGCACGCCGACCCCAAACTGCCGAGTGACAACTATGTTTCGGTTCTGCCACTCCCCTGGATCATGGAACAGGTATACGCGGTGTCTCAGGCGCTGATCAGCCGCCAGATTGTCAATTTCGTCGAGGAACCGGAAACCATGATGGAGGACCTGCGTGAGATAGGTCCGAATTTCGTCCTGCTCGCTCCGCGCGTCTGGGAATCGGTTGCAGCCGAAGTCAAGGCCAAGATGATGGATGCCACCCGCTTCAAGCAGAAGATGTTCCAGATCGGCATGAACCTGGCGGAAAAGGCTGCCAGAAACGGCCAGGGACAATCCAGGCTGGCCTACTGGCTGCTGTTTCGCGCACTCAAGGACCGGCTCGGGTTCTCCTACCTGCGCTCCGCGGCAACCGGCGGCGCCGCCCTCGGTCCCGACACATTCAAGTTCTTTCTCGCCATGGGGGTGCCGTTGCGCCAGCTCTATGGTCAGACCGAAATGGGTGGCGCCTACACCATTCATCAATCCGACGACGTGGATTTCGACAGTGTCGGAATTCCCTTCGAAAACGCCGAAGTACGCATCGACAACCCGGACAGCAACGGGGTCGGCGAAGTTATCGCAAAATCGCGGGGGATGTTCCTCGGCTATTTCAAGAACGAGCAGGCGACCGCCGAGGCCCTCGACGACGGCTGGATGCATACCGGCGATGCCGGCTATTTCAAACCCGAGAACGGACATCTGGTGGTCATCGACCGAATCTCCGATCTCGCCGAGACCTCAACGAAATCACGTTTTTCTCCACAGTTCATCGAGAACAAGCTCAAATTTTCCCCCTTCATTGCCGAGGCAGTCGTCCAGGGGGATGCACGTCCTTACCTCGCCGCAATTATCTGCATCCGCTTCGAGATCGTCGCCAAGTGGGCAGAGCAGAGGGGATTGGCGTTTACCAACTACATCAACCTTTCCGCCCAGCCGAAGATCTATGATCTCGTCCAGAAAGAGGTCGAGCAGGTCAACGCCACTCTGCCCGAAGCCCAGCGGATCCGCAAATTTCTCCTGCTCTACAAGCAACTTGATGCCGACGACGGTGAGCTGACCCGAACCCGCAAGGTGCGCCGCGGGGTGATCAAGGAGAAATACGCAGAAATCATTGATGCGATCTATTCCGACCAGGAACTGGTCCACATCGACACGGTCATCACCTTCCAGGACGGAAACAAATCCCGGGTCCAGACCGACGTCAGGGTTGTCGATCTGCAGGCCGGCAAGCCCAGCGATGCTGCAGCGACCGAACCGTTGCAGTCGGCGATCTGACAGGAGGCAAAAGATGAACTTTGAACTGCTGACCCAGCTGGTGGTCAACGGACTGATCGTCGGCACCCTCTACGGGGTGGTCGCCATGTGCTTTGTCCTGATTTACAAATCGACCAGGGTCGTCAATTTTGCCCAGGGCGAGTTTCTGCTGATCGGCGCCTGGACCTGCTGGGCGCTGCTGGTCAAATTCGAGCTGCCCTTCTACCTCGGCTTTCCGATCACCCTGGCCTTCATGCTGGTCTTCGGCATCCTGCTTCAGGTCCTGGTGCTGCGACCGATGATCGGCGAACCGATCATTTCGGTGATCATGGTGACGATCGGCCTGTCGATGTTCTTCCAGGCACTGATCGCCTGGATTTTCGGGGGTTATACCAAAGCCTTCCCGACCGTCTTTGAAACGGAGTCGGTGAACATTGCCGGGCTGCAGATCGAGTCCGCCTATATCATGAGCATGGTGGTGTCGCTGGTCATCATGGTCGGCTTCTATATCTTCTTCAAACATTCGCGCTTCGGACTGGCGATGCGCGCCACCGCCTTCAACCAGCAGATCGCCCAGAGCCTCGGGATCTCGGTGAAACATGTCTTTGCCGCTGCCTGGGCAATTTCCGCGGTCGTCTCCGCTCTTGCCGGGGTGGTCATCGGCATGGTCAACGGGGTCTCGTCTGCCCTTTCATTCATCGGCATCAAGGTGTTCCCGGTCGTCATCCTCGGCGGACTCGACTCGATCATCGGCTCGATCGTCGGCGGGCTGACGATCGGCGTGCTGGAGAATCTCGCCGAGTTTTTCGACAGCCAGTGGCTGCATATCGGCAACATGTACAACATTGCGCCCTTTTACGCCCTGGTCATCATTCTGATGATCAAGCCCTACGGTCTTTTCGGCACCAAAGACATCGAGAGGATTTAAGCTATGGCCTCTGCCCACTCAAGGATGCGCTGCGGAGAATTCCGCACCAACTACCGGCAGGATACCACCATCTTCCCGACCCCCCTGGCACGACGGGTCGCGGTCGTATCGGTCCTGCTGCTGATGCTGGTGCCGCTGTTCGGCAGTGCCTACCAGCTCAACCTGCTGATCCAGATCGGCTATTACGGAATCGCCGCTCTCGGATTGAACATCGTCGTCGGCTTTACCGGTCAGATCTCGCTGGGGCATGCAGCGTTCTTCGGCCTGGGGGCCTTCTCCTCGGCCTGGATCAACAGCACGACAGGGATACCGGTTTTCTTCTGCATCCCGCTGGCCGGGCTGATGACCATGGCCGTCGGCCTGCTGGTCGGCATCCCAGCCGGCCGTATCAAAGGCCTCTATCTGGCGATCGCCACACTGGCATCTCAATACATCCTTGAGGATTTCTTCGCCCGTGCCGACTGGTTTACCGGCGGGTCGGCAGGCGCCATGGCCAATCCGTTCAGCCTGTTCGGCTACCAGATGAACAGCGACCGATCCTATTTTTACGTGGTCCTCTTCTATGTGGTGATCATGTATCTGGCCGGCACCAACCTGCTGCGCACCCGGGATGGCAGAGCCTTTGTCGCGGTTCGCGACCATTACCTATCCGCTGAAATCATGGGGATCAACCTGAACAAGTACCGGATCCTCTCCTTCGGCATTTCTTCATTCTATGCCGGCATCGGTGGAGCCCTGTTCGGTCATTACCTCGGTTTCGTCTCTGCCGAAGGGTTTACCATCATGCTCTCGATCCAGTTCCTGGCGATGGTGATCATCGGCGGCCTCGGTTCGGTGATGGGCTCCATGCTGGGGACCGTGTTCATGGTCCTGCTCCCGGAAGTGATGGAATTCGGCGTCCACCTGGTCGGCAGCGACAACTCTGCGCTGACCCAGGCCCTGGCCTATATCAAGGAGATGGCAATCGGCCTGGCGATTATCCTGTTTCTTATTTTTGAACCGGACGGACTTTCCCATCGCTGGAAGATGATAAAGAACTACTGGAAGCTCTACCCGTTCTCCTACTGATCCGATCGATGCCCGGGCAGCGGTTGCCCGGGCTTAGGTGTTGTACCCCGGGGAGGGACTCCCCACCGGACTGAGAGGTCATGTCAACGCTCTAAAGGAGGTAATACGTCATGCGCAAATCGCTATTATGGACAACCGTTCTACTGGCACTATTGGCTTTTTCGACCACGACAATCGCAGCTGACACTATCCCGGTCGGGCACCTGGCCTGCTACACCGGTCCGACCTCGGATGTCGGGGTCCCCTATGGTAACGGTGTCGCCGACGCCATGAACTACATCAACAGCAACGGCGGGGTGAACGGCAAGCAACTCAAATACGAGACGGTTGACTACTCCTACAAGGCGCCGCAGGCCATCGCCACCTATAAAAGGTGGGTTTCGGACCTCAAGCCGGTCGCTATCCAGGGGTGGGGCACGGCTGACACCGAGGCGCTGGTCCAGTTCATTGCCAGGGACAAGATCCCCTACTACTCCGCCTCCTACTCGGGACACCTGACCGACCCGACCGGGAAGTCACCCCGGACCAAGTCCCCTGCGCCCTACAACTTCTTCTACGGCCCATCCTACTCGGATACCTGCCGCGGCCTGGTCCAGTGGGCTGCTGAAGACTGGAAAGCGAAAGGTGGCGAAGGGGCACCCAAGTTCATCCATATGGGCGCAAACCATCCTTACCCCAACGCCCCCAAGGAAGCCTGTGCCGCCTATGCCGAGGAACTCGGTTTTGAAGTCCTCAACCCGATTGTCTACGACCTCAAACCGGGCGATGCCAAGGCCCAGTGCCTGACCCTCAAGGACTCCGGCGCCAACTATGCCTACATGGGCAACACCGCCGGCTCCAACATCTCGCTTCTCAACTCCTGCGGTACCGTCGGCGCAAAACCTCAATTCCTGGCAAATGTCTGGGGTTGGGACGAAAACTCGATCAAAGCGGCACAGGAATCAGGAGACGGTGTTGCCGTACCCCTTGGGTCACCGTCCTGGAACGATTCCGCTCCCGGGATGGCCACCGTACGCGCGATCTCCAAGATGTCAGATCCTTCCGGTGAAACCTATCGCAACCTGCACTACATGCGCGGGGTCTGCGCGGTCTATTTCATGAAGGACGCCATGGAGATGGCCGACAAGCAGGGTGGCATCACCGGAGAGAACATCAAGAACGCCATGGAGCAGATGAAAGAGCATGTTCCGGCCGGGCTCGAGGGAGTCTGCAAAGCCTCGACCTGGACCAGCGAAGATCATCGCGGAACGACCGAGATCTCTGTCTACACGACCAGCTACAACGGCGGAGATTTCAAGTTCAACCCACAGTCAACCGTTAACGTGCCCCGGCGCGACGATTGGCTCGGGTGGTAAAGCCGAGACCCTGTGCGGGGGTGTTCGCGCCCCCGCACAGTTCGATGTTCCAGGTGCGTGGTCTGCCGAAGGACCCCGGACCTGGAATATTGAGCTGACAACCTTCCAGCCACAGATCGGAGCGTTCCCATGGTAGAACCAACCATCGCACCAGCAGCGCATACTGGAGAGAAGGAGATCATCCTCTCGGTGAACAACATCGAGGTGGTCTACGACGAGGTGATCCTGGTCCTTCGCGGGATAAGTCTCGATATCCCCAAAGGAGAACTCATCACCCTCCTCGGCCCCAACGGTGCCGGAAAGTCCACCACCCTCAAGGCGATCTCCGGGCTGCTCAAAACCGAGGATGGTGAAGTCTCCCGCGGCAGCATCACGTTCAACGGCGAGAGCATTGCCAACAGCGCCCCGGATGAAATCGTCCGCAAAGGGATCTTCCAGGTCATGGAAGGCCGCCGGATCATTGAGGACATGACGGTCATCGAAAACCTGCGGCTTGGTGCATTCACCCGCAGGGACAAGAAGATCAAGGACGATATCGAAAAGGTCTTCCATTACTTCCCGCGGCTGAAGGAGCGGACCGGCATGGCCGGTTACCTCTCGGGGGGGGAACAGCAGATGCTCGCCATCGGCCGGGCGATTATGGCGCGCCCGGAGATGATCCTGCTTGACGAACCTTCCATGGGGCTCTCGCCCCTGCTGGTCAAGGAGGTCTTCGAGATCATCCGCAACATCAACCAGGAGCAGGGGATCACCATGCTGCTGGTTGAGCAGAATGCAAACATGGCACTGCACAGCGCCACCTATGGCTACGTCATGGAGTCCGGCAAGATCGTGCTTGATGGCACCGCAGAGGAGCTGCTCAACAATGAGGACATGAAGGAGTTCTACCTGGCGGGCGGGGACTCGGAGCGTAAATCGTTTAAAAATCTCAAATCGTACAAGCGCCGCAAGCGCTGGATGTGAGAGGGGGCTGCAATGCGCGACGACTATTTTGACAGTCTTGAGATCCGCAGCAGAAAAGAGCGCGAATTCGAGCAGCTGCAGGCATTGGCGGTGCAGATTGAACATGCGTCAGCAACGGCTCCTGCCTATGCAAACCTGCTGAAGGAAGTCAGCGGGCCGGTCAACAGTCGCGAGCTGCTGGCCAAGCTGCCTTTGACCCGCAAGAGCGAACTCATCACCTTGCAGCGGCAGAACCTGCCCTTCGGTGGGCTGTCCGGGCTGTGCGGTCCGGAGCTGACCCACATCTTTGTTTCCCCCGGCCCGATCTACGAACCGGGAACTGCGCGACGTGATTTCTGGAGTTTCGGCCGAGCTCTTTTTGCCGCCGGATTTCGTCGCGGAGAGCTGTTGCACAACTGCTTCTCCTACCACTTCACTCCCGCCGGAGCGATGGTCGAATCGGGGGCGAGCGCCCTCGGCTGTACAGTGATCCCGGCCGGGACCGGCAACACCGAACTGCAGGTTTCGTCCATCGCCGACCTCCAGCCGGCAGGCTATGTCGGAACCCCCTCTTTCCTGAAGATAATTCTCGACAAGGGAGACCAGCTGGGAGCCGACCTGACGAGTCTGAAAAAAGCCCTGGTCAGTGGTGAATATCTGCCACCGGCGCTGCGCGACGGCTTCAGGGAACGCGGCATCGACTGCCTGCAATGCTATGCCACGGCCGATCTTGGCCTGATCGCCTACGAATCGGCAGCCGGCGAAGGGATGATCGTCGATGAACGGATCATCCTCGAGATCGTCCGACCCGGCACCGGAGACCCGGTGCCGGATGGAGATGTCGGGGAACTGGTCGTCACCAGCCTGAATCCTGACTATCCGCTGATCCGCTTTGCCACCGGCGACCTCTCGGCCATCCTGCCGGGAGAGAGTTCATGCGGCCGGACAAACCTGCGCATCAGAGGCTGGATGGGCCGCGCCGATCAGACCACCAAGGTACGCGGCCTGTTCATCCACCCGTCACAGGTTGCGACCTTGCTCAAGCGCTATCCGGAAGTCAGCAACGCCCGCCTGGTGGTCAGCCGCGAAAACGACCTCGACCGACTGGTTTTACGCTGCGAATCGTCAACCACCGGGACGGAGATCGAGGAGAAGCTGAAGGATACGCTGCGTGACATCTGCAAGCTGCGCGGCGAAATCGAGCTGGTCCCGCCCAACAGCCTGCCCAACGATGGCAAGGTGATCGACGATCAGCGCCCGATCGAAGAGTGAACCGGACATGGCAGACAGCAGGTTATCACAACATCACTACGGAGAAGATAACATGAACGAGACAACCGTTCGACCGCAGCTTGATGAAGGAATACGCTTGCTCCACAGCCTGAGCAAGGAGCAACTGATCGAGATCATTATCGACGATGCGAAGAACTGGCTGGCCCACGACGGTCTCTGGTTTCAGGCGGTGGAGGCCAGTCACGGCATGGATGCAGCAATCGATGCGGACCGGGCCGCCTGGGAGAAGTTCACCGCCATCGAGGCGAAACGGATCATGGCCCGTCTCGGAATCGAACCGGGGGGCGGCATTCCGGCCCTGGTGGAATGCGTCAAGCACCGCCTCTACGCCCGGTTGAACCTGCAGGAGTGCCTTGAGATGAGTGACAAGCGGGTGGTCTTCCGCATGGTCGACTGCCGGGTCCAGTCGGCGCGCAAACGGAAAGGGCTGCCCGATTTCCCCTGCAAGTCGGTCGGCATCGTCGAATACAGTGAGTTTGCCCGGACCATCGATCCGCGCATCAAGACCAACTGCCTGGCCTGCCCGCCCGATGAACATCCGGACGAATTCTGGTGCGCCTGGGAATTCACCCTGGAGGACTGATGCTTGCCGAAGCCCTGACCGGCATCAAGGTGCTCGATCTCAGCCAGTACCTGCCCGGCCCCTACGCCACCCAGGTCCTCGCCGACCTGGGAGCGGAGGTGCTGAAAATTGAACCGCCGCAGGGTGACCCGATGCGCACCTTTATCCTGCAGGATGAGGATGGGCTGTCACCCTGGTATAAGCAGGTCAACGCCGGCAAAACGCTGCGGCGGCTCGACCTGAAGACGGACAGGGGGCAGAACGTTCTGGCCGAGCTGCTGCGTGACGCGGACATCCTGCTCGAATCATACCGGCCGGGGGTCATGAAACGGCTCGGTTTCGACCGGGAGCGGCTGCGGCAGTTGAATCCGCGACTGATCCACTGCGCCCTCTCCGGCTTCGGCCAGACCGGCCCATGCCGCGAGCGCGCCGGGCACGACCTGACTTACCTTGCGATGAGCGGCATGCTCAGTCTCACCGGGACACCGGCAACGCCGGTCATCCCCTTCCCGCCGATCTGTGACTACGCCGCCGGGAAGCAGGCGGCGACGGCAATCCTCGCGGCCCTGCTGCGGCGGGGAAAAACCGGTCAGGGCTGCTTCATAGACGTCAGCCTCTTCGAAATGGCCCTCTCCTGGCAGTCTTTCGCCCTGACCGCAGCCAGCCGCCCCGGCCAGCAGTTCGGTCGCGGCCGCGATCTGCTGACCGGAGGAGCGGCCTGCTACCAGATTTACCGTACGGCTGATGAGCGATTCGTCGCCCTGGGTGCCATCGAAAAAAAATTCTGGGAGACGTTCTGCATCACTGTGGAGCGCCCTGACTGGATTGAACGACAGCAGGAAGCGTTCCCCCAGGAACAGCTGATCGCAGAACTCAGCGAACTGTTTGCCGGTGCAACGCTGGCCGACTGGCAGCAGCGGTTCAGCGGAATCGACTGCTGCCTGGAGGCGGTCCTCGAACATGCCGAGGTTGCAGTTCATCCGCATGTCCGTCAGAGAAAACTGCTTCAGCAGCGGCCAAAATTTGCGAATTATGATACGCTTTTCCCAGCCTGGGTCGACGACACCCCTCCCCGTCCCCGGCAACCGCTGCGGGAGCTGGAACCAAGCGACGGAGGAAAAGGAACGAACAATGCCTGAGCTGCCCAACTTGACAGATGCCGGCCTGAGTCTAAGGGAACGGGTGGCCGAGCTGACCTTTTTGCGCGACGACGTGCGCAACGCCCTGACCGGCACGGCGCTGGTCGATGACCTGCTGGCTGTACTCGACTGGTGCAACCGGACCCCTGAGGTTTCAGTCCTGATCCTGACCGGTGCGGGGTCAGCGTTCTCCGCCGGAGGGAACGTAAAACAGATGCGGGACCGCGAGGGGTTGTTCAGCGGTTCGGTCCTGGATGTGCAGGACCAGTACCGACGGGGAATTCAGCAACTGCCGCTGGCGATGCAGAAAACGGAAATCCCGGTCATTGCGGCGGTCAACGGTCCGGCTATCGGTGCCGGGATGGACCTTGCCTGCATGTGCGACCTGCGCCTTGGATCGGAACAGGCCCTGCTCGGCGAAACCTTTCTCAACCTGGGCATCATCCCGGGGGATGGCGGAGCCTGGTTCCTGCCGCGGCTGGTCGGAGCGCAACGCGCCGCCGAACTGATCTTCACCGGGCGGAAGGTTCGGGCCGCGGAGGCCAGGGAGCTCGGCCTGCTGCTCGATGTGGTCCCTGCCGGGGAGCTGATGCCGCAGGCGCGCAAGCTGGCGGACCAGATCGCCGCACAGCCTCCGCAGGCCCTGCGCTTGAGCAAACGCCTGCTGAAGCTGGGACAGAAAACGGAACTGGCGGAATTTCTCGACCTATGCGCCTGTTTCCAGGGGATGGCACACCACACGGACGATCATATGGAGGCGGTGAACGCCTTTTTGGAAAAACGGACGCCCAGATTCGGCGGCATATGAGCAGGGCGCTGTAACCGGCAAGTTGCTCGTCTCGACGATCAGACAACCACCAGGAGGTCAGCAATGTCCGACGCAAAACTTAATATTGGCGAAAAAATACACAAGCTGCGCATCAAAAACAGCATGTCGATCGAAGATGTTGCCGAAAAAACCGGCCTGAGCACGGCCACCATCAGCGGGATTGAAGACCAGTCACTCTCTCCGCCCCTGGGGCAGCTTGTCAGGCTGGCCAACAGCTTCCGCGTCACGGTCGGTGAACTCTTCGGCGACAGCGCCGACTCCCCTTTCTGCATCGTCAGGCACGATGACAGGACCAGCGTCTCGCGCTTCGATTCGACCGCCGGCAAAGCCAGTCATTACAGCTATGAATCCCTCGGCTACAAGAAACAGAACCGGCAGATGGAACCTTTTCTGGTCACCCTGAACCCAGGCGAAGCACCAGCTGAACCGAACCAGCATGTCGGTGAAGAAATCCTTTTCGTATTGGAGGGTCAGGTTGAGGTCAGCCTTGCCGGCCATGCGGACATCCTGAATCCGGGGGATTCGATCTATTACGACTCCAGTCTGCCCCACGTTGTCTCCTGTCACGGAGACCAGCCGGCAAAGCTCTTTGCGGTCATTTATGCCCGCAAGGAAATGCTGATTTTTTAATTGTTATACTGGTCCTACTGGCGCATCGAGCAGGACCGATCGCCATAGGCCGACAACCATGCCCTTCGGGTTCGCATTCGACCGGAGACCGCCGCCCACCCTCAGGTGGGGGTATTTGTCCGGCCCTTCAACCTAACAAACGTTAGATTTTCCATGGATAGCTGATCGCCGTGACCAGTCGCTCGAGAAAACAGATTATCCTCAAGGAGGCGGCCAGCCTGTTCCGCGAGAAGGGCTACCTGGCATCAACCCTGCGCGAGCTCGCCAGGCGGGCCGGCGTTCAGGGAGGAAGCATCTATCACCACTTCAGCTCCAAGCAGGAAATCCTCTTTCTGCTGATGGACAACACCATGAACGACATGATCGAACGGCTCTCAACCACCATCGCCGAGCTCGACTGTCCGCTCGCGCGGTTGCGCCATGCGATCCGGTTGCACATCGAGTACCACATCTTCGGCCCCGACGAGACCTACATCACCGAGGATGAGCTGCGTAATCTCGACACCGAAAACTACCGGCGGATCATCGCCAAACGAGACCGCTATCAGCAGATCTTTGAAGAGATCATCGCTGATGGTAAAGCCCGGCTCAACTGGCAGGTCAGCGACGTCAAACTGTTCGCCCGGGCGATCATCCAGATGTGCGCCGGAGTCACCCGCTGGTACAAAACCAACGACACGTTCAGCATCGACGAGATAGCGGAGCAGTATTTCAACCTGCTCTTAACCGGACTTAGAGAACGACCAGCAGAAGAGAAACAGACACAGCAGCTGTAAACATCTGGAGACTCTGTCACGGAAGTTGCCACGGCCAACCCAGGCAATGTCTTTATTCATAAGGGTTTTACCGTTGGTATCCTCCTTGCTCTAGCTATAATCAGCGAACTTTCAATCATGGAGGTAATCGATGAAAATTCTGGTCTGCATTAAACAGGTTCCCGATATGGAATCGAAATTCAAGGCCAACGCGGTCGGGGACTGGTTCGAGACTGCTGATCTGGCCTGGAGAATGAACGAATATGACGAGTACTCCGTCGAACAGGCGATCCAGCTCAAGGAGCAGGTCGGTGATGCCGACCTGACGGTACTCTGTATCGGAGGGGAGCAGGTCAAGGAAACGATGAAAAAAGCGCTGGCCATGGGCTGCGACCGCGGCGTGCATATCCTTGACGAACAGAGCTATCAGCGCGACCCCTATGCGATCGCCTCGCTGATCGCCGGTTTTGCCGGGGACAAAGGCTTCGACGTGATCTTCACCGGTCTCCAGTCGCAGGACAGGGGCAGCGCCCAGGTCGGAGTGATGGTCGCAGAGCTGCTCGGGTTGCCGGCCCTCACCACCCTGGTTGAGTTTGCCTACGACAATGGCACCATCAGCGGCAAGCGGGAGCTGGAAGGGGGGACCAGGGGCAAGGTCAGCTGCAAGGCCCCGGCCCTGGTGACCTGTCAACTTGGCCTCAACACGCCCCGCTACCCCACGCTGCCGAACATCATGAAGGCAAAGAAAAAAGAGCTGCTTTCGATCCCGGTCGGTGATTTGGTCCAGGCCGAATCGCGCACCCAGTCCCTCAAGCTGGCGCCGCCGGAGAAGAAGGGAAGCGGTCTGATCCTCGAGGGTGAGCCGGCCGTTATCGCCGATCAGCTGATCCGGATCCTCAAAGAAAAAACCACTGTGCTCGCCTAGGAGGCAATGATGAAACTTCTCCTGATTGCAGAATCCCGCGACGGCAAGCTGCTTGGCAGCAGCTCCGAACTGACCTGTTTTGCCAAACTGATGACTGCCGACAGCGCCATGCTGCTGGTCGGCAGCGACAGCGACCTGCCCGCCTACGACGGCACCCTCTATCTTGCCGATCCTGCCGAGGCAGGAGAGTTCAACCCGGCGGTCCACAAACAGCTGGTGCTGGAGGTTGTCGCCAAAGAGCAACCCGACATGATCGTCCTGCCCCATTCCAGTTATGGCTGGGATCTGGCCCCGCGACTGGCGGTCGCACTGAACGCTGCGCAGATCTCCGAAGTGGTAGAGATCAGGCAGGGGGAACTGCTGGTACCCGCCTGCAATGCCAAGCTGCGGCGCCAGGTCAAGCCGAGCACCGAGATCTGCGTGGTGACCCTGCAGGCCGGCGCTTTTACCCCGGGTGATGACCAAACGGGCAGCCCGGAGGTGGTCAGGCTCTCGGCCAATGGCGAGGGGGATATCCTCTTTCAAGGTTACGAGGCAGCAGAAGAGACCGGGGTCGACCTGTCTAAAGCCGAGGTTGTGGTCAGCGCCGGACGTGGCATCGGCAAACCCGAGAACCTGGAGATGATCGCGGCACTTGCCAAAGCGCTCAAAGGCGAATTCGGCGCCAGCCGCCCGGTCGTCGATGCCGAATGGGCCGAGCACAGCCGTCAGGTCGGCACCACCGGCCAGACGGTCAGCCCCAAGCTCTACGTCGCCTGCGGTATCTCCGGCGCAATCCAGCACCTGGCGGGGATGAAGAAGTCGGAATTCATTGTCGCGATCAACACCGACAAAGATGCACCCATCGGCGAAGTGGCCGATGTCTTGGCTGTCGCGGACCTGAAGCAGCTGGTACCGATTCTGACCGAGAAGCTCACCGCCTGACCGGTCCAATTCTCAGTAAAGGACAGAACATGAACGAAGTCTTTATCATCGATGCGTTGCGCACCCCTTTCGGCAGTTTCGGCGGGTCCCTCGCCGATGTTCCTGCCCCGCAGCTGGCAGCGACCGTGACCAGGGCGCTGCTTGAACGACACGAGCTCGACCCGGCCGCTCTCGATCAGTTCATCGCCGGGCAGGTCCTTGCCGCCGGCTGTGGTCAGGCCCCGGCCCGGCAGGCAATGCGCGGCGCCGGAGTTCCCGATGGCGTAGCGGCGATGACCATCAACAAGGTCTGTGGCAGCGGGCTCAAGGCCATGATGCTGGCAGCCGATGCGATCCGCCTCGGCGATGACCAGCTGGCCGTCGCCGGCGGCATGGAGAACATGTCCTTGTCCCCCTACGCCCTGCCGGCTGCACGCTACGGCATGCGCATGGGGAACGCTCAGGCGGTTGACCTGCTGATCCACGATGCGCTGCTCGATCCCTACAGCGGGCGGCATATGGGCGAAGTCACGGAGGCCGCAATCGCGGAACAGAAGATCGGGCGGGAAGCCCAGGACGAGTATGCGCTCAGCTCCTACACGAGAGCGCAGCAGGCTGCGGAACGGGGTTTCTTCACCCGGGAAATCGTCCCGGTGATCAAAACCGACCGCAAGGGAGAGACGATCATCGAAGAGGACGAGGAACCTTCGCGGGTCGATTTCGCCCGGTTTACCGCGCTGCGGCCGGTTTTCCGGAAGGACGGCACCTTGACGGCAGGGAACGCTTCAACCATCAACGACGGCGCCGCCTTCGCCCTGCTGGCGGGCAAGACCGCCTGCGACCGGTTCAATCTAGTCCCGAAGGCCAGAATGGTCGCCTACGCCACCAACAGTCTGCACCCGGACCAGTTTCCGGTTGCGCCGATCGGGGCCATCGAGCGGGCCTGCGCCAAGGCCGGTCTGACCCTTGGACAGATCGACCGTTTTGAAATCAACGAAGCGTTCTCCGCGGTGGCGCTGATGGCGATCAACCGGCTGCAGCTCGATCGTGAGAAGGTCAATGTCAACGGCGGAGCGGTCTCTATCGGTCACCCGGTCGGCGCAAGCGGCGGCCGGCTGGTCGCGACACTGCTCAACGGCCTTGCGGAAAGCGGTGGTCGCTATGGAGTGGCGACCCTCTGTATCGGCGGCGGCGAGGCGGTTGCGGCGGTGTTTGAGAAACTGTAGAGGTGCTCGTCAAAGGGCACGTAGTCAGTCTTGATATTTCTGTCAGGGAGGAACGGAATGACAATTCAACGAATCATGGTCATCGGCGCCGGCCAGATGGGGGGCGGTATCGCCCAGGTCGCGGCCCAGGCCGGTCTGCAGGTGGTCCTCAACGATATCGACCAGGGGTTGATCGACAAACGGTTGGCCTTTATCGACAAACTGCTGCTGAAGAGTATCGAGAAAGAGCGGATAACCGAGGCTGAAAAAGCTGCAATCCTGTCCCGGCTCACCCCCTCAACCAGCCTTGATGATGGCGCCGGGGCAGACTTCATCGTTGAGGCGGCGACCGAGAATATGGCCCTCAAGGAGAAAATCTTCCGCGCCCTGGATGAATGCGCCAAACCGGACACGATCCTCGCCACCAACACCTCCTCGCTGCCGATTACCGAAATCGCGGCCGTGACCAGACGCCCGGAACAGGTCATCGGAATGCATTTCATGAATCCTGTCCCGGTGATGGAACTGGTCGAGGTGATCCGTGGCATCGCCACAAGTGACGCGACTTACGCCACGGTCAAGGCACTTGCAGAGCAGATGGGCAAAACCCCCGTCGAGGTCAACGATTATCCCGGCTTCATCTCCAACCGGGTGCTGATGCCGATGATCAACGAGGCGATCTACTGCGTCTACGAAGGGGTGGCCGAAGCGGAAGCGATCGACACGGTGATGAAACTGGGGATGAACCATCCGATGGGGCCGCTGACCCTGGCTGACTTTATCGGCCTCGATACCTGCCTGGCGATCATGGAAGTCCTCTACGCCGGGTTCGCGGACAGCAAGTACCGCCCCTGCCCGCTGCTGCGCAAGATGGTCAAGGCCGGCTGGCTGGGCAAGAAGAGCGGCCGCGGTTTCTTCACTTATCAATAGTGCACGTCATCTTCGCTCGGTTTCACCTGCAGGCGATGAGACACCCATTGAGCCGACCGCAAAGGAGAGAAGCATGATCCTGAAAAATATTCTGGTCCACCTGGATGACACCCCGCGCAGTCCCCTGCGCTACAACCTGGCGCTTCAACTGGCCCAGCGGCAACAGGCGTGTCTCACCGCCTTCTATTCAACCGCGTCCCCCTACTTCTCGCAGGGGACGGAACAGCCGCAGCGGGAAGCGGCACATGCCGACTGTGCTCAACTGGCCACCCAGGCGGGGGTCAAATTCATCTGGGCCGAAGCGGATGAAGCGGAAGCGATTCAGCCGCTGACCAGCCGGATCATCTACCAGTCGACCTATGCCGACCTGTGCATCATCGGCCAACCGGGCAAACAGCCACCGCCTCCCCGCGACCTTCCCGAGCGTCTCATCCTGGCGTCAGGTCACCCGGTTATCACGATCCCGTTTGCCGGCCACTTCAAGTCCCTCGGCAGCAGGGTGATGATCGCCTGGAGGGCCGGGCGGGCGTCAGCCCGGGCCGTCGCCGATGCCATGCCCTTCATGATGCAGGCTGATGAGGTCATGCTGATCAGCTTTTGCAGCAATGAAGAAGAACGCAAGAAAAACGAACGCTCTCTGCAGAAGATCGGCCACTACCTGTCACTCCACGGGGTTGAGGCCAGGCTCGAGAACCGCCTGATCTCCGACATCAGCCTTGGCGACGCGCTGCTCAACCGTGCAGCCGAGGAAGGGATTGATCTGCTGGTCTGCGGGGGGATGGTTGCCTCACAGCTGGGGCCATTGGCATATCACCTTCTGCAGCAGATGACCGTCCCGGTCCTGATGTCGAGCTAAGTCACTCTAGCGGCTGAAATTACATGATCGAGGAGCGCAAATGATGAATCTTGAAAACCTGCTGGTCGAAATCGCCGATGGCATCGCCGTCGTGACCATCAACCGTCCCAAGGCGCTCAATGCGCTGAATGAGCAAACCCTGCGTGAACTCCAGACCGCTTTCAGCAGTTTTGCCGAAGATGATGCGGTTCAGGTGATCATCATCACCGGCAGTGGCGAAAAGGCCTTCGTCGCAGGAGCCGATATTGCGGCAATGCAGCCATTGTCAGCCCTGCAGGCCCGAACCTTTGCCAAGCTGGGGCACCAGGTGATGCGCTGCATCGAAGCCTGTCCCAAACCGGTCATCGCCGCGGTCAACGGTTTCGCCCTCGGTGGCGGCTGCGAGCTGGCACTGGGCTGCGATATCCGCCTGGTAGCGGACACCGCACGTTTCGGCCAGCCCGAAGTCAATCTCGGCGTGATCCCCGGCTTCGGCGGGACCCAGCGCTTATCGCGACTGGTCGGAAAAGGGCTGGCGATGGAACTGGTCCTCACCGGCGACATGATCGATGCCGGCGAAGCCTACAGGCTCGGCCTGGCCAACAAGGTCATTGCCCGGGCCGAGCTGCTTGACGCGGCGAAGGCGATGGCGGCCAAAATCATCAGCAAGGGCCCGCTTGCGGTCAAGCTGGCTAAAGAGGCGATCCGCAACGGGCTGGAGATGGATCTTGACAAGGCCAACCAGTACGAAGCGGAACTGTTCGGTCTCTGCTTCGCCAGCGAAGAGCAGAAGGAAGGGATGCTGGCGTTTCTGGAAAAGCGCCCGGCAAACTTTAGCGGAGAATAGCGCTCAGACTGCGTTTCCTGCTACATCGTTCAGGAGCATCGGATGTACCTAGATCTCACCGAGGAACAAAAACTGATTCAGGAAACGGCACGCCAGTTCGCCACCACAGAGCTGCTCCCCGTTGCCGCCGCACTCGATCAGGGGGAAAACGAACAGGCCTTCTTCGACAATCTGGCGAAACTGGCCGAGCTTGGCTTCATGGGCTTGAATGTCCGTGAAGAGTACGGTGGGACGGAAGCCGGAGTTGTCGCCTTTTCCGTCGCCCTGACCGAAATTGCCCGGGCCTGTGCCTCAACCGCCGTGACCCTGTCGGTCAACAACATGGTCTGCGAAATCATTCAGGCGGTCGGCAACCCAGACCAGTGCCGGCGGTATATCCCGAAAATCTGCTCCGGCGAATACCTCGCCGGAGCCTTTGCCCTGACCGAAACCGGCGCCGGCTCGGATCCCGCCGGAATGTCCACAAGCGCGGTCCTCGATGGCGACTGCTGGGTCCTCAACGGCAGCAAGATTTTCATCACCAGCGCGCCATACGCCGGAGTCTTTGTCGTCTGGGCGGTCACCGACAGGAATGCTCCGAAAGGGAAAGGGATCAGCTGTTTCCTGGTGGAGCAGGACAGCCCGGGGCTGATAATCGGCAAAAAAGAGAAAAAACTTGGACAGCACGCATCAGCGACCAACGAACTGCTTTTCCAGGATTGCCGGATTCCCGGGGATGCGCTTTTGGGAAAACTGCACGACGGATTCCGCGTCGCGGTCGGTGAACTGGCCGGCGGTCGCATCGGCATCGGCTCCCTCGCGCTGGGAGTTGGCCTGGCAGCCATGGATGCAGCGACCAGGTATTCTCTGGAGCGAAAACAGTTCGAGCGGCAGATCGCCGATTTCCAGGCTATCCAGTGGAAGATTGCCGACAGTTACACCGAGCTTGATGCCGCACGACTGCTGCTGATGAACGCCGCGTTCAAAAAAGAACAGGGCCGCAGCTTTGGCAGAGAAGCCTCGATGGCCAAACTGTTCGCCAGTGAAGCCGCCAACCGCGCCTGTTACGAAGCGATGCAGATGTTCGGCGGTTACGGTTATACCAGTGACTTCCCGATTGAACGCTATGGCCGGGATGCGCGCATCACCACTATTTACGAAGGGACCAGCGAAATCCAGCGGTTGATCATCGCCCGCGATATCCTGCGCAGCTTTTCATGATCTTATGACAATTCTAAACAAGGGAGTGGACTCATGATTTTCGAACTGACCGATGAACACAAATTGATGCGCCAGATGGTTCGGGATTTTGCCGAGGCGGAAATCGCGCCCGGGATTGAGGAGCGTGATGAAGCGGAGAGGTTCGATCGTCAAACGATGTACGACAAGCTCGGCGAACTGGGACTGACCGGAATCGTCTTTCCTGAACAGTATGGCGGTGCCGACGCCGATTACATCAGCTATGCGATCGCCGTTGAAGAGCTGTCTCGGGTTTGTGCTTCGACCGGCGTCACCCTCTCGGCCCACCTCTCCCTTGGGGCCAACCCGATCTTCCTGTTCGGCACTGAAGCGCAGAAGCAGACGTTTCTCAGACCGCTGGCAGAAGGCAGCAAAATGGGCGCGTTCGGACTGACCGAAAATTCGGCCGGCTCCGATGCCGGCGGCACCAGGACCACCGCGGTGCGTGACGGCGAAGACTGGGTTTTGAACGGCAGCAAGATTTTCTGCACCAACGGTGGTGACGCGGAGATCTATATCGTCTTCGCCCGCACCGACAAGGAGGCCCAGAAACATCACGGCATCAGCGCCTTTATTGTCGAAAAGGACACCGCCGGCTTCAGCTTCGGCAAAAAGGAGAAGAAGCTCGGCATCCGCTCGTCACCGACCATGGAACTGGTTTTTGAAAACTGCCGGATTCCGGCGGAGAACCTCCTCGGCGAAGAGGGTGAAGGATTCAAGATCGCGATGAAAACGCTCGACGGTGGCCGGATCGGAATCGCCGCCCAGGCCCTCGGCATAGCCCAGGGTGCGTTCGAAGCTGCTTTGAACTATGCCAAGGAGCGCAAACAGTTCAACCAGCCGATCAGTTCCTTCCAGGCGGTACAGTTCAAGCTGGCCGACATGGCGACCGAGATCGAGGCCGCCCGGCTGCTGGTCTATCAGGCGGCCTACAAGGCGAGCGCCGGCCTCCCCTACAGCAAGGATTCAGCAATGGCCAAACTCTACGCTTCGGATGTCGCCATGAAGGTCACCACCGAAGCGGTCCAGGTGTTCGGCGGTTACGGCTACACCCGCGACTTCCCGGTTGAGCGGATGATGCGGGATGCCAAAATCACCCAGATCTACGAAGGGACCAACGAGGTGCAACGGGTCGTTATCAGCGCAGCACTGACCAGAGACTGACAGCCACGCCAGCGCCTGGGTTAACGGACGGAGACAACTGTCAGCTGGCAGTCGTCTCCATCCGTTGACACCTCCGCCGGGCGCTCCAAAGCATCTCCTAGGGTCCCCGTTAATCCCTTACAAATCGAGAGGTTAGCAAATCGCAAAAATAAAGGGACGCCACACGAAGTCTGGCACCTGCCTTGCATTTTCATCCGGACAGAACCTGAACCCATAGCAGGAGAGACGAGATGACAGCAATCCATATTCCCGGACTCGAATACGGCCTTGACGACACCACGAAACTTTTACGCGAAACAGTCAGGGACTTTGCTGCTGCTGAGATCGCTCCCAGGGCGGCCGACATCGACCGCGAAAACCTGTTCCCGGCAGATCTCTGGCGGAAAATGGGAGATCTCGGCCTGCTCGGCATCACCGTCAGCGAAGAATATGGTGGTGCCGGGATGACGTATCTCGATCATGTCGTCGCCATGGAGGAGATCAGCCGCGCTTCGGCGTCAGTCGCTCTCTCCTACGGAGCTCATTCCAACCTGTGCGTCAATCAGATCTACCGCAACGGCAGCGCGGAGCAGAAAAACAGATACCTGCCGAAACTGATCAGCGGCGAGCATGTCGGCGCCCTCGCCATGAGTGAGTCCGGCGCCGGCTCCGACGTCGTCGGCATGAGCCTGCGCGCCGATCGCGAAGGCGACGTCTACCTGTTCAACGGCACCAAGATGTGGATCACCAACGGGCCGGATGCCGACGTACTGGTGGTCTACGCCAAGACCGACGTGGCTGCCGGCCCCCGGGGGATCACCGCGTTTCTGGTTGAAAAAGGGACTCCCGGATTCACCACGGCACAGAAGCTCGATAAGCTCGGCATGCGTGGCTCCAATACCTGTGAGCTGGTTTTTGAAAACTGTCCGATTCCGGCGGAAAATATCCTTGGCGAACTGAACCAGGGGGTCAAGGTGCTGATGAGCGGCCTCGATTACGAGCGGATCGTCCTTTCCGGTGGGCCGCTGGGGATCATGAGCGCCTGCCTCGACGCGGTCCTCCCCTATCTGCACGAGAGGAAACAGTTCGGACGACCGATCGGCCAGTTCCAGCTCATGCAGGGGAAGTTGGCCGACATGTACACCAGCATGAACGCCTGCCGCGCGTACGTCTATGCAGTCGCTGCCGAGGCACAGCGGGACAGCGGCCGTAAACTGCGCAAAGACGCCGCCGGAGTCATCCTCTACTCCGCTGAAAAAGCGACCCAGCTGGCGCTGGACAGTATCCAGTGCCTTGGCGGCAACGGCTACATCAACGAGTTCCCCACCGGCCGCCTGTTGCGTGATGCCAAGCTGTATGAGATCGGTGCAGGCACCAGTGAAATACGGCGCATGCTGATCGGCCGTGAACTGTTCGAACTGACAAGCTGAAAGGTCTGGATATGTCTGTGCTGAAGAGCCAACTGAAAACCGGCAGCGAAGAATTCAGGCAGAATGCTGCCAATCTGGCCACCCAGGTTGAAGATCTGCGCAGCAATGTGGACCAGATCAAACTCGGCGGTGACGACAAGGCACGACAGAAACATGTCGAGCGCGGGAAATTACTGCCACGCGAACGGATCCGTCAGCTGCTTGATGTCGGCTCCCCTTTTCTGGAGCTGTCGCAATTTGCCGCCTACCAGGTCTATGACAGCCGGGTTCCGGCCGCCGGGCTGATCACCGGCATCGGCCGCATTGAGGGACGCGAGTGTATGCTCGTCGTCAATGACGCCACTGTCAAGGGGGGGACCTACTTCCCGCTGACGGTAAAAAAACACCTCCGCGCCCAGGAGATCGCCGAGCAGAACAGGCTGCCGTGTGTCTACCTGGTCGACTCGGGCGGCGCATTCCTGCCCAAGCAGGACGAAGTATTCCCCGATCGTGACCATTTCGGCCGGATTTTCTATAACCAGGCACAGATGTCGGCGCAGGGGATCCCGCAGATCGCCGTGGTGATGGGGTCCTGCACCGCCGGCGGTGCCTATGTGCCGGCGATGGCCGATGAAAGTATCATCGTCAAGCAGCAGGGCACGATCTTCCTCGGAGGCCCCCCACTGGTCAAGGCTGCGACCGGGGAGGTGGTCAGCGCCGAGCAGCTGGGCGGCGCCGACACCCACTGCCGCACCTCCGGAGTCACCGACCACTACGCTGAAAACGACGCCCATGCCCTGGCCCTGACACGGCGCATCGTGGGTAATCTCAATTATGCCAAGCGCCCGAATATCAGCCTGCGTGAGAGCCGTGAGCCACTCTACGACCCCGCAGAGATTTACGGCCTGATCCCCCGGGATACCCGTAAACCGTTCGATGTGCGCGAGGTCATCGCGCGGATCGTCGACGGCAGCGAGTTCGACGAGTTCAAACAGCTCTACGGGACCACCCTGATCTGTGGCTTCGCTCATCTTCATGGCATCCCTGTCGGGATCGTCGCCAACAACGGCATCCTCTTCTCCGAGTCGGCTCTCAAAGGGACGCATTTCATCCAGCTCTGCAGTCAGCGCGGCATCCCGCTGCTGTTTCTGCAGAATATCACCGGCTTCATGGTCGGCAGCAAATACGAGGCCGGAGGGATTGCCAAGGATGGCGCCAAGATGGTGACCGCTGTCGCCTGCGCGAAAGTCCCCAAGCTGACCCTGCTGATTGGCGGCAGCTTCGGCGCCGGCAACTATGGCATGTGCGGCCGTGCCTACAGCCCGCGCCTGTTGTTCATGTGGCCCAACGCCCGGATCTCGGTGATGGGTGGCGAGCAGGCCGCATCGGTCCTCGCCCAGGTTCGCCGGGACGGGATCGAAGCCAGGGGCGGAAATTGGAGCGAGCAGGAAGAAGATCAGTTCAAGGCACCGATCCGCGACCAGTACGAACACCAGGGGCACCCCTACTATGCCAGCGCGCGGCTCTGGGACGACGGCATCATCGATCCCGCCGACAGCCGCATGGTGCTCGGTTTAAGCCTCTCGGCGACCCTTAACGCTCCTATCGAGCCAACCACTTTCGGTGTTTTCAGGATGTAAATCATGAAGCGTCTGTTGACCGACATAGATAAGCTCGGCTGCGCCACCCTGACCCTCAACAACCCGCAGCAGCACAACGCCTTTGATGACCGGCTGATCGCCGAACTGACGATGGCCCTGCGGGAGCTCAGGGAGAATCCGCAGGTCAGGGTGATCCTGCTCGCAGCAAACGGCCGAAGCTTTTCCGCCGGCGCAGACCTCAACTGGATGCGCCGCATGGCCGATTATTCGCCGGAGGAAAATGTTCAGGATGCGCTCGCCCTGGCAGAACTGATGAGAACCCTGAATGAGACGCCTCAACCGACCATCGCACTGGTACAGGGAGCGGCTTTCGGCGGCGGCGTCGGCCTGGTCGCGGCCTGCGACATCGCCATCGCCAGCGAGCGGTCCAGTTTCTGCCTCTCAGAGGTCAGGCTGGGGCTGATCCCTGCGGTGATCTCCCCCTACGTCCTCATGGCGATCGGACAGCGCCAGGCGCGTCGATATATCCTGACTGCCGAACGTTTCTCTGCCGCAGAAGCGCTGCGTATCGGCCTGGTCCACCAGGTCTGTGCGGAAGCAGACCTTGCCAGGACCGCTACAGAGCTCTGTCGCCAGCTGCTGCAGAACGGGCCACAGGCACTCAACGAGGCAAAACGCCTGATCCGCGAGGTTGCCGGTCGAAACGTCGACTCAGGATTACTTGAGATGACCGCCGTCCGGATCGCCACCATCCGCGCCAGCGTCGAAGGCCGCGAGGGGCTCAGCGCCTTCCTCGCCAAGCAGCAACCCAGCTGGTTCAAGGAGTGACCATGTTTGACAGTATCCTGATCGCCAATCGCGGCGAAATCGCCTGCCGGGTCATCGCCACTGCTCGCCGTCTGGGAATCCGCAGTGTCGCCGTCTATTCTGAGGCGGATGCATCGAGTCGCCACGTGCAGCTTGCCGATGAAGCGCTGTTGATCGGTCCGGCAGCGGCCGCTGAGAGCTACCTGCGTGCCGACAGGCTCATCGAGGCCGCTCAGCGCAGTGGCGCCCTGGCAATCCACCCGGGCTACGGTTTCCTTGCCGAAAATGCAGACTTTGCCCGCAGCTGCGAAACCGCCGGTATCGTTTTTATCGGCCCCCCCGCCAGTGCCATCGACGCGATGGGCGACAAGGCGCGCGCCAAGCAGCTGATGGCCGGTGCCGGAGTCCCGCTGGTGCCCGGCTATCACGGCGAACAGCAGGAGCCCGAACAGCTGTTGCAGGAGGCGACCAAGATCGGCTACCCGCTGCTGCTCAAGGCGAGTGCCGGCGGAGGGGGCAAGGGGATGCGGGTTGTTGAAGCCAGAGAGGAATTCCTGACCTCCCTGGCCGCGGCCCGGCGTGAGGCGATGTCCGCCTTTGGTGATGAGCGGGTGCTGCTGGAGCGCTATCTGCGCCAGCCGCGGCATGTCGAAATCCAGATTTTTGCCGACAGCCATGGGAATGTGCTGCATCTGTTCGAACGTGACTGCTCGGTACAACGCCGACATCAGAAAGTGATCGAGGAAGCCCCGGCACCGGGGATGTCCGAGGAGCTTCGCCAGCAAATGAGCGCCGCGGCGATCGCCGCGGCTCGGGCGATCAGCTACGTCGGGGCCGGCACTGTCGAATTTTTGCTCGACAGCGACGGCAGCTTCTATTTTATGGAGATGAACACCCGCCTGCAGGTGGAACACCCGGTCACCGAGATGATCACGGGACAGGACCTGGTCGAATGGCAGCTTATGGTGGCGAACGGGCAGGCCCTCCCCTGCTCCCAGCAGCAGCTGAAGATCAACGGACACGCCATCGAAGTTCGCCTTTATGCTGAAGATCCTCAGCGCGATTTTTTTCCGGCGAGCGGGACGCTGACACACTGGCTGCTCCCCGAGCCAACCCCCTCGGTCCGCATCGACAGCGGCGTACAGCAGGGAGACCGGATCGGAATTCACTATGACCCGCTGCTCGCCAAGCTGGTCGTCCACGCGGAGGACCGCCCGCGGGCTCTGCAGCGGTTAAGACGGGCGCTCGACGCGACGGAAGTGGTCGGGCTGACCTGCAATCGCGATTTTCTACGCAGGGTATGCGACAACCAGGCATTCAGTCGTGGAGAAATCGACACCGGCTTCATTGACCGCCATCGGGAAACGCTGCTCGCCCCGGCACCCCCGATCAGCGAAGAGACCTTGGCCCTGGCCGCCCTCTACCTCTTGCTGCAGCGCCGCCAGCAGGCCCGTCAGTCAGCACTCGATTCGGGCGAACCGGATTCTCCCTGGCACTCGACAACCGGGTGGCGGCTCAACAGTGACAATCATCACCGCCTGGTGCTGCGCAATGAGGATCAGGAGCATAGCCTCATCCTTCACTATCGACCGGATGGGTTCCTGGTGGAACTGCCCGGCGGTAATATTGAAGCGAGCGGAGACCTGCTTGCCGACGGCAGCCTGCGGGCAACCATCAACGGCCACCACTGCCGGGCCAGGGTGATCCGGAACGGACTCGATTTGACCCTGCTGCACAACGGCCTTACCCACAGCCTGCAGCTCGACGATCCGTTATACAGCGTCCTCGACCTGCAGGCGGGGACAGGCAGCCTCAATGCCCCGATGCCGGGCAAGATTATCGCCATTCACACCAGCAGTGGCAGCAGGGTCGAAGCAGGCACCCCGCTTCTGACCCTGGAAGCGATGAAGATGGAACATACCATCAACGCACCGCTGCAAGGGATTGTCAGCGAAATCCACTTTCAGACCGGACAGATGGTCGAGGAAGGGGTTGAGTTGATTTCAATCGTCAGCGAGGGAGGCTGATATGCTGTTACCGAAACGGGTAAAAATCGTCGAAGTCGGCCCACGGGACGGTCTCCAGAACGAAACCACGATCGTCCCGACCCAGGTCAAGATCGAACTGATCGACCGACTTTCCCAAACCGGTCTGGCGGCAATCGAAGGAGGCAGTTTTGTTTCGCCCAAATGGATGCCGCAGATGGCCGACAGCCTTCAGGTGATGCATGGGATCAAGCGCCACCCCGGGGTCTGCTACCCTGTGCTGGTGCCGAACCTGCAGGGGCTGCAATCTGCCCTGCAGGCCGACATCGATGAAATCTCGATCTTCGCCTCGGCTTCGGAATCCTTTTCGCGCAAGAATATCAACTGTTCCATAGCCCAGAGCCTCGACCGCTTTGCCGAGGTCTGCAATGAGGCCAAAAAGCACAATCTACGGGTGCGCGCCTACATCTCCTGCACCCTCGGCTGCCCCTATGAAGGGACGGTCGACCCGCACAATGTCGCCTGGCTGGCGAGTCGACTGGTCGAGCTCGGCTGCTACGAGATCTCCCTCGGCGACACCATCGGCGTCGCCACCCCGGGCAAGGCCCAGGAAATGGTTGACTGCGTCGCGGGAAAGGTTCAGCACGAACGACTCGCTGCCCACTTTCATGACACCTACGGTCAGGCGCTGGCGAATATTCTCGCGGTGATGGAGCGCGGCATCACGGTTATCGACAGTTCGGTTTCGGGCCTTGGCGGCTGCCCCTTCGCACCCGGAGCATCGGGCAATGTCGCCACTGAGGACCTGCTTTATATGCTTAAAGGGCTTGGAATAGAGACCGGGGTCGACCTGCAGGCCGTCGCCGAAGCGGGTCGCTTTATCACCGGGTTTCTCGGCCGGCCGTCAGGCTCCAGAGTCGCTCATGCCCTGGCCGGTCAGCTCGAAAAATCCAGAACCTGTGCCTGATCCGGAGGAATTCTCGCAAATCCTGAACGTCAGCGGCGATTCTGTCTTGACGAGGTCCCGGAGCGGCGATGGAAAGGTCACAGTCTCACGAAGATTCGAGCCGAACGCTCTATGCAGCAGGCGCTCCCCTTTTTGATTAATCCCGGTTTTCGCATACGTGATCACGTGCATGATCGACCGCCTGGTCGAACGACAGGTAAATGTGCTGTTCGCGAAGAATGGAGGAAATCCCCAGCCTGATCAGTTTCGCCCTGATCTCTTCACTGACAACAAGAAAGGGCATTATATTTTTTTCCTTGAGCTTCAAAATTATTTCACAGAGCGCGAAAAACGCGGACAGGTCGATAAAAGGGACTTTCAGGCAGTTGAAAATCACTATTTTTGTGCCGAGCATTGCGCCGACCTGCCCAACGAGGCGGGACGTTGAACCGAAAAAGAAAGGTCCGTCGATATCAACGACCCTGACCTTGAAACTCTTTGCAAAGTTGATTTTTTCACAGCCTTCAACATCTTTAACCGAAATCTCATAATCACTGACCGATGACTGCACTTGTTGCGTCACCCGCACGGTAAGAAGCACCGCTGCCAGAACGACACCTACCCCGACGGCGACAATCAAATCGACAAAAATAGTGAGAAAAAGAACGACAAACATGATGGCAAGATCATGCTTAGGCGCTTTTCTGATGATCTTTACAAACCGGTAGTCGACGATATCTATTCCGACCTTTATCAGGATCGCGGCCAGCACAGGCATTGGGACAATAGCTGCGTACCTGCCTAAACCGAGCAGCACTCCCAGCAGGATCAAAGCGTGCAGAATTCCCGACAGTCTTGTCGTCCCGCCGGATTTGACGTTAACAACCGTCCTCATCGTCGCCCCGGCGCCGGGGATCCCTCCGGCAAAAGCCGTCAGGGCATTACCGAGGCCCTGCCCTATCAATTCCCGGTTTGAGTTGTGTTCGGTCTTTGTCAGGGAATCAGCAACCAGTGACGTGAGAAGACTGTCGATAGCCCCAAGCACGGCGAGACTCATCGCAGCAGTGACGATAACCGGGGCCTGTTCAAGAGTGAAACCGGGCCAGGCGAATTTCGGCAGCCCCGAAGGGATCGAGCCAATCGTCGCCACCTTCAGGCCGGCAAATTGCGTAATTGCCGTTACCGTGACCAGCGCCAGCAAGGGAGTTGGAATGATTCGGGCGATTTTTTTAGGGGTAAAGAAGACAATCAGCAAAGCAATAAGGCTGACATAGAACGCGGCGGGTTGAAACAGGGTCCAGATTTGGGCAAAAGCCCCGACCGCCTGCAGCGGAGAGCTCACCCCTTCAATGCCCAGCAGCGG
This sequence comes from Desulfuromonadales bacterium, assembly GCA_032251255.1. GTDB lineage: Bacteria > Desulfobacterota > Desulfuromonadia > Desulfuromonadales > Geopsychrobacteraceae > BM509. The sequence continues at coordinate 68,045 of JAVVDY010000018.1, forward strand.
ATTGATCTGCAGCAGGATAATGATGATCCCGATACCGCTCATAAAACCGGAGATGACCGGATAGGGAACATATTTTACAAACTTGCCGACCTTCAGCATGCCGAGCAGAATCTGGAAGAGACCGGTTAAAAGAATGGCCGCCATCAAGAGCGAGACATCCCCTTTAAAAAGAACCAGGGTCGACGCCGCAACAATGGTCATCGGTCCGGTCGGGCCGGAGATCTGAACCTTGGTCCCTCCTGCCAGGGCGGCAATAAAACCAAGGATGATTGCACCATAAATCCCTGCTTGTGCGCCTACCCCGCTGGCCACCCCAAATGCCAGAGCCAGCGGCAGGGCGATTACGCTCGCGGTTACCCCGCCGAAGATATCTCCCGCGATTGTTTTGAAATTCATTTTGGCCATGGCTGGTGTCCGATCGAGGGTTTTCAGAATGATCAGAAAATTTATAGACAAGTAACGACGAATCCAACGCTAAAATTTATGACCAGTATCTTACCAGTGATTCCGCCAGAAATGAAACCTAAAACAGTGTTAGAAAGTGTCCATTCTTGAATAATTTTAGCTACCTCTCTCTTTAAAACCAATTTTTGACGACTGCTGCAGAAAGAGCAAAAGCATCGCTTAAAGAGACCTCAATTCACGCCTGACAATCACAAACCTATCTGAATTATTTCGTAAGCTTCCCCGTCAAGTAGACAGTTGAAAAATAGAGTTTCCAGCGTTCTTTG
>JAVVDY010000019.1:0-65665 GCA_032251255.1 Desulfuromonadales bacterium
CATCAAGCGGAGGCTGCGCCATGTCGAGGGATAGTACCAGCAAAATCCTCAGCGTCGCCCTGCTGCTCTGCCTGGTCTGCTCGATTCTGGTGTCATCGGCGGCCGTTCTGCTGAGCGACCGCCAGCAGCGCAACAAGATCGAGGAGAAGCGCAAGAATATCCTCCTGGCTGCAGGACTCTATCGCGCGGGGGAGCCGATTGACGCACTTTACCGGCAGGTTGAGCAACGGATCATCGATCTGCAGAGCGGCTGGTTCAGTGACCGCTTTGATCCGGTTGATTTTGACAGCCGGTCGCTGGTGAAGGATCCGCAGTTGAGCCGGGTGATCCCCGACCCGCTCGATCTGGCCGATATCAAGCGCCGTGCCCGCTACAAGGATGTTTACCTGGTGCGCGAGGGCGAACATCTGCAGCAGTTGATCCTGCCGGTACACGGCAAGGGCTTGTGGTCGACCATGTACGGATTCATTTCCCTGGCTGACGACCTGACCACGGTGCGCGGCTTCTCCTTTTATGAGCATGGCGAAACTCCCGGGCTGGGTGGTGAGATCGACAACCCGAACTGGAAGCGGCAGTGGCAGGGCAAGCAGATCTACGGCGACAACGGCGAGTTACGTATCGAGGTCGCCAAGGGGACGGTCGATAAAAGCGATCCGGATGCCGTTTATAAAGCCGACGGTCTGGCAGGCTCGACCCTGACCGCGCGCGGGGTCGGCAACCTGCTCAAATACTGGATGGGCGCAGACGGCTACCAGCCGTTTCTTGAGCGGCTGAAACAGCAGGGGTTAGAACCATGAGCAAAGCGAAGGATGTTTTATTCGATCCGATCTTCAACAAGAATCCGATCGGCCTGCAGATTCTCGGCATCTGCTCGGCGCTGGCGGTGACCAGCAAGCTGGAGACGGTGCTGGTGATGTGCCTGGCGGTCATCTTCGTGCTGGCCGGCTCCAACGTCTCGGTCAGCCTGATCCGGCGCCAGGTTCCGGACAGCATCCGCATCATCGTCGAGATTACCATCATCGCCACCCTGGTTATCATCGTTGACCAGTTCCTCAAGGCTTTCGCCTTCGGTGTCAGCAAGCAGCTGTCGGTGTTTGTCGGCCTGATTATCACGAACTGTATCGTCCTTGGGCGGGCCGAAGCTTTCGCGATGAAAAACTCCCCGGGAATGAGCCTGCTCGACGGTATCGGCAACGGCCTCGGTTACAGTATCGTGCTGCTGCTGGTCGGTTTTTTCCGTGAGCTGTTCGGTGCCGGCAAGCTGCTCGGCTTGACCATCCTGCCATCGACGAACGACGGTGGCTGGTACCTGCCGAACGGCCTGATGCTGTTGCCGCCGAGCGCTTTTTTCATCATCGGTCTGCTGATCTGGGCGCTGCGTAGCTGGAAGACCGAGCAGGTCGAGGAGGAGAACTAAGCTTATGCTCGAACATTATCTCAGCCTGCTGATGAAAGCGATCTTCGTCGAGAACATGGCGCTGGCTTTCTTCCTCGGCATGTGCACTTTCCTGGCGGTTTCCAAGAAGGTCGATACCTCAATCGGCCTCGGCGTCGCGGTGATCGTCGTGCAGACCATCACCGTGCCGGTCAACAACTTGATCTACCAGTACCTGCTGAAAGAGGATGCGCTGACCTGGCTCGGTATCGAAGGAACCGACCTGACCTTTATCGGCCTGATCTGCTATATCGGGGTGATCGCGGCGATGGTGCAGATCCTGGAGATGGTCCTTGACCGCTACGTGCCGGCGCTTTACAACGCCCTCGGCATCTTCCTGCCGTTGATCACCGTCAACTGCGCGATCCTCGGCGGCTCGCTGTTCATGGTCGAGCGCGACTACAACTTTGCGGAAAGTATCGTTTTTGGTTTCGGTAGCGGTGCCGGGTGGGCTTTGGCAATTGCCGCGCTGGCCGGCATCCGCGAAAAGATGAAATATGCCGACGTGCCGGTCGGGCTGCGTGGCCTCGGTCTGACCTTCATGATCACCGGCTTGATGGCCATGGCCTTCATGGCGTTTTCCGGCATTCAGCTGTAACGGGCGGAATAAATGACTGAAATCGGTTTAGGTGTTCTGATCTTTACCGGCATCGTGCTGGTGCTGGTGGCCCTGATTCTGCTGGCTCGCTGGCGGCTGATTCCGGCCGGGCAAGTGACGATCGGTATCAACAATGATCCTGATAAACAGCTGACCGTCGAGCCTGGCAGCAAGCTGCTCAACGTCCTCGGCAGTGAGGAGGTGTTTATCCCCTCGGCTTGCGGTGGTGGCGGCACCTGCGCCCAGTGCAAGGTGAAAGTGAAGTCGGGGGGCGGCGATATCCTGCCGACGGAGACCGCGCACATCACCAAGCGCGAGGCGAAAGAGGGCTACCGGCTCTCCTGCCAGGTCAGCGTCAAGCAGGACCTGGAACTGGAGTTGCCGGCGGAGATCTTTTCGATCAGCAAATGGACCTGCCGGGTGCGTTCCAACGCCAGCCGTTCGACCTTCATCAAGGAACTGGTGCTCGAACTGCCGGAAGGGGCGGACCTCGATTTTCGCGCCGGTGGTTATATCCAGATCGAGGCCGATCCCCATGTCGTTGCATACAGAGACATGGATATCCCTGAGCGCTTCAAAGAGGATTGGGACAAGTATGACATCTGGCGGTACCGGTCAGAAGTCAAAGAGCCGATCATGCGCGCCTACTCGATGGCCAACTACCCCGAGGAGAAGGGGATTGTCATGCTCAACGTGCGGGTCTGCCCGCCACCTCCTCAGGTGCCGGACGCTCCTCCCGGGCAGATGTCATCCTTCATCTTCAACCTGAAACCTGGCGATACCGTCGAGGTGTCCGGCCCATATGGCGAGTTCTACGCCCGGGAGACCGATGCCGAGATGATCTTTATCGGCGGCGGGGCCGGCATGGCGCCGATGCGCTCGCATATCTTCGACCAGTTCAAGCGGCTGAAGACCAAACGCAAGGTCTCCTTCTGGTATGGTGCCCGCAGTTTGCGCGAAGCTTTCTATGTTGAAGAATTCAACGAACTGGCGGAAAAGCATGACAACTTCGAATGGCACCTGGTCCTTTCCGAACCTCTGCCCGAGGATAACTGGACCGGCGCCGTCGGCTTTGTTCACCAGTATCTGTACGATAACTACCTGGTCAGTCATCCGGCCCCGGAGGACTGCGAATACTATATGTGCGGGCCGCCGATGATGAACAAGGCCGCCGGTGACATGTTGTATAACCTGGGCGTTGAGGAAGAGAATATCCTCTACGATGATTTTGGTATTTAACCGAAGACAGGAGGCTGGCCGTGCGCTTTGAACAGACGCGAACCATTCTGCAGAAACTGGCGCCCGCTTATCATCGCCGGGTCAGCGACGATTTTCAGCAGCTGGCCGAGGGCGAGGTGTCGCCGCGGGTGCGGCTGATGCTCGATTACCTGATCGATCACGAAGAACACCGGGCGCTCGCGCTGAGCGAGTTCTGCCATGGCGCGCCGCACAAAGTCCTGGAGCACTGGCTGAAAGGTCTGGAGGTCAACTTCCCTCAGGTGCCGTCTGGACTGCTCGGCGAGTCGAGCCGCCGCGACCTCGATCAGCTGATCAAGGCCGCCGTTGGATATAAACAGGTGCTGATCAATTATTATCAGTATGCCGCCGAGCATTGCACCGACAAGCCGACCAGCAACTTGTTTGAAAAATTGAGAAACCAGGAAGACAAGGCGATGAAGCGGATGATCAGACACGCGCAAGGGCTGGCTGATTTGTAATATGAGACGTCAGCTGAGTCTCTTTCTGGTTTTTTGCTGGCTGCTGCTTCCCGCTTGCCAGAAACAGGTCGAAACCCTCCATCATCTCGATGGCGCGACCATGGGAACAACCTGGTCGGTTAAACTGCATTCCCTTCCGGATGGCGTTGATCCGGCGCGACTGAAATCACAACTTCAGGCCCAGCTTGAGCGTATCAACCGCCTGATGTCGACGTACGATCCAGAATCTGAAATCTCCCGTTTCAACAGGCAGACCAGTGGCGACTGGTTTGCCATCTCGATGGAAACGGCTGAGGTGATTTCACTCTCATTGCAGGTCAGCCAGTTGACCGCTGGAGCCTTTGATATCAGCGTCGGGCCGCTGGTCGAACTCTGGGGATTTGGTGCCAGTGAGCGGGGGGAACAACTCCCCACAGATAAGCAGGTGGCAGAACAGCTGGCGAAGGTCGGCTATCAGCATCTGCAGCTACGAAGGTCGCCTGCGGAACTACGGAAAACTCAACCGTCGCTGCAGATTGACCTGTCTGCGGTGGCCAAGGGGTATGCGGTCGACCTGCTGGCTGAATCGCTGGTTGAGCGAGGGGTCGACAATTTTCTGGTCGAGATTGGAGGAGAGCTGCGGATTGCCGGGAAACGCAGCGACGGAACGCCCTGGAAAATTGCCATAGAAAAGCCTCTTGAAGAAGTGCGGGAAGTAAAGACAATTTTCCCGTTGAGCGACACCGGTCTGGCGACTTCCGGCAATTATCGAAATTTCTACATCGAAAACGGCCAGCGTTATTCACACACCATCGACCCGGTCAGCGGTCGGCCGATCCGTCACAGGCTGGCTTCGGTGACGGTCATTGACCCCGCCTGCGCACGGGCTGATGCCCTGGCCACAGCGCTGATGGTGCTGGGCGAAGAGAAGGGGCGGATACTGGTCGAAGAACAGCAGATTGCCGCCTATTTTCTCATCCATGAGCAACAGGAGACCGTGGCCTACGTCAGCCCGGCTTTTCAGAAATTCCTGGCAGAGGTGAATTAAGTGAAGATATTTTTTCTTGCGTTGTTTTTATTCCTGCTCGCCTTCAGCGGGCTGGCCGTCGGTTTGATCTGTCGGCGCCGAGGGCTGCGCGGCGGCTGAAACTCTCACGTCAGCAGCGGCCGTGATTGCCGGTGTGAAACAGAACTGGACAGCAGCATGCGCGGCCAGCAGGACTGCCTCAGCAATAAGCATCCGGACTGACGCCGGTCCGGGCTTGCAAATCAGCTGTGCCTGTTCCCTGGTTGGGCTGAACGGCCCTTCTGATGGGTCCTTTGTTCTTATGTCTGGCAGTTGTGTGTCCTGCCCCTTTGCAAAAACCTTGCGAAAACTCCCGCGGTCCCGCTGGTGATGATTGTCACGTTTCAGCACCTGTCCGCATACTCCAGATAAATTTACTTTCGGTATTAGTCGCAGCCCGTCAATTATGCTATTCTTCATGGTGAATGTAATGATATTGGCGACTTCCCTGTGACCGGCTCGGAGATCCTCTTGCCTACTGCCCCTGTGACAACGGTTCCGCCTTTGCCGCCCGCGACTCCGCCCTCGTTTGAATCTCTGCTCACGCTGGGTATCTACACCACGATGGCGGTGCTGCTGATCGGTCTGTTGCTGATCCTGGCGCGGTTCCTCGGGCAGCGCACCGGGGGCGAGATCAAGGGGCAGCCATACGAGTCCGCTGTTCTTCCGACCGGTGAGGCGCGGTTGCGCGAACCGGTCCCCTTCTACCTGGTAGCGATCTTCTTCATTGTCTTCGATGTCGAAGCGGTGTTCGTCGTCTCCTGGGCGGTGGCCTATGATCTGCTCGGCTGGGCAGGTTTTCTTCAGATCGCTTTCTTTATCATCATCCTGTTTTTCGGTCTGGTCTATCTGTGGAAAATGGGTGGCCTCGAATGGGGCTCGCGGGGTCTTCGCGAGCGGTCGCAGCACGGAGAGCGTCAATGAGCCCTGAACTGCCGCCGAATGTCATTCTGACCAAGCTGGACGATGTCATCAACTGGGGCCGCAAGAACAGCCTCTGGCCGATGTTCTTCGGCCTGTCCTGCTGCTTCGTTGAGATGATGACCAGTATGACGCCCCGTTTCGACCTGGCCCGCTTCGGAGCCGAGGTGCTGCGAGGGACGCCGCGCGAAGCCGACCTGATGATCATCTCAGGCACCCCCTTCAAGAAGATGGGCGATTCGATCCTGCGCCTTTACGAGCAGATGCCCAATCCCAAGTGGGTGATTGCGATGGGCAGCTGCGCCAATTCGGGCGGCATGTACGATGTCTACAGCGTCATCCAGGGGGTCAACCAGATCCTGCCGGTAGATGTCTATATCCCCGGCTGTCCGCCGCGACCGGAAGCTTTTCTGCAGGGGATCATCGAATTGCAGAAGAAGATTGCCGCCGAGGAAAAGCCGGCGCGCAAGGTCCTTGGCCTGGAGGGCGGGAGCGAAGGGACCACGGTGCCGGTGCTGATCGACGGCGAGACCAAGAGCCGTGATCCGCGCGGCCCGGGCTACGGCAATAGCCCGGTGCGTGGCACCAGCCAGCAGCCTCCCGCGCTGTTCGGCAGCCGCAGCCGCAATGTCTGGCGCAAACCGCAAGCGAAAGTGGCGTTCAACGATTCGGTTGTAGAACTACGCAAGGCACTGCAGGAGCGGTTTGGCGACCAGGTGGATTACGACGAGCAGGCCGCCGACATGCCGACCCTGCAGGTTGCGACGGAACACCTGCCGGAGCTGCTCAGGTTTCTCAAGGAGGAGGCCCCCGAGCGTTATCGTCGGCTGGAAGATGTGACGGCGATCGATGAGCGGCAGCGCCGGCAGCGTCCCGATCAGGACTTCAGCCTAGTTTATCACCTGGTCAGTTTTGACGAGCCGGGTTACCTGCGGGTCAGGGTTCCGCTCTCGGGAGAATTTCCTGAGGCGGTTTCGGCGACCGAGGTCTTCCCCGTGGCCGACTGGTACGAGCGGGAAGTATATGACATGTTCGGCATCGGTTTCCGCGGGCACCCTGATCTGCGGCGCATCCTGATGCCTGAATCGTGGCAGGGGCACCCGCTGCGCAAGGAGCATCCGTCGCGGGCGACGCAGATGGAACCCTATACCCTGCAGACCGCCTCCGACCTGGCGCCGATGATGGGTGACCGGATACTGCCCTTCGGCGATGCGGATGACGGCAGCATGATCCTCAATCTGGGACCGCACCATCCGGGGACCCACGGGGTGCTTCGGCTGATTCTCAAGATGCACGGTGAGGAGATCGCCGACCTGGATGCGGATATCGGCTACCATCATCGCGGCGCGGAAAAGATCGGCGAGCGGCAGCACTGGTCGCAGTTTATCCCCTACACCGACCGGATCGATTACCTGTCCGGCGTGCAGAACAACCTGGCCTACCTCAACTCGCTGGAGACCATGCTCGGACTGGAACCGCCGCCGCGAGCCGTTTACGCCCGGGTGATGCTCTGTGAACTGTTCCGGATCGCCAATCACCTGGTCTGGCTCGGCACCTTCGCTCACGACGTCGGCGCGATGACGCCGGTTTTCTACTGCTTCGAATCGCGTGAGAAGATTTTCGACATTATCGAGCTGGTGACGGGCGGGCGGATGCACCCCTCCTGGTTCCGCATCGGCGGCCTGCCCAACGACCTGCCGGAGGGCTGGAAGGGGCGGGTCGACGCCTTCACCGTCGATTTCGCTCGGCGCATCGACGAACTGGACAAGATGCTCACCGACGGGCCGATCTTCCGGGTCCGCACCGAGGGGAACGGAGTGGTCAGTCTTGAGCAGGCCATCGAGTGGGGGATGACCGGGCCGAACCTGCGCGCCTGCGGGTTCTCTTGGGACCTGCGGCGCAGCATGCCCTACTCGGGGTACGACAAATTCGATTTCGAGGTCGTCACGGCCAGCGGCGGGGACAGTTTTGCCCGTTATCTGGTGCGCCTCGAAGAGCTGCGCCAGAGCCTGCGGATCGTCAAGCAGGCCGCGCGGGAGATGCCTGCGGGGCGCTGGATGGTGGATGATTACCGCTTCGCCTACCCGCAGCGGCAGGACGGGCTGCATGACATCGAAAGCCTGATCCATCATTTCGTCAATGTCAGCAGCGGGCCCTGCCCGCCGGCGGGGGAATGTTACCGGGCCACCGAGTCGAGCAAGGGGGAGTGCGGCTACTACCTGGTCAGCGACGCCGGCAGCAGCGCCTACCGGCTGCGTATCCGGACTCCATCGTTCGCCCATATGCAGATGCTGCGCCAGATGAGCCAGGGGGGGCTGCTGGCCGATCTGATCACCATTCTGGGTTCGATAGATTTCGTCCTGGCGGATCTGGACAGATAAGTAGAAAAGAAATTGACAGGGCTCAAGCAAATGGATGGGATATTTACAAAAAATATCAGCAAGTAGGTGTTTTTGTCCCTTGTCTCTCCTGTCTCTCGGTAAATAAAGATTCGGTTTTGCAATGATCTATAAGGAATAAAGGATCCATGTCTGAATTGTTGACCGCAGAGCAGATCGATCAGTTCAAGGCACACATCGCGGCCATCGAACACCCGCGTGAACTGATCATCGATCTGCTGCGCACGGTGCAGGAGAACCGGGGCTGGGTGCCGGACGAAGGGATCGAACTGGTGGCGGGGCTGCTCGGCCTGACGCCGCTCGAGGTGGAAGAGATCGCCACCTTCTATGACAAGATTTACCGCAGGCCGGTGGGTCGCTACCCGATCCATATCTGTGATTCGATCTGCTGCTGGAGCCGGGGCGGCGAGCAGCTGGCGAAACACCTGCAAGAGAGTCTCGACATTGCTCCCGGCGAGACCTCGGCGGACGGCCTCTTCACCCTGCTGCCGACCTGCTGCCTGGGCGTCTGCGGGCGGGCACCGGCGATGATGATCGGCCGTCAATCGTACGGGCCGTTGGATAACGCCGAAGTGGACCGGATTCTCGCCGAATTACGGCAGGAGGCGCAGGCATGAAACAGACCGCGCAGCTGCTGTTCAAGAACCGGCGACCGGGGGAAACGGTCTTTCTCGGGGAGTATGAGAAGACTGGCGGCTACCTGGGCCTGAAGCAGGCGCTGAGGGACATGCAACCGAAACAGGTCTGCGAGCTGGTCAAGAATTCCGGGCTGCGCGGCCGGGGCGGGGCAGGGTTCCCCACCGGTCTCAAGTGGTCGTTCTTTCCGGCCGACAAGCCGGCGCCAAAGTACCTGGTCTGCAACTGTGACGAGATGGAGCCGGGCACCTACAAGGATGGTGAACTGCTCCAGGCGGATCCGCACCAGCTGGTCGAGGGAATGATCATCTCCGCCTATGCTCTGCAGGCCGATACCGGTTACATCTTCATCCGTTATGCTTACAGGGAGCAGTTTGCCAACCTCCGGCGGGCGATCGCCGAAGCAACCGAGGCCGGCTACCTGGGACAGGATATTCTCGGCAGCGGGTTCTCTTTCGAACTGCACGTGCATGGCAGCGCCGGGCGTTATATTCTCGGCGAGGAGACCGCGCTGCTCAACGGATTGGAGGGGGTGCGTCCCAACCCGCGGTCCAAGCCGCCGTTTCCTGCCGTGCGCGGCCTGTTCGGCCGGCCGACCACGGTCAACAACGTGGAGACGCTCGCCAACATTCAGCATATCGTCACCGGCGGGGCCACGTGGTTCCGTGATCTGGCCCTGACAGTGGACGGCGCAGGGACCAAGCTCTACGGCCTGTCAGGGCATCTGCAGCGGACGGAATGTTTCGAGCTGCCGGTGGGGATCAGCCTGCGGGAGGTCATCGACGAATATGGTGGCGGAGTCTGGCGGGGACGCAAGTTCAAATCCTGTCTTCCCGGCGGCGCCTCGACGCCGTTCCTGACCAGCGCCGATCTCGATGTGCAGCTCGACTACCAGACCCTGGAGGCGGTCGGGAGCCGCTTCGGTACCGGTGGGGTGACCGTTTTTGACGACCGCACCTGCATGGTCGCGGTTACCCTCAACCTGATCCGCTTCTTTGCCCGGGAAAGTTGCGGCTGGTGTACGCCCTGCCGCGACGGTCTGCCGCTGGTTGCCTGGCTGCTGGAAAAAATCGAGAAGGGGGATGGCACCCTTGACGATCTTGAGCAGCTCAAAGGCCAGTACAGCAACATCAGCGGCAACAGTTTCTGCGCTCTCGCTGAAGGTGCCATGGGCCCGGTGGACGGGCTGCTGCGGAATTTCGAGCAGGAGCTTGTGGATCATATTCAAAAAGGGCGTTGCCCTTTTGCAGGAAGCTAGATCGCTAGCTAAAACCTGGGTTTGGACTTTATGATTAACCTGACCATCGACAACCAGAGAGCGACAGTTCCAGACGGCAGTACGGTCTTCGAAGCCGCCGAGCAGCTGGGGATAGTTGTCCCTCATTTCTGCTACCACCATGCCGTGGGGGCCGTGGGGGCCTGCCGGATGTGTGCGGTGATGGTGGTCCAAGGGACGCTGCCCGGCTTGCGGATGTCCTGCATGACCCAGGCGGAAGAGGGGATGGTGGTTGAGACCAGTTCCGCGCAGGTGGTCGAGTTCCGCAAGCATGTCGGTGAATGGCTGATGACCAACCATCCTCACGACTGTCCGGTCTGCGACGAGGGGGGCGAGTGCCAGTTGCAGGAGATGACGATCGCCAGCGGCCACGGCCTTCGCAACTATCGCGGCAACAAGCGCACCTACCAGAATCAGGACCTGGGGCCGTTCGTTGCCCAGGAGATGAACCGCTGTATCCAGTGCTATCGTTGTGTCCGGACCTATCAGGATTACTGCGGCGGCCGCGATTTCGGCACGATGGGCTCCCGTCAGCGGGTTTTCTTCGGCCGCTTCAGGGATGGCATGCTGGAGAGCGATTTCTCCGGCAACCTCGTCGATGTCTGCCCCACCGGGGTGCTGACCGACAAGACCTTCCGTTTCAAAACCCGCCTCTGGGATCTCGAGCAGGCCCCGTCGATCTGTCCGCACTGTTCGCTCGGTTGTGCCGTCGTTCCCGGCGGGCGCTACCGTGAGCTGCAGCGGGTGGTCAGCGGCGTCAACCTGCAGACCAACGGTCATTTCATCTGTGACCGGGGCCGATTCGGCAGTGGTTATGTCAATCATCCGGACCGTCCCCGTCACGCTCGGGCAGGAGGCTCACGTGTTTCGGTATCGGACGCGGTGGACAGCTTGCGCCAGCGGATTGACGAAATTGTCCGTCAGCATGGCGCGGAAGCGGTCGCAATGGTCGGCTCCGGTCGCGCTTCACTGGAGGCCAACCTGCTGCTCAGGGAGTGGGCCGCCGGGCTGAATTGTCCGCTGCCGGTCTTCGAGCTGCACCCGCGCCGCGCCCGGGCGATCCGCCAGACAGTCGGAACCCTTTCCGATCATCTGGCCTCGCTGAGACAGGTACGCAAGAGCGATCTGGTCGTCGTGTTTGGCGCCGACCCGCTGGCCGAAGCGCCGATGCTGGCACTGGCCCTGCGGCAGGTCGTTCGAGCCGGCGGGCGGGTGGTGGTTCTCGATCCCCGCCCGGTTGAGCTGCCCTGTGCGTTCGAACATCATCCCCTGACCCAGGAAAAGATCCTCTGCCTGCTGGCCGGCAACTGCGAAAAGGAGCTGTTCAACAGGTTGTTGCAGGACCTGATGGACGCCAGACGCCCGGTTTTGGTCGGGGGCGGTGATCTGCTCGGCGGGGTCGGTCTGCAACTGCTTGGGCATCTGACCGAAAGCTGTGACAATGATGATCGCTATTGCCTGATCCACCCGCTGCTGCCGCAGGCCAACAGTTTTGGCGCCGGACTGCTGGAGGGGCCGGAACAGGCGGACCTGCTGGAAAGGCTGGAGAGCGGTCGAATCAGGGCTCTGATCTGCCTCGAGTCCGACCCCGGCAGCGAACATCCTGAGGCGGGCCGGATGCAGCTGGCGATTTCACGTCTCGAGTATCTGGCGGTTTTTGATTATCTGCCGACCCATGCGGCAAAGCGAGCCGACCTGCTGTTGCCGACGACGACACCGCTGGAAGGGGACGGGGTCTTCATCAACAACGAGGGGCGCATGCAGGCGTTTGTCAGGGTGCTGCAGCCGGGGACTCCCCTTTCGGTGACGGGACAGGGCAGCCACCCCCCCCGTGAATTTGTCCCGGAAATGCCCGGCTGCCAGCCGCGCCCCGCCTGGCAGTTGCTGCAGCAGGTGCTTGGCGATAAGCGGACACTTCAGGGATTGCGGCGGGCTGCGGAAGATGAGGACTCCAGGCTGGAGGGGCTGAGCCGTCTGCACCCCGGAGGGGAGGGATTGCGGGTCGTCCCGTCCAGCCATGCGCCGGTCGAGGAGTCAACGGTCGAGATCTGGTCGCAGGATGGGGTGCTCCGCCTGCTGCCGGTTCAGGCCCGTTATGGTTCCGAGCATGCGAGTTGTCTGTCGGTAAAGCTGGCTCCCCGCATGGCCCGGCCGCAGCTGATCGTGCATCCGCAGGAAGCGGCAGAACGCCAGCTGAAGGCGGGTGAAACGGTTCTGCTGAAAACGGCGCAGGGAACGTTCCGTTTCCCGCTGGCCTGTGATGAGCGGGTGGTCAGAGGACGCGTCATTGTCCCCTGCCTGCCGGGTACGCCACTGGAGATTTTTGTTCCGGGCGGGCTGTCGCTGCCCTGCGAGATTGAAGGGGAGGCGCCATGACCGACTGGTTGATTACCCTGGTGCTGACTCTGATCAAGCTGGGCATGATTTTCGGCGTGATCATGACCATGGCGGCTTACCTTGTTCTTGCTGAAAGGAAGATTCTGGCGCGGATGCAGTTGCGTTACGGCCCGAACCGGGTCGGTCCCTTCGGCATGATGCAGCCGCTGGCGGACGTCATCAAGTTGCTGACCAAGGAGGATTTTCTCCCCGCCCGGGCCGACAAGTGGCTCTTCCTGCTGGCCCCGGGGCTGGCGGCGGTGACTGCGATCCTGACCTTCGCGGTGGTGCCCTTCGGGCCGCCGCTGGAAATTTTCGGTCGTCAAGTGCCGTTGGTGGTCTGCGATCTGAATGTCGGCGTGCTCTACTTCCTCGGCCTCTCCTCGCTGGCGGTCTACGGGGTGGCGCTGGGCGGCTGGGCGTCGAATTCAAAGTACTCGCTGATCGGCGGTATCCGCGGGCTGGCCCAGCTGATCAGCTACGAATTGTCGATGGGCCTGGCACTGGTGCCGGTGGTGATGCTGGCGCGGTCCTTCTCTCTGACAGATATCGTTCTTGCCCAGCAGCAGGTGCCGTTTATTCTGGTCAACCCGCTGGCCTTCCTGATCTTCCTGGTCAGCGTGATCGCCGAGTCGAAGCGGACGCCGTTCGATATGCCGGAGGCGGAGAACGAGCTGGTGGGAGGGTTTCACACCGAGTATTCGGGGATGCGCTTCGGCCTGTTCTTTGTCGGCGAATATATCAACCTGGTTATTCTCAGCTCGATGGTCACGGTCTTTTTCCTCGGCGGCTGGCTAGGCCCGCTGCTGCCGGGGGTCGTCTGGTTCGGTGTCAAGGTGCTGGCCCTCTGCTTCTTCTTCATCTGGGTGCGGGGCAGCCTGCCGCGCCTGCGCTATGATCAGCTGATGCATTTCGGCTGGAAAATCCTGCTCCCCCTGGCGCTGCTCAACGTGCTGCTGACCGGGGCGGTGCTGTTGTGGAGTCGCACATGAGTCTGTGGCGCGACATAAAAGGGACCCTGCAGCCGTTCTGGATTACGTTCTGCAATATGCTGAGTCGACCGGTGACGGTGCAGTACCCGGAACAGAAACAGCAGATGACGCCCCGTTACCGGGGGCGGCTGATGCTGACCCGCGACCCGGAGGGTCAGGAGCGCTGCGTCGCCTGTCATCTGTGCAGCGCAGCCTGCCCGGTCGACTGTATCTCGATGCAGGCGACCGAGGGCGCGGATGGTCGGCGCTACGCGGCCTGGTTCCGCATCAATTTCAGCCGCTGCATCTTCTGCGGGCTCTGTACCGAGGCGTGCCCGACCCTGGCGATCCAGGTCACCGGCGAATTTGAGCTGGCCGGCCGGGACCCGCTGAAGCTGGTCTGGGAAAAAGAGGACCTGCTGGTTGATCACGGTGGGCATGATCCGGACTATAATTTCTACCGGCAGGCGGGAATCGGGGTGGCCGCCCCGCGGGGGGCAAGCCCCGGCGAGTCGCCGCCGGTGGACCCGAAAGATCTGCTGCCCTGAGCACAACGAGGTGGCCTGTGGCGGGTGACAATTACCCGCCGCGCGTCACCGGTTAATGGGTTTACAACTATGGCGACAGTCATCTTCTACATACTCGGAACAATAACCGTCATCGCGACGCTGCTGGCGATCACCCGGCGCAATCCGGTGCATGCGGTGATCTATCTGGTCAACAGTTTTTTTGCCCTGGCTCTGCTGTTCTACCTGCTCGGCGCGCCCCTGGTGGCGGCCTGGGAGGTGATCATCTATGCGGGGGCGATCATGGTGCTGTTTCTGTTCATCATCATGATGCTCGAGCTGGCGCCGACCCCGGCAGCGGATCGCCTGGGTCCGACCTGGTGGCAGTGGCTGCCGGTGCTGCTTCTTGCCGCGGCTCTGGTCGCCTGCACCCTGTTGCTGATCGGGCTCGACACCTCCGCAGCACAGGGTATCCCGCACTGGTACGCCACACCGCGCGATTTCGGTTATGCCCTGTTCGGCAAATATGCCCTGGCTGTGGAGGTGGTCTCTTTTCAGCTGCTGTTTGCCGCGGTCGGCGCCTTCTATGTCGGCAAGCCGGAAGCACGTTCGAGCAAACAAGCGGAGGAGGAGGGCAGATGATCGTACCGTTGGAACACGTCCTTTTTCTCTCCACGATCCTGTTCGTCCTGGGGCTCGGCTGCGTGCTGGCGCGCAGGAATCTGATCATGATCCTGATCGGGGTGGAAATCATGCTCAATGCCGTCGGCCTGACCCTGGTCGGCGCCTCGGCCTTCTGGCAGCAGGTCGATGGCCAGATCATGGTGATCTTCCTGATGGCGATGACCTCGGCCGAAGTGTCGATCTCTCTGGCGATGGTGGTCTACCTGAATAGGCGCAAGGGGACCGTCGATGTCCGCGCTTTCGATGAGATGAGGGGCTGATGAATCCTTTGCTGCTCTTCATGATCCCGTTTCTGCCTCTGCTGGGCGGCGTATTCAACGCCTGCTGCGGCAGCCGGCTGCCTCAGCGCCTGGTGGCGGCGGTGGCGGTCCTGTCGGTGGCGGGCAGCTTCCTGTTCAGCCTGCTGCTCTGGCCGCTGGGTGAAGGTGACGGGACCCGCACGGTTCTGTTCAGCTGGCTGCAGAGCGGTGGCTTCACCGCGGACGCGGGGATCCTGTTCGACCCGCTGGCGGCGATCATGACCCTGATGGTGACCGGAGTCGCGACCCTGATCCACCTCTACGCCGCAGGGTACATGGAGCACGATGAGAACCAGGCGCGTTTTTTCGCCCTGCTCAACCTGTTCGTCTTCGCCATGCTCTGCATTGTCCTGGCGGACAATCTGCTCTTCCTCTTCCTTGGCTGGGAAGGGGTCGGTTTCTGTTCTTATGGCCTGATCGGTTTCTGGTACCGCAAAACGGAAAACGCCAGCGCCGGCCGCAAGGCGTTTATCGTCACCCGTATCGGTGATCTGTTCTTTGCCATCGCCCTGCTCTGGTTGTTCCGCGAGTTCGGTACCATCCTCATCGAACAGATCAACGCGCGGGCAGGCGAACTTGATCCACTGCTGTTGACGGTGTTGACCCTGCTGCTGCTCGGAGGTGCCTGCGGCAAATCGGCGCAGCTGCCCCTGATGACCTGGCTGCCTGACGCGATGGCCGGGCCGACCCCGGTTTCGGCACTGATTCATGCGGCGACCATGGTCACCGCGGGAGTCTATCTGCTCTGCCGGATGTTTCCGCTGGTCTCTCTCTCCGCCACAGGGATGGCGGCTATCGCGCTGGTCGGGGTGCTGACCGCGCTCTATGCGGCCAGCTGCGCCGTGGCCCAGCGCGAGATCAAGCGGGTGCTGGCTTATTCGACGATGAGCCAGATCGGCTATATGTTTCTCGCTGTGGGAGTGGGATCGGTCTCTGGAGCCATGTTCCACCTGCTGACCCATGCCTTCTTCAAGGCGCTGCTGTTCATGGGGGCCGGCTGTGTCATCCATCTGGCCGGCGACGAGAATGATATCTACCGGATGGGTGGGCTGAAGGGCAAATCGCCGCAGGTCTTCTGGCTGTTCCTGATCGGCATCCTCTGCCTGGCCGGAACGCCGCTGACCGGCGGTTTCTTCTCCAAGGACCAGATCCTGCTGACCGCCTTTGCCAGAGGCGACGGCTTCTCGGCGATTCTCTGGGGCCTTGGTGTACTGACCGCCGGCCTGACCTCGTTCTACAGTTTCCGGCTGCTCTACCTGGTCTTCTTTGGTGAGCAGCGGCAGGCAGAGAAGGGTCACGCCCTCTCACCTTTGATGCTCTGGACCCTGCCGCTGCTGGCGCTGTTCGGTCTGTTCGGCGGGCTGCTCAACCTGCCGCACCTGTTCGGTGGACATCAGTGGTTAAGCGACTGGCTGGGACAACCGGCGGGGGTGAGCCTCGCTCTGGGGGCTGAGCTCGGCCTGCTGCTGTTGATGCTGATTTTCTTCGGTGGTGGCTGGCTGATCGCTCACCTGCGTTATCGGAACTATCCCGGAGACGAACAGGCGGGCTGGCGCAGTTTTCTGCTCGCCGGCTGGCAGTTCGATCGCCTTTATGAGTTTATTCTGGTGCGCCCCTACCGGACCGTCTGCCGGTTCTGCTGGCAGGGTGGAGAGAGGGCTTTGATTGATGGGGTCATGGAAGGGATTGCCCGGCTCTGCCTGCATTGGGGTGGGTACGCCCGCAAGCTGACGACCGGACAGGTCGCGTTTTATCTGCAGGGGTTTGCCTGGGGCCTGCTGCTGATCGTCGGCTGGTTCCTGCTGTCAGCCGTGAAATGACTCTCCTCCGTTCTGTGAGGGGTGAGTTGGGGCGGGGGGAAAGGGGCTCACCGTGAAAGGACCTTGCTGTTAAATGACTGCTTCTGTTGCCGTACAATTTCCGCTGTTGAGCCTGCTGCTCTGGCTGCCGGTCGGCGGGACGCTGCTCTGCCTGCTGTTCCGGCATTCGAGCAACCTGTGCCGCTGGGCTTCGCTGCTGACCACCGTGGCGGTCCTCTGTCTGTCGCTCTGGATGGGGTTCATCTCGCAGGGGGGGGGCGGCTGGCTGTTCTACGAAGACGCGGCCTGGATTGAACCGTTCGGAATCCGCTACATGCTGGGGATGGATGGTATCTCGCTGCTGCTGGTATTGCTGACGGCCCTGTTGCAGGTCGCAGCGATTCTGATCTCCTGGGAGCAGAAAGAGCATCCCGCGTTTTTCTATGCGCTGATCCTCGTCATGGAAACCGGCATCATCGGGGTCTTTCTCGCCCTCGACCTGGTCCTGTTCTACCTGTTCTGGGAACTGATGCTGATCCCGATGTTTTTCCTGATCGGGGTCTGGGGGCATGAAAACCGGGTTTATGCGGCGGTCAAGTTCTTCTTCTTCACCCTGGCGGGCAGCCTCTGTCTGCTGCTGGCGATTATTTCACTCTACCTGATTCATGGCGGACAGACCGGTGAATACACCTTTGCCCTTGAAGCTCTGCGGCAGACGGTGCTGAACCCGGGCACCGAAATGATCCTCTATGTCGGGTTCATGCTCGCGTTCATCGTCAAGGTGCCGCTCTTCCCCTTCCACACCTGGCTGCCTGATGCCCATACCGAAGCCCCTCCGGCCGGCTCTGTCGATCTCGCCGGCCTGCTGCTGAAAACCGGGGTCTACGGGATGATCCGATTTGCCTTTCCTCTCTTTCCGGGTGCAGCGGAACGGTCACTGCCGCTTCTGGCGGTTCTCTCTCTGGTGGGTATTTTTTACGCCGCCTGGGTCGCCTATGCGCAGACCGACCTCAAGCGGGTGGTGGCCTACTCTTCGGTGGCCCACCTCGGTTTTGTCATTCTCGGTCTGGCGGCCTGGAATCAGCTGGCCTGGGAGGGCAGCCTGCTGCTGATGATCAATCATGGCATCACCACCGGCGCCCTGTTTGTCATGATCGCGATGCTTAGCGATCGGGCAGGAACCCGGGAGTTGGAGCGACTGGGCGGCCTCTGGTCGGTTTTTCCCAACCTGTCGGCGTTCTTTCTGCTCTTCTGCCTGGCTTCACTGGGGCTGCCGGGACTGGCCAACTTCTCGGGGGAAATCCTGGTGCTGTTCGGTACTTTCAAGGCTCACCCCCTCTGGGGAGGCCTGGCGGTCGCCGGGGTGGTTTTCTCCGCCGCCTACATGCTGCGGGTGGTGCAGAGTTCACTCTGGGGTGAAACGAAGGACTTCCCGCGGCGCGACGATCTCGGTCCGCGGGAATGGTTGATTCTGATACCGCTGGCATTGCTGGTGGTGCTGCTCGGGGTCTACCCGGCTCCGGTCCTTGACTTTCTCCGTGAACCGGTCAGCCTGTTGCTGGCAACAGGAGGGATGCCATGAGTTTGCCTGAACTGCATGCCCTGCTGCCGCAGCTGATCCTGGCTCTGGGGGCAACAGCCGTCCTGATGCTCGGCGCCTGGTGGCCGTCACGCTCCTGCTGGCTCCTGAGCGGAGTCGGCCTGGCGTTTGCGGCCGCCATCTCTGCCGGACTTCTGGTCCCGACGGTGGCTGAAATTGGCGGCATGTTCAGCACCGCCCCCTATGCACGTTTCTTTACCATCCTCTGGTCCCTGCTGGTGGGCCTGACCCTGCTGCTGTCGCTGCGCTACGCGGAGACCCACCGGTTTGCCGGAGCGGAATACACCTCCCTGGTGCTTTTTGCCGGCGCCGGGATGAGTCTGCTTTCGGCGGCCTCGTCGCTGGTTGGATTGTTCCTCGGGCTGGAAGCCTTCACCCTGGTGCTGTATATCCTGATCGCCTTCAACCGGGGTAGCAGCCTCGGCGCCGAGGCGGGCCTGAAATATCTGGTGATGGGTGCGGTGGCGACCGGCTTTCTGGCTTTCGGCATCGCCCTGATCTATACCGCCTCCGGCTCCTTTCACCTGCCTGAAGCGATGCACGGCTTACAGCAGGGGGAGCATCTGCGTCCGCTTGGCCTGGCCGGCTGGGCAATGCTGCTGGTGGCGATCGGCTTCAAGGTGTCGCTGGTGCCGTTTCACCTCTGGACTCCGGATGTCTACCAGGGAGCCCCGGCACCGGTCAGCGGGCTGCTGGCGACCGGTTCGAAGGGCGCGGTATTCGCCTCGCTGATTCCGCTGTTTGCCGCAATGGGAACGCTCGCTCTTGAATTAAACAGCATCCTTGCGGTGCTGGCCACACTGTCGATGGTCGGTGGAACGCTCGCCGCCCTGCCGCAGCGCAATCTGAAGCGGATGCTGGCCTATTCTTCGGTTGTCCATATGGGTTATCTCCTGCTGGGGCTGATGTCCGGGGGGGCTGACGGACAGCGGGCGGTGGTTTTTTATATTGTCGTCTACGGGGTCGCGACCCTCGGTGCGTTCGGTGTCGTAACCTCGTTTTCACGTGCTGACGGTGACCTGCAGGATTATGAAACCTTCCAAGGCCTCGGTTATCGCCACCCCCGCCGGAGCGCTGCACTTGCGGCCTTTCTGCTGTCACTGGCGGGAATTCCGCCGCTGGCGGGGTTCTTCGGCAAGTTCGGCATCTTCCATGCAGCCCTCAAGAGTGACCATCAGCTGCTCGCGCTAATCGGTATTCTCAGCGCACTGATCTCCCTCTACTACTACCTGAAACCGATTATTGTGCTGTTCATGCAGGAGCGCCCGGACCAGGAGTTGCGACGCGGCTGGATCCATGAGTTTGTCGTCCTTGCCGTCTGTTTTTCGCTGGTTCTGTTGCTTGGCATCTACCCCGGTCCGCTGCTCGATTTGATCGGCCAGGTTCTGCCACTGCCGTAGTCCGGTTGTGCTTTTCCCCAAGACAGGAGCGCATTTATGATCAAGCTGTATGGAATGCCGAAAACCCGCTCTATGCGGGTCGTCTGGGCGCTGGAAGAGATCGGTGCCGAATACCGTTTCATTCCGGTCGACCTTGTCAAGGGGGAAGGCCGGACCCCGGAATTTCTCGCCCTTAACCCCGCTGGCAAGGTCCCGGTGCTGGTCGATGGCGATCTGGTGCTGACCGAATCGGCGGCGATCTGCACCTACCTGGGTGATCGTTTTCCCGAGACCGGCCTGGTTCCCCGCTGCGGGACTGCGGAGCGGGGGCATTATGACCAGTGGTGCTATTTCGTCATGACGGAACTGGAACAGCCCCTCTGGACCATCGGCAAGCACAAATTCGCCCTCCCCGAAGAGAAGCGGGTCCCGCAGATCAAGGATACGGCGATCTGGGAATTTCAGCGGGCGGCCGCGCTTCTGGCAGGCGGGTTGGACAAAACCCCTTATCTGCTCGGTGACCGGTTCACCATGGCCGACCTGCTGGCGGCTCATACCCTGGCCTGGGCCCGTTCGGCGCGGATTCCTCACAACATCGACCTGTTGGACGACTACCGGCAACGCATGATGGCGCGGGAGGCCTTCCAGCGGACATTGGCTGTGGAGAAAGGGTGATTAGCACGATGGAATTGGCAAAGAAAATCGAGCATTTTTTCGCCTCTGCGGCTTTCGGGGTTGCCGGCGCGTCCCGCCGGCGCGACAAGTTCGGCAACAAGGTTCTGCGCTGCTACATTGCCAACGGACTGCGGGCGATCCCGGTCCATCCGGCGGAGCAGGTGATCGAAGGGCTCGACTGCGTCAGATCAATCAGCGCCCTGCCGGCAGAGGTCATCAGCCTCTCGATCATCACCCCGCCGCACATCACCGAAACGCTGGTCAGAGAGGCTCTGGTACGGGGAATTGAAAATATCTGGATGCAGCCGGGAGCGGAGAGTCAAGCGGCCGTCGACTTCTGCCTGGAAAATGACATCACCCCGATCTATGGCGGGCCCTGCCTGCTGGTCGAGCTCGGATTTGTCAGCCACTGACGGGCAGCGTTCGCTCATATTCCAGAGGGGCACAATTCCTTTCAGAGAGGGCCACATGCGACATCTCCCCTGATCACGCAGGTGGCTCTCTCTGCTCCTTCCTTGCCTTTTTACAGGAGGCCTGTTTTTCCCAGACGTTCAACCGCGGCGAGATAAGTCGCTGCCAACAGAGCCGGCCGGCTACTTAAATGCATAATCTCGCTCCTTTCAATGACATCCTGTCAGCGGCGGCCAGTGCGGCTGTCGTCAGTTTCTTGCTGCCCAGCTGCCCCCAAGCCTGCAGCCAGCGTCCGCATCCCGCGCCGCTAAAGCGATTGACTCCACCGGC
This sequence comes from Desulfuromonadales bacterium, assembly GCA_032251255.1. Lineage (GTDB taxonomy): Bacteria > Desulfobacterota > Desulfuromonadia > Desulfuromonadales > Geopsychrobacteraceae > BM509. Next base: position 21,059 of record JAVVDY010000019.1, read on the forward strand.
AACCAGCAGCAGGCCGCTCAGGCGCAGGGTCGGTACCAGCGGCATCGCGAGCAGATTGTGTAAATACTCGCCGGAGCTAACTTCAGAGCCTGCACATCCAATCGAAAAAGCACTAAAGCCTGTATTCCCCTCTCAATAAATGGCAGAATGGTCTTCCGAGAATCCAGGTGGAGGTTGAATGTGGACAAGAACATGTTTGCCAGTGACAACTACAGCGGGATCTGCCCTGAGGCATGGCAGGCGCTCGAACAGGCCAACCGGGGGTTTGCCACCTCCTACGGGGATGATCCCTGGACCGAGCGGGCCTGTAACGCCCTGCGGGATTTTTTCGAGGCCGATTGCCAAGTGTTTTTTGTCTTCAACGGCACGGCGGCCAATTCCCTGGCGCTGGCTTCGCTCTGCCGGTCCTATCACAGCGTGGTCTGTCATGAGTTAGCCCATGTCGAAACTGACGAATGCGGCGCCGCCGAATTCTTTTCCAACGGCACCAAGGTCCTGCTGGTGCCCGGCGAGCACGGCAAGGTTGATCCGGCAGCGGTGACAGAGACGGTTGAACGGCGCAGCGATATTCACTATCCGAAACCTCATGTGCTGAGCATCACTCAGGCGACCGAACTGGGCACCCTTTATTCCGTAGATGAACTGCGGAGATTGGCTGAACTGGCTCGCGAACATTCGCTGAAAATGCATATGGACGGTGCCCGTTTCGCCAACGCGGTGGCTTCTCTGGGCGTTTCTCCGGCCGAACTGACCTGGAAGACGGGCGTCGACGTCCTGACCTTCGGCGGCACCAAGAACGGGATGCCGGTGGGGGAGGCAGTGATTTTCTTCGATAACCAGCTTGCCGCGGAGTTTGATTATCGCTGCAAGCAGGCGGGGCAGCTCGCATCCAAGATGCGTTTTCTTGCAGCCCCCTGGGTGGGCCTGCTGGAAAGCGGCGCAATCCTCAGTCACGCCGCCCATGCCAATCATTGCGCACGATTGCTGGCTGCGCAGCTAGAGATGGTTCCTGGGGTGACGCTGACTCATCAGGTTCAGGCGAATGCCGTGTTTGCCCAGATGCCACAGCCGCTGATTGATCGACTGCACGCCGAGGGCTGGCATTTTTATACCTTTATCGGTTCAGGTCATGCGCGCCTGATGTGTTCCTGGCAGACCCGTGAGGAAGATATCCTGCTCTTTGGCAGAGACCTTCAGCGGTTGGCAGGGGATCTGTAAATCGGGGCTGAAGTCTTGCTCTTCCGCGCGATCCGTTTTAGATTACCCTGATGTGCAGGCGGATCGAACCCGCCCCATGCGAGGCGCAGGGCAAGGTTCAGCCAAGGAGACAGCAGCGTGTGTAAAAAAATCTTTATTGCCGCGACGGGACAGCATTGCGGGAAAACGACGACCAGCCTCTCGCTGATCCATCTGGCACGCAGTCGCTACAAGCGGGTCGGGTTTGTAAAGCCGATGGGGCCGAAACTGGCGAGTTTTCGTGGCCGTGATATCGATGTCGATGCTGCGCTGATCTCCCAGGTCTATGGTATGGAGGATGATCTGGAGTATATGTCTCCGGTGGTCATCCGGCCGCATACCACGCGCGATGTTCTCGAAGGGAAAATCGCTTCGGCCGACATGTTGCAGAAGATCAGGAACGCCGTGGCCGTTCTGGAACAGAAGTGCGATTTTTTGATTATTGAGGGAGCAGGGCATGCCGGGGTCGGAGCGGTGGTCGGTCTGAGCAATGCAGATATCGCGGCGGAACTCGATGCGCCGGTGTTGATGGTGGCCGGCGGCGGGGTTGGCAGCGTGATTGATGATCTCAGCTTGAATTTGGCTCTGTTCCGGGCCGCCGGTGCCGATGTGCGCATGGTTCTGCCGAACAAACTGATTGCTGAAAAGCGGGAGCGCACCCTGCGTTACCTGCAACTGGCATTCAAGGATCAGCCTTTTCTGGTTATGGGAGGGTTCAATTATTCACCGATTCTGGCGGACCCCCCGTTGAACCATCTTGCCGACCTGCTGGGTCTGGAACTCCGTGCGACCGAAGAACAGGCTGCGCAGATTATTCATCATGTGCAACTTGGAGCCGCCGCCGCCCAGCGGGTGGTCGATATCCTGATGCCTTCAACGCTGCTGATTGTCACCAGCAGCCGAGATGAACTGCTGGTGATGATTTCAACCCTTTATCACCTGCCCGAATTTCAGCCGAAAATCGGCGGATTGCTGATTACCGGGGTCGCCCCGGTCGCCGCTATTGTGCAACGGGTGCTTGACGATGCCGGAATCCCCTACATGCGGACTCATTCGACGACGGCCCAGGTCTTTACCGCCATCAACGAATATGTCTCCAAGATCCGCGTCGAGGACAAAATGAAGATTGCCCTGGTGCAGAAGCTGGCTGAGTCGGAGCTCGATTTCGATACCATTGACCAGATTTTCTAACGAATCTGAAACATTTATGCCGGCGCTGTGGTGACAGCGCTTTTTTATGGAGGTCACACGATGGGTCTGTTTGGCAGACTGTTTGGCAGTAAGGATGATTTGCCCGCTTTGCGTAAAGCGGTGGCCCAGCATCGCTTCGCCGATGCGCACCTGATCGCGCAGGAACTGGACACCGGCTCGTTGACCGACGAGGAGCGGAGCGAATTTGAGGGCCTGCGTATCCAGGCCGGGGACAGCCTGGCCAGGTTGAACTTGCAGGAAGGGCTGGGCCTGCAGCGCTCGGGAGATCCTGAGCGGGCCGCAGAGCACCTGTCCCTTGCCCAGGAACAGGCGGCCAGCAGTGAGCTGGTCGCAGAAGTTAAAAAGGCACTGAAAGACCTCGCCAAGGCACCACTGACTCCGACCCTGGCTGCCACGCCGAAAGCTGCGGGAGGAAGCTGTGCCAGCTGCGGCCCGGCACCGGCCATGGCGCCGCTGGACGTGGTCGACGGTGACCTGCCTGATTTCGCCTCACAGCTCGAACTGGTATTGGCCTCCTATCCGCCTGAGCTCGCTGAACGTTATCAAAGCAAGAGCGCGCTGTTTCAGGAAGCGATCATGCTTGGTCATGTCGAAGATGAAGCGGCAGCACTGAAACTGTTGAAGAAAATTCCTGCAGAAGAGAAGGATGACCTGTTTGATTTCGAGGTCGGCTCTCTGCTTGGCCGGACCGGAAAGGCTCAGGAGGCAATAAAGTACCTGAAAATGGCCCTGGAGAAGAATCCGGATCATCTGCTTGCGGCAGAAACCCTGATCATGCTCCAGGTCTCCCGTAAGCAGGGGAAGGAGGCCTTGGCCCGGCTTGAGGAGATGCTCGACAAGGGCCAGGACCCGGCCTTCTGTCATGGCCAGCTGGCCACCCTCCATCTACAGGGTGGAGAGCGGGAAAAGGCTCTGGAGCATTCCAGGCAGGCCCTGGCCGCGGGCAGCCGGGATCCCCAGATCATGCTGATCGCGGCCGGCCTGATGGAACAGAGTGGGGATGTCAAGGGCGCGGAAAATCTTTACAGTGCTCTGCCCATCGGCGGTTGTGGTGGCGGAGCCAACCTCCACCTGGCGGAATTCTGGCTGCGGCAGAACAAAAACCTGGCCAAGTCCCTGGACAGCTTCAATGCCGCCTGCCGCCAGGAACCGGAGAATCCCCGCTGGCGGTTGCGGGTCGCCCAGACCTATATCGCCAGGAAATGGGACAAGCAGGGGCTGGATCTGCTCAGGAAAGTCGTCAATGATCCCAACCTCTCAGCCGAATTGAAGCAAGAAGGCAGAGCATTGCTCGCCAGCAAAACGGGAGCACAGTGAAGTCAGAATGCCAAGTATAGAAGAGGTTAAGCGTTACCTGGAAAGCCACGATATCGCTGTCAGGGAATATCAGCAGCCGACCCCGACCTGCGAAACGGCAGCGGCAGCGGTCGGCTGTACGCCGGCCGAAATCGCCAAGACGCTGCTGTTCCTGGTGGGCGGCTCTCCAATCGCCGTGGTCACCTGTGGTGACATGAAGGTGAAAAGTTCACCGTTGAAGAAGGCATCCGGACTCTCCGGCAAGGTGAAACTGCCCGAGGCCCAAGAAGTCCTGCAGCAGACCGGCTATTCCCCCGGCGGGGTCTGTCCGTTCCTGCTGCCGCCGGAGCTGCCGGTGCTGCTCGATCGGTCGATGCAGCGCTTTGATTGCGTTTATGCTGCCGCGGGCAACGATTATTCAGCCGTGCCGGTTACGTTTGAACAACTGCAGACCCTGACCGGAGGAATTCCCGCTGAGGTCTGCGCATAGATGGAGGCCAGCCATGTTAGCACTGCTCAGAGAGCGAAGGTCGATCCGCAAATTTCAGCAGCGGTCGGTCGAGGCTGAGAAGATTGAACTGTTGACCGAGGCACTGCTCCGGGCTCCGACTTCGCGTAACCTGCAGCCCTGTCAGTTTGTTCTGGTCGATAACCCGCAGCTGATCGCCGGGCTGTCTCGCAGCAAAGCACACGGAACCGGGTTCCTGCAGACCGCACCGCTGGCGGTGGTCATTGTTGCTGATCCTTCGCGAAGTGATGTCTGGACCGAGGATAGTGCGATTGCCGCGATCATCCTGCAGCTGGCCGCCGAGGACCTCGGTCTGAAGAGCTGCTGGGGACAGCTGCGGCTGCGACCGCACAACGAAGAGCAGAGCGCATCGGAGTACGCAAGGCAGCTGCTCGGTATCCCCGCCGGCCTGGAAGTGCCGATTGTCATCGGCATCGGCTATCCGGACGAAGAAAAGCTCGGGCACGGCAGGGAGTCGCTCTCTTTCGACAAGGTCCACCGGAATCGCTACCTCTCCTGACTTCGTTCAACCTTGGCATGTCGCCCGAGAAGGGTCCCAGACCGCCGGGGGGGGGGACCCGGGCTGAGCTGATCTGCCGACATTGAACGCTGGGCAGATCGTCGAGCGGGTGGGCAAGAAAATCGTAACTGATTTTTTTGAATCATGACTTGACTGGTCATGATTAGGTGGTACAGTAAACTCACATCTCGAAAAGCCACCCTTGGTTCGTTTCAGGGACGGAAAGCTACGGGTCTTCTCTGGTTCATCTGCTGGACCGCCGAGCTGCCGAAAGGTGCCCTTCTGAAAATGTTTGCTTTTCTCGAGATGAGGCCGGTCATGAACTTCTCTATCAAATCGTTAGCCCATTCGCTGGATCACATCGGACATTCTCATGGGACAGCCAAGCTCTTCTCGCCGGGGGACATTCTAGAGCGTCTTCAGTTCAAGTCACACTTGCGTCGCTTTCTGCTTTCGCTCTGCGCGGCTTCGGCGGTCTATCTGCTGCTTACTCAGCTTGGCGCAGGTCCCAGTGCCCTGACGGCACTGGCCGGTGTTTCGGCGTTTCTTTATCTGGGGCTTCTGTTTGAACACGCCTCGGCAATAAAAATGTTCCTGAACCTGCTCGCGACTCCACTTATTTTCGGGGTTGCCTACGTCAGCCTCTCCGGTTCAGCAACCTATATGGCTGCAGCATTTGTTCTCCATACCCTGGCGGCATTGATCCAGATCACCGGCCGGGAAAAGCCGCGCAAGGCGCAGCTCTACGGTTGGGCATGGTTTAACCTCTGCCTTGCTTTGCTGATCCAGGCCTGATATGCCACTGCACTTCATGAGTCAGATGACAAAAATGGCCAGCCCGTTCCATCGGGCTGGCCATTTTCGTCCTTGCGTCCTTCAGAGACTCAACCGGGCATAGATTTGCCGGTAGCATTGCAGATCCTGATCCGAGAAGCAGGTGAAAATTACCTTTTCCAGGCTGGAGCCCTGTTCGAGAAAACGGAGAGTCTCGGTCAGGGCGATATGGCAGGCGCGTTCGATGGGAAAACGGTAGACCCCGGTACTGATCGAGGGGAAGGCGATGGATCGCAACCCTGCCTGGTCGGCCAGTTTCAGACTGTTGCGGTAGCATTTGCCCAGCAGCCGGTCCTCATCTCGTTTGCCTCCGTCCCAGACCGGGCCCACCGTGTGAATCACATGTCGCGCCGGCAGGTTGTAAGCGGATGTCATTTTTGCTTCCCCGGTCATACAGCCGTTCAGTCTCCGACATTCTTCCAGCAGCTGCGGCCCTGCAGCACGGTGAATTGCCCCATCGACCCCGCCCCCCCCCAGCAGCGACCGGTTGGCCGCATTGACGATGGCATCAACCGGCAGGGTGGTGATGTCGGCCTGGATGATTTCGATTGACGTTTTACTCATGGCGCGTCTCCCCGGCAATATCTTCCGCAGACGTGTTGCTTAACCTATTATACTGAAATTTATCGAGGCTGAATCCAGCTCGAGGTGGTGTTGCAGATTGAGGACAGGTAGAAAACAATCGGAAACGGGATATGAATTTTGCCCAGCTGCATAACTGGGAAGTCACCCCTGCCGAGGCGGTTGAACTGCAACGGGAGCTGGCCGGGCAGGTTGTCCTGCGCGATTGTCTTGCAGAGCGGCCAGTTTTGGTCGCCGGTGCCGATGTGTCCTATCGCTGGCACGGGGAACAGTTCTACGCGGCTGTGTCGGTCCTGAGCCTGCCCGGCCTGCAACCGGTGGCCGAGGCGACGGCCCGGGGACGCGTCACCTTCCCCTATGTGCCGGGGCTTCTGTCCTTCAGGGAGCTGCCGATTCTGCTTAAGGCGTTCCAGCAGCTGTCGGTGTTGCCCGACCTGGTGCTGGTCGATGGTCAGGGTATAGCTCATCCGCGGCGACTGGGTTTGGCCAGTCACCTGGGTCTCTGGCTCGATCTGCCAACGATCGGCTGTGCCAAGAGCCGGCTGTGTGGCGAACATGGGCCTGTCGGGAAGTGCCGGGGGCAACAGGTGCCGCTGTATGTCGGGCAGGAACAGGTGGGTGTGGTGCTGACCACCCGTGACCGGGTCAGGCCACTCTATCTCTCACAGGGACACAAGATTGGTCTGCGCCGTGCGGTCGAGCAGGTGTTGATTTGCGGTGGAGGATATCGGCTGCCCGAACCGGTTCGCCAGGCCCACCTGCTCAGCAATCGCCTGCGCCGGGAGGTGGAGGGGGGGTGACATCGCTCTGGTGGGGTGAGAACTTTTCCGGTTTTCTGGCCAGTCTGGAGGAATAAAAACTGCTTAGCCTGAGCATCTCCTGTTCCATATCGGGACCCGGCTGATAGGGCTCCAGGATTGTAATTCTTCTGCGTGGGTAATCGAAGCGCACCGGCAGAATCGGCATGCCGGTGGCGCGGGCGATCAGATAGGCCCCGGTTTTCCAGCGGGTGACCCGGCTGCGGGTGCCTTCGGGGGCGATTCCGAAAAGGAACTGTTGTCGGGAGCGACACAGGTCAATCACCTGTTGAATCACTCCCTGGGGGTGACTGCGATCCACCGGAATGCCGCCGAGCCTGGTCAGCAGCCAGGCAACCGTCGGTAAGCGAAACAGGGTGTGTTTGCCGAACCAGCTGGCATCGAGGTCGAGAGCCAGGGCGGCCGCCATGCCGAAAAAGAAATCCCAGTTCGAGGTATGGGGTGCCACAACGACCACGCATTTGGCGACTGGCGGCAGCGCGCCTTCGACCCGCCACCCGGTGAGACGCAGCATCAGGTGGCCGAACCATCGGCCGGGGAGAAAATGTCGCCTGGGAAGAGAGTCCGTCATAGCACCATTTTATCGTCTTTCTGTGGAATCGAACAGGGCGGGGCAGGAAATCTGTCGGAGAGATCAGGGGCAAACCTCTGAATTGTCGTCGCGGGGTTGATTTTCCTGCAGATCTGGGCGACAGTGAAAGGGGCAGATGGCCACCGGGGATGCCTGCACTCTCCCCGATCAAGCAGTGCACTTATTTTTTTGCAAGGAGACGGCATGTCTGCAGTTGCAGGTAGTAAGGTTAAAGTTCATTATACCGGGACCTTTGATGATGGTGAGGTGTTTGATTCCTCCCGCGAAAGGGAGCCGATGGAATTCGAGGTCGGAGCTCAGGAAGTGATCCCCGGTTTTGATCAGGCACTGCTCGGGATGCAGGTCGGCGAATCTAAGCAGATCCGCATTCCCGAGGAGGAGGCATACGGCCCCTATAACCCGGAGATGGTCATGGAGGTTGCTCCCGACCAGTTTGAAGAGGGCATGAAAGTGGAGATCGGCCAGCAGTTCCAGGTTGAGATGGGCGAGCATCCGGTGGTGCTGACGGTCAAGGAAGTTCACGATGAAAAGGTCGTGCTTGACGCCAACCACCCGATGGCGGGGAAGACCCTCAACTTTGATATCGAGCTGGTTGAGATCGTTTGATCAGTTTTTGATAGCTCTGATTGCAGCAACTCCCCTTGTCATCACTCATGGCAAGGGGAGTTGCTGTTTCGAGGATCAAATCTGAGAGTCAGGACCCGTGGTATTACTGTCGCTGAAGAATTTTCCGCAGCCCGTTTTGATCATGACTGAACAGCGCAAAATAATCCATGTCGACATGGACGCCTTCTATGCGGCGGTGGAACAGCGGGATCGGCCGGAACTGCGCGGCCGGCCGGTGATCGTCGGTGGCGACCCTGGTTCGCGGGGGGTGGTCGCCACCTGCTCCTATGAGGCGCGCCGTTTCGGCATCCATTCCGCCATGCCCTCGGCACAGGCTTATCGGCGATGTCCCCAGGCGGTCTTTGTTCGCCCCAGATTTGAAGCCTACCGTGAGGTTTCCCTGCAGATCAGGACACTGTTCCATGAGTACACCGACCTGGTGGAGCCGCTCTCCCTCGACGAGGCCTACCTGGATGTCACCAGCAACAAGAAGGGGATGGCCTCTGCCACCTGGGTCGCCCGGGACATTTTGCAGGAGATCGCCGGGCGGACCCGCCTGACCGCCTCTGCAGGCGTGTCCTTTAACAAATTTCTCGCCAAGATCGCCTCCGATGTCAACAAGCCGGCCGGACTGACGGTGATCACCCCGCAACAGGCCGCCGGGTTCATCGCCGAACTCCCGGTGCGCCGCTTCCATGGAATCGGCCGGGTCACCGAGCAGCGTCTGCTGGCGCGGGGGATCGAAACGGGCGCTGATCTACGCAGCCGCTCACTGGAGGAGCTGGAGCGTCTCTTCGGAAGGTCGGGGAGCTATTATTACGGTATCGCCCGGGGGATCGACAACCGTCCGGTCATCCCGAACCGCGTGCGCAAGTCGATCGGCAAGGAGGATACCCTGGCGGAAGACTGCGCCGACAGGGGGCAGATGCTGACCATTCTTGGGGGGCTGGCGCAACGGGTTTCAGCGTTGGTCAAGGGTCGGCAGACCAGTGGACTGACCCTGACTCTCAAGGTCAAATACAGTGATTTCCAGACCGTCACCCGCAGTCACACCCAGTTCGAACCGATCGAATCTGCCGATGTCATGTTGTCCCTGGCCGAACAGTTGCTGGCAAAAACTGAAGCTGGTGATCGGCCGGTGCGCTTGCTCGGCTTGACGCTGTCCAACCTGACCACCGAGATCCCCGTGGAACCTTCGCCGCAGCTCGATTTGCCCTTTCCCTGAACACGTTGTATCGGTCACGTTGGCTGTTACAATTGAAAGCATCCGGACTGCTCCGCTCAGGCAGGGCAGGCCTGCCGTTCGGTTGTCATGAGGTTGAGGGAGGACTTAATGCGAAACGGGTGTCTTCTTGGAGGTTGTGAGCCGGGGCAGAATCGTCGCCTCCTCTGTGGTTTTCCGGCCCTGCTCGTTTTTCTGATCGGTTTTATCTGCTGCTTTTCCTCCCCGGTATTAGCCGCGGCAGATGAGGCGGCTTACCCCTCGGTGACTCTCTGGCCGCTGGCCTACCACCAGCAGGATGAAGAGCGGGCGCGGACCGATGTTCTCTACCCGTTTTTCCACTATAAGCGGGAGGGAAGTCACAGCCGTTTCGCGATCCGGCCCTTTTTGTACAACCTGGAAAAAGATCCGGAACGGGACTTCCGGAAGATGAATATCCTCTGGCCGCTGAGCCATTTCGAAGTGGAGGGAGAGCGTTTCAAACGCTATGTTTTCCCTTTCTATTACCATGCCCGCGATGGGGGCAAGTTTTCCTTTCACGCCTGGCCTTTTTACGGCCATAGCGTTTCGACAGACGGCACGGAAAGCTGGTCAACGATCTACCCGTTTTTTCAGTATCAGCGCAACGATCTGGCAGGAAGCCGCCAGTTCGATTATTTGTGGCCGCTGGGGCGATCCCAGACGAAGGTGGAAAGTTCCAGCAGTTACCTGTTCCCGCTCTGGTGGAGCAAGCGGGCACCAGGGATCAGGGGAAAGTTCATCCTGCCCTACTTCATGTACGAAACAGAGTCCACGCGGCAGGATGCTCTCCTGCCCGTCTGGTATCGGATGCGCGGAGAGGGCGAGTCTCTCGACTTTCTGCTGCTCTGGTACGCTCATGAAAAGGAAAACTATCGCTTCAGGACGTTGTTGCCGCTCTACTGGGACTACGCAACAGGGGAGAACCGAACGCTGAACCTGCTGGTCCCCTTTTATGGGCGTTATCGCAATGAACAAGACGATTTCCAGACACTGTTCCCTTTCTATTTTCGCCACACCAATCTGACTCTGGAGAGCGAATTCCGCTATTATTTCCCCCTCTACGGCTATTATCGCAAGGGAGCGGAAATCCGCCATTCCTATTATCTTTTCCCGGTCTATGCGCATATCGAGGATGATACGATCGACCGGGAGGCCTGGTATTTCCTCTGGCCACTGGTTTACCGTGATCGCTGGCCGGAACAGAGCGAGACCTGGGTGTTTCCTCTCTACTGGTCCAAGGCGACTCCGCAGCGAAAACGCCGGGTCCTGCTGATCCCTCCCTACTATTCCCTTGAAGAACCGGACAGACGGGAAATCCAATTCTGGCCGTTTTACGGGCTGATGCAGGACAAGTCCTATACCGAGAGGTCGGTCGTCTGGCCCCTGTTCCGCTGGGGGAGGAATCCTGAGGGTGATCGCAGGGCCTGGCAGTGTCTGCTGATCTATCGGGGGATTGAACCGGAACGGGAGATGCTGGGCCTCTTCCCGCTCTGGCATTATGATCGCCAACGGGACCGGGTCCGCAATGTCTCCCTGCTGCACTGGCATGAAACCTCGGGGAAGGGAAATCAGTTTGCGCTGTTGCACCTGGCGAACCCGGACTGGAGTCTCTTTTCCGTCAAGTCCCAGCAGGGTGTCAATCATCAGCATCTGTTTCCTCTTTACAGCTTTACCCGGCAACAGGATCCTGCAGGTAAAAAGCTTTACGTGCTCGGCCCCGTTTATAGGTACCGGACCGAGGGAGAGGTCTTGGTCGAACACAAATTCCTCTGGAAAGTTCTCTACTATGAGAAGTCCCCCGAAAAGAAGGAATCGGGCTTCCTGTGGCGATTCATCCGCACCCGGGAGGATGCAGACGGCGGCCGACTGTTTGAATTCAACCCGTTCTACTACAGTGAAGAGCGGGCCGATGGTGACAGCTTTACCTCGTGGCTGGGGGGGCTGTACGCGGTTCGCAGCGGCCCGGATGAAAAAAAACATACCCTGTTCTGGATGCTCAACTGGTAAAATAACAATCTTTACTTTGTGTCCTTCCTGATCTTCTTGGAAAGGCGACCCCAGACATGTCGAGCATGCCTTACATCGGGTTGATCAACAACACTGCGCTGCTGCTGGTGATGGGGGTCCTTTACGGAAGTCTTCGCAGCCGCAGGGAAAATCTGGGCAGCCAGCTGGTCAGCGGACTTGTGCTGGGAATGATCGTTGTCGCCGTCATGCTGAATCCCTGGGAGCTGGCGCCCGGGATCTTTTTTGATACCCGCACCATCGTTCTGAGTGTCGGTGGCTTGTTCCTCGGGCTCATTCCGACTTCTGTCGCCATGAGCCTGGGGGTACTTTACCGTATTTATTCCGGTGGGGCAGGAACCCTGACCGGGGTCCTCTGGATTGTTGTTGCGGGACTGCTGGGAATCTGTTGGGGGAAGATGCGTCCGCGCCCTTCCTGCCATCTCTCCGGTTGGGAGTTTTATCTTTTCGGCGTGGTGGTGCAGTGCTGCATGCTCTTGCTGATGCTGACCATGCCGTCCAACCTGGTTGCTCATGTCCTGAGGCAGATCAGTCTGCCGACTCTGCTGATTTTTCCGGTCGGCACCTTCATCCTGGCCAAGCTTCTTGCGGGTCAGGATCTCCAGCATCACAGCAACTTGGCCCTGGACAAAAGTGAACGCCAGTATCGGGAACTGGTTCATTATTCCCAGGCGATCATCCTGCGGCTCGATCCGCAGGGCCGGTGTCTCTTTTTCAACGAGTATGCGGAAAACTTTTTCGGATTCGACAAGGATCGGGTGCTCGGTAGAAGCCTGACGGAAACAATCGTGCCGGTGACCGATTCAACCGGCAGGAATTTGCACAAGTATTTTTCTGCGTTCGTCAAGAATCCGCAGGCTTTTCCGGTTCATGAAAATGAAAATATCTGCCGGGATGGTCGGCGGGTCCAGATCCTCTGGAATAATGTTCCCGTCTATGACGAATCGGGGAAGGTGGTCGCCATCCAGGGGATAGGTCATGACGTGACTGAGCAGAGACGTGTGGAAGCCTCTCTGCGGGCCGCAGAAAAACAGTTCCATCAGCTGATCGAGGTGTCCCCGGTCCCACTGGCCATACAGGAACAGGGCAGGGTCGTGTATGTGAACCGAAAATTTGTCGAGATGTTCGGTTATACCCTGGAGGAGATTCCCACTCTTGACCACTGGTGGCTCCTGGCCTATCCGGATGAGGGCTACCGTGAGAGTGTCAAACGGGCGTGGCATGTGGCGGCAGAAGAGGGCAGCGCAGGTCTTGACGAGTTCGAGCCACAGGAGTTCAGGGTTACCTGCAAGGATGGATCGGTCCGGGATATCCTGTTCATGGTCTCCTCGATCGGTGGGCAGAATCTCGTTGTGTTCAACGATATGACCCGTGAGAGGACCGTCGATCGCATGAAGAGTGAGTTCATCGCGATTGCCGCCCATGAGCTGAACACGCCGCTGACGACGATTGCCGGATTTACCGAAATCCTTCTCGAAGGAGAGCACTTCGATTGGCAGCAGCGCAGGGAATACCTGTCGATCATCTATGAAAAAACCGAAGTCCTTAACCGTCTGATCGAAGATCTGCTCAATATCGGACGGGTGGAGTCCGGGCGCGGGATTCGTCTTGAAATCGAGACCTGTGATATCTACGAGGTGATTTCAGCGTCGGTTCTCTCTTACCGGAAAGAGTTTCCGGCCCGGCAGATCCGCCTGGAGTGGCCCGAGACATGGCCGCGGGCCATTTCCATCGACGCCGGCAAGATCGGCCAGGTGATGAACAACCTGCTCAGCAATTCCGTCAAGTATTCCAGCGAGGCAGGGGAGATTCTCGTCGGGGCCGTCGTGTCCGCCAGGGAAATAAACGTCTTCGTGCGGGACGAGGGGGTCGGCATGACCCCGGAGCAGGTCAGCAGGATCTTTGAACGCTTCTACCGGGTGGACGTGTCGGATACCTCGGTGCCGGGGATGGGGCTGGGGATGGCCATCGTCAAGAACATCATTGATGCTCACGGGGGACATATCCGGGTGGACAGCGAACCCGACAAGGGAACCACGGTCAGTTTTACCCTGCCGTTGATTGGACCGTCGATGGGTTGACAGGTATTGCCTCGCCGGCCGCACGACGGGGGCATGCGACAGTGCGGTGCGCGAAAGATTCGATCAGAGTTGTTCAGCCCACCTCGATATTGAACTGAACGATGACCGGAACACATATTTCATTCCAGCGGCATGAGGACACAGAGAAAAATACCGGACATGTCCTTGAGGACTTTCTCTCTGTGGCTCTGCGACTTGGTGCCGAATAGCGGGGGTCTTTCCCCGGGTTTCTTCCGGTTTGTCCGGTCGAAATTTACCGGAACTCCCTTCTCTTCTCCGGAACAAGTGCGATTCAGAGGCGATTATAGCCGTTCAGCGCAGCGACCCGGTAGGCTTCCGCCATGGTCGGATAGTTGAAGGTGGTGTCGATAAAGTACTTCAGGTTGTTGTAGGGTTTGGGCTGGGCCATCACCGTCTGGCCGAGATGCAGCAGTTCCGCAGCGTTGTGCCCGAAGCAGTGGACGCCGAGGATCTCCAGCGTTTCTCGGTGAAAGAGGAGTTTGAGCATGCCGACCTTGTGGTCCGAGATCTGGCCACGGGCCAGGTTTCGGAAAAAGGCCCGTCCCACTTCGTAGGGGATGCGCTGCTCGGTCAGCTCGCGTTCGGTTGCGCCGATGCAGCTGACTTCCGGGTCCGTATAGATCCCTGTGGGGATTTTTTTTGCCACCGAGGCAATGCAGTATTCACCGCTGTCGGCAATGTGGCAGCCGACGAAGCGGCCCTGGTCGTAAGCTGCGCTCGCCAGGTTGGGATAGCCGACGATGTCGCCGACCGCGAAGATGTGCGGATGGACCGTCTGGTACGACTCGTTGATGGCAATATTCCCGCGCTGGTCGATTTTGATGCCAAGCTCTTCGAGCCCCATCCCGGCGGAACTGCCGGTGCGGCCGTTGGCCCAGAGCAGCATGTCGGACTTGATCGTCTTGCCGGTCTTCAGGTGCAGCGTCACCCCGTTCTCCCTGACCTCCACCCGTTGATACTCCTCGTTCTGGCGGAGCATGATCCCCTGCTCGTCGCTCATGTGATAACTGAGCGCATTGCTGATTTCATCATCCAGGAATTCCAGGACCCGCTCACGCGTATCGACCAGGTTGACCTTTACGCCCAGCCCTTTAAATGCGGAGGCATACTCGCAGCCGACAACCCCGGCACCGTAGACCGTCAGCGTGCCGGGCAGGGTCTGCATCTGCAGGATCGTATCGCTGTCGACGACAAAGGGATTGTCGAAATCGACATCATCCGGTCGGTACGGGTGGGTGCCGGTGGCGATCACGAAATGGTCTGCGGTGAAGCGTTGAGACACCTCTGTCTGGTCGGTCACCTCAATACTGTGCGGGTCGATGAAACGGGCAAATCCCTCGAGAACCTCGATCCCGTTGCGTTGGTAAAACCCCTCGCGGTCACGCACCTGCTGATCCACCACATCCGCCACAGCCGTCATCAGTTCATCGGCCGAGATTTTGATCAGCGGGTGTCCCCGCTTGAACAGGCGGCTGCTCATCGCGTCCGAGAACTGTCTGACCATATGGATGAAGGTTTTGCTCGGAATGGTGCCCCAGTGGGTGCACCCCCCCCCCACCATTGCGTAGCGTTCAACAATGGCAACCGATTTGCCGGCCTTGGCCAGGGTGATCGCCGTCCCCTCGCCGCCGGGACCACTGCCGATCACTATCACGTCAAAGTGGTTTTCAGGTGTCTTCATGTTGAATTCATTACTCATGGATGCATGGCAAATCGGGCTGATCGAACGCCCCCTCTCTGGAGAATGGTAACATATTCTTCAGATGAAGGGGGATCGCCTGCCACAGAAAGGGAACCAGCGCGCAAGTTTCCCGGTTGAGAGGGTGACACGTGTCCGGTGTTCTCGCAGGATACCGGCAAGCGGATGTTGTCAAAACATCAGGCGGATAGCGACCTGGACAAGATGATTCTGATACTCCGAATCGACCTTCGCGCCGGTCGCATCCTTGAACTCGGGTGTCGTTGTGGCGAAAAAACGGTATCCCAGGTCAAGAACCAGGTGGTCGCTGATCCTGTATCCGGAGCCCAGGCCGACCTGTACGGCGAACACCCAGTCTGAGTCGTCGATCAGCGGGTTTGCGCTGACCGTTATGCCATCCAGGGTAATTCTGGCGGCTCCAATCCCGAGGCCGACGTAGGGGGTCCAGTCCGCTTTGCGATCCTCAGGTTCCGCATAGGTGCTCAACATGATGCTCAGAACGTCCAGATCGCCGGCGCCATCGATCGTCCCTTCGCGAAACGCAACCTCTTTCAGTTCATGGCTGCGATAGCCGAATTCGATCTCCACCCGGCCGGTGCCCAGCTCAGGATGCTTGGTGCCGAGATCGTAGCCGAGCGCCAGGGAGGTCGCATAGCCGTAATCGAGGTCGAGATTGAAGGAGCCGGCTGAATTGTCGTTCTCTATCTCAGGCAGGTAGCTGCCGCCGACGCTGGCGGAGAAATACGCTCCTTCGTCGGCCGCGGATGCGCCCAGGGGGAGCAGGGCACACAGCAGAAAGGTCAGGAGCCTTGCCAGTCGCTTGTTCATAGGTCAATGCCCTCACTGTTGATTCACGTCGAGCGTGAATAAGATCTCAAGGTCAGCGAAAGAAACAATGATGCCCGCCTCTCCGGTTTCGTCTCCCGGTGTGGCGGTTCCTTCGAATCCTGCGCTGTTGCTGATGGTGACGATGGCGGTGTCGCCGGAAGCCCAGTTCGCCTGCCTGGTGATGTCGTATTCTGCATTGTCAGTGTATTCACCGATGGCGGTGAATTGAAGGGTCTGATCGCTGGAGATGTCGAGCCTCTCTCCCGCATCGATCGCTACATCCTCACTGACAAGCCCGCCGTTCGCGTCGTAAATAGTCGCAAAGAGAAGGATCTCTCTCAATGTGGCGTGGTTGACCTCGAGTCCTGTCGAGGCCTCCCACTCGCCGGTCACCTCATCCGTGTAGCTGGCGATGATGTCGGTGAGGCCGCTGGCGAGGGTTGTGACCGTACCTTTCTCTCCGGCGGCATTGTCCACTGTCGCGTTCGTCTCATCGTCCGACGTCCAGTAAGCCTGGTCGGTCAGGTCAATGCTGGTGCCGTCGGAGTAGCTGCCGGTCAGGGTGTATTCAACGCTCAGTCCGGCGGGATATTCAGCCGCAGGCGGGTCAATGGCCAGCGCGACCAGTTCAGCTTCAGTGACAGTCAGCGTGCCCACGTCGGTGACACCCAGCCACTCGGCCTGGATGTCGGCCGTGCCAACGGCAATTCCAGTTGCTCTGCCCGTGTCGGTGACGCTGGCGATGGCTGGGTCGAGGGATGACCATGAGGCGATCCGGTCGAGGTTCTGCGCTGAGGTATCATCGAATGTCCCGCTGACATGGTAATCTCGTTCCACCCCGACCGGCGCGCTCTGGCTCGCCGGGGTGACGGTCAGCGAAACAATGCCGGCCGCGCTGACGCGGAAGGCAAGCGAGCTTTCGACCCCCTCGAGCGTGGCGGTCAGCCTGACGGTCCCGGGAGCTAGCGCCGTAGCCAGGCCGGCCGCGTCGATGGTCAGAATGTTTTCATCGGAGGATCCCCAGGTGACTGCGGTGGTGATGTCTTTGCTGAGTTCGCCGGAATAATCGCCGGTGGCGGTGAACTGGTTGTCGGTCAGGTTGGCGATCCCCTCATGTTCTGAGGTAATGCTGATCGAAGTCAGTGCGAGAAAGTCGTTGCTTCTTGTCGGGTCGTCGGTGCTGCAGGCGGCCAGAACGAGGGGGAAAAAGATCAGCAGAAGTCTGATGGTTGCGTGTCGCATGTTGCGCTCCGGAAGCTTGGCGTTTTCGCTGGATCGTTGCCCGGGGTGCTAGGATATTTTTGGTCAAATACAGGGCAATTTCTCTTTCTCTGCCCGATGCGGTAAACGCAGGCAACCCATAATAGCCCGAGGTGTCATCCGGGTCGAGGACAATTGCCCGGCGAAGCCTTCCCCGTGCTGTCGCTTTATCCCCTGTCGTGGAGAAACGGCAGTACGTGTCACGCTGCAAGCGCAGTCACTACGGATAAACCCGCGCCACGAACTCGGCGACACAGGCCGGCTTGTCCGCCCCGGCGATCTCCACGGTGATCCGATAGACGATCTGCACCCCTTCACCGACCGCTTCCGCGCCCTGGATGACGGTACGGGCGCGGATCGTCGAACCGGCCTTGACCGGTGCAGGGAAGCGCAGCTTGTTGAGCCCGTAGTTGACGCGATATTTCATCCCCGGATAGTTCTTCTGGAAAAAATCGGGGTGGTTGCTCTCGGTGAGAAAGGGGAGCAGCGACAGGGTCAGGTAGCCGTGGGCGACGGTGCTGCCGTAGGGTGATTCCCTGGCAGCGCGCTGCGGGTCGGTGTGAATCCACTGCACGTCGCCGGTGACCTCGGCGAACCGGTTGATCCGGTCCTGGTCGATCTGCAGCCAGGGGCCGACATGCACTTCGCGGCCGAACTGGAGAGTAAGGAGTTCGAGCAATTGCTGAGCGGCGGACATGTTTTCTCCCTTCTCTAGGGCAAAAAAAACTGGCTGAATCAGTATGCTCTTGCTTCCGTATCGCAAGATTGCAGTTTGTGCGGTCGACGGCAGAACACCACGGCTTTCGCCGTGGTTGAAAGAGCAATTAAGCGACCGTCGCTGTAGAAGCATGTGGCGGCCGGGAAATCAGATCCGAAGGATCTGTGGTGTTAACTGGCTGCGGTAAGCAGTCAGTATGCGGAGCTTCAGGACCCCGGTTTGTCCGGGGGTTTTTGGTGAAGCCTGTTGTGACGCAGTTCGCCAGGGCCTTTTCTGTCTATCCTGCCGGGTACTCCTCGTCCAGTACCTTTCGGATCGCCCCGGTCAGAAATTCCAGGTCCTGGTCACCGATCACGTAGGGTGGCATGACATAGACCAGCTTGCCAAAGGGGCGCACCCAGACGCCCTGTTCGACAAAGCGGGGCTGAATGCTGCGCATCTCGACCGGCTGCTTCAATTCCACCACCCCGATAGCACCGAGCACCCTGACCTCTGCAACACAGGAAAGCTGTCGGCAGGGGCCCAGCCCCAGTTCAAGCTGCTTTTCAATCCGTTTGACGTTTTTCTGCCAGTCACTTGCCAGCAGCAGTTTGATGCTGGCGACAGCAACGGCACAGGCCAGCGGGTTACCCATGAAGGTCGGTCCGTGCATGAAGACGCCCGGATCGCCGCTGGAGAGGACATCTGCCACCGGCTGCGTGGTCAGGGTCGCCGCCAGGGTCATGTAGCCGCCGGTCAGCCCTTTGCCGAGGCAGAGGATGTCAGGGTTGACCCCCGCGTGTTCGCAGGCGAACAGCTCGCCGCTGCGGCCGAAACCGGTGGCGATCTCATCGGCGATCAGCAGCACGTCGTGGCGGTCGCAGAGGGTCCGCACCCGACGCAGGTATTCCGGGGCATAGAAGCGCATGCCGCCCGCACCCTGGACGATCGGTTCGAGAATGACTGCGGCGAGCTCCCTGTGGTGCGCCTCGATCAGGGTCTTCAAGCTGTCGATATCTTCCTCGAACCATTCTTCGTCACTGCGTGACTGCGGGGCGTCGGCAAACAGGTGCTGCGGCAGCAGATGGCTGTAGATGTGATGCATGCCGCCGACCGGGTCGCAGACCGACATGGCGCCGAAAGTGTCGCCATGGTAGCCGCTGCGAATGGTCAGCAGCCGGTGCTTTTCGGCACGACCCTGCGCGTACCAGTACTGGATCGCCATCTTGATCGCCACTTCCACTGAAACCGAGCCGGAATCGCAGAGAAACACCTGTTGCAGCGGTTCCGGGGTCAGCTCGACCAGCAGCCGGCAGAGTTCAACGGCGGCAGGGTGGGTCAGGCCACCGAACATGACGTGGGCCATCCTGTTCAACTGCTGCTCGACGGCGCGGTTGAGCACCGGGTTGTTGTAGCCATGAATGGCGGACCACCAGGAAGCCATGCCGTCGATCAGTTCCCGGCCGTCTTCCAGCTGCAGACGCACCCCGCTGGCGGCAACCACCGGAAAGGTGGGGGACGGGTTGGTCATGCTCGAGTAGGGATGCCAGACATGCGTGCGGTCGAAATCGAGCCAGCTCTCTGTCTCTCTGCTCATATCAAAGTCCTGCTTCGCTTTTCAGCAAGAGGTCCAGCTTCTTCAGTTTGTCCTGCACCGCCTGTTCGACCTCATCGGCCCCGAACATCCAGGTCAGCTGGCCGATCATCAGGGTCACATCGGCCAGTTCATCTATCACGGCCTGCCTGTCGATTTTTTTCCGGCGGTAATGTTTGAGGGCGGCGATCAGCTCGGCGCATTCCTCGACGGCCTGGTCGCACTGGGCTTCCTCGCCCCATTTTTCAAGGGTTGCACGATAGACGGATGCATATTTCATCGGATGTCCTCAATGGCAAGGGGAGCCGTATTTTAAGCAGGATAGCCGCTGGATATCCAGTCTTTTTCAGCATCCGCAATCAGCTTTGACAGGGGGGATATTAACTCATATACTCGGCTGAGTAAAAAACTACACGATTTAAGCAATGGCGGATGGAGTTTTATATGAACGTCAATACCTCGGCACGGATTCAGCAACTGCTCGAGCAGATCAAACTTTACGGCAAGGAAGGTCTCGAAGAGATCGTCCACCTGCTGATTGAAGGTATCCAGTCATTGCGGGGGATCGGCCGCTGCCGCCTCTATCTGGAAGACCTCACCGCAGGGACGCTCAGCTGCGTCGCAGCGGCCGGTGGCGAGGTTGGCCGGGTGCTGGAAAAATCCTTCCCGATCAACGATACGGATTACTTCGTCTCCCAGGTCTATCAGCAGCGTGAAGAGCTTGCCATCGATGACCTGTCGCTGTTCCCCGATGACATGCCGGTCAAGGCCGGGACGCGCAAGGCGGGGGCCAGTTACCAGATGCCGCTGATTCACCATGGCCGTTCCATCGGGGTTGTCTGCCTGGACCGGGGGCGTCCCGGGCAATTCCCGACACAGGAGCACCTGCGGCACCTGAGAGTCCTGCTCGCCGGAGCGGCGCCGGCGATCAACCGGGCGCGCAAATATCATCAGCAGATCATGCTGGCACGGCAGGTCGACCAGGCCAAGAAGCGTGAAGCGGCGCTGTTCATGGTGAAGTCGGCGGCCCGCTTGATCGACCAGGTCGCCCTGGCTTCAGTGCTGATTCCGATCCCTTCCGAGGTGGATGGCGAGCGGACCATGCAGATTCTGGCATCCTACTCGAAGGAGCCGGAGGCGGGGAACCTGTACGAGGAGGAGCGCCTGATCAACCTGACCCCGGGGGAATCATTGATTTCACGTTTTATCGACCGGGCCGGGGTGATCTCCGACGACAGCCTGCTGGCGCCTCTCTATATCCCCACGCTGGCATCAGAGTCGCTGCAGAAGCGTTTTCTCACCGAAGAGCTGGGGCTGAAATCTC
This sequence comes from Desulfuromonadales bacterium, assembly GCA_032251255.1. GTDB lineage: Bacteria > Desulfobacterota > Desulfuromonadia > Desulfuromonadales > Geopsychrobacteraceae > BM509. The sequence goes on from JAVVDY010000019.1 coordinate 42,035, forward strand.
TCTACATGGTTCCCCGCTATGACAGCCGGACCAAGCGGGTCATCTGCCTGGTCAACTACTACACCAAGGAGCGCTATCAGTTCAGCGATTTTGAACGCGGGCTGCTGGAGGCGCATGCCGAAATGGCGCAGCGGGTGGTGCAGGAGATCGGCGACGAACATCTCGAGGTGCAGGTCCTGTCGGAGATCAGCGACCTGCTGCAGCAGTCGTCCGAAGGGCTGCAGCCGTTTCTGCACCGGGTTCTGTCCAAGGCAACCCGCCTGATCGGAGCGGACACCGGCAGCATTGCGCTGGTGCGTGAGCGCGAAGGGGAACGCTGGCTGCTGGTGGAAGACGCGGAAGGGGGGTTGGTGGGGGCAAAAAGTAAGCAGTGGCTGAAAAAATATATCCCGCCGATCCGGGTCGGCGGAGAAGAGCTGCCCGATGAACAGCGCAGTCTGACCGGGCTGGCTGCCGCGACCGGGCAGGCGGTGATTGTTGCGGATACTCTGGATAAGCGTTTCCCGGGAAATTTCTACAAGGAGGTGACCAGCTCGATCCGCAGCGAAATCGCCGTGCCGGTGGTCTGTGAAGGGGAAGTTCTGGCGATCATCTGTCTGGACAGCCTGCGCCCGCACTTTTTCACCGGTGAGCATCGCCGGATTCTGCTGATCATCGAGCGGATGATCGGTCGACATCTGGCCAACCTGCAGCAGATCGAACAGCTGACCGGAGAGGTCGATCGCCTGCGGCAGGATGTTGACTATCGTGATCCGAGTGTCTCCTCTTATCGCCTGGGGAACATCATCGGCAACTCGGCGAAGGGGCAGGAGGTGGTCGATACCATCCAGCGGATTACCCCGCCTCTCTGCCATCGCCTGGCGTTCTGGCAGAGCCAGAACCGCAGCGAACTGGTGGAGAACCTGGGCCTGCCCTCGATCCTGGTGACCGGCGAAACCGGCTCAGGGAAGGAGTTCCTGTTCAACAACCTGTATGCGCGGCTCAACCAGACCTACCGCGAGCTGATGCCCGACCAGGATGCCCTGCCCTTGAAAAAGAGCAATATCGCCGCCTACAGTGGAGAACTGACCTATTCGGAGCTGTTCGGTCACAAGCGGGGAGCCTTTACCGGAGCCCATACGGACCGGCGGGGGATTCTGGAGGAGGCCCAGGGCGGGGTGGTCTTTCTTGATGAGATCGGGGATGCTGACCCGAAAACCCAGGTGCAGCTGCTCCGGTTTCTCGACAGCGGTGAGTTTGTCCGCTTGGGCGAGAACATCACCCGCCATGCCCAGGTCCTCCTGGTCGCCGGGACCAACCGGGACCTGCGTCAGTTGATCGCCGAGGGGAAATTCCGCGAAGATCTTTTTCATCGCCTGTCCGAGCTGATCATCGAGGTCCCCTCGCTGAATCAGCGGCGCGAGGATATCCCCGACCTCGCGGTGCATTTTCTTGGCCGCCTGTTTCGCGTCTACCGCCAGCCGGACCAGTCCGAGGATGCCGTGCCGGTATTGACCGAAAAGGCCAAGGAGCTGCTCTCAATGCATCACTACTCGGGAAACATGCGGGAACTGCGCAGTATCCTGCTACGCGCCATGCTGTTTCGCAAGGGGCGCAAGATTCAGGCGGCGGATATCAATCTTGCCCTGACGAATCAGCGCGCACCGCTGACAACTGCGGAGGAGAGCGGTGTCGTCCAGCTGAATGCCAGGGTCGCAGAGTCGCTTTTCCGCAAGATCGAAGAAGGCAGCAGTGACTTCTGGAGCGCCATTCATCGACCCTATACAAGAAAGGAGATTTCCCGCGAGGTTGTTCTGTCGGTGGTGGAGCAGGCCCGCAGCAAGGGAGCGACCAGCATGCCGAAGCTGGCAAGGGCGCTTCACGTCTGCGATCCGGACTCGCCCGAGGTGGAGGAGAAAAAGGTTTTCTACCGGTTCAAGAACTTCCTCTATAAAACGATCCGCCTCTCTTGAGACCTACGACCAGACCGGGGCGGGGATTGCAGGATCAGTTGTGGTGATGGATTTTTTCGGCGATCTCCCGGCTGAAGTCTTCCAGCAGCCGGTTCAGGGCCTCAACCAGCGCCGCGTAGCTGGGCTCTGCGAGTTCTTCCCGGGACTGCGCAGCCCCGCTGAGCGCCACTTTCTTCCGCTCGTTCGCCAGTGACCAGCGTGCGTCCAGATAAGCGGCGTCGTCCAGTTCACCGTCCAGCCTGAAAATCTCAACGGTCAGCTGCCACTCGGGAGCAAAGAGCTTTCCCCAGGGGAACAGGACGACGTTGTCGGCACCGAACTCGCCGGCCAGGTTGTCCGCCAGGACCTGTCCGACCTCTTCCTGCAGGTCGCCGCTCCAGCGATCAAATTCGGCATGCAGCACCCGGAATTTTCCCGAGCGGGTGACCAGATGGGGCCGTTTCAGCAGTTGCGGCAAACTGACCGGGCCGACACCGACACGGGACTCGAACTCCTCGACGGCCGGTGCTTTATCCTGCGGGGTTGTCGAGAGCAGGCTGTAGTACCTGATCTCCTGGGTTTTCGGGCCGCTGCAGGCGCTCAGCAGGGTGAGCAGCAGCAGGCTGCCGAGTCCGATCAGGGTCGCTCGCTGTTTCATGGCTGCTCCTCCTCTTTGCCGAAGATGATGCTCTGTGGTTCCCGTTCAAGATAATCGGCCAGGGTTCTCAGCGAACGGGATGTCATCTGCAGCTCCTGCAGCAGTTCCTGCAACCGGTACTGCAGGACGGAATCCCCATCGAAATCTTTTTGCAGGGTTATGCTGGTCTGGCGGAATTGTTCCAGGGTGGCGGTGAGGGCAGGGCCCAGGTCCTCGTTTGTGCTGTCCAGAGCGATTTTGACCGAAACCAGCGTCTGGTTGAGATTGTCGAAGGTTCTGGACAGCTCCGAGCCGATCTGCTCCATGGGGATCTGTTCCAGTTTTTTCAGGATTCTGCCGATGCTGGCCGTTGTCTGGTTGATGCCTGAAGAGACGGTTGGTAGCTGCGGATACGGGTCCCCGGGCACGATTTCCGCCGCCGGTACGTCCTGATGAAAATCCAGATCGACATAGAGCTGTCCGGTCAGATAGTTGTCGGTGGAGAGTTGCGCACGCAGGCCCCGCGCGACAAGTTTGGGCAGGGCTCTGTTGAATTCCTGTTCCGCGGTGAACCCGGCGAGCATCTTCTGGGGTTTGATGACCAGGATCGTCTTGATCCGGAAATCTCCCTGCAGCGAATCAAATTCCGGGACAATCTTTTCCACCTCGCCGATCTGAATGCCTTTGAATTCTACCGGAGCCCCGGGCTTGAGCCCATGAACCGGATCATCAAAATAGGCGGTAAAGTAGAGCTTGACGGTATATCGATCAGCCCTGGTCGCGTCCCGGTCGGGCCTCAGCTGGAAGGTTTCTCCGGCCGTGGCAGGCTCCATGAGGTCATCCAGCGGTGAGTCAAAGGCAATTCCACCGAGAAAGAGGGTGATCAGGGAGTCGGACTGAACGTCGACGCCGCTGGTGTCGATGTTGACGCGAACCCCGCTGGCATTCCAGAAATTACTGTTTTCGCGCACCAGGTCATGAAACGGTGCTTCGATAAAGATATCGATGAGGACACCGCTGCTGTCGCTTTTAAGGCGGTAGTCGGTGACCTGACCGACCTCGATCTGGCGGTATAGGATCGGCGAGCCGATACTCAGGGAGCCGAGGGATTCGGCAGAGAGGACAAAGAACCGCCCCGGGCGGCTGTTGCTGACGGCCGGCGGTCGTTCCAGGCCGATGAAGTCGCGCTGAGGGATCCCGTCAAGGACCGGGTCGACGCCGATGTAAGCCCCTGAGAGCAGGGTTCCCAGGTCGCGGACCTCTCTGACGCTGACATGGGCCTTGGCAATCCAGAACCTGGTCTGGTCGGTCAGGTATTTTTCGGTTCCTTTTTTCAGCTCAGCGGTGACCACAACGCCATCGAGGTCGGTCGCGATGTCGATCTCCTTGACCGTGCCGATTTCGACTTCCTTGTATTTGATCTTGGTGTTTTCAGTCTCCAGCCCTTCAGCGTTGAGAAAACGGATGGTGATGGTCGGTCCCCGACTGGCTACGGTCGTATAGATCAACCATCCGGCGATGAGCAGGGCGATCAGCGGAACCAGCCAGGTGATGGAAAACCGTCGCGCCGAGCGGATTTCGGCAACGGGAATTGAGCTGTCGGTCGGGACGGCGGGCGGTTTTTCTTCAGCCATCGTTGTTCTCCAGGCAATCCCAGATGAGGCGCGGGTCAAAACTGTTTGCCGCCAGCATCGTGGTCATCACCACGCCAGCGAAATAGAGTCCTGCGGGACCGGCCTCAAGATGAACCAGCGCACCAAGCTTGATCAGCGCAACCAGCAGGGTGACGACAAAGATATCGACCATCGACCAGCGGCCGATCATTTCGGTCACCCGGTAGAGCCGGGTCCTGTCGCGCGCCCGGCTGATCCAGTTCAGCCTGACGCCGACCAGCAGGTAGGCGAGGGTCAGCAGCTTGAAGATCGGGATAAAGACACTGGCAATAAAAATGACCAGGGCGATGAACCAGGAACCGCTCGTGTAGAAATAGAGGACGCCGGAAAGAATGGTATCGGCCTGGGTTGAACCCAGCGAACTGGAAACCGTCATGGGCAGAACATTGGCGGGGACATACAGGATCGCGGCGGTACAGAGCAGGGCCCAGGTCCGCGAAAGACTGTTCGGTTTGCGTGAGAACAGCAGGCTTCCGCAGCGTGGACAGACCGGCTTTCCAGCCACGCCATGTGGAATCCTGCTGAGCAGATGGCAGGTTGTGCAGGTCACCAGGCCGGCTCCGCGGGCCGTCAAAAGGGCTGTTGACATTATCTCGCGATCCTTTCCCACAGCTCTTGCTGGTCGAATACGATTTCGAGCGTCACCTGGACCAGAATCAGCCCGGCAAAGGAATAAAGGGCAATCCCCGGGATGACCGTTGCAATCTTGAGCAGTTTCACCAGCCCGATCAGCACCCCCAGCATATAGACATCGAGCATGCCCCAGGGTTTGGTCAGGGTGAAGTATTTCAGCACCGGGACTCCGGCGGGGGGCTTTTTGTCGCAGGAGAGACCAACGAGGAGATATGACAGGGCGAGGAGCTGGGTCAACGGGATCAGCAGCGTCGACAGAACAACGATTGTCCCCAGTCCCCAGAGTTGTTGGTGGAACAGCTGAAAAACCCCGCTGATAAAAATGGTGTCCTGCTGCAGACCGCGGGTATTTAACGACATGAAGGGAAAGCAGTTGGCAAGAACAAACAGGATCAATCCGCCGATAACCAGCGGCAGGGTTCTGGATACCATGCGGATTCTGTTGCGCTGCAGGATCGCACCGCAGCGGTTGCAGAGCACCCTGCTGTCCCTGCCTGCCTGAGGCAGGCGGTGCAGCAGGTCACAATCATGGCAGGCAATCAGATGACGATTTTCGGTCAATGAAACAGCTCCTTCAGCAGCTCCTGACCTTTACATTATAGGTGAAATGTCCTGTCTCTGTTGATATGTCGCGATAATTTTTTCTGTTGCGAGCCGGTCCGCTTTTTTCCAGGGACCGATCACCACCAGGTTGAGCTGGCTGGCCAGGAACTGCTCCTGTGCGCAGCGCTGCAACTGTCTGGGGGTCAATTTCTGCAGGGCCTGGCGTTCTTCCTCGAGTGTCTGCAGATAGTCGGCCTGTAGCCCCCAGCCGTAGCGGATGGCCTGAGTGTCCGGCTGGTCGCGTGAGAAATCCAGGTCAAAAAGGTAGCTGTTGATCGCTTCCTGCAGCTCTTTTTTGGGGATGGGTGTCTTGCGCAGATCGTCAATCACCTGCAGCAGCTCTGTGATGGCCGGAAGCAGGTTGTTCGGACGGACAGCGATATCTATCGCCAGATATCCGGCATCGTCGAGCAGGGAGCAGTTGGCCTCCACGGCGTAGGTCAGGCCCAGGTCTTCGCGCAGGCGCGTGGTCAGGCGGGCGTTCCCGCCCCAGGAGAGCAGGCGGCGCAGGACGCGCATCTGCAGAGTGCGGGGGTCTTTCCGGCCCGGCAGGCGGAAGGCCAGCTGGATGGTCACCTGCGAGTCGGAGTCCTTGACCCAGACGCTCTGCGGGCGCTGTTGCCGGATCTCTGGCGCGGGGAGGGGCGGCGCAGGCGACACCCCGCGCCAGTCACCGAACTGGATCTCAACCTTTTCACGGAGCAGCCCCCTGTCGACCGGTCCACAACAGCAGAGGACCAGGTTTTCCGGGGTGTAGTAACTTTGGTGAAACTGGCGGAGCTGGGCCTGCCCGATGGCCGCGATGCTCTGCTCGCTGCCGATCAGCGAGCGGCCGAGGGGGTGATTCGGCCAGAGCAGTTCGGCCATCAGATTGTCGGGGTTGACCTGGAGGCCCTGTTCGTTGAAGTCTTCCCGGGCCTCTTCGAGGATGATCCGCCTTTCAATATCGATATCATTGAAACGGGGCCGGCGCAGCATCGAGGCAAACAAAGCAACGCCTTCGCTGAGATGGTCCGGGTGCAGCCGGGAGTGAAAGCAGGTCGTCTCGGCATCCGTGGAGGCGTTCACGGCCCCGCCGATCGCTTCAAAGGCCCGTTCCAGGTCGCGGCTGGTGGCGTATTCATCGGTGCCGCGAAAAAGCATGTGCTCGAGGAAGTGAGCAATACCCCCCTGGTCGACATTTTCATGGCGGCCGCCGACAGCAAGGTAGGCCACCATCTCAGCGCTGTGCAGGTGCTCCATGGGGACCGTGACGAGTCGCAGCCCGTTGTCCAGCCTGTCCAGGTAGTATTCCGCCATCTGTCGCGCTGCCCGATACTATTCGTTGTTGAGCAGGCGGGCTGCTTCTTTAGCGTGATAGGTGATGATCAGGTCCGCACCGGCCCGCTTCATGCCGAGCAGGGTTTCCATCATCACCCGCTCGCCATCAATCCAGCCTTTCGCCGCCGCGGCTTTTATCATCGAGTATTCACCTGAGACGTTGTAGGCAACCAGCGGCAGATCGAAACTGTCCTTGAGGTCGCGGAGGATATCCAGGTAGGCCAGGGCCGGTTTGACCATCAGGAAGTCAGCATTTTCATCGACATCGAGCTGGGCTTCGCGGAATGCTTCGCTCCGGTTGGCCGGATCCATCTGGTAGCTGCGACGATCGCCGAATTCCGGTGTCGATTCTGCCGCTTCGCGGAACGGCCCGTAGTACGCACTGGCATATTTGACGGCATAGCTCATCACCGGAATATGCTCAAAACCGTTGGCATCGAGAATCTCGCGGATCGCCATTATCCGGCCGTCCATCATATCCGAAGGTGCGACAATGTCGGCTCCGGCCCTGGCGTGCGACAGGGCTTCCGCGGCCAGCAGCTTGAGGGTTTCGTCGTTGTCGACGTCGCCGTCCTTGATCACGCCACAGTGGCCGTGGTCGGTGTATTCGCACATGCAGACATCGGTGATGACGGTGAGTTCGGGCACCTCTTCCTTGATGGCGCGGATCGTGCGCTGAATGATGCCATGGTCGCAGTAGGCGTCCTGGCCGACCGGATCCTTGGCTTCGGGAATGCCGAACAGGATCACTGCGGGGATGCCGAGCTGATGGACTTCCTTCGCTTCGGCAACGATGTGCTCAATCGACTGCTGGTAGATTCCCGGCATTGAGGATATTTCATTTTTGATGTTATCGCCGAAGGCGCTGAACATCGGATAGATCAGGTCATCCGTCCGCAGATGGGTTTCACGGACCATGCGGCGCAGGTTGGTGTTACGCCGCAGGCGACGGGCACGATAAGCGGGAAATTGCATGGTGAGCCTCCTTATCAAAAGGTTAAGGACTGGTGTTCAGATAGTAATCGACCATCGCCGCAACCAGGTCCTCGAGGGTCGAGGTCTCCGGTTCCAGGGCGACATTGCAGCCGTGTTTGCGGATCGTGGCCGAGGTGAGCGGGCCGATGGAAAACAGCTTGGTTTCCCCCAGCAGGGAATGCAGATCGTCACCGAGCATCGCCTGCAGGTTATCGAACGTCGACGAGGAGCTGAAGCAGATCGCATCGATCTCTTTGGACCCGAGCAGATGACGAATCATCTCTTCGCCCTTTGCCGGGCGGATGGTCCGGTAAGCGACCGGGGCGATGACCGTCCCTCCGGCTGTCCCGATCCTCTCCATCAGCAGCGGCCGCACAACCTCTGCTCTCGGGTAGAGGAAGCGTTTCCCGGCGACACCCTGTTCCAGCAGTGCCTCGAGGATGCCTTCGGCACGGAAATCCTGCGGAATCAGATCGGGGCGGACGCCATGCTGTTCGATCGCCGCTGCGGTCTTGCTGCCGACCGCAACGATCTGGATTCCGGCCAGGCTGCGGACGTCCAGCTGTTGCGCGGATAGCCTTTTGAACAGGCTGCCCACGCCGTTGGCTGAAGTGAGGATCAGGCTGTCGAAGGTGTCCAGTTGCTGCAGGGCATCATCAAGCGGTCGCCAGTCTTCCGGAGGGGCAATCTCTATCGTCGGGATACAGATGGTTTCGGCGCCCTGCTGCTGCAACTGCCGGGCGAAACTGTCCGCCTGCTCCCGGGGGCGGGTCAACAGAAAACAGCGCCCGAACAGCGGCAGGTTATCGTACCAGCGCAGCTCTTCGCGATAGCGGACCACTTCGCCGATGACAATGACCGCAGGCGGTTCGATGCCGTTTTTCACGACAGCTTCACCAATGGTTGCCAGGGTGCCGACCAGGGTTCGCTGCCGGGGAAGGGTTGCCCATTGGACAACGGCGACAGGGGTTTCCGCAGGGCGACCATGCCTGATCAGTTCGGCGCAGATCAGCTTGAGATTGGTCATCCCCATGTAGAAGATCAGGGTGCCAATACCGTTGGCCAGCTTGTCCCAGTCGAGGCTGGAGAGGCTGCGATCGGGACGTTCATGGCCCGTGAGCATGGCCAGGCTGGTGGTGACGTCGCGATGAGTGAGGGGGATGCCGGCATAGGCCGCCGCGGCAAAACCCGCCGTCACGCCGGGAATCACTTCGAATGGAATCTTGTGACGCCGCAAAAAAGCGGCTTCCTCGCCGCCGCGACCGAAAATGTAGGGGTCGCCACCTTTGAGGCGGGCGACCTGCTTGCCCTGGCTGGCGCGATCAACCAGCAGCTGATTGATCTCCTCCTGCGGGATGCTGTGCTTGCCGCGCGTCTTGCCGACGTAAATCTGTTCCGTCCCCTGCGGAGCCAGGGCCAGCAGCACGGGGTTGGCCAGGTAGTCGTAGATCACCACGTCAGCCCGTTCCAGGCATTCCCGACCCTTGAGGGTCAACAGGCCCGGATCGCCCGGGCCTGCACCTATCAGATAGACCTTGCCTTTACTCAAACTGGATCAGACCTCTTCCTTGCCGGGGTTGAAGGTTTCTGTCCCGTAGACTTCATTGAGGATCGGACCGGCGCCCATGATCAGCAGGTCGTCGGCCAGCGATGCCCCGGTGCGCTCACACTCGTCAACATGGCTGGTGACGGTTTTTTTCAGGCAGTGAACCCCTTCGCAGTCTGCAACCAGCCCGGTCAGGGTCAGCTGGTCACCGCTGACCGTGCCATAGCAGGCGATCGGGACCTGGCAGCCACCTTCGAGCTGTTTGAGAAAGGCCCTTTCGGCCCGCACCGCCCAGTCGGTTTCCGGGTGGTTGAAGAAATCGATCAGGGCATTGATCTCGTCGTCGGCGATGCGGCTTTCCAGGCCGAGGGCGCCCTGGCCGATGGCCGGCAGGGAAATCTCGGTGGACAGGTACTCGCTGATCATGTTTTCAAACCCGAGCCGCTTCATGCCGGCCGCTGCCAGGATAACCGCATCGAGGTTTTCTTCGGTCAGCTTGTTGATCCTGGTCTGTACGTTGCCGCGAATGTCGATCATCTGCAGGTCGGGCCGCAGGTGCAGCAGTTGCGCTTTGCGCCTCAATGCGCTGGTGCCGATCCGCGCTCCCTGGGGCAGATCCCTCCAGCTGTTGATGCCCGGACGGAGGATGACGATGTCGCGACAGTCCTCCCGTTCGGTGATGCAGCGCAGGGCGGTTCCTTCCGGGAAGAAGGTCGGAACATCCTTCATCGAGTGGACTGCGATGTCGATTTCATTGCGCAGCATCGCTTCCTGGATCTCCTTGACGAACAGACCTTTGCCGCCAACCATGGCGAGAGGGACGTCGAGAATCTTGTCGCCCTGGGTTTTGATCTTGGTCAGGGTCACTTCCAGGTCGGGGTAGCGTTTCTCCAGCTCCGACTTGACCCAGTTGGCCTGCCAGAGAGCGAGTTGGCTGGCGCGGGTGCCGATTCTTAGGGTGCGGGTTGCCATGGTCATGGACTCCTTTAACGCTTAGTCGTTGTCCTGCTTTTCTTCGTCCTGCGGATCAACGGAGGGTTCGGGTAGGTCGAACAGGGTGCGGACGGCATCGATATAGAGGTTGCCATCACTGTTATTATGGGCATCCTTGAGGATGCTGGTCGGTTTATGCAGGATCTTGTTGATGATCGCGCTGGTCATCGCTTCGATCGATTTGCGTTCTTTTTGGCCGAGATCACCAAGGTTGGAGAGGGTCTTTTGCAGTTCGGCCTGGCGGATCTCTTCCAGCTTGCGGCGCAGCGAGATCACCGTCGGTTTGACTTCGAGAGTCGAGAGCCACTGCTGGAACTGTTTGATCTCCTCCTCGATAATCGCTTCCGCCTTGGCCGCTTCCTTGTGCCGTTCCTTCAGGTTGGCCTGCACTACCCCCTGCAGGTCGTCGACATCGTAGAGGTAGACGCTGTCGAGCTTGTTCGCATTGGGGTCGATGTCGCGGGGGACAGCGATATCGATCAGGAACATCGGTTTGTTGCGGCGCAGGCGAAGCACCTCGGCGAGTTTTTTGGCCTCGAGGACATAGCCGGGGGCGCCGGTGGAAGAGAGGACGATATCAACCTGATGCAGCTGGTCCTGGAAATTCTCGAAGGCGACCGCACGCCCCTTGAACTCCTCGGCGAGCTTTTCCGCTCGGGAGAAGGTCCGGTTGGTCACCAGAACCTCCGAGACGCCGTTGTTGACGAAGTGCCGGGCCGCCAGCTCGCACATCTCGCCCGCACCGATCAGCATGACCGTCTTGTCGTCGAGGGAGCTGAAGATCTTGCGGGCCAGCTCGACAGCGGCAAAGGAGACGGACACCGCGTTGCTGGCGATGGCCGTTTCGGTGCGCACCCGTTTGGCGACCGAGAAGGCCTTGTGCAGGAAGCGGTTGAGGATCACCCCGGCGGTTTTGTACTCGGAGGCATAGCCGTAGGCTGTCTTGATCTGGCCGAGAATCTGCGGTTCGCCGATGACCATCGAGTCGAGGCTCGAGGCGACCCGCAGCACATGTTTGATGGCTTCTTCGCCGTGGTAATCGTAGAGATGCTCGTCCAGATCATCACGCGAAAGCTGGTGATAGTCGGCGAGAAAATCCTTCAGCCGGGAGATGGCCCCTTCCTTTTCGCGACTTGTCGCATAAAGCTCGACCCGGTTGCAGGTGGAAACAATGACCCCTTCGCTGATATCCGGAAGTTCGAGCATCTGCTTCAGGGGGGCTGCCATAGCCGTTGGCGAGAAAGCAACTTTTTCGCGTATTTCTACCGGGGCTGATTTGTGACTCAGCCCCACGACCAGAATATTCATGATTCTATAACTCGTTCAGCTTCATGAAGAATTACCCCCCCAGGGCTTCAAAGGTGTGTTGCCCGCTGAGCAGCAGATTGACACCGAGGAAGGTAAAAAGCAGGCAGAAAAAACCGATAATGGCGAAGATTGCAGCCCGCTTGCCGCGCCAGCCGATGCTGAGGCGTCCGTGCAGAAGAGCGGCATAGAGGAACCAGGTAATCAGGGCCCAGGTCTCCTTGGGATCCCAGCTCCAGTAGGTTCCCCAGACCGATTCCGCCCAGATCGCACCGGAGATGATGCCCATAGTCATCAGCGGAAAGCCGATCGTCAGGCTGGCGTAATTAATGCTGTCGAGGGTGTCCAGCGAGGGGAGTCGGTAATAGAGCGCTGAGAAATGCTTGCTTTTAAGCATCCAGTTCTGCAGCAGGTACATGACCCCGGCACAGAACGCCAGAGAAAAAGCCGCATTGCCGAGAAAGGCAAAGGTAATATGGATCGGAAACCACCAGCTGTCGAGGACCGGGTTAAGTTCCAGCAGCGGTTTGTGGGAAATCCCGGCGAAAATCATCAAGACCAGCGCCAGGGGGCTGATAAATGCGCCCATCACCGGCAGACGATAGCGCAGATCGAAGAGCAGAAACAGGACCACCAGACAGAGGGCGAAGAACGATAGAGAGCCGTGCAGATCTGCCACCGGAGTGTAGCGAACCTCGAAAAAACGCAGCGCCATGTTGCTGAAATGTACCGCAATGCCGCCGAACAGTGCCCAGCGGGCGAACTTCCCCGATTTTTCATGCCGGATCACAACATTGACCAGATAGAGGACCGTCGCTGTAAAATAGGCAAGCAGGGTTATCTTGAAGAGTAGTATATGGGTAGTCATGGCGCCCCTTCGTCGATCTGCACCTGCAACTCGGAGAGGGTGAACCCTGGTCCGAACTGCGACTGCAGCAGTTGGTCGATTTTCTTTATCTGCTTATGCGCAATAAGCGGGATCAATTCCCGATCCAGAAGATTGCACAAAACCTCCTGATTGTATTTAACCTCAGTCTGTTCAGTCAACCACTTTCGGCGGACGGCAGCGATGATATCAACCGCTTTGCCCCAACTGTCCGGAACCATTTCGGCGATTCTGTCACGGAAGAGAGCTGCCATTGCCGGGCTGCCCCCGCCGGTGGAGACGGAGACGGTCAGATTTTCGCGGCGCAGGACGGCAGGCACGGTAAAGTTGCCCTGCCGGGGCTGATCACTGCGGCAGTACCAGATGGAAAGAGCGGCGGCTTCGTCAGCAGCCTGCTGATTGACCACTGGGTCGTCGGTACAGATAAAGACCAGATCCGCTCCGGTCAGATCCCCGGAGCGGTACGGTCTCTGCAGGCAGTCTGTCTTTTCGCCCGGGGCAATCCCGCTTGCCGCCGGGTCGATTATTTTGATCCGGGCTCCGGACTGGGCAAGCCCCTGCAGTTTGCGTTTGCCGACCTGGCCGGCGCCGACGATGACGACAAGACGTCCTGCCAGTTGCAGGGTAACGGGATAGCCAGCGGTAGGGCGTTTCTCTGCTTTCATATGGGCCTGCTTGCCGAAGAGTTCAAACTCCGAACAGTTCCGCTTCAACCAGCTCGCAAAGCAGATTGCCGCAGAACAGGGAAAGCTCCAGCAAACGGGCCGGAGACGATGATTCGATCAGCAGTTTCAGCTCGGTGCAGTTCATGATCTGCGCATCTTCATTCTTCTGTGGAGTCAGCAGGGCGAGCGGCTGTTCGTCTTTGGCGATACGGATCAGCTCCGCCAGCTGCGGATCTGGCGCTCCGTCGCTGAGCAGCAGCAGGAGGTGATTACTGCTTTGCAGGGTATGATAGTGCCGCGCCAGCAGCAGATGATGCTGGTTGCTCCTCGCCAGGGCGGCCGCCAGGGTCGCGTCTGCACCGAGTGCGATAGCCGGTAGTGATGGACGGTCGAAACCGAGACGATGGGTGAAATGGGTGGCGATCATCTGGGCGATCGGTTGCAGGTTGCCACTGGCGGCAATCAGCAGGCGTCCGCCGCCGTTAAAGGTGCCGACGAGTTGGGTCGCAAGGTTTTGCAGCGCCTTGCTGTTCTCCGAATTGAAATGCTCGAAAAGCCGGGCGATCTCAATTCCTGTTTTCGGGATGCGCTTGTCCATGGTGAGTCTTTCCGCCTGTGAAATGTAAGGGGGGGTGATCCGCTGGTTCCGTGTATGATAGGAAGGGGATTGCAACCTGTCAAGATCAGGACAAATTATCGACAAGCCTCTTGATTTTTTAGACCGGTCACTTATATTGTAGAGTTCATTGTTTTTGACATAAATCCATACCCACTTGAATAAAGGAGATTTTCATGGCTGGGGAGAAAGTTATTGAATTTACCGATGGGAATTTTGAAGCGGAAGTGTTGAAAGCCGATACGCCGGTACTGGTCGATTTCTGGGCAACCTGGTGCGCGCCCTGCAAGGCGATCGCCCCGGTCATCGAGGATCTTGCCGAGGCGTATGACGGCAAGGTGAAGGTTGGCAAGGTCAATGTCGATGAGAATCCGGCCACTCCCGGTCAATACGGGGTTCGGGGAATTCCCACCATGATCCTGTTCAAAGGTGGTCAGGTCGTGGACCAGCTGGTTGGTGCGGTACCGAAAAACCAGCTGGAAGGGTTGCTGCAGAAGGCCCTTTAAATATTCGCCGAAACTCGATCATTTTGCAGAAGGCTCCCGCTCCGGGGGCCTTTTGTCGTTTCGGGGGAGGCTGCGGCCTCTTGGTCAGGACCTCCGCCCGATTGTCCCGTGGCAGAAATCGGGTAAACTTTGATGGAGGACTGAACTTCGCGATGGCGACCTGCTAAAGGAGCTTTCAGATGAAATGTCCATTCTGCCAGAGTCAGGGATACGAGGAGATTGACTTAACTGTCGGGCAGGAGATCACGTCCGCCTGTCAATGTCTCGAGTGCGGGTGTTTATGGACCCTTCCTGCGGGCGGTCAAGCCGCGAAGCGCGAGGACGCTGACCAGCCGCAACAGACTGTCCGGACAGATTTTCTCTGTCCGACCTGTAAACATTCGGTTTCTCATGAAACCGATTTGCGGGCATTCCAGTTCCATGAGGAATTGTATGACTGTTCAGTGTGCGGAACAGTCAGCTCCGTTGCCCATGGGCAGGTTGAAGTTGTCAAGGATTCGCAGCTCGGCTCTTTCCTTGACAGCAGCAGCGAAATGGTAGAGGCAGACGATTACGGCAGGTTGTGATCCCTCGTTTCTGGCGATAGCCGCGGGGGCACTTCGCTACAGCCTCTTACGACTGTCGAGCAGCATGGTCACCGGGCCATCGTTGACCAGGGCGACCTGCATTTCGCTCCGGAAACGACCTGTTTCAACCGGAAGTCCCAATTCCCTCAGGGCATTGACGTACGTCTGGTAGAGGGGTTCGGCCAGTTCCGGCAGGGCCGCCTGAGAGAAGCCGGGACGGCGCCCTTTGCGGCAATCGGCGAGCAGGGTGAACTGGGAAATGGCCAGAACCGCACCGCCGATATCCTGAACCGAGAGGTTCATTTTTCCTTCGTTGTCCTCGAATATCCGCAGATATGCGGTCTTTTCCGCCAACCCCCTGGCGTCTTCGGGGGTGTCCCCCTGCTCGACGCCAAGCAGCACCAGCAGGCCCTTGCCGATGCGACCGATCGTTTCACTGGCTACGTCTACGCTGGCTGAGCTGACCCGCTGCAGGACTGCGCGCATGTTTTTCTCCCGGTTCGGGTTTTGCCCGACTTTTTTAAGCTCAAACTCAAGGGCGATGGCTCCCCTTGAACAACCTTCCTAGGGTGCCCCCTGCGCCATCCTCCGCAGAATTCCCAGATTCTCATAATCGAAGCAGTTGTTCTCCCCCGGTTCCAGTTCAATAACCTTCGGCACATGCCGGATCCGTGGGTCCTGCATCAGGGCGGTAAACCCTGCCAGCCCGATCTCTCCCCTGCCGATGTGCTGATGCCGGTCAACGCGAGAGCCGAGCGGTTTTTTGCTGTCGTTGAGATGAATCAGCTTCAGGCGGTCGAGTCCTATTGTGTCCTCGAACCGCTCCATGGTTTGCTGATACCCCCCTGGTGTAGAGAGATCATAGCCCGCAGCGAAGGCGTGGCAGGTGTCGAGACAGATGCCGAAATCGCCTTCCTGAACCCTGCCGATCACTGCGGCCAGGTGCTCAAAACGGTCCCCGAGGCTGGACCCCTGACCCGCAGTGTTTTCCAGCAGGACGCTCACCCCGGCCGGTGCTTGCCGGAAAACCGTGCGGAAGCTCTCGGTCAGCAGGTTCAGGCCTTTTTCAACCCCCTCTCCCATGTGGGCGCCGGGATGCATGACCAGGTATTCAATCCCCAGAGCTGCGCAGCGTTCCATCTCGTCGATAAACGCGCCGACAGAACGCTGACGTTTCTCTTCTTCCGGGCTGGCCAGGTTGATCAGGTAGCTGTCGTGGGCCGCAACAAATTCGACAGGGCTGGTCAGGCGGGCGGTCCGGAAGGCCTCGATGTCAACCCGTTGCAGGGGTTTGGCCTGCCAGCGGCTGGCGTTCCTGGTGAAGATCTGGATTGCCGTGCAGCCGATCTGCTCTCCGCGGGCAAAGGCTTTGTGCAGACCTCCGGCGATGGAGACGTGGGTGCCAAGCAGCAGGGGCCCCGCGGGTTGGCTGCTCATCGGGAGTCTTGCCCGTTGCGCCAGGCTTCAACCAGGGGCGCGATGTCGGCCGGCCGGGCCAGGTGGGCATCGACAAAGGTGTGATGCTGGGGCTGGCCGATCAGGACCGTTTTCATCCCGAGCTGCTTTGCCGTGCGCAGGTTTTCACAGGAATCCTCCACCATCACGCAGCGTTCCCCGGGGATGCCCAGGGTTTCCATCACCTTGCGGTAGGGGGCCGGGTTCGGTTTCGGGACATAGCCGGCGATGCGGATATCGAAGACGTCACGGAACAGGTCATCAACGCCGAGGGCGCTCATGACCCGTCGGGCATGGCCCTGTGACCCGTTGGTGAAAATGAAACAGGGGACATTGAGCTCTCTGAGGGTCACCTGCAGGTCGGTATCATGAGACAGCCGCTGCTCAACATCGATCGCGTGAACGTAGTCGAGGTAATCCTCCGGGTCGATAACATGGTGGTGGATCAGCCCCTGCAGGGTGGTGCCGTACTCTCTCCAGTAGCGGCGGCGCAGGCCGTCGACCTCCTCCGGATGAATGGCGACAATCTCCTCCATATAGCGATTGATCCGCACGTCGATCAGGGAGAAGAGGTCCTTTTCCGCCGGATAGAGGGTGTTGTCGAGATCGAAAAGTATCGCGTCCATAACCAATTTTCACCACAGAGTCGCTGAGAGCACCGAAGAAAAGAAAAACCAAGGTTCCCGCTGTGCTCTCCAGTTCCTCCAGCGAGTCAATGCCTGATTGAAAACAGCTCTAACCGGGATTGAAGTCCCCTGTGAAGACCTCCACTGCCGGGCCGGTTTTGTAGACCGGTCCGTCCTCCGTCCACTCCAGTTCCAGGTCGCCGCCGCGCAGATGGTTGAGGATCTTCCGTTCGGTCCGGCCGGTCAGTACCCCGGCCACGGTGACTGCGGAAGCGCCGGTGCCGCAAGCCAGGGTTTCCCCGGCGCCCCGTTCCCAGGTGCGCTGGATGACCTCACGCGGCGAGACCACCTGGACGAACTCGACGTTGATCCGGTTGGGAAACCAGGGGTGATGTTCGATCAGCGGCCCGTAGTGTTCAAGCGGGAAGTCGTCCACGTTATCGACAAAAATGACGCAGTGCGGGTTGCCCATCGAGACACAGGTGGCGCGGAAGGTTTTCCCCTCAACTTCGATGTCCAGCTCCTCGGCCAGCTCGTCGGCCGGCCCGGTCATCGGGATTTCTCCCCTTTTGAGCCCGGGGAGGCCCATGTTGACCCGGACCTTGGCGATCTTGCCATCAGCGCCGGGGAACAGCTGCAGGGTGAGTATCCCGGCACCGGTTTCCACGCTGATTTCGCGTCGCTCGACCAGCCCGCGATCGTAGGCGAATTTGGCGACGCAGCGGATGCCGTTGCCGCACATCTCCGCTTCGCTGCCGTCGGCGTTGAACATGCGCATCCGCAGGTCGGCCTTCTCCGAGGGCAAGATCAGGATCAGGCCGTCAGAACCGACCCCGAAGTGGCGATCGCTGATCCGGCGAGCCAGCTCCGCCGGGTTGTCTGGCTGCTGCTCAAAGCCGTTGATGTAGACGTAGTCATTCCCGGCGCCGTGCATTTTCGTGAAGTGCATTTTTTTCTCCCGGCAGTTGTGGTTGCCTTTTGCTGTTTGATACTATAAACGTACTGTCGAGTTGCTCACAACACTAGAATTCTACCAACCGGAGAGAATATGGCTTTTCATCTGAATACAAAATTATGGCAGACCGGTGCCCTCGACTGGTGGGGGATGATTGATGGCGAGGACATCTACCTGGGGAACCGTGAATTCCCCCTGCCGCCCGAAGAAGGGGACGAGTGGCTGGTGCGCAAGACCGGCCAGCGCTTCAAGGTGATTGATGCGGAAATTAAACTGATCGGTGAAGAAGAGCCGCCGGAGCAGCAATGGTAGCCGGGCTCGAAGTCGTGCAGATCCCGCTCGGGCGGGTCGATAATTTCTCCTACCTGATCTATTGCCCAGCCAGTAAAGATGCGGTAGGGGTTGATCCATCGGTGGAACCGGAACGCATGCTCGAAGAGGTCGCCAGGCGCGGACTGAGGCTGATCGCCCTGCTCAATACCCACGGGCACATGGATCACATCGCCGGCAACGGCACAATCCTCGAGACGGCCGACGTGCCGCTGGCCGCCCACCCGGACGACGTGCCCGATGCCGACATCCACCTGCAGGATGGCTCGCTGATCGACCTCGGCCAGGGCAGCATCGAAGTGCTGCACACCCCCGGTCATACCCCCGGCGGGGTGGTGTTCTCCACCGGTGATGCCATCGTCACCGGCGACACCCTGTTCGTCAGCCGCTGCGGCCGTGCCGATCTGCCGGGGAGTAATGTCGAAGATCTTTATGACAGTTTGCAGCGGCTGAAGCAGCTGCCGCCGGAGACCCGGGTGTTTCCCGGCCATGATTACGGCCCTCAGCCCAACTCCACCATCGGTTGGGAACTTGAGAATAACGAATTCATCCGCTGTCCCGACCTGGAGAGTTTCATTCGATTGCGGATGGGGTAGTGGGCAGCTTCGTTTTGTCTTAAGATGGGGCATGCAGGATCAGCTCTGATCCGGAGGCTCGATTTATAGCTGTCGGACTCCCGATAAATAAAAAAGGACAGGTGAACCCTGTCCTTTTATTGTTTCCTGCTTCAACTCCGGGGAGCGGGACTACCAGCAGTCGTAATTGTACTCGGTCTTCAGATCCACGCTGCCGTCATCGCCGTCATCCTCACGGTAGTCGAACAATTTCCCATAGGGGTCGTAGCTGTATGATTCCCGGTAATTGACGATTCCGTCCGCATCATCATCTTCCGTATAGCTGAGCAGGTTGTTCTCTGCATCATAGGCGTAGGTGTCGATGAACTCGATTACCCCGTCATTGCCGATGTCGCCGGTGCGGACCAGGAGGTTGCCGGCCGCGTCGTAGGCGTAGGTTTCCCTGTAGTCCACGCTGCCGTCATCGCCGTCGTCTCCTTCCAGGGTGAGCAGGTTGCCGGCCAGGTCATAGGTGTAGGTCTCGCTGTAGTCAATGCCGCCGCCATGCGGATTGTCCATGAGATATCCGGCGAGGTTGTTGTCCTCGTCATAGGCGTACGAATATTCATATTCGAAAACCGGTCCAGTCATATCGATTTTTGCACTGGTGATCAGGTTGTCATAGGCATCGTATTTGAACACGAAGGAGACATCTATATCCTGGGCTTCATTGACATAATTACGGATAAGCTGGCGGTAGGAATAAATAAACGAGGTGGTCGAATCCACGGTTCCGTCGGCGTTGTTGTCGACAAGCTCTGCTGTGCGCCGGTCGATGCCATCGTAGGTGTAACTGGTCAGCGCATCAACGATGTCATCGGCGTTCGTGTCCCTCTCAACGCTGGTCAGGTTACCGTTCGCATCATAGGTGTACGAAATCACGGAATCTATGGTGCCGTCACTGTTGTTGTCCCGAGATTGGGTCAACAGGTTCCCCTCGTCGTCGTAGGTATAATACCAGGCGTAGGACAGCCCGCTGTCCAGGGAGGTTGTTTCCGAGCAGACCTTCAGGTCGGCGCAGCCGGGTTCCGTCGAGCCGGGGTGGATAGCGGGGTTGTCGGGGGCGCAATCGAGGGCATCGAAGTACCCGTCACCGTCGGTATCGATGCAGTCGGTATAGATCAGGGGATCGCTGGGGGCGCAGTCCGCGGAATCGATATGTCCGTCGCCGTCGGTGTCTGTCTCCAGGCCGATACAGCCGGCATCGGTGTCGGAGCATTCAGGCTCATTGCTGCCGCCACCGCCTCCTCCGCAGGCACTCAATAGCAAACAGCAGAAAAGCGTTACTGTTAACAGTCGTATCGAGGATTTTTTCATCTGGTCCCCCCCCCCCCCGTTCTTCAGGCGTTGTCATTCGTGATCGCATTCCGTTTTTTTGGACGGTAACGGTGTTGTTAATACTATATCCGTAGGTTTGGAGTATAGATTTTTTTCAATGTAGCGTCTTTCGAGCTCCCTGGGAATGAGCTGTGTCAGGTGTGAAAATGCCGGGAACTCCTTTTGGGCGGGTCAGTGTGGAAGATTGTTTTTGCGGAAAGGCTAGTGTTTTTTAATTAGTTTTGAAGTTGGGTTTTCTCCCCCCGGGGAGGGGACGTTTTGGGGCATATCACCCGACAGGGAAATGCTACTTCTCCGGTCAACGTTTGTTGGTTTGTAGAATATAGGAGAAAATATATAGATGGAAAAGACTATATATCGGTGGTTTGAGGGTTTGGGGATGGAGCTTGGGCAAGAAAAGGGGGTGGGGCGGAACATTTCTTGCTGTTTTTCCTGACGTTGTTTTGGGTGGGGAACCTATCCATCACTTTAATTTTAATAAGTTTAAATATCTGTAAACACACCTATTTTGCTTTGTTTTACGCTTCTGCCAATGGGGGATCAAATGTCTTCATGTTGTCGTTCCTGGAAATTTGCTGCCAGATCTTTTGTCTTGCTGGCGATGGCAATATTGTTCGTCTCCAATACGGCCTTTGCCGCGGTGGGTATAACCGTTGTCAATCAGACAACCCCTGAAGACGAACAAATCTCTGTGCCTTTTTCTATTACTGGCGTCAAGGGAGACGATACTTTTGGGTCAATTACCGTTACCTCTGTTAATGGAACTATTGTCAGCGGCGCTATCCCAGATCCTGTCTTTGATTCTTTTACGCCTACTGCGGGAAAAACCGGGAACCAAAATTATACAGTGCTGATCACCCCAGATGCTGACGAATTCGGAACCGAAACGATTTCCATTGGAGTGACAGAGACAAATAATCAAACAACCACCGCAACATTCGATCTTACGGTCAGCCCTGTCAACGACGCGCCCGTCGCGAACAGCACCAGCGCCACGACCGCAGAAGACACGGTTTTAAACGGCAGCGTCAGCGGTAGTGATGTCGATGGCGACGCGCTTACGTACAGTTTGTCGGGTACTGCCGCGAATGGCAGCGTTGTTGTGAATCCCGACGGGACCTACACCTATACCCCTGTCCTCAACTTTCACGGCAGTGACAACTTCAGTTTCGTGGCCAATGATGGGGCGGTCGATTCCGCCCCCGCGACGGTGACCGTGACAGTCACCCCGGTCAACGATGCACCGGTGGCGAACAGTGCCAGTGCTTCGACCGCGGAAGATACCCCCTTAAGTGGCAGCGTCAGCGGCAGTGATGTCGATGGCGACGCGCTTACGTACAGTGTGACGGCAGCAGCCTCTAATGGAACTGTCGTTGTTAATAGCAACGGGTCCTACACCTATACACCCGCTCTCAACTTTCACGGCAGTGACAACTTCAGCTTCGTGGCCAATGACGGGGCAGTCGATTCAGCGCCTGCGACGGTGACCGTGACAGTCACTGCGGTTAACGATGCACCTGTGGCGAATGCGTCCAGTGCCACGACTGCCGAAGAAACAGCGACAAGCGGCAGCGTGAGCGGCAGTGACGTCGATCTCGATACGCTCACATACAGTCTGTCGACTCCAGCCGCGAATGGCACCGCTGTTGTGAATCTGGACGGGACTTATACTTACACACCGAACGCAAACTTTAACGGCGGTGACAGCTTCAGCTTCGTGGCCAATGACGGGACTGTGGATTCAGCATCCGCAGCGGTGACCGTGACTGTGACGGCGGTTAACGATGCACCTTTGGCGAATGCGTCCAGTGCCACGACTGCCGAAGATACAGCGACAAGCGGCAGCGTGAGCGGCAGTGACGTCGATCTCGATACGCTCACATACAGTCTGTCTACTCCAGCCGCGAATGGCACCGCTGTTGTGAACCTGGACGGGACTTATACTTACACACCGAACGCAAACTTTAACGGCGGTGACAGCTTCAGCTTCGTGGCCAATGACGGGACTGTGGATTCAGCATCCGCAGCGGTGACCGTGACTGTGACGGCCGTTAACGATGCACCACTGATCAGTGGTGCACCGAGTACCAGTGTGACCCAGGATACCCCGTACAGTTTTACCCCGACGGCCAGTGATGTTGATGGGGATACCCTGACTTTCAGTATCAATACTACCCCAAGCTGGGCAACGTTCAATACCGGGACGGGTGAACTCAGCGGCACCCCGACGAATACCGATGTTGGTACTACTAGCGGAATCATCATCGGTGTGAGTGATGGTTCGCTTAGCGCGTCCCTGGCGGCCTTTAATCTGATAGTGACCGACAGCAACAATGCGCCGACGGCGACATCGGCAAATATAACGACGGCAGAAGACACAGCGAGTAGTGGAGTCACTCCGAGCGTGACCGATCCTGATTCTGGCGACAGTCATACTTTCAGTATTTTGACGCAACCAACCAATGGCACGGCCTCTGTGGTCGGCAATCAGCTGGTTTACACCCCGACGACTGGGGATTTTAACGGTACTAACAGCTTTACCTACCGCGCGACTGACGGTGGTGGTTTGTTTGTTGACGGGACCGCCAATGTCACTGTGACCCCGGTTAACGATGCTCCTGTGGCGAATGCTGCCAGTGCGTCGACTGCCGAAGATACAGCGTTAAACGGCAGCGTGAGCGGCAGTGATGTCGATGGTGACGGGCTCACATACAGCCTGTCGACTCAAGCGACGAATGGCACCGCTGTCGTGAATAGTGACGGGACTTACACCTATACTCCTGGTCTCAACTTTAACGGCGGTGACAGCTTCAGCTTCGTGGCCAATGACAGTAAAGTAGATTCAGCCCCTGCCACGGTGACCGTGACTGTGACCCCGGTTAACGATGCTCCTGTGGTGAATGCTGCCAGTGCTTCTACAAATGAAGATACAGTGCTAAACAGCAGCGTGAGCGGCAGTGATATTGATGGAGATTCCCTCACCTACAGCCTGTCGACTCCAGCCGCGAATGGCACCGCTGTTGTGAATCTGGACGGGACTTATACTTACACACCGAACGCAAACTTTAACGGCACAGACAGCTTCAGCTTCGTGGCCAATGACGGGACTGTGGATTCAGCATCCGCAGCGGTGACCGTGACTGTGACGGCGGTTAACGATGCACCTTTGGCGAATGCGTCCAGTGCCACGACTGCCGAAGATACAGCGACAAGCGGCAGCGTGAGCGGCAGTGACGTCGATCTCGATACGCTCACATACAGTCTGTCGACTCCAGCCGCGAATGGCACCGCTGTTGTGAATCTGGACGGGACTTATACTTACACACCGAACGCAAACTTTAACGGCAGTGACAGCTTCAGCTTCGTAGCCAATGACGGGACTGTGGATTCAGCATCCGCAGCGGTGACCGTCACTGTTAATGCTGTTAACGATGCCCCGACGATCGGTGGCATCCCGT
>JAVVDY010000020.1:0-58747 GCA_032251255.1 Desulfuromonadales bacterium
CAAAGAACGCTGGAAACTCTATTTTTCAACTGTCTACTTGACGGGGAAGCTTACGGCCCTACTTCAAAGTACGAGATCTAAATAAAACAAGTCATGGGGAAGGGACGTTTACTCTGGTAATGGCGAACACTCCTGAAGAAGGTGCCAAAAGTATTGATGTTAGAAATGTCGCATCTTTTCAAGATTTTCAAAATTACTTGGATGAGGAGTTTTATATCAAGGCGGAATCTTACAAAGAGGCCTGTCGATTTTTTGGGTTCCCTATAGATTAGATAGACAAATAAGCAAATCTACAAATTACTGTCCTCTGGAAAAGCACCTCCGGAGGGCCTTTCTTCTGCCTCCCCTCTCCCTCAAGAGAGACGCCCCAGACCTGCCCCGGAGCCACAACCCCGGACCGGAACACACCAACGCAACATTCCTGAAGCAATCAAACTGCCACTTTGACGTTCGTCCGGACCGGACATGAACCGGAGGGCAGAAACAACAAAAGCGACCCGAAGGTCGCTTTCTATCTGGGGAATGGTCGGGATGACTGGATTCGAACCAGCGACCCCCTGCTCCCGAAGCAGGTGCGCTACCAGACTGCGCTACATCCCGATCATGTTTCCCCAAGTTCGGCGGATACTTCTATCATTCCTGTATCGAAAAGGCAAGTTCTTTTGCCATGCTCAAGGCGTGTTCTGCCGCGGCATGAAGATCAGCTCGAAGCGCCGGTTCAATCGGCGCCCCTCTTCGGTTTCGTTGGTTGCCAGCGGCACCCGCTCGCCGCATCCGACCACGGAAACCTGGTCAGGTTCAATCTTCTTTTCTTCCTTCAGGAAGCTCGCCACGGACTCGGCCCGGCGCAGCGAAAGCCAGTCGTTGTAGGTTTCGCTGCCGATGCTGTCGGTATGCCCCTCGACCCTGAGGGAGAACTGCAGCTCTCGCTCCTGAATCTGCCGGAACAGTTTACGGAGGACCTCTTTCGCCTCAGGGGAAAGGACAGCGGTGCCAAATGCAAAAGAGGCTGCCGGAGCGTGAGCTTTTTTCTGATCCACGCTGTCCGCGGCGAGGGGCGCCTCTGCCTGCTGCTGTTCTTCTCCCGGAGCGGGGATATTCAATGGCTGCTGCCCGCTGCACTCGGAGATGACGACCGGCTCTCCCCCCTGGGTAATTGCGTCTGGAAGAACAATGTCCTGCGGGAGCTCTTCTGTGATCGCAATCACCATCGGCTGGGCAACGACGGCTGGTGCCGGAACGGACGGTACAGGCATCTTGAGCGTCTTTTCCGGCTGCTCAACCGGCTTGATCCCTTCGCCGAACAGGTCCAGTACGGAGGGTTGCTCGGGTTCAATGGCCGGCTCCGGTTCGGCCGGGGGCGGCACCTCTTCCACCACGGGAGCTGGTTCCGGGGCGGGAACCGTTTCCGCAATGGGCTCCGGCTCTTGCATCACCACTTCCTCAATGACCGGCAGCTGGCCTTCAGTCAGTTCGGCACATCCGGTTGCGTCAACCTTGATGCCGGGCGGGGTGCCGGGGCAGCGGTCGGCCGGGTTCTTGACCCCGTCTTCGTCATCGTCATCCGAAACCTTCGGTTCCGGAGGGGGCGCCGGGGCCGCTTCCTGTTTTGGTTTCGCTTTCGGCTTGGGTTTCGGTTTCCGTTTGCCAAAGGTATAGCCGACGCTGGCGGTATATTCGTAGTTGTCGATGTTGCCGTCGTCACGGTTGAAATAGAGTTCGTGGCGGGCATCGGCCCTGAGGGTCAGGTATTCGGTCAGCAGGTACTTCAGGCCGCCGCCGTAGGCGACGATATCTTCATCCTGGGGCCTGTTCTCGTCCCCTTCGAAGAACAGGCGGCCGATGCCGACGGTCAGGAACGGGC
The DNA here is from genome assembly GCA_032251255.1 of Desulfuromonadales bacterium. GTDB lineage: Bacteria > Desulfobacterota > Desulfuromonadia > Desulfuromonadales > Geopsychrobacteraceae > BM509. Next base: position 1,865 of record JAVVDY010000020.1, read on the forward strand.
GCCACTTGGTCTTTTTCAGCAGGGGATAGATGACATCAAGCCTTGCCACGGTCGCGTCGGCGGTCGACTGGTCTAGCTGGTTGACCGCGGTAAATTGGTTGAAGGTCCCTTCGAGGCTGAAATCGAGCGCCGTTTTCGGATTTTCAAAATCAAGGCTGAGCTTGAAACCGGCGAGCGGGTCGGCATTGAGGTCCTGCTCGTTGGCGAAGTTGTGTTCACCGCCGGTCGCATAAACGGAAAGGAAGAGTTTGGCCTGGGCCGGACCGACTGCTCCGGCCAACAGCAGCAGGCAGAGTAAGGATATGCTCAGGAGTTTATGCACCGGAGTCCTCCAGCGGGTCCATGGCCAGGCGATGGTCGCTGTCTCATTCTCCCGGCTGCAGGGGGCGCGGTTGCGGGAGAAAATCATGTTGGATGAATAGCGCTGTTCCGCGAGGGAAAGGGCCAACTACCTTAAAACATGACATTATTGCATCGAAGCCGAGGGTTCGTAAAGTTGTTTTGTCGGACGGAGAACTCTGCGTCCGGAGTGGACCGGTGAAATTAGTGCTTCATTGGCGGGATTCGCGTTGTCTGAATTCCGCTTCAGTTATTCCTTGTTGTCGGAGGTTTCCACATGGTTGTGCCGGATACGTCGTTCTGTTCGCCAGCTGTCGAGCAGCAACAGGCCGACGCCGATGCAGATGGCACTGTCCGCGACATTGAATGCCGGCCAGTGGTGGCTGTACCAGTGCACATCGATGAAGTCGATGACTTCACCGAAGCGGAGCCGGTCAATCAGGTTGCCGATGGCGCCGGAGAGAATCAGGCCCAGCGCCAGTTGAGACAGCTTCTGCCCGGCCGGCAACTGCCGCAGGTACCAGAGGATCCCGACGATGGCGACCAGGGTGACGACAATAAAGAACGGCAACCGCAGGGGGCTGTCCGACAGGATGCCGAACGCCGCTCCGCGATTGCGGATGTAGGTGATATGGAAAAAATTCTCCAGCACCGTTACCGATTCGTACAGCTTGAAATGGCTGTCGATGTAGAGTTTGCTCAGCTGGTCCAGCAGAACTCCGATGACAACGGTCAGAGAGACCAGGCGGAGCGTCCCCATCACTCGCCTATTGCGCCGAGAGCCGAGGCGCAGCGCGCGCAGACGGCAGGGTGTGCCGCGGTGTCCCCGACGCTGGAGGCAAAGTTCCAGCAGCGCTCGCATTTTTCGCCGTCCGCCGCATCGACCCGCAGCTCCAGCCCGGCGATCCCTTCGGCAGCGGTTCCGCCTTCCAGTTCATCGACCAACTCGACCTGGGAGACGATAAAGTAGCCGGGAAGCAGGTCCCGGTAGTCAGCCAGCAGCTCTCTGTACGCCTCCGGTGCCTTGAGCACGATCTTGGCTTCAAGGGACTGACCGATCCGTTTTTCGGCCCGGGCGAGTTCGAGGCTTTTCGAGACCTCTGAGCGGATTTTCTGCAGCCGCTCGTAGCGGGCTTCAAGTTCCAGGTCCAGGCTGGTTTCGGGCATCCGGGGGAAGGTCGCCAGGTGGACGCTCTCTTCCCGGTCGCCGGGGAGGTCGAGCCAGATTTCATCGGCCGTGAAGGAGAGCACCGGCGCCAGCAGCCGGGTCAGGGCGTCAAGGATCCGGTAGATCGTGGTCCGGGCACTGCGGTAGGCGATGCTCTGCCGCGGACTGGTGTAGATCCGATCCTTGAGGATATCGAGGTAGAAGGCGCTCAGGTCGACAGCGCAGAAATTGTGGATCGCGTGGTAGATGGTGTGAAACTCGTAGCGCTCATAGGCCTGTTCCACCCGCTTGACCAGTCCGGTCAGCCGGGACAGGGCCCAGCGGTCCAGTTCAAGCAGCTCGGCGTCTGCCACCTGGTCGGTTGCAGGATCGAAGCCGGCCAGGTTGCCGAGGATATAGCGGGCCGTATTGCGGATACGCCGATAGGCATCGGAGAGCCGTTGCAGGGTCTCCTGACCGAGACGGATATCGTCGCGGTAATCGGTGGCGGCAACCCACAGGCGCAGGATCTCCACGCCGAATTTGCCGATGATCTCTTCCGGGGCGATGACGTTGCCGAGCGACTTGGACATCGGTCGGCCGTCCTTGTCGAGGACAAAGCCGTGGGTCAGGACGGCCTTGTAGGGGGCGCGATCCCGGGTGCCGACCGATTCGAGCAGGCTGGAGTGAAACCAGCCGCGGTGCTGATCGGACCCTTCCAGGTAGAGATCTGCCGGACTGACCAGCTCTTCGCGCTGTTCGCAGACGGCGGCATGGGAGACGCCGGAATCGAACCAGACGTCGAGGATATCGCTTTCCTTGGTAAAGCGGTCGTGATTGCAGGCCGGGCAGACGGTTCCTTCCGGCAGCAGTTCGGACGCCTCTTTTTCGAACCAGACATCGCTTCCGGTCGCTTCGAACTGGTCGGCGATATGATGCATGATCTTGCCGTCGTTGAGCGCCTCGCCGCATTTCTCGCAATAGACGATGGTGATCGGCACGCCCCAGCTGCGCTGGCGGCTGATGCACCAGTCGGGCCGGCCTTCGATCATGTTGTAGATGCGGTCCCGCCCCCAGCTGGGGATCCACTCGACCTGTTCGATCTCGGCCAGGGTCTTGTAGCGCAGCTCGGCATGTTCCATGGAGATGAACCATTGCTCGGTCGCGCGGAAGATGATCGGTTTTTTACAGCGCCAGCAGTGGGGGTAGCTGTGGCTGACCTCGCCGGCGAAGAGCAGGGCACCTGTTTCGCGGAGCTTGTCATTGACCGCGGGATTGGCATCTTTCAGCTTCATGCCGCCGAACAGTTCCAGGTCCTGGCGATAGCGACCGTAGTCATCGACCGGATTGAAAATGTCCAGGCCGTACTGCAGGCCGATCAGGTAGTCGTCCTGGCCGTGGCCGGGCGCGGTGTGGACGCAGCCGGTTCCCGCTTCGAGGGTGACGTGATCACCGAGCATCAGCAGGGAGGCACGGTCATAGAGGGGGTGCCGGCACTGCTTCTTGTCGAACAGGTCGGCGGAAAAGGTGGCCGCAACCCGGTAGTCCCCGATGCCGAGGGTTTTCATCACCTGCTCATGGAGCCCTTCGGCCAGGACCAGCAGTTCTTCGCCGGTATCGACCGCCACATAGGGCAGGTCGGGATTGAGGCAGATCCCCAGGTTGGCCGGTATCGTCCAGGGGGTGGTGGTCCAGATGACGAACGAGAGCGGTTTGCCGGTCAGTTCCCCCAGCTGGATCGGCAGCTCGTCAAGGTAGGGGAACTTGACATAGATCGACGGCGAGCTGTGGTCGGCATATTCGACTTCCGCCTCTGCCAGGGCGGTGACACAGGATGAGCACCAGTGGATCGGCTTCTTCCCTTTGAAAAGAGAACCCCGCTCGGCCAGCTTGGCCAGTTCGCGAGCGGTTGCGGCTTCGTAGCCGGAGGTCATGGTCAGGTAGGGATCTTTCCAGTTGCCGAAGATCCCCAGGCGCTGAAACTCCTCCGCCTGGATCTCAACCCAGGAGTCGGCGTAGGCGCGACACTCGCGACGGAACTCGGCTTTGCTCATCTCCCGTTTCTGCTTGCCCAGCTTTTTGTCGACCATCAGCTCGATCGGCAGGCCGTGGCAGTCCCAGCCGGGAACGTAGGGCGTATAAAAGCCCTGCATCCGCTTGCTCTTGATAATGATGTCCTTGAGGACCTTGTTGAGGGCATGCCCCATGTGGATATGGCCGTTGGCGTAGGGGGGACCGTCGTGCAGGATAAAGCTCCGGCTGCCCTTATGGGCTGAATCGACCTTGTCGTTGAGGCCGATCTGCTGCCAGTATTTGAGCATTTCCGGTTCGCGCTGGGGCAGGTTGGCCCGCATCGGGAAGTCGGTTTGCGGAAGATTGAGGGTCTCTTTGTAGTCCATGCAGCCATCTCCAGAAGGTCTATATGTCCAGCCCCGGGCAGGTGTGTCGGGCGGACGAAAAATAGTAGTCAGGCAGGCTAGCAAAAGCGGCTGTCAAGTTCAAGGGGAAAGGTCGTGATTTACGGTGCTTTTTGCGACCTGTCGGGTGCTGCGGGGGGAGGGAGGAGGGGGTGCGAACGTCCGGCAGGCCGATTCTGTTCGCACTTTCCCCTCTGACATGAAGCTCCTTATGATGTGCGGGGCCGGTCGCTTCAGGCGCTCAGCTGGGAACCGCCGGGAGTGCTCTGCAGCAGGACCAGGCTTTTGCGCAGCAGGTCGGAGATGCTGTCACCCGACTCCTTGGCCAGGTTCTGCAGCTGGTCCATCTCCTGATTGTTGACCCGGCAGGAGATGATAAATTTTTTGGCATTTTCGGTTCGTTTACCCATGTTTTTGACTCCTTTGACTGTCTGTCTGTTTGGTTGACGCAAGTAACGCGCGTGGTTTTTTTTGTATACGTTTTGCAAAGGGGTTGCCAACTTTATCAATTCGCTCCTGATTCGAAATGGATTGCTTATTATTTCAGCAGGTTAAGCCGGACAGGCTGGAGTTCGACAGAGGCGGTCAGCCGGCCGGGGTGGTCAAAAGTCCACAATTGCATGCCGATGGTGGACAGATATTCACAATCTGCCTCGGGTGGAGCCTCGGGCTGGCGAGACGCACGGTTCACGGGTCCTGACCGCGCTCCGGATGGGCGTGGCGACAGCTATTTTGCAGCGGACACTGCTGGCAGAGTGGCCGCTTGCGGCAGAACCGTTTGCAGTGCTCAACGATCAGCGCGTGGTATTCGTTGTATATCTCCGGATCCGCCGGCAGCCGGCTCATGAACAGGTTGCGCACCTGCTCATAGCCCTCTTTTCCGGTTAAGCTTCCGAGTCTTTGAAACAGGCGCATGGTGTAGGCATCGACGACGAAGGAGGGCAGGTTGCCGGCATAGAGGAGAATGGAGTCAGCGGTCTCAGGGCCGATGCCCTTGAGCTGCAGCAATTCCCGGCGGGCCAGCTCGAGAGGTTGATTCAGCAGGTTTTCAAGGGCGTTATTATGCGCAGTTTGCAGATACTCGGCCAGGTGCTGCAACCGTTCCGCTTTCTGGCGGAAAAACCCGGAGGGACGGATCAGCTGCTCCAGTTCTTGACGCTGGAGCGCGGCGATCGCCTGCGGGGTCAGAGCCTCTTCACGGCGCAGGTTGTCGATCGCGATCTCGACGTTTTTCCAGTTGGTGTTCTGGGTCAGGAGCGCTCCGATCGCGACTTCGAAGGGGGTCTCGGCGGGCCACCAGTGCAGCGGACCGTATGCTTTCAGCAGCGTTGCAAAGATGGCATTGAGGTCCGGCATGAAAGCACTCCTGGGAAAGTTGCCGGCAGGATAGCATGACAGTCGGGAGCTGCGGTATTCTCTTGTCACGCTTTTATCTTTTCACTTTGCGGCTCTCTTTCTCTATAATCCCCACCCTATGCTGAAATATTTCTCCCCCGACAGCCTGTTGCAACTCCGCTATGCCATCGACGAAGCCGGCGGGAACGAGGTGTTCGTGCTCGGCCACACCGATGCCGACAAGCGGATTGTGGACGTCGAAGTGCTGGCGCGTGGTTCGGGTGACGCGGTTCCGGCAATTCTGCAGACCTGTGGATATGGCGATGTGGTTATCCACAACCACCCGTCGGGAGAACTGCGGCCATCCAATGCGGACGTCGATGTGGCCGGCCAGTTCGGCACCCTGGGGGTCGGCTTTTACATTGTCAATAACTCTGTGGATAAGCTGTACCGGGTTGTGGAAGCGTTTGCCGAGCGCCAGGAGCAGGTCGTTTCGGCGGAGAGAGTCGCGGGGCTTCTCGGAGCGCAGGGGGTGATCGCGGAGAAACTGCCGGGGTACGAGGAACGGCCGGAGCAGCTGCGGATGGCGTTCGCGGTCAGCGAGGCCTTCAACCGGGGCAAGTTGGCGGTCATCGAGGCCGGGACCGGGACGGGCAAGAGCCTGGCCTACCTGGTGCCGGCCCTGCTCTGGGCCCTGCAGAATGGTGAGCGGGTGGTGGTCTCTACCAAGACCATCAATCTCCAGGAACAGCTGGTGCGCAAAGACCTGCCGTTTCTGCAGCGGGCAACCGGGCTCGATTTCCGTGCGGTTCTGGTCAAGGGAAGGAGCAATTACCTCTGTCTGCGGCGAAGTGAATCGGCCGGGCGGGAGCCGGGCCTGTTTGAGCAGGAGCTGCATGACGAGCTGGAGCAGATTCTTAACTGGAGCACAGCGACGGAGGACGGCTCGCGTGAAGATCTCGCCACTGCCCCCAGTCCCCAGGTCTGGGAGGAGGTCTGCTGCGAGGCTGATCAGTGTGCCCGGGTCAAGTGTCGCCACTACGGTCGCTGCTTTTTCCACCGTGCGCGTCGACAGGCGGCCCGGGCCGAACTGCTGGTGGTCAATCACGCCCTGCTGCTCTCAGACCTGGCGTTGCGACACCAGACTGACAACTACTCCGCCGGGGCGGTGCTGCCCCCATTCAACCGGATTATCCTTGATGAGGCCCATCATCTGGAAGATGTGGCGACCAGCTATTTCGCCGCACAGATCACCCGCTTTACCTTTGCCCGGATCCTCAACCGGTTGCGTCATCCCCGCAAGGCCCATCAGGGCCTGCTCCCCCGGCTGATCGAACAGCTCGCGCGGGAATTGCCGGAGCGTGAAGATGACCTGTACCGGGCGCTCCACGGGCGGATAGAAAATTTGCTGGGTGCCCGCCAGGAGCTGCTGGACCGAGCTGTCGAAGAATTACAGGCGATCGGTGAAGAGCTGGCCGCCGCAACCGGCAGGGACCTGCCGGACAGGCTGGAGATCAAGCACCGGCTGCTGCCCGAGTTCCTGGCGACGGAGGCCTGGCAGCAGATCCATGCGCGGACTGAGGTTCTGCGCGAGGGAAGCCAGTCTCTCGGCCGCGCGCTGACGGAGCTGTTGCGACACTGTGAGCAGCTGCCGGAGCTGGTCGCGGAGAAGCTCGGTTCAGCCCTGGTCGATCTGCGCGGCATCGCCGGCCGCTTGGAGGCACTGGCGGCCGATCTCGCCTGTTTCCAGGCCGTCGACGAGGCGAGCTGTGTCTGGCTGGAGGTGGGCCAGGGTCGGGTCGGGCGTGGCAAAGGGTTGATTACCAGGCTCTGCTCGGCCCCGCTGGAGGTCTCCGACAGCCTGCGCAAAGCGATTTATGAGCGGTTCCGTACGGTGGTGATGACCAGCGCCACCTTGACGGTGGCGGAGAGTTTTACCTATTTCAGGACGCGGGTCGGGCTGGAGCAGGTTGAATCAGACCGGCTGCTGGAACTGGCGCTGGCGTCCCCCTTCGATTTCCAGCGTCAGGCCCTGGTGGCGATCCCGACCGATATTCCTGAGCCGGGGCGACCCGGGTTCGCCGAAGCGGTCCGGGACGCGGTGGAGCAGGGGGTGCTGCTGAGCGAAGGGCGCAGCTTTGTCCTGTTCACCGCTTACGGCCTGCTGCGTCAGGTCCATGCACAGCTGGCACCGGTCCTTGAGGCCCGGCGCTACCGCTGTCTGCGCCAGGGGGAAGAGAATCGCCACCGGTTGCTCAAGCGGTTTGCCGAAGACGCCAGCAGCATCCTGTTCGGCACCGACTCGTTCTGGGAGGGGGTCGATGTGCCGGGGCGGGCGCTGGAGCAGGTGATTATTACCCGGCTGCCGTTCAAGGTGCCGACCGAGCCGGTCCTCGAAGCGCGGGCCCAGGCGATCGAACAGCGTGGCGGGGACCCCTTCATGGAATTCACCGTGCCACAGGCGGTGATCAAGTTCAAGCAGGGGTTCGGTCGACTGATCCGGCATCGCAACGATCGCGGCGTGGTCCTGATTCTCGACAGCCGGGTGGTAAGGCGCGGGTACGGGCGTATGTTTCTCCGCTCGCTGCCCGATGCACGGGTGATCAGGGGGTCTACGGCGGATGTGTTTGCCGGGATGGAACAGTTCCTGGCAGAAACGGCGGCTGAAAAAGTTAATTTGCCAGAATAGTCCACGCTGCGGTACAAATGGGCTGTTAGTTTTTTCGTTACAGGCATGCTCGTTGATGGAGAAAGATACCGATGCGCTGGGTAGTGATGCTGGTTATGCTGAGTCTGATTGTGCCCCCCGTCAGTTATGCGCTTGAGGGCCCGCAAGAGGTTGAGTTCCCCTCCCGCTGGGGGATTGTCACCTTTAAGCATCACCGCCATCAGCAGCTGGTCAGCAACTGCATCGTCTGCCATCATCAGGGAGTTGAGATGGGAGCGTGCGGCGCGTGTCACGGAGTCCTGCCGATGACCCCGCTGAACAGGGATGTCCTGCACAAGCAGTGCAAGGATTGCCACCGGGACAAGCGCGGGCCGACCGATTGCGCCGGATGTCATAACCCGGAGTTTGTTGACGAATCGATCTTCGAGGATTGAATAAGTGCCTGGAAACAGTTGGCGATCCGCCGTGCTGGCCCTTTGAGTCAGTGTGGCGGATGTATTGACAGCGGCCGGTCCTCCGGTATCATTAAAGACTACATGGACCACTTCCATTCAACAAGCCGCAGGAGAGGGTGATGAAAGGGGGACGCTTATGCCGCAGGAATTCAACTACCAGCAAGCACTCAAGATTGCCGTCGAATCCGAGAAGGGGCTGATCTGTTTTTATCGCCGGGCCGCTGAGATGGTCGCCGACGAAGGGGCCAAGGCATTTTTTAACCGCCTGGCGGGGGAAAAAGAGGAACACGCCGCACAGTTTTTCAAATATTATAGAGGGCATGACCTGGGAACTCTGGATGAGTTCGTCAACCAGCCCTGCACCCTGAATGCTGCGGCGATGAAAGAGTTGAACGCACTGACCGATCCGCAGGTCAAGGAACGCCGGGCCCGGGAGCTGGCGATGGACAAGGAACAGAAGCTGGAAAGCATCCTGCTGGGGACCGCCAGACAGATCGTCGACCCGGGAGTGCGGGCGATTTTCGAGCAGATGGCCAAGGCCAGCCAGCACCATTACCAGATTGTCGAGTCAGAGTATGCGCGCATGATGGGGATGGTGCATGAAACGGAAATCAATACCTATGTCAGGGAGTAATTGAAGCGTGAAAAACATGTTCTTTGTACTGGCCGTTCTGCTGGTTGTCTGGGTTCCCTCTGCGTTTGCCGAAGAGCCGGCAGTCAATGCTGATTTCATCGAATTTCAGAAACTACTCGACACCCAGTGCAGCAAGTGCCACACCCGCGCCCGAATCGAGCAGGCGATGGCCGAGGGCCGGGCGTTTCCGCCAATCGCAGAGCGGATGGCGGATCACGGCGCCGTGCTGAATGATCGCGAGCGGGATGTGATGGGGGTGTTCTGGATGGAAAACTCACCGCAGCCGGCAACGCCGGTGATGCCTTTGCTCAAGGACGATCCTCTCGGGGAATATCGCGCGGTGATCCAGTCCCGCTGTACCGGCTGCCATGACCTCGCGCGGATCGAGCAGGCGCTGAGTGAGAATCGTTCGTTTGAGACCTTGGCCAAGATGATGCTCGAGCGGGGCGCTGTTCTGACCGAGGCGGACTACAAGGTCCTGGGAACCTTCTGGGGCGAACCTCTGAAATAAAGCAAAACAACAGCAAAACTGAACTGCCGCTGATCCCGTTTCAGTGGCAGTTTCTCTTTGTCGACTGGAGGGGGGAATGCGCAGGATCAAGGATTGGCCTGTCGAAGAGCGTCCACGGGAAAAACTGCTCAAACGTGGGGCGGAGAGTCTGAGTGATGCCGAACTGCTGGCCTTGATTCTGCGGACCGGGGATGCCGCCAGTGCAACCACGGCCGTGGACATGGCTCGCGGGCTGCTGAGCCGTTTCGGTTCGCTGCGCAAGCTCGCGCTTGCGTGTACCAGTGAGCTGCTCGCGCAGCCGGGGGTCGGTCCTGCCAAAGCTGCTGAGCTGCAGGCCGTCTTTCAGCTGGCCCGGCGCTTCAGTGACAGCTGCCTCCAGCCGGGAGAGCGCTTTCTCAGTTCCAGCGATGCCTTCAGTCATTTCCATGAGCGGCTGCGTGATCGGCGCAAAGAAGTTTTTCTCGCCCTGCTGCTTGACAGCAAGAACCGCCTGCTGCGGGAGGTTCAGATCTCCGAAGGGAGTCTCAACGCAAGCATCGTCCACCCCCGTGAGGTTTTCGTTCCGGTTGTTCGCGAATCTGCGGCGGCCGTCCTCTTTGTTCACAACCACCCGTCCGGCGACCCTGCTCCAAGCCGTGAAGATATCGATATTACCCGCCGGCTCAAAGAGGTTGGTGATCTGATGGGGGTGAGGGTCCTCGATCATGTTATTATCGGCAACGGCAGTTACGTCAGCCTGGCCGACCGGGGGCTGCTTTAGGGCAGTCGTGCCCCTTCCACCAGCGCCCTTTCTCGGATGCCATCGCTATGCTACTATCTCTCGACCTGTTCCCTCTTGTTAACACTGATTTCAAGAGTCGAGAGAGGCCGTCTTGAAAAAATCGGTGGGCCTGTACACGGAAATTGTTGTCACCATATCGTTGCTGCTGGTCGCGGCTCTTCTTTTTACCGGGTTTCTTCTGGTTCGCCTGACCGAACAGGAGTTGCTTGACCAGCGGGTTGCGAGTGTCGTCGGCACGACCCATCTCCTTGCCCGATCCTTCTATGCCGGTTACCAGGAACCCTCTGCCGGGATATCAAGTCTCAAGGAGCGCGCAGATTCGCTTGCGGAACTGCTCGCTATTGTTCCTTCCCTGAACAACTGGGGGTTGGTCGACGGGGATTTGAATCCACAACCCCTGGCCCCCTCCGGGGGAGGGTATGAACTTGACCTGGCAGAGCTGAGCCGGGTCAGGGAGGACGGCTCCGATCTGGTCACGGTTCACTTCCCCTCGACCTGGCGACCCTTCGGGTCGCAGGAGCAGGCTTTTGTCCGGGTCACATCGGCGATCACCTACCAGGGGCGGTTCATGGGAGCCCTGCAGGGGCAGTTTTCCCTCGAAGACGTCCGTCTGCGGGTTATCGCCTCACAGCGGCTGGTGTTTGTCTATACCCTGGTGTATGGCCTGCTGCTTTTGCTGTTCGGTGCTTACCTGCTCAACCGCACCGTCGCCAAGCCGGTCCGCCGGCTGAAGGCCATCACCTCGCAGGTCGCCGCCGGAGATCTGGATCACTCGCTACCTGTCGCCGGGCCTCGGGAAATCAGCCAGGTCGCAGTCTCGTTCAACCAGATGCTGGTGGCCCTGAAAAACAGCAGGCAGCAAACCCAGGAGTCGATCGCTTCGCTGCAGGCCGCCAACCATGAACTGCGAACCACCCGCGATGAACTGATCAGGACGGAAAAAATGGCCTCGGTCGGCCAGCTGGCGGCGGGAATGGCCCATGAAGTCGGCAACCCGCTGGGGGCGACCATCGGCTACCTGGCGCTGCTCAAGGACGAACTGGAGCCTGGCAGGCTCCGCGACCTTGTCGCCCATGCGCTCAACGAAACGGACCGGATCGATCGCCTGGTCCGGGACCTGCTCGATTATGCCGAACCTTCAGCCGGGGAGATAGCGCCGGTCGATCTTGCTGAACTGGCCCGGGAAACCTGCGCTCTGCTGGAGCATCAGGGGGTCTTTAAAAATCTGAGCTGCCGGGTTGACCTGCCCCGCTCGCTCTCCTGCGCCGCTGTCGCCCGGCATAAGATTCAGCAGGTTATCGTCAACCTGCTGCTCAATGCCAGGGACGCATCTCCGCGGGAGGGGACGATTCTTCTGCAGGGAGGGGACGATCGCGACCGGGTCTGGTTGGCAGTCAGTGATGAGGGGATGGGGATCAGCCCTGCCGAACAGACACGGCTGTTCGACCCGTTCTTTACCACCAAGCCCCCCGGCTCAGGCCGGGGACTTGGCCTTTCTGTCTGTCACCGGGTCATTGAAGAGTCCGGGGGGCAGATCGCGGTCACCTCGGCGGAAGGTCGCGGGAGCCGTTTTACCTTCTGGCTGCCGAAGATGAGGGCTGGCGATGAAACGCAATGACGGCAGAAATATATTGATCATCGATGATGAGCCGGGGATGCGCAATATGCTCTGCCTGGTCCTCGCAAGGGAAGGCTACCTTCCGACGGAGGCCTGCGGGGCTGAAGCCGCGCTCGACCTGTTGCGGGATAATCGTTTTGCGATCGTTCTTTGCGATATCCGTATGCCCGGGATGGACGGGCTGGCTTTTTTAAATGAACTGGCGCGGCGGAGGATCGAGACCACCGTCATCATGATGAGCGCCTACGGCGGTCTGGAGGTGGCGATCGAGTGCATGAAGCAGGGCGCCTACGATTATATTTCCAAGCCGTTCAAGCCGGATGAGGTCATTCTGGTCCTGCGCAAGGCGGAGGAGCGCCTCCAGTTGCTTCAGGAGAATGCCGAGCTCAAGGAAGAGCTGGGGAACGCCGCTCCGGAGATCATGACCCGGAGTTCGGTGATGGAGCAGGTGCTGACATTGATCCCGCGAGTTGCCGACAGCCAGTCGGCGGTCCTGATTCTGGGCGAAACCGGAACCGGAAAAGAGCTGGTAGCGCGGGCTCTGCACTCGCAGGGGGCCCGTCAGCAGGGTCCGTTTGTGGCGGTAAACTGCAGCGCGATCCCGGCCAACCTGATTGAAAGCGAGCTGTTCGGCCATGTCCGCGGCGCCTTCACCGGAGCCGACAAATCGCGGCAGGGACTGTTCGCGGCGGCTGACGGGGGAACCCTGTTTCTCGATGAGATCGGCGAGTTTCCGCTGGAGCTGCAGGCCAAGCTGCTGCGGGTTCTGCAGGAGGGGGAGATCCGGCCGGTTGGAGATACCGCTTCCCGCCGGGTCGATGTGCGGGTGGTCGCGGCCACGGCCCAGGACCTGAACAGCGAGGTCTCCAGGGGGCGCTTCCGGGCGGACCTTTATTACCGCCTGGCGGTTGTTGAGATCCACCTGCCCCCCCTGCGGGAACGGCTGGAGGATGTGCCGCTGCTGGCCGAGCACTTCATCGCCAGGATCGCCGCGCGCGAGGGCAAATCCCCCCCGGAACTGACCGAGCAGGCCATCGCGACCCTGCAGGGCTACCACTGGCCCGGCAATGTCCGGGAGCTGGAGAACTTCATTGAGAAGACCCTGATCTTCAATCGGGGGGAGCGGATCGATATCGACACGATGCCCGGGGAGCTGCGGCGCAGCACTCGCGATACGCTCAAGGACTTTTCGCTCAAGTCCGCTTCCGCACGGTTGGAGCGCGAGTATATCCGTAAGGCCCTGGCCGAGACCGGCGGCAACCGCACCCATGCCGCAAGGCTGCTGGAAATCAGCCTGCGCAGCCTGATCTATAAAATCAAGGATTACGACATCCAATAAGGCGGGAGAATTGCCACGCAAAGTGTGGCTATTTTGCGTACCTTCCATGCAAAAATTGCACGATTGTCCCTTTCTGAACCAGATGTTAATTCCATACCTGCGTGATATCAGGGCTTTACATTGATTCGCACAACTGGTATGAATTGTGCTTAATCTTTGGTTGCCGGAAATTTCAAGGTGATTTCCCAGGCCCGCTTCTCTTTCATGGAGGGATCAATTGCTCTGTCGTGATTTTAAGATCTGCCCGGGAATGCACAGGGTGACCCGCCAGGATGGAGTCACCCTGCTGGAGTTGATTGTCGTTGTCGCGGTTTTTGGCGTTCTGGCCTCAATCGCCTTTCTCGGTCTGGATGGCTGGCACAGAAGTCGCCTGGTCGCAGCCACCGGAACCCTGCTCGCTGACCTGCAGACCACGCGGATGAACGCGATGACCGAAAGCAGTGATGACGATAGTCGCGGTTTCGGCCTGCGTTTCCTGGATAACCAGAGCTACAAGGTTTTCGAATTTGTCGATAATGGCGTAACGGATTTTACCTATGAGGGTGCCGCCGAAGAGGTGGGTGGCTATGATACTGAGGTCGGCAACGGAATAACCATCACTTTAGAAGAATCCGGTAATCCTGCAGGTGTTACCAATGCACTGCTCTATGATAAGCGAGGGATGAGCAGAACTCCCAACTGGAGTTCTGTTGCAGGTCGCAGCTATGTTTTGCGCCATTCCAGCTTGAACCAGGCTCGCTGCATAGCCATTTCCCAGGTAAGAATCAGGGAAGGGATCTGGAATTCTTCGGCTTCACCAAAATGCCAAGTGCGTTAGTTGGGAAAGAGAAAAAAGGGGACGGCATGAGCAATAAGGAAATCATAAAGCGGGAGTCAGGTTTTACTCTCATCGAAATGATGATAGCGCTGTTCATCCTGTCTGTGTCAATTCTGGCCCTGACCGCTGTGACGATCACTTCAATGAAGGTTAATCTGGAAAATGACGCCCGTAATGCTGCGGTTAGATTGACCAGCGAAGTTACCGATGATGTGTTCGCAATTGATTTTGATGACTTGAAAACTCTGACAACACCACTTAAACCGAAAGTCAGAATCCGAGGGGCCGAAAAAGAATTCACAGTCAATTGGACCGTCACGGATACGACGGCGACCCTGAAGCAGGTTGTCATCACGGTCAGTTACGATATCAAGGGAAAAACGTTTAGCAATCAAGCGGTTATTTATCGTCCCAGTGAAACCTGAGGATTGCCGGAGAGGTTATGTGGCATTCAGATACGAGGATAGTGAGCAATACTGCTGAGAAGATATCGCGAGCGACCGGTGGCTGTTTGTCTCAGCGAGGGTTTTCCCTGGTGGAACTGCTGGTGACTACAGCGATTTTCTCGGTTCTGCTGGCGGGTGTTTTCGGCGCTTATTTCTCCCAGCTTGACCATTCCACCCGTGAATACAAGGTGGCTGAGTCCGAGATTGAACTCAGCATCGCCAAGCGAATTATCGAGCAGGACCTGCAGATGGCCGGCTACGGTCTGGCCGATGAATACCCCGCTGTCACTGGCTTCAACCCGATGCCGGTCACTCTAGCTAACGGGACCGGACCCGACGGCTCTGATCAATTCTATCTTCGGGGAACCGCCCTGGGACAATTGAACCGGGCGAGCCAGGGTTGGAGTTATGTTTCCGGGTTTGATGCTTCGTCGCCGCCGAAACCGAACCTGAAGCCCTGGGGTGATCCCCGTGAACAGGTGGAAAATGACTATCGGGTGGTCTTGATCGACCCCAGCTCCAAATCTCTTCAGGTCGATGCCGGTGGGGAATGGCTCTTCAAATACACCGACAACGGGGTCACGACCGACATCGTGCATCTGGACGGGACTGGAATGACGGACAATATCGGGCTGGGAACCCTGGTTTACGGTCTCTACAGTTCGAACACCCATGACGCGAGTACGACCCTGCAGCCCTATTATACGGTTCATTACAACCTTGGAGGAACATCGCCGTCGATCTGCGCGCCGGGAACCCGCAGTCTGCTACGGGGTGAAAGTGTGGTCAACGATGACCCCACCGGCCAGCCGCTGCTGGCCTGCGTGCTCGATTTTCAGATGGCCATGGGCCTGGATACGAGCGCGCCACTCGATGGCATGGTCAACGTCTGGGATGACGATAACAGTCTTGTCGGCGGGTACACCCGTGAGAACATGAATGATCAGCTGAAAAGGATCAAGGCCTACCTGCTGGTTCAGTCGGGCAACCGGGATAGTGACTACACGTATCCTCTGAGTTCGGTTCTGGTCGGTGAAGCAGGGATCGGGGGACGGACTGTGAATCTGACTGCCGAACAGAGAAAGTATCACTGGCGACTTGTGTCGCTGAGTGTGCAACCAAGAAATATAAGGTGAGAATGATGAGATGGATCAGAAACCAAAGGGGCGTTGCCCTGCTGACGGCGCTGCTGATGAGCCTGGTGATCATGGCGATGGTGACCGGGACGCTTTATTTTGTCACCCAGTCGACCAAGATGACCGGGGCCGGAAAACGCTATGCGACGGCGGAAGAGGCGGCCGAGGGTACCATCGACATTATGAAGGACGCCATCAATTTCACCATCTGGGGCGGCGACCCGGCGGACCTGACGGCGCTTAGCTCAACCTGCTTCGCCAACGCGGTTCTGGTCAACACCACCAGCCCCTGTGCAGTGTCGATCACCCTGCCGGGCGAGATCGGTGATTTTGATGCGGATGTGACCCTGGAGCGACTGTTCAGCCGTGCGTTGCCGGGCGGTCGTCTCGAGTTTTCCCGCTCGGCGGGCGGGGCACCGAGTACCGCGATTTTTTATAAAATAACCACCAGGGTTGAAGGGCCGGGCAATTCCACGGCGGAGAATTCGGCACTCTACCGGTGGGCCGGTTGATTCGTGCAGCTGCTAAGCGAGGTTGATGCTATGAGAAATAAATATCTGAACCTGTTGGTGGTTCTCCTGCTTCTGGTCGCAGTCCCGTCGGTGGCGGTTTCCGCCATGGACGACTACTGCAGCGCGCCGCCCTATGTGACCCGGACCATAGTGCCTAACATCATGATCCTCATGGATAACTCCGAGGATATGCTCAAGCCGGCCTATCCCGAGGCGGTCTATAATCCGAACAAGGACTATTTCGGCTATTTCAAGCCGGAGGCCTGCTACGATTACACCACCAAGTTCGTAGAGGTCCTGAACAGTGGCGTCTCCTATACGATGGCAGATACCTGCCCTGCTACGGCACCGTTCCGTGGCAACCTGATGAACTGGGCGACAACCTCGAAATATGACGCATTGCAGGAAGTCATCCAGGGGGGGAACGCGACCTCCAAGCAGGGGAATGCCCATACCCTGGTGAGTATCAGTAATGCCTGGCCAACCGGAAGAAACTACAACGGTTGTGAATTCCGCATGGATAGCGGCAACCTGACCATCCATGACTATTTGTTCGAAGGTGCCTGTTCGCTGCTCAATAGCGTCCCCAGTCCGATCGCGATGTCGGTGGAGCCTGTTATTGAACCGGCAACAGTGGAGCTGCGTGATTTGCTTGTCGATTATGTCGAACAGGCGACCGGCGGGGCGAAGCAGTTGTTTGCCACGGCCTACGACTTCTGGGACAGCATCGATCTGGTCACAGAGGCCTGGGCGGCGGGCGCCACCTGTTACGCAATCCAACCTGGGCCGTTGAACGGTTCGATGGATACCACCTTCTATCTGATTTTGACCCTGCCGCAGAACCTGAACAACAAGACGGCGACTTGGTCATGGACCGTGGGTGATGAAACACTGCCTTCCTGGCTCTCGTTTGACCACTATGCGGACTATAACAACAAGTTGACCAACAACGGGGTTGTCGTCTTCAAGGGCACCCCGCCTGCACCGGGGTCGTACCCGATCAAGGTGTCGGTGAGCTCTGACGGCTGTACCGGCGGCGAACCCATTGAGGACACCATCGAAATTGCCGCTCAGCCGCTGAAGATCAACCACTTTGAAACCGCTCTGCCCGATGGCAAGGTCGGTGAGTCCTACAAGTTTGAACCGAACGGGCAGGGGGGTGTGGCGCCACTGATCTGGGATGCATACGGTTTGCCTTTGGGTCTGGACGTTGGCACACTCACGTCCGGAACGGTAACGGAATATTTTATCGAAGGTACACCAGAGACGGCCGGGAGTTATACCGTCGATCTGATCCTACAAGACAGTGCCAGCCCCGCCAACAATACCTTCAAGACCCTCGATCTGACGATACATCCGGCCCTCGAGATCACCACCAACTCGCTGCCGTTCAACCCGGTCAATAATTTCTATACGGCAACCCTGGAAGCGACCGGTGGTCCGCTCCCCTATACCTGGTCGATTATCGGCGGCGCGTTGCCTTTGGGAGTCTTTCTTGACCCCGCGACCGGTGTCATCAGTGGAACCCCGACGGTGCCCGGAACGTACCCTTTGACAGTGCAGGTAAAAGATTCGGCGACTACGAGCAACATTGCGATGAAAGATTTCATAATCGTTATCGACGCCAGTGCGCTCGTCTCCAAAATCATTGCCTCTGACTCGATATTGCCGACGGCTTACAAGGATACGCCCTATACATATAAGATCCAGGTGATGAAGTACACGGCGCCGTTCTCCTCCCAGGTGTGGTCTATTTCCGGCCAGCCGGCGGGGATGATCATCGATCCGGCGACGGGGGAAATCTCCTGGACCCCGACCGCGAACGTGGACACCACCTATACAGGGATTGTCGTCTCTCTGACAGCGATATGGGACGGCAATGGTGTGTCTTATAGTGATACCCAGACGTTCTCTATTACTTCCCTGGCCAGTTTACGCTCCAAGTCCTACACCGTAAAAGTCGAACTGATCGAAGAGCCCCTGACCGATTTGAACGGCAATGACTACTGGGACCCAGGGGAAACCTTTGTGGACACTAACAGCAATGGAGTCTGGGACGGCAAGGGGGGGATCTTCCACTCGTTCTGGGACGACGTCGAGCCGAAAGCACGTTGGGGAATGACGAAATTCACCAATTCAGCCGTCAACGTCGCCAGCTGTCTTCCTGTAACCAATGCCGCGTCATTTTTTACCGACGTGCAGAATGCGACGGCGGCCAGCAGCTCACCGCTGGCAGACGGTCTTTACGGGGCTCTCAACTACTACGGGTTTGATACCCCGTATGGCAGTGACAGCGGCAACAACTTCACCGGTTGCACCAACAGCGACCCGATCGACAGCATTCCCTGCCGGAAGAATTTCCTCCTGGTGATTAGCTCGGGGTCAGATCTTTCCGGGAATTCTTTTGCCACCGGGGCGCCCTGCGAGTTTGCGGACCCGCTGATCCAGAATGCCTGTTATGGGTACCAGCAGGACCTCAGGAGCGACAGCGACGGCAAGCAGAATGTCCATACCTACATCGTCAATACCATGGGAGAAAATGTAGCCAATAACGCCACCCTGGAAGCGGCCTCGAATGCAGGAGGTGGCGTGAACGGCAGTCAGTATTTCGAGGCGACCAATGCCGCGGAACTTGAGGATAAATTGAAGGGAGCCATCGAGGATATCCTCTCCCAGGCGGCTTCCGGAACCGCGGTTTCGGTTCTGACCACCTCCTCCCGCGGCATCGGCTCGATGATGCAGGCCTACTTCCTGCCGATTCGTCAGGAGGCGGCCAGGGAGGTCCGCTGGACCGGGTATGTGCAGAACCTCTGGATCGATCCGGATGATAACCTGCGCGAAGATTCGACTCAGGATTATCAGTTGAATCTGAATAACGACAAGGTCCTGAAACTCTATTTCGATGAAGCGACCAATGAGACCATGGCCGCCCTGTTTGACCAGACAGCACTGGACACGTGCAACAATCCGGTACTTAAGGACTTTAACAAGGTCAGCTACACCTGGGAGGGGGGCAAAAAGCTCGCTCTCCGCGACCCTGGCGGGACCGATGGTCGGGCTCTCTTTACTGCGAAAAAGGCAATCCACGGCGCGACCTCCACGTCTTTCACCAATGCCGAGTTTAATACGTCGATGGATGCCGCCCTGCAGGCGGCCCTCAATGCGGACGCAACCTATTCGGTGAATGACATCATCGGCTACGTCCGGGGTGAATGCCTTGAAACAGGTGTCACTGGGAATTCGGAATGCAGCTCGACTGTTGATGATACGTTTCGCGATCGACGGGTGACAATTCCCACTGCTGACGGGGGCGATACCAACGGCAACGTCTGGAAACTGGGCGATGTCATCAGCTCGACGCCGAAGGTTCTGGCCGGGACGCCGAACAACACCTACCATATCGATTATGGCGATACGACCTACTACAATTATGTCTCGTCCGATTCCTATTCGCAGCGCTCTTCGGTGGCGATCGTCGGGGCTAATGACGGGATTCTGCATGCATTCAGGGTCGGCTATCTCAAGGACAAGGATCTGCCTAGCGACAATATTATCGGCCTCTTTAAAAACTTCATAACGTCTGCAGATTCCAATCATCCGGACGAAAATGGAAAAATTGGTGAGGAGGTCTGGGGTTATGTGCCTTACAACGCGCTACCCTATCTCAAGTACCTGGCTGATCCGGACTATTGCCATATCTACTATAATGACCTGTCGGTTCGTTTGACCGATGCCAGTATCAACGGCAACCCGACAGACCCGAGGGACCAGGCGAGCTGGAAGACCATCCTGGTCGGCGGTATGCGCTTTGGTGGAGCCTGCGATGGTGGGACTCCGACGCCGCCGGTGGCCAGCGTCGGCTATTCGGCCTACTACGCGATCGATATTACCGATGCAGAGAACCCGGTTCCGTTGTGGGAGTTCAGCGATCCCGATATGGGTTATTCGACCGGCTTTCCGTCGATTCTGAGAACCGGTGCGCCTTCGACCAACGGCAACTGGTACGTGGCGTTCGGCTCAGGTTCGACGACATTGCCCAAAAATGCCACTGATATCGCCCGGAGTAAGGACGGGTACCTGTATATTCTCGATCTGGAATCGGGGAATCTGGTGAAGAAGGTGACTCTCGGGGCCGGTGAAATCGTCGGGGATGTGCTGACGATCGACAAGAACAAGGACTATATTAGCGAGCGGCTTTACTTCGGGACATCCTATTACGATTCGGGGGCAAGTACCTGGAAGGGACGACTCATCGGGATGGATATTCCGAATCAGGACCTGACGGCGGCCTGGACGCCCGGCGTGGAGCCTATTTTTACCGGGAACTTTCCCTTTACCGCTTCACCCGATGCTGCGAGCGATGTCCCTGGTAACACCTGGCTTTATGCCGGTTCGGGGAAATATTTCAGCGATGCGGACGAAGGAACCCTGGAGGACAATATCTTCGTTGGCATCAAGGATGAACTGGGAAGTGTGACTTACCCTGTAGATGTGACCACCACCGGGATGGATGACAAAACGACGGCAACAACCACCGGGACTGTAACTGAAACAGCCCAGGTCTGCAGCTATGATCCGACTGAGGCAGATAAGTTCGGGTATAAGACAGTTGTCACCCGGACGGACCGGACCTCGGGAGTGCAGACCACCCCCGATATCGGTTGGTTTGTGACTCTGGCTGGCGGTGAAAGGGTGATCTCCCGGCCGCTGGCGGTCGGCGGACTGGTCGACTACCTGACCTACCGGCCGAGCGCAGATGAATGTTCTTATGGCGGGGATTCCTACCTCTACGCGGTCGGCTATACGACCGGTGAGGCGCCGAACAAGATAGCGATCCGCAACACCCAGACGACCGGAGGGGCGACCAGCGGTGATGTCACCATCGACAGGGGGATCAAGCTTGGGCCGGGGGCGCCGCCGACCGGTGAGGCGATCATCATTCCACCGCCCAAGGAAGCTCAACAGCAGCTGAAGAAGAAAATCCAGGTTGCGACCGGTGTCATCGTCGAGGCAGAGAACACACCAGTGTTGTCGGTGACCTCGGAGATTGTCCACTGGTTGAAAAAATAATTACCCACTCATGGTCTCAACGCAAACGGCCCGGAGCTGAAAAGTTCCGGGCCGTTTTTTTTACTAATAATCTGCTTAGGTTCAGGGCTGCCAGATCTTCAGGAGCGCTTCGGCCATCTCGGCCGGGGAGTCGGCAACGCTGATGCCGCACTCGCGCAGGAAGGCTTTCTTGCTCGCTGCGTCACCCTTGCCGCCGGAGATGATCGCGCCGGCGTGGCCCATCCGCTTGCCGGCCGGAGCGGTGGCACCGGCGATAAAGGCGGCGACCGGCTTGGTCATGTGGTCGCGGACGAATTCGGCCGCCTGCTCTTCGGCGTCGCCGCCGATCTCGCCGATCATGATCACCGCCTTGGTCTCCGGGTCGGCTTCGAACATCTTCAGTACGTCGAGATGGCTGGTGCCGTTGACCGGGTCGCCACCGATGCCGACGCAGGTGGTCTGACCGATGTCGCGGGTGGTTAGCTGCCAGACCGCTTCGTAGGTCAGGGTGCCGGAGCGGGAGACGACGCCGACCGGGCCGGGCTTGTGAATGTAGCCGGGCATGATGCCGATCTTGCACTCGCCGGGGGTGATGACGCCAGGGCAGTTGGGCCCGACCAGGCGGCAGTTCTTCCCTTCCATGTACTTGTTGACCTTGATCATGTCGAGGACCGGAACCCCCTCGGTGATGCAGATCACCAGTTCAATGCCTGCTTCGACGGCTTCCATGATCGCATCGGCGCTGCCGATCGGCGGCACGTAGATCACCGAAGCGTTGGCCCCGGTGGCCTTGACGGCGTCTTCGACGGTGTTGAAGATCGGAAACCCGTCGATTTCCTGGCCGCCCTTGCCGGGGGTGACTCCGCCGACCATCTGGGTGCCGTATTCGCGGGCGCCCTGGGCGTGAAAAAGACCTGTAGCGCCGGTAATCCCCTGGGTAATGACCTTGGTGTTTTTATCAATGAGTATGCTCATCGTAGTCTCTCCTTAACCGTTGACGGCTTTGACGATTTTTTCGGCAGCGTCGGCCATGCCGTCGGCACTGACAATGTTCAGGCCCGATTCGGCCAGCAGCTTCTTGCCCTTTTCGACGTTGGTCCCTTCCAGTCGGACCACCAGCGGAACTTTGACGCCGATCTGCTTGGCGGCCTCGATGACCCCGCTGGCGATGATGTCGCACTTCATGATACCGCCGAAGATATTGACCAGAATCCCCTTGACCTTGTCATCGGAGAGGATGATCTTGAATGCCTCGGTGACGCGATCTACCGTCGCTCCGCCCCCGACATCGAGAAAGTTGGCCGGATCACCGCCGTAGTGCTTGATGATATCCATGGTCGCCATCGCCAGGCCGGCGCCGTTGACCATGCAGCCGATGTTGCCGTCGAGGGCGATGTAGGAGAGGTCGTACTGGGACGCCTCGATCTCCATCGGATCCTCTTCGTCGTAGTCGCGCAGGTCGCGGATCCGCAAGTGACGGAACAGGGCGTTGTCTTCCAGGTTGATCTTGGCGTCGAGGCAGAGCAGATCGCCTTCGGCGGTCAGGATCAGCGGATTGATTTCCAGCAGCGAGCAGTCGCAGTCGACAAACGCCTTGTACAGACCCATCAGCAGCGGCACCGCCTGCTTGACCTGGGGCATCTCAAAGCCGAGCTTGAAGGCGACCTTGCGGGCCTGGAAGGCGGTCAGGCCGACCACCGGATCGACCGCTTCGAAGAAGATCTTCTCCGGAGTCTTGGCTGCGACCTCTTCGATATCCATCCCCCCTTCGGCGGAGGCCATCAGGGTGACCCTGTCCGTTGCGCGGTCGACCAGGAAGGAGACGTAGAATTCATCGGCGATGTTGCTCCCCTTTTCGACCAGGATCCGCTTGACGGTTTTTCCTTCGGGACCGGTCTGGTGGGTGACCAGCGTCATGCCGAACATGTCGCGGGCAAACTTTTTGACTTCATCCGCGGTCTTGGCGATCTTGACACCGCCCCCCTTGCCGCGTCCCCCGGCATGAATCTGCGCCTTGACAGCCCAGGGGCCATCCCCCAGACGTCTGGCCCAGTCGCGGGCCGAGTTGCTGTTGTAGACCACGTGTCCGTCCGGCACCGGAACACCGAAGTTACGCAGAATCGCCTTTGCCTGATACTCGTGAATGTTCATCGTGTCCTCGCAGGGTTGAATTTGAGACGAATGCGCCGGCTAACCGGAACATCCGCTTATGAAATAGGCACAGGGCTGGTCTCCCGGCCCATAAGAGCGTATACCTGACAAATTGTAAGCCTGTCAAGTGGTCATACCGATTAATGGTCAGGTGTGGATCGAAACGTTGTTGTGGGCAACTATATCGCGAAGAGCTGGGAGGGCAAGCAGCGGACAAAGAAAACCGGCCAGGGCGGGTTTGCCCTGACCGGTTGGGAGTGAAAAAAACTGTTCTGGATTCGAACTATTTGGTCGCTTCCCAGTCCGCAAGAAATTTTTCGATGCCGACATCGGTCAGCGGGTGCTGAGCCAGTTGTTGCATGACGCTGAAGGGGATGGTGCAGATATCGGCGCCGATCAGACCGGCGTTGAGAACATGCATCGGACTGCGTACGGACGCGACGATGATTTCCGTTCCGTAGCCGTAGTTGTCATAGATGGTGCGGATCTGTTCCACTCCCTCCAGGCCTTCGTGGCCGATGTCGTCGAGTCGGCCGACAAAGGGGGACACATAGGTCGCTCCGGCCTTTGCGGCAAGCAGCGCCTGCAGCGCCGAGAAAATCAGGGTGACGTTGGTGTTGATCCCGTCCGCACTGAACTGCTTGGTGGCTTTGAGCCCTTCGCTGGTCATCGGCACCTTGATAACAATATTGTCGTGAATTTTTGCCAGTTCCCGCCCTTCAGCCAGCATCCCGGCAGAATCGAGGGCGATGACCTCGGCGGAGATCGGGCCGTCGACAATTCCGGTGATCTCGGTGATCACTTCTTTGAAATTGCGACCACTCTTGGCGATCAGGGAAGGGTTGGTGGTGACGCCGTCGACCAGGCCCAGGTCATGGGCAATGCGGATCTGATCAACTTCTGCGGTATCGATAAAAAATTTCATAATGTTGCCTCCTGAAGGTTATTTTTACCGGGAAGGTAGCAGATTGGTTCAGTGATTGTCTATTTATTCGTTTTACGATACTGGTTGCGGCATTTTTTCGAGCAGAAGTAGTGTTGTGTGCCGGCAGTTTTATCCTTAATCGCGTCGCTGAGGGGCAGGTATGCCCCGCACTGAGGGTCCTGGACCATGGTTTCCCCCTCGCGGGAGCGATTGCTCGGGTGTCTCGGCTGCCGTGGCTTGCGCAACAGCGCCTGAACAACGGTATAGCCGAGAAAAAAAATTAATGCCAGCAGGATCAGACGGGCCATAAGGCGCTACCATTTCTCCATGATTTTGCAGATACCCTCCGGCGCAGGCAGGCCGTGTAGCAGGTCGCCGATGGTCTGGTTCAGGCGGGGATGCTTCAGTTCGGGGGCCAGGTCGGCCAGCGGCAGCAGGACGAAGTGGCGGACATGCAGCCGTGGGTGGGGGAGGACCAGCCCCGGCTCCTCGATCAGGGTCTGGCCGTAGAACAGCAGGTCGATATCGAGGGTGCGCGGAGCCCAGCGAGCGGTGCGGGTTCGGCCGCAGGCAGCTTCAATCTCCAGGCAGCAGTCGAGCAACTCACGGGGGGGCAGGCTGGTTGTCAGTTGCAGCACCGCGTTGCCGTAGTCCGGCTGCCCGGCTGGACCGCCGAGCGCCGGGGTCCGGTAGAGCGGGGAACTGGCGGTGATATCGATGCAGCGGTGGCGTGACAGCAGTTTCCGTGCCTCTTGCAGCTGTTCAAGGGGCTGCCCCAGATTGGCTCCCAGGCCGAGAAATACCCTGTTATCTGCATGCTGAGTCATAAGCGCAGCATTAAATCATAAGGAACTTGTCGGCGTCAATTTCGTCTTTGTTCATGAGCCCCGCCGGTCCTGATGAGGGCCCCGTCCCGCAGGGAAAAATCCCTTTACAGCCTCCGGTGAGTTAGTGTATCGTGCTCAGCCTGCGGAGAGGTGACCGAGAGGCCGATGGTGCTCGCCTGGAAAGCGGGTGTAGTGCAAGCTACCGGGGGTTCGAATCCCCCCCTCTCCGCCATTAATTAATTCTGAACGGCCCAGTCGTTATCCTGTCCGGATAAGGTGATTGCCGGCAGAAGTGACAGCCGGGTCCCGCGCAACGGACGGCCGCGAACTCCGTCAGGCCCGGAAGGGAGCAGCGGTAACGGTTCTGGACGTGTGCCGCGGGGGTGCCTGGCTGTCACTTGTGCCGGCAATTCTTGTTTGTAAATCAAATCCTACTGCACGATTCGGCGAGCCTGCTTCACGGAGACCGAAACTATGTCCTACCTGGTTCTGGCACGCAAGTGGCGACCCCAGCTGTTTGATGATCTGATCGGCCAGGAGCATGTCAGTCAGACGCTGAAGAATGCCATCCTGGCCGATCGGGTTCACCACGCCTTTCTGTTTACCGGAGCCCGGGGGGTGGGAAAAACGTCCGCCGCCCGGATTTTTGCCAAGGCGCTCAACTGTCAGGACGGTCCGACGACAGAGCCCTGCGGGACATGCCCTTCCTGTGTTGAGATCGCCGCCGGCCAGGGGATAGATGTCTTTGAAATCGACGGGGCGTCGAATACCGGTGTCGATGATATCCGCGAATTGCGCGAAAATATCCGCTACCTGCCGTCGAAATCACGCTACAAAATCTTCATCATCGACGAAGTGCATATGCTCTCGATCAATGCCTTCAACGCCTTGCTGAAAACCCTGGAAGAACCGCCGGAGCACGCAAAATTCATTTTTGCCACGACCGAGCCGCACAAGATCCCGGTGACGATCCTGTCACGCTGTCAGCGTTTCGATTTCCGCAAGATCAGTACGCTGCAGGTCGCCGACCGGTTACGCTATATAGTCGAGCGGGAGAAGGTGGAGATCTCCGACCAGGGATTGGCGATGATTGCCCGCTCCGGAGGGGGCAGCATGCGTGATGCCCAGTCAACCCTTGACCAGGTGATCGCTTTTTGTGGTGACCAGGTCAGCGACGTGGATCTGCAGAGCCTGTTGGGGCTGGTTGATCGGCGCCTCCTGCTCGATACGCTGGAGGCCGTCCAGGAACGGGACGGGCGACGGGTCCTCAGTGTGATCGCACGGGTTGATGATCATGGACATTCATTTCGCCAGTTCTGCCGGCAGGTGGTTGAGCTGGTCCGTGCGCTGGTGGTGATCAAGGTGGCTGAACAGCCGGGAGAGCTGCTCGATGCCGGCGAGACGGAACTGCAGGAGTTGAAACCCCTGGCAGCGCAGGTTCAGCTCGAGGATCTGCAGCGGATGCTGACCCTGTTGATCAAAACCGAAGCGGAGCTGGCCCAGTCCAATTATCCGCGCCTGACCATGGAGATGACGCTGATCCGCCTGGCGCAAATGCCCCCGGCTCAGGAGGTCTCTGCCCTGATTCGCAAGCTGGAACTTCTTGAGCAGCGACTGGCCGGAACGCCACTCCCCCCCCCGCTGCCGGCCGAACCGACTCGCTCTGAGGCGGCACGGGCAGCGTCTCCACCGCCTCCGTTCCCGCCACCGGAAGGAGGCTCCCAACCAAAAAAGGTTGATGCCCCGCCGCTCGAGGACTCTGCTGGCTGTGACTGGGCGGGGCTGGTTGATTTCGTCAAGTCCCGCCGGGTGCGGATCGGCTCATTCCTTGAGCATGGCCGACTGGTCAGCAATCAGCTGCCCCATCTCAAGGTTGCTCTGCCGGTCAGCTTTTATGGTCTGATCGACAAGGAGATGAAAGAGGATATCCAGCATCTGGCTACGGAGTTTTTTTCCCGGCCAGTCAAGCTCGATCTGCTCAGCCTTACGGATCATCAGTCCGCTTCACCGTCGCTGCTGGAGGCGCGTAAACAGCAGGAATCAGATCGGGAAAAACGTTTGAAGAGCGATGCCGTAGAACATCCGATGGTCAAGGCGGCAATTGATATTTTTGAGGGGGAGGTTGACAGGGTGCAACCGATTGATAAAGGGTTCGTTTAGTTCATCAGCTTTGGAGGACGTCAGAAAATGGCAAAAGGTCTTGGAAACATCATGAAGCAGGCCCAGCAGATGCAGCAGAAAATTGCCCGCCTGCAGCAGGAGCTTGAAGGTCGCGAAGTTGAGGCGACGGCCGGTGGCGGAATGGTCACTGCGATTGTGAACGGCAAGCAGCAGCTGCTCAGCGTGAAGATCGAGAAGGCGGTTGTGGATCCGGAGGACGTGGAGATGCTGGAAGATCTGGTTATGGCCGCGATCAACGAGGCACTGAAAAAGAGTCAGGAGATGATGCAGCAGGAGATGGGCAAGGTGACCGGTGGAATGAGTCTGCCCGGCCTGTTTTAACCGATGCTCATGGCAGCGACAGGGAAAAGATCCGCAACGGTTGACTGGAGAGCACTGTTGCGGATCTTTTACTTTCTGGGCGCGGCAGAAAATTGCGCAAGCGGCTTGCGCGGGCCTGTATACATTATAAGATTGAACTTTCGAGGCATTGTGTGCTAGTCTTCCGGCTTTGGTAAGACCAATTGGCCAAAAATATTTTGGGGAGATTATAATTTTTTACCTTCCCTGAAAAAAATAGAACAGCATTTTAAAATTCTGGAATTCAAGGGCATTCCATGTTAGGCTCGCTTCCGTCTTTCGACCGCCTGGTCGCAGAATTGTCGAAACTTCCGGGGGTCGGAGGAAAAACGGCGGCTCGGCTTGCTTTCCATCTGCTGCGCGCGCCACAGGCTGATACCGATGCGCTGGCTGACGCCCTCCGTGACATGAAACAGAAGGTCGCTTTCTGTTCCCGCTGTTTCCATATTACGGAAACCGATCCCTGCGCGATCTGCCAGGATCCTTCCCGGGACGGGCGCCTTTGCATTGTCCAGGAACCGCAGGATCTGCTGGCGATCGAGAGAAGCCACGCTTTTCGTGGCCGTTACCATGTGCTGCATGGAGCGCTGTCCCCCCTGGACGGTGTCGGCCCCGAAGACTTGAAAATCGCCCCTTTGCTGGAGCGATTGAGGAATGAAGAGGTTGAGGAGATCCTTCTGGCAACCAATTTCACCGTCGAAGGGGAAGCCACTGCGCTTTATCTGGCCCGCCTGCTCAAGCCGCTCGGGATGAAAATTACCCGTTTGGCCCATGGCATCCCGATGGGCAGCGACCTCGAATATATCGATACGGCGACGGTTCAGCAGGCAGTGGACAGTCGGCGGGATTTTTAAACGGAACAGACACTGAATTCCCTGTTTTTTTTACGTGTTGCCAGCTTCATCTTTTGAGCAGAAATCCAGTTCAGCCCAGATCTTACTGGAACCAGTCTCGGGTTATCCATTATCAACAGAGTAGAAGGAGGTTTGCATGTCTCGGAAAATGGTTTGTACTGACGGCAATTCCGCTGCGGCGCATGTGGCTCATGCGACCAACGAGGTTATTGCCATCTATCCCATTACACCCTCTTCAGTCATGGGGGAGATTTCTGATGCCAAGAGCGCCATGGGGCAGAAGAACATCTGGGGAACAATTCCCAAAGTTGTTGAAATGCAGTCGGAGGGCGGGGCTGCCGGCGCCGTCCATGGTGCCCTGCAGGCGGGTGCTCTGACCACGACCTTTACCGCGTCTCAGGGTCTGCTGCTGATGATCCCGAACATGTACAAGATCGCCGGTGAGTTGACCCCGACCGTCTTCCATGTTTCGGCCCGCGCCATCGCCGCCCAGGCACTTTCGATCTTCGGTGACCATTCTGACGTTATGGCGTGCCGCCAGACCGGTTGGACCATGCTCTGCTCCAACAACGTCCAGGAGGTCATGGACTTTGCTCTGATCGCCCAGGCTGCAACCCTCGAGTCCCGCGTTCCGGTGCTGCATTACTTCGACGGTTTCCGGACCTCGCATGAAGTGCAGAAGGTTGAAGAGCTGAGCATGCAGACCATGAAAGCGATGATCGATGACGAGCTGGTTGCTGCTCACCGTGCACGCTCCCTGTCTCCCGATCATCCGGTGCTGCGCGGGACCGCCCAGAATCCCGACGTCTACTTCATTGGTCGCGAGACCGTCAATCCCTACTACGAAAAAGTACCGGGCATCATGCAGGCACAGATGGACAAGTTCGCCAAGCTGAGTGGTCGCCAGTACAACCTGGTTGACTACGTCGGTCACCCGCAGGCTGAGCGCGTCGTCGTGATGCAGGGTTCCGGTTGCGAAGCAATGGAAGAGCTGATCATGCATCTGGCCGCTCAGGGCGAGAAGGTCGGCATGATCAAGGTCCGGCTGTTCCTGCCGTTCCCGATCGAGCAGTTCTGCAAAGCCCTTCCGGCCAGCGTCAAGAAAATCACCGTTCTCGACCGCACCAAGGAGCCTGGCTCCATCGGTGAGCCGATGTACCAGGCGGTGCGTACCGCGATTGGCGAAGGAATGGTCGATGGCATGACCAGTTTCGACGGGTACCCGAGCATCGTCGGTGGCCGCTACGGCCTCGGTTCCTTCGAGTTCAACGCCGGGATGTGTAAGGCGGTTCTCGACAACATGCTGCAGGACAAGCCGAAGAATCATTTCATCGTCGGTTTCGAAGACGATGTCATGGGCATGAGCCTGTCGTTTGATGAGAACTACAAGGTGCCGTTCAACGGCTATGCGGCCATGTTCTACGGCTTGGGCTCCGACGGGACCGTCGGTGCCAACAAGAACTCGATCAAGATTATCGGTGATACCACTGACAACGAGGTTCAGGCGTATTTCGTTTACGATTCCAAGAAGGCCGGCAGCATGACCACGTCTCACCTGCGTTTCGGCAAGCAGGTGATCAAGTCGACCTACCTGCTCTCTGAGGGGGAGGCTGACTTTGTGGCCTGTCACAACTTCTCCTTCCTCGAGAAGTACGACATGCTCAAAAACGCCAAAGAGGGAGCGACCTTCCTGCTGAACTCTCCGTTCGGCAAGGGGGATGTCTGGTCGCACCTGCCGAAAGCCGTACAGCAGAGCATCATCGACAAGAAGTTGAAGTTTTACGTTATTGACGGTGTTGCCCTCGGCGAGAAGCTGGGTCTTGGTCCCCGGATCAACGTCATCATGCAGACTGCTTTCTTCAAAATCTCTGCCATCATCCCTCTTGAGCAGGCGATTGCCGAAATCAAGAGTGCGATCGTCAAGTCCTACGGTAAGGCCGGCGAGAAGGTCGTCAACATGAATAAACAGGCGGTTGACGCGGCACTTGAGAACATCGAAGAGGTGACAGTGCCGGATGCGGCTGACAGTGCTATTGAAATGACCAGCGGTCAGTGGTCCGGTTGTTCTGAGGCGGTCCAGAATACCCTCGGTCCGATCATCGACGGTCTCGGTCACAAGCTGCCGCTCTCGGCGATGCCGGCAGACGGTACGTTCCCGACCGCGACGGCTTGTGTCGAGAAGCGTAACATCGCTGTGACGACCCCTGCCTGGAAAGAGGATCTCTGTGTCCAGTGTGGTATCTGCTCCTTCGTTTGTCCGCATGCGGCAATCCGCATGAAGATCTATGAGGAAGCTGATCTGAAGGGGGCGCCGGCGACTTTCAAGTCCTGTGCCGCAAAAGGCAAGGATCTGGAAGGCAAGCTGTTCACTCTGCAGGTAGCGGTTGAAGATTGTACCGGTTGCGGTGCCTGTGTTTACAACTGCCCGGCCAAGAGCAAGACCGAAGAAGGCGTCAAGGCGATCAACATGGTCTCCCAGCCTCCGTTGCGTGAGTCCGAAGCCGCCAACTTTGAGTTCTTCCTCGGGCTGCCGGATCCGGATGAGTCATTGTTTAATCGTGCTACCGTCAAGGGCAGCCAGCTGCTGCCGCCGATGTTTGAATTCTCCGGCGCCTGTGCCGGTTGTGGCGAGACTCCATTCGTCAAGCTCTGCTCCCAGCTGTTTGGTGACCGGATGGTCGTCGCCAATGCCACCGGCTGTTCCTCAATCTATGGCGGCAACCTGCCGACCACTCCCTGGACGACGCGCAAAGACGGTCTCGGTCCAGCATGGAGCAACTCGCTTTTCGAGGACAACGCCGAGTTCGGATACGGCTTCCGTCTGGCGATCGACAAGACGACCGCTTATGCACGGGAATTGCTCACCAGCAACATCGATTGCGGTTGCAAGGCCTGCGAAGGGACTGCCGGTCTGAAGCAGGAGATTCTCGCTTCGGCACAGGATTCCCAAGGAGAGATCGAAGCGCAGCGTGGCCGGGTGGCTCAGCTGAAAAAGATCCTCGCTGCCTGTACCCATGAAACCGCCAAGCCGTTGCTGGGCGATGCCGACTACCTGGTCGTCAAGTCGGTCTGGATCCACGGTGGCGACGGGTGGGCGTACGATATCGGCTACGGCGGACTGGATCATGTGCTTGCTTCCGGCGAGAACGTCAACGTCCTGGTGCTCGACACCGAGGTCTACTCCAACACCGGCGGGCAGGCCTCCAAGTCGACACCGATCGGAGCAGTGGCCCAGTTCGCTGCCGGCGGTAAAGTTATGCCGAAAAAAGATCTGTCGATGATCGCCATGACCTATGGCAACATCTACGTGGCCCGCGTTGCTCTTGCCAACCCGGCACAGGTCGTCAAGGCGATGATCGAAGCGGATGCCTATGACGGACCCTCGCTGGTTATCGCGTACAGCCACTGTATCGCCCACGGCATCAACATGACCAAGGGGATCGACAGCTGTAAAGAAGCGGTTGCCTGCGGACACTGGCCGCTGTTCCGTTATGACCCTCGTCTGGCCGCGGAAGGCAAAAACCCGTTGCAGATGGACAGCAAGGAGCCGACCATCAGCTTCGAGGAGTTCGCCAATAATCAGAACCGTTTCCGTGCGCTGAAGAAGGCGAACCCGGACCATGCCGATGAGCTGATGGCCGCGTCCGCCAGGGACGTGGCAACCCGCTACGACCTGTATAAGAAGCTGGCCGAACTGCAGGCTGATTGCGGCAAGTAAAGCATAGGAAAAGCATGACCATAAAAGCTCCCGGCTGATGCCGGGAGCTTTTTTATTGGCGGCGGCAGAAAATAAAGCTAGGTTGTCCACTGACCGTCCCTGAATTCGTGGTGCGCTATGTTTGAATTTTTTTCTGTCTTTATTGATGTCATTTTGCCGGTATTCGGCATTGTCCTGCTTGGGGCCTTGCTCGGCCGGCGGTTGGCGCTGGAAGCTCGCACCCTGACCCGGGCGGCGTATTACGTTTTTGCCCCGGCCTTTATTTTCAAGGCGATCAGCACTGCGGACATGCCGCTGTCAAATGCCCTGGTCCTGGTGCTTTTTATCGTCTCGGTTCACCTCGCGACGGTCTTTATCTCCGGCGGTATCGGGCGACTGTTCGGTTACTCCCGGGAGATGATTGCCGCCTTCCTGATGATCGCTTGTTTCGGCAATGTCGGCAATTTCGGCCTGGCACTGATCCAGTTTCATCTGGGGGATGAGTCCCTCGCTCCGGCAACCATCTATTTTGTCGCCGTGTCGATCAGTGCCTTTGCTATCTGCGTCGGGGCTGCCGGCTGGGCTCATGGCGGAAGTCGCGGGGCGGTCTGGAAGGTCATCAAGACTCCGGCGCTCTGGGCGACGCTGCCGGCGGCGGTTGTTTCCGGCGGGGATCTGCAGGTTCCGCTGGTGCTGGAGCGCATGATCGGTCTGCTGTCCGGGGCGATGATTCCGGTGATGTTGTTCGCCCTGGGGTTACAGCTCGTGGAGCAGGGGAAGGTCCACCTGGACAAAGACGTGCTGCTTGGTTCGTCAATTCGTCTGGTGCTGGCTCCGGCACTGGCCTTTATCCTGGCTCCGCTCTTTGTCTCCGACTCAATTGAGAGCGCAGCGGGGATTCTGCAGGCGGCGATGCCGGCGGCTATCTTTGTTTCGATTATAGCCAAGGAAAATGATATCGTTCCGGCCTATGTGACCTCGGTCGTGGTGGTCTCGACGCTGGCCAGCCTGGTTACCCTCTCCCTGTTGATGGTTTTGCTGTGATGCGGGTTTTCGAGAGGCTTGCGGAAGAGAATACGAACGGCTAAGCTGATATCATTGCAGACATGTTGGGGAAAACGGGTGAGCAAAAAGACCGTCTACAGAATTTACTTTTCCAGCCAGGGCAAGAGCTATGAGCTTTATGCCCGCAAGGTGGAGCAGGCCGAACTGTACGGTTTTGTCTGTGTCGGTGAGCTACTGTTCGGTGAAAGATCGTCCGTACTGCTCGATCCGGGCGAGGAGAGCCTGAAAAACGAATTCAAGGGCGTCAAAAGACTGCTGATCCCCTTCCAGCAGATTGCCAGGATCGATGAAGTCGATAAGGAAGGGCGTGGCAAAGTGATGTCTCTGCCCGGCGGTGTTGAGCCGGTAGCACATCTGCCGATTCCGCCGAAACAGAATTAATTGACTTCGCCGGCGCTCTGTGATAATCCAAGCAGCTGACTTTACCAGCACGGGGATTCCATCATGATCAACACTGCGGCAGCGGCAGCACGAGCGAACCGGGCGACCTTACGCCTTGAGACTGTCCGTCACCTGAAAGGGTGAGCCGCGAAACTGCATAATTTAGCGAGGCCATGGACAGACCAGTCCATGGCCTTTTTATTTCTTCATTTTATTGATTCGGGAGATCGAAGATGCGCAACAATATCGTTCATATCGGTGCCGGCGAACTGACCTATGAGATCCGGGCGATCGTTGATATTGCTGAAAAACTGAACAGGCTCGGCATCAAGACCAACATGGAGAATATCGGTGATCCGGTTGCCAAGGGGGAAAAGATTCCCGTCTGGATGAAGGAGATCGTTGCCGACCTGGCCATGCAGGACTGCTCATACGGCTATTGTGCGACCAAGGGCTTGCTGCAGACCCGGGAGTTTCTGGCCGAAAAAACCAACAGCCGCGGCGGCGCGCAGATCAGCGCCGATGACATCATCTTCTTTAACGGGCTCGGTGATGCCATCCAGAAAGTGTACGGCCTGCTGCGGCGCGAAGCGCGGGTCATCGGTCCTTCACCGACCTACTCGACGCACTCTTCAGCGGAGGGCGCCCATGCCGGTCAGGCACCGGTGACCTATCGCCTTGATCCGGACAACAACTGGTACCCGGACCTGGACGACCTGCGTCTCTCGATCAAATACAACCCGACCATCTCGGGGATTCTGATCATCAACCCGGACAACCCGACCGGTGCCGTCTATCCCGAACGCATCCTGCGGGAGATGATCCAGATCGCCAAGGAGTTCGACCTGTTCGTCATCTGCGACGAAATTTACAACAACATTGTTTACAATGGGCAGTCCACCAGGCCGATTTCGGACCTGGTCGGCGACGTTCCGGCGATCTCCATGAAGGGCATCAGCAAGGAGGTGCCCTGGCCAGGCTCGCGCTGTGGCTGGATCGAGGTCTATAACGCGGACAAGGATGAGGTCTTCAGCCGTTACATCCAGAGCATCCTCAATTCGAAGATGGTCGAGGTCTGCTCGACGACGCTGCCGCAGAAGGCGATTCCGAAAATTCTCAGCCATCCACTCTACGAGGGCTATCTGCGGGACCGGATCGCACGCTATGAAAAGTTTTCCAACATTGCCTACGAACTGCTGAAGAAGGTCCCGGGACTCAAAGTCAACCGGACCAACGGCTCCTTTTATATGAGCGTGGTCTTTGACCGTTCCCGGCTCAACCAGAGACAGACTCTGCCGATTGAAAACAAGGAGGTCCGCCAGATGGTTGAAGAACTGGTGGCACAGCCGAACGTGTCGCTGGATAAGCGCTTCGTCTATTACCTGTTGGCCTCCACCGGAATCTGTACCGTGCCGATCTCTTCCTTCTGTACCGAAGAGCGCGGGTTCCGGATTACCTTCCTGGAGCAGGACGAGCAGGAGTTCATCAAGATTTTCCAGACGATCGCCAGCAGTATAGAAGCGTACCTGATTTCCTGACGCGCTTTCCCCGGGAAAGGTGCTAGACTGGCTTTATGACAAAGTTTTCGACGGATAATCGCAGCCAGCCCATCGAGAATCGGGCGGTGTTAACTGCGTACCTCACCCGCGGCGGCAAGCCTGAAAAGGACTGGGGCGTCGGCCTGGAAGTCGAGAAGCTGATTCTCGATCGGCGAACCGGGGAGGCGGCACCCTATGAGCGCATCCACGCCCTGCTCAGTGCCCTGGAAGGGACTCTGGGCTGGGTGGGTATCTATGACAATGAGCATCTGGTCGGCCTGCAGGGTGGCAACTCCTCGGTGACTCTTGAGCCCGGTGGCCAGATCGAACTGTCAGGGCGCCTCTGTCGCGATATCCATTGCAGCAAGCGCGATTTTGATCGTTACGCCGGACAGATCGTAGCGGCCGGTCGCGAACTTGGACTCTGTTTCCTCGGACTGGGCGCGCAGCCTTTTACTCCGCTGGAGCAGATCGGATGGCTGCCCAAGCGGCGTTACGATGTGATGGGTCCATATATGCTGCGAACCGGG
Source organism: Desulfuromonadales bacterium (assembly GCA_032251255.1). Taxonomy (GTDB): domain Bacteria; phylum Desulfobacterota; class Desulfuromonadia; order Desulfuromonadales; family Geopsychrobacteraceae; genus BM509. The sequence goes on from JAVVDY010000020.1 coordinate 37,557, forward strand.
GATATGGGGCAGCGGATGATGAAGCAGACTGCCGGGACCCAGGTCAATCTGGACTTTTCCGACGAGACGGATTGTGTACGCAAGGTCCGCGTGGCCCAGCTTCTGTCCCCGGTCTTCTATGCCCTGTTTGCCAATTCACCGATCCTGGAAGATCGTCCTTCCGGCTGCCTGTCGGTCAGGGGTGAAATCTGGTCGCGCACGGACGCGGACCGCTGTGGTCTGATCGAGCAGCTGCTCAAGACCGGCACAGGTTTCTCCGACTATGTCGATTATGCCCTGGATGTTCCGCTCTATTTCATCCAGCGTGACGGAAAGCTCTACAACCTGACCGGCCACCGTTTTACCTTCCGCCAGTTTCTTGATAGCGGCTACCTTGACTTCCGTGCGACCCTGGCTGACTGGGACCTTCACCTTTCGACCCTGTTTCCGGAAGTCCGTTTGCGTCCGCAGGTGGAGGTCCGCACTGCTGACAGCCTGCCGCAGCGGATGGCCGCATCAGTTGCCGGACTGGTCAAGGGCTTGCTCTACAGCGAAGAGTCGCTAAGGGCCGTCGAACGGTTGCTGGGTGATTTGAGCCTGGAAGAGTTCAGGGCGCTTTATCGCAGCTCCTGGCGGTTGGGATTGAAGACACCTTTTCAGGGCGGTTCTCTGGGGGAGGTCGCCGGTGAGCTGCTGCAGGAGGCAAGGAGGAGTCTGCAGAAGCAGTTCCGCGAGCAACTGAGTGATGCCGATGAAAGTCATTTCCTCGATGACCTGGACGCGCTGGTCCGTCAGGAGCAGACCCTGGCGGAGCAGCTCCTCTCCCGCTGGCAGGGGGGGCGTGAGGACAAGCTGGCGCTGCTCCTTGAACATTGCGGCTATGGGGAGAATCATTCCCGTTAAGCCGATGCCATGCGCTTTCGCACAGTTTTGCCTTGCGCCCCCGTCAGCAATAAAATACGAAAAACCACGTAGCCTGCCTCGGCCCTGTTCGCTATAGTCGAAGCCATCAGAGGTCTGGTGTGGCAGTCGGGCCGCTGGTAAAAGAAACTTTTTCAGTTCCAACCTCCTTAAACGGGCTGTTGACGAGGATTCCTCCCTCCTCCTTCAGCCTGTTTTTTTTGTTGTCTGGAGGGGGTAGAGAGACTGCCCCCAGGGCGGAAAAAAATGCTGTTTTCTGCGCTTGTCCCCTTGTTTTTTGAAGCAGTTCCTGTTTCAATGTGGCAGCCTAAATACCCATGCAAGGAGCCCACAATAATGTCCAAAGAATTTGCTTTGCCTGTCGTCCGCAACTCCGTCGATACGATCCGTTTGCTTGCGGCCGACGCGGTTGAAAAAGCCAACTCCGGCCACCCGGGAACGCCGATGGAGGCGGCCCCGATCGCCTACCTGCTCTATATGAAGCATCTGCGCCATAATCCGGCCAATCCGGACTGGGCCGGTCGTGACCGGTTCATCCTCTCCTGCGGCCATGCCTCGGCACTGATCTACAGCATGTTGCATCTGACCGGCTACGACCTGTCGCTGGATGACATCAAGAATTTTCGCCAGTTCGGCAGCAAGACTGCCGGGCATCCGGAATTCCGCCACACGCCGGGAGTTGAGACGACCACCGGACCTCTCGGTCAAGGGGTGGCCGTTGCCGTAGGTATGGCAATGGGCGGACAGTTTCTTGCCCAGAACGTTGATGACGAACTGTTCGATTACCGTACCTGGGTCATCTGCTCCGATGGCGACCTGATGGAGGGCGTTTCCGCCGAGGCCGCTTCGCTGGCCGGGCATCTGCGACTGGGTAACCTGAATTACCTCTACCTGGATAACAAGATTACCATCGAAGGTGATACGGCTCTGGCCTTCACCGAAGATGTCGGGGCGCGCTATCTGGCTTATGGCTGGCACGTTGAACGGGTGGAAGGCGAGAATATGGCCGAGATCGACGCGGCGATGGAGCGTGCCAAAAATGATCCGCGGCCGTCCCTCATCGTTGCCCGCACCCATATCGGCCAGGGGGCTCCGAACAAGCAGGATACCCATGACGCTCATGGAGCACCCCTGGGAGCCGAAGAGCTGGCCCTGACCAAGCAGGCCTACAATCGGAATCCGGAGGAGAGCTTTGTGGTGCCTGCCGAGGTCGCCGAGCATATGCGGAGCTGCCTGGTCAGGGGGGCTGAGCTCGAGCAGGCTTGGCAGCAGCAGCTTGCAGCGAAACAGGCGAAACAGGCGGTGGCCGATTGGCTGGAGGTCGCCAACGGCGACCTCCCCGCCGGCTGGGATGCCGGCCTGCCTGAGTTTTCAGCGGGGGACAATAAGGCCACCCGCCAGGCGAGCGGTGCCGCGATCAACGGTCTGGCGCCGAAGATGCCACTGCTGATCGGCGGTTCGGCTGATTTGGGGCCGTCCAATAATACCGAGATCAAGGGGGAGAGCTCCTGGTTGCCGGGGCAGAGCGGTCGCAACATCCATTACGGGATTCGCGAGCATGCCATGGGCTCGATCATGAACGGTCTGGCCCATACGCCCGGGGTGATTCCTTTTGCCGGAACCTTCTTCGTGTTTGCAGATTATATGCGCCCTGCCATGCGCATGGCGGCGCTGATGGGGATTGCCCCCATCTATGTGTTGACCCATGACTCCATCGGCCTGGGCGAGGACGGACCGACCCATCAGCCGGTCGAGCACCTGGCATCGCTGCGGGCGATGCCGAATATGACAGTGATCCGCCCGGCGGATGCCAACGAAACCGTGGAAGCCTGGAAGGCGGCAATCACCAACCGCCAGGGCCCGACGGCCCTGGTGCTGACCCGTCAGGGTTTGCCGACCGTAGACCGTGAACGGTTTGCCGGCGCGGAGGGCTTGCAGCGGGGCGGATATGTCCTGGCGGCTGAAGAGGGGGATCTGCAGCTGATCCTGATTGCCACGGGCTCTGAGGTACAGCATGCCCTTGCCGCACGGGAGACGCTGCAGGCGGAAGGGGTCGGCACCCGGGTTGTTTCACTGCCCTCCTGGGAACTCTTCGAGGCACAGGACCAGGTTTATCGGGATGAGGTGTTGCCCCCTGCCTGCACTGCGCGGGTTGCCATGGAGGCCGGTGCCAGCTTCGGTTGGGAGCGCTACGCCTGCTCAGTGATCGGCATGAGCAGCTTTGGCGCCAGCGCCCCTGCCGGAGAGTTGATGAAGCACTTTGGCTTTACCGCCGAGAATTTTGTTGCCCGGGGCAAGGAGCTGCTTGACTGAGAGTGCCTTGTCACTTTTGATTCACGCTCAAGGGAGCGGCCTGATTGGCCGCTCCCTTTTTTGTTGTCCATCAGGAACTGTCCCGGAGCGCAGAGATAAACAGGTCAGGGTCGAGTATAATAGCAAAAAGGGAAAGTGTTCCCGGGAGGTGTCCATGAAATGGCTGTTCTCTCTGTGTGGCCTGTGCCTGGTGGTCGGTTGCTCTGTTTCCCTGCCGAATAAGATGGCCTGGAAAGATTATCATATCGCCCGGCATGCTTTGCATGTCACCTACAACCGAGCAGATATCCTCGGCTGTGAGGACCTGGGATCCGTTCATGGTCGATCAAACGATGATGTCGGTTCGGCCAAGGAAAAGGCGATGTCCGCTGCGGTACTGATGGGCGCCGACCATCTCCTGCTCGAGCAGATTGAGGCGGATCTTGACACCAGGAGCGCCTACCTGCCCCTGCCGGTCAGCGACACCTCCGTGCATGTCTATGGGACCGCCTACCGCTGCGGGAAGTGCCCGCAATGTGCCGGCGAGATTGAACCCTCCACCCAGCCCCAAGAGCAGGACCAGTGAAACTCTCTCCCGGAGTGCTTGCTGTTTTACCTTCATCCCATACGTCCAGATTGTTCTGAGCTCCTGATCTGTTGTTGATGGCTCGAGGTTGAACAGGCTCGCGCCAGTAGAGCCTGTTTATTTTTTGAACGATTTCGGTTATCTTGTCGTGCCGAAGATCTGTCATGTGATGTTGTGTTCGGCTTTAGCACCATCTAATTTATTGATATTCTGTTGATATGGAGGCAAAGGGTAATGAGTTGGAAGGGGCTGTTAATCGCCTTGTGGCTAGCTGTACTCATACCCGTTACTGTCGGTGTGGCGACCGCTTTTCCCCTGGTTCTGTCCGGTACGGTTAGGACTTCTGACGGCTCACCGCTGAGTGGCGCCGATGTCGAGATAGTCTCTCTTGCAGATCACGTTTCATTTACTGCCCACAGTTCGACCAATGCTGCGGGCGGCTTCTCCTTTTCATTGACTCCCGGCTCTTATCGCCTCCGCTTGTCCTATACGCAGGACGGAGTGAGCGCCACCGTTCCCCTCAGGTCGGTTCTGTTTGCCGACACGGTCATTTGCACCGTCGACACAGATACCGTTCTGCCTGACGTGATTCTGCCTCTGGTGTCCCTGAGAGGGAAGGTGCTGGACAGTTTCGGAGTGCCTGTCAAGGGGGCCTCTGTCGCGTTCGGTAACGGCATCTGGGGGCACGGCTGGGCGTACTATTCCAGCGGGGGGACGGTCTATACCGACTCCTCCGGCAACTACCACGTGTCCCTGTATCCTTATGGTGATTACCGGGTCGCGATTTCACCCCCGGGGAAAAGCGGATTGTTGCCTCAGACAATAGTTGGTTTCGCGGCATTGCAGGACATGGTCCACGACTTTGTCTTCCCTGTGTCTGCCAGCATCGAGGTTCCTGCCGGGGATGATGTTGCCATAAGGCCGCTGCCGAATCTCAGGGTGATCTTTGAATCGGTCACGGGTGGGGGGACTCTCACCGCACAGGCCCTGCCCAACCTTTTGCCACCAGCAAATACCCGCATCCCGGAAGAGACCTCGTTTCAAATCACATCCACCGCGATTTTCACCGGTCAGGTGGAGTTTTGTCTGAACTATGATGAAGCCAATCTGGCCAACAGAAGCACCGAGAGCGCCCTCAAGCTCGCTCAATACGATGGGCGACAGTGGGAAGATATCACGACCCGTGTCGATGTCGCGCAAAACATGGTGTGCGGTGTCTCCGATCCCTTCTTTCAGCTGGCGAGTAAATGGAGCAGTCTGTAGGGTTTTGGCCGGAAGAGATGCGCAGAGAAGGGAAACGCTCACGGAGGTGCAGAATTGCGGGGCAATTCACCCCTCGAGATAGAAAAAGGGGTTACGATGAAAATCGTAACCCCTTGAACTTTCTGGTGCCCAGACACGGAATCGAACCGCGGACACGAGGATTTTCAGTCCTCTGCTCTACCGACTGAGCTATCTGGGCAAAGAGACTGTTTTATAGTTGATTCTGTTCAAAACTGTCAAGGGAAAATCGGCGGTCTGCCGGAGAAATTTTTACGGGTTTGTTGACGGGTCCTCGTTGCTGCGCTCTGATTGCCCCATTTTTCTCTTGCTTCAAATGGTGTACGCGCGTAAACTTCCGTCAATTCCAAGGAGTTGAGCTGATGTCCGTCGCGATCACACCCGGTTTTTATTTTTTCTTTTGGTTTTTTGGCTTTAGTCAGCCGACTGCCAGAGGATAGGATCTGTAACGCAACGGAAACTTGAGACGACACAGAAACCATGGCAGAACGGCAGCGATTCTTCCATGGTTTTCTTTTTTAGCATGTATTCAAATTGAGGCCGCCGGAAGAATCAGGCGGCCTTTTTGCCTTTCATCGTCCCTGGCGAATGCCGGACAGTCTGAAAGGAGACAATCGTGATTATTGTAATGCAGAAAGGGGCCAGCCCCGAGGCGCTGGCGGAAGTCGAAAGACGGGTTGTTGAGCTGGGTTATCAGCCCCATGTGATTCATGGCGCAACCCGCAATGTTGTCGGCGCGGTCGGCGATGAGCGTGGCAAGGAGGTTTTGCAGACGCTTGAGGTTCTGCCTGGCGTTGAGCGGGTCGTGCCGATTCTGAAGCCGTACAAGCTGGCCAGCCGCGAGGTCCAGCCGGAAACCAGTGAGGTCGAGATCGTGCCGGGACTGGTAATCGGCGGCAAGGAGTTTGTTGTTGTCGGCGGCCCCTGCTCCGTGGAGAGCCAGGAGCAGATCAACGAGGCGGCGGAGGCGGTCAAGTCGGCCGGGGGAAGGCTGCTGCGGGGTGGAGCTTTCAAGCCGCGGACCAGCCCCTATTCGTTCCAGGGTATGGAGGAGGACGGGCTTAAGCTGCTGGCGGAGGCACGTGCGCTGACCGGGTTGCCGATCGTGACGGAAGTGGTCAACCCGCGTGATGTGGAACTGGTTGCCAGGTACGCGGATGTCATGCAGGTCGGTGCCCGGAATACCCAGAACTTTGCCCTGCTGAAGATGCTGGGCCAGCTTGACAAGCCGATTCTGCTCAAACGTGGAATGGCAACCACGATTCAGGAATTTCTGATGAGTGCGGAGTATATTCTCGCCGAGGGGAACCGACGGGTGATCCTCTGCGAACGGGGCATCCGGACATTTGAAACCGCGACTCGCAACACTCTGGACATCTCCGCGGTTCCGGTCCTTAAGCAGCAGACCCATCTGCCGGTGATGATCGATCCGTCGCATGCCACCGGACATGCTCACCTGGTTCCGCCGATGTGTTATGCTGCCGCTGCCGCCGGAGCTGATGGATTGCTGGTTGAGGTCCACCCCTGCCCCGAGGAGGCGGCCAGTGATGGGCCCCAGTCATTGCGGCCGGCCGATTTTGCGGCCATGATGAAAAAACTCAAGTTGTTCGTGGATGCGGCAGGGCGGAGTCTGGGTTAACTCCGGTTTGTCTTGACAGGTGGAGCAGGCGCTTATGTTTTTTATCCCTTTGACACAGATCGAAAGTGTTGAGCTGGTCATTCATTGCCTCAAGGCGGCTGCCGGGGAGGCCGATTGCCGGAGCTGCCCGGCGAGCAAGGTGTGCACCAGGCAATGCCTGACCATTGCCCGGGCGATTGAGCAGATGTTCGGCGAAGGGACGTTGCCCGGGGTTGATGATGCAGAGGCTCTGCTGGACCCCGAGCTTGAGCGGGAAAAGCCGTCTGCCGGAAGCGCACACTCCCCGGGCGAAAACGCCAGGGAGAAATCCCATTTACGTGTGGTCAGGCCGCAACCGGCAGATTGACAGCTGCCCGGGAACATTGTAGAAACATGCTTTGATTGTATACGGGAACTGGCAATGTTATTTATTCCATTTGTTGCGAGGAGCAGGTGATGTACAAAATCATGACGCGGAACCAGATTTCGATCAAGGGACTGGAAAAATTCCCCCTGGGGAAATACGAAGTCGCCAGTGAGATCAGTCACCCTGATGCAATTATGTTGCGCAGCCACAAGCTGATTCCTGAAGAGATAGCGCCAACGGTGCAGGCGATCGGCCGGGCCGGGGCCGGGGTCAACAACATCCCGGTGGAGGAGTGCACGGAGCGCGGTATTGTCGTTTTCAACGCGCCCGGGGCGAATGCCAACGCGGTAAAGGAACTGGTCATCGCCGGGCTGATGCTGGCCTCGAGAGACATCCTGGGGGGTATCGAGTTTGCCAAGGGGTTGCCTGCGACGATGGATGCGGCGGCAATGAGCAAAGAGGTTGAGGCGGCCAAGAAGGACTATGCAGGGACCGAGCTGGCGGGGAAGACTCTCGGCATCGTCGGTCTGGGAGCGATCGGCTCGCTGGTTGCTGAAACGGCTCTGGTTCTGGGGATGAAGGTTATCGGCTATGACCCGGCCCTGTCGGTGGAAGCGGCCTGGCGGTTGTCGCGGGATATCGAGCGGATGGAAAACATGCAGAGCCTGTTGTCGAAGTCCGATTTTGTCACGTTGCATCTGCCGGTTCTGGAGGCAACCCGCAACCTGATAAACCAGGATATGGTTGACAGTTTCAAGCAGGGAGCCTGTCTGCTGAACTTCTCCCGGGAAAAACTGGTCGATACACAGGCGGTGCTCGACGGCCTGGAGGGGGGGAAGCTGGCCAAGTATATTTCAGATTTCCCGGTGCCGGAGCTGCAGGGCCGTCCCGACGTGATCCAGATTCCGCATCTTGGCGCCAGTACCGAAGAGGCTGAAGAGAATTGCGCGATCATGATTGCCGATCAGCTGATCGATTTTCTGGAAAACGGCAATATTAAAAACTCGGTCAACTTTCCCAATACCTCTCTGGAACGTTCCGGGCCGTACCGCATCTCCATCTGTAACAGGAACGTGCCGAAGATGCTCGGGCAAATCCTTTCCGTTCTGGCCGATCGGGATCAGAATGTCGCCGACATGATCAACAAGAGCCGCGGAGAAATTGCTTACAACCTGATCGATGTAGAGCGTCAGCCGGCCGCCGATCTGAAGGAGGTTCTGGAGTCGATCGACGGGGTCATCAACGTACGTATTTTTTAGCAACATATGTCATAGGAGGACAAGCAATGGGCAAGATCTACAATTTCGGGGCCGGGCCGGCGATGCTGCCGGAGCCGGTGATGGAAAAGATTCAGAAGGAATGGCTCGACTACCAGGGAATGGGTGTTTCGGTGATCGAAATCAGCCATCGGGCCAAGGAGTTTGTGGCGATTCTCGAAGAGGCGCAGGCGCTGTTCCGCGAGCTGAGTGGGGTGCCGGACAACTACCGGATTTTATTTATTCACGGTGGTGCGCGGATGCAGTTTTCCGCTTTGCCGCTCAACCTGGCAGGTCGTAAGCCGGGCAAGAGATGCCTCTACTTCGAGACCGGAAACTTTGCCAAGCTGGCGGCGAAGGATGCCAAGGAGTTCTGCAACGTCGAGATCGCGGCCAGCAGCGCCGGGACCAACTATGACCGGATTCCGGAGTACGACCCGGCAATCTTTACCGACGATATCTCCTATGTCCATATCACCGGCAACAACACCATCTACGGGACCCGTTGGAACAGGTTTCCGGAGACCGGCGATGTGCCGCTGGTTGCCGATATGACCTCGGAAATCCTGTCGCGGCAGATCGACTATTCCAGGTTCGGGGTTATCTACGCCGGGATGCAGAAAAACCTCGGACCCTCCGGAATGGCCATGGTTATTATCCGTGACGACCTGCTCGGCCAGGCTGATGCGAAGACGCCGATCCTGCTCGACTACACCGCCGCGGATAAGGACAACTCGCTGACCAATACCACCAACACTTTTGCGATTTATACCACCAAGCTGGTCCTCGAATGGTTGAAGGGGCAGGGGGGTGTCGCGGCGATCGAGAAACGCAACGAGGAGAAGTCAGCCAAGCTCTACGCCGTGATCGATGCTTCCGATTACTATCGGGGCGTGGCTCATCCGGAGCATCGCTCGATCATGAACGTCAGCTTCAACCTGCCCAGCGAGGAGTTGGAAGCCAAGTTCCTCAAGGAGGCGGGGGCGGCCGGGCTGTATGCTCTCAAGGGCCATCGCAATGTCGGCGGCATCCGTGCGTCGATCTACAACCCGATGCCGATGGCCGGGGTTGATGCTCTGGCGACATTTATGCAGGAGTTTGAAAAACACAACAGCTAGACCGGCTCACTGTCGGTTTTCCCGCGAGCCAATCAGGCCCTGAAAATCATCGATTTTCAGGGCCTGATTGTTTTAATCGAACTGCAACGGGTCAGTGGATTGGTGAAACGGTGTACTGCTTGATATACAGGTCAAGCTGTTCCTGCTGCTCGCTGGACAGCCCGGTGAACGCAAGACAGTTTCTGCGGATGTCGGTCAGATCGCTGCCGGTCCAGCAGTCCCCGACGCTGGTGACGGGAATGTTGCTGATGCAGAGGTCGTCATTATAGTAGAGGTCCAGCTGGGTTATCTGTTGTCCCTGCATTTTCTCGCCTAGGTAGCGAAAGGCCAGCCCCCCCTTGCTGATATCGATGATATGGTAGGGCATGCCGGTCGGTGCCGAGGAGACCATGGCCAGTGCTCGGTCCAGCGCCTGGTAGCGAGGATGGTTCCTTCTTCGGTTGCTCTGCCGGCTGTTTTCCATCTGGGACACTCCTGAAAAAAGAGGATATCGATATCCTCCCCCCGGTTTGAAAAATTATGCAAAAAACAGGCCCTGGGCACGCCCTGAGGCTCGCGGCGGTTCCGATTTCTGCCGGGAGATTCCCCGGCGGGGCAAAAGTCCTCTATTCTAAAAGAATTTTTAAGAGTATAAAAAAGAGCCTGTGGAATTTATCGCGGAGTCCTTGAATTCATCAATGCCGGCTTTATTTCGCGGTGTCGGTTTTTTTTACACTCCTCTGACTGTCGGTTCCCGGGATTGTGGCGAATTCTCAACAGGGTGGGATATGGATCAATTTCAAGCACAGCCCTGGAAGGTTCGGATTCTGGTCGTCGTTGCGGTGACCTGCCTGGTGTTGCTGTTTGTCGGCGGTCCCCGGTTTTCGCAGCGGTCACATGAACATCTCTGGGGCCTTGGCCATGTGCTCTGCTTTGCCGTCTGGAGTGCTCTGCTGGGAGGGTGGCGCCGCGATTGGAGTTACCGGCGCCTCGCCATGATTGTCATCGGGTTGACCCTCGGCGGCGGCCTGGTGATCGAGCTGGCGCAGACGATGGTGGGGCGCTATCTCAGCCTTGTTGACATGTTTAACAATCTGCTCGGCAGTCTGCTGGCCCTGCTTTTTTTCTGCCCGCAACGCCGCGTTTTGCCGCCCTTGCGCAGGCATCTGCTGCAGGGGGTGATATTGTTGTTGCTGCTGCCCAGCGGCCTGCCCCTCGGGCGGGTGCTGCTGGATGAATATGCGGCCCGGCGAGCGCTCCCGGTGCTGGCGGATTTTGAATCCCCCGGAGAGCTGGCGCGGTGGAGCGGCGCCGACATGTCTCTATCCGAAGACATTGCCTCGCATGGCCGTTTCGCGCTCAAAGCGATGCTGACGACAGATCGCTATTCAGGTGTCGGTTTCAAATATTTCCCTCGCGACTGGAGCGGTTACAGGGGCCTTTCCTTCGATCTTTACAACCCTTCTGCAGAGCCGCTGCGGGTCACATGCAGAATTCATGACCGCCTTCATCCGGCCAGCGGCAATGCCTACAGTGACCGTTTCAACCGCAGTTACCTGCTGCCGCCCGGAGGATGGACAACCATCGATATCGACCTGGAGCAGGTTGCCGGGGCACCACAAACCAGGCCCCTCGATCTGGGTCAGATCGCCGGCCTGGGGCTTTTCGTGACGCAGCAGCCGGTCGGGAAGATTCTCTATCTGGATTATCTCCGCCTGTGGCGATAGGGCGGAGACGTATACTGGATTGACAGTCACCTGAGGATGGGCATAGAATCCCCCTTTTCCACGGCGAGATCATTTTAAGGATATCAGCATGAAAGTATTGATTACGGATGAAATTTCGGAGAGCGGCCTGTTGCCGATCATCGATGACCCGAGGATTCAGGTTGACTTCAGGGTCGGCCTGCCGGTGGAGGAACTGCACCGGGTGATCGGTGATTACCAGGCGATTGTCACCAGGAGTATGACCCAGGTCGATCAGGCGCTGCTCGAGAAGGCCGTCAACCTCAAGATTGTTGCCCGGGCCGGGGTCGGTATCGACAATGTCGATGTGGATGCGGCCAGCAGTCGCGGAATTATTGTCGTCAATGCGCCGTTTGGCAATGTCAACTCGGCCGCCGAGCACACCATGGCGATCCTGCTCTCCTGCTGCCGCAATGTGCCGCCGGCCAACGCCAGCCTCAAGAGCGGCAACTGGCAGCGCGCTCCGTTTACCGGGCATGAGCTGAAAGACAAGACTGTCGGGGTGATCGGCCTCGGTAAGGTCGGCGGGCGGGTGGCCCTGCGCTGCAGGGCTTTCGAGGCCAAGGTGATCTGCTGCGATCCCTATATCTCGGAAAAGCGGGCGGAAGATTTCGGGGTCAAACTGGTTTCCCTGGAGGATATCATCCGTTTCTCGGATATCATCACCGTTCACACCCCGCTCAACGATGAAACCCGCGATCTCATAAATGCCGAACATTTTTCCGGAATGCAGGACGGAGTGTTTATCGTCAACTGCGCTCGTGGGGGGATCATCAATGAGCAGGCGATGCTTGACGCTCTGGAGAGCGGCAGGTGCGGCGGTGCGGCCTTCGATGTCTGGAGCGAGGAGCCACCGAAGAGCGAAGTGCTGAAAAAGCTGATCGACCATCCGAAGATGCTGGTGACTCCGCATCTGGGTGCCAATACCTTCGAGGCGCAAAAGAACGTTGCGGTCGATGTCAGCAAGGAGATCGTCAATTACGTCGATGGCCGGCCTTTGTCGAATGCGGTGAACGTGCCGCGCTTCGATCCCGAGCTGATGGAGCAGATGAAGCCTTACATGAAGCTGATTTCAATCATCGGCGACTTTATCTCTCAGCTGGCCCCCCCCAACCCGAACAAGATCACCTTCACCTACAACGGGAAACTGGCCCGCTTCGACTGTGCGCCACTGAGCGTCTGCGGGCTGGCGGCGCTGCTCAACCACTGCACCGATCAGGAGATCAACATGGTCAATGCGGGGATGGTGGCCAGGCAGATGGGGATTGCCGTTGAGGAGGTCCGCTCGGTGGACACCGACTCCTTCTCCAACCTGATCACCCTCACCCTGGAAAGCCCTGAAGGGAAGCGGACCATCGCCGGGACCCTGTTCGAGGGGATCCCCAAGATTGTCAGGATGCGCCACTTCGATATCGATTTCCGTCCGGAAGAGCATATGCTGGTGATGAACTATGCGGACCGGCCTGGCTCAATCGGCAAGATCGGCACGATCCTCGGCGATGCCGGAGTCAATATCGGCAACATGAACCTCGGTCGCCGGGAAAAGGCCGGAGAAGCGATGGTTGTCCTCTCCGTCGATTCGCCGGTCAAGGAAGAGACCCTGCAGAAGGTTGCTGCCGCGGTCGACGCCCGCTTTGTCCGGGCGGTGCATATTCGCTAGGCCGCGGGAAACCCCAGGTAAAGGAAAAGCGCGCTCCGCGGGAGCGCGCTTTTTTTGTTGGCTGGCAGGGCAAGTCGCCGGGGATGATCGCTCCCTTCGCTACTCGATAAACAGTGGCAGCTCGCAGGGCGGGATGAGACCGCGCTGTTCGGCCCGGCTGAACAGCTCCTCGATCGCCTTCACCCCCGCCTCGCCGAGGTCGACCGAGAACGGATTGACGTAGAGATTGATGTGCTCATTGATGACCGCATCAGCCAGTTCCTGGGCGTGTTGGCGGATATAGCTTTTGGGCTGTTGCGGGTGCTGGAGGGCATATTCAACACTGGCGCGCAGGGCCGAATCGATCTGCCGGATACGTTCTGCTCCGAGGCTGCGCCGGGCCAGGATGCCGCCGAGCGGGATCGGATGGCCGGTTTCATCCTCCCACCATTGCCCCAGGTCGAGGATGGGGACCAGCCCCTGCTGCCGATAGGTGAAGCGTGATTCGTGAATGATGACTCCGGCATCGACGCTGCCGTCGGCCACCGCCGCGATGATCCGGTGGAAGGGCATCTCACAGACCCGCTCAAAGCCCGCGCCGTAGAGCTGCAGAAGCAGGTTGGCTGTCGTCAGGCGACCGGGGATGGCGATGGTTTTCCCCTGCAGCTCGGCCATCGACGTGGTGTCACGACTGACCAGCAGCGGGCCGCAGCCGCGGCCCAGGGCGCCGCCGCTGCGCAGCAGGGCATAGGTCTGACGCAGGTGGCCGAACGCGTGATAGGAGATCTTTGTCAGGTCCAGGACTCCGGCCAGCGCCAGCCGGTTGAGGGTTTCGACATCCTCCAGTTGTTCGCGGACCTGCACGCCGTCGAGTTCGATTTTGCCGTGAATCAACGCGTAAAAGATAAAGGTGTCATTGGGGCAGGGGGAGTACCCGAGGGTCAGCTGTTGCATAAGCAGGACTCCAGCATGCTCCAGCTGTCCAGGATCCTGGACAGCCCCCATTGGGCGGTTGCCGAGCCGCCTTCGATGTCCCACTGGCGGGGATCGCGGCTGCCGGTGGGGTTGGAGATGCCACGCAGTTCCAGAAACGGGACCCGGTAACAGGCGCAGGCCAGGGCCGCGGCCGCACCCTCCATGGACTCACAGATGCCCGCAGTGCGCCTCTCCAGCTCATCGCTGAGCCGGGGGGTGCCGCTGCAGGTGCTGACGGTGACAAAAGGCCCGCAGCGGAACTGTTTCCCCTCATTTCGCGCAGCTCTTGTCAGGAGCTGGGAGGCGGCCTGCAGCAGCTCAGAGTGCAGAGGGATGCGCTGGACCGGAGGGGGGGTGACCGGGATGGCCATCTTTTCCAGCGGCAGAAACCCCTCAGGGGTGGCCGTGCCGAGATCGCCAAAGATTTCTTCCGAAGCGAGGGCCAGGGCACCGTTGGCCAGTCCGCTGCCCGGATAGCTGCCACCGCAGCCCACCATCAGGACTGCCGCGGGCCGGGCTCTTTCCAGCGCTCTCGTCAGGCTGATCGCGGTACTGGCCGGACCTATGCCGGTGTGAAGCAGGCGCGTTTCAAGTCCGGCCGCCGTTTGTCCCCGGTAGCTCTGGTCGGCAGAGGCCGGTTCCAGCTGCATCTGCTGGCGGAGAGCTCTGGTTTCCAGCGGGGTGGCGGCGATGAGCAGAAGCATAGAGTTCCCGGTCTAGCTGGAAAACCAGCCCTTGCGGATCAGGTCACGGCGCAGAACCGTGCCCTGATTGCGGACAACGCCATGGTACCAGAAGCATTCCTCGCGCAGATCCGGAAGAGAGGGCGGGTCAAGCCGCTTGCGGCGATCGGTGAGAATGTCCCGGAAGCCGCTGTCAGGCTCGGCAACAATTTTTTCGATTTTTCGCGCCAGTTCAGGGGGGGCCGCTTCGATCACGAATTGAATGCAGTCCCTGATTTTCAGAGCCTGGCGGTATTCTTCGAGGTCTCCATCGAAACCGTTTTCGCATTCGGAGACAAAGTCGCTCCAGTCAAGCAGGAGTCCGCCAAATTCGGTCCCGGCAAGGTCCTCAAAAAGGTTTTGCTCGAGAATGTCCGCCACCTGGGCCTGCTCCTTGCGGGTGAGGAAAAAAGAGAGACCCTCCTCCACCGGGTACATGTCCAGCTGCTCGACCAGTTCATGGCAGAAGTTCAAAGAATCGAGGTCGGAGTCACACAGCCCCACCAGGGAGGGGGGCAGCTCCTTGCGTGGCAGGCCGAGGAGCGCGACGTGGTCGTGACCGTAGTCGGTCGGCAGGCTGAGATCCGAGTTGTATGGAATGCCTTTGCCGGTGAGAAAGTCACACAGGCGCAGATGGTTGTCGGTAAAGAAGGTGAGGACCTTCTCTTCGGAGTAAAACATCTCCAGGCCGGCGCGGTTGTTGGCCAGTCCGAAGCCGACGAATCCATCATGGATCAGCCTGTCCCAGTAGGGGTCAAGCACCTGCAGAATTTCCTCGACAGGCAGATAGGGCGAATAATAAACCTCCGGCGCGGGGCGTTTGTCCGCGCTGTCCCGGCAGGTTGAGGTCAGAACGTCGGGGTCGGGGTAATACTCAAGAATACAGAACGCCTCGCCCGGGAAAAATCTGGAAAATGAACGGGCCAGCTGGGGTATTTTTTCCGTGCTGGCGACAGCCGTCAACCGATAGGCATTTTCACAATCCTCAAGCAGGGCAAGGTCATACCCTTCTTGGGGGGGGATCTCGGAGTCGGTGCACCAGCGGCGCAGGCCAACGGGCGATTGAAACTCTTCTGACAACGGCGTGGTTCCTTTCTTTCCCGGATTGGGATGGTACTTAGAAGCTATTAAATTTGAGCCGGCAAGTCAACTGTATCGAAGGGGGAAACCCGCGGTTAAAGCGCTTGCAAGACATTGCGGGGAGATGTTATACAATGCAATGGCTTAGATAATTCTCACAAGGAGATTTTACATGCTGGCTCCTCAGAATACCTTCGTGATGTACGAAGAGGAACTGCAGCGCATCACCGCGCTGATTGAAAAGCTGCTGCGCGAGTCGAACTCGAAAGTCATCTTTCTGGTCGATAAGAACGGGCAGCTGATTGCCGCGACGGGTGAAACTGAACATCTCGACACGACCAGTCTGGCTTCACTGACAGCTGGAAATATTGCGGCAACCGGTGGGCTGGCGAAGTTGATCGGAGAAAAAGAGTTCTCGATCCTTTTCCACGAGGGGGAGAAGGACAATATTCACATCTCCATTGTCGGTGGGCGGGTGATCCTGGTGGTCATCTTCGATCAGCGCAGCTCGCTCGGACTGGTTCGCCTGCGGGTCAAAAAAGCCAGCGAGGAACTCGGCGGGGTGTTTGACGACCTGGCGAAAAAGACTGAGGAGATGAGTGAATCGGCCGCCATCGACAGTCCTTTTGCCGAAATCACCGATGACGATATCGACAACCTCTTCAACTAATCGAGGCCTGCAGGATGTCCTTTATCAACTACGCTTCACGCGAAATTAATTGCAAGATCGTCTATTACGGCCCCGGGCTCTGCGGGAAAACGACCAACCTGCAGTTCATCTACAACAAGAGCGCGGAAGAGACCAAGGGGAAGATGATCTCGCTGGCCACGGAGACCGAACGGACCCTGTTTTTCGATTTCCTGCCCCTCGCACTGGGAGAGATCCGTGGTTTCAAGACCCGTTTTCATCTCTACACGGTTCCCGGGCAGGTGTTTTATGATGCGTCGCGTAAATTGATCCTCAAGGGGGTCGATGGAGTCGTCTTTGTCGCCGACTCCCAGGCGGAGCGGCTCGATGCCAATATCGAAAGTATGGAAAACCTCAAGGACAATCTTGAGGAGCAGGGCTTTGATCTCGAGAAGATCCCTTTTGTGATTCAGTACAATAAGGTCGATCTGCCCAACACGACGCCCATTGAGGAACTGCGCGAGCTGTTGAATCCAGACGGTGTTCCGGATATTACCGCCTGCGCGATGACTGGTGAAGGGGTCTTCGAAACCTTGAAACTGGTTGCCAAGCAGGTTCTAATCGACCTGAAAAAAGGCGGGTAGAAACGAGCAGTTGGGGGGAAAAAAAGCTTGACAGAAAAGGGGACTTCCCCGTATATTCCCTTTCCGCACGACCTATTCCCTTTTAGCTCAGTTGGTAGAGCATCTGACTGTTAATCAGATTGTCGCTGGTTCGAGCCCAGCAAAGGGAGCCATATAGATAAAGGGCTTACGGGTTATTTTCCTGTAAGCCCTTTTGTTTTGGGTGCGTTCCTCTCCCCACTCTCTCCCCACAATGATGCCTTATCTCTCTTGAATGATGATAGTAGAAAGTCCCACTTCTCTCTCTAGGAATGTGTTTGTCGACCCCCAACCTTCGACCCACCCATAGACCCCTCTTTTGCACCCCCTGCTGTCTAAAATAGGGTCCCATCGGCCATTCAACACTTAACAGATTATGAAAGATTAAATATGGGTTTAAACCTTCAGATAGAAACTTTAGGTGGATTTCAGGAATAGCGCTGCACTAGCCCTGCATTGATAAAATAGCCATAAAAAAACTTAACTTACTAAAATTAATGGTTAAAGTAGTTCAGGTTGTGAAATGAGAGAATATCTATATAGCTTCTTTCGATAAATGCTAGACATAAAAGTATCACTATGATACTTTTCAGGCTTGACAGGGTAAAGAAGCTTAGATATTAGTTTTAAGGCACCGGGGAACTAAGTTGAGTCCACAAGAACAATATGGGGTCGCCACTCATGACCTCGAGTACATAAAAGCCCTGCTTGCAAGAGGTAGGTACCTTGTCACGGTGGGTGCGCAGAAGGGCGCTGTCGGTCTTGGTTACACCACAGAAGAAGACATCATTGAGAGAATACTCAGTGTCACTCCAAATCAAATCTACAAAACAATGCCAGCTCACAAAGCGCCTCCCGGGACAATGCAGGATGTCTACCACTGCCCTGAAGGAGATGGGACAGAGATTTATCTAAAGCTTCAAATCTCTCCCATCGGAGATTCAGTTGTCATTAGTTTCAAGGCAAAAGAAATCTAAAGTAGAATTAAAGAACTTATTAAGCAGAACTTAAGAGAGATAGAGAGGAATTAGAGATGGAAAAGGGTATTTGCCCAATTTGTGCCTCTGAAGGTCTTGAAAGAAAAGAAACCAGGCAGATATTTGAATATAAGGGTAAGTCTATAGATATAGATAAATATATTTATTATAAATGTTCTGTTTGTGAGGAAAGTATTGTTGATAAAGATACCTTAAAAAGGTCTGGGAAGGTTTTAAAAGACTTCGAAAGGAAGGTTGATGGTCTTCTAACTTCAAAGGAAATCAAAAAAATTCGTAAGAAACTAAATTTGACGCAAGATCAAATTAGTTCTTTGTTGGGTGGAGGTCTCAAAGCATTTTCGCGCTATGAGAATTGTCAAGTAACTCAAAGTAAGGTTATGGATAACCTACTTAGAGTTCTAGATAAATATCCGACAGCAATAAATGTTATAAAGCCTCAAAATCAACGTACTGCTAAAATTAAGTCGATATTTGAATACAGAGATCCTTACCGTTATCAGCTTTTTGGGGACATAACTCCTGCTGATGCTGATGTCAAATTAGAGGCAATGGGATAAAAATGAAAAAATATCAGTTTAATTTTTCGGACTTTAAAATTCTCAGAGTTGATTTTTCAGTTAATAAGGAATTTACGCCTCCGGATAAAAATGAGACTGTAGAAATTAGCTCAAGAATTGATACCGGGCATGAAGAAGATGGAAATCGGCTCACAGTCTCTCTGGGTGTTTACCTTGATAGCGACCATGTGCCTTTTGACATCTCTATTGAGTGTGTAGGTGTTTTTACATTTAGTGAAAGCCTAGATCAATATAAGTCTGAATTCATTGAAGAAGTAGCAAATGTAAATTGTGCCGCAATAATTTTTCCATATCTAAGAGAGACTGTCGCAGATTTAACTAGGCGTGCGGGCTTCCCGCCTTTGCACATGCCACCCGTAAATTTTGTTGAGATTTTTAAGCGTTCAAAAAAAACTGAAATTAAGAATTCCAATAAGAACTAGGTACCTATTTTTGTATGATTCTTTATTAACCTATTAATAGGTTAAATCAGTAACCTATTAACTGAGTAGGTTTTAGTTATGATTTTAAGGGTTCTGTAGCACACAGTCAGGCGGGTCTTCACGTGAAGTTTTTTGGATTCTGACAACGTGTTGTTGAGAATTGGAGTTATTGGGATTAAGATTGGTTTTTTACTAAAATTTCTATAGATTAAGCATACATATCTTATCAAGAGCAACTGAGGGACTGGCCCTATGACGTTGCAGCAACCGCCCATGTGGAACGGTGCTAAATCCAGCGGGAATTTTCCCGGAAGATAAGAGAGATGGTGGTTAGCAATAGGCCCTCTTTCGAGTTTTCGGAAGGGGGCTTTTTTGTTGCCACCAAGCAGGAGGAGGGAAAGTATGTCGCGCCTTGAAGAGCAGAAATGGCTGCAAACTGACCATGAAACCAAGAACCCCTACGGCAACTGGCATGAATTCATCCCGGGTGGATATAAGGGCGTTTACAGCAACCCGGAATCCGTGTTCCTAGGGCCGGACGAATACGATCTGGTCTGGGGTGTCATCTGTGGGAGTGCAGCAGATCGGACATACGATCAGGAGTGTGAACGACTGTATGGTGAAATGTGTGTCGTAACGCTCGATAGGTATTCATGGATGGAGGTCATGAGTTACCTCAGAGAACAACGAAAGAAGGTCGCCAGTTGTGGAACGTTCCGGGAGGCAGCAAAGACCATCCCCGATGCAGCAACTTATCTCTTCGAGAGGAATACCAGCCTTATGTTCCAGCGATATGTCGAGATGCTGGATGATCTGAGCATATGGCTGGAGAAAACCATAAAGACCCATGACATCATTTCGGTGCTTGGGTATCCATAAAGGGGGACATCATGAGTGAAGTCTATATTGAAGAGTGGGACGAGAATGAAAGCTTCTTCGGGGGTGGCTTGGGCATATTAACGCCGCTACCTCGGCCAGAAGGCAGTTCAGGCAAGAGGGCAGTTCCTAGTGTACCAGTCTTAAAGAAGGGGTGGCGCTCTTTCTTTAAGCGGGAGGGGTATGACGATGATGGGAGACCCCTGTTCTATATCTCTTCATCACGTTCCAGCCTCAAAGGTGAAGACTATTGGCCTGAGGGCTTCATGGGGTGGGTGGCCTCTCTCTGCAAATTCTATGAGATCGAGTTTCACGAAGAGGCAGATAGTAACCCTTTCAGCGATGTCAGGAATTATGAGATAACTGCTGACTTCCTTGATGGTGGGTTGCGTATCTACGGTGGAAACTACCTGTACATGGCTGAGTTCTGTGAGCATCAGCAGGGAGCGTACATTGTCGGATTCAAGGCGCTCAGATGGGTTCTGGACAGGCTGGGTTGCCCTCAGCCGAGACGATTGCAGGGGGAGGGCCTCAATGAATAAGTGTTCTGACAGAAGAGAAATGTCCCCTGAGATGCTGGAGGAGATGAAACAGGACGTATTGAACCCTCTGCTTTCCATGAACAGCAGAAGGCGTCTTGCTTTCCAACTCTGGGATTACACCAGGGAGGAGGAGTATCGTGTACTGCAAAAGAAATACATGAGATGGGCGGACCTGCTTTACGCGGCGGAGTTCACATGTCTACATTGAACTGGGAGGACCCCATTGATCTCTACTACGCCGGGGACAGTATCGGTGCCGTTGCCGAGGGTGGTTCAGGGGGGTCGGTCTCGTACGAGAGGGCAATGCGGGGACTGAAATCTCACCCGAGGGGGACCGACGAGTCGGAGATCGCTCGCTTGTTTCTGCGTTACTGTGATGAAATTGGAGTAGATGACTTCAGTGTTACCGATTGGTATGCCTATCATGCGAAGAACCGTGGTGCCGCCAAGTATGGGAAGACATGGAGGGACCACTTTGCCACCATCGATTACATCCTAAAGAAGGATGGACGGCTCGATTATGGCCATCTGGTCACCTTGTCAAAAGATCGTGGGTCAAATGGCAATGGTTGTCTGGCTCTGGCCTATCCTATTGTCAAGGTGTTTGGTCGTCGGGCTTATGAAGTTGCCGAGGTGGTTTCGGCAGGGACCCATTATCAGGCCTTACTGACGATGACGTTGGCAATTGACTTCTTTCTTGGTGATAAGTCTTTGGATGATGTAATTTGTGAAGCACTTCCCGCCGATGTAGAGGACGGCTGGGGGCTGAGTCCGTTGGCTCCTGCCTGTTTATGGGCGGCAGCGATGGTTGCGAAGGAGCGGACTCTTGATGATGTAGTGAGGATTGCTTTGTTGCAAGGGGGGGATGTGGATACGTAAGCTTCCCCGTCAAGTAGACAGTTGAAAAATAGAGTTTCCAGCGTTCTT
>JAVVDY010000021.1:0-58111 GCA_032251255.1 Desulfuromonadales bacterium
TGACTTTAAGAAGCATCATGCGTCACTTTTTGCACTTGGTGATTGAAACCGCCCTCTATAAAACTGTTGATGCTCTAGGAAATGGTTGGGGGGTGACAACCGGAGATATTCACGCCGCTGTTCGTTCTGATAGTACTGATGGTGGAGTCTGGTATGTCACCAGTATAAATGGCCAACAAGTTGATGCGCAGATCCAAGTGTCGGAGACAATCAGTTCAACTCCTGCAACCTCCTCGAACCCTATGACTATTACACAAAACGTGCGTACAGGTTTTAAGTGGTCTGGAACAAGTACAGGTTTCTACAAGGGGCCACTGACTCAGGAACTCACAGCGGTTGCTTTTCCATCTCTTGCTGAAGGTGGTTTTGCTTATGGGACATATTCTTCTGACATAGGAACTGGTTCAGGTCGCGCCTATAGAGATGGCCGGGATTCGGTTACAGCAAAACGTTACTTGACTTTCGATGGGGCACTTTTCGGACATGGTGTCAGGCAATGGCCTGTTGCCTCATATTCTTGTTATGACCTGGAAGCGACTCAACGTTATGAACATGTTCTTGCTCCTGGTCTTTCAACTGATCCGGCTTATCAGTCGACCTCAGATAATCTGTTTGTCAGTGGAACAGGAACCCAGTATGAAAATGTTGATGTAACTGTTTTTGAGGGATACTCAAACACAGCAACTGCGACTGGGGCGATAAGCGGTACACGGACAATGCAACTGAGAAAGAGGGTAGATATTCACAGTGGGACCTATGCTGGTTGGGTATATAAGATTCATACTTACGAATTAAACGGCTATAGAGGAACAACTTACATTATTGGTGATGGTATAAGTGGGAGGGGGTATGCAACTGGCGACATCAATGCTGTGATCGATGGGAGCGCTGCCCGTTGGCATCTGACCAGTATTAAGGGAGTCCCAACAACTGGAGTCATTGATTTCGGTGGGACAATTATAAACACTGGTACGCGTACTGATTACTCTGGGTTACTTCTGAGGATTTCATCTGGAACACACGAAGTGTCTTATTCTGGATACAAGAATGGAGTAAATCACTTTAACAGTACTGCTGTTGTTATCCCCTCGTTAGGTGATGGCTTCCTGTATGGCAATTATGATTCACCGTGGGGAAGCGGTGAGGCATATGTTTACATTGATAACAACCACGCTCCGGTCATGTTCCGTAAAGGGATTGCAGTTGGTCCTTTGCATGGAACCAGAGACGTAAAAGGAGACTTGCCAAACCTCTTTGGTTCAACGGTTTATGAAGGTCTATGGGAATTTGTCCGGACAGATACAGATGGGGATGGAACTGTTAATTCAGAGGACCTCGATGATGATAATGATGGCTTGTCTGATGTGGTCGAAACTATATACAACCTGAACCCACTTGATCCCGCTGATGCACAAGACGACCCTGATGGTGACGGCCTCACGAACCTTGAGGAAATACTATTAGGTTACAGCATCTCACTGGCTGACACAGATGGCGACGGGGTCAACGACAGCATTGATAATTGCCCAACAATTTCCAATGCTGATCAGTCAGATGTTTGTAGCGGGTCCAGTGAGGTCAGTGAGATCCCATCGCCGCCGAATCCGGTTGTGTCTGCTCCACCGACTGTTACTGTTGCCCCAACACCCGATGTCGAGATCACAATTGAGGCAGTGAAGACGGGTGGAACTGTCTCTGTTACTCCTCTGAATAAGCCTGCACCTCCTGCTAATTTCAAAATAGTTACAGGGGCAGCCTATGAAATCAGCACAGATGTTACCTATGACGGGTTAATAACAGTTTGTTTAGATTACCAAGACTCAGCACTGGCCAAAGCTGGCAACGAAGACAATCTGAAGTTATTCCACCGAAGTGGAGCAAACTGGGATGACATAACGACCACAATTGATACTGCAAACAATCAGATATGTGGAGAGACCGCAACTTTATCGCCATTTGCAGTAGGTGAACCTGTAGCCTCAACAACGACACCCTCAACCTCCACAGGCGTCCCCATCATGAACGGTTGGTGGCTCCTCGCAGCAGTCGGCGGTGGTGTAGCACTGCTGAGAAGGCGTTCAAAGAATTACTAGAATGAGCAACAAACAAAACAACTCAAACAAGGGGGCGGCAGCGAGTCGCCCCCGTTTTCCATTGTGGCGGGTCTGCCTGGTCTTCCTTGGATTGGTGCTGGGCCTGCACCTGTTTCAGTGGACGTTGGCCCCAAGGCCAGTTCTGACCGCTCTCCAGGAATTTACGGCACAGATCACAGCTACGGCTATCAGTGCGTCAGGTATCCCGGTGAAACTGGACGGAACTTCACTCTTCTTGCTGGGGGAACACTGGGAAGTCATTCTGGAATGTACAGCCCTGTCTGCCTTCTATGTCTTTCTCTCCTTTGTGGCGGCATATCCCTCAAAACTCAAATCCAAGGCGCTGGGGCTGGTTCTGGGCCTTCCTGCGCTGTTTTTTGTCAACATCATACGACTGTTTGCCTTGGCCTGGGCAACAAGATGGAGCCCTATGTATGCGCCTCTCGTACACGACTATATCTGGCAGATCGCCTTTCTGTTGTTGCTGGTGCTGATGTGGCTGACTTGGATTGAATTGGTGGTGAGACGTGAAAGCCGTATTGCTGTTTCTGGCTAAACTGCTGGGGATATCTCTCGTCCTCTATGCTGTTCATAAGCCCCTGATGATGGCTTATGAATATGTCCTGCTGACGATCATATTCCAATTTCCATCGAGCAAGGCGATGTTGCCAGGACAGTACTACGACAGCTCTCTCTGGCTGATCCCGACCATTGCTCTTGTTCTTGCCACTCCAAAGATTTCATGGAAGAGACGTTCCCTGATGGTCATTCTGGGAATCTGTGTCTACTGGATGCTGGATTTCATCAGCTTCTACATCTGGACCAGCCCGCCCCTGCCCAACAATCAATCCTCACAGGTTCACTACCTCTACAGCATGATCTGGGGCATGACCGGACAGTGGGCACTCCCTTTTCTGGTCTGGCTTGTGACCGCATATAGACAGGTGGGACGTTTTTTCGAGGTACGAACCTAAGAAATTTTCTGATGCCCCGGACCCGCCCCCGAGAATAATCCCCGCCCCGGACCACCAGACAACACAGTCTTCTTGCATCCGCGGGCAAAATCAGGTAGGACTAGCGACCGGACCTGGCCCGGATCAATAAAAAAGCACCTAACCGGTGACGGCTAAGTGCTTATTTATTATGGTCGGAGCGAGAGGATTCGAACCTCCGACATCTTGGTCCCAAACCAAGCGCGCTACCAGGCTGCGCTACGCTCCGAAGGCCGATATCTCTATCATGCTCTGATCAAAAGTGCAACGGATATTTTCTGCCGCCGGTGCTGGTCAATGGCCATTTTGTCGGTTAGTATAAAGGAACACCCGATAGCGTAAGGAGCTGGAATAAGACCAATCTCCTGGTTGCCACCACAGAAGGATTGATTATGCAGGGAAACATATACAAGTCCGGGCAGCGTTTGCTCGGTTTTTTTGTTGAACAGGTTGATGCGCTGCCGGCGATCAATGCGACGATGATCCGTCTGCGGCACGAAAAGACCGGCGCCCGCTTCATGCATATCGAGCGGGATGACAAGAACAACCTGTTTTCGGTCGGTTTCCGGACCCCGCCGGACGACTCCACCGGCGTCGCCCATATCCTCGAGCATACGGCGCTCTGCGGGTCGCAGCATTTCCCTGTCCGTGACCCGTTCTTTTCAATGCTGAAGCGCAGTCTCAATACCTTCATGAACGCAATGACGGCCAGCGACTGGACCATCTACCCGTTCTCAAGCCAGAACCGCAAGGATTTCAACAACCTCCTGGAAATCTATCTGGATGCCGCCTTTTTCCCCCTGCTGAGCGAACGGGATTTCAGTCAGGAGGGACACCGGATCGAGTTCGAGGACCCGGCGGACAGCAGTTCGCCGCTGCTCTACAAGGGGGTTGTTTACAACGAGATGAAGGGTGCGATGTCCGATCCGTCCTCACTTCTGTCGCGGCGGCTGGGAAGGGCTCTCTATCCGACCACCACGTATCGCCATAATTCGGGAGGGGAGCCGGCCGAGATCCCCAGGCTGAGCTGGCAGCAGCTGCGCGAGTTCCATGCGCGCTATTACCACCCGAGCAACAGCTGGTTCTTCAGTTACGGGGATCTGGACCTGAAGGGGCATCTGCAGCTGATCGACGAGCGGGTACTCAGCCGCTTCGAGAGAATCGAGCCGGACAGCGAGGTTCCCAGCGAAAAACGTCTGGATACGCCCTGCCGGGTTACCGAGAGTTATCCCCTCGACGCCGGGGAGCCTAAGGAGAAGAAATCCCTGGTCCAGGTCGCCTGGCTGACCTGTGACATCGACGACAGCTTCGAGCGGCTGGCCCTGACGGTGCTCTCCTCGCTGCTGCTCGGCAACCCCGCGGCGCCACTTTACAAGGCACTGCTCGATTCCGGCATGGGAGACAACCTGGCACCGGGGACCGGTTATCAGGATGACAACCGTACCACTTATTTTGCGGCGGGGTTGCAGGGGACAGAGCCCGGGCAGCTGCCGGCGATCGAGACACTGATTCTGGAGACCCTGGCGACCGTCGCCGAACAGGGTTTCACCCGTGAACGGATCGAGGGGGTTCTGCATCGACTGGAATTTTCCAACCGCGAAGTGACCGGTGACAGCTATCCCTATTCGCTGATTCTGCTGATGCGCCTGATCGGCTCCTGGATTCATGGTGGCGACCCGCTGGCCGCCCTCAACTTCGAAGACCATGTCGCCCGGTTGCGTCAGGAACTGGACAAGGGACCCTTCTTTGAAAACCTGCTGCGCCGCCACCTGCTGGATAACCCGCATCGGGTTGCCCTGCTGCTGCAGCCCGACAGTGAGCTCGGTCCGCGTCAGGACGAAGAGATCCGCCAGGAGCTGGAGGCTTTGCGCTCCAGGCTGAGCGCCGAGGAGAAAAACGAAATCATCGAGCGGGCCGCACAGCTGCAGCATGCCCAGGAAGCGGAAGAGGACCTCTCCTGTCTGCCGACCCTGGAGCTGGATGATATCGACCGGGAGGAGCGACCGGTGGCCGCAACCGAGGAACTCCTCCAGGATGTACCGGTGACCTGGTTCGACCAGCCGACCAACGGTATCGGCTATGTCACCCTGAACCTTCCGGTTGATCATCTGCCGGAAGGCCAGCTTCCGTATCTGCCGATCTTCTGCAGTCTGCTGAACCAGGTGGGCGCCGGGGAGAGGGACTATCTGCAGATGGCGGAGCAATTGGAGGCGGTAACCGGCGGCATTCAGGCCAGGACTTCGCTGCTGGAATCACCCGATGCCCTGGAAAATTTCCAGGCCGGCATCCAGCTCAAAGGGAAGGCCTTGTTGCGCAACCTGCCGGCCCTCTTCGAGCTGATCGGCGACGTTTGCCTCGCTCCCGATTTCTCCGATCTGCAGCGTCTGTACACGGTCCTCAACCAGATCAAGGTATCGCTGGAGAATTCCGTCCCCGCTTCAGGGCATACCTATGCAGCACGCACTGCGGCTGCCTGCCTCTCCCCGGTGGCCCGGATGCGTGAACTCTGGTCCGGTCTCGAGCAGGTGTCGATGGTGGCGAAGCAGGCGGAACAGCCGGTCGAACAGTTGCAGGATCTGGCGGAGCGGATGCGGCAGATTGCCACTGCACTGTTCCGCAGAAACGGTCTGCAGGTTGCGGTGACGATCGAAGAGGAAAATTTCCCAGCGTTCCGGGCGCCGCTGGAAGGCTTCCTGGCGCGACTGCCGGAAACCCCCGGTGCAAGCGTTCAGAATGGTGATCTGCCCCTGAACGCATCGAGACGCCAGGGCTGGGTCTGGTCGATTCCGGTCTCCTACGTCACCAAGGTGTTCAGAGCCGTGCCCTACAGCCATCAGCATACCGCCCCTCTGATGGTCATGGCCAAGCTGCTGCGGGCCGAGTATCTGCACCGGGAAATCCGCGAAAAGGGCGGAGCATATGGAGGGATGGCCAGCTACAACGCCGAATCCGGGCTCTTTTCGATGCTTTCCTACCGGGATCCGCATATTCTGCGAACCCTCAAGGTTTATGATGACGCCGTTGCCTGGCTGCTTTCCGGAGCCTTCTCGGATGAAATGATCAAGGAGGCGATCCTTGCCGTGTTCAGCGATCTGGATCGCCCCCTGTCTCCCTCGGGGCAGGCGGCCCATGAGTTCGCCAACCGGCGCCAGGGGTTAACCCTGGAGATGCGCAACCAGCTGCGGGGACACCTGCTGAAGGTGGATCGGCAGTCGCTGATCGAGGCAGCGCAGACCTATTTGCAGCAGGGCAGCGCCGACAGCGCGATTTCCGTGCTGGCCGGAGAAGCTGCACTCGAATCAGCCAACACTGACCTGGGGGCTGCGGCATTGGAGCTGCACCGGATTTAAGCGTCTACAAGCGAATTCTTCCAGAGACCGGGGAGAGTGCAAAGAGGATCCCTGAGGGAGAATTCGTGCGCTTTTCTCCGCACTGCGCTGAGGGTTTTTCTTCTGCTCAAGAAAGTCACAAACATCATGCAGCAACATCAATTTTTTGCTACCGCAGCCCGCGGTCTTGAGCCGCTTCTGGTCAACGAGCTGATAGAGCTCGGGGCGGCAGATGTACGCGAGGCGCGGGCCGGGGTTTACTTCTGTGGAACCCTCTCGACCGCTTATCGGGTCTGTCTCTGGTCACGTCTGGCCAGTCGGGTTCTTTACCCGCTGGGTGAGTTTGCCGCCGCCAGCCCGGAGCAGCTTTATGACGGGGTGCGGGCGATCGACTGGGCCGAGCACTCTGCTGCAGAGGGAAGCCTGGCGATCGACTGCAGTGTCAGTCAATCGCAGATCACCCATTCGCACTACGCCGCGCTCAAGGTCAAGGATGCCATCGTTGACCAGTTTCGCGAGCGTTCGGGAGCGCGGCCGTCCATCGATCTGGAAAAACCTGATCTGCGGCTCAACCTCTATCTGCACCGCGACCAGGCGACCCTGGCTCTCGACCTGTCCGGATCCAGCCTGCACCGGCGCGGCTACCGGCTTGACGGCATCCACGCGCCGCTTAAGCAGAATCTGGCCGCGGCGATCCTGATCCGGGCGGGCTGGCCGGAGGTGGTCTCGCAGGGAGGCGCACTGATCGACCCGATGTGCGGCTCGGGAACGCTGCCGGTGGAAGCAGCGCTGATGGCCACCGACAGTGCCCCCGGGCTGCTCCGCGATTACTTCGGTTTTTTCGGCTGGCTGCAGTTTCAGGAGTCTGACTGGCAACCTCTGGTCGAAGAAGCGACGCAGCGCAAGGCAGCAGGCTTGCAGCGGAAACTTCGCTCGATCGCCGGTTACGACACCGATTCACGGGCGATCAGGACCTCCTGGCAGCATGCCGAACAGGCCGGAATCGACAAGCAGGTTCATTTCGAAAAACGCGCGATCGGTGGGCTGGTTCCCCCTCCCGGCAGCCGTACCGGTCTGATCGTCGCCAATCCGCCCTACGGCGAACGGCTGGGGGATGAGCGGGAACTGCGGACTGTCTACAACCGGCTCGGCGAGCGGATGGCGAGTCACTTTGCCGGCTGGCGGGCTGCCGTGATTACCTCCAACACCAATCTCGGCCGCTCCATCGGGTTGCGTGCGGGGAAAATTCATACTCTCTACAACGGGGCCATCAAGTGTCAGCTGCTGCAGTTTGAGCTGGGGCCGGAAAATCGCTGGCAATCCCTGGCCGAAGGTGCGGGCCGCAAATCAGCTATCCGCCAGCTCTCCCCCGCAGCGGAGATGTTTGCCAACCGGCTGCGCAAGAACCGGAAGAAGCTGGCAAGGTGGGCCACACGTGAAGGACTCGACTGCTATCGACTGTACGATTCCGATCTGCCGGAATACGCCGTGGCGGTCGATATCTACGCCGACCAGGTGCATCTTCAGGAATATCAGCCGCCGAAAGAGATTCCACCGGAAAAGGCCGAGGGGCGTTTGCGGGAGGTCGTGGCCGCTCTGCAGCAGGTTCTTGAGATTGACGAAGCCCGGATCCACGTCAAGGTGCGGCGGCGGCAGAAGGGGACCAGTCAGTACGAAAAAATCGACAAGCGCGGTGAACTGCTGGAGGTGACTGAGGGCAACTGCCGCTTCCTGGTCAATTTGAGCGATTATCTCGACACCGGGTTGTTTCTCGACCATCGGGCCACGCGGCAGCTGTTGCAGGAGATGGCCGCAGGGAAGCGCTTTCTCAACCTGTTCGGCTACACCGGGGCGGCCAGCGTGCATGCTGCGATGGGTGGTGCCATCGAGACGTCCACCGTGGACATGTCGCGCACTTATCTGGACTGGGCGCGGAGAAACCTGTCCCTCAACGGTTTCGACTCTGCCGTTCATCGACTGATTCAGGCCGACTGCCTGAGCTGGCTGGAACAGGCTGAGCCGGGTTACGACCTGATTTTCCTCGATCCGCCGACGTTTTCCAATTCGAAAGGGATGGAAGGGACGTTCGATGTCCAGCGGGATCACGTCGATTTGCTAAAGAAGACCTCCCGGCTGCTCAGCCCCGGGGGGGTGCTGATCTTTTCCAACAATGCCAGGACGTTCAAGATGGATACGCAGGCGCTGCCTGAGCTTGACATCGAGGAGATTACCGGCAGGACGATCCCGCCCGATTTCGAGCGGAATCCCAGGATTCATAATTGCTGGCGGATTACCCGGAAGGGCTAGGGGCGAAGTCCCCCCTGTCTTCCCAGTATGACACCGCCCGCACTCTATACAAGACAAGGAGCTCTCTATGTTCCAGGTTGATCCGATCCTGCAGAACGATTGCCATGATCTCGGCTGCTTCCAGCTTTGCCGGCTGCTGCTGACCGACAACAAAACCTATCCCTGGTTTATTCTTGTCCCTCAGGTTGAAAATGTCAGTGAACTGCACCAGTTGATTCCCGCTCAGCGGGAGCTGCTCTGGGAGGAATCCGCACTCCTCTCCGGCTGGCTTGAGGAGGTCTACGCGGCGGAAAAGTTGAATGTTGCCGCGCTGGGCAACGTGGTCAGGCAACTCCATGTGCACCATATTGTCCGCTACCGGAGCGATCCCGCCTGGCCGAAGCCGATCTGGGGAATTGGCGAGACGGTCCCTTATACTCCAGATGAAATTGAGGCATTGCGCAGGCGGGTGGTCGCAGCGTTCGCCGCAGAGCTGACCACCTGATCAGCCGGTGCAACAGCGGCAAACACCTATTTCCTGCAGGTTGTTGCTGATTATGTCGGCAGTGCCTTCGGTCCTGGGGGCTGAGGGCACTGCTAAAACGCCATGCCTCAGTCAGTGTCCGCATACATTGGCCGATCATTTCGTTGCGTGGGTGGCTTTGCTCAGCCCTGTATCTAACGACATCATCCGCCCGATGATCAGCAAGCTGAAGATCCCTTTCGTTAGGATGTAGGGGCTGTCAGCCAAGCGCCCGGGAGAGGTCCTCCCAGATGTCCTCGATATCTTCGATTCCAACCGAAATTCTCAGCAGGGTCGGGCGGATGCCGATTGCCCGCTTCTCCGCTGCCGGGACCGCGGCATGCGACATGCTCCAGCAGTGGGTGAGGATCGTCTCGACGCCGCCGAGGCTGGGTGCGACGATCGGCAGCCTTGCGCCGTTGAGCAGGGCTTTGACCTGCTCGTTCTCTTTCAGTTCGAAGGAGATGATCGCCCCGGGTCCTTCGGCCTGGGCGAAGTGTTGCTCTCGGCCGGGGAAGCCGGCCAGACCGGGATAGAGCACCTGCGCAACGGCGGGGTGCTCGCTCAGCCTCTGCGCCAGTTCACCGGCATTCTGCTCTGCCGCTGCGAGGCGCAGCTTGAGGGTCTTGATGCCGCGCGCCAGCAGGAAACAGTCGAAGGGTGCGAGGACCGCACCGAAGGCATTCTGGAAGTACTTGATCCTCTTTGCCAGATCCGGATCTGCTGTGGTTACCAGCCCGGCGAGCAGGTCGCTGTGCCCGCCGAGAAACTTGGTGCCGCTGTGGATCGCCACGTCGATGCCGAGTGCGAGCGGATGCTGCAGCAGCGGGGTCATGAAGGTGTTGTCGAGCAGGGTGAGCAGCTGGTGCTGTTTGGCGATGGCGACCATGGCGCGCAGATCGGTGATCTGAAACAACGGGTTGGAGGGGGTCTCCAGGAACAGCGCACGGGTTCGCGGAGTGATCGCCGCGGCGACCTTGTCCGGGTCGGTGGTGTCGACGAAATCGACCGTGATGCCCTGCTGGGGCAGCACTCCGGTCAGGTAGCGCCAGCTGCCGCCGTAGAGGTCGTGGGACGCAAGCAGGTGGTCACCACTCTGCAGCAGCGACAGCGCGCTGCCGGTGGCCGCCATGCCCGATGCGAAGGCGAAGCCGCGCACGCCTCCTTCGAGCAGGGCGATCGCTTCCTCGACCTGGTCGCGACTCGGGTTGCCGCAGCGGGCATAGTCGTACTCCCCCGGTTCGCCGCCCTGGTGATGGTAGGTCGAGGCCTGGTAGATCGGGATCGCCGAGGCGCCCGTGGCCGGGTCGCGGTCACGCCCCTGATGAACCAGCAGGGTGGCGGGGCGGTAGTTGCGGTCGCTCATGATTTCGTCCTTTTTTATCAGAGAAAGGCACGGTTCAGCTAAGTGCCTGATCCAGGTCAGCAATAATATCATCCACGGTTTCAATTCCAACCGAAAGGCGGAGCAGGCTCTCGCAGATGCCGAGTCGCTCGCGATCCTGCCTGGGGATATCCCCGTGGGTCTGGACCGCCGGCAGGGTCATCAGCGATTCGACCCCGCCGAGACTTTCGGCGAAGGAGATCAGCCGCAGGCGCTCGAGAACCTGCCGGGCATGCGCGGGCGTTGCGACCCGGAAAGAGATCATCCCGCCAAAACCTTTGCACTGGCGCCTGGTCAGCTGATGGCCGGGGTGGCTGGGCAGGCCGGGATAGTAGACTTGCACGACCGCGGGATGGCTTTCAAGCCATGCGGCAATCCGGGCCGCGTTTTGGCAGTGGCGCTCCATGCGCAGGGGCAGGGTTTTCAGGCTGCGGATCAGCAGCCAGCTGTCCTGGGGCGGCAGGACGGCCCCGGTGGAGTTCTGCAGAAAATAGAAGCGCTCACCCAGTTGCTGCTCCCGGGTCACCAGTACGCCGCTGCAGAGGTCGCTGTGCCCGCCAAGATACTTGGTGCCGCTGTGCAGGACCACGTCGGCGCCGAATTCAAAGGGGCGCTGCAAGATCGGCGTCATGAAGGTGTTGTCGACCGCGAACAGCAGATTACGGCTGCGGCACAGCTGCCCGAGCTGGTCCAGGTCGGCGACGCCGAGCAGCGGGTTGCCCGGAGTCTCGACCAGCAGCGCGCGTGTGTTCGGCCCGATTGCTTTGGCGACATGAACGCTGCTGGTGGTATCGACGTAGCTGGCTCTCAGGCCGAAATCGGCGAAGATCTGGTCGAGAACCCGATAGGTGCCGCCGTAAAGATCCTCGCTGACGATGATGTGATCGCCACTTGAGAAATGCAGAAAAAAGGTGGTCAGCGCAGCCATCCCCGAGGCGAAGGCCAGCGCGCGGCTGCCCCCTTCCAGGTGGGCCAGCCCTTCCTCCAGGGTCTGACGGGTCGGGTTGCCTGAGCGGGTGTAGTCGTAGCCGGTGCTCTCTCCTGGGGCCGGGTGCCGGTAGGTCGCGCTGGGGTAGATCGGCACGCTGATCGCACCGGTCGCTTCATCTCGACCGACGCC
This sequence comes from Desulfuromonadales bacterium, assembly GCA_032251255.1. Lineage (GTDB taxonomy): Bacteria > Desulfobacterota > Desulfuromonadia > Desulfuromonadales > Geopsychrobacteraceae > BM509. The sequence goes on from JAVVDY010000021.1 coordinate 11,728, forward strand.
GATCTGGACCAGCTCGGTTTCCTGGGTGGTCTGGAGTTTCATCGCTTCTCCTTGCGGGACGCAAAAGCCCCTTCTCGAATCGATCAGAAGGGGCTGGAGAACGCGTTCGCTCTGATGTCCTGCCTCCGTCTGCATCTTTCTCCGGGATATCCGGAGCAGGAATTAGCACCTCGCCGACAGATCGACCGGTTGCTGTGGTTTCGCAGGGCCTGTCCCTCCACCACTCTCGATATAGACGTAAATTCCGGCTGCTCCTGGTTGCGGCAGCCCGTGTCAGTTTGCCTTCTGCTCCCTCAGACTAGAGCAGGCCTTCGTATAAGACGCTGGTCAGGTAGCGTTCGCCCGAGTCCGGGAGGATGACCACCATGTTCTTCCCCTTGAATTCCGGCAGGGCGGCAAGTCGGGCCGCCACCGCGGCCGCTGCGCCGCAGGAGATGCCGGCGAGGATTCCTTCTTCACGGGCCAGGCGTTGGGCGTATTCGATCGCTTCCTCGTTGCTGACCTGTTCGACCCGGTCGATGAGATCGAGATCCAGAGTGTCCGGGATGAAGCCGGCCCCGATCCCCTGGATCTTGTGCGGACCCGGCTGCAGGACTTCCCCGGCGAGGCGATTGCTGATGACCGGGCTGTCCTTCGGTTCGACGGCAACCGAGATGATTTTTTTGCCTCGGGTGTTTTTGATGTATCGTGAGACCCCGGTGATGGTCCCGCCGGTCCCGACCCCCGAGATCAGAACATCGATTTCGCCATCGGTATCATCCCAGATCTCCGGACCGGTGGTTTTTTCATGGATGGCCGGGTTGGCCGGATTCTTGAACTGGTGAAGCAGCAGGTAGCGGTCTGGATTTGATGCCGCGATCCCTTCAGCCTGGGAGATGGCCCCGGCCATCCCCTGCGATCCTGGCGTCAGGACCAGGTTCGCACCGAGCGCCTTGAGCACCTTGCGTCGTTCGATGCTCATGGTTTCGGGCATGGTCAGGGTGATCGGAATGCCCCGCGCGGCAGCGACAAACGCCAGCGCGATGCCGGTATTGCCGCTGGTCGGTTCGATTATCTCCCGGTTCGGGCCGAGCAGTCCTCTCTCCTCGGCGTCCCAGATCATTGAAGCGCCGATGCGACATTTGACCGAGTAGGCAGGGTTGCGCCCCTCGATTTTCGCTGCCACCGTCGCCCCGTTATCCGGGATGATCCGATTGAGCCGAACCAGTGGGGTTCGGCCGATAGAGACTGAATTGTCGGAATATATCTGTTTCATCGTTTCGGTCCTTTTCGAGGTACGCGCTACGGGTTGATCTACGTGCCAGCAAGGGAGGCAAGGTTCGTTGCTCCATCCAAAGAATATAATGACTATTTTATTTGTCAATAAGAAAATAATAAAAGCACATCAAAAAAATAAAGAAATGCCGGAAATATTTACCGGTCATTAGTTTGTTTCCCGGTCCTCGACCCCCGGCAGCGACTTCAGTCCTTCTGCAGACGGTTAAAAACGTCCTGGGCGCGATGATCCGGAGTTTTATAAGAGTTGTTGATCACTTAAGGCTTTACCTTGCAGCAGAATGGGGCTATAGTTATGGTGAAATTATATGATAATTTAGCATAATCTAATCTCTGTCTTGAGATTGGCCAGGTTGTGGCTGTTGAGGTTCATGCATGTACCGAGAGAGGGATATGACTGGAACGGTTCCGCATCCAGCCCATGAGAATTCATACTCCGACCGCGAGCATACGCTCAGCCGCAAGGCGCTGGTCAATCACCTGAACTATCTGAATTTCAAAGATCAGACTCTCCTGGTCAACCTCCAGCATCCCCGCTATCGCCATCTGTTAACCCTGTCCGCCCACCCTCAACCCTGCCTCGGTGGAACTCTTGACTGCCGCTGGGATGAACAGGCTGACTTGCCGGAGAACCTCGGCACATATCTTCTGAAAAATCTGCTGGTCAATGATGGCAACAAGCTGTTTCTGGTGCGACCCGCATTGTTGCACATGGATGCCGAGCGCGTGTCTTTCGCTTTGCCGGAATCCTGCAGCGAGATCCATCTGCGCGCCAGCAAGCGTCACCACTGCGATAATGTCAGGGTTCAGGTTGTGCAGAACGGAATCCTGTTCCACGGGCAATTGATCAATTTTACGCCGGATGCCTTCGAGGTTGAACTGATCCTCCAGCCTCCCCAGATGCTTTCCTGGATCAATCAGGACGCTTCCGCTGTGGTGCTGTTGCAATATGAAGAGCAGACCCGCTATTCGGGCTCCTGTCGCTTTATCAGGAGGTCACCCGGACGGGACAATACCCTCCTGCTGGCGCCTCTGGCGAAACGTATTCAGCGTTTCAAACCAAAGCATTATCGCAGTAACCGGGAAACGCTTGTGCCGTCTCCCCGGGTGCTGTTCGATCATCCTCTGACCGGACAAAGAACCGAGCTGAAGACACATGATCTTTCCGGATCGGGGGTTTCGGTCAAGGAGCCGAATCAGGAAGCCCTTCTGTTCCCGGGCCTGCTGATCCCGGAACTGCAGCTGGTCTTCGCTGACAGCAAGCAATTCAGTTGCCAGGCCCAGGTCGTTTATCAGCGGCCCTTCAATGAGAATGGACACGGCATGAAGCTGTCCGGACTGGCTTTCCTCGATATGGGGCTGGCCGATCATGGTAGGCTGGTGTCGATTCTTCAGCAGCTCTGGGATGGCAATGCCTACCTGGGACAGCGCGAAGATCCGGACGCCCTGTGGAAGTTCTTTTTTGAGACCGGGTTTATGTATCCGCAGAAGTATTCCGCAATCGTGCCCCACAAACAGGCCTATCAGGAGATCTGCAAAAAACTCTACACGGAAAACCCCGAGGTGGCCCGTCACTTCACCTATCGTGAAAATGGCGCCATTCTGGGTCATATCGCAATGCTCAGGATGTACACGAACAGCTGGCTGCTGCACCATCATACCGCGATCAGGTCTGAAGTGAAGCGGGCTGGATTGATGGTACTGCGCCAGATCGGCCGCTCGATCAACGACTCGCACAACCTTTACTCGGCGCACATGCGCTATGTGATGTGCTACTATCAGCCAGAAAACCGCTTTCCACAGCGGGTCTTCGGCGGGGTTGCCGAATACTGTCGGAACAGGAAGAGCTGTTCCGTCGATGCGTTTGCCTATTTCCATTTCCGGCAGAACTTTGACCGGCCATGGGACCTGGCGGAGCCCTGGAGCCTGACCCGGACTGAGGTGCAGGAACTGGAAGAGCTGCAGAGCTATTATGAGCAGGTCTCGGGAGGTTTGATGCTCCAGGCGCTTGACCTCGTCCCGTCAGGCGACTCCTCTGATGAATTGCAGGAGCGGTTCCGCGCGCTCGGATTCAAGCGGGAGCGTTATCTCTACTCCCTGAAGAAAGACGGTGAACTCAAGGCGCTGATTCTGGTCAACCTGTCTGACCCCGGGCTTGACTTTGCGAGCCTGACCAACAGCATCAAGGTGATTGTCCTCGACCAGGAGGATCTGCCGAAGGAGACCCTTGAGCTGATGCTGGCACTTTTGTCGGTCAAGTTCGAGCTGGAGGAACCGGCGGTTCTGCTCTTCCCGAGAAGCTACGCGGAACAAAACCGGCTGGCGGTGGAGAAAAGTTACCTGCTCTGGGTTCTGGACTGTCAGAACACCGACCCCTACTTTGAATTTTGTGAAAAGTTGCTAAAAGAGATATGATTTTCAGGAATGAATCGCATGTATTCGACCACAGACGGCGGACTACCCATCTATAACAGCAGGATCGCTGACATTTTTTTGCAGCTGGTCAAGGCGGAGTATCCCCACATCGACATCGGCCGTCTGCTCGCCGAAGTGGATATGAAGCCATATGAGGTGGCGGATCCCGGCCACTGGTTCAGCCAGACGCAGATCGATCGCTTCGTGGCGCGGTTGGTTCAGCTCACCGGCAACGAAAAACTGTCCCGTGACGCCGGTCGCTATGCGGCGTCCCCGGAGGCCCTCGGCAGCATGCGGCAGCATGTCCTCGGCCTGATCAGTCCGGCCAAGGCGTTCAGCCTGATCAGCAAGATGACCCGCAACTTCACCCGGTCGGTTGAATATCAAACCAGGATGCTTGGCCAGGGTGAGGTTGAGGTCTGCGTGGTCCCCGCCAACGGGGTCGCGGAACAGCCGCACCACTGTGAAAACCGGATCGGATTTTTGCAGACGGTTGCTGCGCGGTTGAACATCGATGCACCGGTGATCCGTCATCCCGAGTGTCTCTTTGACGGTGATACGAGGTGCCGCTATCTGATCACCTGGAAAGAGCGGCGGTCGGCACTGTGGGCCCGGGTGCGTAATTTTGCCCTGCCGGCCTTTATTGTCGTCAACCTGGCCGGACTGGTGACCGCCCCGGTGAGTGTCATGCTCTGGCTGCTGGGCGGGTCGGCGCTGGCCTGGCTGTCGCTGGCCCTGTGGGTTGACAGCCTGGAAAAAAGGGAACTCCGCACCAGCGTGAAAAATCTTCAGGATTCGACGGAAAGTCTGATCGATCAGCTGAACATCAATTACAATAATTCGCAGCTGGCCGCGGAAATCGGCCAGGTCATCAGTAACAAGGCAGATGTTAAAAGCATTCTCGCTTCGGTCAGCATGATTCTGCAGGAACGGCTCGATTTCGACCGGGGGGCTATCCTCCTGGCGGACGAGGACCGGAACCGGTTGACGCTGATGTCGGCGTTCGGTTATGCGGATGATCTGTTGAGCGAACTGGAGGCGTTTCAGCTGCGGCTCGACCAGACGGATGTTTCAGGCGCCTTCATCCAGGCGTTTCGCGAAAGGAAACCCCTTCTGATCGATAACCTTGAGGAGATCGAAGAGACGTTCTCGCCTGGTGTCCTGGCCCTGCTGCGCGAAACGGGAACCCTGTCCTTTATCAGTTGCCCGATTGCCTGTGACGGAGAAACGATCGGCCTTCTGGCTGTAGATAACGTCCGCAGCAAGCGACCGCTGCTGAAAAGCGATATGGCCCTGCTGATGGGGGTCGCCCCGATCATCGGCATCAGCATCCACAATGCACGACTCCTGGAACAGCGTTCGCAGCAGTTCAATTCAATCCTCCAGGTGCTCTCCGCGAGCATCGACGCCAGGGACTTCCTCACCGCGGGCCATTCGGAAAAGGTGACCAAGTACAGCGTCGGCATCTGCCATGAACTGGGGCTTACTGCGGAAGAGACCGAAGTTGTGCGGGTCGCGGCGATGTTGCATGATTATGGCAAGATCGGGGTTCCGGATTTTATTCTGAAAAAGGACGGCAAACTCACCGAAGATGAACGGGCCATGGTCGAGACCCATCCGAGCAAAACCCGTGAAATTCTTGAGCAGATCAACTTTGAAGGGAGCTTTATGCAGATTCCGCGGATCGCTGGCTCTCATCATGAAAAGATAGACGGCAGCGGCTATCCGTATGGTCTGAAGGGGGAGGAGATCCCGCTTGGTGCGCGGATTATCGCCGTGGCCGATTTTTTTGAAGCGATTACCGCCAAGCGCCATTACCGTGGACCGATGTCCGTCGGCAGGGCTCTGGCCCTGCTGCGCGATGGCAGCGGCACCCATTTCGAACCGCGGATCGTCGGTGCGTTAATCAACTATGTGACTCAGAACAAGGAATTCCTGCAGGACGAGGACGACGCCAAGACCAGATTTTTCCACCGCCATGTCCGGATTCCGTTCCGCAGTCAGGTCTCCTGCAAGGTCGCCAAAAGGACGATTGGCGGGGCCAGTTCCAACCTGAGCATGGGAGGACTGTTTGTTGCCGCAGGTGAACAGGTCGACCCGGGGGAGGTGATTGATCTGGTCTTCTCACTGCCGAAATTCCCTGATCGGCTGATCAAGGCCAAGGGCAGGGTGGCCTGGGTCAACCCGCAAAGCAAGGTTTCGCCACTTCCGGTCGGCTTTGGTGTCCAGTTTATTGGTTTGCAGGAGGATGATTCGGTGGAACTGCGGGATTTCGTCAACCGGGTCTTCGCCGCCGCCTGAGCTGGGCAGCAGCCCGGGGACCGCAGAACGGACAGGAAAAGGGGCCGTCTGGCATTCAGACGGCCCCTTTTTTGCGCAATTACTGGCGGGTCAGGTCCCGGTATTTGATCCGGTGGGGCTGGTCGGCGTCCCGGCCGAGCCGGCGCTTTCTGTCTTCCTCATACTCCGTGTAGTTGCCGGTGTGCCAGACCACCTGGCTGTCCCCCTCAAACGCGAGGATGTGGGTGGCAATCCGGTCGAGGAACCAGCGGTCATGGCTGATGACGACAACGCAGCCGGGAAAGTTTTCCAGGCCATCTTCCAGAGCCCGGATGGCGTTGACATCGAGGTCATTGGTCGGCTCATCAAGCAGCAGGACGTTGGCTTCTTCACGCAGGACCTTGGCCAGATGGACCCTGTTGCGCTCGCCCCCGGAGAGAACTCCGACTTTCTTCTGCTGATCACTGCCGGAGAAGTTGAAGCGGGAGACATAGCCGCGCGAATTGACCTGCTGGGTGCCGAGCTGAAGGATCTCTGCCCCTCCGGTAATCTCTTCCCAGATGGTTTTGTCCGGGTCGAGGGTCCGCCCCTGATCAACGTAGCCGAGTTTGACAGTTTCGCCGACCTTGATGCTGCCGCTGTCAGGCTGCTCCTGGCCGGCAAGCATCCTGAAGAGGGTCGATTTGCCGGCACCGTTGGGTCCGATGATGCCGACTATCCCCCCCGGCGGCAGGGCGAAGTTCATGTTCTCAACCAGCAGCCGGTTGGCATAGCCCTTACTGACTTCGGCGACTTCGATGACCGTGTTGCCGAGGCGCGGTCCCGGCGGGATATAGAGCTCCAGCCCGCGCTGGCTCCGTTCCGACTGTTCATTGACGAGCTTGTCGAAAGCATTGATCCGGGCCTGGCTTTTGGCCTGCCGGCCTTTTGGTGACATGCGGATCCATTCAAGTTCGCGTTCCAGGGTCTTCTGGCGGGCGCTTTCGGCCTTCTCTTCGCGGCGCAGTCGCTCCTGCTTCTGTTCCAGCCAGGAGGAATAGTTGCCTTTCCAGGGGATACCCTGGCCGCGATCCAGTTCCAGAATCCAGCCCGCTACATTGTCGAGAAAATATCGGTCGTGGGTCACCGCGATAACCGTGCCCTGGTAGCGCTGCAGATGCTGCTCCAGCCAGGCAACGGTTTCTGCATCGAGATGGTTGGTCGGTTCGTCGAGCAGCAGGATGTCCGGTTTCTGCAGGAGCAGACGGCAGAGCGCGACGCGACGCTTCTCCCCGCCGGAGAGGACCTTGATCTGGGTCTCCGGAGGCGGGCAGCGCAACGCTTCCTCGGCCAGCTCCAGGCGCGAATCCAGATCCCAGGCATCATTGGCATCCAGCTGGTCCTGAACCTCGCCCTGGCGGGTGATCAGCTGGTCCATGTCCGCATCGGGATCGGCAAAGGCGTTATTGATCTCCTCGAATTCGGCCAGCAGGTCGACGATGTCCTGAACCCCTTCCTGAACGATTTCACGGACGGTTTTGCTCTCGTCCAGCTGCGGTTCCTGTTCCAGGTAGCCGACAGTGTAGCCTTCGGACAGGACCGCTTCACCGTTGAAATCTTTGTCGACACCGGCCATGATCTTCAGCAGAGTACTTTTTCCCGAACCGTTGAGGCCGAGGACCCCGATCTTGGCGCCATAGAAATAGGACAGCGAAATGTCCTTAATGATCGGCTGCTTGTTGTAGGATTTGCTGACCCGCATCATCGAATAGATCACTTTTTTACTGTCTTCGCTCATGTCTTCCCCGTTCTTCGTCCTTGTTGATGGCTCTTGCTTCTCTGTGTCACGCCTTATACCCTATTGTCGTTGCTGCGACAAGCTGATGTTGCAGGACCGGGGAAATGTGGCGTCGAGCCCTGCCGCGTGATGATTGCTTTTCCGGCGCGATGGTGATAGGTTTCGCCTTGTGTCTACTTTGATGAATTTCAGGAAGCATTGCCCATGAGTCCAGGTGGACGATTTGATGTTGGCGACGCGGCCCTGGCCGGTCAGTTGTTCGGCCAGCAGAATAAACATCTCAAGCTGATTGAACGGATTCTCGGCATCAAAGTCGGGAGCAAGGGGACCGTTCTGCACCTGACCGGCGAAGTGTCCCAGGTTCAGGTCGGAATGCGCCTGCTGGAAGAGTTGAGCGTGCTGCTTCGTGAGGGGATGCCGCTCTACCCCCAGGATATCGATTATGCAATCCGTATCCTCTCGGAGGACTCTTCGACCCGCCTCAAGGATATCTTCCTCGACACGATTTTTATTTCCGCACGCAACAAGATTATCGCGCCGAAGAGCCTGGCCCAGAAAACCTATATCGACGGTATTCGGCAGAATCACGTGGCCTTCGGCATCGGTCCGGCCGGGACCGGGAAAACCTACCTGGCGATGGCGATGGCGGTTGCCGCCCTGATGCGCAAGGAGGTCAGCCGGATCCTGCTGGTCCGACCGGCGGTGGAGGCCGGTGAAAAGCTTGGTTTTCTCCCCGGCGGGCTGGAGGAGAAGGTCAACCCCTATCTGCGTCCGCTGTACGACGCACTTTATGACATGCTCGACCTTGAACGCGCCAGAAACCTGGTGGAGACCGGTGTCGTCGAGGTCGCTCCGCTGGCCTTTATGCGGGGACGGACGCTGAATGATGCCTTCGTGATTCTCGATGAAGCGCAGAATACGACCATCGAACAGATGAAAATGTTTCTGACCCGCCTCGGGTTCGGCAGCCGGGCCGTGGTCACCGGAGACGTCACGCAGATCGATCTGGCGACCGACAATCTGTCCGGGTTGTTGCACGCGATTGATGTCCTGGAAGGGACTGAGGGTATATTTTTCAATTATTTCAGTGACGTGGATGTTGTTCGTCATCCCATTGTGCAGGCTATCGTGCGTGCTTACCAGGTGGCCGACAAGCGGGTTCTCAAGCCCCGCTCACGCAAGAACTGAAATCCGCGTTCGTCGCTGACTCAGACGACGGCCGCCCAATCAATGGCTCTATGAATAAAAACGAAAAAGAGAAGGTTCGCCGGCGCCGCACGGCACTGTTTGGTGGCAATGGCCAGGGTGAGCCCAAGATCAGCAAGCAATCCCTGGGGATTTTTCTGCTCACCGCCGTCTGTCTGCTGGTGACCCTGATCATTGTTCCCAAGGGGGGGTTCATCCCCGACTACTATGCCCCGGGTGATATTGCGTCGCGGGACATCAAATCCCCCCGAGATCTGCTGATTGAAGACAAGCCACTCACGGCGGCTAAGCGTGATGAGGCTCGTGAGGCGGTGCTGCCGCTCTATGATTTCGATTTCGCCGCCGGCCGGCTTGCGGCCGAGCGGGTCAAGCGGGGACTGGCCCTGATCAGAACCCAGGCCGGCGTTGAGCAAAGCCCGCAGGACCTGGAGGCTTTTCAGGCCCGGGTTGAAGAGGCCTTCGGTCTGTTACTGACCGATGCCGAACTCCAGGCCCTTCAGGCCCTTCCGCTGGATGATCCTCTGAGTGAGGAGATTGCAAGGGTCCTGCAGCGGGTCTTTGTCCGGCAGATCGTCGCCAACCGTCAACTATTCGAGACCGACAGGGCGCAGGGGATCGTGGTGCGCAACCTGCAGGACCAGTCTGAAACGGTACGTACCGATGTTGCCGATGTTGTCGGACTTGAGGAGGCTCTCAAGCAGGCCGACACGATGCTTGCTGAGTTGACCGGTCTCTCCGTTTCCCAGCAGAAAACCCTGATCAAGCTGATGCGCCAGCAACTGCGGCCGAGTCTCACCTACAATCAGCAGGAGACGGAAATCCGTCGGCAACAGGCCTGGAATGATGTGACGCCGGTGTTGTTCCAGATCAAAAAGGGAGAAATGGTCGTCCGCGAGGGAGAACGGGTGACCACGGCTCAGATCTCCAAGCTCAGAGCATTGCGTGATCTGGGCCGCGACAACCGCGGGGCTCAGACGGCCTTCGGCCTGATGCTCTGTATGCTGCTGCTGATCTACGCCAGTTATCATTTTTCGCTGATCAATATCCGCAAGTTCCGCCCCGATTCCCGTGATCTGCTCTTTCTCTCACTGGTTTTTGTCGGCCTGTTTGTCCTGATCAAGGTGGCTATCTTTATCGCCACCGGGCTCGAAAGCACCTTCGCCTATATCGATTCGTCCAGTTATTTCTATGCGATTCCCTTCGCTTTGGGGGCGATGCTGGTGCGGATCGTGCTGAACTCAGAGTCCGCCCTGATATTTTCAATCTGCAGTTCTCTGCTGGTCGGGATTCTGTTCGGCAACAGCTTGGTCATGGCCCTCTACGCCCTTACCAGCAGCCTGGTCGGTGCCCACGGAGTCCGTTATTGCAAGGAGCGTTCGACCCTTTACCGGGCCGGTCTTTGGGTGGCGCTGGCCAATGCAGGACTGCTGATCGGTATCCATTTCATGGCTGGGCGCTCGCTTGAGGTGCAACTGGTCTACAAGCTATGCATGGGGCTCTTCGGCGGCCTGTTCAGTGCCATGATCGTCAACGGGATCATTCCGCTGATCGAGTCCGGCTTTAAATACACCACCGATGTCAAACTTCTCGAGCTGGCCAACATGAACTCACCGGTGCTGCGCGAGCTGATGGTTCAGGCGCCGGGAACCTATCATCACTCCATCGTGGTCGGCAACCTGGTCGAGGCAGCGGCCGAGGCCATCAACGCCAATCCGTTGCTGGCCAGAGTGGCCGCCTACTATCACGATATCGGCAAGATCAGGAAACCTCTTTATTTTATTGAGAACTCGGGCGGTCAACGGAACCGGCATGACAAGCTGGCGCCCTCGATGAGCGCCCTGGTACTGACGTCCCATGTCAAGGACGGGGTGGAGATGGCCCGCGAACACAAGCTTGGCAATGAGATCGTCGATATCATCCAGCAGCACCATGGGACGTCACTGATCAAGTTTTTCTATGACCGGGCCAAGAGCCAGGCAGACCCGGGGGTCCAGCAGATCGACGAGCGGGATTATCGTTATCACGGGCCGAAGCCGCAGACCCGTGAAGCGGCCCTGATTATGCTGGCCGATGCGATCGAGGCGGCCAGTAAGACCCTCACCGATCCGACTCCGGCACGGATTCAGGGGATGGTGCAGAAGTTGATCAATAATATTTTTATCGATGGCCAGCTGGATGAATGTGAGCTGACCCTGAAGGATCTGCACCTGATTGCCAAGAGTTTCAATATGGTTCTGGCGGGTACCTTTCATCACCGGGTCGATTACCCAGAGCCGGTCCATATCGAGCGGGAAAAGGAGCCGGAGAGCGGGAACGACAATGAAAATACAAATCGAGAATCGGCAAAGAAAGCAGAAAATCCTGAAGCGCCCGATGCGCCGGATAGCGCGGAAGATCTTAAGCGACTTGGGATGTCCTGACGCTGAACTGTCGGTTCTGATCGTCGACAATGGAGCGATTCGGGAGATCAATCGTGATTATCTGCAGCGGGACCGTCCTACCAATGTTATCTCGTTTGCCATGCAGGAAGGCGAGGGGGGCGGGGTGCATCCACTGCTGCTGGGGGATGTGGTGATTTCTGCTGAACGGGCGGCCGAAGATGCCAAGGAGGCGGGGATCCCGTTTGAGCACGAGCTGATTTTTTTATTGTTGCATGGTATCCTGCACCTGCTTGGCTTTGACCACGAACGGGGCACTGTCGAGCAGGCGGCGGAGATGGAAGCGCGTGAACAGGAGCTGTTTTCTGCGTTGCAGAACAGTTATCTCGGCCCCGCTGGTTATCTGTAGCGGGCTTTTTCAGGCAGAAAGGGAACAACGCTTGGACAGTGACAATTCTGGCGACTCACCAGGCTGGTCAGCAAAATTAAAAGGTTTTTTTTCCGCAAGATCAGGGGCAAACTCCGAAGAGGAATTGCAGGAACTGATCGACGCTTCGGAGCAGAAAGGGATCATCGACGAAGACGAAGGAGAGATGCTCCAGTCGATCCTCGAACTCGATGAGACAATCGTTCGTGAAATCATGGTGCCCAGGACCAGCATGGTCTGCTGTGACCGGGCGGCGCCCCTGTCGAGAGTGCTTGACGCGGTCATTTCCTCAGGGCACTCACGCATTCCCCTCTATCAGGACACCAACGACAACATTATCGGCTTCGTCTATGCCAAGGATCTGCTCAGGTTCTGGGGGCAACCTCTTGATGAGATCTCTCTCGACGAAGTCCTGCGTCCGCCTTATCTTGTTCCCGAATCGAAAAATGTCAGTGAACTGCTTCAGGAGTTTCGCCAGAGACGGGTCCATATTGCGATCGTTATCGATGAGTACGGCGGCACCTCCGGGTTGGTGACCATCGAGGATCTGATTGAAGAGATCGTCGGTGAGATCATGGATGAATATGACCTGGAAGAGGAGTGGCTGATCCCTCAGGAGGATGGGTCGGTGCTGATGGATGGGCGTCTCGCCATAGAGGAGTTCGAAGAACACTTCGGCCTCGAGGTAGAACGGGAGAAATTCGATACGGTCGGCGGTTATCTGGTGGAACATCTGGGTCATGTGCCGAATGTGGGGGAACAATTCCAGATTAACGGCCTGATCATCCAGATCGTCCTCGCAGATCAGCGCGCGATTCGACAGTTGAGTATCCGTTCCGCCGGTGAGGACTCCTCCCGGCATGAGAGTTCGCATGGCCCGGCTCCCGTTGCTTGATCGGACCCTGCTCTGGTCTGCCTGCTCCGGCCTGCTGCTGGCCTGCTCCTTTCCGCAACCCGACCTGCCTTTTCTCGCCTGGTTCGCTCTGGTTCCTTTGCTGCTGGTTATGGCAAAACGCCCATTTGCCAGTGGTTTTATGGCCGGTTTTGCTTTTTTTGCGCCGCTGCTCTACTGGCTCAATATTGTCATGACCACCTACGGTCAGCTGAACCCGTTCTTTTCGCTGGTTGCTCACCTGCTGCTGGTCACCTACCTTGCCCTGTTTTGCGCCGCTTCGACCTGGTTGAGTTGCCGCTTTGAGGCAGTTCTGAGGCTTCCCTCGATCATCACCCTGCCGGTGATCTGGGTCGCCCTGGAATATCTTCGCGGTCAGTTGTTTTCCGGTTTCCCCTGGGGCCTTCTCGGGTACAGTCAGCAGAGTCTGCCCTGGATGATTCAGGCTGCGGATCTGACCGGGGTCTACGGCGTGTCGATGCTGCTGCTGCTGATTAACTGCGCCGCGGCCGGAGTGCTCAGGTCTCCGCTGAGCAGGGGGGGGCAACTGGCGGCGATCATGGTTGTGCTGCTGCTCGCCGGTCATATCGGTTACGGCCACTGGCGCTTGGCGTCGACCCCTGATCAGCGTTCTGACCAGCTCAGGGTTGCTCTGGTTCAGGGAAATATTGACCAGTCGATAAAATGGAATCCCGATCAGCGGCAGAAGACCATTGACCGATACAGGGACCTCTCCGCACAGGCCGCCGCCGGGGGGATCGATCTGATCATCTGGCCGGAAGCGGCCGCACCCTTCTACCTGCAGGATGAGAATCCGTTGAGCAGGCAGGTCCGGGCTGTTCCGCGGGAACTGAAGAAATATCTGCTGGTCGGCGGTCCCGCCTACGAGCCTGAAGCGTCCGGCAGAGGGTATCGCTACTTCAACAGCGCCTACCTGTTCTCCCCCCAGGGGGAGTCTCTGGGCCGCAGCGACAAAATTCATCTGGTGCCCTTCGGCGAATATGTTCCCCTGGGGTGGTTACTCGGCTTTGTCGATAAACTGGTGGTCGGGGTCGGTGATTTTTCGGCCGGCCGGGTCCGGCCATTGAGTCTCGATGGCCATTTGCTCGGGGTGCTGGTCTGCTACGAGGCCATTTTCCCGGAACTTGCGCGCGACTATGTGCGGCAGGGGAGTGATCTGCTGGTCAATATTACCAACGACGCCTGGTTCGGCAGGTCGCCAGCGTCCCTCCAGCTGCTTGCCATGACCCGTTTCCGGGCCATAGAGAACCGCATCTGGATCGCCCGGGCCGCCAATACCGGGATTTCGGCGCTGGTCAGTCCGAGTGGCGGGGTTACCCTGTCGACCCCGCTGTTCGAAACCCTGCAGGTTTCTGGTCAGGTCGGTCTGGGTGCCCAGCCGACGGTTTATGCCCGCACTGGCGACCTGCTGCCGCAGTTCTGTCTGATGCTGCTGACGGCCTGGATGCTGGTTGGCTGGTGGGTGAAAAGGGGCGGACCGGGACAGGGGTGAGCGTGTCAAGCGCGGGGGCGCCAGCAGGGAATCGCTCGCTTTTCCTATTCGATCTGGACAGGGGCGAGCGTGGGGCTTAGAATCCCGTTAGATATTTCAGCAGGCGTATCGCGCCCTCGGCGCATTCAATGTTAGGGATGACAGTGTGGACATGAAGCGACTCGAGTTCTTCTGCAAGGTGGTGGAACTGAAAAGTTTCACCAGGGCTGCAGAGCAACTCCACCTGACTCAGCCAACGGTCAGCGAAGGGATCCGGATGCTGGAGGAGACCCTGGGAGATCCCCTGCTTGATCGAATGGGACGCGAGGTTCTTCCGACTCCGGCCGGCAAGGTCCTTTACCGCTATGCCCGGCGAATCCTCCAGCTGCGGGATGAGGCCTGCCGCGCGGTCGGCGAACTGCGTGGCGAGACGGTTGGCCTGTTGTCGCTTGGGGCGAGCACCATTCCCGGTGCATATCTGCTCCCCCAGTTGATCGAACAATTCACCAGCAAAAATCCGGAGTCCGAAGTGACCTTGAAAATTGCCGGGACCGGTCAAATTCTCGAAGGGCTGGTTCAGGAGCGGCTGGAACTGGCCCTGGTTGGCGGGATGAGTTCGGTGCGTGGCCTGGAATGGCATACCTGTTTCGGCGATGAACTGACCCTGGTGGTCCCTCCAGGACATCGCTGGGTTGGTCGTGACCAGGTGGCACCCGCAGAACTGTTTGAAGAACCTGTGCTGTTGCGTGAAGAGGGCTCCGGAACCAGGAACACCCTCGAACAGTACCTCCAGCAGCACAAGCTGCAACCGGCAAGGCTTCAGGTCCTCGCCGAAATGGGGAGCAACGAGGCTGTCAAGCAGGGGGTGCGGGGAGGCCTGGGGGTTGCCGTTATCTCCCGCCTGTCGGTCGGGGATGAACTCGACCGGGGCGACCTGGTGGCTCTGAAACTGGCCGGGGAACCGCTCAGCCGTCCCTTCTATCTGGTGCAGCGCAGCGGCCGCAAATTAACCCGGGCCGCCGAACTGTTCCGTCAGTTGATTTTTCCAGCGGGCTGAAATTGTTTCCTTTTTTCGGTGCAGCAGAAAGGCTGGCGATGCGCGTTACGCGACTTTTTACCGGCGCTGACGGCGAGTCCCATTTCGAGGATGTCGAGATCGCGCTTGCCGACTCCGGCCCGATCGGGGCTCTTTCCGAGAAGCTGCCGGCCACCGGCCTCATTTTCCGTTATAACGATGAAGAGTATGACTATGATTGGCACAATGCACCCTGCCGCCAATATATAGTGATGCTTGAGGGTGCTGTCGAGATTGAGGTCGGCGACGGGACCAGACGGATTTTCCGCGACGGTGATGTTCTCCTCGCCGAAGATGTCGATGGCCGCGGGCACATCAGCCGCGCGGTTGATGGTCAGCCCCGCCGATCCCTGTTTATCACTCTGGAGTAGGTCTCGCCATGCATGTTACCGCAATCATCCCGGCCCGCTATGCTTCGACCCGTTTTCCCGGCAAACCACTGGCGCTCATCCATGGGACGCCGATGATAGAGCATGTCTATCGACGGGTGTCGCAATCCGCAACCGTCGCCCGGGTCATAGTGGCAACCGACGACCCACGGATTGAACAGGCGGTCCGGGCATTCGGTGGCGAGGTGATGCTGACCCGGGCCGATCATCCGACCGGAACCGATCGCCTGGCAGAGGTGGCCCAGCAGATCGACGCCGAGTTGATCGTCAATGTTCAGGGAGATGAGCCGCTGATCGAGCCGTTGATGATCGACCAGGCGGTGCGCCCGCTGCTCGATGATGCGTCGATCCGGATGGGGACCCTGATGAGCCGGATCGATCAGCTGGACGATTTTTATAACCCGAATGTGGTCAAGGTCGTCACCGACAGCGACGGCTTTGCCCTCTATTTCTCAAGGGCGCCGATCCCCTGGCCGCGGGATCTCGGAGCCGCTGAGATCTCTGCACGGCTTGCAGACCTGCGGCTGTTGCGCCATATCGGTCTTTATGTCTATCGCCGGGACTTCCTCCTCCAGTATCCGCAGTTGCCGAAAACGCCCCTGGAGCAGCTGGAAAACCTGGAGCAGCTGCGTGCTCTTGAGCATGGGGTCCGTCTCTATGTTGCCGAGACAGAATGCCCCTGCCACGGGGTTGACACTCTCGAGGATCTGGCGCGTGTCAGTGCGTTGATGGGGTCGGATGTCTCCCGTTGAACCGGGGGGTGCCCCTAATCATCAAAGCTGGAAGGTTTTTTGCATGATCGGGGTTTTCTTCGGCCCTGTTTCTGTGTAGAATCAATCTTTCGACTTGCGCGGCCTGTGTCAGTGGAACGTCCGTGTACAAGTTGCTGATTTCTCTTAATTTCATTTCAGTTCAAGGAGCGTTACAGGGTAATGAAGACGAAGTTCCTTTTTGTGACCGGCGGAGTCGTTTCTTCTCTCGGTAAAGGCTTGGCGGCAGCATCAATCGGCGCCCTGATGGAAGCCCGGGGGCTTAAGGTGTCCATGCAGAAGATGGACCCCTACATCAATGTCGACCCCGGGACCATGAGTCCTTACCAGCATGGTGAAGTTTTTGTCACCGATGACGGGGCCGAGACCGATCTGGATCTCGGACATTACGAGCGTTACACATCCTCCAGGCTGACCCGCAAATCCAATTTCACAACCGGCCAGGTTTACGATACGGTTATCCGCAAGGAACGGCGTGGTGATTACCTGGGAGGGACGGTTCAGGTCATTCCCCATATCACCAATGAAATCAAGGAGAAAATTCTTGCCAATGCCAAGGGCGTCGACATCGCAATCGTCGAGATCGGCGGCACCGTTGGTGATATCGAATCGCTCCCCTTCCTGGAAGCAATCCGGCAGTTTCGTTCCGATCGCGGACGGGACAATGTCCTCTATCTGCACCTGACCCTGGTCCCCTATCTTTCCGCGGCCGGCGAACTGAAGACCAAACCGACCCAGCACAGCGTCAAGGAGCTGCGCGAGATCGGTATTCAGCCTGATATTCTGCTCTGCCGCTGTGATCGCGAGATTCCGCATGACATGAAGGCGAAGATTGCCCTCTTCTGCAATGTCGCCGAAGAAGCGGTCATTACCGCCCGTGACGTGCAATCGATCTACGAGGTCCCGATCGCTTTTCATGAGCAGGGCCTGGACGAGCGGATCGTCGACTACCTGAATATCTGGACCAAGACACCCGACCTGTCCGACTGGCAACGGATCGTCAAGCGGGTCAAGGAGCCGTCTGACGAGGTGCGGATCGCCATCGTCGGCAAGTACGTAGGCTTGACCGAAAGCTACAAGTCTCTTTCCGAAGCCCTGACTCATGGCGGCATCGCGAACGATTGCCGGGTCAACCTGAAATATGTCGATTCCGAGTCGATCGAGCGGCACGGGGTCAACGGTACGTTCGCCGACGTCGACGGGATTCTCGTGCCCGGCGGTTTCGGTGAGCGGGGCAGTGAGGGGAAGATCGAGGCGATCCGCTATGCACGTGAAAACAGGATTCCGTTTTTCGGCATCTGCCTCGGTATGCAGATGGCCGTGGTTGAATTCGCCCGCCATGTCTGCGGCATCGACAACGCCTATTCGCGGGAATTCAATGAGCAGGCCGAGCACGCCGTGGTCGACCTGATGGAAAGCCAGAAAGGGGTCAGCAAGAAAGGCGGCACCATGCGCCTCGGCTCCTATCCCTGCACGTTGAAGGAAAATTCCCTGGCGCGGCGGATTTTCGGTCAGCCGAACGTGGAAGACCGGCATCGGCACCGTTACGAATTCAATAACGCTTACCGCGAGCAGCTGGCCGAGGCGGGGCTGGTGACATCAGGGGTCTACCCCGAGGCAGACCTGGTGGAGATTGTCGAAATTTCAGACCATCCCTGGTTCCTCGGCTGCCAGTCGCATCCGGAATTCCGCTCCCGGCCGATGGCTCCGCATCCTTTGTTCGAATCGTTCATCGGGGCCTGTCTGAAAAAAAGTCAAGAGGATTAGATGAGGAGTATTGCTGTCGGACCCGTCCGTTTTGGCGGATCGGGACCCCTGAACTTGATTGCCGGGCCCTGTGCCATTGAAAATGAGGACCTGACCCTGCGGATTGCCGAGTTCCTGAAAGAGCTCTCGGAGGAGCTGGGGATCGGCCTGGTCTTCAAGGCCTCCTATGACAAGGCGAACCGCACCTCGGTCTCCTCGTTTCGCGGTCCGGGTCAGGAAGAAGGCCTGCGGATCCTGCAGCGGGTCAGGGAAGAACTGGAGCTGCCGGTCGTATCAGATGTGCATGATGTGACCCAGGTTGCTGCTGCGGCCGAGGTGCTTGACATGCTGCAGATCCCGGCATTTCTTTGCCGCCAGACCGACCTGCTGGTGGCGGCCGGGTTGACCGGCAAGCCGGTCAACCTGAAAAAAGGGCAGTTTCTCGCCCCCTGGGACATTGAACATGGAATCAGCAAGATCGCCTCGACCGGGAATGAAGCGATCCTGCTGACAGAGCGGGGGGTGTCCTTCGGTTACAACAATCTGGTAACCGATATGCGCTCTCTGGTGATCATGCGTGAAACCGGTTACCCGGTGATCTTTGATGCGACCCACTCGGTGCAGTTGCCGGGAGGAGCAGGGGGAGCTTCCGCCGGGCAGCGGCAGTATGTTGGCGCACTCTCCCGGGCGGCAGCGGCAACCGGTATCGACGGTTTGTTCTGGGAGGTCCATGAAAATCCGGAGAAGGCGCTCTGTGACGGGCCCAATTCGCTGCCGCTCGCTCAGTTGCGACCTTTGCTGGAGCAGATCCTGGCCATTGATGCGATCAGTAAGCAGGGGCCTGGAGGTGAGGCGAAGCCATGATTGAAGCTGCCAGGAAAGTGTTGCAGATCGAAGCGGATGCGGTGCTGACACTGCAGTCCCGTATCGATGGGACATTCACCCGGGCGGTGGAATTGATCCTTGCCTGCAAAGGACGGGTTGTGGTTACCGGCATGGGGAAGTCGGGGCTGATCTGCCAGAAGATTGCCGCGACCATGGCCTCGACCGGAACTCCTGCCCTGTTTCTGCATCCGGCAGAAGGGATTCATGGGGATCTCGGCATGATGACCCGGGGAGATTTGGTGATCGCCATCTCCAATTCCGGAGAGACCGAAGAGATCTGCAGAATCCTGCCCGTGATCAAGCGGATGGGTCTGCCGCTGATCGCCATGTCCGGGAATCCGCATAGTACCCTGGCCCAGGCCGGGGACGTGCATCTCGATATCAGTGTCGCTGAGGAGGCCTGTCCGCTCGGGCTCGCACCGACGGCCAGCACTACGGCAACCCTGGCCATGGGAGACGCCCTGGCGGTTGTGCTGCTGGAAGAGCGCGGCTTCCGGGCAGAGGATTTCGCCCTGTTCCATCCGGGGGGCGCCCTCGGCAAGAAGCTGCTGCTGCGGGTAGAGGACCTGATGCACAGTGGCGACAGTGTTCCCCTGGTGCAGCCTGAAACCCTGCTGCGTGATGCCTTGTTCGAGATTACCAGTAAAAAGCTGGGGGTGACCGGTGTGGTGGACAGGGGGAGGTGTCTGGTCGGGGTGTTTACCGACGGTGACCTGCGGCGGGTGATGGAAAAGGGGCTGGATACCCTGCAGCAGCCGATTGAAGAGGTGATGAGCCGTTCGCCGAAGCGGATACTGCGGCGCAATCTGGCAGCCAAGGCGCTGCAGATCATGGAGACCCACTCGATCACCTCGTTGTTCGTGTTTGATGAAGAGACCAGTCAGGTCCCGGTCGGCGTGGTTCATCTGCACGACCTGCTGAAAGCCGGTGTGGTCTGATGGACGACAAGTTGAAGGCGATTAAACTGCTGTTGCTCGATGTCGACGGGGTCCTTACCGATGGCCGCATTACCTATGACAATCAGGGCAACGAACTGAAGTCCTTCGATGTCAAGGATGGCCATGGGCTGAAACTGCTGCAGCGGGCTGGGATCGAGGTCGGGATTATCACCGGCCGTCAGTCTGATCTGGTGGCCCGGCGGGCTGCGGAACTCAGTATCGAGATTCTTTACCAGGGCGCCCTGCGGAAACTGGACCCCTATCTTGAAATTCTGCAGCAAACCTGCTTGCGTGACGAGCAGGTGGCTTACGTCGGGGATGACCTGGTTGATCTGCCGCTGCTGCGCAGGGTGGGCTTCAGTGCGACGGTTTGTGATGCACATCCCGAGGTTCTTCCGGTGGTTGATTATGTCACCCGACTGCCAGGGGGGCGAGGGGCGGTTCGCGAAATCTGCGACCTGCTGATCCGCGGGACTGGTAGGTGGGAACTGGTGACGGACCGTTATTTTGTTGATGAATGAAGCTTTACCCGTGTTGTCCGTGAGATCCTGCAGATCCGGAAAGGTATGAATGAGCCTGCGCAATTTGCTGGCACTGCTTATCCTGCTGTCGATCGCGCTGCTGGTCGCGAGCCTGGTGTGGAACCTGCCGGGAAAGGACACGGAAGAGATTCTTGACCTGCTGCCGCAGCAGGTTGATCTGGCGCTGGAAAAAATCCATTACACACAGACCGAGGGGGGGCGGCGCAGTTGGGTTCTGGATGCGGATTCCGCAGCCGTGCAACGGGAAGAAGGGCTGATCAGCCTGCAGAACGTCGCGATGGTGTTCTGGCAGACCGGGCGGTATGCCGAAGTGAGTCTGACGGCCAGGGAGGGGCTGTTCGATCAGCAGAACAAGACTGTGGAGATATGGGGCGACGTGGAGATTGTCACCGATCTCGAAGAACGTTTTTCTGCAGAGCGGATTCGTTATCAGCAGGCGACCCGCCAGGTCTCCAGTGAAGACCGGGTTCATCTGCAATCACCCCAGTTGAACTTGACCGGTAAGGGTTTCCGCCTTGATCTGCAGACGGGTCGAATGAGCGTTCTGCAGGATGTCGAAGCACGCTTGCCGTTTGTTTCTGAGGAAAGGTCGCTGAACAGATGATCCGCTTGATATGCGCCTTGCTGCTGGTTATGATCGGTTCCTTGCCGGCCTGGGGGGCGGCTCTCAATGCCGACCGGGCCTCTGGCGCACCGATCGACGTCAGCGCCGAACGGCTGGATGTCGATGATCAGGCCGGCACCGCCATCTTCAGTGGACAGGTTGTTGTCAAGCGGGACGATATGACCATTCATGCGGAAACGCTGACCCTGTACCGGGACAGCAGATCCGGGCAGGTGGAGAGGATCGAGGCTTCAGGGGGAGTCCGCGTGGTTCAGCTGGACCGCGTCGGCACGGCCCGCGAAGCCAGTTTCAACCAGTTGCAAGAGACGCTTGTTCTGACCGGGGAGGCGAGTATCCGCCAGGGACAGAATCTGGTCACAGGCGATGAAATCGTGCTTTACCTCAAGGAGAACCGGAGTTTGGTCAAGAGTGGTGAAGAGGGCCGGGTGCGGGCCGTTTTCTTCCCCGAGCAGGAGCGGAACTAGCGTGAGTCGTCTGCTGCGGGCCACAGGGCTGCATAAAAGCTACACCGGGCGTCAGGTCGTCAGCGGCGTCGATCTGGAAGTCAGATCGGGAGAAGTCATCGGTCTGCTGGGACCCAACGGGGCCGGCAAGACCACCAGCTTTTATATGGTGGTCGGTCTCGCCTCTCCTGATCAGGGGCATGTGTTTCTAGATGATGTGGAATTGACCGGTCTGCCGATGTATCGTCGCGCTAAGGCGGGAATCTCATATCTCCCCCAGGAGGCCTCGGTGTTCCGGAAAATGACCGTAGCGGAAAACCTGCTGGCCATTCTGGAAACCCTCCGCCTCTCCAGTGGCGAGAGGCAGCAGCGGCTTGACCGGTTGTTGAAGGACTTCCGGATTGAACATATCCGGGATTCGAAAGGTTATGCCTTGTCCGGAGGGGAGCGGCGCAGGGTGGAAATTGCCCGTTCACTGGTTCTGGAGCCGGCATTTTTACTGCTGGATGAGCCTTTTGCCGGGATTGACCCGATTGCCGTGATCGACATCCAGAACATTATCAAGGATCTCCGGCAGCGCGGGATCGGGATTCTGATCTCGGATCACAACGTCCGCGAGACCCTCGGGGTCTGTGATCAGGCCTATATTCTCAACCGGGGTGAAGTGCTTGAATACGGGACCCCGGAACAGATCGCCGAAAGTCCAAAAGCACGCGAAATTTATCTCGGAGAAAAGTTCAGACTTTAGCAGTTAGTTGGTAAAATGGCGCCCGGCAGTGCGATCCGCTATTCACTCCCGGGA
This sequence comes from Desulfuromonadales bacterium, assembly GCA_032251255.1. Lineage (GTDB taxonomy): Bacteria > Desulfobacterota > Desulfuromonadia > Desulfuromonadales > Geopsychrobacteraceae > BM509. Next base: position 34,085 of record JAVVDY010000021.1, read on the forward strand.
CCCGTCAATGTTAGAATCATGAAGAAAACGCCTTAACGTAGAAGGATATATGGCCCTCGATCTTCGCTTACAAGTCAAGTTAAGCCAGCAGCTGGTGATGACACCGCAGTTGCAGCAGGCGATTAAACTGCTGCAACTGGGCCGGATGGAACTGGTCGACGTTGTTACCCAGGAGCTGGAAGAGAACCCGATGCTCGAGGAGGGGCTTGACCCGCGGGAAACCAGTGACGAACAGAAGTTGACTGGCGATGGTGAGGACCTTGACTCGCTCCCGGAGGATCCCCATCAGGAAGTCAAGGGTGAAACCGAAGGGATGAACGATATCGACTGGCAGACCTACCTCGACGGGTACAGCCTCAGTAGTGGAACAACCGATGTCTACGAAGATTCTGAAGAACGGCCTTCCTATGAAAGCCTGCTGACCAAGAAAAGCACCCTGCTTGATCACTTGAACTGGCAACTGAGTCTTTCTTCGGTGCGCGGGGATATCCGCCTGGCGGCGGCCGAAATCATCGGCAACCTGGATGAAGATGGTTATCTCCATTCCAGCCGTGAAGAACTTGCCGAAGGCTCACAGATGCCCGCCGAAGTCGTGGAAGAGGCCCTGCACCTGGTGCGCCAGTATGATCCGGCCGGCGTCGCCTGTTACAACTTGCAGGAGTGTCTGCTGTTGCAACTGGAGCGACTTGAACTGGGAGATTCACTCGCAGCAGTCATCCTGCGCGAGCATATCGATGATCTCGAAGGGCGCAAGTATTCGGTGATCGCCAAAGCGCTGAAACTTCCCCTGGATGAGGTCCTGGCTGCGTCCAAACTGATCTCCGATCTCGATCCGCGCCCCGGCAGGGCGTATAATCAGGAGGAAGTACAATACATCACTCCCGATATTTTCGTGCGTAAGGTCGGGGATGAATATGTCGTCATGCTGAATGATGAGGGGCTGCCCAACCTGCGAATCAATTCATTTTATCGTAACGCCCTGTCCAACACCGAGTCCGTAGACAAGCAGGCCGGTGAATATATCCAGGAAAAGATGCGCAGCGCGGTGTGGCTGATCAAAAGTATCCATCAGCGCCAGCGCACGATCTTCAAGGTCACCACCAGTATCGTCAAGTTCCAGCGCGACTTTTTCGACTACGGTATCGAACACCTGAAGCCCCTGGTCCTCCGGGATGTGGCGGAAGATATCGAAATGCACGAATCGACGGTCAGCAGGGTGACAACCAACAAATATGTGCAGACCCCGCAAGGTCTTTTTGAGTTGAAATTCTTTTTCAACAGCGGTATCAGTACCGCTTTTGGTGATTCCGTTGCCTCGGAAAGCGTTAAAAGCAAGATCAGGGATATCATCGCCCAGGAGGATACGAAAAAACCCTATTCCGATCAGAAGATCGTCGCCCTGCTGGCTGAACAGGACATCAAGATCGCGCGACGGACGGTGACCAAGTATCGTGAGATGCTCGGAATCGGCTCTTCAACAGAACGAAAACGTTTGTTCTGATCGTCGATTCAACCTCTTCCAGTGAGGGCTTCGCCGAATTACGCTATACTTGAACAAGACCCTAGTCCCCTTTCGGGGCAGCACTACAGGAGGTTTATCTATGCAAATAGCAGTCACCTTTCGTCACATGGAAAGCAGTGATCCGGTCCGTAGTTATGTGGAGGAGAAGCTTGCTCGTGTCAAGAAGTATATAGAGGAGCCGATCGACGCCCAGGTGGTCCTCTCTGTGCAGAAGATCGTTCACCGGGCGGAAGTGACCATGGTTGCCAAAGGGCTGACCATGAAGAGCGTCGAAGAGACCAGTGACATGTATGCTGCGATCGATCTGATGGTGGATAAGATTGAGCGTCAGCTCAAGCGCTACAAGGAAAAACTGAAGAAACATAAAAGTCAGAGCAGTGGCCAGCGAAGGGTCGAAAAGAGTGTGATCGCCGCGCCAAGCGTCGATGAGGGGAGTCAGGAGCCGGAAATCATCCGCAGCCACTCCTTTTCCGTCAAGCCGATGTCGGTTGAGGAAGCGGTGATGCAGATGGATCTGCTGGATAAGGATTTTCTCGTTTTCACCGATGATCGCTCAGAAGAGATGAACGTCGTCTATCGTCGCAAAGACGGAAATTATGGCCTGATAGTTCCCCAGGGGAGCTGATAGTTGTGACTGGCGGGCGCCCCGGCCCGGGGCGCCCGCTATCCCCCAATCATCGAGAAAGTGGCACATGAAAATTTCTGAATTGTTGAACCCTGAAGCGGTCGTGGCCGATCTGCAGTCACGTGACAAGGGGAAGGTTCTGGCGGAGTTGACTGATGCGTTGCTCGCCTGCGATGAGTCATTGCAGCGCGAGGAGGTGATCCAGGTCCTGAAGGAACGTGAGCGGCTGGGGAGTACCGGGATTGGTGACGGGGTTGCTATCCCGCATGGCAAGTTGAAGGGGATTCCGGAGTTGATGCTGGCTTTCGGCCGCAGTCGGACCGGGGTGGATTTTGACTCGATGGATGGCAAGCCTGCGCACCTGTTCTTTCTGCTGGTTGCCCCGGAGGAGTCGGTGGGAGTCCACCTGAAAACCCTGGCGAGGATCTCCAAGCTGCTCAAGGACTCCGCGATCCGCCAGAAGCTGCTGGATGCCGACAGTCAGAAGGACCTCTACCAGATCATCCTCGATGAAGAGGATAAGGCCTGAAAATTTCCGTCTCTCCCAAGACGTGTCATCATCAACCCTGTTGCCGACACTCGAGAACAGCCGCTGTTCTGTTTCGGTCTCGGTTTCTCGCTGAGGAGAGTGCTTGATTTATGGCCGAACTGACGATTCAGGAAATTCTCGAGGAAAAAGAAGCCGGCCTGGACCTGGAACTTCTGGCCGGTGGTGGGGGGCTCCAGAATCGTGTCCGCGTGCCACGGATTCAGAAACCGGGGCTTGCTCTGACCGGTTATACGACCAACCTGCATCCGGACCGGGTCCAGGTTCTCGGGTCGACGGAACTCTCTTTTCTTGAGCAACTGCCGGCAGACAAGGCGGTTGAGCATTTGCAATCGCTCTGCCAGCTGGACCTTTCCTGCTTCATCATTACCAAGAGTCAGGCGGCGCCGGACTACCTTCTGGAGATGGCTGACCGCTGTAATGTCCCCCTGCTTCGCACCTCGCATCTCAGTTCCACATTTATCTCACTGATTACCCGCTTTCTGGAAGAACGTCTGTTGCCGACATCAACCCTGCACGGCGTTCTGCTCGATGTGCTCGGTGTCGGCGTGCTGTTGCAGGGCAAAAGCGGGATCGGCAAGAGTGAATGTGCGTTGGATCTTATCCTGCGCGGATATCGTCTGGTCGCGGATGATGTGATCAAGGTCCGCTTCAAACTGCCGTCGGTGGTTTTCGGTGAGGGGATGGACCTGCTGCATTATCATATGGAGATCCGCGGCCTGGGGATTATTAATGTCAAGCATCTGTTCGGTGTTGCGGCAATCCGCGAGCGTAAAAAAATTGACCTCGTTCTGGAACTGGTTGAATGGGAGGAGGGGAGGGAATATGATCGGCTGGGGCTTGAAGAAGTCCGGTATAATCTGCACGGAGTCGAACTGCCCCTGATGCGGATCCCGGTTCGACCGGGACGCAATATCAGCACCATCGTCGAAGTGGCCGCGCGGAACCAGCTCCTGAAAGAGATGGGCTACCACAGCGCCCAGGAGTTTCAGGATCTGTTGGAGAAGAGGATGGCGGAAACGGCCCGGCTGCATGCGCATACCATTATCGGAGAGAATCTGGAATGAGTAAGCAACGGGTCTGCATTATCACCGGGCTCTCCGGATCGGGCAAGAGTACCGCGGCTCGCGCTCTTGAGGACCGGGGCTTTTTTGTCGTCGACAATCTCCCGTTGATTCTTCTGCCGTTGCTGCTCGACCTGGCCAAGCAGTCGCAATGGGCGGCAGTCGGGATCGCCGTGGTGGTCGATGTGCGGAATCGTGAATTCCTCGCGGAATATAAAGATGTCATCGCAAGGGTGCGCGACTCGGGCTACAAGCCGGAGGTTACATTCTTTGATGCGGCTGACGAAGTCATTCTGCGGCGTTATTCAGAAACCCGGCGTTCCCATCCGCTGGCTGACGGCAGCCGGATCCAGCTCGGTATCGAGAAGGAACGGGAGCTGCTGCAGAAGGTGCGGGCTGACGCTTCGCTGATTATCGACAGCAGCGGCCTCACCCCGCGCCAGTTGGGGGAAAAGTTCAAAAGAATCATCTGTGACGGGCTGGCGGATTCAGCGCTGATCGTTCAGCTTGAGTCGTTCGGTTACCGTTACGGGGTGCCGTCGGATGCAGACCTGGTTTTCGATGTGCGGTTCTTGCCGAATCCTCACTACATAGACGAGTTGCGCCCCTTGACCGGACAGGATGAGAGTTTGCGGGCCTATGTCCTGAATCAGCCGAGCTGTCAGGAGTTTCTCCAGCACCTGCACCGGCTGCTCGAGTTCCTGCTGCCCTTGTACCGGGCCGAAGGGAAGAGTTATTTGACTGTTGCGGTCGGTTGCACCGGGGGACGCCATCGCAGCGTGTCGATTGTTGAAAGTCTGCACCACAATTTTCCCGCGGAAGACGTGACCCTGCAGGTCAGTCACCGGGACATCGCCAAGGGTTGAGTCAATGATCGGACTGGTAGTCATCACTCACTCCGGCCTGGCCGAAGAGTACCTGAAGGCCGCAGAAATGATCATCGGGGCGATTCCGAACGCCGAGGCGATCAGTATCGATCGGAGCTTTGCCGTGGCTGGCGCCAGGGGGCTTCTTGAAGAGGTGCTTGAGCGGGTCGGGTCCGATGGGGCCGGCGTGCTGATCATGACCGACATGTTCGGTGGCACGCCTACAAATATCGGAGTTGAATTTCTCGAAGAGGGCAAGATAGAAATCCTCACCGGGGTCAACCTGCCGATGATTCTCAAATTTTCCAGCGCCCGTTTGACGCACAACCTTGACGAACTGGCCGCTCTGCTGAAAGACTATGGACAGCAGAATATCATGCGTCCGGCCGAGCTGCTCAAGGGTGCGGGCAATGGAATCACTCCGTCCTGAAGAGACTAGCGGATGAGTATCGTACTGACGCGCATAGATACCCGCCTGATTCATGGCCAGGTTCTGGAGGCCTGGGTCCCCTACACCCATGCGGATTGCATCGTTGTCGCCAATGCGGCGGTGAAAGCGAACCCGCTGAAAAAGCTGATGATGGAAGCGTCAGTGCCGAGTCGGGTGCTGGTCGAGATCGGGACAATAGAGGAGATCGCCGATATCTTTGCCAGTGGCGCTTTGCAGGAACGCAAGGTCCTGCTGCTGTTCGCGACGACCGAGGACGCACTGTCTGCCTACCGCCGGGGCCTGCTGTTCTCCGAACTGAACCTCGGCAACCTGCATGCCGGAGAAGGGAAGCAGCGGCTCAGCTGTACCCTGTTTCTCGGCTCGGACGATATCGGCAATCTGCAGTATCTTGAAGCGGCGGGGGTGAAAATTTCTGCGCGCTGCATCCCCGCTGATTCGGCGCGGCCCTGGAGGAAACTGATCCCACACAGAAAGGGCGGAGCGTGTTAGTTGTCGACCTGTTCCTGGGGGCACTGGTCGCGTTGGTCTGCGGGCTCGACCGGGTTGCCGTTCTGCAGATCATGATCTCCCGGCCGATTGTCGCGGCTCCCCTGGCAGGGTGGTTGCTGGGCGATATCGAGGTCGGTTTGCAGGTCGGCCTGATGATCGAACTGCTTTGGCTGGCCCGGCTTCCGGTCGGGGCGGCTGTCCCTCCGGACGATACCCAGGTGGCGATCGCCGGAACCGTCCTTGCCGTTGCGTTGGGGAAGCTGCTCGGGCTCGAAGGGATTGAATTTATCCTGCTCTGCCTGCTGGTGGCGATTCCGTTTGGCAAATTCGGTCAGTTTTTTGATCGGTTCGCCCGGACCCGGAACCGCCGGACCATGGAACGTGCCGAAGCCGCGCTCGATTCGGGAAATCTCTCTGCCGCCGAATTATACCACCTCAGCGGTATTGCCAAGTTCGCCCTGGCGGCCCTGGGGACCTATGGTGTCATTGTTGGCGGAGGGATTGTCCTGGTTCCGGCGCTGGCGCCGGTGCTGCTCTCCGGTCTGGAGCACTCGGCTGAATGGATCCGGCTGGCACTGCCCGTGGTCGGGATTGCGGTGGTCGTCGGCACGATCAACGTCAATCGTTCCTTAACCCTGTTCAGCGCGTCTTTCGGCATGGCCTTCCTGCTCATGTGGCTGGTGTGATGATGAACCTTTCTCCCATGATTCGTCTGCGGGTCTGGTTACGCTTGTTCCTGCTGCAGGGCAGCTGGAATTTTGAGCGACTGCAGGGGCTCGGTTTCTTTTTTGCCCTTTACCCGGCGCTGCAGAAACTCTACCGCGACGAGCAACTTCAGCAGGTCTGCCGTGAACATGCCGGGTACTTCAATACCCATCCCTTCCTGGCGCCTTCGGTGGCCGGAGCGGTGCTGGAACTGGAGCAACGGCGCAGTCGCAATGAGGAACAGACGGTCAATATCCAGGACTTCAAGGAGATGGTTGCCGCACCCTACGCAGCGGTGGGTGATGCCATGTTCTGGGGCGGCTTGCGGCCCCTGACGGCAGGTATCGCAATTCTGTTTGCGGTCAAAGGGATTATCCTTGCGCCGCTGATTTTTCTGCTGCTGTTCAACCTGCTGCCGTTCTGGTTCCGGATTTTCGGTTTCATGTACGGCTATCGCAACGGGCTCCGTTCGTTGGAATTTCTCCAGCAGCACCGACTTCCCGACTGGGCCATTCGGATCAAGGAGACAGCTGTCGTTCTGCTTGGCGGGGTCAGCGCGTTTCTGGTGTTTCAGCAGTTGCAGGCCGAACAGATTCCCAAGGGGCTCGGGTTCCTGGCCATCCCCCTGGTGCTGGTGCTTGCGCTGTTCGCGCGCAGGGGGATTTCAACTCTGCTGCTGGTTTTGTTGACGACCGCAGTCATCATCTGTCTCAGCCTGTTCGGTTTCGAGCCGACGACCTGGCTGTAGCAAACAGGAAGGAAAAAAGGGAATGCTGAGGAGGGATTTTACTATTATCAACCGGTTGGGGCTGCATGCCCGGGCCGCGGCTCAGTTTGTCCAGACGGCCAACCAGTTCTCCGCTGAAGTGACCCTGTTCAAGGAAGACATCGAGGTGAACGGGAAAAGCATCATGGGGATTCTGTTGCTTGCAGCGCCGCAGGGGACGGTTATTTCGGTTGCGGTTGACGGGACTGATGAAGAGCAGGCGATGCAGTCAATCGCCGCATTGATCGAGGATGGTTTTGGGGAAGACTGAAATTGCCCAGGATACCTACCTGGTAGGAATCGGCGTTTCACCGGGGATCGCGATCGGTGAAATCTGTCTGCTCGGCCGCCAGACGCGGGTCATGGAGTGGCAGATCGAGGACTTCGAGGTCGAAGAAGAAATCGAGCGCTTCACCCTCGCCCTGGAGCAGGCCAAGGTGCAGTTGCGTCAGGTCAAGGAGAATGTCTCCCGGAAGTCACATCTGCGTGAGCACCTCTATATTCTCGACACCCACCTGCTGATTCTGGAGGATAATCTGCTGGTGCAGCAGACCATCGCCGAAATCAAAAAGCAGGTCAATGCCGAGGGCGCGCTGAACAGGACCCTGGCGAAGCTTCGCCAGATGTTTGACAGCATCGAGGACGAATATCTGCGTGAACGCCGTTCCGATGTTGATGCCATCGGCGACCGGCTACAGCGGATTCTGGCCGGGGAATATGATCGCAACCTCGGAGAGATAGGTAAACGCTCCCTGCTGGCGGCCCATGACCTGTCACCTGCCGATACGATGCAGATCGACAAGGAGAACGTACTCGGCTTCATCACCGACAGCGGCGGTCGCACCTCGCATACGGCAATCCTCGCCCGTTCCCTGGAGATTCCCGCAGTGGTGGGGCTTGAGAAGGTGACCGCAATCGCCGAAAACCGCACTCCGGCGATCATCGACGGCACCACCGGCGTCGTCATCCTCAACCCCTCTGCCGAGACATTCAAGGAATACCTGCAACGCAAGCAGGCCTTTGAATATCGCGAGCGGGACCTGCTCAGCAACCGTGAACTGCCCGCCCGGACCCGCGATCATTTCACCGTCACCCTGCGCGGCAACCTGGAAGCGACTTCCGAGGTTCAGGCCGCCCTGAAATATGGCGTCGAAGGGGTGGGCCTTTACCGCACCGAGTTTCTCTACATGAACCGGCAATCTCCGCCCAGCGAGGAGGAGCAGGCCGTGGCGTATGGGCAAATGCTCAAAGAGATGGCACCCCATTCAGTCACCATAAGAACCCTTGATCTGGGGGGGGACAAGGTTGTTTCCGACATGTGCCTGGAGGGTGAGGTGAATCCGGCCATGGGGCTGCGGGCAATCCGCTTCTCGCTGAAGGAGGTCGAGCTTTTCAAAACGCAGCTGCGGGCGATTTTACGGGCATCGGTCCATGGGAAAGTCCGGATCATGTTTCCGATGATCAGCGGTGTCGCCGAGATCCGTGCCTGCAAACAGCTGCTCCACCAGGTTCAGGAGGAACTCAGCCGGGATGGGGTCCCCTTTGCGGAAAACATTCCGATCGGGATCATGGTCGAGACCCCTTCCGCGATCCTGATTGCCCCGTTGCTGGCCAGAGAGGTTGATTATTTTTCCATCGGCACCAACGACCTGATCCAGTACTGCCTGGCGGTAGACCGGGGCAATGAGCATGTTGCCTATCTCTACGAGCCGATGCATCCGGCAATTCTGAGGGCGCTCAAGGCCGCCTGCGAAGCCGCCCGCGATGCCGGGATCGATATCAGTATCTGCGGGGAGATGGCAGCGGAGCCCCTTTATGCCCTGGTCCTGCTTGGTCTCGGGTTCAACGAGCTGTCGATGAATCCATCCTGCGTGCCCCGGGTCAAGCAGGTCCTCCGGCAACTGCGCAGGAAGGATGGAGATGTCCTGCTGGAACGACTGATGCAGCTGTCGACCGGTAAGGAGATTGCCGCCTGTATCGAACAGGAGATGCGCACCCTGCTGCCGGATATTTTTGATCTGCCACTGATATAAAGACCGGCGTTGACAGGGTTTCAGTATTTCAACTACAATGCCACTCTTTTCAACATATTGAGCCAAGGAAGGAATAAAACCAATGGCTATGACCGATTTTCTGTTTACTTCAGAATCTGTAAGTGAAGGGCACCCGGACAAGGTTGCCGATCAGATTTCCGATGCTGTTCTCGATGCGATCCTGGCGGAGGATAAAACGGCCCGGGTTGCCTGTGAAACCCTGGTGACGACGGGAATGGCGATGATCGCCGGCGAGATCACCACTACTGCTTACGCCGATCTGCCCACCATCGTCCGCCAGACGATCAAGGAGATCGGTTACAATGATTCGGCGATGGGGTTTGATTACGAGACCTGCGCTGTCCTGACATCGATCGACCAGCAGTCGCCCGATATCTCCCAGGGGGTCACAGCCGGAGAGGGGCTGTTCAAGGAGCAGGGCGCCGGGGACCAGGGCCTGATGTTCGGTTATGCCTGCAATGAAACACCTGAACTGATGCCGATGCCGATCACCTTCGCCCATAAGCTGACCCAGAAACTGGCGGAAGTGCGCAAAAACGGAACGGTCGGTTTCCTGCGTCCCGACAGCAAGTCCCAGGTGTCGATACAGTATGTCGGCGACAAGCCAGTGCGGATCGACACCGTGGTTGTCTCGTCCCAGCATACCCCTGACGTGACCCACGCACAGATTCAGGAGGCGATCATCGAATCGGTTGTCAAGCCGGTCCTGCCCGCCCATCTGCTGGATGGCAAGACCCGTTATCTGATCAATCCGACCGGCCGTTTTGTGGTTGGCGGGCCGATGGGCGACTGTGGCCTGACCGGGCGCAAAATCATTGTCGACACCTACGGTGGGCAGGGATCGCATGGTGGTGGCGCCTTCAGCGGCAAGGATCCCTCCAAGGTCGATCGCAGCGCGTCCTATATGGCCCGCTATGTTGCGAAGAATATCGTCGCCGCCGGCCTGGCTGACAAGTGCGAGGTGCAGCTGGCTTACGCGATCGGCGTTGCCGAGCCGGTCTCGGTGATGATCAACACCTTCGGTACCGGAAAGATTCCGTCCGATCGGATCGCCGAAGTCGCCCGGGCCGAATTTGACATGCGCCCGGCGGCAATCATCGAACAGCTCGACCTGCTGCGCCCGATCTACAAAAAAACCGCAGCTTATGGCCACTTCGGAAGGGAACTGCCAGAGTTCAAATGGGAGATGACGGATCGGGTCGAATCACTCAAGTCCCGCGCCGGACTCTGAGCGATTCCCAGCGAGATAAGCAAAAAGGGGGCAGGCCGCAGGGCCTGCCCCCCTTTTTTCGTCTGAATCGCGGGCAGAAAATGCCCTGTTTATCATCGCACCTGCCTCTTGCTGAGAGGAGGAAACCCTCCTAATCCCTGAAGCGCTCCAACAATCCCTGATAGCTCTCTATTCGCCGGTCGCGCAGAAACGGCCAGATCCGCCGGACCTGCTCACTGCGCGTAAGGTCGATCTCTACCACCAGGGTTTCTTCTGCGTCGACAGCCGCCTCGGCCAGCAGCTCGCCCTGACTCCCTGCGACAAAACTGCTCCCCCAGAAATCGATGCCGGGACCGCCGGCGGGATCGGGTTCATGGCCGACCCGGTTGACCGCGATCAACGGCAGGCCATTGGCGATCGCATGACCGCGTTGCACCATCTGCCAGGCCTGCTGCTGGCGCTGCTGCTCGGCACGGCCATCCTGCGGGTCCCAGCCGATGGCGGTGGGGTAGAGGAGCAGTTCGGCACCGGCCAGGGCCATCAGGCGGGCCGCTTCCGGAAACCATTGGTCCCAGCAGACCAGCAGCCCCAGCTTGCCCAGCGAGGTGTTGATCGGGCGGAAGTCGTTGTCCCCGGGGGTGAAATAAAATTTTTCATAATAGCCGGGGTCATCGGGGATGTGCATCTTCCGATAACAGCCGGCGATGCTGCCGTCCCGTTCGATGACCAGGGCGGTGTTGTGATGCAGACCAGGGGCCCGGCGCTCGAACAGGGAAAGGACCAGCACCAGGTCAAGGTCCCTGGCCAGTTCCGCCATCCGGGTACTGGTCGGACCGGGGATCGGCTCGGCCAGATCGAAAACGGCAGGATCTTCCTGCTGACAGAAATAGCGGCTGACATGGAGCTCCTGCAGAACCACCAGCTGCGCACCCGCTTCCTTGGCGCGGCGGATCTCGCTGATGCTTTTCTCAAGGTTCTCTGCAGAGTTATCGCCGCATTGCTGCTGAATCAGACCGACGGTTAGTTTTTTCATTTACAGAACTCCTTTCGGGATCTGCATGGTCACACAGTGGAGAGAACCATGTTGTTTGATCAGCGTCCGGCAATCGATGCCGATGATCTCACGACCAGGAAACGCGTCGCCGATGGTGGCGAGGGCCTCCCGGTCGGCCGGATCGGCATAGGTCGGGACCAGCACGGCGCCATTGATGATCAGGAAGTTGGCATAGGTTGCGGGCAGACGGTAGCCTTCCTCTGCCAGGATCGGTTGCGGCAGGGGGAGGGCCCTGAGCCGGTAAGGCTGGTCGCTGAGAGTACGAAAACCTTCGAGCTGCGCGGCCATCGCCTGCAGGGGCAGGTAATGTTCATCGCCGGGGTCAGTACACCCCTGGTAGACAATGGTCCGGTGCGGGGCAAAGCGGGCCAGGGTGTCGATATGGGCGTCGGTGTCATCGCCGCTGAGATGGCCAGAGTGCAACCAGAGGACCTGTTCGACCCCGAAGGTATTACACAGCAAGACGTCAAGCTGATCGAGGGTCAGATGGGGATTGCGGTTCTTCTCCAGCAGGCATTGGCTGGTGGTCAGCAGGGTTCCCGCGCCGTCGCTTTCAATGCTCCCCCCCTCGAGAACGATTTTTCCGTCAAGCAGGGGTGTGCCGCCGAACGCGCCCAGCTTATGCAGGCCCGCTGTGATCAGGTTGTCGAGGTCGGCCAGGAACTTGTTCCCCCAGCCGTTGAAGGTGAAATCGAGCAGCACGGGGCGTCCATGCTGAAAAACACACAGGGGGCCGAAGTCGCGGGCCCAGGTGTCGTTGCTCGGCAGGGGAAAGAGCTGCAGGAGGGGGCTGTCAATCCCTGCAGAGGATAGAACGCTGCGGGTTCTTGCCGGGTCAGGGGTGGTCAGGATGACCGCCTGGTGCTTCAGGATAGAGCGGATAATCTCGCAGTAGACGGCTTCGACATCAGTGAGGATTGGTGCCCAGTCGGATTGCGGATGCGGCCAGGTGAGCAGGACCGCATCCTGCTCACCCCATTCCGCGGGGAGATAGCGTTCGTTCAAGGTATTCATCGGTTCCTCAAGAGAGCAGGGTATGTTCCAGCAGGATCTTCAGGCCGATCCCGATCAGGATCAGGCCGCCGAGAATCTCAACCCGTCCGCCCCAGGTCTGGCCAAGTTTGCGTCCGAGGAACATGCCGGCCAGGGTCAGAATTCCTGCTGTCAGTCCGATCACCAGCGCCGGGGTCCAGATGCTGACGCCGAGCATCGACAGGGTCAGCCCCACCGCCAGGGCATCGATGCTGGTGGCGATCGACAGGCTGATCAGGGACCAGCCCCGGGTGGGGTCTGAGGTCGAGTGATCTTCGCAGTCGGGGTGGAACGCCTCCCAGAGCATCTTGCCGCCGACCAGCGCCAGCAGCAGAAATGCCAGCCAGTGATCGAAGGCTTCGATGTGGTGGCGAATTTTCAGACCTGCCAGCCAACCGATAATCGGCATCAGGGCCTGGAACAGGCCGAAGTGAAAGCCAAAGCGGAACAGATGTCGCCCGGTCAGTCGCGGCAGGCTGACACTGGTGCCGAGCGCCACCGCGAACGCGTCCATGGCCAGGGCGACGGCAATCCCGAAGAGGGTCAGAAAGTCCATAGCGGGTCCGGATTGAAGACGACAAAAAGGACATGTTTATAACATGGTCGGGTTCAGCTGTCATCTGCAGAAACGACAGAGGTCGCCCATTGCGGGGCGACCTCTGTCCTGTTTCGTGGGCAAGCGAAGAATCAGCTCAGGACGGTCGCCGATTCGATGACGACGGCCTGCTTCGGCACATCCTGGTGCATGCCGTAATTGTCGGTTTCTACCCTGGCGATCTCGTCGACCACCTCCAGCCCGTCGGTGACCTTGCCGAAGACGGCGTAGCCATAGGTGTGGGGTGCCGTGCCCTTATGGTCGAGGAAGTCGTTGTCGGTGAGGTTGATGAAAAACTGGCAGGTGGCGCTGTCGACCACCTGGGTGCGGGCCATGGCCAGGGTGCCGCGGAGATTCTTGAGACCATTTGCCGCTTCGTTCTTGATCTCCCCCTTGGTGCCTTTCTGTTTCATGTCGGCGGTGAAGCCGCCCCCCTGGATCATGAATCCGGGGATCACCCGGTGGTAGATGGTCCCGTCATAGAAACCGTCCTGGACGTAGTTCAGGAAATTCTCGGTACTGATCGGAGCATTCTCCGCATCCAGTTCGATGGTGATCTTGCCCATGCTGGTCTGCATCATGACGACGGGGTTGGGGCTACTCATCTTGGTTCTCCTCCTATGGGATTGGTTGTGTTTCATTCATTCAGGTGTTCGTCGTGTCACATAAGGTGCGAATTTTTTTTCAGCCTGTCAAGCCCGGATTGGGAGCTCACAGATCGCCGGTCAACTGCTGCAGGGTGTAAATCTTCGGGTTGACCTCTTTGACGCAGGCGATGATCTCCTCCAGTCGCTCCATGTCCACCTCTTCCTCCATGTCGCTTTCCTGGAAAAAGGGGTAGCCCTTCGGCAGTTCGCTGTAGCTGCCATCCCTGAGCAGGGAGACATCGATCAGGTCATTGACCCGCCCCTCGGTTTCCCAGGGATCGCGGTAGGTGAACTGGCGGGCCTGCAGGTGCAGGCCGAGATTGTTGGCGAAGATCGCCTTGACCTCGAAGGAAAATTCCCGCGGCGCCCCATAGTGCTCATTGCGCCCCGAGCGGGACATGACCCGGGCGCCGGCGGCCTCGAGCAGGTCGCGCAGGGCCTCTTCGGTCATCGGTTGCAGGTTCGTGTCACTCATCAGATCTCCTCTATCGAACCGCCATTAAATCAGGTTCAAATCCTTTTCACGCAAAGCCGCAAAGTCGCCAAGAGAATCTAAAAGGAGCCTTTCGGGTTAAAACAAAAAGCAGAATCAGGTTCTCTTTCTTCAGTATCGAACTGCTTAGCGCCTTTGCGCCTTGAGTGAGCGAAGCGAACGGGCGTGAGACATCTTTGCTCATGGCCCGCTCTTCACGTGTCAAGCCGCAATTCCACTCCCCAGTCCACAGGTTTTATTCCTTCTCTACTGAGCACCCAGAGGGTCGGAAGATCCATCCGTTCGGGAGCCGGGCCGTAGCCGTCGGTGAGGTAGATCACCGCGGCGGGTCGGGGCTGCATCTGCAGGGCATGGTCGAAGACCGGTCGCAGGTCGGTGAACCCGCCCCCGCGGACCACTTCGGTGACCAGCGGCGTACCGCTGAAGCTGTCGATTCTGCGGATGGTACTGCCGGCGTAGAGGACGGTAATCCGGCTCTGCCGCCCACGGGCAATCTGCAGCAGTTCGCGGGCAAAGGCCTCGCGAAGTTCCGCGGTGTCGGTCGATTCACTGGCGTCGATTCCGACGACCAGGTTGAGCAACTGCTTCTTTCGCAGGCCCGGCGTGTCGTGACCGAAGCGCCGGTGGCTGCGCTGCCAGGTCGAGCTGCGACCGACCCGACCCGCGGTGCCGATGAACTGGCGCAGCACCTGCTGCCAGGGGATGAGCGGCGGATGAAGGAACGGATCGATCAGTTTTTCAATGTCATCCGGAACCTCCCCGTGACTTCTACGCAGGGTGTTTCTGACCATCTCCCGGACCACCTGCTCGGAGAGCGAAACGGGTGTCCGGTCGGCCTCCTGCCAGATGTCGTGATCGTCAATCGCTTTCGGTTCAATCGTCTGGGCCTGCTCCGCGCTGCGACCTTCTGGCTTCTCCCCGCGGCTGTCACGGGATCCCTCGCCGTATCCGCTGCCCAGCTGGTTGCCCAGTTGCGGCAGCTGCTGCAGGCGGGCGTAGTACTCCTCCGCGGCGAGCCCGGGAGCGAGGCGAAAGCGTTCCGGGCGGACGGCCTCAGGCGGCATGTTCTCGATCGTCTGGTTGATCGCCAGGTCGCAGGCCAGGTCCCAGTAGCGCGCATTGCGCTGCTTGCGTCTGCTGGGGTGGAGGTGCAGAACATGTTTGATCAGGTGCTCGAGCAGCGCTTCCTGCTCTGCCGGGTCGAAGAGTTGAAACTGCATCGGGTTGAGGGACAGGGTCGGGATGCCATCGCTGATGGTCACTCCGAGGGCCTGGCGGTTCCGGCTGGGACGCCGACGGAACTGGAGCAGGAACTGTCCGTAAAACGGCCTGCGCTTGAGCAGGCGGACGATGGTGTCTTCAAGCGGACGCACGGTGCTCAGGCGACCTCTTCGCTGATCCGGGAGATCGTGTCGAGGATGACCTCATCATAACGGTCCTGGCTGAGAATCGCCGCGATCGCCGGAATCCTCAGCAGTGACTTGACCAGCCCGAAGCGCATGTCACGGGGCAGGGTATTGATGTAGGCCACCAGATTGTCCTGCTGCTGCAGCTCGAGTGCGTCTTCGTTCTGCAGAAAAGCGATCAGTTCGCTGGCGCTGGCCGCCTGGATATCGTCGCGCTGCCTGCCGGCGCGCGCCGCGACGTCGTTCCAGCTGTTGAGAATCTCGTCTGCGCTCAACGGTCGTTCACGCTGTTCGGCACACCAGCTGAGGAAGGTGACAGCCGCTTCGCGCCCGATGACCCCGCTGTAGACCTCCATCTCCAGTTCCGCCGGGAAACGGCAGCGCTGTTTCAGGAGACTGACCATCTCCCAGGCGCGTTCGGATGGTTCAATCTGCAGGTCGTAGGCTGTGCCGCCATGCGAGAGCATCTGCCGGTTGCCGGCGATGAACTGGCGCACCTGAGGGTGGAAGTCCTGCCGTCCGGCGTGGGCCGCCCAGCAATCGGCATCCGTTTCCACCTGGAGGATGATCATGCGGTCCAGCAGGGCGCGATCCAGCGGCGCAACCTGATAGGTGCCGTCCGGAGGGTTGATCGCCACGACCACCCTGTGGCGCGGGGCCAGCTGATGTGTGTGCAGGGCGCGCCGCTGCCCTTCGACCGGGGGTTCGACAAACTGGAAAATGGCCTGCAGGGTGTCTTCCTGCTGCGCCCGGTTCAGTTCGTCACAGTGGACGACGCAGGGGGGGGCATCATCCGCAGGCCACCAGCTCGGACGGGACCAGTGCATAATTCGACCCTCGCGGTAGGGGATGCCGATCAGGTCGCCAACCTCCATCTGGCCAAGTCGCAGCGGCACGTAGGTATGATCGATATCACGGCAGACCTGGATGATGCCGGCTGTCTTGCCGACTCCGCGATGGCCGACCACGCAGGGGGTCAGGTCGGTCTTGGTGAGGATCTCGCGCAGAACGGTTTTCATCTGTTCGATATTCATAAGCAGTCCGTTGGTCATCATATGTGACTTGAATCGTCAGGTATTGATAGCACAGTGTCCCGCTCGAGGCAAGCTGTCTTGCGATCTCCAGGCTTTTGCCTGATCGATGCAAACAGTCGTGGACAACGGCATGCCGAGAGCTGATAATGCAGCAGCGATAATTCATTCAGTCGGGACTCCTGGATATGCAAAATCAGTACGATGTCATCGTCATCGGTGGAGGACCTGCGGGCCTGTTTGCCGCAGGGTTCGCCGCCGGCGAAGGTGCCCGGGTCATGTTGCTGGAGAAAAACCGGCGCTGCGGAGAAAAGATCCTGCTGACCGGCAAGGGGCGCTGCAATGTGACCAGCAGCGAAAAGGATCCCAGGCGCTTCGTTGAGTATTTCGGGGCCAACGGCAAGGCGCTGCTGACCGCGCTTCATGCGTTCGGGGTCGATGATGTCGTCAACTTTTTTCAGCAGCGGGGTCTGCCGCTGCAGATCGAGCGGGGGGGGCGGATCTTCCCTGCCCGGGGCGGCGCCGCTGAGGTGCAGAAGGTCCTGACCGGGTTCGCTGCCGGAGCCGGGGTTGAGATTGTCCCGTCCTGTCCGGTGTCCGGGTTGGTTGAGCGGAACGGGAGGATCGTCGCGGTCGAAACCGTCAGGGGGGAGTTCAGCGCCACCAGCTATGTGGTTGCCACCGGGGGGCTCTCCTATCCGCAGACCGGTTGCAGCGGCGACGGCTACCGCTGGGCCCGGCAGCTTGGCCACTCCCTGGTTGCAACGGAACCGGCGCTGGTGCCGCTTCTGCTGAAGGAGGACTGGACCGCCGAGCTGAGCCGCTTCAACCTGAAAAATGTGCGTATTTCGGTCAGCCAGGGGGGACGGGTTCTGGCTGAGAGGTTCGGTGAGGCGTTCTTTACCCGCAACGGCATCGGTGGTCCCATTGTTCTCGATTTGAGCGCGGTGGTCAGCAGTGCCCTGAAGCAGGGAGCCGTCAGCCTGCTGCTTGATCTCAAGCCGGCCGTGGAAACAGAACTGTTCGACCGGCGCGTGCAGCGGGAGCTGGCCGAGCAGAGCAACAAGGATTTCCGCAATGCGCTCAACAACCTGCTCCCCCGCGATATGATTCCGCTGTTTATCCGCCTGTCAGAGATTGACCCGTATAAGAAGTGCCATTCGGTCTCGAGGCAGGAGCGTAGACGGCTGGTTCAGTTGTTCAAGGGACTTCCGCTGCAGGTGGACAGCTGCGCCGGCTACGACAGGGCCATTGTGACTGCGGGTGGGGTTTCGCTCCGGGATATCGATATGCGCACCATGCGCTCGAAGAAGACAGCCAACCTGTTCTTTGCCGGAGAGATGATCGACCTGGCCGGCCCCACGGGTGGCTTCAACCTTCAGGTCTGCTGGTCAACGGGGTATTTGGCCGGCAAGCATGCTGCAAAGGGGGAAATGCCCCAAGCTTAGCCGCTTTTTTCGGCTCCGGTGCCGAAAATTGTCCAGGTCGTTAACATTCAACTTAACTCACTGTTTTTAAAATGAAAAATAATTTTTTCGGGTCAACCTGTTTCCCCCTCCCTCCCCATTGCCCCGTAGCGTGGTCGTCCATCTGCCCGCTGATTCTTCCCGGGAAGTTTCTTTAAGTCCCTGTAAAACAAGAAAGAAATAAGGACGATCGGCTGGAGATCGAATCCTTGTCGTGCCTTCTGTCTGGCGGGCGGGCTGTGTACCATTATGCCCCCTTAATGACGGCTTGAAAATTGCAATCTTGCTCGACGTGCCCCTCAGGATCGGTTCGGGTGACACCGTTTTTGGCTAAGGGCGTTTCAGTGGAATTCACCGGGATTTTCATGTCCGGGATGAGTTTTGTGCCTGACGTTTTTGTGAAGTGCTGCCGCTTGTCATGGCGGCTGAGGACATGAGTTGGTTTTTATGCAGGTTTTGCGAGAACAGCGTTTAGAATGCCGGGTTGCCAGGTCACTTCCTCTGCGGATCCAGTTTGAAGATGCCAACGGGTTTTCCGGAGAAATGACCAATATCTCGATTCGTGGACTTTCCTGCCGGGTTCCCTGCTATGTTCCCCCTTTCTCCCGGCTGACGCTCATCCTCGACCTGCCGATGCCGACCCGTATGTCTACATCTCTCAGGATTGATGCGCTGGTGGTCAGAACCGAGGAGGTCCGCACGGGCCATCAGTTGGGAGGGTTCCTGCTGGGTCTGCTGTTCCTGCGGTTGAACCAGGACAAGGCTGCCCTGATCAGCACTTACCTGAATCAACTGACGGGATGTGACGAGATCGTCGAGAGCACCGTCAGGGGCCGGCAGGTAAAGCGCCCTAACGAAGCCTGCCTGAACTCGAAATTCAATCCTCAGGAGTTTCTTCAGGACTATAAGCTGACCCGCCTTGACCGGCTGGCCTGCCTGGGTGAGTTGTCGTCAATTCTGGCACACGAAATCAAGAACCCCCTCGCCTGCCTGGCCGGGTCGCTGCAGATCCTCAATGATGAGATCAGGGATCTGCACCCATCTGAGAGTCTCTTCGCGGAACTGTTTGCTCAGATCGACCGCATCGACAATATCGTCGATCATCTGCTGCAGTTTTCCGCCAGCGAGGCCCCGCAGAAGAAGCTGCTCCGGGTTGAAGATGTGATCAACAGCACCCTCTGCGTGATGGGTGGCAAACTGAAAGAGAAGAATATCCAGGTTGACCTCTGTCATGGCATCGAGCAGCCGATGATTTCAGCCGATGAAAGGTTACTTCGTCAGGCCTTTCTCAATATCTTTGCCAACGTCGTCGACAGCATTGAGTTGGGCGGCAGTTTCAGTGTCAATACCCACTGGCCCGGCAAGGCCCCTGTCTGCGACCGGGCCGCCTGTGAATGCTTTTCCGGCGAAGAGAGCAGGGGGATCAGTGTGGTGGTGATGAATTCGGGGTTGCGCGGCGGCAACAGCGAAAAACGTTTTCAACCTCTGCCGCTGGCAGAGCGGAAGAAGCGCGGCCTCAACCTCTCCCTGACCCAGCAGATTATCGAGCAGCACAAAGGCAGCGTCTTTATCCAGAATCAGCCCGAGGAGAGTTCCGTCCTCCTCGTCACCCTGCCCCTTTAATTGAAGGGCGTCGTCGATCCCTTTAACCGGTGGCCATGCAGCGCTAATATTGACGCGTTCGGATTGTCAGGATGGAGATGGTTTGATCAATAACCGAACGGTTCTGCCTTTAAGATTTCTCGAAAAAATGGTACAAGAGTGGCTTGGGTGCAATGGTCTGCAATTAAAACGTTTTGTTTCATGGGATGGGTTCTCAATCTGACGTTTTTTGAGGGGATCAGGGTGCTGGATTCCGGATGGAAACGAGGTCGCTAAATGGCACAGAAACGGGTACTGGTTGTTGATGATGAAAAGCTGATCCGCTGGTCCTTGTCCCGGATGCTGGAGAAGAACGGCTATCTGGTCGAGGTCGCCGGTTCGGGTGCGGAAGCGCGCGAGAAGGTCGAGTCCTTCAATCCGCATATGATCCTGCTCGATATCTGGCTGCCGGACGCCGTCGGTATCGATCTGCTCAACGAATTCAAACAGAAGAACGATGATCTGATCATCCTGATGATCACCGCCAACGCCCAGTCCGACTACGTGGTTCAGGCGTTCAAATATGGCGCGGAAGATTATATCGGCAAACCCTTCAAGCTGGAGATGGTGGAACACACCATCGCCAAGGCTTTTGATAAGAGGAATCTGCATCAGGAGCCTGACGGGTTTGATCAGGGGATCAACGGCCATTTTGAGCTGAACCAGATGGTCGGCAACTCCCCGAAGATGATCGAAGTCTTCAAGAATATCAGGCTCTGCGCAGAGAGCGACTGCAAGACGGTGCTGATTCTCGGTGAGAGCGGCACCGGCAAGGAGCTGGTGGCCCAGGCTATCAATCAGCACAGCGCCAGGGCCGGGCAGCCGTTCATCGAGCTCAACTGCGCGGCGATTCCGGAGAACCTGCTGGAAAACGAACTCTTCGGTCACCAGAAGGGGGCCTACACCGATGCCTCCAGTGAAGAGAAGGGGATCTTCGAGAACGCCAACAAGGGCACCGTCTTTCTCGATGAGATCGGCGACCTGCCCCTGTCGATGCAGGGCAAGTTGCTGAAAGTCATCGAGAGCAAGCGGTTCCGCCGGCTGGGGGGCAAGGAGGAGCTGGAGACGGATGTGCGGATTATCGCCGCCACCAACCGGAACCTGGCGCAGATGGTCGAGGACGGTCTGTTCCGTGGTGACCTCTTCTTCCGCCTGAACGTCATGGTCATGCGCCTGCCCCCTTTGCGGGAGCGGAAAGAAGACATCCCCAACCTGGTGCAGTATTTCGTCGCGACCCTGAACAAGGAATACGGCCGCCATATCGAATCCGTATCGGCCAGGGGGATGGAGTGCCTGATGGACTACAACTGGCCGGGTAACGTGCGGGAGCTGCGCAACACCATCGAACGCGCCATTATGCTCGAAAATGGCCGGGTTCTGAATCCCCGCTGCCCCGGTGATGAGCAGCAGAAAGATGCCGAGCAGGGGCTGCAGATCCCGTCCATCCAGCCGGACGGCGCGGTGTCGACCGCCGGGGAGCCCCAGGAAGAGCATTATGCCCGGCTGCCGGTCTCCGGAATGTCGATGGATGAGCTGGAAAAAGAGCTGATCATCCAGGCCCTGATCCAGTACGAGGGCAACCAGACCGAAGCGGCCAAGCATCTCGGCATCAGTCGCGACACCATCCGCTACCGGATCAAGAAATACAAGTTGAGCGGGTTCGGCAAAGACAGCAAAAAGGCCAGCGCCTGACGCTGCAGGGACCTTCTCCGCGAATATGGATAGTCATGGGAAATCGATGAGTTTATTGTCCCGACCCTTACGAACTGTGTTTTTCGCCCTGGTGCTGCTGCTTTCCGGCGCTCCCCTGGTCAGTGCTGAAACCTGCGTCACCTCAGCCTGTCATGCCGACCTGGCCGAGATCAGCGAACCGCACTTTCCCGGCTGGACCGACGAGTGCACCAGCTGCCATGACCCGGTACTTGACCAGCACCCGGTCGCCGGCCAGCAGAGCTTCGCCCTGATCTCCACGGAGCCGGAACTCTGCAGCAACTGCCACGACCTGGTGTTCAACAAAAAGCATGTCCATCCGCCGGTTGCCGACGGCAGCTGTTCGTCCTGCCACAGCCCGCACGGCTACACGGCGGAAACCTCCATCAAGGGGGACGGCCTGCGCAACCTCTGCCTGATGTGCCACGATGGTTTTGAGCCGGAACTGGACCATATCCACGGGCCGGTCGCCGTCGGTGCCTGCACCGTCTGCCATGACCCGCATCAGTCCGATAACCCGTTCCGCCTGCTCAAGCCGATGCCCGACCTCTGCCTGAGCTGCCACGAAACCTTCGCCGAAGGGCTCAACTCAGCCCCGGTGGTCCACCCGCCGGTGCTTGAGGAGACCTGCACCTCCTGCCACCTGCCACACCAGAGTGCCCAACTGTTTCTGCTCAAAGAGAAGATGCCCGACCTCTGCGTCACCTGCCATGAGGAGGTCGGAAAGTCAGCCAGAGGTGCCAAACACAAGCACCGCGCGCTGCAGGGGGAGAAGGGCTGCGGACAGTGCCATTCGACCCATTTTTCCGCACGGAAGGGGTTGCTGCCGACCTCTCAGAAAGAGCTCTGCCTTGACTGTCACCGGCAGGACAAACGCACCAACCCCGAGGGACTGGTCGGGCTGGAGGGGGATCTCTCCGGCAATGAGCTGGTGCATGGACCGATCCGGGACGGGGAATGTTCCGCCTGTCACAACCCGCACGGTTCGGATTACGCCAAGCTGTTGAGCGGAAGTTATCCGGGCAGCTTCTACGCCCCCTATCAGGAAGGCGCGTATGATTTCTGCCTGGAGTGTCACGACAAGAACCTGCTCCGTTTTGAAGATACCAGCATTTACACGGAGTTCCGCAACGGCAAGCAGAATCTTCACTACCTCCATGTGGTCAACACCCGCAAGGGGCGGACCTGTCGCGCCTGCCATGACCCGCACGTCAGCAAACTGCCGGCGCTGATCAACGAGAAGGGGGCCTCTTTCGGCGAATGGGCGATCCCGACCCGCTATGAAAAAACCGAGACCGGCGGCAGCTGTACGCCAGGCTGTCATCGCACTGTGACCTACGATCGGCGCAACCCGAGCGATTACTCGAAGAAATAAAGGATGAAAATAAGACATATTTGACACTCTACAAACCCTGCCAGGTACAGAGAGGGTGCCAGGGACGCAGAGAACTTGTAATACTGATTGAAACTCGCTCTCTCTGTGACTCCTGGTTCGTTTTAGCCTCACTTTGGGACGATTGTAAGATCGGCACTTTTTGCTTTTTGCTTTTTGCTCATCTGTTTCCCCGGCTGGAAGCAGATGTTTTGCTGTTATCACTCATGAAGAGGCGAAAGCCTCGAACTCACATTCCAGAAACAGGAAAGGGAAAAAGATGAAAATGCGTATCACCGTAATGACAATGATTGTGGGCCTGCTGCTCTCCGTGGGCTGCGTTGCCGAAGAGAAGGAAAAAAAGATTGAGCTCAACGATCTGAACGACAAGTTCAGTTACAGCTACGGCCTGACCCTGGGACAGAACTTCAAACTGCAGGAGATGGACGTCGACCTGGATATCTTCCTCAAGGGGCTCAAGGACGGTATCGGCGGAGCAGAGCCGATGATGACCGCGGAAGAGATTCAGCAGACCAAGACAGAAATCCAGGAAGAGATCACCGCTAAGGCCAAGGCGCGCACCGAAGCGAGAGCTGCGAAGAACAAGCAAGAGGGCGAAGCCTTCCTCGCTGAAAACGCTTCCAAGGAAGGGGTCGTGACCACCGAAAGCGGCCTGCAATACAAAATCATCGAAGAGGGCACCGGTCCCAAGCCCAGCGTCGTCGACAAGGTGACGGTTCACTACAAGGGCACCCTGGTCGACGGCACCGAGTTCGACAGTTCCGAGCGGCGCGGCATGCCCGCCACCTTCCCGGTCGGCGGCGTGATTCCCGGCTGGACCGAAGCCCTGCAGCTGATGAACGAAGGCGCCAAGTGGCAGCTGTTTATCCCTTCGGCGCTCGCCTACGGTGAAAGAGGCGCCGGTCCGGTAATCGAGCCGAACTCGGTGTTGATCTTCGATGTCGAGCTGGTCAAGGTCGGCGGCGAGGAGGAAGCCGCTGTAGCCGGGGAAAAATCAGCGAAAGAATAAGAAGGTATTTCATTGACACAAAAGCCCACGGAGGTAACTCCGTGGGCTTTTGTGTTTAAGCTGTCCCGTCTTGAAAGAAGTTCACAGCCCGCTGACAAGGTTACAAAGTGTTTTATCACTGCCAGAAGAGGGTGAGAGAATGTTTTATGCTGACAGCAGAAACTGAATTGGTGTGATGTCGCCCTCGGGAACATACTTTGTAACTATTCAGCAAAAAAGTTCTTGACAGTGTTTTTCTGAAAAATTTGCAT
>JAVVDY010000022.1:0-56503 GCA_032251255.1 Desulfuromonadales bacterium
TTCCCATGCAACATTATCTCCTAAAAATGTTGCACTTGGAAATTGAGCGCGCCCATATTTAATGACTTGATTTCCGTTGAAACACATCGGGCCGAGGTCACGGATTATTCCAAACCCTTAACGGGACCAGGGGCCCTTAATGAAAAAGGGGACAATCACCATAACGACAGAACGTCCAGCTTATTCGATGGCAGGTCTGGACTTGACTGGAGAATTGTTGCTACAGGTCCTGTTGATTTAAACACGGCACAGACGATGTGTAAATCACTCGCAACCGACGGCTCCCCAAAATACCGGGTTCCATCTCTAGGGGAATTTGAGCAATTATGGGAACAATATAAAGAGGATGGGCGCACGAAAATTTTCAACCAGAAGGAATACACCACAAGGGACAAGGACACGTTGAGCCGATTCGGCTATAGCAAAACTTTTTCTTTTCAGGATGGAACTGCGGGGAACCTCCCTGCAGCTTACCTTGCATGTGTAAGCCAATAGGCAGGTCACATTGATAGCGGGTCCAAGGTCAATCGAGGGCAAGGGTACGGGATGCTGCATCTGCTTCGCCCTGGGGGGAACATTAGCGAACATGAATCCGTCGGGATAAGGTCTGACACAAGAAAAAGCAGCAGGATTACAGACATCCAAGCAGCCATTTCCAGTTCTTTTACAAAACTTTACACACAGCACAGATGATTGGAGCTATTCTCTTAACTTCAAGGGGGAGGCTATCTATGAAATCGTTTGCATGGTTTTTCAGGCAAGCCATCGTTCTGGCTTTCTTAATCACGTTGACTGGCTGCGGCTATCACCATTGGTTTTCTCATGGTCACGACTGCGACTCCGACAGTCGCTCTCAAGGTCATAACTGCGGACACCATCATCAATAAGGAGCAAAGCATATGATGCACAACAATGTCCACGGTGACTGGTTCTGCGGCCCTGGCAGCTTTTTCTCCAGTTTTCACTTCGGCGGAATTTTTCATCTGCTTGTTTGGGGCATTGTTCTTTTCCTGCTATTCAAGTCGATTAGCCTCCTGATATCCGCAGGCAAGGGGCAGGCAACTGCGACCAACCATGGGAATCCCTCACTGACTATACTTGAAAAACGGTATGCTTCAGGTGAAATCGGGCAGGAAGAGTTTCTGCAAAAGAAGCGAGACCTCAAAGGATAACCTTCGTTGGTTGCATGGATGGGATCTCCGTCCGCTGCCCCAGGAAAAGCCTTTCGCCAGCCTCCGCCAGACCGGTGGCACCGGGGAGGTTCAGCGGAGCGGGCTGTTTCGGGAGCGGAGGGTCGCGGGTTCGTGCACGATCATCCCGGCCATTCCCCAGTTGAGACATGCACTGGAACACCCCCCCCTCAAAGACCTTGAGTGGGGTGTTCAGTTTCTGCGCCCTGATCCAAATCCACTCAGGGCTGAAGAGGGAGAAACATCCAATCCACAGGGGGATCAATTTCCACCTGATGGTGAGAATCACATCTCAGCCACTATTGAGAAGGGGTTCTGAATATAAACGGCTGATTTCCCGCCTTCAGATAGGCGGTTCCCAGAAAAAGTGTGTAGTCGTACTTGGCCCAATCCGAAACGTTATTGCCGTGCCGGGTTCTCACGGTCCAGTAGTATTCACGCGCTGGCTCCAATGGCTTTTCAATCATGTGCTCTGTTATGCCAAGACCTTCTTTATAATATATTTCCTTCCCGACAGATCGTTTTACACCTTCCCAGAACGATTCAATTTTAATCCCTTCATAGACAATCAGATCATAAGTGGCATCTGACCCAGCAGAGGCCTCCCATTTAAAGGTCGGCTGCAATGAGTCTATCTGCTTCGGCATATTCGGATTTCCGACATCTGGATAAACAGGTTTTAGCCCACTGAACGATGTACAGCCGCTGGCAACCAGACAGATTGCAAGTAGCATGAAAATATATGTCTTCATCGTCTTTTCTCCATGTGCATCAGGTCTTTTGAAATGGTTCCGCTCAGGCCAGGAAATTCTGCCAGGACATGCTTTGCAGCCGCACTCTCGTCATCAAGCACGTCAAGCACATAGCGATAGCCGGCAAACGTGATGCTCAGCGTTCCGATGTACGTAGCCCGGCCTTCAGCAACTTTAAAGCGAGCGTAAACGGGACCCGCCAGGGTACTGGACGCTCTCCAGTCAAAACTGGCTATCGTGTAACCCCCTGCCGGAAGACGCCATGCAAAAGAACCTTCACCTTCAAGAGGAACATACATCGACTCAGAAGAATCCCCAGGCATGATAAAAAGCCCGAACTTACTCTCACCGAGAAATGACAGGGTCTTTTCTTTTCCATTCTCTACCAGTTGCACCCGACCAAATATTATCCCTTCACCCGGTGCCGGGGGTTCTTTATTTGTGAGCTCAATGGGAGAGGATGCACAACCGGACAATAGAAGGATCACGAAAAAACAAGAGAAGAGGGCTTTTCTCTGCGACTTCGTTTTTACCATGGCTGTTTCCAAAATAAACACCAGCGAACCGATTCATTCGGGGCGCCCCGAATGAAAAAGAGCCGGACTGCCCTTGTCGGGAGCTGACGGATCACCTTTTCTTCAAAGCTATCACTTCATTACCACCTGTCAACAATCGCTCAGGGTCACTGGTCAACAAGGGCGTGCGGATCCAACCTGCATCGGGATGAGACCGCTTGACTCTCACCAGGGCCCATCTCCTCTCCGCAGCCCTGTGTCCCGGCAGAGCTTCCGCATCCCCTTCAATCTTTACCAAATCTTTACCTGTTCGTTAATCAGCCATTAAACAGCCCCGCTATACTGGAGCCATAAAACAACCCCGCTCAGCATAAACTGCTGAACAAAGAATCGGAGGACATCATGAAAATACTGACCACAACAATCCTCACCATGGCCCTGGTTATGCTCGGATTTGTCGCGGCGCAGAGCAAAAGCATGGACGGCTCGATGACCAAGTCCGGCGGGAGTTCAACGGCTGAATCGATGCAGCAGGGTGACATGAAGATGCCGCCGGATGGTATGATGCAGGATGACGGCATGCACATGCAGCAGGACAAGATGAAAATGGACGCCGACGAAATGATGAAGGACGATGATATGCACAAGAAGGATGAGATGAAGATGAATCAGTCCTCGATACCGACCGATGAGGAACTCCGCAGCCGCCTCACCCCGCTGCAGTACAAGGTCACCCGGCAGGAAGGCACCGAGCCCCCTTTCAACAATGCCTACTGGGACAATCACGAAGCGGGGATCTACGTCGATATCATCTCCGGCAAGCCGCTGTTCAGCTCCGCCGACAAGTATGACTCCGGAACCGGATGGCCGAGCTTCACCAGGCCACTGGATCCCGACCAGATCGTCGAAAGGGAAGATCGCCGGCTCTTCTCGGTGCGCACCGAGGTACGCAGTAAGGACGCCGACGCACACCTCGGCCACGTCTTCAATGACGGCCCCGCGCCGACCGGCCTGCGCTACTGCATGAATTCGGCGGCGCTGCGTTTCGTTCCTGTCGCTGATCTGGAAAAGGAAGGCTACGCGGAGTACAAGCAGTTGTTCAAATAACCACCACGCAACTGGAGGCTCTATGAGATATCAACGTATCCTGTTCCTGTTGACCGTCCTGCTGACATTCGCCACCAGCACCCAGGCCGCCAAGACGGTTCTGGCGGGAGGCTGTTTCTGGTGCATGGAGGCGGACTTTGAAAAGCTTGAGGGGGTCACCGACGTGGTCTCCGGCTTTACCGGTGGCACGTTGCCCGAGCCGACCTACAACGGCAACCATGCAGGCCACTATGAAGCGGTAGAGATCACCTACGACCCGGAGCGGGTCAGCTACTGGAAGCTGATCGATCACTTCTGGGTGAACATCGACCCCTTTGACGAACGCGGCCAGTTCTGCGACAAGGGGCACAGTTACCTGGCGGCGATCTTCGTCGCCAACGAGGAAGAGAGAAGAATCGCCGAGGAATCGAAGCAGCGCGTGATCGCGATGTTCCCCGGACAGACGGTGGTGATGCCGATCCTCGACGCGTCGACCTTCTGGCCGATCAAGGGGGCTGAAAGCTATCACCAGGATTTCTACAAGAAGAGCCCCCTCCGCTACGCGTTCTATCGCTCGGGGTGTGGTCGCGATAAGCGCCTGAAGGAGATCTGGGGGGACAAGGCGATCCATTAAGGCATGGGCACCCTGACCTGACTTTCAACATAGAGGCCGTGGGGCGACCCGCGGCCTCATTCAATTTCAGCGGTCTTCGTCACCATCATCGCCGGCGCGCCAGGGTCCCAAGACCACTCCCCATGCTCCCCGAAGAGATCACGAAGAGAGTGTGACGAGAGAGACAACATCTTAATCACGGAGATATGGTATCCTGAGCATATAAATGGTCTGCAGACAACGAACCTGTTTCTCAGATTGACCCGTACCTGCACGGATACCCGATGAAGTTTCTTACCAGCCAGTTACTGTCTCTCCTTGTCCCGGCACGCGCCCGTCCTAACATCCGGGCGCTGGCAAGCTATTCTCTGCTGCTGCTGGCGACCGTGGCGCTCTTTGCTGTCGGCTTCCACTTTATCATGTACCACTTTGAAGGGCAGGAGCACTCCTGGCTCACTGGAGTTTATTGGGCTCTCACGGTCATGACGACCCTCGGCTTCGGCGATATCACCTTCCACAGCGATGTGGGCCGCATGTTCAGTATCGTGGTTCTGCTGACCGGCGTTGTGCTGCTGCTGATCGTGTTGCCGTTCGTATTCATCCGCTTCTTCTACGCACCATGGATGGAATCCCGAATGCGGTTTCATGCACCCAGGGCAGTCCCCCCTGGGACTCGAGGTCATGTCATTCTGTGCGGCCTGGACAGCCTGGCCACGGCGCTGATGGCGCGACTGCGTCTTCACAACATCCCCCACTTCGTGATCGAACCGGACCCGGTCAAAGCCGTGCAACTGCATATCGACGGCCTGCCGGTGGTGACCGGGCGGGTGGAGGACCGGGCGACCTACGAGGCGTTGCAGGTGGAGCATGCCCGGATGGTGGTCGCCAACTGTAGCGACACGATCAACACCAATATTACCCTGACGATCCGCGATCTTTCTCCACAGGTGCCCATCGCTGCGGTGGCAGAACACGAGCAGTCCATCGACCTGCTGGAATTGACCGGCAGCAATCACGTTCTGCCCCTCAAACTCCAGCTGGGGGAGCACCTTGCCAATCGTGTCAACGTCGGGCATCTTCACTGCCACGTGGTCGGACGGATGGGAGATCTTCTGATCGCGGAGTTTCCGGTGCACAACACCCCGCTGGTCGGCCGGCCCTTAAGGGAAGTGCAAATAAGGGAGTCCTTCGGCCTGAATGTAGTGGCGGTTTGGGAACGGGGGCGCATGGTTCCGGTGACCCCTGAGACCATCCTTGTCGACGGGAGTTTTCCGGTGGTGATGGGAACCGAAGAACAGATCACCAGCCTCGACACTTACCTGGTGATCTACAACACCAATTTCAACCCGGTCCTCGTGATCGGTGGCGGCAAGGTCGGCTGTGCCACCACCCAGACCCTGCGGAGTCGTGGAGTGACCGTCCACATGATCGAGCGCGAGGAGTCTTTACGGTCCTCACTGGAGGGGGTCGCTGACAAGTTGCTCATCGGCGACGCGGCTGACCGGGAGCTGATTATGGATGCCGGGCTGGCGGATGCCCCCAGCGTTCTGCTCAGCACCAATGATGACGCCATGAATATCTACCTGGCGGTTTATTACCGTCGCCTGAACCCGGAACTCCGGGTGATCAGCCGCATCACCCACGAGCGGAACATAGAAGCGATCCACCGGGCTGGCGCCGACTTTGTGCTGAGCTACCCGTCCCTGGGAGCAGAGGCCGTCATGTCGCTGTTGCAGCATCGAGAGTCGGTGATCCTGGGTGAGGGCTTCGACCTCTTTTATGTCCCCATGCCCGCGAGCTTGGCAGGGCAGCTCCTGGCCACCAGCCATATCCGGGCGCGGACCGGCCTCAACGTGCTGGCTCTGCGCCTGCCCGTTGGCGAAGTCGTCCCGGCAACAGCCTCGACGGTTCTTGAACCGGATTGTGAACTGGTGATGTTGGGGAGCGAATCCCAGCGCCAGAGTTTCACGGAAAAGTTCAGATGATGGCCGGGCAAAACCCTGAATGAAAGAGTGCTGGAAGCTGGGGGGGGACTAAAGGGGCCCAGTCGTCAGCCTTGGGCTTTATCCTTTCATTTCTCCTTCTCCAGCAACTGCCATTCGGCAAACCCTTTCTTCCGCTCCCCCCCGGCCAGCTCCCGCCCGACCAGTCGCACGCCCTCTTTTTTCGGATGGGTCTTGATCGAGACGTAGGCCCGCACCAGGTTGGCCACCGTCGCTTCCTGAAGGATGATCTCCTCCCCGCAGTGCAGGGTGATGGTGGCGCGCAGGTGCTCGTGACCTGGGGGCGGCGCGAGGACGATCTCGGCGATTTCTGCGTTGGTCAGTATCCGGCGACTGTGATTCATGAGTGGCTCCCGGTACACTTGATAGCGTTGGGCAGCGTGAAGACCTGACTGACTGCTGGCGCTATGTTGCCGGCATCCTAGTCATGCTTGATGAAGGTTCCGTTGCGGTATTCCTCAAACGCAAGCCGCAACTCTTCCTGGGTGTTCATCACAATCGGACCTCCCCAGGCGATCGGCTCGTTGAGCGGCTTGCCGGAGACGAGCAGGAAGCGCAAGGGCTTCTCCCCTGCGGTGACAACCACCTGATCGCCCCGCTCAAACAGCACCAGCGACCTGTTGCCCAGCAACCGTTCGGCGTCTTCGTCAAACTGCCCCGTGCCGCCATGAACATAGGCAAACAGGGTGTGGCCTGCCGGGGTCGGGTGACGGAAAACCGCATGCGCCGGCACCATCACGTCCAGATATTGCGGCTCGATCATCACGTCGCTCACCGGCCCGGCCACCTCGCCGACCCGCCCGCAGATAACTTTGACCTCAACACCGCCGTCGAGGGTCACGGTAGGGATCTGCAGGGCGGTGATGTCCCGGTAGCGCGGGTGGATCATCTTGTTCGCCGCGGGCAGGTTGGCCCAGAGCTGAAACCCCTCCATCCTCCCCTGCGGATCCCCTTTCGGCATCTCCTGATGGATAATCCCGCTGCCAGCCGTCATCCACTGCACGTCACCGCTGCCGATCCCCCCCCTGTTGCCGAGACTGTCGCCGTGCTCCACATCGCCGAGCAGAACATAGGTGATGGTCTCGATGCCCCGGTGGGGATGCCAAGGAAAACCCTTCAGGTAATGGTCCGGATTCGCTGAGCGGAAATCGTCGAGCAGCAGGAAGGGGTCGAACAATTGCGCGTCGTTATTGCCAAACGCCCGCCGAAGATGCACTCCCGCCCCCTCGAGGGTGGGGATACTGGTCGTTACCTGTTTGATCTTTCTGACTGACATCGCGTCCTCCTAAAAAAGTTTACATCTCAAGCAGATCACGCCTTCCGTTCCTGGGTCGACCGCGAGAAAGGCTAAAACAGACGGGCGGCCATGCCATACGGCCCTGCTCCTTGAACAGTATAGCCGACGATCACCCACCCTTCTTCGATGTCCCATGGATTCGCCCGAAACACTCCGCTTAAAAGCAGGCATGGCCTACCCGAAAGAAAGAGTAGGCCATGTCTGCTGTACAGACCGTCATGACATGCGTCTGATGGTCGGGAGCCGAGCGCGGCGCCTATCGACTGGCGGCGATACTGCAGACCCCGCTGCAACTGAATGAATCCAGTGTCCAGACCCAATTATAGTTCCCAGAGAAACTGTCTCCGCTCTCGTCAACGGTCAAACTCATTGAGGTGATCGTTGTCGTTCCTCCATCTTCAAAGTAACTACCGGTCCAGGAGATGACATCACCATCGAGCGTCCCGCTGAACATGTCAGGAGAAATGTAGATGTCCAGATCGTTGCCGTCCTGGGTTATTTCTGCAAAGTAATTGAATGAAACCCCGACCTCATCGCCACAATCATTCGCGCCGGTTGTTTCAACCACAGACCAGAAGCCGCTCAGGTCAAGTCCTGATGGTGGTGGATCTGGCGTGGTCTTCTTGGTCGCGGTGACGCTCATGCTCCCCTCGCAGGTGAAGGCACCGTTTGTCCAGGTCCAATCAGCGGTACCGGAAATACTTTTACCGTCCTCAGAGACCAGCAGGTCCATCAGCGTGATTGTCGTCGTGCCGCCGTCTTCTGCGAAGCTCCCCGTCCACTCGACTACGTCCCCTGCAATAGAGCCGCTGAAGACCCCCATGGGAGTTGTGACCGTCAGGTCGGTCCCGTCCTGGACCACGGTGATGTCGTAGGTCTCCATAACACCGACCGGTTCGTCACAGGTGTTCTCCCCGGACGTCTCAACAATTGTCCATACTCCGGCGACGTCCAGTGTCTTGCTTGAGCCCCCGCCGCCTCCGCCACAGCCGAACATGAGAACCAGCATGGCCGCCAGCAGAAGGTAAAGACATCTCCTGTAAGTTCGGTTCTTTCTCATCTGATCCTCCTTTCAGTCTGTTGGATCCGTTCTATCGAGCTGGGCAACAGAGGACAACCGAGTCCTCTCATCTTCACTTGCAGCGAACCGCTCACGTCCACAGTTCAATGGAAAGATGCAAAACGGGACAAAAAAAGCCGAACCACCAAGGAAAAATCTTTGGCAGTCCGGCTGTCTCATGACGAGGTTAAAGAGGGAAAGACCCGTGACGTTCCGTCTTCGCCTTTCGGCGAATTTGGCTTTTCCGAAATCCCCTGACTAATATCCCTTAAAACAGGTTTTTCAGCCAAGTCAACCGCTCGGCCGGTTTAATCGGTGATTTTTATGACTCGCTGGCCGAAAAGAGGATTGTCCGTTCCCTTCAGGAGAAAGATTACCATAATGGCCATGTTGATGACGTTGTGCTATCAGACAAGTCATCAAAAGGTTCTGGACCTATAACCAATAAGAAGGTTGGATCAAACCATTCAATATCTACGCCTGAGACACGGAGCCACAGAGGTCAGATCAGTAAAAAATTCCTGATATTGTCTTTTCCTCCGTGATCCCAGTGCCTCTGTGGTAAGAACCTTTGATTTGATTATAGGTGTGAAAAAAAGATATTCCTTAAACATAAAAACGAAAATACGGTTGGATTCGAAAAGTTCATCAAATTATTGAGGAATACCGTTTGCGCCGCGGAAACGAGACATCCCTGCCAGTCAATCGAAGAACATTGTTTGAAAAAAAATTATTGAAATCAGTAAGTTAAGGATTAAAATTGACTACGCTGGCGGTTTGACCCACCCCCATCCAGAACAGGAGGAGAAACGAAAATGGCTGAAGCATTTGTTGGCACCCTGATTGTCTATGGTTCGCTGGTTGTCGTTGCTCAAGGGACTGCATTCCTGAAAAAACTCCTCTAGCACCCCGCCTCAAGTCACCGAGCGATCCCCGAAACGACAAAAGCCGCCCTGTTGGGCGGCTTTTGTCGTTTCGGGTGAGGCGACAGGAAACGCTAGCGTTTCCAGCGATGTGAAGATCCCCCTTGACCCTTTCGGGCAAGCTCCTCCCGCAGATCCTTGACGCTCCGCTGGTAGATGATTTCACGCCCCATAATGCTCCCGGCATAAGCCAGGCCGTTGCGGGTGGGCTCCAGTTTACACTTGCTGCTGTGGGGTCCCTCACCGATCAGCACCCAGATCGCTTCAGCGCTGAAGCTGGTGACCAGGACCTCAAGGGATTGACCGGACTCGGTGACAACCTTGATTTTGTCGTTATTTTGCATGGAATCCTCCGTCGGAGAAGCCAGAATCTGACGTCATGCTTTCCACACGCCCAGGGCCAGGCAGAGCCAGCCTGCCAGAAAAGCCAGCCCGCCGAGGGGCGTAATCGCTCCCAGCCACTTCACCCCGGAGAAACTGAGCAGGTACAGGCTGCCGGAAAAGAACACTGTGCCACCGACAAAACACCAGCCCCCGGCGGTCATCAGCGCAGAGGGCCATTTTGTCTCTGCCCAGGCCAGCGCCAGCAGGGCAAAGGCATGATACATCTGGTAGCGCACCCCGACCTCGAACACCGTGAGCATCTCGGCGCTCAGCCAACCTTTGAGGCCATGGGCAGCAAAGGCCCCGGCCGCCACAGCGATTCCAGCGGACATCGCTCCGATAATGAAGAAGATCCGTTCCATAAGTTATCTCTCCACTTGAGCCCGGTCCATTTGCGCACGCAAACGGCTGATTCAACCGGCCGAGCTGACTATTCCGGAGATATGCAGCAGCAACTTGTTGAACGCATCGCTGGAGACCAAACTGGCGGATTCGCCCATGTGTGGTATCCGGCGGTTGGGATCTGCAGGGTCGTGCCCTGCACAAACCCTTTCGAGGCCATAATAATCCGCCCCAGTTCCGTACTGCCGAAAGAGAGCAACGGAGACCCCTCTTGCTGGAGCTTCAGGTTCTGCTCTTCAATATAATCATCCTTGAAAGAGCAGCTGATCCCCAGAGTGCGACACAGAGTCTCCAGCCTGCCGGTGGTCTCCAGGTCAAAAACGGCATTGGCATCTTTGCGCCGTAACACGATCTGCTGGCGAGAGGCAGTCTCCTTGTCAGGATATGGGCTGGTATCGAGGACAACAAGCCGATTGGTCGCGCCGTTGAAGCGGCGAAACCATTCCAGCAGATAACGCCAGCTGCTTCCCGACTCTTCCTGCGCGGTAAAAAAGGCGGTCCCCTGAAAACCAAGGCCGTAGAGGTGGACCAGGTGGGCCACGGTCAGGACGTTATCCAACTGACCGCTCAGAATCCGGTCCTTTATCACCAGGTGGTCGTTGAAAGCCACCGGAGTTCCGGCCACCAGATGCTCGAGTCCTTCGATTTCGAAGATCAGGTTGTTGCGGAACTCACAGACATACGCGTTGGTAATGGTTCCCGCCCCGTAATAGGCTCCGGACCAGGGCTCATAGGCGAGCACCGGGACCGCCCTGAACCGGCCGACGATTTTCTTCATCAGCTTTTCCGAAACGGAATTGCCGAGCAGATCAGAGCGTCGCCCCGCCACAAAGGCTGCATACTGAAACTCGTTTGGGCCCGTGCAGATCAAGCCATGCCTGTCGATATGCGCCGAGAACATCGCCGCCCCGGGGTCGTTGCCCTGAGCGACAAGCAGACCTTCATACCAGGTCACCCTGGCCCCCCGTTCTTCGAGCTCTCTTTGCAAAACGCGAAAAAAAGCGTGCTCGGCGCCGACCACACTCGGCTGCCGGATCAGGACCTTCAAGAGATCGATAAACTGTTCGCTCTGGCGCATTGATTGGAGACTCCTGCCCGCATTCCTGATTCAAACCTAGCATAACCCTGCGCACCTGCAGGAACAAGGTCCGCAGTCATCAAACCGATCACCCCTGGTTTAGCGACCTGCCATGCCCCCCGCGAGGTTCGGCGCCGGCAGCGGACCGGGGTTGGTTCTCTGCCACCAGGGTGAAATCGATCCTTCTGCGCCACAGCTCAACTTTGGCGACCTTCACCCTGACCCGCATCCCTACCCTGAACCGGGTGCGCCGTCGTTCGCCGATCAGCGCCACGGCGGCCGGGTCAAAATGGTAGTAATCATCCGGCAATGTGCGGACGTGAACCAGACCGTCGACATAGATCTCGTCGAGTTCGACAAAGAAACCGAACTCGGCCACCGAGGAGATGGTGCCGGCAAACTCGTCACCCACCCTGCCCTGCATCACCTGGCAGCGGCGCAATTCGATCAGGTCGCGTTCGGCCTGCATCGCGCGTCGCTCCTTGGCCGAGGTCTCCTCGCCGAGTTTCACCAGCTGGTTTTCGGGCAGTGACGTCGACTTCGCTTTTCCTGCCAGAGCCAGCTTGAGGACGCGGTGAACGGTCAGGTCGGGATAGCGGCGGATCGGCGAGGTGAAGTGGCAATAACAGTCCGCCGCCAGGCCGAAGTGACCTGCGTTGAACGGCGAATAACAGGCCTGCTTCAGACTGCGCAGCAATTGCTGGTTGATCAGTCGCGCTTCCGGTTTCTCGGCGACATCAATCAACAGTTGCTGCAGGGACTGCTGCAGTTTTTTCC
Organism: Desulfuromonadales bacterium; assembly: GCA_032251255.1. GTDB lineage: Bacteria > Desulfobacterota > Desulfuromonadia > Desulfuromonadales > Geopsychrobacteraceae > BM509. The sequence goes on from JAVVDY010000022.1 coordinate 12,081, forward strand.
CCAGCACCAGCCCCACCCCGCACTCGGCGGCCAGCTGCTGCAGGTCCTCAAGTTTCTGCAGCTCTGGTTCTTCATGGATGCGGTAGAGCAGCCCCCACCCCTCGCGGCTCAGATAGACGGCCACCGCTTCGTTGGCCGCCAGCATGAACTCTTCGATCAGCCTGTGCGCCTGGTTCCGCTCTATCTTCACCAGGTCAAACGGCGCTCCGCTCTCATCGAGCAGAACCTCGACCTCGGGAAGGTCCATGTCGAGACTGCCCCGCGCCTGGCGCATCGTGCCCAGCCCCCTGGCCAGTTCGGCCATCTGCAACAATTGCTGGGTCAGGATAGCGTCCAGCCCGGATTGCCCGGGAGCATCCAGGCAGGCCGCAACGTCCGTGTAGGTCAGGCGCGCCCGGCTGCGCATCACAGCCGAATAAAATCTGGACTCAAGCCGCTGGCCGCCCTGATCAAAGCGCAGCTCGGCGGTCATCACCAGCCTGTCTTCATCCGGGTTGAGCGAACAGATGTCGTTGCTCAGCACCTCGGGGAGCATCGGCAGGCAGAAACCGGGAAAATAGACGCTGGTCCCGCGCTCGACAGCATCCATATCGAGCGGGGTTCCGGCTTCGACATAGTGAGAGACGTCGGCGATGCAGACCCAGAGCCTGAAGGTGCCATCTTCAAGTCTCTTCAGCGCCACCGCGTCGTCAAAATCCCGGGCGGTTTCGCCGTCGATGGTCACCAGCGGCAGCTGGCGCAGATCGACACGGCAGGCGATCTCGTCCTCACTGATGGTCACCGCGACGTGCTCAGCCTGCTCCAGGGCTGCGGCGGAAAACTGATGGGGCAGGCGATGGCTGCGGATCACGGTTTCGATATCGACCTGGGGATTATCTGCCGCACCCAGCACCTCGACGATCCGTCCGCTGGCGGCCAGGTCGGCGCGGGCATACTGTTCGATCTCGACCTCGACGACATCCCCCGGATTGATTTGCGGTTGGCGGCCGACCTGGATCGCACCACCCAGTTTCTTCTCCAGTGGCCAGACCTGTCCCCCCTTGCCGCGCGGCTGATAAAAGCCGATGAGTCTGCGGTGCGCTCGCTGCAGTACGTTCACCACCCGGGCATGGGACCGTCGGTCACGGGCCGAGATGTGACAGCTAGCCAGCACCCGGTCGCCGTCCATCGCGGAGCCGACATGGCGTGCCGGAACAAACAAGTCCTCCTGACCGGTATCATCCAGACGCAAAAACCCGTAGCCCTGCTCGGCAATAGAGAAGATGCCTTCCACTGTGCGTTTCTGCTGCGGAGCGAGACGGTAGCTGCCGCGTTTTTCCTGCAGGACCCCGTTCTTCTCCAGCTGATTCAGAATCTTGTTCAGCAGCTTCCGCTCCCCACCGCGCAGGCTGAGGCGCTCGGCAATCTCACGGCGGTTCAGCGAACCCATTTTCCTGCGACTGAGCAGATCGATAATTTTCTGTTCGATAGGTTGCATCTCTATATTCTATAGCAAGGGGCGCGAAATTATTTGAAAAATTTGCACGCCTGGAAAGGCTGGCAGAGCATTGGACAACTGGGCGGGAATCAGGTAAGAATAGCCCTTCCCCAAAACAATCCTTCCAAGGAGAGACAATCATGGCCAAAGCAAGCGCACGGCACATCCTGGTGCCGAGTGAAGCGGACTGCAACACATTGAAAAAGATGATCGAAGAAGGTGAGGATTTCGCCAAAATCGCCAGCATTCACTCCAAGTGTCCATCGGGAAAATCGGGCGGAGCACTGGGTGAATTCACCCCCGGACAGATGGTCAGGGAGTTCGACGAAGTGGTATTCTCCGGCGAGGTCGGCAAGGTCCTCGGCCCGGTCAAGACCCAGTTCGGTTATCACCTGATTGAAATCACCAGCCGGACCGACTGAGTCAGATCCAGGGCTATACCACGGCAGCAAAATAGCTAGCCGCTTGTGTTGCAGTAAAACCAGCCTTTTCAGCAGCACAACCCCACCAGTCAGAAACAGCCACTGTTCATAACGGATCAGCGGCTGTTTCTGACTGGTGCCTGCCATACGGAGATCACACGTCAACTGCCCAGCACAGCGTCATGCAGAACGGCGGTAGATTTACTCGCAATAAAACAATTTACTTTCAATAAATTTCACTTGACCCAGCCCCTCCTTACCCATATAAAGACAGCGCTTTATTTGTACACACATAAAACCCATAGCAACAAACACCGTTTCAGGAAATACCTGAGAACACACAGGGACTGCAATGAGATTATTCCTGACTACCCTCGGACTGCTCCTGTGCAGCACCAGCGATCTGCTGGCAAGCGCAACCGGGGCAATCCAGCAAAATTTTACAACCAGCGGCTACGGGCTGGCTGCCATCGCGATTTTTGCCGGTGCCTACCTGCTGGTGATCCTTGAAGAACAATTGCACCTGCGCAAAAGCAAACCGGTGATCGTTGCCGCGGGCCTCATCTGGATCATTGTCGCCCTGGCCTATAACCGGGCAGGGCTGCCGGAGGTCGCGCATGACGCCATCCGCCACAACCTGCTTGAATTTGCCGAACTGTTCCTGTTCCTGCTGGCGGCGATGACATATATCAACGCGATGTCAGAGCGGAGCATCTTCCGCAGCCTGCGCAGCTGGCTGGTGACCCGCGGCTTTTCCCTGCGCAGCATCTTCTGGTTGACCGGTCTGCTGGCGTTCCTGATTTCCCCGATTGCCGACAACCTGACAACCGCCCTGCTGATGGGTGCGGCCATCGTCGCCGTCGGCAACGGCAATCAGCGCTTTATCTCCATCTCCTGCATCAACATCGTCATTGCCGCCAACGCCGGAGGGGCGTTCTCGCCGTTCGGCGACATCACCACCCTGATGGTCTGGCAGAAAGGCAAGCTGGAGTTCTTTCAGTTTTTTTCCATCTTTATCCCCGCTCTGGTCAACTGGCTGCTCCCCGCCCTGATCATGAGCCGGTTTATCAGCAAGGAACTGCCCGACTCGCTGCAGGAACGGGAGCAGATGAAACTCGGCGCCAAACGGATCATCCTGCTGTTTCTGCTGACCATCGTCACCGCGGTCAGCTTCCACAATTTCCTTCACCTGCCCCCGGCTGTGGGGATGATGCTCGGCATGGGTTATCTCTCGTTTTTCGCCTTCTGGCTGAAAAAAAAGGAGAACCGGGTGCTGGGCACGGACAACCCGCTCGATATGACCAGCGGCAACCAGCCGGTCTTCGACCTGTTCCGCAAGATCGCCCGGGCGGAATGGGACACGCTGCTGTTCTTCTACGGAATCATCCTCTGCGTCGGCGGACTCGGCCAGTTGGGCTATCTGGCGGTGGTTTCCAAACTGATGTACCTGGACCTTGGCGCGACCAGCGCCAATGTACTGGTGGGACTCCTCTCGGCGATCGTCGACAACATACCGGTCATGTTCGCGGTGCTGACCATGAACCCGGAGATGTCGAGCAGTCAGTGGCTGCTGGTGACCCTGACCGCCGGTTGCGGCGGCAGCCTGCTGTCGATCGGTTCGGCGGCCGGGGTGGCACTGATGGGCCAGGCGCGGGGAGTCTACACCTTCAATCGCCACCTGGTCTGGCTGCCGGTCATCGCCCTCGGCTACGCAGCAAGTATACTTGCCCACCTGCTGCTCAACGGGAGATGACCCTCAAGACAAAGATCGGGGAGCAGTTGGTGAACCTTGCCAAGAGGGGCAGCAGAGGAACCAGCGTCCATGACGCCTGATGCCAATGACCAAAAACAGCCGCTGACCTTGAAGGTCAGCGGCTGTGCTTTTCCGGATGTCAGGGTCACCCCTAATCCCTGATCAGATGATCCCTGAACTGCCTCAGAAGTCCTATCTCAACAGATATTTCCCCACCCAGTTCTTGGAAAACTGGTAGGCCGTGCGGCCGCAGCGCTTGCTCTTCTGGTGAGTCCACTTGATCGCCGCCTGCTGGGCATCCTGATCCCAGGGGATATCCTGGCCGAGCTGCTTGCTCCAGCGATCGAGACAGAGCTTGACCGCTTCCAGGTAGCGGTCCTGCGAGAACACATGGAAAGCCACCCAGAGTCCGAAGCGATCGGAGAGGGAACTCTTCTCTTCCTGAATCTCGCTCTGCTGCAGTTCCCCCTTGACGTATTTACCGCCGAGGTGGTCACCGTCATACTCGGGCAGCAGGTAACGGCGGTTGGAGGTGACATAGATGAGCACATTGTCCGGTGCAGAGTAGACCGAGCCATCCAGGGCACTCTTGAGCATCTTGTAGGCCAGCTCACCGGTCTCGAAGGTCAGGTCGTCGCAGAGCATGATGAAGCGGTAGGGCTGGTCTTCGATGGCGGAGAAGATCTCCGACAGGTAGATCAGGTCCTCTTTTTCCACCTGGATGACCCGCAGCCCTTTATCTCCATACTCGTTGAGCAGCGCCTTGACGATCGACGACTTGCCGGTCCCACGCGATCCCCAGAGCAGGGCGTTGTTGGCCGGCAGTCCCTGCAGGAACTGGCGGGTGTTGTCGATCATGATCTGCTTCTGTTCGTCCACGCCGAGCAGTTCGTCGAGCCGGGTGGTGTCGGTCACCTTGACCGGCTCGAGGTAGCCGGAAAAGGAATGGCGCCGCCAGTTGGCGGCGTGGCAGACCGACCAGTCCACCGGCTTGGTGGCCTTGGGCAGCAGCATTTCAACCGAGCCGAGCACCCGCTCGAGCTGGGCGACAACTTCAGGTTTCAGGTTCATCATCGGTAATCTCTCTTTCTATCGAAATCAGCAGAGCAAAAGTGTTCCCAGACCGTTCGTCTCTCGCTACGGGTCACAGAGCCACGTTGACCTTCTGCGACTCCGACCCTGATCACCCCGCCAAAACGTTCCTTCGGCGTTCCCTGAGCCCTCTGAAACGAGCGGCAAAACCGAAATGATTGCAGAAGGGGCGTGCTTCATGAGGGGGTCAGGACCTGCCTTCCGGAAGGTCATCACTCAACAACCGCGCCTTGTATACGTCAGAATAGCGGTTGCTGTCAAATCGGTCCCCGTGTCGTTGCTCTTTACCCGGGCGCTGATAAACTTATCTTTATGAAAACCTTGGAGGTTATTTTCGACTACGTCTGACCCTGGTGCTACTTCGGTTCGGTACGAACCGCACAGCTGTGCCGCGAATTCAACCTGCAGGTCCGCTACACTGTTTTCCCCCTCCACCCGGACACGCCGGATAACGGAACGTCCCTGGAGCAACTGTTCGGCGGGCGAATGGATATCGATGCCATGCTTTCCCGCCTGCGTGCTGTCGCGGAGGAGCTGCATCTTCCCCTCGGCAGGCGCGGCCACACCTATAACAGCCGTCGTGCCCAGGAACTCGGCAAGTGGGCCGAACGGCAGGGCAAAGGGGGAAGCTTTATCGATGCGGTCTACCACGCCTATTTTGCCGAGGCACGGAATATCGCCCTGCCCCAGGTTCTGGCGGGAATCGCCGCCGGGGTCGGCCTCGATGAGACCGAAGCGTTGCGGGTCCTGGAGCAGAAGAGTTTCGCTGCCGCGGTCGACGCTGACTGGCGGCACTGTCGTGAGCTGGGTATCACGTCCGTCCCGACCCTGATCTGCGATTCCCGCGCGCTGGTAGGATTCCGCCCCTATGAGGACTTTCGCAGGCTGATACAAAGCTGATCTGTAAAGGAGTCACAGAATCATGTCACGAGTCAACTCTCCAGACCTGAAAAATCATCTCGAGATAGAGGATCGCGAATGGCGCGAATCCCTCGATTATGTCCTGCAGAGCGCTGGTCCTGAGCGGGTCCTGCAACTGCTGCGGCAGCTACAGGTCCGCGCCCAGGAGCAGGGGGTGAGTATCCCGTTTACCGCCAACACCCCCTACATCAACACGATCCCGCGCAGCCACCAGCCGGTCTTCCCCGGTGATCGCGAGATCGAACGGCGGATCAAGTCGATCATCCGCTGGAACGCCATGGCGATGGTGGTCCGTGCCAACGAGGAATCACCCGGCATTGGCGGACATATCTCGACCTACGCTTCCGCGGCGACCCTGTGGGAGATCGGATTCAACCATTTCTGGCGTGGCCGCACCGAGGACTTTCTCGGTGACATGGTCTACTTCCAGGGGCATGCCTCGCCGGGGGTGTATGCCCGTGCCTTTCTCGAAGGGCGCCTTGACGAGGACGATCTGAAGGGGTTTCGCCGTGAGCTGCGCCCCGGCAGCGGAGGTCTCTCCTCCTACCCGCACCCGTTCCTGATGAAGGAGTTCTGGGAATTTCCCACCGTTTCCATGGGTCTGACCGCATTGAGCGCCATCTACCAGGCGCGCTTCAACCATTACCTGGTCGACCGCGGGCTACGCCAGAGCAGCGGTCGCAAGGTCTGGGCGATGCTCGGCGACGGCGAAATGGATGAACCGGAATCCCTCGGCGCCATCACCCTGGCAGCCCGTGAGCAACTTGACAACCTGATCTTCGTCGTCAACTGCAACCTGCAGCGCCTCGACGGCCCGGTTCGCGGCAACGGCAAGATCATGCAGGAACTGGAGGCGGCCTTCCGCGGTGCCGGCTGGAACGTGATCAAGGTGATCTGGGGGGACGACTGGGACCGACTGCTGGAAGCGGACAATTCTGGCCGACTGGTGCAGCGCATGGACGAGGTCCTCGACGGCGAAATGCAGCGATTCACCCTGGCCGCCGGCAACTACGTGCGGGAACATTTCTTCGGCAGATATCCGGAGCTGATTGAACTGGTCAAGGGCTACAGCGACGCACAGCTGGGCCGCCTGACCCGCGGCGGTCATGACCCGGACAAGGTCTATGCGGCCTATCGGAGGGCTTTCGAGCACAAGGGATCACCGACGGTGATCCTCGCCCAGACCGTGAAGGGTTACGGGCTGGGCGAGGCCGGCGAGGGAAAGAACATCACCCACGCCCAGAAGAAACTCAACGAGGAAGAGCTGAAGGCCTTCCGCACCCGCTTCAACATCCCGGTCAGCGACAGCGAAATCGCCGAGGCCCCCTTCTACAAGCCGGCTGAAGACAGCCCTGAAATGATCTACCTGAAAGCACGGCGCACAGCGCTGGGCGGAGCACTGCCGCGACGGCAGGACGCCAGCTACCCGATGGCCTGCCACACCATGGAGACGTTCAAGGAATATTTCGAAGGTTCGGGGGACCGGCCGCTGGCCACGACCATGGCCTTCGTTCACCTGCTGGCCAAGCTGCTGCGCGATTCCGAGTTCGGCAAGCTGATTGTTCCGATCGTCCCCGACGAGGCTCGCACCTTCGGCATGGAATCCCTGTTCCGCCAGGCCGGCATCTACAGTCACACCGGTCAGCTCTACGAGCCGGTCGACAAGGGCAGCCTGCTCTTCTACAATGAGCGGAAGGACGGCGCGATCCTCGAAGAGGGGCTCAGTGAAGCAGGGTCGATGGCCAGCTTCATTGCCGCCGGCACTGCCCATTCGAATAACGGCGTACAGACCATCCCCTTCTACACCTTCTACTCGATGTTCGGCTTCCAGCGGGTTGGTGACCTGATCTGGCAAGCCTGTGACAGCCGCGCCCGCGGGTTCCTGATCGGCGCCACCGCCGGCCGGACCACTCTGGCCGGCGAGGGTCTGCAGCACCAGGACGGCCACAGCCACGTGCTGGCCCTGACCCCGACCCGGGTCAAGGCCTACGATCCCGCCTTCGCCTACGAACTGGCGGTGATCATCCACGACGGGCTGACCCGCATGTACTGCAACCAGGAGGACCTGATCTACTACCTGACGGTGATGAATGAAACCTACCTGATGCCGCCGATGCCCGAGGGGAAGGAGATTCGCGAAGGTATCCTCAAGGGGATGTATCGCTACCGGAAATCGACTCTGAAAAAAGGCAAGGGCAAGTCTCACCTGCTCGGCAGCGGTGCCATCCTCAACGAGGCGATCAAGGCCCGGCAGATCCTGGAAGAGGAATACGGGGTGGCCGCAGACATCTGGAGCGTCACCAGCTACAAAGAACTCTACAGCGACGCGGTGGAATGCGAGCGCTGGAACCTGCTCAACCCCGGGAAGCGGGCGAAAGCCCCCTACATCAGCAGCCTGCTGGAGAACGAGCAGGGCAGCTTTGTGGCCGCCAGTGACTACATGAAAGTGTTGCCGGCCAGCGTGGCCAAGTGGTTCCCCGGACCGCTGCACTGCCTCGGCACCGACGGCTTCGGCCGCAGTGACGACCGTCAGCGGCTGCGTGACTTTTTCGAGGTCGATGCCCGCTATATCGTGCTGGCCGCCCTGACCCAGCAGGTCGAAGCGGGGGCCCTGCCGAAAAGCACGTTGGGAAAAGCGCTCAAGAGTCTGCAGATCGACGCGAAAAAACTCAATCCGCACCAGGATTGAGTACTGACATTCAAGCGACCGACCAAAGACAAGGATGGGTATGAAACAGGAGATCAGAGTACCGGAAGTTGCTGAAGGGGTCACCAAGGGGACAGTGGTGGCGATCGCGGTTTCCGTCGGCGACCGGGTCGCGTCAGACCAGACGCTGCTCGAACTGGAAACCGACAAGGCCGTGGTAGAGATTCCCAGCCCGACAGCAGGGAGAATCGACGAGATTCGCGTCGCAGAAGGGGCCGAGGTCGACGTCGGCGCCGTGATGGTGATTCTTGACTGCAATGAAGATTCCGCTGAAAGCGAAAAGGCCTCGACCGCAGCTGCAGAATCGACGACCGGTGCCCCTGAACCTGAACCCAAAGCCGAGGCCGAGCCCGAAGCAGAAGAACCAGCCGTCCCGAAAACAGCAAAGTCTGCTGCTGGCGTCCCCCCAGCGGAGGATACAGAGCCGGCGCCCGCTAAAGATGAAATCGACCTGACCAGTGTTCGCCGGGATGACGAGGTGGCCCCTGCGTCACCAACGGTGCGCCGTCAGGCCCGGGAATTGGGCGTCGACATCTACCGTGTCAGAGGCAGCGGTCCGGGGGGCCGGATCAGCGCTGAGGACATCCGCACCTACGTGCGCGACACCATGCAAAAGATAGGCAGCGGCATGGCGGTCCCATCAGCCACTGCGCAACCCGCCCAGCGGCCACTGCCAGACCTGAGCCGTTTCGGCGAGATCAGCCGCGAACCGCTCTCCAGGGTTCGCGAGCTGACCGCCGACGCCATGGGTTACGCCTGGTCGACCATCCCCATGGTCACCCAGTATGATAAGGCGCGGATCGACGACATCGAAAAATTCCGCAAGGAGTTCAACACCTCAGCCCCAGCGGAAGACAAACTGACCATGACCGCCTTCCTGGTCAAGGGCTGCGCTGCTGCGCTGCGCGCGTTCCCCCATTTCAACAGCGCTCTCGATCTGGCCAGCAAGGAGTTGGTGCTCAACCACTTCATCAACATCGGCGTCGCCGTCGATACACCCGCCGGACTGCTGGTTCCGGTGATCCGGGACGCGGACAGCAAGGGGGTCGCGCGAATCGCCACTGAATTGAACAAACTGGCGGAAAAAACCCGCGAGCGGCGCGTCAGCCCACAGGAACTGGAAGGAGGAACGTTCACCATCAGCAACCTCGGAGGCATCGGCGGCAGCGCCTTCACCCCGATCGTCTACCCGCCCCAGGTCGCGATCCTCGGCGTTTCGAAGGCCGAAATGGCTCCGGTATGGAACGGCAAAAAGTTCGCTCCGCAGCTGATGCTGCCGCTCAGCCTGACCTACGACCACCGGGTCATCGACGGCGCCGCCGGAGCACGGTTTTTGCGGTGGATCTGCGAAGCGCTGGAGACTCCGTTGAACCTGGTGATGAAAGGTTAAGGCGACGTTCGTTGAAGACTGTCTTGCGGCCCAAGCCGAAAGCAGATCATTTTTCGCCAAGCCGCAAAGACGCCAAGAAAGGCACTACAGGGCCGATTCTCTTGAAGTTCACAATGCCCGACCTTGATCTTCTTTGAGCCGTTGGGGGTTGAGTGGGCAAGGCGAACGGCGTGAGACGATTCAGAACTTCAGTCTGAAACAATAAGGAGCACTATGAGTACCATTCCTGAAAAAACCCAACTGGTCATCATCGGAGCCGGACCCGGCGGCTACAGCGCGGCCTTCCGTGCTGCGGAACTCGGCCTCACCGTCACCCTCATCGACCCCGAGGAAAACCCCGGAGGGGTGTGCCTCTACCGCGGCTGCATCCCCTCCAAGGCCCTGCTGCATGTTGCCAAACTGGTCAACGAAAGCGAGGAAGCCGCCGAAATCGGAGTCGCCTTCGGCAGACCAAAGCTCGACATCGACAAGATCCGCGAATGGAAAAACGGCGTCATCGACACATTGACCGGCGGCCTGGGGGGCAAGACCGACAAACTGAAGATCAACCATCTGCGAGGAACCGCGCGGTTCAAAAATGCCCATAATCTGGAAGTGACCCGGAAAGACGGACGCCGCGGGGAGCTAACCTTCGAACAGGCGATCCTCGCTACCGGTTCGCGGCCGCTGCTGCTCCCCGGCGTCGAAACGGGTAGCCGGATCATCGACTCGAGCGGTGCCCTGGCGCTGGCCGACGTCCCCAGAACTCTGCTGGTCGTCGGCGGCGGCTACATCGGTCTGGAACTCGGTTCGGCCTATGCTGCGATGGGCAGCAAGGTTTCGGTCGTAGAGATGACCGCCGGACTGCTGCCTGGCTGCGACCGCGACCTGGTTTCGACCCTCAGGCGGCGGCTGGACAAAAAGTTCGAAGAGATCCTGCTCAAGACCAGGGTGTCCGAACTGAAAGAGCAGAGGAACGGGGTGGCGGTTCAATTTGAGGATAGCAAGGGAGAACGCGTTGCCAGGCGCTTCGACAAGGTGCTGATTGCGATCGGCCGCAGGCCGAACAGCGACAACCTAGGTCTGGAGAAAACCGCCATCCAGCTGGATGAGCGGGGATTCGTGCCGGTTGACGGCCAGCAGCGCAGCGCGGAAAAACATATCTTCGCCATCGGCGACCTGGCCGGGGAACCGATGCTGGCCCACAAGGCCTACGGCGAAGCCCACGTGGCCGCCGCCGCTGCCGCCGGCCAGAAAGCACTGTTCGACCCGCGTGCCATCCCCGCGGTGGTCTTCACCGACCCCGAGGTCGCCTGGTGCGGCCTGACTGAAACCGAAGCGCGCGAGCAGAAGCTGAAGGTCAAAACAGCCAAGCTCCCTTGGCGGAGCAACGGCCGCACCCTCACCCTGGGCCGCGATGACGGCATGAGCAAGATCATCGTCGACCCGGAAAGCGACCGGTTGCTCGGCGTCGGAATGGTCGGCCCCGGCGCCGGAGAGCTGATTGCCGAAGCGGTACTGGCGATGGAGATGGCGGCCACCGGAGAGGACCTGCGTGCCACCATCCACCCCCATCCGACCCTGTCGGAAACCATTTACGAGGCCGCACAGATGCTGTTCCACAAATAACCTGCCCGGTGTCCGCAGGCGAAGACCCTGTGGCTGCGACGGAATCCTGGCGGGTCCGCAGCACATGGAGGAGAAGAAGATGATCGATCTGACGACACGCTATATGGGGCTTGAGCTGAAAAATCCACTCGTCGTTGCCAGCTGTGGTCTGACCAGGACCGTACGTGGTGTGCAGAAATGCGCCGAAGCCGGCGCGGGCGCGATCGTCCTTAAATCCCTGTTCGAGGAGCAGATCAGTGCCGAGGTGATGGAACTGACCAACCATGCGAGACACACTGATCACACCGAGGGGTTCGAATACCTGCAGGGATACGGAGAAGCACTCGGTCCGCAGGACTACCTGAACCTGGTTCGTGAGGCCAAAAAGGCGGTGTCGATTCCGGTCATCGCCAGCATCAACTGCGTCCATAACAACAGTTGGGCCGCATATGCCAGAAAACTGGCGGCGGCCGGGGCTGATGCGCTGGAGATCAATATCGGCTTCTTACCGAGAATGGCCCAAATGACCAGCGCGGAAGTCGACGAACGCTATGAGCAAATCCTTTACACCGTCCGCAGCCAGGTTGATCTGCCGATGGCCCTGAAGGTCGGGCCCTACATTTCATCCTTCGCCCATCTGGCAGACCGGATCGGCAATGATCGCATGGCGGGAACCCCCTTTACGGTGGGTTGGTGCGGTCCGGGCGCAACCGACAGAGAGATTACCTGGCGGGGAGCGGATGCACTGGTCCTCTTCAACCGCTTCTACAGTTTCGATATCGATGTCGATGCCCTGCAACTGACCGGCGGCAGCCGCTACAGCGCGTCAGAAGAGAACCATCTTTCATTACGCTGGATTTCCCTCCTCTCCGGGCGGGTCAAAAGCGACCTGGCGGCCGCCACCGGAATCTACGCCGGGAGGGATGTTGCCAAGCAGCTGCTGGCCGGAGCGACCGTCGTCCAACTCTGCTCCACCCTCTACCGCAACGGTCTCGGCCAGATCGGTCAGATTCTTGAACAGTTGCAGGAGTGGATGCAGACCCATGATTTTGTCCGGCTGGACGATTTCCGCGGGCGTCTGAGCCAGTCGCGCAGCGAGTACCCTGAGCACTTCGAGCGCATCCAGTACATCAAGGCGCTGGTGGGCATCGAGTAACCGGAGACCGCAGCTCGCTTGCCTGCTGCCAGACAGCACATGGCCGGACATCGTCGTAGACTCCAGGCAGAATTATCCGTCACGAAGTGATAGAATGGGTGATCATTTTTCTGGAGTTATAATGGCCGTCTTTCACCATGTCATCCTGGACACCCTGCGCGCATTCCTCGACCTGCTGAAATCGGTCAGGCAGATTTCTCTCCTGCTGCTGATTGTCATCATCTTTCTCTGTCAACCCACCCCGGTCATGGCTGCAAGATTTGTGCTGCAGGGCATTTCCGGTGAACTGGCCAAAAACGTCAAAGTTTTCCTTGCCGCGATTCCTGAGCCGGCACCTGATGATCTCGACAACTACCTGGATCTGGTCAAAAAAAATACCCGCCAGGCCCTGCAGGCACTCGGCTACTATAAACCGGTGATCAGCGCAGTCGTCAAACGTGATCAGCAGAATCTTTCTTCTGTCCATGTCGATGTTGATGCAGGGTCTCCGGTCCGGGTCACCAGCCTGGACCTGCGGATCACGGGAGAAGCTGAACAGGATCCGGAATTTCACAAAGCGATTCTCCGCAACCGCCTGCGCAAGGGCGCACCCTTTCATCATGGCCACTATGAGGAGATCAAGTCCCTGCTTTCGGAGCTCGCCAATTCCAGGGGGTATTTTGACGCGCAGTGGGAGACTGCGCTGGTCGAAATCAGCATCCGCAAAAACAGCGCGCGGGTCACCCTGCTTTTTGATTCCGGGACACGATATCTCTTTGGCGAGATCAGCATTGAGGCTGACCCGAAACTGCACGACCTGATCACCAGCACCCGCAGCTTTGAACCGGGAGAACCCTACTCATCCGCCCTCATGGCTGAGTACAACGCCCGGCTGAACGACACAAATTACTTTCGCAGCATCCTGGTGCAACCGGATCTGGAGCACCGGTCTGACGGCATTGTTCCGGTGACCGTTCGGGCAAAGCCATATGCCAGCAATATCTTCAATGTGGGCGGCGGTTTTTCTACCGATATCGGACCGCGGGGCAAACTGAAATGGACGGTGCCACGGCTCAATCGCGCTGGGCATTCGCTGGTCAGCAAGCTGGAAATTTCGGCCCCGGAGCAGAATTTCGTCGCCTCCTACAAAGTTCCCCTTGAGGATGCCCACGCAAACTATGGGCTGCTGCAGGCCGGCTACCAGCATCAGGACAATGGCGACACCAACACCCGCAAATACACCCTGCAGGCCAAGCGGCTACGCAGGCTCGGCGGTGGATGGGAGCGCGCCTATGTGCTGCGCTACGAGCTGGAAGATTTCCGCCAGGGAGAGCAGACCGACATCTCCCATCTGATCATGCCCGGGCTCAGCTTTACCCGGGACCGCAGTCGCGGCGGCCTGAATGTGCACTGGGGTGACAGTCTGCGGTTTTATCTCGAACTGTCCGATCCGAGTTGGGGTTCCGATGTCCGCCTGGCCAAATTTCGTAGCCGGATCAAGTGGATCCGAACTGCCGGGGAAAACAACAAGCATAAATTCATTGCCCGCTCCGACCTTGGCGGTATTTCGGTCAAATCCATTTACGATGTCCCCGCGTCGTTACGTTTTTTTACCGGGGGAGATCAGAGCATCCGCGGCTTCCGCTACGGCAAGATCGCGCCACAGGACGACACGGGGCTGCTGATCGGGGGCAAGTACCTGGCGGTCGGCAGCCTGGAGTATGGCTATCTGATCATGGAAAAGTGGCGGATTGCCGGGTTCGTTGACGCCGGCACCGCAAGCAACGATTTCAGCGAACCTATCTCGGTCGGCAGTGGCGTAGGCCTGCGCTGGATAACCCCGGTCGGCCCGTTGCGACTCGATCTTGCCTATGCTCTTTCCGAACCGGGCACACCCTGGATGGTCCACTTTTCCATGGGACCGGACATATGAGCGATATGACAGTATTTTTCAAAATCGGGCGATGGAGTCTACGCCTCGCAATCGGCGTCGCGATTCCGCTTGTCCTGCTGTTCACGGCCCTTTTGGTTCTGCTTGCCACCCGCCAGGGCAGCAGCTGGGTACTGACTGCAGCCCAACGGGCCGAACCACGCTTTTCGGCGACCCTGGAAGCGGGTACCCTGCTCCACGGAGCCACCCTGCGCGGGGTGAGGTGGGACAGCAGCAGAATAAGTCTTCGCCTGTCGCTGCTTGAATGGCGCTGGCGGTGGAGCTGCCTTGTCGAGCGAACCCTTTGTGTTGAGCATCTGCTGATCCGGGGCGGCAAGGTTGTTCTCACCGAGACTGACGAAGCGAAATCTTCACCCCGGGACTCAGGGACGGACGACAGCCATGTCAAACTCCCGTTCGCCCTGCAAATAGACAGTCTGCAACTGGAGGAGAGCGAATTTACTCTCCATGGTCAACACGTTGAGGTCGAGGCGTTGCAGGGCACGGGCAGGTTAGCGCTGGAAGAGGGCTATCCCCTGTCACTTAACGCGCAGGGCCAACTCCATCTCCCCCCCCACCCTGAAACCATTGCCCTGCACCTGTCGGCCTCAGGATCTTTAGCGGAACTGGACCTCGATCTGGCCAGCGACGCACCGTTCAGCATCCAACTCCTGGGACGGATCAATCTGCTGGCGCCGGACCTGACGTTTGCCGGACGGCTGAACTGGCAGGATTTCCGCTGGCCCCTCGAACAACCCAACCTGCGTTCAGCTGCCGGGGAGCTGGAACTCAGCGGATCAATCTCCGCCCAGACGGCCTTGCAGGGGGACGGCGCTTTCCGGCTGCCGGTGACCGGCACGGTCAAGGTGCTTCGCCTGCAGTCGACCGAACTCAACCTGTCCGGCAACTCCTTCCGTCTGGCCGGCCTGCGGGGCGATGCCCGGCTCGCTCCGGAGGGGCTGCGGATCAAACCTCTTCAGCTGCAGGGCCTGCAGATTATTCTGGCAGCAACCGAGTCGACCGCCACCACAGCCCCTGCCTCGCTGCCCATGGTCAGTCTGCCGCTGGCAATAGACCTCGATGACCTGGAGCTGATCAACGGCCAAATCGAGCAGGGCGTTCACCGCTATCAGCTTGACCGGCTGGGGCTCTCGGCCCGCATGTCCGGCTCAGATCTGGAGCTGCGCCGCTTCGCGCTGGTCGCTCCGCAGGCGGACCTGCAGGGCAATGGGCAGATCGCCCTGCGCGATGGCTATCCGGTCACGCTGACCACAGAGGGGACCCTGCACGAAGTGCCCCAGTTCGGTGATATAGGTGTCCGTCTTGCAACGTCCGGCAGCCTCTCAGACCTGGGGCTAGCGGTGACGACCAGCGGTCCGGTCACTGCGCAGCTGTCTGCACAGGTTAAGCCTCTCGAGCCGGACCTTCCGTTTGCCGCCGTGCTCAACTGGCAGGACCTCCACTGGCCGCTCAAAGAACCGACCCTGTTCTCCCCTACGGGACAACTCGAGATCGACGGCGCGCTGCCCGGCTACAATTTCCGCCTGGTTGGAGAGGTCGTCGGGGAGCATCTCCCAGAGTTGACATTGACCGTCCGCGGCAAGGGCGACCTGAACCAGCTCGGTCAAATCTCTGCCAACGTTGAGACCCTCGGAGGATCCCTTGCAGTCGACGGTTCCCTGAGCTGGGAGGATCAACTCGCATGGCAGGGGCGGCTGACCTGCAGAGAGGTTGAGCCGGGCATGCTGATCTCCGGGCTGCCTGGACGGCTGAGCGGCCGGGCGAACAGCGCACTCCACAGAAGCGTCTCGGGCGCCTGGCAGCTGAAGCTGGAGCAGCTCCTCCTCGCCGGGGAACTGAAGGGCTGGCCACTGCAGTTAGAGGGGGACCTGCAATACAACTCGGGCGGAGAATGGTTGCTGTCCCAGTTGCAGTTACGCAGCGCGGGAAACCGGCTGCAGGTCGACGGCCGCATCGGCCGGCAGAGCCAACTGCAGGGGAGTGTCGAGATAAAGGATCTGGGGGGGTCGATTGCCGGTACGGGCGGGACAGCCCAGGGAGAGTTCACCCTCTCCGGCCCGCAGGATGGCCTCACTCTGGAAATTCGCCTCAAGGGTCAAGACCTGGCCTACGCAGCTCGGCAGATCGGTGCCCTGACCATCGAAGGGCAGCTGACTTCCGGAGAAAACCGCACGGCCTTCCTGCGTCTGCAGGGGGAAGACCTGCACTGGAACAAGCTCCGCTTTGAACAGGTTGCAGCAGAATTTTCCGGCAACGACAAACACCATCTTGTGGGGCTGGAACTGCTCGGGGAAAAGTATGCCGCCCGCAGCCTGATCAGCGGAAGCCTGCTCAACCGGCTCTGGAGCGGAGAGCTTCAGGAGGGCTGGCTGGAGACACCGCTGGGCCAATGGTTACCGGATCTGCCCTTCTCCTTTGGTTATGACCTGAAAACGCGATCGGTCGCCATCAGCGACCACTGCTGGAGATCTGAGACGGCCAGCTTCTGTCTCGACGAACCGCTCCAGGCGGGCGCCTCCGGACAAATCAATCTGAGCCTGCGGGAGTTCTCCCTGACGAGGATTACCGATCTGCTGCCACAGGGTATTTTCTGGCAGGGGACGTTGGAAGGCCGGGCGGTGACGGAATGGACACCGGACAGTCCGCCGGAACTTGAATTCAGCCTGTCAGCAGGACCTGGCCGGGTCGCTGTCGACCAGGCCGGGCAAAAAGTGCAGAGCGACTACCAGCAGCTAGAACTGAATGGCCTCATAACCCCGCAGGGGGGAAACGCAGAACTGACCTTGCGTTCGCACATGCTGGGTCGTGGGGACGTCAGACTCCAGTTGCTCCCCGCTGCCGGCGAACCCAGGGTCAGCGGGGAATTCCACCTGACAAACCTGCAACTTGCCCTGCTGCGCCCATTTATCGCGCCGCTCGACGAAATATCCGGCAGCCTCGATGCAGACGGCACCGTCGATGGACCGCTGAAACGGCCACAGCTGACCGGCACAATCTCCCTCCGCGACGGGCACCTCGACGGGGCGAAACTGGCGACCGAAGTTGAACAGCTCAACGCCCTGCTCAAACTTGAGAATGATCAGGCGATGCTGCAGGGGGATCTGAACCTTGGGAAGGGTCGGGCCGAACTGGCCGGAGTTTTCAACTGGCAACACACTCCGATGACCGGCTGGATGACCCTGAAGGGGCAACAGAACCGCTACCGCCTCGACCCCGAGCTCAATCTGCTGCTGAACCCGGATCTGCGTCTCGAAATGCATCCCGGCCGGCTGGAATTGAGCGGCACAGTCGCCATCCCATACGGCCGGGCCAAAATCAAATCGTTGCCCAAAACGGCTGTCCCACTCTCGCAGGACGTGGTGATCCTGGACACCCCGGAACCCTCGCGAATCAAGCAGACCCAGCAATTCTCAATGGGTTTGGAGATCCAGCTGCGGGATGATGTCGCGATCGAGGCCTTCGGTCTGAAAAGTCATCTTGATGGCACGCTGGCGCTCAACCGAGCCCCAACCCAGCCGCTCACCGGAAACGGCAGCATCGATCTGCGGGGAGGGACGTACCGGGCTTTCGGACAGAACCTGTTGATCAACCGGGGGATGCTGCTTTTCGCCGGTCCGTTATCGAAACCGTTTATCGATATCGATGCTATCCGCAGTCCGGATTCAACCAGTGACGGGGTGATTGCCGGAATCCGCCTGCGAGGACCGGCACAGAATCCCAAGATCACCATTTATTCCGAACCGGCAATGGCGCAGCAGGAAGCCATTTCCTATCTATTGCGTGGCCGGTCGCTGGAGGCCGGTTCGGCGTCGTCACAGGACACCATGGTGGCGAATATGCTGCTGGGAGCCGGAATCAGCGGCAGCGGCAGAACCATCTCGGAATTTGGTGAAGCGCTCGGCATAGAGGAACTGGCTGTCGAGACCCGCAGCTCTGGCGAGGAGACCCAGGCTCGTGTCAGCGGTTATCTGCTGCCGGGTGTCCAGGTCGGCTATGGCTTCGGTATTTTTACCCCGATCACGGAACTCACGCTGCGCTACGAAATCCTGCCAAAACTGATCCTCGAAGCCATTGAGGGCCTGCAATCTTCCATTGACCTGCTCTATCAGTTTGAATTTTGACAGGATGCGTGCCGCCGGAAGCTGCGCCGGGTCAGGGAGTCAGTGGCGGTTCCTCCTTGACCCGACCATGCACGGAAGGGAGCCCTGCCCCACTGCCGATACTCACCAGCTTCAAGGCAAAGGTCAGGTCACACCCGGCCAGATCGTGGTTGCCGTCAAGCAGGACCTCCCGCTCCGCGACCGTTCTGATCCGCATGACCCTGTGGGTTCCATCGCCCAGCTCGAGTTTCAGTTTCTGACCGATCCGCAACTCCTTCTCGGCGGGAAACAGGCTCCGCTGAACCTTGAGCAGGTTTTCCTCCCGACGCATCCCGTAGGCCTGTTCTGCACGGAGATGGATATTCCTGACCTCGCCGGGCTTCATGCCGACCACCGCCTCCTCTAGGGCGGGAAAGACCTCATCATTTCCCAGGGTAAACGAGAGCGGCTGGTCTTCGTCGCGCTGATCGAAGATGCGCCCGTTGTCCAGGGTACCGATATAGTGCACGGTGACCATGTCACCAAGTTCTGCCCGCTGCATGTTATTCCTCTTTATTGGTAATCAGCTTAAACCGATCATCGAAATATTCTTCGACAAGCACCCTGACCTCGGTCCAGGCGAGCCCACCCCCACCACAGCCGGGCCGGGGAACGACGACCTCCTGCCAGCCCTGGCAATCGGCCAGCGCCACCAGTTCACCGCATGACCGTTCGATCAAGCTGAACTCGGGCACCTCCTGCGGGCTGTTTTCCACCGGGAAACTGACGATACGATTGCCGAGATCGAACACATGGTTGCCATGCATGCGGATCTTCTGCCCCGGGCTCCAGGCCAGGGGTGGAAACTTTTCCCGCGCCTGCCGCGCACATCCGCGCGGCATATCGCAGGTGCCGTCTTTCCTGACTGCGCCTCCGGTGGTTATTGCGACTACCATCCCCCGGCGGTGCCAGTCCCAGAGGTCCCCTACGATTTCGATCATCTTCAACCTCCGCAGCCCCTACCCCTGCTGCTGTTTCCACCTTCTGACTTCGAGAATCTCGGTCATTACCGAGACCAGGTAATCAAAGACATCCTCCCGGCTGTTGATAAAACGCGGCATTTCGTTGATCAGGATCTCCTCCAGCCGGTTGAGAATCTCGCCATCCTGGGTGTCCAGCTCGTTCATCACCGCCTCAAACATGGGAATAACCTCATATTGATCTTCGCGATCGAAGGGATGATGATCGGGCTTACCGGTAAATTTGGGCAGTGCGCGCGTCTCCTTGAGCCGCGGGTACTTGTAATAAAGATCTGAGGGTTTGATCACGACAGGCATCTCTTTCCCTATCCGCACGCAGAGGAACATGAACAGCCCTTATGCCTGCACACACCGCGACTCTTGCCGCCACCGTTCTCGGCAACATATCGCTCCATGCTGTCAGACAGGACGAACCATGTCCCATCGCACTCTTGCCCTTTGAGCAGGCCGCGCTTGATATGCATCAGCACATTGAGGGGTGTCGTATTCAACTGCTGTGCGGTGTCGTCAATTGAGATCAGTTCGATCCTCTTTTCCATTTCTGCTCCTCGCTGTTCGGTGTAGGCCGTGACCGCCTTCTGCCGTGCCCAGGGAGAGAGCCTCAGCAGCCGCGGCGAAAGATATTCGATCTCTTCTCTAACCTGTTTATCGAGTTTTTTAAGCCACTGTCGCGGCAACTGTTCGGGACCGTAGAATGCCCCGGCAATCATTCCTGCGATCGCCCCGGTGGTATCCGCGTCCCCCCCTTGGTTGACCACCCCGACCAGACAGTCCTCGAAGCAGTCGGTGGTGAACAGGTAATGAAAGACCGTCTGCATGGTGTCGACCACATAACCGGAGGCCTGCCCCCGGTAATTATTGAACTGAAAGGTTGGGTATTTAATCACCAGCGTGCTGGCCAGCTCACGCAGTGCCTCTTTCTCAGCCCCCTGGATCGCCGCCTGCACCATCCGTCCAACACAGAGACAGGCGGCATCTGACAGGAAGTGATGATGAGTCAGCCGGGCCTGCTCCAGGGCGTACCGCTTTAACTCCCGCTCATCCCCCAGCGTGAACAGCGCGATCGGGGCCATACGCATCGCCGCTCCGTTGCCCGCGTCCCATTCGTTGTAGGGAACCACCAGTTCACCACTCTTCATATAGTGCCGGATGCCCTTGCGCACCGTCGAACCGATGTCGATCGGTTTGCTTTTCATCCAGGCAACGAAACTGTCAGCAACCAGTTTCAACTCCCATTGACCGCGCAGCAGGACGACCCGGGCGATTGCCAGGGACATTTCCGTATCATCGGTCACCCGCCCCGGTTTGATGCCCAACCAGCCGCCGCCGCGAATCTTCCGGTGAACCCGGTACCGGGCCCGGATCTCCCCCGGGGACATGAACTCGGTGGTCGCCCCTAACGCATCCCCCAGCGCCAGTCCGAGAAAGGCGGCCTTTGCCCGCGCGTGGATGTCCTCCCGGTCAATCATGATGTCTGCCCATTGGCTCATTCACAGCGAACTGCGGGCATAATCCTGCGAGATGTCTTTCAGCCACCGGTTAGCACCCTGATTTCGAATTCACCACCGATGACCATCAACTCTGCCTCACCTTTCAGTAGGGATTTCGGCAGAATCCCGCCCATGAAAAAAATCTTGGTCAACGGCACATCAGCTTGCAGAACCCGGCTGCCGAATTCCCAGGCCCGTTCAAAATCATCGGTGAAGGAGTTCAGGTTATTGAGCCGCATCAAATAATGCCGGCCGTCACGCTGCTCGATGATCTGGTGTTCGGCAAAATCGTAGACCCCGCGGTAGAGTTTCAGATGGGTCCGCCCCGGGAAACGGATTGCCAGTTCATATTGAACATATTCATAGAGCAGGTCGAACTGAGGCAGGATAGCGCTGGTCCGCTCTGCTCCCTTCATCCGATCGACCGTATAACGGAAGTAGGCTTCATCATGCATGTCTTTAATCTGGACGCGGTGAAACGTCGGCGCCAGGCCGAGCCTGGATTCCACCCAGCCCTTGAGGACCGCGCCCTCGGTGGAGTTGCTGTCGAACTGCCAGCCGCGCAGAAACCGCAGGTAGCTGTTCTTCAGACTTTTACGACTGTTCTGCGTCTCCTCCCGCTGCCACTGGTGCAGCTGATATCGGACATCCATAAAGTCATGAAATTGCAGACCACGCGCCTCAGGGTCCGCCAGCCTGTCCAGCTTTTCGAAAAGCTGACGACCATCGTGACGCACCCCCTGAATTTCAAGCGGTTGCGGATGACGGTTGTAGTGGTGTGACGCGATCGCCCAAGGTGGCAGGCTGCATTTGTTTAAAGGTGTCGTGTACATAATTGTCGTCACATTGAGACGTGGCCAACATGAGAGGACCAATTGGTCCAGCTCAATTACCACTCCCTGTTGCCTGTTTTTTTTGCATCTTATGCCGGCAACATTGACGGCGGGAAGGTCAGACCATGCAGGAAAATCCCATTAAACACAACGATTACAGGAAGTTAAAAAGCAGTCCGAATTTTCGGCATACGGCAGGCGAACTGCTCGTCGTTGTCCGCAAGATAAATTGCAGCAACAATGCCAGAACGGCGGCGGAGGGGGGACAGATCTGGATTTTCAGCAATTTATTTCTCTGCCAGCAGAGGAGCCAGCGAACAGCAGCGCAAAAAAAAGGGCCGCGCAAGCGGCCCCGGGTGACGAGGGAGTCGTCAAGGGAGTCATACCAATATACAGACAGCTGTACATCTGCCGGGCGGAGTACCGGCGCACATCGCAATTGAAACCATTCGGAGGAGGCACGAAGGGTTCTCTCCCGTTGTTTCAACGGCAGTCACGTCCACGCTTCCCGTCGCGTGGACGCACATCCGGCGAATCTTCAGGTCAGCCGGTGCAGGCTGCCGGGTTCAGTGGCTCAGGCACCAGCGTGACCGGTCTTCTCTGCAGGCAACCTGCTCAGTCGACCCGTTTGCGCAGGAAGGTCGGGATATCAAACTGTTCATCATCTCCGAACATGTCCCGGCCGCCAAAGCTGTCCCGTTGCTGCTTGCGAATATAGGTCGGCACGTCGCGATCGACGCGTGAATTGACCCGTCCTATGACCTGCGCCCGGGTATCCAGGTTATCGCTGGCCGGTTTCTGCTTCTGCACATAGGAGTCACCAAAACCGGTCGCAATCGCAGTAATCTTGATCGCGTCACCGAGATCTTCATCGATCACCAGGCCGACAATGATGTTGGCATCCTCGTGCACCTTCTCATGAATAATGGTCGACGCCTCTTCGAACTCCTCCATGGTCATGTTGGACGAGCCGGAGATGTTAACCAGTACGCCCATCGCACCCGAGATATCGATATCTTCGAGCAATGGACTGCTGATCGCCCCGTGAGCCGCTTCAGCGGCACGGCACTCGCCCTCGGCCACGCCGATCCCCATCATCGCCATGCCGCGGTTGCTCATCACGGTGCGGACGTCGGCAAAGTCAACGTTTATCAGCCCTTCGGTAATGATCAGATCGGAGATCCCCTGTACCGCCTGACGCAACACGTCGTCTGCCGGCTTGAAGGCATCGAGGATGCTCATATTCTTGCCGGCCAGTCCGAGCAGCCGGTCATTCGGGATCACCACCAGCGAATCAACCACTTCGCGAAGTTCCGCGACTCCCTCATCGGCCCGCTTCATGCGCTGTTTCCCTTCCCGGGTAAACGGTTTGGTGACAATGCCCACCGTCAGCGCTCCGGCCTCCTTGGCCGCCCGGGCGATCACCGGCGCGGCGCCGGTTCCGGTTCCGCCCCCCAGACCGGCGGCCACAAAGACCATATCCGATCCTTCGAACATTTCCACCAGCCGCTTGCGGTCCTCTTCTGCAGCTTCCCGCCCGACTTCAGGATTGGCGCCTGCGCCCAGCCCCTTGGTCAGTTGACCGCCGAGCTGAATTTTCATTGGCGCCGCACTCCGGCGCAGGGCCTGGGCGTCCGTGTTGGCGGTGATAAACTCCACCCCCTCGACCTGGCAGCGGATCATGGTATTGACGGCATTTCCGCCGCCTCCGCCGACCCCGATCACCTTGATTTTTGCCCGCTGGTCCAGAGATTCCTCGAACTGAAACATAACTCCCTCGTTGCTTGGCATGATGCCCTCCCTTGGATATGGCCTCCGGTTCGCTCCGCAGTTCCCCTTCGGCTGGTTATTCGGCCCACACGGGCCATTCGCTGTAGTGAACGTAAGTTATCAGGACCTTAAAAAAACTCGCTGAACCACTCTTTCATCCGCCGGGCGACCCGGTCGAATACGTTTTCCTGGCCAATTTTGAAATTCTGCGACTGCAGATTGTGGCTGCCGTACTTCACCAGTCCGACCCCGGTGGCGTAGATCGGCGAATCAACGACATCCTTCAGTCCGCCGATCTCGCGCGGCGTTCCGCGCCGCACCGGCAGGTTGAAGATCTGTTCCGCCAGTTCCGGCATTCCGGGCAGGATCGCAGAACCGCCGGTAATGACGACTCCTGACGCGATCAGATCCTCATAACCGCTCTTGACGATTTCCCGGTTGACCAGCGAGAAGATCTCTTCGACCCGCGGTTCCAGGATCTCCGCCAGCAGCTGCCGCGACAGAACCCGCGGTTCGCGCCCCCCGACCGAAGGGACTTCGATGTTTTCGTCCTTGCCGACCATCGAGGTCAGGCAGCAGCCGTAAGCCTGCTTGATCTTCTCCGCTTCAGCCATCGGCGTCCTCAGGCCCACGGCGATATCGTTGGTCAGATGATCGCCACCGATCGACAGGACCGAGGTATGCTTGATCGCCCCTTCGGAAAAGATGGCGATGTCCGAAGTCCCCCCGCCGATATCGACCAGAGCAACCCCGAGTTCCTTTTCGTCAGCAGACAGGACCGCTTCACTCGAAGCAAGCTGTTCAAGGACGATATCGGCAACGTCCACTCCGGCCCGATTGCAGCTCTTGATGATATTCTGTGCGCTGGCGACTGCCCCGGTGACGATATGCACCTTGGCTTCCAGGCGCACACCGCTCATCCCGAGCGGCTCGCGAATACCGTCCTGGTCATCAATGATGAATTCCTGTGGGAGGATATGCAGCACCTCGCGATCCATCGGGATGGCGATTGCCTTGGCCGCGTCAATCACCCGCTTCAGGTCTTCGTTGGAGACTTCGCGGTTCTTGATCGCGATCACCCCCTGCGAATTCAGACCCTTGATATGCCCCCCGGCGATCCCGGCGAAAACCGACTTTATTTCACAGCCGGCCATCAGCTCTGCTTCGCGAATCGCCTTGCTGATCGCTTCAACGGTGCTCTCGATATTGATCACCACCCCTTTGCGCAACCCTTTCGAAGGGCTGGACCCGAAACCGACGATTTCCAGTTCGTCCTCGGTCAGGTTGCCGACAATGCAGCAGATTTTGGTGGTTCCGATATCCAGCCCGACAATCAAATTTTCCCGCTTGCTACTCATGATACCCCCTTGGCATCAGCCTCTGGCTTGAGCGGCAGACCGCTCTATTCTGACAATGATTCTTTCATCCACATTGAGATCGATATAATCGAGCACCGGCAAACGCTTCTCAAGTTTCGTGTAGATCCGTTCCAGGCGGTCAATCTTTTCGCTGAATGTGTCACGACCAATCCTGATCTTGACCGCGCCGAGGTAGGTATACAGGCAGAATCCGCCACCCTCCTCCCGGTGAATTTCGGAGACCTGGTCCAGGCCGAAGATCTCGCGCTGCTTAAGATCGTCGATCAGGGCCACAATCGCTTTCAGTTGTCGGGCATTCTCGCTGCTCCCCTGCTGCAGCTCTGCCCGATCGAACCCGGTCACCACCGGGAAGTCGAGAGAATCGCCACTGTCGAGCACCTTGAACACTTCGCCCCGCTCATCGAGGTAATAGAGCAGGTCAAGATTGATTATCGCTCGCGGCTGTCTCTCCTCAATCCGGATCACCACCTGTTTCGGGAAAATCCGTGCGACCTGAGCTTCCCTCACCCAGGGATTTTCGGCGATCTTGCGGCCGATCAGATGAAGATCCAGATCGAAGGTCATATCGCCCCGCTTGATATCCGAGAGACCGATAATGTCTTCCGCCGCCATCTGGGTGTTGCCTGCGACTTCGATGCTTTCGACCCGGAAGAGATCCGATGCCAGCAGAACCTGCACCAGCAGTGTGCCGCCGACCACCAGCAGAACCAGACTGAAGCCGAACACACCGACCCGCAGGGCACGGTGCAGCAGCTTGCGCAGGTCGAGCGGCTGCTTCTTCCCTTTTCGCCGGTTCTGGCGGAGCTTCTTCTGCCCCTTTTTCAGATTCATGTCACGCATCAGTCGATCACTTGTCCAGGTCCGCATCGAGCAGAATCTTCTCGACCAGCTGTTCGAAACTCATACCCGCCTCAGCTGCGGCCTTGGGCAGCAGGCTGGTTTCGGTCATTCCCGGAATGGTATTGACTTCAAGACAGTAGAAGTCCTGCTCCTTCAGCATGAAATCCACCCGCGCCGCGCCTCGACATCCCAATTGCCGATAAATATCGCTCGCCACCTGCTGTATCCGCAGGGCCAGCAACCGCTCCACAGGTGCAGGGAGCAGATATTCGGTCTGTCCGGCCGTATACTTGGCGTGGTAGTCATAAAATCCGCTTTTCGGCACAATCTGAATAATCGGAAGCGCCTCACCATTGACGACCGACACGGTCAGCTCCGCGCCGTCGATGAACTCTTCAATCAGGACGGTCCGGTCGAGAGCCGCCGCGGCATCCACCCCCTGGCGCAGAGCCTCCTGGCTGCGGGCAATGGTGATGCCGATGGTTGAGCCCTCGCGAGACGGCTTCACGACCAGCGGCAGATGGCGACAACGCAGCACCAGCTCTTCCAGGTTTTCTCCGGCCCTGAAGACCGTAAACCCTGGCGTCGGAAAGTCGTGATAAAGTAGCATCTGCTTGGTTGCTAGCTTGTCGATAATCAGGCTCGACGCCAGGACTCCGCTGCCGGTATAGGGGATCTGCATCATCTCCAGCAACCCCTGCACCCGCCCGTCTTCACCAAACCGCCCATGCAGGCAGATAAACGCGATCTCGATTGCGGCATCTCCAAGCTGCTCCGCCAGATTCACCCCGGCGTCGATGGAAACGGCTGAATAACCGAGACGTTGCAGCGCGGCAAGGGCCGCCTGGCCGGTTTTAAGTGAAATTTCCCGCTCGGCCGACAACCCGCCGAGCAGCACACCGACCCTCTTCTGCAGCATCTCTTCGCGGGTGATCATCGTGCGATCTCCTGACCGACTATCCGGACATTCAGATCGAGTGCGACACCGGACTTCTCAAGAACCCGCTTCCGGGTCAGTTCGATCAGACCCAAAACATCCTCTGCCGTCGCCTGGCCGAGGTTGACAATGCAGTTGCAAAACTGCGCCGGAATCTCGGCATATCCGTACTGCTCCCCACCCAGGCCGGCTTCCCTGATCAGTTCATGGGCCAGCCTGCCCCGGGGGTTCTTAAAGACAGCGCCGGCAAGCGCGCCACCGCCGTTGAGACGTTGGCCGCCCCGAGCCGTATCCGTTTCTTCCCCTGACCTCCCGCGCTGCAGCCTGAAGACCGCAGAGGTGACCACCGCCTGCCCGGGCAGGCTGCCGGTGGCAGTTTCGCCCGGAGCGCCCGAGATTGTCCGTGCGCCGTTCTCATCGGCCAGGGTTACGCTTTCAACCAGTGAGGCGATTTCTGCCGTCCCGCTGGAACTGTTCTTCACCAGGGCCCCGCCGACGCTGCCAGGTATCCCGCTCAGCTCCTCCAGCCCGGTGAGGCCGTTCTCGGCAGCCTGACGGACCAGTTGCGCCAGACTCACTCCGGCCCCTGCATCGATCCGCCCGAGCATCTTCATCTCGATCGTATCAAAGCGTTCCAGCGAGATCATTGCTCCGGCAAAACCGCCATCCTTCACCAGCAGGCTGGTTCCATGGCCGATCACCATCCATTCAACCCGGAACCGCTCGAGGATTCCCAGCAGAACCCGAAGGTCCGCCGCATCCTGCGGAATCAGGAACAGTTTGGCCGGGCCACCGATCCGCCAGCTGGTGTGGCTGAGCATCGGCTCTTCGCGTCGAACTTCACCGCGAAATTCCTCGTTGATCACGGCCAGCAACCGTTCCATCCTAGTTGCGCTCCTTCAGACGTTTCGCCAGCAGGTCACAGACCTGGTTGACATTTCCCGCTCCCAGGGTCACCACCAGGTCACCCTTCTCCACGACTTCACCCAGGTATTCTGCGGTTTCCTCGAGAGAGCCGCAGTAGCTGACATTGCGATGACCATGTCCGATAATCCCATCCACCAGGCGCTGCGCACTGACTCCTTCGATCGGTTCTTCCCCCGCCGCGTAGATATCCGTCACCACCAGCAGGTCAGCCTGATAGAATGCAGTCAGAAAATCATCATAAAGAGCTTCGGTTCTGCTATAGCGATGGGGTTGAAAAACCGCCACCACTCTTTTCTTCCAGCCCTCCTTGGCTGCCGCCAGGGTCGCCTTGACTTCTGCAGGGTGGTGCCCGTAATCATCAACCAGCATGATCCCGTCAATCTCATGCCTCACCTGGAAGCGCCGCTGCAAACCTCCGAAGTTGCGAAAACCGTTGATGATCGTCCGAAACGGAACACCAAGCTCCATGGCCACGGCAATCACCGCCAGGGCATTGAGGACATTGTGCTGCCCCGGCATCTTGAAGGAGATACGTCCAAGTTCCTCGCCCTGGTAATGGGCAAGAAAACTGGTCTGCCCTTCGCGCTGGTGGATCTCGGTGGCGTGGAAATCAGCCTGACTGCTCAAGCCGTAGGTCAGATATCTTTTCTTAACCTGAGGGATGATCTCCTGCACCTGCGGATCATCAAGGCACAGGACCGCGCGGCCGTAGAACGGCACCTTATTGATGAAATTGACAAAGATCTCTTTGATTTCGTCGATCCCGCTGTAGAAGTCGAGATGGTCCGCATCGATATTTGTCACCACTGCAATGGTCGGCGACAGGTGCATGAATGACCCGTCCGACTCGTCCGCTTCGGCAACCAGAAACTTCCCCCGCCCCAGCTTGGCATTTGAACCGAACGCGTCCAGTTTACCGCCGATCACCGCGGTCGGATCGACACCGGCCTCCGTCAGGACCATTGCCATCATGCTGGTTGTGGTGGTCTTGCCATGGGTTCCGGCGATCGCGATGCCGTACTTCATCCGCATCAGTTCTGCCAGCATTTCAGCGCGCGGGATGACGGCAATATGCTGTCGGTGCGCGGCCACAACCTCCGGGTTGCTCATGTGAACGGCAGTCGAGGTCACGACGACATCGGCACCGGCAATGTTCTCTTCCTGATGACCGATCCGGATCTCACCGCCCAGCTCGCACAGCCGGCGGGTTGTATCACTTTCGCGCAGGTCGGACCCGGAAACCGAGTAGCCCTGGTTGAGCAGCAGTTCTGCAATACCGCTCATGCCGATACCACCGATGCCGACGAAATGGATTTTCTTGATATGACCGTACATCGATCAGTTGCCCTTCCCTCGGTTCAGCAGACGTTGACACTCCTTGAGGATCAGCTCGGTTGACCCGGGACGGCCAAGTTCACGGCTGCTGGCTGCCATCTTTCTCAGGCGCTGCCGATCAGCGAACAACTCCTCGACCAGTTTCGCCAACCGTTGCGCTGTCATTTCAGCCTGCGGCATCAGGCACGCCGCACCCACCTCGTCCAGGGCGCGCGCATTTGCCGTCTGGTGGTCACCGGCGGCGTAGGGGTAAGGGATCAGGATCGCCGGACGGCCGCAGACCGTCAGCTCGGCGATAGTGGTCGCACCTGCCCTGCAGATCACCAGGCTGGCATCCTTATAGGCTCCCGCCATATCTTCGATGAACGGGACCACCTGATCAGGATCGAGCCCTGCGTCACGATAGCCGCGACGCACCACCTCCAGATCCTCTTCACCGCTCTGATGAAGAATCTTCAACGGACCCATCTTTTTCGTCAGTAATGGCAGCATCTCGAGGACACACTGGTTGATCGCCCGTGCTCCACGGCTGCCGCCGAAAATCAGCAGTTTCGTATTGTCTGGCAGATCGCCTGCGACCGCCTCCAGTTCCTGGCGGACGGGATTCCCCGTCAGCAGCGTCCGGCTTCGGCCGAAATACCGCTCACTGCCGGCAACCGACAGGCAGACCTGCTCCGCCCACCGCCCAAGCAACCTGTTGCTCAGCCCTGGCACTGCGTTTTGTTCATGGATCAGGTAAGGAATGCCCCCCAGCTTTGCTGCCAGCAGCACCGGCACCGAGGCATACCCGCCGACACCGACAACCAGATCGGGTTGGAAGCGCCGCAGGATCTGCCGAGCTTGTCCCAGACTGCGGAACAGTTTCATCAGGCTCTGCACTTTCCCCAACAGGCCACGACCGACAAATCCACTCATATCCACCATGGCCAGAGGCAGTCCCAGTTTCGGCAGCATGCGCGCTTCTAGACCCTGTTCGGTACCGACAAACTGCACCGTGTCACCCATATTCCTCTGCAGCAGTCCCTGGGCCAGAGCCACAGCCGGGAACAGGTGGCCTCCGGTGCCTCCTCCGGCGAGCAGCAGCTTCATATCCTGGCCTCCGCATTGGATGAGATATTCAACAGGATACCGACCGCAAGAAGACTGGCGACCAGGCTGGTCCCGCCGTAGGAAATAAACGGCAGCGCCAGACCTTTGGTCGGAAGCAGGCTCATGCACACAGCGATGTTGACGAACGCTTCCAGCCCAAGCAGCAGCGAGAGGCCGAAGGCCAGATGCTTGGCAAACGGATCCTCGGCATGCAGCGCGATGCGGATTCCGCGATGGACCAGCACCAGGAACATGGCCGAGACAACCAGCACACCAACCATGCCGAGCTCTTCACCGACCACGGAAAAAATAAAGTCAGTATGCGCTTCAGGCAGATAAAACAACTTCTGCTGTCCAACGCCAAGCCCCTGACCGAACGCACCTCCACTGCCGAACGCGACCAGGCTCTGGATAATCTGAAAGCCGGTGTCATAGGGGTCATCCCAGGGGTCGAGAAAAGCCATGATCCTGCGCCGCCGATACTCCACGTTCATGACCAGAAAATAGAGGCAGGGCAGAGCCGCAACAACCAGCGGAAGAACAAAGCGCCAGCGGATTCCGGCAACCAGCAGCATTGACAGCGCAACCCCGGCGACGATCATCGCGCTCCCTAGGTCGGGCTGTTTGAGCAGCAATCCCAGCAACGCGCCGACCACCAGCAGGTATGGTGCAAAACCGAACTTGAAGGTCCGGATTTTGTCTTTTTTCCGGGTCAGGGAATGGGCCAGATAAAGCACCAGCCCCAGCTTGACCAGCTCCACAGGTTGCAGGGTCAGGCCTGGCACCCGGAGCCAGCGCGCGGCCCCGCCGGCCTTGACCCCGAGTCCGGGGACAAACAGCAGGCCCAGCAAGATCAGGCTGGCGAGCAGCAGCGGTACCGCCAGCTTGCGCCAGTGGCGATACTCAAAATACATGGCGGCGATCATCAACAGAAAACCGATCAGGGCATACGCACTCTGCCGCTTCAGGAAATAGAGGCCGTCGCTGTAACGTTCAGCAGCCATGATCGATGAAGAGGAGTAAACCATCACCACACCCAGGCACGTCAGGGTCACCGCCAGCAACAGCAAGGTTGTATCGACTTCGCGCTGCAGCCTCATCGCACCCCCCCCTGCTCCAGCTGCAGCACAAGTCGGGCAAACTCCTCACCACGGTGGGCAAAGTTTTCAAACATGTCAAAGCTGGAGCAGGCCGGAGACAGAAGCACCGTCCCTCCGGCAACGGTCACCTCGCGGGCCAGCTCCACCGCATCTTCCAGGCTGTCCACCCGGTGAATCCGACAGCTTCCTGCCAGCTGCCGTTCCATCCGCGAGGCGGCTTCGCCAAGCAGGATCAGATCCGTCACCCGCCCTTCGACCTGGGACCGCAGCAGCGAAAAATCGCCCCCCTTGTCCTTGCCGCCGGCAATCAGGGTCACTGGAGCTTCCAGGCCGGCCAGACTTTTCATGACGCTGCCGACGTTGGTCCCCTTTGAATCGTTGTACCAGCAGACCCCGTCCAGTTCACGAACCAGCGCCATCCGGTGCGGCAGCCCGTGAAATCCGCAGACCGCCTGCCAGGCGATTTCTGCCGGGCACCCTTCAAGCAGAGCCGGAACCATCGCCGCCATGGCGTTTTCAACATTATGGAGCCCCTTCAACTGCAGGTTCTCCAATGGCAGGCGAGTCTCCTTGCCCTGCCAGCGCCAGACCAGCTCATTCCCGACCCGGCCAAGTCCCTCATTAAGATGCCCGGAACCAGAAAAAAGCACCCTGCGACAGGTGCTGTCCGCCACCAGTTGCATGACCTGGCCGTCGTCCGCATTAAGGACTGCGCACTGGTCTGCAGCCATGTTTTCAAACATCCGTTTTTTCGCGGCATAGTAGCTGGCCAGATCCTGATATCGGTCCAGATGATCTTCGCTCAGATTCAGCAGTACGCCATAACGGGGGCGGAACTCTTCAATGGTCTCCAGCTGAAAGGAGGAGAGCTCCACAACCAGGTAATCCCAGTCCTCGCTGCAGGCCTCAACCAGAGGGGTTCCGAGATTGCCACCGACAAAGGTTTTCTTGCCCCAGTGGTGAAAAATTTCACCGAGCATACTGACGGTGGTCGATTTGCCGTTGGTGCCGGTTACGGCAATAATCGGGGCCGCAATTTCACGCGAAGCCAGTTCGATTTCGCCGAGCAGTGGAATGCCCTTGCTCTTCGCCAGTTGGAGAGGCTCTATCCCGAGCGGGACCCCGGGACTGACGGCAACCAGATCAGCCTGTTCGAAACATTCCCTGCGGTGGCCATCCAGATCGAACTTGACCGGCAGATCCTGAAGTCGCTCAAGGCCCTGAATCTCGTCCGCAGTGCGCCGATCGGAGAGGGTCACGGACGCACCCCGTTCGCTGAGAAAGCGTACCAGCGCCAGTCCGGTCTGCCCGGCGCCGATAACAGTTATACGCATGTCGGAATAGTTCGTTTTCATCTCAGTTTCAGTGTCGACAGACCGATCAGGGCCAGAATGATGCTGACAATCCAGAACCGCACGATTATTTTTGGTTCCGGCCAGCCTTTCAGCTCAAAATGATGATGGATCGGGGCCATCCGGAAGATCCGCTTCCCCCAGAGCCGGAACGACATGACCTGGAAAATCACCGACAGCGCCTCCATGACGAAGATGCCACCGACGATCACCAGCACGAATTCCTGCTTGGTAATCACCGCAACCGTGCCGATAGCGCCGCCCAGGGACAGGCTGCCTACATCCCCCATAAAGACCTGGGCCGGGTAGGTATTGAACCAGAGAAAGCCGAGTCCGGCGCCGACAATCGAACCGCAGAGGATCGCCAGTTCACCGGCACCCTGAACACTGGTGATCTGCAGATAGCCGGCCAGCTTGGCATTCCCCGCCAGGTAGGCCAGCAGCAGAAACGTCGCCGCTGCGATAATCATCGGACCGATCGCCAGCCCGTCCAGCCCATCGGTCAGGTTCACCGCATTGCTGGCACCGACCATGACCAGCATGGCAAACGGGACATACAGCCAGCCCAGGTCCGGGTTGACCGTTTTAAAGAACGGCAGACTCAGCGCGGTACTGACTTCACTCTGATAGAGCAGCAGCGCCGCCACCAGGGCAATCAGCAGCTGCCAGAACAGCTTGGTTCGCGCAGAAATCCCATCACTGCTGCGTCGCCGGACCTTGAAGAAGTCGTCGCTGAAACCGATCACCCCGTAACCGGTGGTCACCAGCAGGGTCACCCAGACATAAATATTGGTCAGGTCGGCCCACATCAGGGTCGGCAGGATGATCGCCAGCAGGATAAGTGACCCGCCCATGGTCGGCGTCCCCTCCTTGCGGAAATGCGATTCGGGTCCTACCTTGCGAATCGACTGGCCGATCTGCATTTTGGACAGGGTCCTGATCAGCCAGGGTCCGAGGATGAATGAAATCACCAGCGCCGTGATGGTGGCGTAAATGGTCCGGAAGGTGATATAGCGGAAAACATAGAGTACTGAGTACTCGGTATGCAGTGGATAGAGAAGATGGTACAGCATCGCTCAGCCCCCCTGTCCTGCATTTATCGGACTGTTGTCCGGAAATTGAAGCGCAGCGGCGAGTTTATCCAGCTGGACACCACGCGATCCCTTGACCAGGATGCAGTCCCCCGACCGCTGCAGTCTGAGAATCTGCTCGATTGCCTCTTCGCAGGAGGCAGTCTCTATCAACAGTTCCCGTGCCATGCCGGCCTCTTCCGCGCCGCGGCAGAGATCCTTGGCAAAAGTTCCGACCGCCAGCAGCAGATCGGCGTTCTCCGCCGCGAGCCTGCCGATATCCCGATGCATCTGCGCGGCCTCTTCTCCCAGTTCCAGCATGTCTCCCAGGACCGCGATCTTTCGACCTTCGCCTTCCTGAAGACGGAGTATTTTCAGCGCGGCAGCGGCTGACAGCGGATTGGCGTTATAGCTGTCATCCAGCAGGATGCCGCCCCCCGGCATCGGAAACAGGTTCAAGCGACCCGAAACAGGCACGAAACTTTCCAGCCCGGTGACGATCTTCTCTGCCGCAACGCCCAGCGTCTGAGCTGCTGCGGCGGCGGCAAGTGCATTGTGCACATTGTGCCGGCCAGGGGTGTTCAACCGAACAGGATAATCGCCGTCAGTCAGCCGCAGGGTGAATGAGACAAACCCCGACCCTTCCCTGATATCCGCACAGCGGACATCTGCCTGCTCCTGCTCGCCGTAACTGATCTTCTGGACCCCGTTGGCGACCGGCAGCCTGGCCACCCGTTCGTCATCGAGGTTGATGATCGCTGTTCCGCCGCGCAGGCCAGCGAACAATTCCCCCTTTGCCCTGGCGACACCATCCAGACCATGCAGTGTTTCCAGGTGAGCCGGACCGATGTTGGTAATAATGCCGATATTCGGTCCGGCGATTTCGGTCAGCCGCTCCACTTCTCCAAGCGCGCTTGTGCCCATTTCGATTACCGCCCAGCAGTGCTCCGGTCGCAGTTGCAGCAGAGTCAGCGGCAGGCCGATCAGGTTGTTGAAGTTACCGGCCGTCTTCAGCCCGGTACCCTGCTGTTCCAGGATTGCCGCAAGCATCTCCTTGGTGGTTGTCTTGCCGGCGGAGCCGGTAATACCCACCAGCGGCCCGTGCAGGTTCAGTCGGTTCGCTGCGGCCAGATCACCCAGCGCACGCAGGGTATCGGCAACACGGATCACCGGAACAGGCAACCCGGCGACCACTTCCTCACTCAGACAGGCCCCGGCTCCGTTTTTCACGGCCTGACTCAGATAATCATGACCATCAAAGCGTGCCCCCCGTAGCGGGATAAACAGTTCACCCTGCTTGACATTTCGGCTGTCGGTAGAGATCCCGGTCAAACTGCGGTTGGGCGTTCCGCCGGGAAGATCTCCTGCGGTAATGCGGGCAACCATTTCCAGATCGAACCTCATCATATGCTCCCCTGAACACCGCTAATGCGCTGACTGCCCAGCGCCAGCCCCAGCTCTTCCCGATCGTCAAAATGGACTTTTTCCCGTCCTATGATCTGGTAGTCCTCATGCCCCTTACCGGCGACCAGCAGCAGGTCACCTGAACCTGCCTGGTTGACGGCAAAGCGGATCGCCTCACGCCGATCGGGAATAACCACAAAAGCCCGGCCGCAGGCTTGGTCGACTTGTCCCGGTTCAAACTCGGTCACGCTGTTGGCCAGTGCTCCCTCGCGCATCTGGGCGAGGATATGCAGCGGATCCTCGGTGCGCGGATTGTCTGAGGTCAGAACTGTCAAATCCGAGTAACTGGTTGCCGCGGCCGCCATCACCGGACGCTTCGCCGGATCGCGGTCTCCACCGCAACCAACCAGGCTGATCAATTTACGCCGTTCCAGTTGGCTCAGGGTCCGCAGGACCTGCTCCAGAGCGTCTCCGGTATGGGCGTAATCGACCAGGGCGAGAATCCCGCGATCATTGGTAACCCGCTCAAGTCGTCCCGGGACCTGTGGCGCGGCCGCGATCCCCGCAGCAATCTGCTCTGCGGGGAGGCCCAATGCCGTCGCTGCCGCAACGGCAGCAAGCAGGTTGCTGACATTGAATTCACCGATCAGCCCCGAATTGACCGGAACCAGCCCTGCCGGGGTTTTAAAATCCCCGCGAATCCCGTCACGGCCGAGCTCAATCCGCTCAACGCTGACAGCTGCATCGGTCACGCCGAAACTGGTTGCATCCGGGAACTCCTCCAAGAGGAGCCTGCCGAAAGCATCGTCACGATTGAGAACGGCGCGCCCCTCGCCCAGCAGATCAGCGAACAGGCGACGTTTGCTGGCAAAGTAGCTGTCCATCTCGCCATGGTAATCGAGATGCTCGGGGGTCAGGTTGGTGAAAACCGCAACGTCGAAATTGATTCCGTCGGCCCGGTGCTGCTCGAGGGCATGGGATGAAACCTCAAGGATCAGGGCATCGGCCCCCTGTGCCCGGAATTCCCCCATGACCCGCATCAGGTCAATCGATTCAGGAGTCGTGTGGCTGGAACTGATTTGCCAAGCACCCAGGCGGTAATTGACGGTGCCGAAGACCGCTGGAGAGTAGTCCGCCTGCCGGAGAATTGATTCGAGGAGATAGGTAATCGTCGTCTTGCCGTTGGTTCCGGTAATACCGACAACCGGGATCCCGGCGCTCGGCTGATGATAGTAATGACTGGCTGCCAATGCCATACAGCGCCGCACATTGTCCACCAGAACCAGTGAACGCTCACCTGTCCAGCCCGGCGGCACCTTCTCCGCCACCACCGCGACGGCCCCCTTTGTGAGAGCCTGCGACACATAAGCGAGACCATCTACCTTGGTACCTGGCAACGCGAAAAAGAGAGTTCCGGGCACAACCTGACGGGAGTCACAGCAGAGCGTCGAGATCTCCGCCCCGACCGGGCCGGTTACCTCTGTTCCTTCCATGACATTTATCAGTTCCGTCAGTTTCATTCTTGGTGTCATCGCTAGTGTGGGTTAAGCGCCAAATTTGACCCATGCTTCGCTGTTGTAGCGGATCCGGCGGCCAGGGCGGGGAGACTGTTCAACCACCCGGCCGCTCCCCGACAACTTCAGATTCAACCCCCGGCGCTCCATCGTCTGCAGCACCTGGCGGTAACTCATTCCGAGGAAATCTGGCATCTGCAGGCCATCACAGGAAGCCTCATCCGTCTCGTCATCTACACAGGGGACAACCTCCGGCGCCGGGTCGGGCAGTGTCGCCAGCTGAATCGCCTCGCTGGGAGGGATGTTCAGGTAGCGCAGAGCCTGTCCGGCAATCCTGGAAAAAACCGGTGCGGCCACAAGGCCGCCATAGGTTTGCCCCTGAGGCTCATCTATCGTCACCAGAATGACCATTGCCGGCCGCTCGGCCGGGACGAAGCCGACAAAGGAAGCAACCCTCTTATCAACCGAATAGCCACCGGTCACCGGGTCAACTTTCTGCGCGGTCCCTGTCTTGCCGCCAATCCGGTAACCGGGGACAGCAGCATGCGTCCCGGTGCCCCCCTTTTCCACCACGCCGATCATCATCTCGCGCACCTGGCGGGCGGTTTGTTCCGATATCACTCGATTGCGGACACTCGGCTCCTGGTGCTCCTGCTTCCCCCCGTTGCTGTCGATGACCCGTTCAACCAGATAGGGCTGCATCATCAGCCCGCCATTGGCTATCGCCGCAGTCGCTGATGCCAACTGCAACGGGGTCACGGTCACGCCCTGACCGAAGGAGATTGCAGCCAGATCGATTTCAAACCAGCGGGACGGTGGATGAAGGGTCCCGGTCACCTCCCCTGGGAGGTCAACACCTGTCTGCTGACCGAAACCGAATCCTCGCAGGTAATGGTAAAAGCTCTCCCGTTCTAGCATCTTCCCCAGTTTCGCCATGCCGATGTTGGAACTGAACTTGATCACTTCATCCAGGGTCAGGCTCTGATATTTCTTGTGATCTCGGATCGTCTTGCCGCCGACCCTGAAGCGACCATTCTCACAATTGATCTTCTTTTTACGACTGACCAGGCCCTCCTCAAGAATCCCTGCCATCAGAAAGGG
This sequence comes from Desulfuromonadales bacterium, assembly GCA_032251255.1. GTDB lineage: Bacteria > Desulfobacterota > Desulfuromonadia > Desulfuromonadales > Geopsychrobacteraceae > BM509. Next base: position 49,776 of record JAVVDY010000022.1, read on the forward strand.
CTTAAAGGTCGAGCCGGGCTCAAAACTGTCACAGATCGCCCGGTTGCGCCATTCAGCAGGGCGAAAGCTTGCTACGGCATTCGGGTTGTAGTCGGGCTGCGACGCCATCGCCAGAATCTTGCCACTGGCCGGTTCAAGGATCACCACGGTCCCGCCCACGGCATCAGCCAGGCCGACCGCGTCGGCGAGTTCTTTCTCAGCGATGTACTGCAGAGTGCGATCGAGAGTCAGGAAAATATCCTGCCCCGGCACGCCCCCCCTGACCACCTGCTCAGCCGTCGCCAGTCCCCGCCCGCGGGCGTCACGATGAGAGACCAGCAAACCGGCCTCGCCCTGCAGGACCGCATCGTACTTAAGCTCAACGCCTTCGAGCCCCTTGGGATCAACCCCGGTGAACCCGATTGCCTGGGCGCCAAGCTGAGACAACGGGTAATACCGCTTATGTTCCGAGACAAAGTGAAGTCCGGCGATCTTCAGCCCTCTGATCTGCTCAACCTTTTCCGGGGTCAAGCGCCGCTCCAACCAGACAAACCCTTTCCCAGAGTTGAGCTTCTGGAGAATTTGCTTGCGCGGAAGATCGAGCACCCCGGCCAGTTTCTTTGCCGCCCCTTCCGGGTCAACAACCTGAGCGGGATCAGCGTAGAGGGACTCGACCGCCAAACTCAAAGCCAGTGCATCGCCATTGCGATCATAGATCGTGCCACGCTGGGGGGTCAGCTTGACGACCTGCTGGTGCTGCTGCTCTGCCCGCTCCTGCAAATCCGGCCCCAGCACGATCTGCAAGTAATAGGCACGCGCGCAGATCAGCAAAAAAGCCAAAACGAAAAAGGCGCCGAACAGTCGGATGCGGATCTGAATCCCGCGCTCCGAAGGCGCCATGTCAATTCACCCTGATCACTTGGCCGGGTGCGGGCAACTGCAGGCTCAGCTGCTCTCTTGCCAGGCCTTCAATCCGGGAATCACTGGCCAGGTGGGCAGCCTCAAGGCGCAAACGCCGGACATCCTCCTCTCCCGCGCGAATCTGAGTCTGCAGGCTGGAAATGTCATACTCCAGATTGATCGCTTCAATTCGCGACCAGACAAACATCAGGGAGAGCAGGGAGACAAGGGCAATAACAACAAAGAGAGGGGTAAGGCGGGGCCGGTCCAATGAGAAGCCGTTGATCTTCACAACCGTTCTGGAAATGGTTTCAGACATGCTTGCCTCCTCTTTCTACAATACAAACCGCTGAACCAGCAGACGGTTCAGCAGCGGCAAATCGCCCGCAGGACAGCACTGCGGGAGCGTGCATTTATTTCAAGTTCCGCAGGTGTCGCGCGGACACCCTTGCGGGTCAGAATTTTTACTTTCGGCTGGTGGCTGCATTGGCAGACCGGCAGCCGGGGAGGGCAGATACACCCTTGTGCGGCTGCGCGAAACAGGTTCTTGACAATCCGATCTTCCAGCGAGTGAAAACTGATAACCACCAGACGTCCTCCAGCCCGTAGCAGATCGATTGCCTGAGCCACCCCGTTTTCGACCTGTTCCAGCTCCGCATTAACCTGGATTCTCAGCGCCTGAAAAACCCGGGTCGCCGGATGGATCCGGCTGGGGCGGTGACCGCCCGGGACAGCATCGCGGATCAGTTCGGCCAGCTCCCTGGTTGTACTCAGCGGCTCCTGTTGCCTGCGACCGACGATCCTCCGGGCAATCCTCCGGGCGAATCGCTCTTCACCGTATTGAAAAAAGATCCGGCTCAACTCTGCTTCCGGATATTGATTGACAACCTCTGCCGCGGTTTCGCCAACGGTCGGGTTCATCCGCATATCAAGAGGCGCATCATGACGGAAGGAAAACCCCCGTTCCGGGGTGTCAAGCTGGTGCGACGAGACGCCAAGATCGAGCAGCATCCCGTCCAGTTCCTCGACACCCAGTTCCCGCAAAACCTCCACCGCCTGGTCGAAGGTCCGATGGTGCAGACTGAACCTCCCGGCAAAGGGGGCCAGCACCTGCCCGGCCCTGGCCAGAGCTGCCGGGTCCCGGTCCAGCCCGATCAAGCGGCTATCCGCTGCCGCCTCCAGAATCAGCCGGGCATGCCCCGCCCCGCCAATGGTTCCATCCAGGTAAACACCGCCGGGCACCGGTTTCAGCCACCTCAACACCTCATCCGGCATCACCGAAAGGTGCTGAAATTTGGCATCCCCCATCAATCAGAAGCCCAGATCTGCCTGGCCCTGGGCGTTTTCCTCCAGCAGCGCCTCGGACTCCTGGCTGATCTTCGCGTGGGTCTGCTGATTCCAGATTTCAATCTTCTCGAACATGCCGATGACGACAGCATCCTTCTGCAGGTCTGCATAATCTCGCAATGACTGAGGGACCTGGATGCGACCCTGCTTGTTAAACTGGCACTCCTGGGCGGGAGCAATCCGATTCCGCCGGTTCGCTTCCTTGACCGGACCCGCCGGGAGGGCTTCGACGTTGGCACAGATTTCACGCCAGCGACTGGGAGGGTAGGCCACCAGCCCTCCCTTGAAGGTCGTGACAACGACGCTTTCACTCTGGTAGACTTCACGCAGCTCTTCCCTGAAGGCCGCCGGAACACTGACGCGACCCTTGAGATCGATACTGACGTTGAATTGACCAGAGAAATTCATATTTGACACCATTTGACACTATTTGACACTACGATTGGTGAAATATACCGCTGCCCTTTTCAGCTGTCAAGGAATTTTCCTTATCTTTCAGCCGTTTGTCATATATGCGAGAGGCCGGCCGGATGTTGCGTTTTTGCCTCATTTTCGCAGGAAAATCAGCCCCCAGCCGCAAGATCCGGGAAAAGCGTGTGCATCGAATGGCATAAGACTTGTCAGTAAATGCAAAAAAGGCAGCCCGATCGGGCTGCCTTTTTTGCATTTATTCGTTTGTTGATGTCTCTAGTCCAGTACCCGCTCAGGGAAGGTCATCACGACTTCCTCGATCCGCCGGCCATCCATCCTCTGCACTCGAAACAGTACCCCGGCAGCCTCGCAGCTGTCCCCCTCCTGCGGAATCCTGCCCATCAACTGGAGCAGGTAACCGGCAAGCGTGGTCACCTGCTCTTCAGGCAGCTCCAGTTGAAACCGCCGGTTCACCGTCCGCATCGAAACGGCTCCGTCCGCCAGAAATGTTCGTGACCCAAGCCGCCGGAAATCCACCTCTTCATTGTCGTATTCGTCATGAATCTCGCCGACAATCTCTTCAACAACGTCCTCGAGAGTGACAATCCCTTCGACGCCGCCATACTCGTCGACGACAATCGCCAGGTGCTCCCTTTTCTTACGGAATGTCTGGAGCAGAATCCCGACCCGCTTCGACTCCGGTGTGAAAAAAGGCTGCCGGCAGCTGTCCAGCAAGGAAAACTGGTCGGGTCGGTCGGCAAAGGCGAGAACGTCCTTGGAATGGATGACTCCGACAATGTTATCCAGGCTCTCGTCGTAGACGGGGAAGCGGGAATGACCGCTGCTGCGAACAATTTCAAGAGTGTCCTGAAAGCTGGCAGACCTGGCGATACCGACAACCTCGGTCCGGGGAAGCATTACATCACGGACACGAGTCTCCGACAAATCAAAGATGCTGTGCAGCATGCGCCTTTGTTTGGCGGTCACCACGCCGCTTTCCTCCCCGACCTGGATAATCGATTTAATCTCATCCTCCGAGAGGGGTGGTGCGGCGACCTTTTCCCCTTGAAAAATCCGGGTCAACAGACCGGTTACCAGGGTCACGATGCGCACGACCGGACCCAACAGCCAGAGGACCACAAGAATCGGCCGCAGCACCAAAAAAGACATCTTCTCGGTGTTCTGGGCTGCGTAGGTTTTTGGACAAAGTTCGGAAAAAATCAACAGAACCGGGGTCAGAATCAGCACCGTCATCAGCTCGCCCCGTTCACCGAAATGGCGGACCAGCAAGCCGGTCGCAACCACCGACGCGGCAATATTGACCAGATTGTTACCGACCAGAATTGCGCCCAGTAACCGCTCCGGGGATTCCAGCAACTCCGCCAGTCGCTCAGCTCCCGGCCGCTGTTTCTGCTGCAGGTATTTGACCCGCATCCGGTCAAGCGCCATCAAGGCCGTTTCCGAACCGGAAAAAAAACCGGACAAGGCGAGCAGCAGCACCAAGCCCAGTAAGCGCAATATGTCTTCTTCCGTCATAAAATCTCCGAACAGATCAACCACAGGAATCTTTTCGTCCGAATATTATATCAAGCAAAGCAAAAGGGGAAGCCAACAACGTTGCGACGCTCCCCCCGGCCGTGCTATAAGCCAAAAAAAACGGAAGGAGAGGCACATTCGATGCAGACTGAAATTCCAACCTCCGCGGAACAGGCACAAGAGGAACATGCAGATCTCACGGCACAGCTGCATCATCATGCCTACCTCTACCACGCTCTCGACCAGCCTGAAATCAGCGACGCAGAGTATGACCGAATGCTGCGGCGGCTGTTATTGCTTGAAGAGAACTATCCCGAGCTGATCACCGCGGACTCGCCTTCCCAGCGGGTCGGAGCCGCACCTGTAGAGGGTTTTGCGCAAGCCCGCCATTCCAGGCCGATGCTTTCCCTGGAAAACGCTTTCAACGAACAGGACCTGCGCGAATTTGACAGTCGCCTTAAACGCTTTCTGGCCAGCGCTGAAGACATCGAATATCTCTGCGAAATGAAACTGGATGGCGTTGCCGTGGCGCTGAGCTACCAGGATGGTCGGCTGATCAGAGGAGCCACCCGCGGCGACGGCACAACGGGTGAAGATATCACCGAAAACATCAGAACGATCGGCGCGATACCTCTTCAGTTGCAGAATGGGGCGCCCAGCCAGCTTGAGGTTCGCGGGGAGGTCTATATGGAACTGGAGCCTTTCCGTAAAATGAACCGGTTGCGGCGTGATGAAGGTGAAGTCAGTTTTGCCAACCCGCGGAATGCAACAGCAGGGAGCCTGCGTCAGCTTGACCCGCGCATTACCGCCAAAAGACCATTGACCATTAACTGTTACGGAGCCGGCGAACTGAGCGGCAGTCAGCCGCAAACCCATCTTCAGCTGCTGGAATCGTTTCGCCGGTGGGGGCTTAAAGTCAACCTGGAACTCTTGAAGGTTGCAGCTGGGATTGAAGAAGTTCTGGCCTGCTACCAGGTGATGCTGCAGCAACGGGAGGAACTGCCCTTTGAGATAGACGGCATGGTGGTAAAGGTCAACAGCCTGGCGTTGCAGCAGGAACTGGGCGAGAAGAGCAGAACCCCGCGCTGGGCGATCGCCTGCAAGTTCCCTCCTCGCCAGGAGCAGACCATTCTCGAGGACGTCCAGCTTCAGGTTGGGCGAACCGGTGCAATCACCCCGGTAGCGCACCTGCGTCCCGTCAACGTTGGCGGGGTCACTGTCTCGCGGGCCAGCCTGCACAACTGGGACGAGATCGACCGACTCGACATCCGTATCGGCGACACCGTCATTGTCGAGCGGGCCGGTGACGTCATTCCGGATATTGTCAAGGTCCTGCCAGAGCGTCGCAGCGGCCAGGAAAAGGAGATAGCCGAGCCGGAATACTGCCCTGCCTGTCATTCCCCGGTCAGTCGCTCCGAAGGTGAAGTGGTTCCTCGCTGCCAGGGATTAAGCTGTCCGGCCCGGCTCAAGGAATCGCTCAAGCATTTTGTGTCCCGTGGCGCAATGGATATTGAAGGGATGGGCGACCGGATCATAGATCAGCTGCTGCGTCTCAAAATGGTCTCCAGCGTTGCCGAGATCTATACATTGACCAGAGAGGACTTCTTCCGCTTTGAACGGATGGGAGAAACCCTGGCTGAAAAACTGCTGGCCGCCATTGAACAGAGCAAACAACGGCCACTGGAGAAATTACTGTTCGGGCTGGGAATCAGGCATGTGGGGTCTCACCTGGCGAAGATCCTCAGCCGGCAGTTCGGATCGCTGGACGCAATCCAGCGAGCGGAGATTGAGGAGCTACAAAGTATCCACGAAGTCGGACCCCAGGTTGCGAAGAGCGTACAGGCATTCTTTGCTGATGAGCACAACCTGGCAGTCCTGGAGCAATTAAAAGAACTCGGTGTGAATCCGCAAACCGCGGTAAAGGCACACAGCCTGGGCCTTCAGGGGAAGACCTTTGTCTTTACCGGATCACTGCAGCGCTTTACCCGCAGCGAAGGGCAGGCACTGGTTGAACAACAGGGCGGCAGGGCGAGCGGCTCGGTCAGCAAAAAAACCGATTACCTTGTAGCGGGGGCTAATGCGGGGAGCAAACTGGCGAAAGCCGAGAGCCTGAACGTTAAAATTCTTAGTGAAGAAGAGTTTCTCGCCCTTCTGGATGGGCGAAGAGAAGAGCCATGAAACAATTAAGGGCATCACTTACGATCAAAGGGCGGGTACAGGGTGTTTTTTTTCGCCAATCTACCCGAGAAACAGCGGTCTCGCTCGGAGCGACAGGCTGGGTGCGCAATCTCCCCGATGGATCGGTTGCGGCAGTCGTGGAGGGTCCGGAAATAGCCGTGCGGCAGGTTATCGCCTGGTGCAGGCAGGGGCCCGCTGCCGCAAGGGTCGACTCCGTCACAGTCGACTGGCATCAGGCGACCGGTGAATTCACGGCTTTTACGATTCGCTGAAGTGGACATAAAAAAAGGGCTCCATCTCTCTCGAGAAGGAGCCCTTTTCGTTTTAATTTCGGCGGCGACCTACTTTCCCACACAGTCTCCCGTGCAGTATCATCG
>JAVVDY010000023.1:0-50065 GCA_032251255.1 Desulfuromonadales bacterium
ATGCAAATTTTTCAGAAAAACACTGTCAAGAACTTTTTTGCTGAATAGTTACTTTATTTCTATCCCATGCTCCGTTCAGGCCATCGAACTGTCCATCGAGATCACGGTCAATAACCAAATCTTCAAATTCCCCATCATACGGATTTCCAGCAACAACTGAGGCGACATCTGTTTCATCGTCATCCATATCAAGATGAATATCATCATAAGTATCAACATATGGCTCTGAGTCAGCAGCATCATAGACGCCATTTGCATTATTGTCCGTGAACTCTTCTTCCCCGTCGACTACAGCGACAATGGTACAAAGACCATCTCTTGGGTTATTGCTCCCAGCCGCAATGTCAACACCTAAATAGAACTTGAAGTCAGAAATGAACTGATTTTCAATGTCGCAATAAATCCCGCAAGAGCCAGGAGCAACATCCTGGGGAGCAGGAGTCTGGGTTCTGAAGGTAACCGATCCCTGGCCGATTTCATCAAGAGCAACCGCTCTGTCGATCGCTCCACATTCCGAATAAAAAGAAACGGTTGTTCCCTGCAATACATTGTAATTCCCGTAGCGATCGGCAATCAAAGCCAGAATATCATCGGTGATGTTGTCATAAGCCAAACCTTCAATATTCAATACGTCTGCAGAGAGCGAAAAATGACCTGCTGAGGGGACGCCCCCTCCGATGGCAATAACACCACTGGAGGTTGAAAGTGCTGTTCCATCAACAGTTGCTGTAATGGTAGCTGTTCCAGGAATGGTCCCGCTGTGAAGGATCACCGTCGCAAAGCCATTGACCGTACCAACATCAAGAGTTGTGACCCCAGAAACCGAACCAATGTACTCTCCGCCATTGGGTCCAGACAATTCCAAATGAACCGTTTTGCTGCTACTAATCGGATCACCGTTGGCATCTTTAACCAAAAATTTTATTTGAGAGGTTTCCTGTCCCCCTGCCCCTTGAATCACTATAACCTGCGGGTCGGCAGAGAAAAATTCAATGCTGCCGCTGGCGACATCCGTTCCGGTCACGTCAATCTGGGTACTGTTTGATGCACTTCCCGAAGTGGCTGTAACCGTAGCATTCCCCACATTAGTAGCACTTGCCGAAAAAGTCGCCTCAGCAACCCCCGCAGTATCTGTCGTAGCCGAAGAGACAACGGTACCTAGGCTGGTATTGTCCACTTTGAAGTCCACTCTGGTTCCACTGGGCATCAAGTCACCTGCAGCATCCCGGACCGTCGCTTTAACTACTGTGGTCCCGCCTACTGTAACAGTTGCCGGCTCCGAGATGATATCAATTGAAGATGCCGCAGCAAGATCAGAGATCTCAACAGAGACTGTTGCAGTAGCACTTTCCGATTTTGCTGTAATGACAACTGTACCCTCGGTACTTCTGGCATTGAAGATTTGGAACGTGCTTCCACCTGTGACCTCCACAGTGCCTGGAATCGAACCCAAAGCTGGGTTGCTGAGCGAGAAAGTCACGTCCTTCGCTGAGCCGATCAATTGCCCGCTGGCATTAAACAGTGTCACTGTGATCGTGGCACTCGAGTTGGTATTAATCGTTGAAGTGTTAGAAGTCAGCAGAATCGCTGAGACAGGGGTCGGAGTATCGGTTGGCGTATCGATAACTGGCTCATCTACAATTGCTCCCGTTCCACCGTCGGTCACGGTATCACCCAGCGTTTCAGTACCGCTCCCTCCACATCCGAACAACAGTAGGGACAAAAACAGGGTCACGACAAAGATCAGTTTTTTCATTTTTACTAGCCCTCCTCAATCTGGTGGACTTTGGCTGATAATTTTAGTTAACGAACAACAAAGGTCCGACATGAGCCTGGAGACTATACGTTAAAATCTTTTGTTCAGCACAAAACCAATATCATACGCACTTCTCAACTGTGCTTCGAGGTCAAGAGTGACATTTTCAAGGAGCTTCCACTGGACACCAGCTACAAAACCGAAATTATCTTCTTCTTCGACGGTTTTGCTCCATATTGCATATGGCCCAGTAAGTGCGCCGACAAAACGGTTCTCTATATCAGCTTCAGAGATATAGTACATGGGACCGCCGTATAGCTGTGCCCCTTCCAGTTCCATCTGGAACTGGATTCCGGCTTTTGCCTCCCACATTTTGTCAAACGTGACGGTTTCTTTAACCGTTTCTGCTCCGGTTGCCGACACAAGAATATCGAGATATTTCACGGAATCCTCGGTCTCGCCGACGAAATAACTTCCCTGAACAAAGCCACCGATGCTGAGAACACGGTTGTTAAAGAACAATCCATTCGCACCGACGGTCACAAACGGCAGAGGATCCGTTCCCTCGAAGTCCGCACCGGGAATAAAGGCATCCGACGCATCATGGGTCGCAATCCCCGCGCGTACATAACCGACCCAAGCATCGGTCAAAGTGTATCCAAACTGTCCATAAAAGCGGTTCTGCTGGATTTCCAGATTGCTATAAACACCATTATCTTCCCATTTTGAATCTGTATTGCTGTAGCCAAGACCGTAAAAAGCATCCCCAGCCGATAGATTGGACTTGACCGGACCGATATTGGCGGAAAAAGCGGGAACAACCGTCAGGGCCAGAATAATGCATGCAAAAAGCACAGACCTTCTCATTACAACCTCCATGGTGGCGACATTAAGGTCAACTAAGATATTCGAAAAGTACTCACTAATTAGCTATAATTTAGCCCTATTTATCACAAATTCTTTTTCAATACAAGAAAATTCTCATAATCCACTGAACACCCCTGTCAGATCCTCCCAAAGGAGGCTAAGCTGCTCGATTGCTGCGTTTTTTCCTCATTAAAAGGCCCGTTCAGAGGATTATTTGTCGGTCTGAGCGAGCCACCCTTCCCTGCGCGAAAACTTGTTCCGATAAGGGCAAAGAGATTAAGTCAAGTTTGCCTTTCACGCGCTGCTGGAGTATAAAATGAGGGCATTCAAGCCCTCTCCTTCTAAAGAGATTGAGCATTCTGATATGGGTTATCGAAATCTGCGCGCATGCCTTGTGGACCTGGAAGCGACAGGTCAGCTGATCCGGATTGAACAGCCGGTTTCCGGAGATATCGAAGCGGGCGCAATCCAGCGCCGCGTTTACCAGGCCGGCGGACCGGCCCTGCTCTTTACCAACCTGCAGGGGTGCTCGTTCCCGGCCCTCGGCAACCTGTTCGGCACCCTCAAGCGCACCCGCTACCTGTTCCGCGATACCCTGGCAGCGGTTGACCTGCTGGTCAAGCTCAAGCTTGACCCCAAATCATTGCTGTCGCAGCCATTGAGTGTCCTGAAAACGCCTTCTGCCGCGCTGCACCTGCTGCCCAAGAAAGTCAAGACCGGCCCTGTCCTGCAGAACCGGACCCGGCTGAGCAAACTTCCCCAGATCAAGAGCTGGCCGGACGATGGTGGCGCCTTTATCACCCTGCCCCAGGTCTATTCGGAAGACCCTTCGGCACCAGGTTGGCGTCACTCCAATCTCGGCATGTACCGGGTGCAGATCTCAGGTAACGATTATCAGCCGGACCAGGAAGCCGGGCTGCACTACCAGATTCATCGGGGCATCGGAGTTCACCACACAGAGGCCCTGAAGCAGGGAAAGCCACTGCCGGTCAATATCTTTGTCGGCGGCCCCCCGAGCCTGACCGTCGCGGCTGTCATGCCGCTGCCGGAGGGGATGCCGGAGCTCTCCTTCGCCGGCCTGCTCGGCGGCCACCGGGTTCCCATGGTCCAGCACCCCGGCCAGCTGCCGATGCCGGCCGAAGCAGATTTCGTCATTTGCGGCACGATTGATCCTCTGCAGCAGAAACCGGAGGGACCGTTCGGTGATCACCTGGGCTACTACAGCTTGGCCCACGACTTTCCACTGATCAAAGTCGCTGCGGTCTACCATCGCCCCGATGCAATCTGGCCGTTTACCACAGTTGGTCGCCCACCGCAGGAAGACACCAGTTTCGGGGCCTTCATCCATGAACTGACCGGCGCCCTGATCCCTGATGTCCTGCCCGGCATCCGGGCGGTCCATGCGGTCGATGCAGCCGGAGTCCACCCCCTGCTGCTGGCCATCGGCAGTGAACGCTACACTCCGTACGCGGAGAGAAACGAACCGCAGGAACTGCTGACCCAGGCGAATGCGCTACTCGGCCAGGGACAACTGTCACTGGCCAAGTACCTGCTGATTGTTGCCGATCAGGATAACCCGCAACTCGACATTGACGATATTCCGGCGTTTCTACAGCACCTGCTGGAGCGGGTCGACTGGCGCCGCGACCTGCATTTCCAGACCCGGACAACCATAGATACTCTTGATTACAGCGGCCACGGGCTGAACCGGGGATCCAAGGTGGTGATGGCCGCAACCGGCACGAAAAAGCGGACCCTGGCAGACAATATCCCCGAGAACCTGAAACTGCCGCGCGGATTCAAGGCACCACGGGTGGCCCTGCCCGGTATTCTGCTCGTGACCGGACCGCCCTGCCAGGAGTATCAGGCCGGAGAGGACCGCGACCTTCTCCGCTTCTGCAAGAAATATGAGGAGGACGATCCGATCAATGCCTTTCCGCTGATCCTGATCGTTGATGATAGTGAGTTCTGTGCCGCATCTCTCAACAACTGGCTCTGGGCAACCTTCACCCGCAGCAATCCTGCGGCAGACACATACGGTATCGGCGCTACCCTTGAGGCCAAACATTGGGGCTGTTCCGGCTCGCTGGTGATTGATGCCCGGATCAAACCGCATCATGCGCCACCACTGATCGATGACCCCGAGATAGAAAAAAAAGTGGATCAACTGGGTGCCAGGGGCGGGCCGCTTCAGGGCATCATTTAACCAGCTGCGCGACCAGCCTGACCAACACAAGGACTTACCCATGCTGATGAAAAACGAAGAACTCTACTCGCAGATTCCAAGTCTGACCGGCTCAGTGGGCAATACTCCGCTGGTTGACATTTCCGCTCTGCTCGACAGGCCACAGGTGAGAATTCTGGCCAAACTGGAAGGAAACAATCCCGGCGGCTCGATTAAAGACCGGCCAGCGCGCTACATGATCGAAAAGGCCGAGGAGAGTGGCGAACTGACCCATGACAAAGTGATCCTTGAGCCGACCTCCGGCAACACCGGAATCGCCATCGCCATGATCGGAGCGGCCAAAGGCTACCGGGTCCGGCTGGTGATGCCGGCCTGCGTCAGTGCGGAACGGCGTGGTGTCCTGGAAGCTTACGGAGCGGAGGTCATCCTGTCGCCCGGCTGTGAAGCGACCGATGGAGCGATTCGCCTGGCTCACAGAATTCTGGAAGATGAACCGGGACGCTACTACATGCCAAATCAGTACGCCAATCCGAATAATCCGCTCGCCCATTACGAAACCACCGGGCCGGAGATCTTTCAGCAGACCAATGGCGAACTCGATTATTTTGTTGCCGGGATGGGGACCTCAGGCACCCTGATGGGCATCAGCCGCTATTTTTCGGAAACGGCCCCGCAGGTCAGGATTGTCGGAGTCGAACCGACCTTGGGGCATAAGGTGCAGGGGCTGAAGAATATGCAGGAAGCGATCGTTCCAGCGATCTACCACGAAAACAGGCTCCACCGCAAACTGGTGATCGAAGATGAAGACGCCTACGAGGCGGCCCGCCAGCTCGCCACCAGACACGGGCTGTTTGTCGGCATGTCCAGCGGAGCGGCAGCTGCGGGAGCCCTGCGGCTCGCTGAAGAGATCGACCGGGGGACGATTGTCGTTATCCTTCCGGACCGTGGTGACCGTTACCTGAGCACCAACCTGTTCCGGTCACAGTGCGCCGAATGTCCCCCATAATAAAGACGAAAGGGATTATGGCCTTACCGCAACTCTTGCACAAAAGAGCCGAGCGGCTGCTCGACGAGTACTGTCGCACCCGGGTGCCATCCTGGCTGAAGGAGGAGTTGCGCCTTGAATTCACCATCGAAGGTGAAGCCGCGACGGTGTTTCAGGAACGCCGGCGCTGCCAGGGATCATGCGAATGGTTCCGTTTTCCTCTTGCCCAGTTCCGCTACTCGCAAGAACTCAATCAGTGGTCGCTGCATCATTATGATGAAAATCAGCGGTGGCGCCTCTATCTTCATGTCAACCCAAGCCTTGACCTGAACAAACTGATTCAAGCGGTGGATGCTGACCCGATGGGATTTTTCTGGGGATAATCAAGGACGCCTTTTCTCGCGGGACGCACCCCTTCCTGACCAGGCTGGCTCCCCCTCAGTCAGCGCCGGTAAATCAGAATGGTCCCGCCCAGCAGCAGGAGCACACCGAGCACCCGTCTGAGATCAATGGTCGCAACCCGCACCCCCAGCAAGCCATAATGGTCAAAAACCAGCCCGGTGACCAACTGGGCCACTATCAATGCCGCCATAACCGTCGTAACGCCCAGCCGGGGCACGGCAAGAATCATCAACGCGACAAAGAACGCTCCATAAAAGCCCCCGCTCAGCTCCCACGGCTGAGCCTCGGCGAGGCCAGTGAACGTCCCTTTTGACGCGGTCAGAGACAGGAGCAAAAGTACGATCGTCCCGACTGCAAAGGAGACCGTTGCCGATTCGAGAACACCGGTACGGATTGCCAGGCGAGCGTTGATGACCGGCTGGATGGCGGCTGCGATTCCCCCGACAAAGACAGCGACCAGTAAGAAAATATTCGACATCAGCGTGCCTCCTCCCGCTCTTCCTGACATGACAGACAGAATGGCGCCTCCGGGCGCGCCTTCAAACGGGCGTAACCGACAGGCTCTTCGCAATCCCGGCAATCCCCGTAGCTGCCGCTCCTGATAGCCCTCAGCGCACTCTCAACCTGGCGCAGGCGCTGCTCATGAGCCTGCCGATTCGCCTTGGCCATATGCTGCTGTTGCAGGGCATCCATGCGGGACAGTCTGCCGATCGGCTGAGACAGCTCGACGGGACGGCTGCTCTCAAAGGACTTTTCCAGCAACGCCAGCAACCCCTCCTGCAACTCGATGAGATCCTGTTGCAGTTCGGTGAGTTGCTGCTGTGTCAATCCCTCCATCAGCCGGTCCGCCTGCGGGCCAGTCCGGAGACAACTTTGAATTCTTCGGTCCCTGCCTGCTTCAGCAGCTGGAACAGGGCCATTTCGGTCGTCGTCAGCACCGCACCGATGACCGGCGCCATGCTGATCGCTGTCAGGTAGTCTGACTTGAAACGCGAGCAGATCGCATCACTCACCAGGTGCACCCGATAGCCGCGATCAAGCAGATCGATCATCGTCTGGTAGACGCAGACGTGGGCTTCCATGCCGACCAGCAAGACCTGTTTCCGCCCGGTCTTTTCCAGCGCATCGATAAAGTTCGGCTCTCCACAGCAGCTGAAAGCGATCTTCTCCACACGCTGAAGCTCGGCCGCACCGGCGACCTCCTCGATGGTATGCCCGAGGCCGCGCGGATACTGCTCGGTCATGATCACCGGCAGATCCATCGCGGCAAATCCTTCCAGCAGCATGTTGATATGCTGCACGACCCGGCCACAGACCCGCTCATTCATGGCCGGCACCAGTTTTTCCTGAACATCGACAACCACCATGACCGCATGCTCCTGGTGCAGCCAGAACCTATCCTGAATATTCCCCATCGGAAACTCCTTTCTCAGGGAGATTGAACCCTGCGAGACAGAAAGTCAGTATAGAAGCTTATCCGGCTATTGCCAAAGATTTACCGATAAAAAAAGCCGCCCACAGGGACGGCTCATGCATTGTAAATTTTAATCAATTCGCGTCAATGGGAATCTTTGCTTTCCATGAACGCAGGAAAGATCATGTTGAGAAAATAAAAAATCACGAACGGTGTCACGATCACCGTCAGGGCACCGCCCAGACCCTCCTTAAAGGTTTCAATATCGTGAGGAATGATCGGCAGGTGATAATGCATGAAGCCATTGAATGTCAGCGAGAACGCCTGGCCGCCGATGACGACATTCCAACGCATCATCAATACCCCGAACAGAACCAGAACCGAGGCCAGCGCTGCACGACGGACAGTAATGCCGGGTAGCAGCAGCATAATAAACGGCAGAACATTGCCGATTGCATACTGCATGATAAAAATCTTGACGAAGTCGTGTTCGTAGATAACCTGCCGCAGCGCGTCCCACGACTTCACCGCCGTATAGCCGCGAAAGATCATATCGAGCAACTCCAGCGTGATCGCCAGAGTCATGAAGATCAGCAGATACTTCGAGGTCATCCTGACCTCGTGATCCTGAACGCTGCGCAGGTGCTCATATTCAACCGCAGAACTGCCATGGGCCAGGGCATCCGGAAGGAGAAAACTCTTCCCCCTGCGGGCAGCCCATTTACGTATCTCCATAAAAATGTAGTAGCTGATAATGCAGAGCGCTATCCCGGAAACGATTGCCGAACAGATAAAGATGACCGGCATCAGTGGCGTCATCCACAGAGCATTGGCCTTGACCGAGCCGAAAATGAAGCCGGCATAGCCGTGCAGGAAACAGGCGACCGGGATACCAAGGCCTGCGAGGAACTTGACCGCCTTATGATCCGCCTCGAGAGCGTCCCGCGACACATCCATAGCGCCGAGGGAGATCAGCCGGTAAATCAGCAGCAGCAGGCTTTCGTAAAGGCTTCTGTCGCGTTTCGCTGAGAGTCGATTGACCGAGGCGACAATGAACTCGCGATAGACGAACCAGATTTCTGCCGCAACGATACAGGCGTAGGTCATGAAGACAATGCCAAAGGCCGAAATCGCCGATGTGAAGTGCGGCGTCATCAGCACGTTTATCCCCCTCAACGGCTGCATCAGATGCAGCAGCAGTGGCATCATCGCGACCGGCAGCAGGGCAAAAGAAAACACCAGGGCATAGCGAGCGATCTCTTTGAGTTTCTCCACCCCGAAGACATGGTAGAGGGAAGAGAGAACGAAAGCACCGGCAACCAGACCGGTCATGTACGGGTACATGACGATCTGAATTGACCAGTACACATACTCGTTCGGCAGGACAAAGAGATCCTTCAGCGTCCAGGCCTCACCGTGAACGACCATTTGCGCAACTTGTTCAACCATGGCTAACGGACCTCCTTATTCAGACCGATGTAAAACACCTGCGGCTTGGTACCATACTCGTCACGGAGAACCCCGACCCGCTGGTTCATGACCGCCTTTGCCACCGGATCGTTCGGATCGCGCAGGTTCCCGATCTGCCGGGCTCCGAAAGGACAGGCCTGGGCACAGGCGGTATTGCCGCCGTTCGAGATACGGTGATAGCAGAAGGTACATTTGTCAGCGACATGTTCCTCAGGGTGAAAGAAACGGACGCCGTACGGGCAGCCCATAATGCAGTAGCCACAGCCGATGCACCATTTTCGATCGACAAGCACGGTCCCATCTTTCGTCTGATAGGTCGCTCCAACCGGACAGACCTGGACGCAGGCCGGCGTATCGCAATGATTGCAGAGCTTCGGCACGAAAAAGGCCTGGGCAATCTCCTCGTCGGCAACCTGCTTCATCCCCGAGCGATTCTGATCGATCAGCTTGCTGGTAAATCCGTTAAGAGCACCCTTGGGGGTATCCATCACCACCCCCCCATCTTTCATGATCACATACCGCTCGACCCAGGTGCGGGTCACATTGGCCTCCAGAGGAATATCATTTTCAACCTTGCAGGCCTTGACACAGAAACCACAGCCCACGCAATTATGGGTATTGACCAGGAACCCCCAACGCAGCTCGGGATTTGCGGCAAGCAGCTGCTGGGGATCAAAAAACTCAAGTGTCGCAAGCGACACAGAGGCCCCGGAGACGAATACCGCGGCATTTTTCAAAAAGTCGCGCCTTTTCATCGCTACATCTCCTCCAGGCTTGGGTTGTGTGGGTTGTGACATTCAGCGCACTCAAGGCCGCTATTATGCTCCTCGGGGTTGACTCCCGGAATATCGTTCCGGCCGCTTGATGGCATATAAAGGGCGGAATGACAACGGAGGCACAGATCGCGACTTCGATCAATGATGAGCTTTTCAGGATCGTCCGGATGATCAAACGCCGCTCCATGGCAGTTTTCGCAGGGGATCATGGCGTGCCGGGCCCCTTTCAGCTCTTCGCTCTTGTCGTCGTGACAACCGCTGCAATACTCACTGTCCTGAAACTTGGCTGGATAATCCTTCCACTCCTGCTCATTACTCAAACGGTGAAAACCAAAGGTATATCCCCGATCCTGAGCACCAAAGTCATCCGGCACATAAAACATCCTGGCGACCAGGATAATTACGACCAGACCGATCACCACCAACAGCGGCCTCCAGACATGTCCTCTCACGAATACCTCCTGACATCGGACCAACAACTAAAACAACGTTAGTCAAAGAATAGCAACTTGATTATTTCTGTCAACATTAAATACTGCTATTTACTATTAGTTTGAACTTGCTGATATTTAGTGATAATCTTGAAATCAGCGCGCTGCAAGCAAGACACCGCCAAGGCGCGCTGCCACACTCTCCCCCAACAAGCACTGCTGATTCTTATAATCATGTTCTACAATTATGAGCCTTAATCATGAGGTGGAGCCATGGCCAAGCAGAGAGACATCGAGTCACAAGTTGATCAACTGATAGAACAGGTCAACATCCTGACCTTAAGGGTCTTTGCGCTCGAGCAGAACCTGAAGATCACCGGCCAGGTCCCAGAGGCGGAACAACCCGATCTCTTCACGGCCACCAGTACAGCCTCATCAACCGAAACGACTCTTGGCGGGAAAAGTTTTCTCCCACGTATCGCAAGCGTCTGTTTTTTACTGGTTATTGCCCTTGCGCTCCGCACTCTCACCGACAGTGGCCTGCTTGACCTTCAGCTTGGATCCCTGCTCGGTATTTTTTATGCGTCAGCCCTGATCATCGCGAGCTGGGGACTTTACACCAAGCAGAGCGCCCTCGCTCCCGTTTTCAACATCTGCGGCGCCCTGCTGATCTTCAGTGTCACCCTTGAGACATCCATGCATTTTGAGGCATTCCCCAAGGAGCTTGCCTATATACTTTTCGCCATGGCGGGAATTGTCCTTGCGGTCATCAGCCATCTCCACCAGGTTGCCGCCCCCATCCTGGTTGGAACGCTGGGCATGTGCCTGGCAGGAGTCGCTCTTGACTTCCCCAACCCTTCCTTCCACTACCTGGCCCTGCTTCTCTGGCTAGCGAATACTCTGGGGTTCTTCGCCTCACGCATTGAACGCTGCTCCTGGCTGAGATGGCTACTGCTGGGCATAACCCTCACCATGATCCAGACCTGGGGATTAAGAATTGGCCTGGCATCAACCCGCGACGAAGCACTCGGCCTCCTGGCCCCCGACTGGCTGCTGCCCATGGCTGCCATCATCTTCTTCACCCTTATGAGCATATCATTGCTCGGGATAATCCGCAGCCAGGGCCGGAAAATTTCAAAGTTTGATTTCAGCCTGCCGACGGT
This sequence comes from Desulfuromonadales bacterium, assembly GCA_032251255.1. Taxonomy (GTDB): domain Bacteria; phylum Desulfobacterota; class Desulfuromonadia; order Desulfuromonadales; family Geopsychrobacteraceae; genus BM509. Next base: position 11,450 of record JAVVDY010000023.1, read on the forward strand.
TACCGTCTTCTATGCGCTTCTACTTGGCACGTATATCCTCAAAAACGCCGTCGGCTTTCACCTCCTGTCCGCACTCACCGCACTGATCCTCTTTGCAATTGCCTTCTTCCTTTCCCGCAGACAGCAGCATAACGCCCCCGGAACCAACTCCTTCACCCTGCCCGGCGTAATCCTGCTGAGTTTTTCCCTGCCCGCCCTCCTGCAAAACTTTTTCTCGGCGCTTGCCCTTCTTTCTTTTCTGGCCCTGGCCATCTTTCACCTTTCCTCCCGCTGGCAGAGTGGAGGGATGCGGATTACTGCCTACCTGCTGCAGATCTACGTCGGCAGCGGCCTGCTGATCAATTTGGCCGGACATGGCCCCGATACTGGGATTTTCATTCCCGCCCTGGCAGCTGCCCTTTGTTTCATAACCAACATAGTTCAATTTCGCCAGTGCCGCAGCACTCCCCCCAGCGAAGAGGCTCAATTCTTCCGGCTGTTTGACGACCAGGACAGAAGCGCTATCGCCGTTCTGCTTTCCGGCCTGGTTAGCGGGTACGTTTTTGCCATGCTCATTGCCCACGAAACCCTGATAACGGTTTTTCCCCCAAACGGGATCAACGCCTACAGCACCATACAGACCGTCACCATTAACTTTGCGGCCGCAACCCTCATGTATGTGGCACTCTCCTGGAGGAACAGGGAACTTCGCAACGTTGCGATCCTTGTCATGGTCATCGGTGGCGGCAAAACGTTTCTGATCGACCTGCTGACGACCCAAGGCCTGGGCCTGGTCATCAGCATTTTTGCTTTTGGTGTTGTTGTCTCGTACGCCTCTTTTGCGCTGACCCGCTGGCAAAAAACAACCGACAACGTCCAGCATTCAGAACACACCAAGGAAAAAACCCAGCTTGCCGAGAAAACCTGACCCGAGACAGCCCCTGACATTGCGGTGCAGCACACAGGCCTGACTAGAAGTCAGGTCTGTGTGCTGCACCGCAATCCCTGCCCCTGTGACTCAAGATCTCCGCCCTGACAAACCCGCACCCGACCCATGATATGGAAAATCTCAGCCACTTGGTTTGTGCGAATTATATAAATCGTTAATTCGTCAAATTTTTACTGTTAATCAGGTGAAGAATTACAGATATTTTTTTTTCGCCATTTCTTAATGGCAGGAGTTTCGATGTTTTCAAATCGTCGAAGCTCCGTACATGTTCAAAGAAAAGTACATGCTTCGTCAAATGCCTCTCCAGACTGAACAATGTCACACAATAAACCGGCAATAGCCATGCAAACCCCTTTGCGATAAAGCTAATAGAACGACGTTATTATTACTACTTCGCATACAGTCGACAAAGCACCCCACGACCTTACAATCAGAATTTCCACTTTTCTTTTAGGCTCTCGTGTGAGCAAAACATGCCAACCTTGGGTTTGAGTTAAGTTGCTGATATATCGTACTTTTTTACTTGACAAGTATGGTTCTCTACTGTTTAATAAATCAAAAACCAAGAGAGCAAACGCTCCATAAAACGCCGAATCAAGAAGGAGGCCATTATGAGTAATCAAGTAGCCGTTGCAAGCGAAGTAAGAAGCGAATCCCAACTGGGCGTCAAACTGATGCTGATTACTTTTCGCGTATCTGTCGTATTGACCCTGTTTATTGCTGGCGCGATCGGCATCTTTGGCATTGCCTGCCTGATCGGTGGTGCTCTGACCGCTGGCGGACCGCTTGAACTTGCCCAAGGTTGGTTCTCTGCTGTTTCCGGGCTGTAGGACGGTAAAGTCAAAATCTGCAGTGCTCTACGATTGAAGCTCAACCACACAGAGCAAAGGGCTGCATGCCGCTCTGGCATGCAGCCCTTTTATATGTCAAATTCCCCACAAGTGGATTTTACTGTATAATATCCTGAAATGAATTCCTGCCAGAATGACATTGAGCCAGTGAACACCAATATCCGGTAGAGACCCTTACCCGCCGGCATGCATTAGGAGACCGCAACATGACAAAATTTTCCGACATCATCCTTTCATTTTTCAGAGGAATCGCCAGAAGTCGAGTCTCCCTGGTAGGGGCCATGATCACGACTGTAACCTTCCCGTTCCTGCTCGGCCTGGTCATTATCGATTCCTGGATGCATATCGACAACCCCTACATGGGTGCCATCATCTACATGACACTGGGTCCGGCCTTTATTGCGGGACTGGTGATGGTCTTCATCGGCCTGTTCTTTCTCAAGGGAAAAGAAGAAGTCCGCCTGTTTACCCTGACCTATTTACAGGAGCACTTCGCGGACGACACCCGGTTCAACCGGGTCCGAAAACTTATTTTCCTCGGCGTGCTGCTCACCAGTATAAATTTTGTCGTTTTTGGCCTGCTCGGCTACAGCGGTTATCACTACCTGGAATCGAACAGCTTTTGCGGTCAGTTCTGCCATACCGTAATGAACCCTGAGTACACGGCCTACCAGAACTCTCCTCACTCAAAGGTTCATTGTGTCGATTGCCACATCGGCTCAGGGGCAACCTGGTTTGCCAAATCAAAGATCTCTGGCGCACGTCAGCTGTTTGCGGTCGCCCTCAATACTTACCCTCGGCCGATCCATACGCCGGTCCATGGCCTGCGCCCGGCCAGTGATACCTGCGCGGAATGCCACCGTCCAGACAAATTCCACGGCGACAAATTGAACGTGATCGACAAATATGAAGAAGATGAAGAGAACACCAACCTGAAAACCGTCATGCTGATGAAGATTGGTTCAGCGGGAAGCGGAACCGACAAACCGCACGGCATTCACTGGCATGTCGCTGAAGAAAACAGCATCAGCTACAAAGCAGACCCTAATCGCATGACCATCCCCGAAGTGACCCTCACCAAGGCGGACGGCTCTACCGTGGTCTACCGCAGTGAAGATGCCGCCAATGTCATTGCAGAAGAAGGCCATGAGCTCGAAGAAAGAACCATGGACTGCATCGACTGCCACAACCGGCCAACTCATATCTACCGCCAGGCGAATACCGCTGTCGACGAAGAAATCACCAAGGGCGTCATCGACAGAAACATTCCCTTTATCAAGCGTCAGGCAATGGAAGCCGTTTCCCAGAAATATTCCAGCCAGGAAGACGCAATGGCCGGAATCGAGAATTCTCTACGCAACTGGTATAAGGAAAACTACCCCGACCTTGATCAGGCAAAACTGGACAACTCAATTGGCGGGGCCCAGAATGCCTACGCGATGAACGTTTTCCCGGAGATGAATCTTGAGTGGGGTACCTACGTCAACCATATCGGCCATGGAACGGAATTCGATATCGGTTGCTTCCGCTGCCACGATGGCACGCACGAAAACGAAGAAGGCGAGGTCATCTCCGCCGATTGCACCACCTGCCACACCGTTTTGGCCGAAGAAGAAGAAAATCCTGAAATTCTCCAGGTCATGCAGGGAGAATAAACCCTTCCTAACAAACAACAAAAAGGGCCGCCCCGAGTTATCAGGGCGGCCCTTTTTGTTTCCTTCAAGGCAAATCTCTCTACTTGACCCTCTCCCTGGACGCCGTCCTCTGCTCCTGGGCCTTATTGCGCACCTTTTTCATCGCCTTGATGAAGAAATCGCAATTCTGACACCTGCCGGGCTCCTTGGCGCACGCCAAGTCATCTCTTTCCCAACAGGGAACCGTGTTGTCAACAAAGGCGCTACAGGCATCACGCTTTTCAGGAGGGCAATGATTGATCTCCCAACAAGGAGTCAATTCCAGCAGTTTTTTGATCCCCGGAATACTGATCCCCTGCTCATGAATAAGGTCTCTCAGACACTGAATCCACTCTATATCATCACTGGAAAAGAAACGTTTCTGCCCTTTCCTGGAAGGGCTGATCAAGCCCTCCTCCTCATAGATCCGCAAAGTTCTGGGGTGAACCTCCAGAAGCTTTGCAGCTACACTGATGGGATAGATAGGATCGCTGCTCTCGACAGGCATGCAATGTATCCTTTCTCAAAACTCAACGGATGTAAACAAGCAGGAAAACGATAACCTACTTTTTCACTCTTATATTTATAACACAACTACATACAATCAAGGTAGAAATAAATGTCAACTAAAGGGCACAGCAAAAGCGCAAACCGTACATTTTCTGCAACATCACAAGCAACAGTTCTTACCTTTGCGGTCCATCCTTTCCCCCACCAGAAGCTTAAAAAAGACCATAAATATAAAAATCTTTGCCTTGTCGCAGGGGCAGTTCATCTCCTATAAAAAGCGACCGAACCCAAAGAAATATCGAATCTTTCCGGTTTCAGCATAGTGCGACAAAATCGCTTTACGGATAATGTGAAACTATAATTTACAAGAAAAGAACAAATAAGTGTTGCATGTTAATGTTGTATATGTATACTTGTCGCATCACGTGCAACAAAAACATACAGCAAGACAGTCAACCAGGACGTCTAAAAAACGTCATAAAAAAGTTGGACGCTAGCGAAGAGAGGCCTCTTATGATTCGGGAATTAGCATTCAAAATCAGTAGGTTCCTTTTTACCCTGGTTCTTTTTTCGGTTATTACACCCTACGTCGTACTGACAGCGGTCCCCTCAGCCAGCATTCCGGGGCTCATTGCTGCATCGATTGTTGCAGCCTTGGTTGTCGCCATGTATGACATCGGTGTATTCAGGGTCGAGTGCGAAGTCTGATCCGCCTTTCCCCGTGAGGGGACGATACGGGACATAGCACAACTATTTCTATACGAACTTAAAGCTCTGCTGTCAGGCTGGGCTTTACTTTTGCCTTGAGTCAGCGTTGCAAACGATGTTGCAACGAGAAAAACTTGAAACGGTCACCTTGGCTTCAGACAAAATGTCTGAACGTTGTATTTAATTCATTTGGGAGTAAAGGAAGAGCTACATGGACGGTCACATTAAAACAAAGAGACTGACGTTAAATGAAATCGAAAGAGGTGTTACCGAAAGACTTCTTTCAGGCGGCCCGTTGTATTATCTTGCTGTCGCAATTTCCGGACTGCTGATTGTGGCAGCCGTTGCGTTCGGCGTTCATTCGATGATCGTCGGACACGACCACACCTATGGCGTCACCCGCGAAATCCCTTGGGGCATCCTGATCGCGACATATGTGTTCTTCGTCGTGACATCAACCGGGCTCTGCCTGGTGTCTTCAATCGGACATGTTTTCGGTGTTCAGTCCTACATGCCAATTGCCAAACGTTCTGTTTTTCTGTCCATTGCAACAATTCTCGGCGGTTTCTTCGTTATCGCCTTTGAGATCAAGTTGCCTTGGCGGATGGCCATCTACAACGTCATTTCCCCGAACATAACCTCGAACATCTGGTGGATGGGAACCCTCTACGGAGTTTACCTTGTCCTGATGATTTTCGAATTCCTGTTTCTCAACCTCGACATGCACAAACCTGCCGTTGCTTGTGGCTTCGGCGGGTCGATTGCCGGAATCGCCGCCCACAGTAACCTCGGAGCGGTCTTCGGCCTGCTCATGGGGCGCGAATTCTGGCATGGCCCCTACATGTCGATCTATTTCATAGCCTCGGCGATGATGACCGGGACAGCAATTATCTATCTTTTCCATCATCTGGCCTACAAGGTTAACGGCGAACAGCTGTCTCAGGACAAGCCGATGATGGAATCTCTAGATGTGGTACGCCGTCTGGGGATTCTGCTGATCTGCGTGATCATGTTTTTTACCACCTGGAAGATGGTCGCCGGAGTCGCCGGACAACCCGGAGGCAAATATGAAGCCGTCATGGCCCTGGTCAAAGGCCCCTATTCGGTTAACTTCTGGCTCTTCGAGGCAGGCTTCGGCCTGGTCTTCCCGCTGATCCTTTTCTACCTCTCCAAAGGCAAAAACCTGGCGATGATGTTCTGGGGGTCAGCCCTGATGATCATTGGGATCTTCGTGATGCGATATGACCTGGTTATTGTCGGCCAGGTGGTTCCAGTTTTCCATGAACTGGGGGTCAACGAATATAAGCATCTGCTCCACTATTTCCCCTCTCTCCACGAAATCGTCATCACCCTCGGTGGATTTGGGGTTGCGTTCTTCCTCTTCCTGATCGGCGAAAAGGTTTTTGCTGGCCACAAGGTTGAGTCCCATCACTAAGAAGAACGGGTGATCCTGTTTTCGCGAATAATAGAGAAGGAGTTTACTTGACATGAAAAAGCAGAATCTGAACCTCGACGAAATCAAGAACGAGGGGATTGAGAACATATCCGTAGAAGAACGCCGTACCTTTCTCAAGATGGGACTGACACTGACCGGTATTTTTGCCGGTGGCACCATGCTGTCTGCCGTCTCATCGGTCGACAAGGTTTATGCCTCGGCTGGCGACTACGCTGAAAAGTACCCCTACAAGCCTCATTACAGCATGGTCATTCACGGCGACCGTTGCGTGGACTGCGAGCGTTGCCTGACAGCCTGCAAAAAAACCAACGATGTCCCGGATTATGGTTATCGGACCAACATCCTGGAGCGTGAGGTTCCCGGCGCGATCGGCCAGAAGCGTGAATTCATCCCGGTGCTCTGCAATCACTGCAATGTCCCGCAGTGCACTCGCGTCTGCCCGACCAAGGCGACCTATAAAGACCAGCAGAACGGCATTGTCATGATGGACATTACCAAGTGCATCGGATGCCTGACCTGTCAGTTGGGCTGCCCCTACAACGCGCGCTACTTCAGCGAAGAAAGACACGCCGTCGACAAATGCAATTTCTGCATCGACACCCGCCTGTCTAAGGGAGAGAAGCTGACCGCCTGCGCGTCAGCGTGCCCGGCAGATGTGCGTATTTTTGGCGATCTGGCCTCGCCTGACAGCCAGGTTTACCGCAGAGTCCATCAGCTCGAAAAAGTCGTATGGGTCATGCGTCCTGAAGCAGGAACCAAACCCAACATTTTCTACACCAAGGGCTAATAGCGGTCAATTTCAATTCAGAACGATCTGAGTGGAGGATAAAAATGAAAAGCGTGACACGTTTTCTGATCATTTCCCTGCTGGCGGTCACAACGATCGGCCTGCAGTTGAGCCACGCCGCTGACGGTGGCGGCGAGATCATCTACAAATCGACTGTTTTCAGCCATGATTCTCATGTTGACGGCATGGGGCTTGATTGCGAGTCCTGCCATGATGGCATCTTTGAAATGGAATCCGGGGCGATGGTGGCCAACCCCGCATTCAGCATGGAAGCGATGTACCAAGGCGAGTTCTGCGGTGCCTGTCATGATGGAGACACCGCTTTCGCAGCAAACCAGGATTGTACCACCTGCCACGTAAAAGATGGTGGCGACGTGCTTTACACCGAGCCTGTCAAGGCGGTCATCTTCAGCCATGAGGTCCATGCTGCTGGCTTCGGGTGTGAATCCTGCCATAGCGGAATGTTCAAGATGGAGTCACTGGCTGCCCAGAAGAACGATAACTTCGTCATGGAATCCTTATACCAGGGCGAATACTGCGGCGCCTGCCATGACGGCGATACCGCCTTCGCTTCGAACACTCGCTGCGCCACCTGTCACATTGGTGTCAAGGGCTACAACCGGCTCACCGGCGGCGGCGAAGCTGCCAACGGCAGTCACTAGCGGCCGAGCTAACGAAAGGACAGACCTTTCTGGACAACAAGGCTCGGCTGCATTTCAGCGGAGCCTTGTTGTTTAATCTCACACTGATGAGTGAAAACACAGCATGAGCCCGCATAGCAAACCACCAAAAGAAAACCTGCAGACGATTCTGGACAGCGTGGCCGACGGAGTCTTTACCGTCGATGAGAACATGCGTATTACCACCTACAACCGGGCGGCGGAAGAAATTACCGGCTTTACTGCGGAAGAGGCAATCGGCAAGCACTGTTATGACATTTTCCGGACCGGGGTCTGCTTCTCGGCCTGCCCGGTCAAGGAAGCCCTTGAATCGGGGCAGCCTGTTATCAATCGCGAAATCGACATTATCACCAAGGATAACCGGGATGTGCCGATTTCAGTCAGCGCGTCGGTGCTCCGTGACAGCGAAGGGAAACCGGTCGGAGGCGTTGAAACCTTCCGCGACCAGTCGCTCATCTTTGCCCTGAAACAGGAGATTGAAAAGAAGTTTTCCTTTCAGGAACTGACCAGTCGCAATTCAAGCATGCGGCGCCTGTTTGATGTCCTGCCAGACATTGCCGAGAGCGAAGCCACTGTCTTGCTGCAGGGGGATAGCGGCACCGGGAAAGAGCTGTTTGCCAAGGCAATCCACAATCTGAGCCACCGCAAGGATAAACCACTGGTGGTCGTCAACTGCGGCGCACTCCCCGAACCACTGCTGGAGGCAGAGATCTTTGGAGCCAAGAAGGGAGCATATACCGGTGCCGTAGAAAACCGGCCGGGCCGGCTGACCATGGCAGAAGGGGGCACCCTGTTTCTGGATGAAATAGGCGACCTGCCTCTGCCGCTTCAGGTCAAACTGCTGCGGGTACTGGAAAACCATGAATTTCAGCCGCTGGGGGCAACAACACCGCAAAAGGCCAATGTCCGGTTTGTAACGGCTACCCACCGGAACCTTGAGAAGATGGTGGAAGAGGGAACCTTCAGGCGCGATCTGTTTTTCCGGATCAATGTTGTCGCCCTGGAAATCCCCCCCCTCAGCGAACGCCCCGAAGACATCCCTCTGCTGATCGATATCTTCCTGGAGCGGTTCAACCGAACCTACAGTAAAAAAATCAGGGGATTCTCTGCCGAAGCCCTGCAGGTACTGCTCAATCACAGCTATCCGGGGAATGTCCGCGAACTGCTCAACATGGTCGAGCAGACGGTTATCCTCTGCCGCGATTCAGAAATCGGCATTGAACACCTTCCAGCAGGGTTTATGGCGGCAAACCGACCAGAACAACCCGACTCGTTCACAAAAAGAAGACGCCCATCTAAGGACGTGTTGCAGAACATGCTGGCCCGCTACAGCGGCAACCGGAAAAAAGTCGCTCAACAGCTTGGAGTTGACCGGACAACCCTTTGGCGCTGGATGAAACGTTATCAGTTAAACGACGACTAAAGGCCCTGCCAGAACAGCCCAGGTCTGATCGCTTAACGGCGGTCGAACCTGGGCTGTTTTCCTTCCATAACGCATCACAGCGCCTGCTCCGACAGCCAGAAATCCCCTCAAAAACCATTGCCATAGTTTATAGATATATACACCTGCAACCGTTTGTGAGTTGCAAGTGTTGCATACAAATGAGTGTTGCAGATGATGTTGCACTCTTTTTTATGCATTGATTTCAGATGGTTGGATAGTATTTCCAAGAAAAATCTCCCTTCCCGACGTTGCCGTTGCAACACCGCCGTTCCATTCCGCAACATTCCCTGCCCGGAAAAAGCCGGCAAATAACCGTATTTATTGGTTTTTTAAAAAAGTTCGCGCCTTGGCACAAACCTTGATTATTTAACAAAGCAAGAGCGAAAGGAGAAACACCGTGAGGCCAGAAAATATCAGCGCCAGAACAGGCTCCATGAGCCTGGAAGAGAAGGCCAAAAAAGTCAAAGCCCAGAACGTGACGGTTGTTGCAATTCCTTATTACAGCCAACTCGTCAGGCAGAACGGTGGCCTTGAAAACATCTACTTCAAACTGGCGATCGACAATATCACCGGTGAGTACGCCAAACCCAAACTCACTGTCTGGAATCCGAAAGAGCTACCGTCGCTGCCGGACTGGTTCAGCCAACAAGGCGTCGAAGCGATACTGTGCAGCGACAACCGCCCTGGCTTTGAGGGCCTGTTCAACGCCACCGGGATAACCATTTATTGGAACCAGCGAGGCGAAGTTGCAGAGATGGCTGCCAGGTGGTTCAGGTCGAACGCTATCGATCAGCACTGGCAGCCCCGGCGACATCGCCCGCAAACTGCATTCGCCTAACCACAACTTAGGGCATTGAAAGGAGAAACACCGTGAGAGCAGAAAACCTATCCGCGAAACCTGATCCGCGAAACCGAGTCGTCGTCGCACTTGCAGTCATCGGCCTGGCAGCCATTCCAGCAGCATTATTTGTTGCCTGGCCGGCACTGGTTCACATTGGCCAGAAACTCATTTAACGCCAATTACAGGAGATGCGCCATGAAAGCTGAAAACATTATCTCCAATCCGATCAAGAATACCTACAAAGCAGGTGTTTATGGATCTCTGGCCTTTGTCAGCATCGCGCTGACGGCCTTCATCCTCTGGTCGCTGTCTTGCATGGGCGGCGCCATCATGAACCTGCTGAGTCATTCCTGAACTCCCCACTCCTGTCCCTTGCCGTTTCTGGCGGTGCGGGAGTGAATAACCGGCCGCTGTCTTACCCGGACAGCGGCGCTACATAGTATTTCCAGAGCAAGCGCCCTGTAGATACAGTTAGCGGCGACACGTCGTACACTCACCAGACTCTCCCATGTTTCTGGCCGTGTTGCCGCAGTTTTTTTGTGCTTAAAGTGAACAGTCCGGCAAATCGGACCAAACGGACGGGAAAGACCATTGACAACAACAGAGAGAACAAGAGACGGACGGACAGACCAGTCCGGGAGCCAAGTCCACTGCCCTGCATGCATGCAGACAGAAATCTATCGCCTGGGAGATGGTCGCTACAAATGCAAGCAATGCAAGAAGAAGTTTTCAGCCAAACGGAACAAGGCCAAGATATCGAGCGAAAAACTGGCTGCCCTGGCTGAACTGTTCTGGCAGATGCAGACTGCGGAACAATGCGCAAAGCAGCTGGAGATCAACCGGAAAACGGCCCAGAGCTACTATGATCGTCTCAGGTCAATCATGGCCAAGGAGAACGCAAGAACGCTACTCCAGCTGATCAACAATCCGCAAGGCCTGTCAAGCACAAGAGGGAACGACAAGCTGCCGGTCTTCTGGTCCCTGCTGCTGCAGAATCAGATCCATGTGATATTTCCTGCGACACTCTTATTTTCCCTGGAAAAGCATGATCTCCCGGAGGTTCAGGGGGTCTCGGAGATCTACACCAACAGCCCTTCGGCGAAAAGAAACGTTATCCTTGAAAAATTCTATCGCAGAACACTCTGGGCCCGCAAAGAAACAGATGAAAAGCAGCTCCAGGAGTTCTGGCGTCAGTGCAAAATAAACCTGATGAAATACCGGGGCGGCTGCAAAAGCAGGTTTCCCCTCTTTATCGAAGAAATGGCATTCCGCTTTAACCATCATGAACGAGAAGATGTTATCCGTTTGCTGCAAAACAAACTATGTGAATTCAATTCAGCAACCTAAACAGAAGCGATTGGGAGGAAACACGAAAATGAAACTTCATCTATTAATTCCTATTGTCCTGATGTTGGCGATCGGTGTTCCGTCCTGGGCGGAAACAGGAATGGCGATCGACCCGCGTGCCTGCCTTGAGTGCCATGAAGACTCTGTCCCATCGAGTAATTTCGTCAAATCGGTCCACGGCAGCAACGCATGTACCAGCTGCCACACAGAAATCACCGACCTCGACCTGCACATGGACGGGGAGACAGAGATCAAACCGGTCAACTGCAGCCGCTGCCATGACCAGCAGGCAACCCTCCACAGCACCAGCGTTCACCAGCAGAACGAGATCGGCTGCACCGGATGCCACAGCGAATACCACGCCATCACTCATTGGGATGGCAACAAAGTTCAAGTGATCGAGACCTGCCAGCAATGTCACGACACAGAAGAATATCTGGCCTCAACTCATGGTCAGGCGGTCATCGCCCGTAACGCTGCAGCCCCCGATTGCAGCGACTGCCACTCACTGCATGGCATTGCCGCAATCAGCGAAATGAACGCAGCTGAACTCAGCCGGTTCGATTCCGATACCTGCATTGCCTGCCACAGCGATGAAGAGCTGATGGCGGAAAACGGGGTAGCGACGCACGCGGTGGAAACCTATCTGGAAAGCTACCACGGCAAAAACTATCGCCTCGGCTATCCGGAGCAGGCCGCCGTCTGTGCAGACTGTCATGGGGCGCACGGAGTGCTCCCCAGCGACCATGCGGGCTCGACCCTGAACGGCGAAAACCTGGTTGAAACCTGTGCCCAGTGCCACCCGAAGGCAACCAAGCATTTTACTGAATTTTATGCCCACGGCGATCACTCCGACAGTGAAAACTACCCGCTGCTCTACTGGACGTTTATCGCCATGACCGGTCTGCTGATCGGGACCTTCACCGTTTTCTGGATCCACACCCTGCTCTGGATGTTCCGCGGGTTTGTCGAAAATCGTGAGAACATGAGAGCCCTTGCCGAAGGCAAAGTCGAACAACACATTAAAGACGCCCACAAGCCCTATCGGCGCTTCCAGCGTCGCCATATCTTCCTCCACCTGACGGTTATCATCAGCTTCCTCGGCCTTTCGCTGACCGGGCTGCCTTTGAAGTTCAGCGACCAGCAATGGGCAAAAGCGATGATGGACTTCTTCGGCGGGGTTCATTACGCCGGCCTGATTCACCGCGGCTGCGCCATCCTGACCTTCTATTATTTCGTCGGCGCGATTCTGCTCAGCTTCGATTTTCTCTTCCTGCGCAAGGACATCAAGGGCAACTGGCTGCAGCGCATGTTCGGCCCCGATTCACTGATGCCGAACATCTGGGACATCATCGACGTCTCCCGGATGATCCGCTGGTTCTTCTTCAAGGGGCCCAAGCCGACCTTCGATCGTTGGACCTACTGGGAGAAATTCGACTTCATCGCAGTCTTCTGGGGGATGTTCGCTATCGGCGGCTCCGGCCTGATGCTCTGGTTCCCGGAGATCTTCGGCATGTTCCTGCCAGGCTGGGCCTTTAATATCGCTACCATCGTCCACTCTGACGAGGCCTTGCTGGCCACAGGCTTTATCTTCACCGTCCATTTTTTCAACACCCACGGCCGGCCCGAGAAATTCCCGATGGATTTCGTCATCTTCAACGGCGAAATCTCCAAAGAGGAATTCATTGAGGAACGTGGCCGGCAATGGGATCGGTACGAGGAGATGGGCATCACCGAAGAGTTTGCCATGGAAAAAACCAGCGGGGTTCTTTACGACTTCATCTTCAAGGGCTTCGGATTCCTGGCTGTTTTTACCGGCCTGGGGCTCGCCGCACTGATGCTGTTCGCTTTCATGAGCGGTGGCGGACATTAATCGATATAAGAGCGGGGGTCGCTTATTGAGCGACCCCTGACAGAACAACCAGGAGAAAGACCATGACAATCAATACCGACATCAAACTTGGCGTCACAGCCTTGTCGCTCTATATCATCGGCGGTCTGGGAACGTTCGGCGGAATCGCACTGATGACAGTCTGGAAAAACCAGAGCATCTGGGGATGGGGAAGCGGGCATTCACTGGGCATGCTGTTTATCTGCGTCGGGGTCTGCCTTTCTATCCTCGGTGTCATCCTGATGAGGGTTTTCCGCAACCGGGGCCTGATCTAGCCATTATCCCTGCGAATTAAAGAGCCAGGGATCTTTTTGGGACAAAAAGGCGGCCAGTCCACCAGCTCGGACTGGCCGCCTCATGTTCTAACGCAAAAACCGCAGGATCAACTCACAGGGTCTGCCACCCGCCACCAAGAGCTTTGATCAGAAGAGTGCTGGTGACCATCTGCTGCCCCTGCAGACGGGACAACGACCGGGCAATTTGCAGTGCCGTCCGCTGGGTGTCGATCACCTCAAGGTAACTGACATACCCTGAGCGGTAACGCTTGTTCGAAAGATCCAGGGCATCACCGGCGGTTTCCAGTGCCTGCTGCAGAAGCGCTTCCTGCCGCTGTAAATGTTCCAGACCCTGCAGGCCGTTTTCGACCTCCTCGAAAGCCACCAGAACCTGCTGCCGATACGTTGCAACCGCTGCTTCGAAACCCAGTTTCGCCCGCTCCAACTTCGCGCTGTTGCGCCCCGCGTCGAAAATCGGCAGGTAGAGCGCGGGCCCGAACCCCCAGGTACGATTGTCCCACTCGAACAGGGAGCCAATTTCCTCGCTGGCAAAGCCCGCCTTTCCGGTCAGGCTGATCGACGGGAAAAAGGCAGCTCTGGCGACACCGATGCGGGCGCTCGCCGCTGCCATCTGCCGCTCTGCGGCTGAGATATCGGGTCTTCTCTCGAGAAGACTCGACGGCAATCCCGGTGATATTTTCGGTGGATTCATTTCCCGGGGCTCTGCCGCCAGAGTAAAATCGGATGAAGGAACCCCGATCAGCACAGCGATCGCATTCACCAAGTCGCTCCGCTGCCTCTCCAGGCCGACGGCCTCGGCCTGCACATTTGCCAATTCTGTTTCCGCCTGGGCCAGATTGAGGCGACTGACCTGGCCGTTTTCGTATTGGCTTCTGACCAGCAGGAGAGCCTCCCGAAGCAATCCCAGGGTCTGTTCAAGCAGGGAAATTTCATTGTCCAGGGCACGCAGGTTGAAATAGTAACGAGCGACATCAGCCTGCAGGGAGAGCAATGCCGCGTGATAATCGGCGACAGCACTTTCGCTCTCCGCAGAGGCCGCCTCTAGCGAGCGCCTGGTCCTCCCCCAGAGGTCGATTTCATAACTGAGCAGGAACGGCAGGCTGAAAATATTGCCGGTCCGGCCATGCCCGTCCGAACTGAAATCGCCGGCTGTGCGCTCGCGCGATCCAGACCCGCTCAGGTTGATTTGCGGCAACCGTTCCGCCTCGCTGAGGCGTTGCCCGGCCCGCACCTGCTGCACTCTGAAAAATGCCGCCTGCAGGCTCTGATTTGCTTCAATGGCCCGGTGTTCGAGTCCGTTGAGGACAGGGTCGTGGTAAATTTCCCACCATGCTCCTTTTTCCAGGGTTGCCTGTGGTTCCGCCTCTTTCCATCGCGCATCCTGCTTGTAGCTTGGCGGAATCATGGTATCGGGTTGCTGGTAATCCAGCCCCATCGTACAGGCCGACAGCAGCAGAGCCATCAACCCGACCCCAAAAAGACTCATCATTCTGTTCAACATGTCTGTTTCCTTTATCTTTCAACTAGAAAATCTTCGCCAGGCGCTTCTCTGCATTGTGAAGTCGACTCGATACTGAGTTCAGCATCCATCTGAGAATCAGGTTGGCGACTGCCGGATGCGACTGTTCAAGCTGCTCGAATTTTTCACGCTTCAAGCTCAGCATAGTACTCGGCTCCAGCGCTCGTGCCGTGCTGTTGCAGGGTAGATTATTCAGAAATCCGTCTTCACCGAGAATCGACCCGGCTCCGAAAATTCCGGTAACAAACGGACGGTTCGGAAACGCTGTCTCCTTGAGGGTTTCCAGCGTGCCAGACAGAATCAACGTCAAACGCTGCAGGGAATCCCCTTCACGCCACAGGCAGGTCCCGGCAGATGCCTCACGGTAGAGCAAAAACTCCTCCACCAGCGGATAGAGCCCATGTGCGAGGATTTCGGCAAGCTGCCTGTTTGCGGTTATCGTCACCAAGGACGATTCGACGACGGACGCACAGGGCAACGGAGAGGTGTCTGACATGCCGCGCCGTAGACCGGAATCTTTCATGCCGCACCCTCTTCCGCCGTTGTTCTCATCACTGTCACCGGCTTCTCCGCAAGTGTCAGCTGGGGCTGACGCTTGCGCGCCAGCAGCAGGTAGACCGCCGGGATGACAAACAGGGTCAGTACCGTTCCAAGGATCAATCCTCCGACGATGACCCAGCCGATCTGCGAACGGCTCTCGGCTCCCGCCCCGGTGGCAAGGGCCAGCGGGATGGTCCCCAGAACCATTGCACCCGTCGTCATCAGAATAGGCCGCAACCGCAGAGTGGCTGCGTCGAGCACAGCCTCCAGCTTGGTTTTGCCCTGTTCCTGCAGCTGGTTGGCAAATTCAACGATCAATATGCCGTGCTTGGTGATCAGGCCGACCAGGGTGATCAGGCCGACCTGGCTGTAAATGCTCAAGGTGTTACCGGTGTAGTACAGGGCGAGCAGCGCACCGGCCATCGACAACGGGACGGTAAAGAGAATGATCAAAGGATCGACAAACGATTCGAACTGGGCTGCCATCATCAGGTAGATCATGATCAGCGCCAGCGCAAAGGTCAGCAGCAAGCCTGCGCTGCTGTCCATAAATTCGCGCGACTGGCCCTGGTAATCGATGCGCGCGGACTCCGGCAGGACCCTTCCGGCTGCATCGTTCAGATACGCCAGAGCTTCCCCTTGAGAGTATCCGGGCGCCAGGTTGGCGCTGATGATCGCCGCGCGACTGCGGTTGAAATGATTGAGCGACTGCGCGGTGACTCCCTCTTCGATCGTTACCAGGTTGGAGAGCGGGATCATTGTGCCGATCGTGCTGCGAACATGGATTTTATTCAAATCCTCCGGGGTGACGCGCAGTTCATCCTCGATCTTGACGATGACATCGTATTGCTCGCCGTCCATCTTGAACCGGGTCACGTCACGCCCGCCCATCATGGTTTCGATGGTGCGACCGATGGTTGCCACGGCTACGCCGAGATCGGCCGCCTTGTCGCGATCGACCTGCAAACGAAGTTCCGGCGAATTCAGCTTCAGGTCGGTGCGCGCCGCCAGGATCCTGGGATTTTTTCGCACCTCAGCCATCAACTGGTTGATCTGCTCGTTCAACTCCGGGTAACTGTCACTGGTTTTGACCACGAACTGCACCGGCTGATCCATGAACGACTGGCCTAAGGAAGGCGGAGTGATCGGAAAACCGAGCACCCCGGGGATGCTGAACAGCTGCGGCCCCAGATCTCCGGCGATCTGCAGCGACGAACGCTGGCGCACCTGCCAGTCGGTCAGCTCAACAAAGCTTAGTCCCTCGTTCACATTGCCGTTCATTCCGGAGACCGAGAACACCCCGACTCCCTCCGGGACCGAGTGCAGCAATCTTTCCGCCTGCTTCAGGTAGTGATCGGTGTAATCGAGGCTGGCACCATCTGGGGCGATGAGAAAGGTCATGAACACCCCCCGGTCCTCCAGCGGCGACATCTCTGATGGCAGCTGGCCGAACAGGAACCAGGATCCGGTCCCGGCAATAACTGCGATGGCCAGACCGACCAGGACCGTCTTCAGCGACCAGCCAAGCAGTCGGCGGTAGCCATTCTCCAGGGCGACAAAAAGGGCCTCCATGATGGTGAAGACCCTCATGTGCTTTTCCTGGTGGCGCAGCATCTTGGCGCACATCATCGGGGTCAGGGTCAGTGCGACGAAGCCGGAGACCAGAACCGCACCAGCCAGAGTCAGCGCAAACTCGGTGAACAGCTTCCCGGTCCGCCCTTCCATCATTGCAACCGGCACATAAACCGCCGCCAGGGTCAGAGTCATCAGGATGACGGCAAAGCCGATCTCCTGCATCCCCTTGATCGCCGCCTTGGCCGGCTTCAGCCCGTTTTCGACATGGCGATGGACATTTTCCAGCACGACGATAGCGTCATCGACCACCAATCCGACCGCCAGAACCATCGCCAGCAGGGTCAGGGTGTTGATCGAGAAACCGAACGCCCACATCAGAGTGAAAGAACCGACCAGCGAAACCGGGATGGTCACCAGCGGAATCAGGGTGGATCTGACACTGCGCAGGAAGATAAAGATAATCACCAGCACCAGCCCGACCGCCTCAAAGATCGAGCTGAAGACGTTTGCGATGGAACGCTCGATGAAGATCGAGGAGTCGTAAACAATTTTAGTTTTCATTCCTTCCGGCAGCGAAGCCTGCAGCGCAGGCAGCATCTCCCGCAGCTCTTTGGAGATATCGAGGGGATTGGCGACCGACTGTTTGACAAGGCCTACGGCAACAGCCTGCTTTCCGTTGTAGCGCAGGTTTTCCCGCACAGATTCGGGGCCGATCTCTGCCCTGCCAACATCCCCAAGCCGCACCAAGGCATTGCCAGATTTGCGGAGGATAATCTCTTCAAACTGCGGCGCAGAGTTGAGGCTGGTATCGGAAAGGACGGTAAACTCGCGCGCCGTGCTTTCCAGTCGACCACCCGGCACCTCTATATTCTGGGTTCGAATAGCATCTTCCACATCCTGCGGAGTGACCCCACGCGCTGCCATCAGCGCAGGATCAAGCCAGATGCGCATCGAGTACTTACGTGCTCCGAGCACCTGAGCCTCAGCGACTCCATCGATCATCTCCAACTGGTCGGTCACATAGCGGTCGACGTAGTCTGTAACCTCCTCGCTGCTCTGTTGATCACTGGAAAAGGACAGATAGAGGATCGGTGCAGCATCAGCCTCGACCTTGGCGATGACCGGCTCTTCGATATCGAACGGCAGGTCGGCACGCACCCGGCCGACGCGGTCACGCACCTCTGCCGCCGCATCGTCAGCGTTGCGCTCCATCTTAAAAACGATGCTGATCTGGCTCAGTTCCTGACGGCTCTGCGAGGTAATGGTTTTGATCCCCTCGATTCCAGAGAGGCTGTCCTCAATAATGGTAGTGACCTCGGTTTCGATAATTTCCGGACTGGCCCCCTGATAGATCGTCACCACCGAGACAGTCGGCTCGTCGATGTTCGGGTATTCACGCACCGTCAGACGATCATAGGCGACCAGACCGAGCAGCACGATCAGCAGACTCATCACCGTAGCCAACACCGGTCTGCGAACACTTATTGCTGAAATTCTCATGGTTTTATTCCTGCTCGTCTTTTACCGCCGAGGGGACCTGAAACCAGCAATGAACGGTCTCAACCCAACGTTCTCGGCGGTAAGAAATTTAATTCAATCGCGCGAAAAGACTCGGATCAGCGGGGACCGCCAGAACCTGGCTGCCCGGACCGATCTTCTGATGGCCGCCAGTGATCACCACATCCCCAGCGGCAAGACCGCTGACGATTTCGACCCAGCCCTTCTGCCGTGCACCGATTTCCACCGGGACCATCTGCGCCTTGTCCGCGACTACCTTGAATACCAGCGGGGTCTTCGGCTGCGGGATCAACGCCTGCTCGGGGATGAACAGGGCGCCGCTCCGGGTGGCGATACTCAACTGCACCCTGACGAACTGTCCCGGAAGCAGCTCACCGCCCCGGTTGTCGATCAGCCCCCTCGCTACCAGGCTGCGGCTCTGCTCTTCCACCAGGGGATCGACGGCGTAGACCTCGCCAGCGAAGATCCTCCCCGGATAAGCCTCCGACTGCAGCTCGAACAGCTGGCCAACTTTGACCTCAGCCAGATATTTCTCGGGAACCCGGAATTCTACCTTTAGCCGGCTGATCGCTTCCAAATTAACCAGCGGCTGACCCGGCTGGATGTAATCACCCTGGCTCACCTGGCGCAGGCCGAGGGTTCCGGAAAACGGGGCCCGGATTGTAGCTTTCTCCAGCTGGGCGTTGGCCAGCCGCACCCCGGCTTCGTCCAGCTGCCATCTTGCGAAAGCCTCATCACGCTCCTGGGCGGAGACCGCGCGATCCGTCAGCAGCGCTTCCGCCCGCTGGTAATTGGCCCTGCTCAGGTCGCGACTGGCTATGGCGCGGTCAAGCTCTGCTTGAAGAACAGAACTGTCAAGCCGAATGAGCCGTTCCCCCTGTACAATCAGCCCCCCTTCAACAAAACCGATCTGTTGCACGCGACCGGGGATCTCGGCCGCGATCACCACCGACTCTTCGGCTTGCAAGTTGCCGATTGCCGCAATCAATCTGTCGCTATCCGCGACCCTGACCTCAGCAGTTTCCACCGGCATTGCCGGCATTGAGGGGGGAGCCCCTGTTTCTTTCTTTTCCGATGCCTGCAGTTGTAGGCCATCCAGCAAGACGGCGCCGCCGGAAACCATAATCAGGCAAAAAAGCGCCAGTGCCAGAAATCTCTTTTTTGAAATGCCCTTTTCTTCTTCCTTACCCATAAAATCCTCTCTGACCCTGCTGGAGTGATTGTTCACTCCGCGACTTGAGAAAAAAACAATAGAAACGCCTGAGAAACGTTTCTATTTACCATACGGAGTGAACGATCACTCCGTATGATCGTTCAAAAAAACGGCGTAGAGCAGATGCCGGAACCGAGCCCTAACGCTTGATGGCGTCCCAGTTGGCCTCAACGACTGTCGCAATAGCCTGCTCATCGAGAGCAATGAACCCGTTGTGATGGTCCCTTACCAGAATCAGTATCGACCCCAGAGACAAACTCAGGATAAATTCAAACGGCATATCCTTGATAACCTGCTGCTGTTTCCCCTGCTCGAAAAAGGCAAACATGGGTTTTTCACACTCAATCTCTTCAGCCCGTTTCTTGGCAACCCCGTAGGGAGAGTTGTAGTACTGCTCTATGAATCGGATTTCAAACTGATTGGTAACAAACAGTTTTGTCAGTGCAGTGAAAATACGTAAATAGTTTTCCCGAATCGGCAGTCCCGCATCATAATTGTCGGAGAATGTCCTCACAAAGGCAGTGTGGACCTTCTCGTGGATCGCCTCAATGAGTTCGTCCTTGTCCTTGAAATATCTGTAGATAGTACCAACACCGGTGCCGGCCTTCTCGGCAATCTGGGACGTGGGGGTCCCGTGGAAGCCCTGGTCGGCGATCAACTCCATGGCGGCCTGCATGATGGCTTCGCGCTTGTCGATTTTTTTTTGTCCCATATCAAAGCTCCCCTGGACCGGAGTGAATGTTCAGTCCGTTATAGTCAAATTCACCCTCCATGTCAACCTGAAAAATCCCCCCACCGCCAAGAGACCGCAAAAAAAGAAAAACATTCACTTGTAGATCAACCCAAATCGGGCTAAAAACGACAAGGCAAAGACAATCCTGACGAGTCCAGAGATACCGCACCAAACGGCCAGGCGACAACGGCAGAAAGTCTATTCCCACCATGTCCCATTCGCGTCTCGGTCTGCCGAGCCTTTATATCTCGATCTTCCTGCTGTCCCTTACCGGCCTGTTCGCCAAGCTGATCCCCCTTGACGCGACATCGATCATCCAACTGCGTTCGGCTGTCGCAGCGGCTGGCCTGGCACTGTTTATCACTCTGCAGAATCGGCGCTTCAAACTGTCCAGAAAACGCACCTATGCCGGGGTTTATGGACTCGGGATCCTGCTCGGCCTGCACTGGGTAACCTTCTTTCACGCAATGCAGGTCTCAACCGTGGCGATCGGCATGCTCGCCATGTTCACCTTTCCGGTGGTCACCATCCTGCTTGAGCCGCTCTTCACCCGGAAAAAGCTCAAAGCTGGTGATATCTTCGCCGGAGTCACGGTTCTCGCCGGTCTAACGATCATGGTCGGTTCGGATCTGGCCGACCTGCAGAAACCGGTCACCCTGGGCGTTATTTCAGGCACCTTTTCGGCGACCCTGTTTGCCCTGCGCAACCTGCTGCAGAAATATCGCTTCGCCGGGGAAAGCAGCGACAGCCTGATGCTACATCAGGTGGTGGCTGTCACGCTGATGCTGGCCATGTTTGTCGACTACCCTGGCGTCAAAAGCCTGGAGGCTTTCTCGTTTTTCAAGATTTTCCTGCTCGGGATTTTCAGCACCGCCGCGGCGCACACCCTGCTGGTTTTCAGTCTCAAACAGTTGCCGGCCAAAACGGTGGCATTGATCCAGTGCCTGCAACCGCTGATCGCCGCGGTCCTCGCCTGGCTGGTGATCGGAGAGATTCCCGGGCTGTCGGTTCTGCTCGGGGGGAGTCTGATTTTGTCTGTCGCCACATATGAATCAGCCCAGAAAACCCGGTCGACATAAAAAAAGCCAACCCGATAAAGTCAGGTTGGCCGATTGTCGCGAATCCTCGCCGTTAACGCCGCAGAATCCGCATCACCGCCGGGGTCAACTTTTTCCTTACCCAGAGGATCAGCCAGCCCAGAGGCGTCTTGCGCAGGATCAATTCATCCTCAAGAATTTTTTTCTCCGCCCGGGCATGACTGTCTTGCGGATTGCGCTGCAAAACCTCATCAAAACAGGCCATCGCCTCTTCACTGCGCCCGAGGCGAGTCAGGGCAACCCCCTTATTGCGCCTTGCGTGGGCATTTTCAGGATCGATCTCAAGCACCCGGTCAAACCACGGCAGCGCCTCCTCGTCCCGGTAAAGCTTGCACAGGCAGATACTCTTCTGGCTGAGCGAAAGCAGGTCGTCGGGTTCTATCGAAAGAGCATGATCCAGGTGCCTCAGGGCCTGCTTGACCCGTCCCAGGCGGGAGATGACAACGGCGTAATTGGACAGTACAAAAGGCACATTGGGGAGCCGCTCAACTGCGCGGTGCTGCAGAGTAGCGCCTCTTTCGAGATCCCCGTCAAGACAGAGAGCTTCGCCCTCAAAGAACAGGACATATCCCTCATCCCCCTTCTCCCGGGCCTCAGCGGCGATTTCCAGCGATTTTGCAACTGCGAGCGTGGTGTCTTCCAGTTCATTCAACTGGTCCATCAGTTCGCGGTAGTAGTCTGTCCTGGACTCCATCTGTTCTTGCTCTCCCCTGCGGCATATCTTTGACGCTATGGAACGCTTTTCAGTGTAGAAAATATTGCCTCAGAATCCTAGATGAAATTTCCCGCCTGAAAAAAAAGAGGGTGGATGCCCTGGCATCCACCCTCTTTTCATCAATCCTGACAAAAACTTACTTCGCCAGCAGCTGCACAACCTGCTCGGTGAAGGGGTTGGCGAAGAGAATGATCATCGCAACAACGAAGACGTAGATGCCGAGGGACTCGATCATCGCCAGACCGATCATCATGGTGGTCATGATTTTACCGGATGCGCCGGGATTGCGGGCAACGCCTTCACAGGCAGACTTGATAGCCAGACCCTGACCGATACCGGTACCAACCGAACCGAGACCCATACCGATACCAGCAGCGAGCATACACCATGCAAAAAATTCCATTTTCCTACTCCTTCTTTCTGAGGTTGATTGTTCCTATATGCTATAGGACTTAAGCTTCCGCACTCGCGAAAAGCTGAAACATAAACGTCTAGTGTGCTTCTTCCAGGGCCCCTGCGATATAGATCATCGCCAGCAGCGAGAAGACAAATGTCTGGATGAAGGCGACCAGAACACCCATCAGCATCATCGGCAGCGGCAGGAAGAGCGGCACCAGGGCGAAGAAGATCATCAGGACGACTTCGTGGCCGTACATGTTCCCGAACAGACGCAGGCTGAGAGACAGCGGACGGGCAAGGTGACCGATGATCTCGATAACGAAAATCAGCGGGGCCAGCCAGAGGATCGGGCCCATGAAGTGCTTGAAGTAGGCAACACCATGCTTCTTGATGCCAACCGCATGGGTCATGACAAAAACCGTCAGCGCCAGGGCCGCATTGGTATTCAGGTTCGCCGTCGGCGGATAGAACCCGGGGATCAGCGCGATCAGGTTCGACGTCAGGATAAACAGGGCGAAGGTCGCGATCAGCGGAAAGTACGCCCTGCCTTCCTCGCCCATGGTCTCAACGATCAGGTTATCGACTCCCGCAACCACGGACTCCATGAAATTCTGCACACCGGAGGGGATCATCTGCACACTCCGTGACGCCAGAAACGCCACGACGATCAGAATCGCCATCACCAGCCAGGTGTAGGTCACGTGGATGCCGATATGGGAATGGAGCAGATTTTCAAGCCACTCAAGGATTAGAAAAGGATGAACCATTTGCTACTTCTCCTCGTCAGATCATCCGTCGCCAGGTTGTCCATAAAATATTGATGACAACCACCGACAGCCCTACAGACAGCGCCAGGGGACTTACTCCCCCTTTGGCAATCAGCAGATAGATGGCAGTTCCAACAGCTGCCAGCCGCACGATATATGCTCGTTGATACCTTTTCGGCGCGCCCTGGTCCGGATGGGCAAGAGCGCTCGCCGCCGACCGGTAGAGCCAACCGTACGCGATAATCGCGATCAGCCCGCCGGCCAGAACCCCCTTGGTCACGTCCATTGAACGCCACAACAGGCTCAAGAGGGTTAATCCGCCAAGAATGTACCAGTTCCGCCGGGCCAATGCCACGAGCAGCTGATCATCATCCTTGTCGTTCATCTTCATTTCTGTCACTGTCCTGCTCGCTACGCTCCTGTCGCCGCAGTTCACGAGAGGTCAGGATAAAGATATTGCGAAACCCCGAGACGATCCCGAGCAGCAGAAAGATCAGGGTCAGCCAGGGGTCTGTTCCCAGCCACTTGTCGAGGTAGTAGCCCATGGCCAGCCCGATAAAGGTTGCGGCCACCATGGAAATTCCGACACTCGAAAGAAAACCGAGAGATTTAAATAGCTGTTTGTTATCTTCTGCCATCACAAAGTGTATACAGCATACAGTTCTGCCGTAAAGCCGACTTTAAATAGCATAGCGGCCCGTTTAAGTCAACCGCTTTGTCCGTTCAGAGAGGGGCCTTCTGACCAATCCATTTCAGCCCCGAAAGAGAAGGAGGAAAGCAGAGGCTGGAGCCTGCTCCCCCAGCGACACCTGCGGCAGGACGTTACCCCCGCGCATGTCGCGCAAATCAAAAAAAACAGAAAGATTTTAGCTGCTTCTCCACAACTGCCGGCGGAGGCTATATAATAGTGGTTACAGTCTGGGTCCGGGGACATGTTCTGACCCCGAAATAATCAATGGAGGATCACGATGAGGCAGATCAACCGCGTCGCCGTTCTCGGCGCTGGTGTCATGGGAGCAACCATTGCCGCTCATCTGGCCAATGCCGGGCTTGAGGTTCTGCTGCTCGACATGGTGCCTAAAGAGCTCACTGACGAAGAGCGGGACCAAGGGCTGACCCTGGCGAGCCCGCAGGTCCGCAACCGCTTTTCCGCAAACGGCCTCAAGGGATTGACCAGGCTCAAGCCGGCCCCTCTCTACCTGGCTGAGTATGCGGCCCAGATCAGCATCGGCAACTTCGAAGACGACCTGCCGCGCCTCAGGGAATGTGACTGGGTGATCGAGGTGGTCATCGAGCACCTGCCGATCAAGCTCGACCTGCTGAGCAGGATCGCCCCCCACCTCGCGGCGGATACGATTCTTTCGACCAACACCAGCGGCCTGTCCGTCAACGCCCTGGTCGACTCCCTGCCGCCGGAGCTGCGACGGAATTTTCTGGTGACCCATTTTTTCAACCCCCCGCGCTACATGCGCCTGCTGGAAATCGTTCCCTGCAGGGAAACCGCCCCTGAGGTCATCAGCGATATGGCCGACTTCATCGGCCGCCGGCTCGGCAAGGGGATCGTCTACGCCAAGGACACGGCGAACTTTATCGCCAACCGGATCGGCGTCTATGCCATCTTCAAGGGGATTGAACACATGCTGGCCCTCGACCTCACGGTTGAAGAGGTCGACAGCATCTCCGGTCCGGCTACCGGCCGGCCGAAAAGCGCTGCGTTCCGAACCTCAGACCTGGTCGGGCTCGACACCCTGGCCCACGTCGGCAACAATTCCTACGACATGCTGCCAGATGACGATGAACGCGAGGTGTTCAAGCTTCCCCCGTTTCTTGCCCAGATGATCGAGAAAGGGCTGCTCGGGGACAAGAGCGGGCAGGGCTTCTACCGCAAGGAGAAGATCGACGGCAAACGCCAGATCCTGTTCTACGACTATAAAACCGGCGACTACCAGCCGGCCCAGAAACCGAAATTCCCGTCGGTTCAGAGCACCAAGCAGATCGACGACCCCGGCCAGCGGATTCAAACCCTTCTTGCGGGCAAGGACAAGGGGGCCGAATTTGCCTGGTGCAGCCTGCGCGACACCCTGCTCTACACCGTCAAGCGGATTCCCGAGATCGCCGACGATGTGGTCAACATCGATAACGCCATGCGCTGGGGTTTCAACTGGGAAATCGGACCCTTCGAAATGCTCGACGCCATCGGGGTCGCATCCTTCGTCAAGCGCGCTGAAACAGACGGGATTGCCGTTCCCGACGTTCTACACGAGGTCGAAGCCTTCTACCGCTTCAACGCGGCCGGCGGAAAAGAGTATTTCGACCTGCTCAGCAGGGAGTACCGCCCTGTGCCGGTCAAGCCTGGGCAGATCAGCCTGGAAATCCTCCGGCGGGCCGGCGGCGAGGTGGAGAGGAACAGCGACTGCTCGCTGCTCGACCTCGGCGACGGGGTCTTCGCCCTCGAGTTCCACGCCAAAATGAATGCCATTGGCGGGGGCACCCTGGCGATGACCAAAAAAGCCATTGAGCGCGCCGAAAAAGAAGGGGTCGGCCTGGTGATCGGCAACCAGGGAGCCAATTTCTCGGTCGGCGCAAACCTGATGATGATGGCGGTCGCGATGGCCGAAGGGGCGTACGAGGATATCGACATGATGGTCCGCGCCTTCCAGAAAGCGACCATGTCGCTCAAGTACGCCAAGGTGCCGGTGGTCGCAGCGCCGTTCGGCATGACGCTCGGCGGCGGTTGCGAATTCTGTCTGCACGCCGACGCCATCAACGCCTACGCGGAAACCTACATGGGACTGGTGGAGATCGGTGTCGGCCTGCTTCCGGCAGGAGGCGGCACCAAGGAGATGTGCCTGCGTGCGGTACAACTGGCGCAGCAGCACGACACAGACGTCACCCCCTTCATCTTCAAGCATTTCAAACAGATCGGCATGGCGACTGTCTCCATGGGCGCCGCCGAGCTGCGCGGGTTGAATTACATGCGCGCAGGGGACAGCATCAGCATGGACATCGACCGCCTGATCGCCGATGCCAAGCAGAAGGTGCTGGCCTTGGCCGTCAACTATCGCCCGGGGCGACCCCTGGAAAGCCTCCCCGCGCCTGGTCGCAGCATCGCCGCCAGCATCAGAACCCAGCTGTGGAACATGCACCAGGGCGGCTTTGTTACCGAGTATGAAAAAGAGCTCGGGGGCATCATCGCCGATGTCATGACCGGTGGCGACGTCCCGCCGGGGACGGAAATCTCCGAGCAGTACCTGCTGGAACTGGAACGCCAGGCCTTCCTCAGGCTGTGTGGCAACAGGAAAACGGGTGAACGGATTCAGCACATGCTGAAAACCGGCAAACCGTTGAGGAATTAGCAACCGCCTAAAGCACAGAGACACAAAGAGACCCCTTGAGAACTGGAAATGGAGATTAAAAACCAAGCCCCTTGAGTCTGGTTTTCTGTCTTCTTTTCTCGGTGATCATATTAATTTTCGGAGGAAAAAATGAAGACAGCCTATATTCTGGCCAGCTATCGCACCCCCGGCTGCCGGGCCAAAAAAGGCAAATTCAAGGATATGCGCCCCGACGACCTGGCAGCGGTAGCCATCGCCGGGCTGGTCGAGCGGACCGGTATCGACCCGCTGCAGATCGACGACGTTCTGCTCGGCTGTGCTTTCCCCGAGGGGGAGCAGGGGATGAACATGGCGCGCATCGCCAGTCTCAAGGCGGGCCTGCCCTACCAGGTGCCGGCGCAGACCATCAACCGTTTCTGCTCCTCCGGCCTGCAGGCGATCGCCCTGGCCGCCGAGCGGATCATCGCCGGCTTTGCCGACTGCATCATCGCCGGCGGGGCCGAATCGATGACCATGGTGCCGATGGCCGGAAACAAGTACAGCGCAAACCCGGCGCTGGCTGCCGAGTGGCCGGAAACCTTCGCCTCGATGGGGATCACCGCGGAACTGGTCGCCGACAAATACCACATCACCCGCCAGGCGCAGGATGCCTTCGCAGTCGGCAGCCACGCCAAGGCCGCCGCGGCCATCGAGGCAAGCCGCTTTTGTGATGAGATCATTCCGGTGGAGGTCGAACAGACCCGCCTGGTGAAAAACAAGCTGCATAAAGAAACGGCGCTGGTCAGCATCGACGACGGCGTGCGCGCCGGAACCAGCCTGGAAGGACTGGCCGGGCTCAAGCCCGCCTTTAAACGTGACGGTACGGTCACCGCGGGGACCTCTTCACAGATGACGGACGGTGCCGCGGCAACGCTGGTTGTCTCGGAAGACTTCCTGAAAAAACTCGGGGGCGAACCATTGGCCCGTTTTGTCGCATTTGCGGCTCGTGGCGTCCCTCCCGAGATCATGGGCATCGGGCCGGTGGAGGCAATTCCCCTGGCCCTCAAGCTGGCCGGCCTGGAGCAGGGTGACCTCGGCCTGATCGAGCTCAACGAAGCCTTTGCCGCCCAGGCGTTGGCGGTGATCCAGGAACTGCAGCTCAATCCTGAAATCATCAACGTCAACGGTGGAGCGATCGCCCTCGGCCATCCGCTGGGCTGCACCGGCGCCAAGCTGACCGCCACTCTGCTGCATGAGCTTCAGCGCCGCGGCACACGCTACGGGATGGTCTCGATGTGCATCGGTGGCGGCATGGGCGCTGCGGGAATTTTCGAGAAACTCTGATCTCAGCAGACGCTGCGCTCTCAGGAATCAAGGAGAGGAAGGCGAACAGGATCAGCGGTCCTGGCGTCTTTGGGCTTAATAAAGGTTTAATTCCATGGAGGTTGTTATGGCCAAGCAAATTCTCAAGGGTGGTGAATACCTGATCCGCGATATTCCCTGTAACGATGTCTTCACGCCTGAAGACTTCTCCGACGAACAGAGACAGATCGGTGAAACCACCGAGCAGTTCGTTGAAAAGGAAATCCTGCCGCATATCGACGAGATCGATGAGCAGAACTTCGACCTGGTGGTCGAGGGGATGCGCAAGTGCGGCGAACTCGGCCTGCTGATGATCGACGCTCCTGAGGAGGCAGGCGGACTGGAACTGGACAAGGCGACCAGCATGCTGGTCAGCGAAAAGATCGCCCCCAGCGGATCATTTTCGGTCGTCTATGCATGTCACACCGGGATCGCCACCCTGCCGTTGATCTACTACGGAACGGCTGAGCAGCAGGACAAATACCTGGAGAAACTGATCACCGGGGAATGGCTCGGAGCCTACTGCCTGACCGAGCCCGGTTCGGGAAGTGACGCCCTCGGCGCCCAGGCGTCCGCGACCCTGTCGGAGGACGGCACGCACTATATCCTCAACGGCACCAAGCAGTACACCACCAACGGCGGCTTCGCCCAGCTCTTCACCATCTTTGCCAAGATCGACAAGGAGCACTTCAGTGCCTTCCTGGTCGAGAAGGATTTTCCCGGACTGGTCGTCGGCAATGAAGAGAAGAAGATGGGGATCAAGGGCTCCTCCACCACCCAGATTATCCTCGACAACTGCAAGGTGCCGGTAGAGAACCTGCTCGGCGAAATCGGCAAGGGGCACAAGATCGCCTTCAACGTTCTCAATGTCGGCCGCTTCAAGCTCGGCGCCTGTGTCACCGGGGCCGCAAAATACGCCATGCTCGAAGGGGTTCGCTACGCCAACGAACGAAAGCAGTTCGGCAAAACGATCGGCAGCTTCGGGGCAATCCAGGAGAAGATTGCCGACATGACCGCCAACACCTTTGCGGCGGAATCGCTGGTCTACAGGTTGGCGGGGCTGCTCGATGACAAGCTGGCGACCATCGACAAATCGATCGACAACTACTACGTGGAGTACCAGAAGGGGATCGAGGAATACTCACCGGAATGCGCCATCGCCAAGGTCTTCTGCAGTGATGTCCTCGCCCACGTGGTCGACGAGGTGGTACAGATCCACGGTGGCTACGGCTACTGCAGCGAGTACCCGGCGGAACGCTTCTATCGCGACGAACGGATCAACCGGATCTTTGAGGGGACGAACGAGATCAACCGGATGCTGATCCCGGGGATGATCCTGCGCAAATCGATGAAGGGGGAACTGCCACTGCAGTCTGAAGCAATGAAAGCGTTTGAATCGCTGATGACTCCCGGCTTCGAGGAACCGGCGGACGCTCCCTTCGCGGCGGAAAAAGACCTGCTGAAAAACCTCAAGACCCTGTTCCTGATTCTGGCCGGAGCGGGGGTGCAGAAGTACATGCTCAAGCTCGGCGACGAGCAGGAAATCCTGATGGCCGCCGCCGACCTGGCGATCCAGATCTTCGCCGTCGAAAGCGCGGTCCTGCGTGCCGAAAAGATCTTCCCCAACTCCAGTGAACGGAAACGGGAGCTGCTGCTGGCAGCGGTCAAGGTGTTCAGTTTCAACGCCGCCGAAACGGCCGGCAGCGCGGCCCGGAAAGGGGCATTCTATATCGAGGAGGGCGACAACCTGACCATGATCCTCTCCGGGGTCCGCCGCTTCAGCAAATATGACGCGACCGGCCTGCTGCAGGCCAAACGGGCTCTGGCGAGTGCGACACTGACGGAGGAGAAATATCTGTTCTGAGCTCTCCTGCAGAAGCCCCAGCCTCTGAACCTGAGGGCAGGCGGTGGCCAGAGGCCGCTTGCCCTCACGCCTTCTCAGCCGCAGCCAGGGCCGCCCGGAACGGCTCGGGCAGACGGACTATTCTCCCCCTGCTGTAGCTGAATCCCGCCAGGGTGGTAGTTCCCTCGGCGGTCAACTGGCCATCCCGCTCAACCCGGTATGCGAGGGAAAAGGATGACCGCTTCACGTCACTGACCCGAACCCCGATCTTCAGCTCGTCATGCAGAAACATCTCCGACCGGTAGTAGACATGGGCCTCGGACTGGATGATCCCGCAATCCTCGCCGATGTTCTTTTCGCTAAAGGGTCCGAGGTCGGCCAGGAAGCGGATTCTGGCATCCTGGAAAAAATTCAGCACGGCCGAGTTGGCAACGTGACCGCCGTAGTTGACATCGGCAACGTGGACACTGTATGGAATGACAAAATGAAAACCGAGCATAGATTCTCCTGCGGGGAAAAGTAACACCAATTCAGCTTAACGTGAAAAGCCCGGCGGCACCAGCCGAACATCTGGCAATAATTCACCGCTTGAGGTAGTCTGCGCGTCGTTGAGCCTTCAGGGAAGAAAAAGCATGAATAAAGACAAGATATATGCCGAGCCGCGTGACCCGGTCAGCCCGTTTGAATTCAACCGGGAAGTCGTCGAGGTGTTCGATGATATGCTGGTTCGCTCGGTACCACTCTACCGCGAAAGCATCCACCGCCAGGCCCAGATCGCCGCCAGCAGGTACCAGCCGGGAACCCGTATTTATGACCTGGGCTGTTCCAACGGCAACCTCGGCCTCGCCCTCTGCCGGGAAATCGGCGAGAGCGCGTTCGAGCTGGTCGCGGTCGACAGCTCTGCACCGATGCTGGAAACCTATGCCCTGCGGCTGACCGCCATCGAGGCCGGGAAGCAGGTGCAGCTGATCGAGAACGATATCCGCCGGGTCCCTTTAGAGAATGCCTCGGTCGTGATCATCAACCTGACCCTGCAGTTTCTCCCCCTGGAGGACCGGGGACAACTGCTCCGTGACATATACCGGGCCCTGACCCCCGGAGGAGTGTTGCTGCTGACCGAAAAGATTATCCACGAGCAGCAGAGTCTGAACGATCTGCAGCAGGGATTCTATTACCGCTTCAAGGCCGAAAACGGCTATTCAGAGATGGAGATCAGCCAGAAACGGGAAGCCCTGGAAAACGTGCTGGTGCCGGAAACGCTGGAGGCGCACTGCGAACGGCTCCAGGACTGCGGTTTCACCTCCATCGATGTCTGGCTGAAATGGTTCAACTTTGCCTCGCTGCTGGCCCTGAAAAACCGATGACGAGTGCAGACCTGCTGTATAATGCCGACCAGCTGGGCCTGGCCCGCCACCGTGACCAGCTGGCCGACCTGATCCGCTCGAAGCAGGAGTACATCGAGCGGATCGATGCCAAGGGCAAACGCTATCTCGGGGTGATGGAACGCCTCTTTACGGCGAAGCCGTCCGCCATCAACTGCAATCTCGACGCTGTGACCATCGGTCGCGCCGAGGACCTGACCCCAGGGCAGCATGAGCTGCTCACCAGCCTGCTGCATGAACTGGACCCCTGGCGCAAGGGGCCGTTCAACCTGTTCGGCATCGAAATTGACAGCGAGTGGATCTCTGCGCTGAAGTGGAACAGGGTGCGCTCCCACATCGCCCCGCTCACCGATCGCAAAGTGCTCGATATCGGCTGCAGCAACGGGTATTACCTCTACCGGATGCTCTCGCACCGCCCGCAGCTGCTGCTTGGTGTCGAGCCCTACCTGACCTTCTATTTCCAGCACCTGCTGCTGCAGCATTTCGCCGCGGTCCCCAACCTCTTCTGCCTGCCGGTAAAGTTCGAAGAGTTGCCACCACTCGAAGACTATTTCGACACGGTCTTTTCCATGGGTGTTCTCTACCATCGCCGCTCGCCGCTCGACACCCTGGTCGAGATGCAGCGGTGCCTGCGTCGCGGAGGGGAGCTGGTTCTGGAAACCTTGATCATCGAGGGGCATGAGGATTTCTGCCTCTGTCCGCAGAAACGCTACGCCAAGATGAACAATGTCTTTTTCCTGCCGACCGTCCCCTGCCTGAGCAACTGGCTGCAACGGAGCGGGTTCACCAATGTCCGCTGTATCGATGTCACCCGCACCACCAGCGACGAACAACGGGAAACCGAGTGGATACAAACGGAATCTCTGGAGGATTTTCTTGACCCTGTGGACCGGTCCCGTACCGTGGAAGGCTACCCGGCTCCGCTACGGGCGATCTTTGTTGCTGAAGTAAAATAACCGCACGAAATTGCTGACAGGCTCCGGGCATGGTATACACTCTTTATAGTCATCCCATCGGAGCCTGCCATGCCCAGCACCTGTTCCACCCAGCGATTCTCCATCTATGCTCCGCGGCCCTGCCGGCTGCTTGAGGTCAGCGACCTGACGCCCCAGGAAAAGCTGTTCCGCCTGCAGCTGGAAGACGGCTCCGAACTGAATCATCAGCCGGGACAGTTCGTTCAGGTGTCGATTCCCGGCTTGACCGAAGCGCCGATCTCGCTGGCCAGCTCGCCGAGCCGTAACGGTTATTTCGAGCTCGGGGTGCGCAAGGCGGGCAGCCTGACCGGAGCTATGCACCTTCTCCAGCCGGGTGCCACAATCGGTATCCGCGGCCCCTTCGGCCGACCCTTCCAGATCGACGCGCTGCGGCACCGGAATTTGCTCCTGCTGGCCGGCGGTTGCGGCCTGGCCCCCCTGCGCTCGCTGATCGAATACTGCCAGGACGACCCGCAACAGTTCGGCACGATCGCCATCCTCTACGGGGCACGTTCGCCACAGGATGTCCTGTTCAAGGACGACCTGCTCCAGTGGCGGCACTCCCCATGTTTTAGCTGCACCTATACCGTTGACAACAAGCCGGCCGACAGCTGCTACGACGGCGAAATCGGGCTAATCACCCGCCTGCTGGCGAAACAGGAGATCACCCCCGCCGATACCTGCGCCGTCGTTGTCGGACCGCCACCGATGTACCGACCGGTGATTGACGCACTGCACGACAAAGGCTTGCCAAGCGACCGGATCATGCTTTCGCTGGAACGGAACATGCGCTGCGGCATCGGCAAGTGCGGCCACTGCACCATAGAACACCTCTACTGCTGCAGCGATGGTCCGATCTTCTGGCTCAACGAGGTCGAACACCTGCGGGGGGCGCTATGAAACCGACCCTGACCGTCTGTCCCTACTGCGGCACCGGCTGCATGCTTTACCTGCTCAGGGATGAAGCGGGCCGGCTGAGCGGCGTGGAACCGAGCGCCGGCCATCCCGTCTCGCGCGGCCAGCTGTGCGTCAAGGGCTGGAACGCGCACGCCTTCGTCGCCCACCCCGATCGCCTGACCACTCCGCTGATCCGCCGCAACGGGACGCTGGAAGAGGCCGGCTGGGACGAAGCTCTCGATCTGGTCCACAGCAGGCTGCGGCAGATCGCCGACCAGCATGGCAGCGACAGCCTGATGTTCCTCAGCTCAGCCAAAATCAGCAACGAGGAGAACTTCCTGCTGATGAAACTGGCCCGGGCCGGCTTCGGCACCAACAACATCGACCACTGCGCCCGGCTCTGCCATTCCTCCACGGTCACCGGACTGATGGAGACTCTCGGCTCCGGGGCGATGACCAACAGCATCGGCTGCGTCGACCAGACCGACCTGGTGCTGGTGATCGGCTCCAACACCACCGAACAGCACCCCCTGATCGGCAGCCGGATTCTCCAGGCGGTACAGCACGGCACCAAGTTGATCGTTGCCGACAGCCGCAGGATCCGCCTCAGCCGTCACGCCGACCTGCACCTGCGGCACCGCAACGGCACAGACGTCGCGCTGCTCAACGGCATCATGCGCCAGGTGATCGAAGAGGGACTTGAAGACCGGGCCTTTATCGAAACCCGGACCGAGAATTACCCTGCGCTGAAAGCCGCTGTCGAACCCTATACTCCGCAAAGAACCGCCGAACTGACCGGGCTGGATGTCGAGCAGATAATCGCCGCAGCCCGCATGCTGGGGCAGGCGGAAAACGCGATGCTGGTCTACGCCATGGGAATCACCCAGCACAGCCACGGCGTCGACAATGTCCGCGCCGTCTCCAACCTTGCCCTGCTCACCGGCAACCTCGGGCGCCCCGGCACCGGCGTCAACCCGCTGCGCGGCCAGAACAACGTGCAGGGGGCCTGCGACATGGGTGCGCTACCCAATGTCTACAGCGGCTACCAGAAAGTGGCTGATCCAACCATGCGGGAGAAGTTCAGCAGAGCATGGGGCGTGCCTCTGCCGAGCAGTCCGGGGCTGATGTCGACCCATGCCATCGATGCCGCGCTCGCCGGGACACTGAAGAGCTTCTTTATCCTCGGTGAAAATCCGCTGCTGTCCGACGCCAACCAGGCCCATGTGCGGCGGGCGCTGGAAAATCTGGATTTCATGGTGACGGTGGATATTTTCATGACCGAAACCTGCGAACTGGCCGACGTGGTGCTGCCCGCCTCCTGCTACGCGGAGAAAGATGGGACCTTCACCTCCACCGAGCGGCGGGTTCAGCGCGGGCGGACTGCCGTCGACCCTCCCGGCGAGGCCCGCACCGACTGGCAGATTCTGACACAGCTTCTCCAGCGCTGCGGCCTGCCCGCGGCCTATACGGACCCCGGCCAGATTATGGGTGAGATCGCCGCGTTGACGCCCAGCTATGGCGGCATCAGCTATGAACGACTGGGAACCGGCGGCCTCTGCTGGCCCTGCCCCGACAGCTCCCATCCCGGCACGCCGATCCTGCACCAACAGCAGTGCACCCGGGGGAAGGGGCTCTTCCGCCCGGTCAGCTACACGCCAGCGAAAGAAGAACCGGACGCCGAGTATCCGCTGCTGCTCTCCACCGGTCGCACCTACTTCCACTGGCACACCGGCAGCATGACCCGCCGCAGCCACCTGCTCGACCGCGAAGAACGCAGGGCCTTCGCCGAACTGAATCCGCAGGACGCAGCGCGGCTGGGCATTGGCGACCGGCAGACCATCCGCATCAGCAGCCGTCGCGGAACCATCGCGGTCAGCGCAGAGGTCACCGACCGGGTGCCGCCGGGTCAGGTCTTCGTTCCCTTCCACTTCGCAGAAGGGGCCGCCAACGCCCTGACCAACAATGCTCTCGACCCGGAATCCGGAATTCCCGAATTCAAGGTCTGCGCGGTGCGGGTGGAAGCGCTATGAAGCACGTGCAGCGCGCAGAGCTGGAGAGAATGCTGACTGGGATTGCCGTGAACTACCGGCTGCTGGTCCCGCAGCGGCTGGAGGACGGAACCCGGCTGCTGCGCCCCTGGGGCGAGGGGGAACCGGATCTCAGCGGCGAGCCGGTGCAGCGCAAGCCCGGCGAAAACTTCCTGCCGCAGCTCGACCCGCTGCTGAAAATCGATCCGGCAGGCGGCGTTCAACTGGCGGAGGCACCCGGAAAGCCGATCTGCCTGTTCGGCCTCAACCGGGCCGACCTGCAGTGCCTGGACTTCGTCGACCGCTTCAGCACCACCCTCCCCCAGGATGACGCCTATGTCAGCAAGCGGCGGAACGGGCTGTTGATCGGGCTGACCGGATATTGCGGCACGGGCGGACAGCTGCTGCCGCTGGCAGACGGAATGTGCGATATCGAGCTGATCGTGCTGGCAGACGGGTGGCTGGCGCAAGCCTTCTCAGACAGAGGGTCTGCCCTGCTTGAAGGCTTCAATGACGCCGAATCGAAGATATTGGGAACGCTCAGGCCCTTAAGTGAAAAGATAACTGCCGACGAGCGGGCCACCCTTGAGCAGGCCGCCGGGATTGTCCAGCAGGAACTGGTGCCGGATGATTTCTGGCGGGAGATCGGTGATCGCTGTATCCTCTGCAGCGGCTGCAACCTTGTCTGCCCGACCTGCACCTGCTTCTGCGTTCAGGATCGCACCGATCAAAGCGGCACCGAACGCAGCCGGGTCTGGGATTCCTGCCAATTCGACGGCTTCATGCGCGAAGCCAGCGGCCACAACCCCCTCGGCAGCGAAGCCCTGCGCACCCGCAGAAGAATCCACCATAAGCTGGCCGCCGATGTGCACCGCTGGGGGGAGATCAGCTGTTTCCTCTGCGGCCGCTGCGACAAAACCTGTCCGACGGGAATCGGGATTCAGGCGGTTGCTGCAGAGATTGTGAAGCGATTCACCACAACCTAAATAAAAAGGACCCTAACAAGCCAATCATCCAGATTGGACAACGTCCGCGCTTAATGGAAAAACGCCATCGCAGATGCCCGGGCGTCATTCGATCCCACCATCGCAACACCGATAAACGACTAAAATACAACAGATAATTGTTGCCTATTCTGTTATATAATTTAGTGATTCGTTTTCAACCACCCCATCTCAGACAGGAGGCTGTCATGGGTAAATGGAGACACTGTTGTCGCTGGCTACTGCTGTTTGGTCTCTCTCTTCTGCTAACTGCATGTTCCAACAGCGGCAAAACAGAACTTCCTGACGACGGACAACCTTCCCGCCTGGTGAGCTTTGTGGATTGCGAACAATTGCAAAGCTACTTCGCTCAATCCGCTGAGCTCAGGTCAACCCTTGAAGCGCAATTCGACTCTACACCTGCTCCTGCAGCTGACATCGGCTTGGATGGTGGTGCTGCCGCGGACGTTTTCCAGGCGGAAACGGCCCGCGAGTATACCGGGACCAACGTCCAGGAAGCGGGGGTCGATGAAGCTGACTTCTCCAAGACAGACGGGGACTACCTCTACCTGGTCACCGGCGGAAATTTCATGATTTTCGATGTCTGGCCCGCCGAGGAGATGGTCGAACTCTCCCGCGTCGAAATGGAGGGCAACCCGTTTGCCCTGTTTGTTGAACAGGACAAGGCCCTGGTGCTGTCTCATGTCTGGGACTACAGCGCCCTCGAAGACCAATTTGCCCCGCAAAGCTGGCAGATGGTCAAGCTCTCCCTCTTCGATCTGACGGATCGTTCAGCCCCGGAACTGTTACGCGAGATCTACCTGGAAGGGAATTATGTCGATGCCCGGATGGTTGAGGGTCGCCTGCACCTGGTCGTCAGTTCCGGGGTTTACACCTACGGGATTTTCCCGCCGATACCAGCCAGCGCTGATCCGCTACTCGTCGACACCGTTGCCGGTGCGGAGATTGACCCGGCTCTGACCTTTCCACGCATCATCGATAAAATCTACACCGCGGAAGGTGTTGCAAGTACGGTCGATGAAATCTGCTCTTGCGAAAATGTATATCGGCCTGAGACGGGGATTGGAACCGGTCTTCTGACTCTCTTCACCCTCGATCTCGCCGATCCCCTGGGTAAGCCGCACAGCGTCTCCCTGCTGGGCGACAGCGGCCTGATCTATGCCAGCCCTGACAGCCTGATCGTGGCAGCGCAGAACAACAATATCTGGGCCTGGCAGCCGGTCGCCGAAAGTACTGCATCCAGGCCACAGGCATCGACCTTTCTGCATAAGTTCACCCTGGGCAGCGCGCCTGACTACTCAGGCAGCGGGAAAATCAAGGGCTGGGTGCTGAACCAGTTTTCCCTGAGCGAGCATGAGGGGGTTTTGCGGGTGGCGACCACAGAACCGACCTGGGTGACCGGCGACCAGCCGGAAAACCGCCTGTTCCTGTTGCAGCAGAATAATGAGAGCCTGGAGGAGATCGGTCGCCTCGAGGGGCTGGGTAAACCGGGGGAATCGATCTTCGCGGTGCGCTTTGTCGCGGACAAGGGCTTTGTCGTCACCTTCGAGAGGACGGACCCGCTCTATGCCCTCGACCTGTCGCAGCCAACAACACCCAGGGTAGCCGGTGAGTTGGAAGTCCCCGGCTTTTCCACCTACCTCCATCCCCTCGCCAATGATCAACTGCTGGCTGTCGGTCGAGAAGGAAACAGCACCAAACTGAGCCTGTTTGACGTCGCCGATCTGACCGCCCCGGTCGAACTTGCCAGCACGCTGGTCGGCGACGACAGCTATTCCGAGGCCGAGTACGATCATCACGCCTTTACCTGGTTCGCCAAGGAGCAGGTCCTGGCCCTGCCGGTGACCGCCTGGTCCTGGAGCGGCGGGCTCGCGGACTATGGTGGCTATGAGGTTTTCGCCGGGCTGCACCTGTATGACGTCAGCGCGGAAGCAGGGATCTCTCTGCGGGGCAAAATCGATCATGAAAAATTCTATCGGGATGAGCTGAACAAGCTCTGGTACGCTCCTGAGCCGGTCCGCCGCTCGTTCTTTATCGGCGACGAGGGTCAGGGGGACTATCTTTATTCCATCAGCCGCCGCGGCCTGATGGCGAATGACCTGTTGGACCTGGTACAGGAGGTCTCTTCGGCAGACCTGCCTTCGGAAGATATTTACTGGATTTACCCTCTGGAGGTTGACGGGATATGACGTCCCGGTAGGGAAATTGAGGCAGGCCGGTTCCGCGGAGCAGCCCTACCCGCGGAACCGGCCTGCTCTTTACTTTTCCCCCGGCGGTTTCAATCACCAAGTGCAAAAAGTGACGCATGATGCTTCTTAAAGTCAA
>JAVVDY010000024.1:0-42913 GCA_032251255.1 Desulfuromonadales bacterium
ACCATGCAAATTTTTCAGAAAAACACTGTCAAGAACTTTTTTGCTGAATAGTTACCGTTGGGTAAGGGTTGCGGGCGACGTTGTCCCCGAATCAGGCCGCTGGGCCCTCGTGGCAACAGGACTCCTTGCCGCAACAACCGGCGTGCGGAGCACCGTTGATCATCTCTTCGCTGTGCTCATCCATCGCCTGCTCCAGATCGCTGATGACGGCGGCAAACTGCCCGGCGGCCAGCCCCTGCTCGCAGGCGGGGCAGGTGGAATAGGTCTTTTTGAACCAGCGGATTGTCTCGTAGATCGCTGCGTGGCAATACGGGCAAGCGAGCTCTATTCTGGGTTCCAGGGACACGGGTCTGTTCTTTCTGATTGTCGATCGCAGGCTGCCGCTCAGCAGCGGCCGTGGTTGCCTCCCATCATAGCAGAAGGTTGCGGGTGGTCATAGCCCCGGAATGCACTCTGGGCAAAAGATCCGCCGAGGACATTCTGCGCAGCTGCCCTGTACCCGCGTGAGGCGCGCGCGGGGTCGCCGCGCGCTACATCGCCAGGCTGGCGAAGGCGTTGCGGATCTTCATTTTCGCGTACTTGTTGCCGGGGTCGTCCCCGGCGAACGCCTCGATCTCGTCCGGCGAGAAGACCACTCTCACCGAATGGTCCGCGGTGGACACCTGCAACCACCAGTCATAGCCCTGCGTGGCCCACTCGACCCTGTCCGGGCGCAGGCCGTGCTGGCCGGCATAACGCAGGGCGACCTCCTCAAGCATGGCTTTTCCCCTGCTGAGCTGATCATTCATCAGACGACTCCTCCTTCTGCTGCGGCAACGCTTTTCCCCGGTCGGGAGTCTGGCAGGGGGCAGCGGTTACCCCTCCACCTCCTGGCCGACAGATAAAATCTGATCCGTCACCTCGCTGAAGGCGACATCGTGGCTGATCAGGAACAGCTGATCGTACCAGTGCTCGGTGACCTCCTCCTTGCCGACATCGATCGCGCGGAAGGCATGGGCGAGGTTCTCGCGGCGCTTCGCGTCAAGGTTGGAGGTCGGCTCGTCGAAGAAGGCGATCCGCGCGCCGATGGTCTGCAGCATCGCCAGGCGCAGGGCCACCACCGCGCTCATGGTCTGCCCGCCGGAGAGCTGGTCGTCGGCGCGTTCGCGCAGCGTCCCCTCGACCATGTCACGCAGGACGATCTGGTAGTTCTCCCCCCAGGCCAGCTCTTCGTCCTCCTCGGCGATGATCCGGTAGATCCGGTTAGCCTGCTGACTGATCTCCTCGCGGAAGCGCTCCGAGAGGGAGGTCGAAACATTGCGGAACACCCGGTTGCGCAGGAACTTGACCAGCTCTTCCTTTTTGCCGTAGACCTTGACCTGCTCCTTCTTGGCAGCGATCTCCTGCTCGATCTGCTTGAGCTTGTCGATCTCACCGGCCAGCCGTTCGACGTCGATCTTCAGCCCTGCGACTTTCTGCCCGAGCGCCCCGACCTCCTGCCGCAGGTTGTCTTTCACCAGCTTGAAAGCCGCGTGCTGCTCAGCATCGTACTCCTTGCCGGCGGTAGCCAGTTCCTTTTCCTTCTCTGCCATTGCTGACTGCAGCTGAGTCAGCAACTGCTGGAATCTCTGCAGGTCGGCCTGCAGTCCATCCAGCTTGGCCGCCTGTTCCTGGCTGGCGACGTAGAGATCGCGCGCCGCCTGGTGCTTTTTCTGTACTGACTCAGCCGTCTCGATATCGCCCTGCAATGTCGCGTAGACGTGGAGAGCGTTCTGCGTCTCTGCCAGTTTCTGCTGTACGCCACCCTGCTCTTCTCTCAGCGCGTCCAGGGCGGATTTCCGCTGCTGATTTGACTGGCGCTTCCCGGCCAGGATCTTCGCTTGATCGTCCAGTTCCCTGAGCTGGAAATTAACAGCCTTGATCCTCTCGCTCGCCTCGCTCGCCTCGCTTTCCTGCTGCGCAAGCTGCTCCAATCCGGCCTGCAGCTTTTCACCCTCGGCAGCGAGAGCCGAAAGCCTGGCGGAGAAAACATCCCCCGGCGGCTTCTCGGCGATATTCAGGCA
Source organism: Desulfuromonadales bacterium (assembly GCA_032251255.1). GTDB lineage: Bacteria > Desulfobacterota > Desulfuromonadia > Desulfuromonadales > Geopsychrobacteraceae > BM509. The sequence continues at coordinate 2,043 of JAVVDY010000024.1, forward strand.
CGGCTCCTGAAAGAAGGGACAAACCCCTTCCGCCAGCTTCTCCTGCCCTTCCTCCAGTCCGTCGCGCCGCCCCTTCAACAGCCCGAGCTGATTCAGCGCCCTGGTGATCGCCTCGCGGATGTCCGGCAGGCGGTTCGCCAGCGTCTGCAGCGATTGATCGAACGCCATTGTCTTCCGCTTGTCGTCGAGCATCGTCTGTTCAGCGTCGAGGTCCCTCGCGACCTGATTGATGCCCCGGGTTTCGGCGTCCAGGCGTTCGGCCAGGCGGCCCACCTCGAGCTGCAGAGCGGCAACGTCTTTTTCAAGTTGCCTCTGCAGCTTGCCCTTTTCACGCAATTCGGCCAGATGTTTCTCTGCCTGTTCAAAGGCCTCCTTGCCTGCCCGGTTCTCCTCGACAATGTTCCGGGATCTTTCGGCCTCGGCGATCAGGATCTTCTGGCTGGCGATTTTCTCTGTGCCGTTGCCGATCCTCTCCTGCAATTTCTCGATCTCTACCGCAAGATCCTTGACGGTCCCCTCGCGCTTGTCGATCTCCGCCAGCTGTAATTCAAGCTCATTGAGGCTCGCCTGCTGTTTTTTGAAGCCTGCTTCGTTGTCCGCAAGATTTTGTTTTGCTGTCTTGTGAGCCTCGCGTTTTTCCGGCAGCAGCGCCACCTGCTCCTGCAGCGGGCCGATGGAACCGGCGATAACCTCGACCTTGTTCTGAATCGCCTTCAGCAGCGCGTTGGTCTCGCTGTAGGTGGTGCGCCAGGAATCGATGCCGAGGATTTCATCAAACTTATTGCGCCGAGCTGTCGGCTGCTTGATCACGAATGGGCCGAGGAACTCATGCTGGAACGGCCCGATCACCAGCTTGAACTGCTCGGCCAGCGAGCGCCCCCCGTCCAGCCCGAGCAATCTCTTCAGGCGGGCTTCCGTCTCGGCGATGTCCTTGTGCTCTTCGACTTCAAAGTCACTGCCGACCTCCTTCGCCAGCAGCCACCTGGCCGGGGTGCCGACTGTCCGACTGACCCGGAAATGCTCATCGTCGATGGAAAAAACAACGGCGATCTCCCCCTTCTTGGCGCCGATGGTGACGAAGCGATCTATATTGCCAACGAAGTCCCTGGCATCGACACCGAACAGGGCATAGCCGATCGCTTCAAAGATGGTGCTCTTGCCGACACCGTTGGGACCGGAAAGAACATTGATCCCGGGCGAGAACTCAAGATCGAGGGCACGGTGTGACTTGATGTTCTTCAGCTGGATGGAAAGAATCTGCATCATCACGCGTCCTCCCCGTTCAACAGGGCGAGCAACTCGTCGCCGTCAACGCTCCCTTTCAGCACAGCGTCGCGCAACACCAGGGAAAGCCGCACCAGTTCGTCCTCGCGCCCCTGGTAGTCACTCCCGGAACCGATCAGCTCATGCAGGACATCCTTTTCGATCTCGGCAAGGCTCTTCTTTTCTCCTGCGGTGTCGCCGGAGCTGCTGACCAGCGAGAGATGGTTCTTGATCTCGACATGCAGGGGATCGGCGATCTCCTCCAGGGCCAGGCGCAGCCGTTCCCGGCCGAGCTCGAAGGGATGGAACGCGACCTTGCCGACCAGTTTCAATTCCAGAAGCGGTCGCCGCTCATCACCCTGCGGGATGAACTCTTTGACCTGGGAGATGAACGATTCCAGCGCAGCATCCGCATTGGTCGCCCCTTCCAGATTGACCGTCGCGACGATCATCGGCCGGGGCGCGGTGGGTTTGAACTCGGTGGTAAAGCGACCCTCCTCGGCGGTCACCAGGTAGTAGCCCTTGGCGTATTTCTCTTCACCGAAGTTGACCCGTTCCGGCGAGCCGGGGTTGTAGGCGTAGGGTCTCCCCTCGGGGGTGCTGACGATATACGGCTTGTGGCCGTGACCGAGGGCAACGTAGCCGAAGGTTTCGGCGAGGGGGTGCGCGTCTTCCGGCTTCATGTTGCCGATCTCGACCGGCGAGTAGGTCCAGACGCCGACATGGAACAGCAGCAGGTTATGCTCGGTGGTCACCGCCTCGCAGATCCGCGCCACATGGTTCCCGGCCTGGGCACCGATGTAACCGAGACCGTAGATGTTGAGGTCGCCGATTGTGACATGCCCCCCCGTTCCTTCTTCCTCGTCAAAGGGATCGAAGCGGTAGCCCCCCTCCCCGGTGCGGCCGGGGCGGAGCAGGCGGAGGTAGCCCATCTGCGACAGCGCCTCCATCCACGAGATGCTGTCGCGGCGGTGGATCCAGTCGTGGTTCCCCTCGATGGCGATGCAGGGGATGCCGGCGTCCTTGAGCGGCTGCAGGGTTTCGATGGTTCTGGCGAAAGTTCTCGGCAGGATCTGGCCGACATGGAACAGGTCGCCGCCGATCAGCAGGAAGTCGACCTGCGCCACGATGGCGTCGGCGACGATCCCCGCCAGACAGCGGAAGAAATCCTCGTAGCGCTCCGCTTCGCCGGGGACGTTGCGGTAGGTCTTACCGAGGTGGATATCGGAGGTGTGGATGAAGCGCATGGGTCGCCCGTTCGGTTGAAGTTGTGCTGAGTCTATAGGAAGGTTCCCCCCGGTTCAACAAGGGAAACGGGCGCTGCGCTGCGGACCGGCCCCCATGAAGCGAGCCTTCAGCGCTCTTCAAGTTGCCTGATGAAGGCCAAGGCCCGCTCTTCGGACCAGTAGTTCGGTGCACCATTTCGCGCCATGAACCCGACATGCCCCCCGTAGCGGGTGATCTCGAGCCTGACGTGCGGGCTGCCCGCGCATTCCTCCACAGGGTAGCAGCCGCCGGCCAGGAAAGGATCATCCAGCGCATTGACGATCAGCGAGGGAACCCTGATCCGGCTCAGCCAGGGGCGACAGCTGCATTGCTGCCAGTAGTCCTCGGCGCTGGCAAAGCCGTGAATGGGGGCCGTATAGCGGCCGTCAAAATCCTTGAACGATTTCAGCCTGTGATACCCGTGATCATCGATCTGCCGCGGAAAATGAGCTTTCTTGATTTTGATCTTCTGATGGAGCAACAGCAGGAAGCGCTTCATGTAAAGGGTGTTTTCCTTCCTGGCCAGCGCCACGGAGGCGTCGGTCAGGTCGCAGGGGACCGAGAAGCTGATGCTCCCCTGCACCTGCCGGGGCACCGCTTTCGCGAGCTTGCCCAGGTAGAGCAGGCCCATGTTGCCGCCCATGCTGAAGCCGATCAGGAAGATCCTCTTGTAGGCCGGTGCGGCGTGGCAGACGACAGCGTGCAGATCGTCAATCGAGCCGTTGTGGTAAAGCCCCAGCAGCCGGTTGGTCTCGCCGCTGCAGCCGCGGAAGTTCCAGGCCAGCGCGTCGATCCCTGCCCGGTTCATCGCCCGGACCATCCCCTTGACATAGGGACGCCGGGAATCACCCTCCAGCCCGTGGGAGATGATCGCCAGGCTGTCGCCGCCGACCGTGGACCAGTCCAGATCGAGAAAATCCTGATCGGCGGTGTCGATCCGCTCGCGCCGGTAGGAGACGTCATTCACTTTTCTGAACACGGTCGAACAGATGGTGTGAACGTGGCCGTTGCGGAAGAGGAAGGGAGCCTGGTAATCGGAATTAACCATCGGCAGAACCTTGGTGAGGGAAAGCACGCATTGCGCAACTGCAGACAACACAACGGGGTCGCCACAGAGCCACCGGGGACACCGGCAGAAGAGCTCACCACCAGAGTTTATCCCGAATAGTCCTCCCTGTCTGCGTGCCCCCCTGATTACGGCTGTTTTTTTCCACTAACCTTTTCTGACCACCAGGTAGACGCCGAGGACCGTTGCCGTGATCGCCGCGATCGCCACGGCCGACAACGATTCACCAAACAGGATCCAGGCTTCGATGCTGGCAACCGGCGGGACCAGGTAGAAATAACTTGCCACCCTGGCCGTCGCCCCCTCGCGGATCATGTACATCAGCAGCAGGATGGCGGTGACCGAGATTCCGAGGACCAGCCAGCCGAGCGCGAGGATCAGCTGCATATCCCAGACCACCTCCTGCACCTCGAAGATCCAGGTCATCAGCGCCATCAGTAGGGCCACGCTGAGATACTGCCAGACCGACCCGGCCAGCAGGTTGCTGCCGCCGCCAAAGCGTTTCTGGTAGAGGGTCCCGAGGGAGATGCCGACCAGCGCCGCGATGGCCGCCAGCACCGCCGGCCAGGTCAGCACAACGCCCACCTGCCGGTGGGTGCTGAGCAGCACCGTGACCACCCCGGCCAGCCCCAGTCCGAGCCCCAGCCATTGCAGGGGGCGCAGGCGCTCGCCGAGAAAGCGCCACCCCAGGCAGGCGGTCAGCACCGGCTGCACGCCCACCACGATCGCGGTGATCCCCGCCGGCATTCCCCACTTGATCGCCGCGAACACCCCGCCCAGGTACGCGCCGTGCACCAAAAACCCGGTGACCATCTGGTGGCCGGCCTGGCGGGGGGTCAGCCGCTCGGCGCGGAAGAAAAGGCAGAGGAGGATAAAAACGGCGATGCTCAGGACCATGCGGATGAACAGGAAATAGAAGGGCTCGATGAACGGCAGGGCGTACTTGGCCGCAATGAAGCCGGTACTCCATAAAAAAACGAAGATCATCGGTATCAATTTGATCAGCGTCTGGCGATTTCCAGTCATTGCGTCCCCGTCTGAAGTCCTGGCCCAAATTCCGGCCCGGATAAGGTAGCCGCGAAAGGGTCAGAAAGCCAATGTTTTTATCGACTCACGCGCTCAATCGGGAGATGCTGCCGGTGCAGCGGTGACACCGAAAGACAGGGGATTCTTTTGCCGAACTCTTGGCAATCCCGGAACAGCGGCTATACTTCCTCTCTGGATCATGCCAATCATGGAGGAGACGATGACAAAGCTCGGTATCTTTCTGTCCCTGTTGATGCTGCTGACCCCCCTCACCGCCGATGCCCAGGACGTTTTCAGCTACACCCCGGTGAAGCACGCCAGCTTCATCCTGCAGGCCGGCGCGACAACGGTCTACGTCGACCCGGTCGGCGACGCCGGGGAATACGCGGCCTTCCCCCCGCCCGACCTGATCCTGATCACCCACATCCACAAAGACCACCTCGCCCCGGAACTGCTCGCAACGCTCAAGCAAGACAAGACGACGATCATCGGCTCGCCGACGGTCATCGAACAGCTCGGCTACGGCACCGCGATGGGGAACGGCGAAGCGACGGTCGCCCAAGGCATCTCAATCGAGAGCATCCCTGCCTACAACACGACCGCGGAACGGTTGAACTTCCACCCAAAAGGGCGCGATAACGGCTACCTGCTGAGCAAGGCGGGGGCGCGGCTCTACATCTCCGGCGACACCGAGGACATCCCCGAGATGAGGGCGCTGCAGGATATCGACGTTGCCTTTGTCTGCATGAACCTGCCGTTCACCATGAGCGTCGAGCAGGCCGCCTCGGCGGTCAACGAGTTCAAGCCGAAAATCGTCATCCCCTATCATTACCGGGGCAAGCCGGAGATGAGCGATATCGACCAGTTTGAGCGCCTGGTGACCGGGTCGGAGGTCAGCAGGCTGAAGTGGTATTGAGCGGAACCCGAACGTCGCGCTCGGCAGCGAAAAGGCCCGCCTGATATTTTAGGCGGGCCTTTTCGGCGAGTATCAACTATCCTCTGCAGGATTCCGCTCACGAGACAATCCGCCGCCCAGAGCCTGGAGAAGATGAATCGACAGCTGCCAGCCATATTCTTCGGCCTCGCCGCCTTTCTGGCCTGGGGCTTCCTGCCCGCCTACTGGAAGCAGCTGCAGGCGGTCACCCCCTTTGAAATCATCTGCCACCGCATTATCTGGTCATGCCTGTTCCTCTGCCTGATCATCGCCGTGCAGAAACGCTGGCCCGAGGTGCGGCAGATCGTCCGGGATGCGGGCAACCTGAAAAAGCTGTGCGCCAGCGGTCTGCTGATCGCCGCCAACTGGTTCATCTACGTCTGGGCGGTGAACAGCGGCCACGTCGTCGAGACCAGCCTGGGGTACTACATCAACCCGATGGTCAACGTCGCCATCGGCTTCCTGCTGCTGCGCGAGAGGTTTTCCCGCCTGCAATCCTCGGCCCTGCTGTTCGCCATAGCCGGAGTCGGTTATTCCCTGCTCGCCTACGGCAAGCCGCCATGGTTCGCCCTGTCCCTGGCGTTCAGCTTCGCCTTTTACGGCTACGCGCGCAAAAAGATCCCGGTGGCGCCGATCCCCGGCCTGCTGGTTGAAACCAGCGTCCTCCTCGTCCCCGCGCTCGGCTACCTGCTCTACCGGCAGTTCTGCTGTGACACCCTGTTCGGCAGCCAGCTGACCGTTTCCCTCTGGCTGATCGGCTCGGGCATCGTCACCAGCCTGCCGCTGCTCTGGTTCGCCACCGCGGCGAAAACCCTCAAGCTTTCGACCATCGGCATCATGCAGTACCTGGCCCCGTCGATCGCCTTTGTCCTCGGCGTGTTCGTCTACCAGGAGCCGTTCGACAGCCACAACGTGATCACCTTTGTGCTGATCTGGCTCGGGGTGATTATTTTCTGTTTCGATACGGTGCAGCGGTCGCGGCGGGGGTATTGAGAGTTGCAGGGGGTGGAATGAAAAGTATCTGTTTCAGTGAGGCCGAATGACCACTTGAAGACAAGGAAGGTGTTCGCAGGGCTTGCCTTCATTTCCAATTCACCATTGCACAAAATCTAGCGGTTCATGGTAACCGGCGGCGATGCGAACTTGCGTGACCCACTGAAACTTTTGGTTTTGCTTTTCAATTTAGCACAGACGTATTTTCCGTCCGATTGATTAAGTTTTTAGATGATTCTGACTCATCAATAATTGAACAGATTTATTTATATCTTTTACCTATATAGAAAACATAGCCATAATATTCTTTGTACTTATAATATAATTGAGTCTCATGACGTTGATTTTCTATAAATTCTGCCGCTGATATATTGCCAGAATTTTTCTCAAGGAATACTTTCTGTGCATTTACTTGTGGTGCATAAAAATGCTCTATCCAGCAGCTTTCTGGCAAAACAAAAGTGGCAACAGGGACATAACCGGCATTTTGCATTTGTGCTACTTTATTTGGGATAGTGTCTATCTCAGGATACGCATCCATCCAAAACTCATTAATCTCATCAGGGCGTTCTGCTGTAAACCAAGAAGCTTCTGAAACAGCAACATAACCACCTTTTTTCAGAAATTTTCGCCATTCATTAAGGCCACGTTCGAAACCGATATTGTAGATTGCTCCTTCCGACCAAATCAGGTCTAATTCTTCATCCCGAAAAGGAAGATTATCCATTGAACCAACAATACCTTTTACTCGATCCTGAAGATTCAGTTTTTCGACATTGCTGTTGAACAGGTCGATGAAAGTAGGAAAAAGGTCGAGGCCTGTGATATTTCCCGGTGCGTGTTGTGCTAATACCATTGTCTGCCCACCTGATCCGCAACCGATGTCGGCGATAAGTGAGTTTTCGTCAAGATTATCAATAAAACTCAAAGCTTTAAGAGTTATTTCAGGGCTTCCTGGTCCCTGCCGCTCTAAGTTTGAAAAATATTCGCAGATTAGTTCAAGATCAAATTCATGGATTGACTTATTCTCGACGCTCATAATTACTCCTAGCTTTTTATAAATTACACCTTTTCAATGCATTATACATTCATCTAACGGATAAAGCTCAGGGGCGGCGCTGTGCCGGTTGAGCTAGTTGAATGCTTTACGAACACCACCGCCGTATTTTCCGTCCCTCTGTAGCGGTTGGTTATGCCTTTTCTACTACTGACTCAACTTGTGTGTCTAATATGTTCCGCATCATAATTAGCGAAAACTTCACACCGTCCTTCTCTGCAACCATATCCTTCAAGTAAATTTTGTTTTCTTTATATTCGTTGGGAAAGCGGATACTCATGTATGTCATTCGCTTTTTCTCCGACTCCCAGAAGCGGTATTTAACTTCTTTATGTCCCGTATATTTTTTTAGAAATCGATCGATGGTCAAGCCTTCCTTTTGCCAGTTGACCAGTTCCTTACTTACCCAAACATCATCCCAAGTTTCAAACACTGGGAAGTGTGCGAGTATGTTGCGAATGAATTTGAAAAGCGGGCCACCAATTTCGGATTCCATTGGGGGACGCTGTTCCTTGAGAGCTTCAAGTACATGTTTAAATGGCTCATAAGCTAACAGCTCAGCATAAACTGAAAATAAATTTGACACCTTGCTGAAGCGTTACCAATCCTCTTTTGACCAAAAATTGTCCGCAATAATTTCGTCAAAAAGGTCATAGAACCTATTGTAGCCAAGTGTTAAAAACAGCTTTTCAGATTTTGTTGGTCGAATATCCATCTTCAGTTTTTAAGAGGCATAACAGGGATTAGGCGGATCCGCCTATCTTCCCGAAATTGGCTTCAGTCCGTCAATGCTATCCGCATTTAAGTGTTTAGATTGTTTTTATCTACAAAAATATCGGGCAGTTACGTTTCTACCATTAAAACAGTGGGGATATTAGGCGGTTCCGCCTATCCTGTTTAAGCGTTCTTGTTTTATGTCCGTCAACTGGGCTCTTTATTTATAGAGCCAAATTTCAACGGTCGGATTATTATTCCTGGTTCTGTCAGCCAAACAAAGCTAGACATAATAGACCATACAAAGAAAGGCGCTTCGGTCTTTTGACCGAAAACGCCTTCTGGAGTCTTTCCAATAATCCCCACCATGAACCAGCCCCTCACTGAATTAAAATTCAATGTGGAAAAAGTAGCACAGCATCACCCCATCCACAAATTAATTGTTAAAAAAACATATGGAATTTTGAAGAGATAGAGGCATGTGCTACCAGTCCGTCGGGTATTCATCCTCAACATCTGCCGGGTCGTTGTAGGCGAGGATTGCATCCTCATCGCGCGGCAGGATCTTGAGCACCGTCTCGGCCGGGACCGGTGAAAGAATCGGAAAAAACATTAAATAACAGTGTTTTAAATTTGATCTACAAATTTGTGTGTAACAGCTCAAACCATTTCCATGTTTCCCCGGACGGATTAAATAGGCAGTTGCTCGACGCCTCCTCGAGAAATATCAAAGCGTCAAAGCTGGCCGCCAAAAACAGCATGGACCCCATAATCGCGTCGTACAAACTCTCCCATCTAAATCAACAAACCCCTTTAATCATTGAGACAAACCCTCATTAGCCACTACAACTGCTGATTTTCCCGGCGCCACCAACGGCACCTTTCGGGCAAAGCAAAAAAAGTTTAAAAAATAGGTAGACAACCACATTAGACTATGTAAATCTTCGCATGTAAATAATAACATCGTTATATCGAGATGCCTCCATGGTCGGCTCGGCACCTCCGGAAAGGATCCTGTTTTGGACAGCAACACGGGCAGTAACAATTGTGCGGTACTCAGCAAACAGCAACTGCAGAAAAGACAGATATTGATCCCTTTTCTCTTGCTGGTTTTGCTCATCCTGATCGTAGGGGGCGGGTATTCCTATGTGACGGCGAACGCCCTCGATCAGCAGGAGGTTTCACAAAAACAGCACCTCGCTCAATCGGCGATATTCGCCAGTCTCAACAACCTGGGCACCCTTGCCCGCGACTACGCTTTCTGGGACGACTCGATCCGCAACCTCGTCGAGCAACTCGACCGTGACTGGGCGAGCAACAACATAGGCACGCACCTGTTCGATTCGTTCGGCATCCATCAGAGCTATGCAATTAGCGGCGACGATCGAACGATTATCGGCTTTGCTGACGGTGCGGAACTCGCCAGCCCCGACCTGCTTGCCAACCTTCCTCCGGAGATCAAGCCCCTGCTTCAGCAGACGCGTTCCACCCCGGCAGATGACCCGCGGCCCGCCTGCGGGATCCTGTGGCACCAGGGCAGGGCCGTGATGGTTGCGGCGGCAGTGATCACCGCCGAGCGTCCGACCACGAAGACCGCGGCCGGCCCCCAAAGACCTGCCCTGGTGCTGATAAGGTCCCTGGATGAAGAGTTCCTGGCCAAAATCGCCGATGATTATCTGCTCGAAGATCTCCGGGTGAACAAACCCTTTTCGTCAACGGGGGGCGGAACCCTGCCGCTCATCAACCCTGAAGGAGAGGCCGTGGGCGAGCTGAACTGGCAACTGAGCACCCCCGGGATCACTCTGCTCAAAAAATTCTTTCCGGTCCTGGCCCTGGCCTTTTTGGCCGTAGCGACGCTGACCCTGCTGTTCCTCAAAAGGATGGGCCATTTCGCCTCAGAAAAATTCAGTTCGGAAAAGGCTCTTGCCAAAAGCCAGGAGCGACTCTCCATGGCCCTCCAGGCGACCAATATCGGCCTGTGGGATTATGACATCAAGAACAACAGCTGCTATTTCGATCCGACCTATTACACCATGGCGGGCTATCAGCCCGACGATTTCGCGCCTTCTTTCGACAACTTCATGCAACGCGTCCACCAGGTCGACCAGCACGCGGTGAGCCGGGCCTTTAATGACACCATAAAAGGGGAACTGGAGACATACGAGGTTGAATTCCGCTTTCTCCGCAAAGATGGGGACTGGATATGGCTCAGGGCGCGGGGCGAGGTTGTAGAGCGGAGCAAAAAAGGCAAACCGTTGCGCATGATCGGCATTCATGCCGATGTGGAAGAACGCAGAAACACCGAGGAAGAGATTCGTCAACTGGCCTACTTTGACCATCTCACCGGCCTGCCGAACCGTAGGCTGCTCGAAGACCGCCTGACCCAGGCCCTGCACCGGGCAAAACGTGACAAGACCAAAGTCGCGCTGGCATTTCTAGATCTCAACCGCTTCAAGGATGTGAACGACTCCCTGGGTCACGCCAAGGGAGACCAGCTGCTGCAGGCGGTTGCCAGGCGCCTGGAGGAACTTGTCCGTGAATGCGACTCCCTGGCGCGGGTCGGCGGTGACGAATTTGTCCTTCTGATCACCGGGCTGAAAACCTATTACGGCGTCACGCAGCTGATCGAAAGGTTACAGAACGTCCTGAGCCAGCCCTTTGTGCTTGACGGTCACGAGGTCCACATCTCGTCAAGCATCGGGATTGCGGTTGCCCCCGATGATGGCAGCGACCCATTGACCCTGCAGAGACATGCCGACATGGCCATGTACGAGTCAAAAAAGAACGGTCCCAACGCCTACATGTATTTTTGCAGCAAGATGAATAAAAGGGCGGTTGAGCGTTATCAGCTTGAAGCGAGCATGCGCAAAGCGTTGTCGCGGGACGAGTTTTTTCTGGTGTACCAGCCCCAGGTCGATTTGGGCAGCGACAGGGTGGTCGGTGCCGAGGCCCTGTTGCGCTGGAAGCATCCGAAGCTGGGAATCGTCCCGCCCGACACGTTTATCCCTATCGCGGAAGAAACGGGGCTGATCGGCCCGATCGGCGAGTGGGTGCTGCGTACGGCGTGCCGGCAGTTGCGCGCCTGGCAGGACGCCGGCCATCAACTGGAGAGAATCGGGGTCAACGTATCAGGGTGGCAGTTCAAGCAACCGGGACTGGTGGAGTCGATCGATCTGATCCTTGAAGAAACCGGCCTTGAATCGCACCAGCTTGAACTGGAAGTGACCGAAAACAGCCTGATGGAAAACTCCAAAGAGAACCTCAAAACCCTTTCCAGGCTGAAGGAACGCGGGCTCTGCCTGTCCATCGACGATTTCGGCACCGGCTACTCCTCGCTCAGCTACCTGAGGAATTTTTCTGTTGATCGGATCAAAATCGACCGCAGTTTTGTCAGCCAGGTCGCCGCCGATGAGAATACCGATGCGATTGTCGAAGCGATTCTTGCCATGGCCATCAGCCTCAACCTCAAGGTCATTGCGGAGGGGGTTGAGAATCAGCGGCAGCTCGAATACTTCAGGGCACGAAACTGCCACGAGCTGCAGGGCTTCCTTCTCGGACGGCCAATGCCCCCGGACGATTTCATTGAGCACCTGAACCTGGGGAGAACCCAATCCGGGGATTGCTGCCGGGTGGCTTAGGGGCCGGGGCGGCCCACGGATGGTTGGCCGGCTGCCGAGCGCCGGGCGTCTGCATCACTACCAGTCCGCCGGGTATTCATCCTCCGCGTCCGCCGGGTCATTGTAGGCGAGGATCGCATCCTCATCGCGCGGCAGGACCTTGAGCACCGTCTTGGCCGGGACCAGCACCAGCTCCCCGTTATGCATGGCCAGGCCCATCCGCCCCTCGGCGAGCTTGTCGGCGGTCTCCTGCGGCACCGCAATGCGCTTGATCTGTCCGCCGGCAACGTAGTGGTACGCGACATCCCCCTCGTCCAGCGGCAGGCGGTTGTTGGCGATCAGCTGCTGTGCGGCGGCCTGGTCTGCCTTGCGCTGAACCTGCCGGGCCCGTTCCGCGTTCAGCTTCCGGTCCTGCTCGGCGCGTTCGGCCTGTTGCTGCTGCAGGCGCTGCTTTTCGCCGTCGTCGCCGGTGTCCCGTCCTTTGCGCTTCTTCTGATGCTGAACCCTTTTTTCATGGGCGGCTTTTTTGACCTGTTTTTTATCGACCAGCCCGGCCTTGAGCAGCTGCTCCTGTAGCGAGAGACCCATTGAAAACTCCGCGAACTTCCTGTTTGAGGCTTGATGGTGAAATGACGTTAAAAACGAAACACTGGTCCATCATAGCCACTCCCACCGCCCGGATCAACCACCGCCTAGGTTGCAGCTTCGGCGCCCCCGTAATAGCGCCGCTGCAGCCAGAAGGCCACGTTCACCAGGCCGATCAGGGCCGGGACCTCGACCAGCGGGCCGATCACCGCGGTGAAGGCGACCGCCGAGTCCAAGCCGAAGACAGCGACCGAGACGGCGATGGCCAGCTCGAAGTTGTTGCCGGAGGCGGTGAAGGCGATGGTGGCGGTCTTGGAATAATCGGCGCCGGCCTTGAGCCCCATCCAGAAGCTGATCAGGAACATGACGACGAAATAGACCAGCAGAGGGATCGCGATGCGGATGACGTCGAGGGGGATGGTGACGATCATCTCCCCTTTCAGGCTGAACATGACGACGATGGTGAACAGCAGGGCAACCAGGGTGATCGGGCTGATCCGGGGGATAAAGCTCTGCTCGTACCAGTCCCGCCCCTTGACCTTGAGCAGGGTGAAGCGGGTCAGCATTCCGGAAACGAAGGGGATGCCGAGATAGATGGCGACGCTTTCGGCGATCTGGCCGATGGAGACCTCAACCACCGCCCCCTGCAGGCCGAACAGCGGCGGCAGCACGGTGATGAACAGCCAGGCGTAAACCGAGAAGAACAGCACCTGGAAGACCGAGTTGAGCGCGACCAGCCCGGCGCAGTATTCGGTGTTGCCTTTGGCCAGTTCGTTCCAGACGATGACCATGGCGATACAGCGGGCCAGCCCGATCATGATCAGGCCGACCATGTATTCAGGGTAGTCGCCGAGAAACAGCACGGCGAGGCAGAACATCAGCAGCGGGCCGATCAGCCAGTTCTGCAGCAGCGAGATGCCGAGCAGCTTCTTGTTGGCGAAGACCTGGCCGAGTTCCTCGTAGCGCACCTTGGCCAGCGGCGGGTACATCATCAGGATCAGCCCGATGGCGATCGGCAGGTTGGTGGTGCCGACGGAGAAGGCGTTGACGACATCCTTGACGCCGGGGAAAAGCCAGCCGCTGCCGACGCCGATGAACATGGCGAGAAAAATCCACAGGGTCAGGTAGCGGTCGAGAAAGGAGAGTTTTTTCGTCAGGCCCTGCTGCATAGAGATACCTCCGCGCAAAAGAATACATTCTAGCAGATCAAAATCGGGTTGGCCGGAGCAAATGTGGTTTGCCTGCAGAGAATAATGCGTCAAGGGGATGTTATGGTGACGGCTGATTTCAAGAGCAGCATCATGGACTTTATCGGGAAGTCATCGTGAAGCGAGAGGCTGATTTCTTTCGGGGCTGCACCCTGGGATAAAAAAAAACCCGGCAACGGAGAGAGTGTTGCCGGGGAGAGAAGTAAACCGAGGAGCTTACTTTGGTAACTTGTAACAATTTGCCAGTACATAAGTCAAGTTATCTGATGCGGAAAAATCCCGCGCAGATCGGCACGCCCGGGAAGCCAAGCGCGCCGGCTGTCACTCACCCACCCTGGCAAACGAGCTGTCCGCGGGATCATGCATCGCCGACCGGGAATTTTTTGGAACTTTCCAGCAGCGGCTTGAGAAACGTCTCAAAGGTGACCTGCTGCTTCGCGGTCAGCAGGTCGATGTCGAGATCATTGTCGAGCAGAAAGGTGGCGACCCCGATCACCGTTCTGGGCAGATAACCGGTCCCCTCAACGATCTTTTCAATCCTGTCGACCCGCTTGGTGACCAGATGTGCCAGCGCTTTTCGGTTGATGTCCATGTGCTGCTCTCCTGCAAGAATTTCTTACTACCACTGAGCCACTCGGCTCACGGAAAGACGCGATCCGGATCAGCCTGGTGGTTCCTTCATGATGTCAACAGTTGTTGAGGTCTGTAGCCCACCTTTCATCGACAGGTAATCGCGAAGAAAGTGCTTTTCCGCTTACTTTCCCCGGCGGTTTACAGGCGGCTTTTTGCCACCGGGTTTGAAGCGCTGGCTGCCGCCTCCCTTGCCGGGGATCCGCCGCTTGCCCTGCTTGGCCTGTCGCGCGGCGGCCGGACCCGCATCGGCACTGATTTTCAACTGCTGCCCGCAGACCCAGACATTCTGCAGATGACGGAGAACCTCCGGCGGCAGGTCGGCCGGCAGGTCGACGAGGCTGAAGTCGTGAAAGATCTTGATCGCGCCGATGGCGCTGCTGCTGAGCTGGACTTCGTTGGTGATGGCGCCGACGATATGTTTCGGTTCAACCTTATGCATCAGGCCGACCTCGATGCGGTAGCGTCTTTTGTCGGCATCGGCCGAAGGCTTGCGCCCCGCCGGCTTCGCTGCTGGTTGCTCCTCGACCGCCGGCTCGCTGCTCTCCGCGGACTGCAGAGGTCGATCCTTCTGCACCAGGTAGGCCAGCGCGGCGGCGACCCGTCTGAAGCCGACATCGTACTCGTCCTGGTAGCTGTCGACCAGCTCCTCGAAGAACTCCAGGTCCTGGGCTTCCATGACCTCGGCGATCTGCTCCTTGAACAGGCCGATGCGGCGATCGGTGATCGCCTTGCGGCTGGGCAGGCTCATCGGCTTGATCGGCTGGCGGGTGGCCTGTTCGATGGCGTTGAGCATGCGCCGTTCGCGCGGCGCAACGAACAGGATGGCTTTCCCCTCGCGTCCGGCCCGGCCGGTGCGACCGATACGGTGCACGTAGGCCTCGGTGTCGTAGGGGATGTCGTAATTGACCACGTGGCTGATCCGCGGAACATCGAGCCCCCGTGCGGCGACGTCGGTGGCGACGATGATGTCCAGAGTGCCCTTCTTGAGCCGCTCGATGGTCTTCTCGCGCAAAGCCTGGGTCAGGTCGCCGTTCAGCGCGGCGCTGGAGAAACCGCGCGCCACCAGCTTCTCGGCCAACTCGACGGTGGCGAGCTTGGTGCGGGTGAAAACGATCATGGCGTCGATCTCTTCGGCCTCGAGAATCCGCGTCAGCGCGTCCAGCTTGTGCAGCCCCTTGACCTGCCAGTACCACTGGGAGATGGTTTCGACGGTGGTGGTCCTGGTCCTGATGCGGATCTCGACCGGGTCCTTCAGGTGCTTCCTGGCGACGCTCAGCACTTCCTGCGGCATGGTGGCGCTGAACAGGGCGGTCTGCTTGTCCTCCGGGGTGTGCTCGAGGATCTGCTCGACGTCATCGATGAAACCCATCTTGAGCATCTCGTCCGCTTCATCGACAACCACGCAGGAGATCTTGTCAAGCTTCAGGGTGCCGCGCCGCAGGTGGTCCTGAATCCGGCCGGGGGTTCCGACCACCGCCTGCACGCCGCGCTGCAGCTGGCGCAGCTGCTGGACCATGTTCTGCCCGCCGTAGACCGGCAGCACCTGGAAACCCTTCAGGTGACGGGCGTAGGTCTGCATCGCCTCGGAGACCTGCAGGGCCAGCTCGCGGGTGGGGGTCAGCACGAGGATCTGCGGGTATTTCTTCTTCGCATCGAGCCGGCTGAGCAACGGCAGTGAAAATGCCGCTGTCTTGCCGGTGCCGGTCTGCGCCTGGCCGAGCAGGTCGCGCCCCTCCAGCAGCGGCGGGATGCTCCGGGCCTGGATCGGTGACGGGGTCTCGTAGCCGACTTCGTCGATCACCCGGTGGATAGCCGGGGCCAGCGCCATATCGGCGAAGCTGAGCGTGTGTTCTTCAGTCATGAAAAGCCTGTCGGGAAAATGCTCGGAAGTGACGGCGGTGCGAGCAGTGAGAAACAACGGGACAGTCTATAACCTTAATCCGTCCCGGGGACAAGCAGCAAATCAGGGGGACCCCGACTTATTTCCCCTTTGCGGATGAAATCAGCTGAAAATCCTCGCTATGCTGCAGATTCTCGAACCTCTCGCTCAGCTCTACCGGCGGTGCGGCCACCCGCCGGGTCTCCAGGTCGAGCCAGGCGCCGTCCATGTCGAGGGTGGCGCACAGCTCGTCGCCGCGCAGGATCCGGTGGCGCATGCTCCACTTGCGGTGGTCGGCCGAAACCCCCGACAGCTGCACATCGATGACCAGCTCGTCACCGGAGTTCAACTCGCGGTAAAACCTGGCCTGCTCGCGGAACAGCACCGGCCCGATCCGGTTGCGGGCCATCCACGTGATGTCAAAACCGTACTTGTTCAAAAACCCGATCCGCGCCTGGGCGCCGTAGTCGTAATAGACCGAGTGACGCACATGCCCGTTCGGGTCGAGATCGGCCCAGCGGACGATGATTTTCTGCTCGAAGGTTTCCATGGTCATTCCTTTGACTCAGAAGGTCAGCAAACATCTCAACTTCACCCAACAAGCTTCTCTGCAAGTTCACTTGCCAGCACGAGGTTAGCGATGAACGTCCCGACAAATGATGTTGTCGCCCCTGAACCAAAGGGCCAAGTGCGCATCCGAAACACATCTTCACGTCTCTGGGCAAGATAAGCATATTCATTATGCAGCTTTTCCAATTGGCTATCATCGATGCCAGCCCCATCGATTTGCCGCCGCAGATCGGCGCAACGATCCTGCAATATTCGCTCCTGGGTGTGCCGGTAATCTAACAACATCTGGTTGAGCTTGGCGGCTGGACTTAGCAGCACTAGAAGGGAGAACAGAAAGGGAACAACAATCCATCCCCACATCAGCAGCTGAACCCAGTCATCGCCACCGTTAGTCCAGGACACCTTGAGGATATAGGTGGCAATCAAGCAGCCTTCGAAAAGGGTCAGTACGCTGAACTTGACCAGCGCTTCGCCAATAAAGGCTATCCCGCCACACCGGTCGGGAGCAGTGTAATCAAGCTGGTCTTTTTTTGCGGCCCGGGTAAAGGCGTTCACCGTGACCAGAACCCCCCAGATACCGTAAGCTGGCAGACCACAGAAGAAACCAGCCAAAAAGAATCCGAAATAAAGAAGCAAGGTTGCAGCGGGATCCGCGGATGGCACACCGAAACAGAAACCCATCAGCATATTGAGCCCGCCGGTACATAAACCGGCGGCCAGGAAGCGGTGATCACTGAGAGTCTCAGTCAGGGGCCCCATAAACTTTTCGACGTGATCTGTACCGGTGAAAGTCTCCCAGCGAGGAAGAAGGCTTCGCAGGGTAGCCGTGGCAAAAAACAGAAAGCCAAGAGCACAGCTGATCAAACCTGCCAACAACCAACTCCAGTCGGAGAAAGCGTCGGAACCTGCCAGAATAAAATAAGGAATAAAAAAGACAGAACCTGCAGCCAAGGACAAGGCCACCTTTCCAGCAGCTCCCCAGTTGTAGTGGTCAGCCACCCTTTCATAGAAGGGATGAAATTTCATCTGCGCCATCTGAATCTCCATGAAAAAAGGGAATCTACCCCAAATTTTCCAGTTCCGCCAAAATATTCACCATCGCCCAGGTGTCCAGCCGGCAGTATTCACGCATCGCGGCGCGCAGCCGGTCCCGCTCCTCACCCGGTGGCAGGTCGCACATCTCGTGATAGGCGCGCATCGCCGCATAGCCGTCGGCGATCTCCAGCCCGTCATAGGAGAGCTCGGGCACCATCGCCGGCAGCACGTCCTTGATCGAATAGGAACCGCGCATCGTCCAGCGGTAGACGTCGCGCCTGCGGAACGGCACCATCAGGTCGCGGACGTTGGCGATCCGCAGCCCGATCTCCCCGGCCAGGTCGGGGAACAGATCGGCGAGCTGGCGCAGCACGCTCTTCTCGAAGGCCTGGTTATAGGTGAGGATGCAGGCCCCGGCCGGGATCTCGGCGAGCAGCTGCTCGACCAGCGCGCGACGCGGATCGTTATCGCCGGTGGCGAGAAATTCACGGTGCTCTGCTTCACCCCCCGCGCTTTGCTGGATGTGCAGCGAGTACTGAAACGGCACCTGCTGGTACGGGCGGGTGCCATCGTATTTGGGGATCGGGGTATTGAACGACTCGAAATCGAGATGGCAGAGCGGATACCAGAGGGTGTCGAGAAACTCACCGACGCCCGCCCTGTTCAGCGTATCCTGCCGCGTCAGGGTCGCCTCTGCCTGCTGGCGCTGGGCCGGGTTGAGTGCGTCGAGCGGAAGGTCCTCGAGCCTGATGATCCCCCGGTTGTAGAAGCCGAACTTGTCGACCCCCTTGCCGCGCAGTTCGAAGATGGTGTTCTCCCCGATGAACCGCCAGCAGTAAGGGATGTAGTCGCACGCGTAGGGATCCGTGCAGTGCGGTCCGATACGGATACCCGGCTCGCCGGTCTCGCTCAGCCGCTGGCGCAATGCGCTGACGATCTCGGCCATCGACTGCTGGCGGGCGGCGACCGGGAGGCTGATATCCTCGCTGTGGAACAGCCTTTCGACCTCTATCTCCCCCTGGCGGAGATAGCTGCTGTCGATATGCACCAGGAACGAGCCGGTGACCGACAGGCCGCAGCCATTGAGCACGTACCTCTGGATGGCGACATCGTCAAGGTTGACATCCTTGACGGAGGTGCCCATCTTGACCTCGTGGATCTGCCAGCCGGCGCCGTCGCGCACCAGGATATCGACCTTGACGAAGACCGCGGAGAAAGAGAAGGAGGCCTCGTAGATCACCGGCGCCCCGTTGCTGATCAGCTCCCTGGTGCGGGCCAGCTGGGCGGGAAAGGAGAGCCCCTCGTAAGGGACCTCGACCCCGCCGGGGAAGAGCTGCCGGGCGAGCTCTCCGACCTCGGTGCCGGCGCGGAACTTTGCCTCGAGGTCGGGCTGCGGTGGGAACTCGAAATCGGGGGGATTCTTGGCCAGCCACAGCGCCTTCTGGCACTGCAGGCCCTTGAGAATCAGCGACTTGCTGAGACCACTTCCCATACTCTCTCCATTGTCAAATTATCCAAGGAATTCAGAGTGTTAAAGGTAACACTTGAGGTGTCGGGGTACCAAGAATTATTTTTGCAGGGGGAGCGATTGTCTGCTGGTAACGCGTTCTTCAGGTGGTATGCTTGCCTTATCCATTTCTCGCCAACCACAGGAGACTCTCATGCGATTTATTATTCCTCTGTTCGCCGCCCTGCTGCTGGTGGTGAGCGCCTGCTCTCAGGAATCAACCCCACCGCAGGAGACCGCCAAGCCTGCCATCATGGAACCGTCCCCCGCACCGCCGGCCGCACCGGTGACCGAGGAAAAAAATCCGCTTGCCGAACCGGTCAAGCCGCTGGTCTCCGAAGTTAAGGAGAAGGTCGAACAGGTCGTGACCGAGGTCGAAAAAGAAGTGGCTCAAAAGGTCGAAAGCGTTAAGGAGCAGACGGCTGCCATCACCGAGGACGTCAAAACGGCCACCGCCGGTACGGTCGAAAAGATCCAGCATGGTGCGGCCTCGGCGCTTTCCGGCCTGAAGTCTGAGACCGCCCGGGGAGACGAGCAGTCCGCCCTGCCGGCAGTCACGTCTCCGCCGACCGTGGTCTACGATGCCTCGATGGGCAAGGTCAGCTTCAATCATGCCGGTCATGCCGAGCGTTCGGAGTGCAGCAGCTGTCACCCCACCGATCCGCCGCAGAAGATCGCCATTGACAAGCTGAAGGCGCATACCCTCTGCACCGGCTGTCACAAGGCCAGCGATGGCAGCGCGCCAACCACTTGCAGCGGCTGTCATAAAAAGTGACCGGACCCGGAGAGGGGGGAGACATTGCCCCCTCATCCGGCAGCCTTCGTGATCTGCGAAAATGGGAACGGAGAATGCGGGACGGTCCTGTCCCCTCTCCATTCCCTGGCACATACACCCAGAGACCTGCCAACCAGCAGCCTTTCTTCCCCTTCCTTTCCCTCCGCTACGGCATCCACGCAGGATCTTCCGTTCATGGCCAATCAAGGTCAGCATCGCAAAGGAGAAGACGCATGGCGGCAAAATATGAATTAAAACAGGCAAAGGACGGGCAGTTCATGTTCAACCTCAAGGCTGCCAACGGCCAGGTTATCCTGACCAGCGAACTTTACAGGCAGAAGGCGAGCGCCGAGAACGGTATTGAATCGGTGCGCAGAAACGCGGTCCGTGACGGGGCCTTTGAAACCAGGACAAATTCAAGAGGTGAACCCTATTTTATCCTCAAGGCGACCAACGGTCAGGAAATCGGCAGGAGCGAGTACTATTCGGGGAATTCCGCGATGGAGAACGGTATTGAATCGGTGAAAAAAAACGCACCTGTTGCGAAGATCGCCGATACCACCGCGTAGGACCCTTCACGGTCACGGGATTGCGCTGAAACCGTCCTCCCCCCTCGACGGGACGGAAGCGGAAGTCTGCACGGGTCTGGTATAATGTCTTGCGATAACACCAGCCGCTTCCAGAGCAAGGAGATCCCCATGAGTGACACCGCAGGTATCTGTATCGGCCGTGGAGCGATGCCCCTGAGCCTCCTGCTGAACCGCGCCAACCGGCACGGTCTGATTGCAGGAGCCACCGGGACCGGCAAGACCGTGACCCTGCAGGTGCTGGCCGAAGGGTTCTCGCAGAACGGCGTGCCGGTCTTTCTGGCGGATGTCAAGGGTGACCTTTCCGGGCTCAGTCAGCCCGGAAAGGAACATCCCAAAATCCTCGAGCGTCTCCAGAAGTTGGAGCTTGGAGCTTTCACCCCGCGCGCCTTCCCCACCCTGTTCTGGGACCTGTTCGCCGACCAGGGGCACCCGGTACGGACCACGGTATCAGACATGGGCCCGTTGCTGCTGGCCAACCTGCTGGAGCTGAACGACACCCAGGAAGGCGTCCTCAATATCGCCTTCAAGCTGGCTGATGAAGACGGCCTGCTGCTGCTCGACTTCAAGGACCTGCGCGCGATCCTCGGCTACACGGCGGAGAACGCGACGCAATTGGCCGCCGACTACGGCAACGTCAGCGCCGCCTCGGTGGGCGCCATTCAGCGGCGGCTGCTGGTGCTGGAACAGCAGGGCGCCGTGCGACTGTTCGGCGAACCCGCGCTGGACCTCGGCGACCTGATGCGCTGCGACTTCTCCGGCAACGGAGTGATCAGCATCCTCGCCGCAGACCAGCTGATGCAGAGTCCCAAACTCTATTCCACGTTCCTGCTCTGGCTGCTCGCTGAACTGTTCGAGGAACTGCCCGAGATCGGGGATCCGGACAAGCCGAAGTTGGTGCTTTTCTTCGACGAGGCCCACCTGCTCTTCGATGACGCCCCCAAGGCCCTGATCGACAAGATCGAACAGGTCGTGCGGCTGATCCGCTCCAAGGGGGTGGCTGTTTTCTTCGTCACCCAGAACCCGCTCGATCTGCCCGATGCGGTCCTTGGCCAACTCGGCAACCGCGTCCAGCACGCACTGCGCGCCTTCACCCCAAAGGAACAGAAGGCGGTACGTGCTGCCGCCCAGACCTTGCGGGCCAACCCGCTTCTCGATACGGAAAAGGTCATCACCGAGCTGGGCACCGGCGAGGCGCTCGTCTCATTTCTTGACCAGCAGGGCCGCCCGACGGTTGTCCAGCAGACCTTGATTCGGCCGCCTGATTCGCGCATCGGTCCAGCCACTGCGGCGGAAAGAGAGACCATCCGCAACCGGAGCCCGCTGGCCGGACGCTACGAACAGAGCATAGACCGGGAATCGGCCCATGAAAAACTGGCTGCCCGCGCAACGCAGATAGCGGCGACACAACCGGAAAAATCGGACAACCCCCCTAAAAGAGCATCATCCCGTCAAAGCTACGGTGAGGCGATGGCCAAAAGTGTCTTGCGCAGCGTCGGCAGTCAGCTTGGACGACAAATTGTCAGGGGGATTCTGGGTTCGATCTTCAAGGGGCGCTGAAATCGAGCAGGAAAACGGCCGGCATTCAGCGTTAACTGAATCCCGGCCTTGTGTTGTGATGTCATTCTTCCGTGCAGGGGCGCCAGGCTAGAGCCCTTCAAGCAGCCGGGAATAATCCTCGAGCATCCGCACCGACTCCTCCATCGCCAGGTAGAGGATCCAGGTGAAAAGAAGGATGGCAATGGTCAAGCCGACCTTCCAGCTCAGCGAAGTACGCGGCCTCAACCAGATCAGCGGCAGCACCAGGGGCCCGACCATGCAGAAAACAACCACCAGCGTGGAGGTGCGAAAGTACCAGGGAAACGTTTCCCCGGCCGGCCGGGGGAGCCTGGAGCTGTCGAGGAACTCGCCGCAGTGCCGGCACTTGATTGCGGCATCCTGAATCTCTTCAGCGCAGAAAGGGCATTTCTTCATGAGTGTATCCAGTAAATCGGGACACTTCGTGAGTTATTCCGGGATCTTCATGAACGCATCCCGGCGTCCAGCAGACATGCGGCGCCAAACTGTCTGACCATCATCCCTGCTTTGCCAAAACAGTCTGCCTTGTCTATCCCAGCCTCAGAAATCGCTTCACCATCAGCCACTGTCGGCGGTATTTCCGCGCAAAGCCTGCCACCTGCCCGGCCTGACGCGCCGCCCGGGGAAACCGTCCGCTGCCGATGACCAGCAGCAGGAGCAAGGCGACGAGCGACAGCTCCGGCCAACCCAGGCCGAACATCACCGCCCGACCTTGAGACGGCCGGACGGGCCGCTGAGGGCCTCGCCGACGTGAACGGCGAGAACCCCGGCATCCCGCAGTTGCTGCAGCATCAGCTCCAGCTTGTCGGCGGCCACCGCCAGCAGCAGCCCGCCGGAGGTCTGGGGATCGCAGAGGAGATCAACCTCCTCGCGGGGGATCCGTTCATGGCCGTCGACCCGGGGCAGGTAGAAATCCTTGTTGCGGTAGGCGCCTTCGGGGATCAGCCCCATCTGCGCCATGTCCAGCGCCCGGGGATATGCCGGCAGCTGCGAGGTGTCGATGCGCAGGGAGAGCCTGCTCGCCTCGGCCATCTCGCAGGCGTGGCCGACCAGGCCGAAACCGGTGATGTCGGTGCAGGCAGAAACGCCGACCGCGCGCATGACCCGCGACGCGTCCCGGTTGAGCGCGACCATCCCGGCGACCGCCTCGGGAACCTCGGCCTCGCTGAGCACTTCACCCTTGATGGCGGTGGCGATCAGACCGGTACCGAGCGGCTTGGTCAGCACCAGCTGGTCTCCGACCCGGCAGCCGGTCGCCATGACCAGATCGGTAAAATCGGCGACCCCGGTCACCGAGAGACCGTACTTCGGCTCGTCATCTTCCACCGAGTGGCCACCGACGATCACCGCCCCGGCCGCGCGCACCCGCTCGGCCCCCCCCTTGAGAATCTCGGCGAGCACCTCGGGACCGAGGTGACAGAGAGGAAAGCCGACGACATTCATCGCCGTCTGCGGCTCCGCCCCGACCGCGTAGATGTCGGAGAGGGAGTTGGACGCGGCAATCTGGCCGTAGGTGTAGGGATCATCGACCACGGGAGTGAAGAAGTCGAGGGACTGCACCAGCACCTGGCCGTTGTCCATCCGGTAGATGCCGGCATCGGCAAACGGGATGTCCTGCGACAGCAGGTTCGGATCATTGAATTTCGGGATCTGCCCCAGCACCTGGGCCAGGGTCTCGGGACCTATTTTGGCCGCTCAACCCGAGCTGCGGGACAGACTGGTCAGGCGCGGAGCCTTCGTCATTGTATCTTTTCTCCTGTTTGTTTGCTCTGTATCGCAGTGTCCTGTTGGGAACGTCTTCCCCGTTCCAATGATTTCCCCCCGGTGATTCCGGGTCTCAGCGGTAAAAATTGGCGGTGTTCAGTCAATCTGGTCTCCGGCTGCACATCCTTCACTCTTTGGGCAGGTCCCACGCCACCCGCTCATCGCCGGCGCGGCGGGTGTACTTGCAGCCGTCGAAGTGCTCCAGCAGACCCTGGGTCAGCTTGCGGTTGCTGCCGATCAGGTCGCGGAATTCCGCCAGCGTCAGCTTTTCATTTTTGGCAAAATAGGCGCACAGCTTGTCCAGGGCAACCTTGTAAAAGCTGCTGTGGATGTAGCTTTCCGGGTTGAGCCTGACGAGCTTCTTCTCCACCGTCAACCAGAGGAACAGCGGATCCGGGTCGTAACCTTCGAGATCAAGATTTTCCAGGGTTTCGTTGCGGTTTTTGACCTGCATGCCCCCCTTCCTGAAGGCATTCTCCAGGCGATCGAGCAGGCGCTGCTGTTTCTCGTCCGGCACGGGTTTCCAGTCGGGGGTCGCCACCAGGTCGCCGCGCACCACCAGCTGCCCGGCATCAACCGCTTCCTGCAGCAGGATTTCGAACCCTTTGGTCGCCAGTGCATCGGGCAACCTGCCCTTCAGGGTCGCCCGGGGGATGCCATGCAGCAGCGGGTTGTCGGCATGATAGGAGGCCACCAGCTCCGGCAACTGCTGCTTCCAGCTGCGGACCTTCTCCACCACCGCGTACTGGTCGGCCAGCTGCACCGCCCAGCCATCGGCGACCATCCGCTCGAGACCGTCGCGCAGCTGTTCCCGGCTGGAACCGGTCTGGCGCTCCATGTCGCGCAGCCGGGCGCAGGTCAAATCATCCAGTTTCTGCAACCAGAACCCCTGCTCGCCGCTCTCCAGCTCCTCCAGCCGCTGCAGAACGTCCTTGCGGAAGCGGCGATGCTTGACCGGTTCGGAGTCGATCACATGCCCGCCGCCGATGGTGGTCATCGGCGAGTAGGAGCGGATAATGAACAGATCCTGGCGGTGGGCCATCAGCGGCCGGTCGAGATGGATCTGGGCCAGCACCTCCTCGCCCTGCTTCATCTCGTCGCGGTCGAGCAGGGCCACCTCACCCACCGCCCTCGCGGTGCCCAGGTAGAAATGCACAGGGTCGCGGAATTTCAGCGGCTTGGGCGCGTTCTTCAGCAGCTTGAGCCGCACATCGATCCGCTGGGTGGCGCGGAACAGCCCCGAAGTGCCGACCACCGATCCGCTCGGCACCTGGTCCCTGGCGATGCCGGAGAGGTTGAGCGCGACCCGCTGGCCGGCATAGGCGGCCTTGACCGACGCGCCATGCACCTGCACGTCGCGCACCCGCGCCGGAATCATCTTCGGCAGCAGCTCGAGGTTGTCGCCGACATGCACTGTGCCGGAAAGCAGGGTGCCGGTGATGACGGTGCCGAAGCCGCTGATGCTGAAGCAACGGTCCACCGGCAGCCGGACCGGTCCGCTGCAGTCGCGGGCGTTGAGTTTCTGCATCTGTTCGGTGATGGTCTGCAGCAGCCCGGGAATCCCCTCGCCGGTCAGCGCCGAAACCCGGCAGCAGGGAGCGCCCTCGAGGAAGGTCCCCTCAACCTGTTCGCGGATCTCCTCCTCGACAATATCGAGCCAGTCCGGCTCGACCAGGTCGCACTTGTTGAGTACCAGGATGCCCCGTTTGACCTCGAGCAGCTGCATGATCTGCAAATGCTCGCGGCTCTGCGGCATAATCCCTTCGTTGGCGTCGACCACCATCAGCACCAGGTCGATGCTGGCGACCCCGGCGAGCATCTGCGGAATAAACTTTTCGTGGCCGGGAACGTCGATGACCCCGGCGATCTGTCCATCGGGGAGCTTGAGCGGCGCGAAGCCGAGCTTGATCGAAATGCCCCGTTCCTTCTCTTCACCGAGACGGTCGGTCTCGACGCCGGTCAACGCCCTGATCAGGGCGGTCTTGCCATGATCGACATGACCGGCGGTGCCGATGATAATCTGTTCGCGAACTTCTGCCATAAGTGAATCTGAACCGTTTGAAATGTTAGATGTTAGCTGTCATGGCGGGGATTTAAGACCTGAAGCTTAAAACCTGACACCCTCACCGTACCTGTTATCTCTGCAATACGTCCAGCAACGCCGCCGTCAGATCGGCCATCTGGTCATCCCTCACTGCGCGCAGGTTGACCAGGAACTTTTCATCCTGCAGGCGCCCCATGACCGGCGTGGGGCCGGTGCGCAGCCGGTAGGCCAGCTGCTCGAGACTGAGCGTGTCCGGCCTGATCGCCAGCGAGTGGTCGGCCAGTTCGGCCAGCGGCATGGCGCCGCCGCCGACCCGGGCGAAATCGTCGATCATCTCCAGCTCCGCCGCGACCTTGCCCTGCAGGCTCTCCAGCAGCGTCCTGCAGCGTCTTTCCGAGCCGGTCGCTTCGGCGTCGAGCATCCGCAGCAGGGGGACATTGCGGATCGCGTCCTTGCGGTCGAGGTAGAGCCGCAGGGTGGTTTCCAGCGCCGCCAGGGTCAGCTTGTCGATGCGCAGCGCTCGAGCCAGCGGATGGTGCTTGATTTTGTCCAGCAGGTCCTTGCGCCCGACAATGATTCCCGCCTGGGGGCCGCCGAGCAGCTTGTCACCGCTGAAGGTGATCACGTCCACCCCCGCCTCCACCGTTTCGGTCACCGTCGGTTCCTGCGGCAGGCCATAGCCGGAGAGATCGAACAGCATGCCGCTGCCCAGATCCTCCAGCACGATCAGGTCATGCTCGCGGGCCAGGGGAACAAGCTCCTTGGCCGGCACGTCAGAGGTGAAACCGACGATCCGGTAATTGCTGGTGTGGGCCTTGACCAGCATGACGGTCTCTTCGCTGATCGCGTTCTGGTAGTCGCGCAGGTGGGTGCGGTTGGTGCTGCCGACCTCTTTGAGCCGCAGCCCCCCCGCCTCCATGACATCGGGAATGCGGAAGGCACCGCCGATCTCGACCAGCTCTCCGCGTGAAACAATCGCTTCGCGCCCCTTGCCCAGTGCGGTCAGCGCCAGCAGCACCGCCCCGGCGTTGTTGTTGACCACCAGCGCCGCCTCGGCCCCGGTCAAACGGCAGAGCAGCGCCTCGACATGGTCGAAGCGATGGCCACGCTTGCCGCTTTCCAGGGTCAACTCGAGGTTGGAATAGCCGCGGGCGGTGTCGCAGATCGCCTGCAGCGCCTGCTCCGCCAGCGGTGCCCGGCCGAGGTTGGTGTGCAGCAGGGTGCCGGTGGCATTGATCACCGGCCGCAGCGAAGGACGCGCGGACCGCCGGCAGAGTTCCGCCGCCGCCGCCGCGACATTTTCGATCTGCAGCTGTTCGTCTGCCACCGTCGCATCCTGGTCAAGCAGCTGCTGCCGCAGGTCATCGACAACCTGCTGAATCGCTTCGGTAATCAGGGTCTGGGGGAAATCCCCGGCCAGTTTGACGATGAGGTCATCCTGGAGAACCCGGTCGACCCCCGGCAGGGCTCTCAGGCGTTCCTGAATCTGCTTCATCCTTGTGACCTTCCTTCTATCATGACTGTTTTTACTGGTCTCATCCGCAAGCCAGGAGGCTAAACCCCTCCCCCCACGCTCGCTCGTCCGCCGCTTCGAAACCGCAAAGAGCTGGCAAAAGGAAACAGCCCGGGGCCTGAGCAGGGCGCGGGTGGCCCGGACATTGACCGGCACCCGGCTAAGCATGCCTAAACGCACGGGAACAGGCGAGCAGCAGC
Source organism: Desulfuromonadales bacterium (assembly GCA_032251255.1). GTDB lineage: Bacteria > Desulfobacterota > Desulfuromonadia > Desulfuromonadales > Geopsychrobacteraceae > BM509. The sequence continues at coordinate 29,857 of JAVVDY010000024.1, forward strand.
AGTATCGTTTTGCACTGCGGGAGTGTAACATGAAGGCGGTCCAGTTTCCATGCCCAGTTTTGGGGAGAACCGATTCCCCGCTTCCTGCACCGCGACAGGCCCCGCACCCCCATTTTCCTGTTGACACCCGGCCGTCCGCTTTGCTATAAATCGCTCCACTTGTTTGGGGCTGTAGCTCAGTTGGGAGAGCGCTTGAATGGCATTCAAGAGGTCCGCGGTTCGATCCCGCGTAGCTCCACCAAATAAAGTCAAAGGGGTTGACCGTCAGCGGTTGACCCCTTTTCTGTTTCCGGTTGGCCCGTTGTCCTGCTGATCGGCCCCCTGTCCTGGTATACAGATGTCCATTGCCGTTCACAGTTTTTCGCTGCCCGAATTCGATCCCCTGCGACTCTATCTGCATGTCTGTCCGCAGGGGCCCGGCCTGCTGGAATCGCTCAACCCGCTGCCAAAGACCGGCCGCTACAGCATCGTCCCGTTGCGGGTGCGCGACAGCTTTGTCCTTGAACGGGGCCGCCTGTTTCGCATCAAGGGGGACCGTCGCCAGCAACTGCATGGCAGCCCGCTGCAGATGCTGGCGGGAATTCTGGCTGAGCGATCGGTCGATCCGACCCCGCTTACTCCTTTCCCCGGAGGGTTTTTCGGCTACTTCGGCTACGACCTGGTCCACCAGATCGAAGAGTTGCCGTACAACAGCCATCGCGACCTGCCGATCCCCGAGCTGTATCTCGACTGGGTCGACCTGGCTGCGGTTTATCATCATGAAAAGCGCCAGCTGACCCTGGCATCGCTCGATCCGGAGGAGGACCTGCAACAGCTGGAGCAGGCGGTCCGGGCCAGCCAACGGCTCGGCCTCGAGCAGCCCAGGGTCAACGTCCTCCAGCCGCCACGGGCGACCATCGCGCAGGCCGATTTTGAAGCAATGGTGCGCCGCGCCAAGGACTACATCGCCGCCGGAGACGTCTACCAGGCCAATCTCTCCTGTCGTTTCGACGCCCGGGTCATCGCCACAGGCGTCGACCTCTACCGGCGGCTGCGCGCCATCAATCCCTCTCCCTTCGCCTGCCTGCTGCGCTACCCCGGGCTGGAGATCATCTCCTCCTCGCCGGAACGGCTGGTTTCCCTGCGGGGGCGCCTGGCGGAGACCCGGCCGATCGCCGGCACCCGGCCGCGCGGCTTCACCCCGCCACGCGACAGCCAGCTGGAGCAGGAACTGCTGGCCCACCCGAAGGAGCGGGCCGAGCACATCATGCTGCTCGATCTGGAACGGAATGATCTGGGCAAGGTCTGTCGGGCCGGAACGGTTGAGGTGGACGAACTGATGGTGCTGGAACGCTATTCCCACGTCAGCCATATCGTTTCCAATGTACGCGGCGAACTCCGTGACGACCGGGATCCGTTCAGCCTGCTGCAGGCCACTTTCCCGGGCGGAACCATCACCGGGGTGCCGAAGAAACGCTGCATGGAGATCATCGATGAGCTGGAACCGCTCGGCCGGGGGAGCTATACTGGCAGTGCCGGTTACCTCAGCGCCACCGGCGAGATGGACCTGAACATCCTGATCCGCAGCTACCAGTTGCTCGGCCAGACGCTGACCTATCAGGTCGGGGCCGGAATCGTTGCCGATTCGATCCCGCAACAGGAATGGCAGGAATGCCTTGCCAAGGGGGCCGCGCTGCAGAAGGCGCTGGAGGAATAGCCCATGCTGGTCAATATCAATGGACGCTTTGTCGCGCGGGAAGAGGCCGGCCTGTCGATCAACGACGGCGGGTTTCTCTACGGCGACACCCTGTTCGAGACCTTCAAGGCGCGCGGCAACCGGATCCTGCTGATGCATGAGCACCTGGACCGGCTGGAACGTTCGGCCCGGCTGCTCAACTTCCCCTGCACACGGGAACCGCTCGAAACCGCCCTGCGCCAGATGGCAGCCGGCCTGACCGCACCGGTGTCAAGGCTGCGCCTGACCCTCAGCCGGGGGGACTGTTCCGCTTTCAGTCTGCCGTCGGCCGATCGGAGCTGGTTTCTGCTCACCGCCGTGGAGGCGCAGGAACCTTCGGATGCTGAGCGCGAGCGGGGCACCGCGTGCGTGCTTGCCCCCAACCGGCGCAGCAACCCGCTCAGCCACCTGCCGCAGATGAAACGGGGCAATCATGCCGATTGCCTCTATGCCGCCGACTATGCCCGGGCCCGGGGCGCCCGGGAAGCTCTCTTCATCGATGAAAAAGGGCTGGTCCTGGAAGGAAGCTACAGCAACATCTTCGCCGTGATCCGCAACAAGCTGATCACCCCGCCGCTCGGCACCCTGGTGCTTGACGGGGTGATGCGCCAGCAGCTGTTCGGTGCGGCGACGGAACTGGGGCTGACAACAGTCGAAAGGGGGCTGCCTCTTGAAGAGCTCTACTCGGCTGACGAGGTTTTTCTCAGCAACTCGATGATCGACCTGCTGCCGGTGGAGAGTATCGAAAATCGTCATCTGCGGCGCGGGGAAACCTGGCGGGAACTGCTGGAGACGGTTCGCCAGCGGACCGGCATCTGAACCCGAGCGGAACCGCTCGAACCTTAGCCATCTCCCTTGTTCAGGTTGGAACGGTTGCGGCGCATCAATACCGAACCGGTTCCGGTGTTGAAAATAAGTTTGCGCCCCTGCCCACCGAGCAGGTCAGATCCGACAATCGGAATCTGGTACTCCCTGAGCATATCCCTGGCCAGCTCTGCATTGCGGTCGCCGACCCGCAGCAGGCCCGGCTGATTTTCCCACAGGGCCGCGCCTCCAAAGACCTTGGCGATCAGATTTTTTTTCTGACAGCCGAGATCGAGCATCCCCCTGAACAGTTTTTCGATTGCGATATTGCCATATTTGGGGGTTGCGAGACCTTCTCCGTTCCAGAACGGCAGCAGGTAATGGTTGATCCCGCCGATGTGCCGCTCGGAATCCCACAGGCAGACGGACACGCAGGACCCGAGCACCGTCGTCACCAGGTGCGGTCGAGGGTCGACGAACAGGGCGCCGGGGAAAAGGTAATGCTTCAGCTCGGGAGAAGCGGTGTCAGGAACCATCATCAGGCCGACCCGCTAAAATTCTTCAGGTTCGTCAAACAGGAACACGTTGCTGTCCTGGGCGGTCATATTCACGTCAATACTGACCTCCGGGAGGAACACCTCAACCCTGCAGCCCTCCCCGGGAGCACTGACAAGCGTGACCGACCCTTCCATCAACTCGGCGAGCGATTTGCAGATGCTCAGGCCGAGGCCATGACCGGGGTGTCTTTTGGTGGTGCCGCTCTCAAGCTGCTTGAAGCGATCAAACACCTGGTCCTGGTCGGCGGCGGCGATCCCGATCCCGCCATCCCGGACCATCAGGTAAAGGCCACCGTCACGCGGTTCCGCCCGTATTTCGACCTCGCCGCCATCCGGGCTGAATTCCAGGGCATTGCTCAGCAGGTTCATGATGATGATCTGCAGCTTGTGCGCATCGGAAACAAAAAGCAGGGGCTTCTCAACCGTCACCTTGAGCGCGATGTTTTTTCGCGACAGCTGATGACCCTGCTGGTCGAGAACCGTATCGACGACCCCGGCCACATCAACCCTGGCGTAGGCCGGCAGGGATTCACCGGCCTCAAGCTCCGCCGCAATAAAGATATTCTGCAGCTGAAAATCCAGGTTGAACGCCTCCAGGTAGATCATCGGCCCGACCAGCGCGGTGTTCTCGACAGCGTCGGGTTTGGCAATCAGCTGGCGCGACAGCCCCATGATCGAGGTCAGCGGATTATTGATCTCGTTACGGATATTCGACAGGAAGTGGCTTTTCAACGCTTCTGATTCCTGCAGCTTCCGGTTCATCATCTCAAGCTGCCGGGTCACTTCCCGCAGGTCGTGAAGAGCCTTGCGGTTACTGTCAAGACGATCCCTGATGGTATCAACCAGCTCCTGGTCCATCAATTCATGGGCAGTCAGTTCCTTACTCATTCACAACCTCCAAAATCGGGTTTATTGCGGAGCCCTGGCCTGGCTTGCCCTCAGTACTGCGGCCGCCAGTTTTTCCAGGGGGAGCACTTTATCGACAGCGTTCCGCTTGATCGCTTCCTTGGGCATTCCGAAGACGACACAGGTTTCCTCATCCTGGGCGAAGTTGATGGCGCCGGCCTCTTTCAATTCCAGCATCCCGCGGGCACCGTCATCTCCCATCCCGGTCATGATCACGCCGATCGCATTCTGTCCGGCATAACGGGAGGCGGAACGGAACAGCACGTCCACCGAGGGGCGATGGCGGCAGACCAGCGGACCGTCCTTGAGCTCGACGTAGTAGCGCGCGCCGCTCCGCTTCAGCAGCAGGTGCCGGTTTCCCGGCGCAATCAGCGCCCGGCCCGGAATCACCGCGTCCCCATCGGCAGCCTCCTTGACCGTCACCCCGCAGATCCCGTCAAGACGCCTGGCGAACGCCGCGGTGAAATGTTCCGGCATATGCTGAACAACCACGACCCCCGGAGCATCAAGGGGCAGATCCTGGAGGAACTGACGCAGGGCTTCCGTCCCTCCGGTGGAGGCACCGACCACGACAACCTGCTCGGTCGTTTTCAGCACATTGTTCGACGTTGTCCGACTGAGCACGGCATCCGCGGTATGCTTCGGAGTGACAACCCGCTGGGGCGTTTCGGATATTTTCTTGAGCTTGGCCTGGGCCGCCGCCTTGATCGCATCGCAGATCATCACCCTCGAATCTTCGAGGAAATCCCTGGTCCCCAGTTGCGGCTTGTTGATGATTTCGACGGCGCCGTACTGAATCGCCTTGAGCGTCGCTTCCGCCCCCCTGGTCGTCAGCGTGGAACAGATCACCACCGGAATCGGGTGCTGGCTCATGATCTTCTGCAGAAACGTCAGACCATCCATGCGCGGCATTTCGACATCCAGGGTGATGACATCAGGCACCTGCTTGCGGATTTTTTCCGCCGCCAGATAGGGATCCGCCGCGGTGCCGATCACCTCAATCGCCGGGTCTTCCGCCAACACCTGGCTGAGCACCTGGCGAACAACCGCTGAGTCATCGACAATCAGGACTTTTACAGGTTCGGCCATTTACGGGATCTTCCTTTTCATTGCAATCAGTTTTTCCGGTACACGGACGGTGCCACCTGAGCAAGCGGCAGCTCCAGCCCGTTCAACGTCTCAGAGTGCCCCATGAAAATAAAGCTGCCGGGCCGCAGATGGCCGGCCAGTTTGGACAGGAGTTTTTTCTGGGTCGGCTGATCGAAATAGATGATCACGTTGCGACAGAAGATAATATCCAGCGGCTCGCTGATGCCGAAATCATCGTCGAGAAAATTGAGCCGGCGAAAGCTGACCAGTGACCGCAGTTCCGGGACCACGCGCACCCGGCTGGCTTGCTCCCCCTTGCCGCGCAGCAGGTATTTTTTCTTCAGCTCGAGAGCCACCGGTTCCACCTTGTCCAGCGGATAGATTCCCAGCCTCGCCTTCTCCAGCACCTGGGTTGAGATATCCGTCGCCATGATCGAAAAGCTGAAGCCGGGAACGCTCCCGGCAAACTCGCTCAGGACCATCGCCAGGGTATAGGGCTCCTCCCCGGAGGAGCAACCGGCACTCCAGACCCGCAGCGGACGGTCCAGCCCGGCCCGCCGGGTTTCGACCAGCTGCGGCAGGGCAAGCTTGGTCAAAAACTCAAAATGGGCCGCCTCCCTGAAGAAATCGGTCTTGTTGGTGGTCACGACGTCTATCATGCTGACCAGTTCGTTCTTCATCCCCTGCTCACTGAAGAGATACGTGCTGTACTCCTCAAAGCTGTTCATGCCGTGAGCGCGCAGCCGTTTGCGCAGCCTGGATTCCAGCATGGTCTTCTTGTGCGGCGGCATCTTGATTCCGCAGCTGTCATAAATCAGGGTGCTGAAGCGCTGGAAGTCCTGCTCCGAAATATGGCTGGAGAACAGATCGAACCTGACCGTTTTATTGACCATCATAAGCAAACACTCTTTTCCGCAGCATCGCCGCCGGTCACTCGGCAAAGGCCGGTTGTTCGGCGGCACCCTGCACCATCGCCAGTTCGTCGGTCGAGAACACCCGGTCGATGTCGAGGATGATCAGGAACTGCTCGTCCTGCTTGCCCATTCCCTTGATGAACTCGGTGTTCAGACGGGTGCCGATCCGCGGAGCCGGTTCGATCTGGCTGTCGTCAAGTCCCAGAACCTCCTCAACCGAATCGACCATGGCTCCGACGATCAACGTCTCCCCCCCCACGAGAACATCCATCACCACGATGCTGGTCGACTGGCCGGCCGCCACCTTCTCCATGCCGAATTTCAGCCGCAGATCGATCACCGGAACCACGCTGCCGCGCAGGTTGATCACCCCGAGCATGAAATCCGGACTCTGCGGGACCTTGGTCACGGTCCGCAGGTCGACAATCTCGCGGGTTTTCAGGACGTCGACGGCAAACTCATCCCCATCCAGTTTAAAAGTCAAATATTCCATGACAGCCCTCTTTCTCGCGTTATCTGACGGGCGCGGCAGCGTCAGCAGTCCGAAACCTCCGCGCCAGCAATCTAGTGAATGGAATCGGTCAGTATCCGCTCGTCCGCTTCCGCATCCTGAACCAGCGGAGGCAGATCAAGGATCAGCGCCACCGTCCCGTCGCCAAGAATCGTCGCGCCGGACAGCCCCTTGACATTGCGGTACATCTGGCCGAGCGCCTTGATCACCGTCTGGTGTTCGCCGATCACATGATCGACGGCGAATCCGACCCGCTGGCCCATCGCCTCGGCGATTACCACCTGCTCGATCTCCGGCGGGGTGCCATTGAGGCTGAACCGTTCGCGCAGGCGCAGATAGGGGACAATCTCTCCCCGGACCTTGATCAGGTTGCGGTTGTTGGCATTGGCCACGTCCTGACGACTCAACTCGATACATTCTTCCACCGCGGAGAGCGGCAGCACGAACTTCTCGCCGGCCACCTGAACCAGCAGCCCATCGATGATGGCCAGGGTCAGCGGCAGCTTGATTGTGAAGGTGGTCCCCTTCCCCGCGGCACTGGTAACCGTGATCGTGCCCCGCAGGCTGTCGATCGCCTGTTTGACGACATCCATACCGACCCCGCGGCCGGAGACACTCGAGACCTCGCCTACGGTTGAGAACCCGGGGCTGAAGATCAGATTGATCAGTTCAGCCTCGCTGGTTTCCATCTCGCTGGTCAACAGCCCCCGGGACCTGGCCCGGTCACGGATGGCATCGCGGTTGATGCCGCCGCCATCGTCGCGCACCTCGAGAATGACATTGGCCCCGGAGTGGCTCGCAGAGAGGAAGATCGTTCCCTGTTCGGGCTTGCCCGCCTTACGCCGGGCTTCGGGAGATTCCAGACCGTGGTCGATCGAATTGCGGATCAGGTGAACCAGCGGGTCACCCAGCCGGTCGATGACGGTCTTGTCCAGCTCGGTCTCTGCCCCTGCGGTGACCAGCACCGCCTCCTTGCCCAGTTCCTGGCTCAGGTCGCGGACCAGTCGCTGGAAACGACTGAAGGTCGTTCCGATCGGCAGCATGCGGATGTTCAGGATGTGATCGCGCATTTCCCAGGTCAGGCGTTCCACCTCTTCGGCAATCTCATTGAGTACCGGGTCGTCCTGTCCGGCAGTGGTCTGGCTCAGGCGAGCCTGGACCGTGACCAGTTCGCCGATCAGGTCGACCAGGCTGTCCAGTTTTTCCGAACGGACCCGGATACTGCTGGACTCCTCGACCGCCTCCCGTTTCTGTTTCTGCCGCTTGACCTCCGCCTGCACCTCCAGCGCCACATCCAGCTGCGCACCGGTGACCACCCCGGCCTGCACCAGGGCCTCGCCGAGCTTCGGCTTGTTCTGCGCCTGCAGAACCCGCTCCAGGTCATCGCGCGACAGGTCGCCATGCTGGACGAGGATATCACCAAGCCGCCCCCCCTCTCCCGATTGGGCGAGCAGATCTTCGTTGATAGGCAGAATCTTCAGCTCACAGTCATCCTCGACAAAAATAAATACGTCGCGAATCCTGTCCTCATCATGTTCGGTGGTCAGGATGATGTCCCAGTACAGGTAGCAGAGTTCCGGGTCAAGCTCGTCGAGCCCGGGAATCGCGTCGGTCTGGGCGATCACCTTGCAGGACCCGAGCCGCGTAAGTTCCTGCAGCAAACCCAGGGGCTGGATTCCGCGATGGAAAATGTTTGCCGGCGGACGGAAGCGGATATGGAAGGAGGTCTCATTGTCCCCGCTGGCGATCAGTTCTGCCGTTTCGGCAACGCCGTTCGCAGAAAAATCGTCCTGGGTCGGAACCAGCCCCCGCAGTGCGGCAACAAGCTGTTCGGCGATTTCAGTGTCCGCGGATTCACCGGCGAGGTTCTTGTCCAGCATCTCCCTGATGATGTCCCGCGCCGCCAGGGTCAGGTTGACCAGTTCCCCGGTCACCGGGAGACCGCCGCTGCGGACCAGCTCAAAGACCGTTTCCACTTCGTGGGTAAACCGGGAGATCTCATCAAATCCGATCATCCCCGCCGACCCCTTGACCGTATGGAGGGCCCGGAACACCCGGCCGATCACATCGACGTCTTCCGGATTCTGCTCCAGCTCCAGCAGACCGACTTCCAGCTCGCTCAGCAGCTCCAGGGTTTCCTCGCGGAACGTTTCAGCGTACTGATCCATTGTCATAGAAGCACCACGTTGATGATCGCCAGCAGCTGCTCGGGCTTGAACGGCTTGACCAGCCATGCCGAAGCCCCGGCCGCCTTCCCTTCCTGCTTCTTCGCCTCCTGCGATTCCGTTGTCAGCATCAGAATCGGGATGAACTTGCCCCAGGACGACTGCCGGACCTCCCTGATCAGCTGGATACCGTCCATGCGCGGCATGTTCAGATCGGTAATCAGCATATCGGGAGGATCATTTGCCAGCTTTTCCAGAGCAGCCTGACCATCTTCCGCTTCGATGACCTCGAATCCGGCACCCTGCAGGGTAAAACTCAACACCTGGCGGATCGTCGCTGAATCATCCACTGCCATAATTTTCTTCGCCATAACGTCTCCCTTTGCACTTCGCAACGGTATCTAATAAACCTGAAATCAATCTGGAACAAGCAATTCGGTTAAGCCGCCGGTCACCGCTCAGACCAGAGGCAGGTGTCGGAACAATCCTGGCCGCAGGCCATGTTGTTCCGGACAAATCCGGCGTCGGTGACCGCAGTCACGACAGCGGCGGATAGATTGGCGACGGAGAGACGCTTGCCGGAGCGCTGGGCCGTCCGGTGCGCCGAACAGAGCAGCTGGAGAAAGGTCAGGTCGGCCCTGGTAACGTCCTGCAGGTTGATGGCCATCCGATCCTGCTCTTTCAGCGCCGCGAGCAGCTGTTTTTTCAGCTCAGCGATTCTCTGGATTGTCTGCTCTCCGGCCAGCGCCAGTTCGCCATATTCTTCCGTCTTGGGCGTCTTCTTTTTACTCATAATCTCTGTCTCCATCAGGCTGATGCTGCAACAGCCGCCTAAAAGAACTCAACATTATCGCCAAAATCGTGTTCGGCTGCGGCCTTCTCTGCCGGCCCGTCCCCACCCTGTTCGGCGGATTGAACGCGGTTGAAGACATCACGTTCACTCTGCATGGTGAACCTTTCCCGCAGCGTCTGCAGATAGCTGTGATCCACCGCAGTGGCAACCGTTCCGCGATCCCCCACCAGGTGAGCAATCTGCGAAAGACAGGTCACGGCTTCGTCGATTGTCCGCCTGGAATCGGTGTGGATGGTAAACGCAGAAGCGGTTGCGCCGATATCGGCCGCCAGCGTCCGCGAGGCACTCTCCATCTCGCTGAGCCTGGCGACAACCTCTGCATAGAGCTGCTGCAGAGACTGCAAAAGCTCCGCCGACTCCTGCGACAGCCCTTCAAGCTGGGCCAGGGTGTTATCCTCCGCCTCCCCGGTTGCCGCACCGGCGAGCCGCCGGGAAGAGACGATCAGCTCACCCAGCCCGGTGGAGAGAGTCTCCGTCTGGCTGAAGACCCGCTTCGAAAGCCGCTGCGTCCCCTGCGCGATCACTTCCAGAGAGGGCTGACCACCGCCGACATTGGTCGCATTGATCCCCGCATTCAGGGCGATGATTTTCATCTCCAGGCCGAGCCGCTTGATCTCGCCGACCAGCCCGGACATCTCAGTCGCCTCAGCGAGGACCGAGCCGATCACCCCCTGCGCCTCGCGGGTGGTGGCGATCTCCTGGTTGAGGGTCGCTGAGATCCTGTTGACCGCGCCTTCGAGATCGGAAAAAACGCTGCCGCCGTCCCTCTCGGTGGCTCCGGCAGCCTGCTGCATGTCAGCGGCAATCGCCGTCACCGTCCCCGAGACATCGAGCAGTCCGTCCAGAATCCGCTTGATCGCGGTATCCAGCTCATCACGCGAATGGGTCAACTGAGCCGCCTGAATCCGGCAGACCTCGCCGACCACCTGCAGGACTTCCGCCCCCCGGGCAAGATTCCCCGAGGTCGCGACATTGCCCAGTTCGGCGCTGATCTCGCCCAGGGAAATCTGCACATGTTCGATCTGCTGGCGGGTAATATCCTGATATTGAAGGGAGGTCACAACCTCACCGATACTCGCGGTGATTTCGTTGGAACGATTTGACAGGGTGCGGGTGGTTTCGGCCGCCAGCCGGTTCTTTTCCACCACCGCCGACATCACTGAATCCGCCAGCTCACTCCCCTCGCCGATCAGCCCGGCGCGGCGCGACTCGATCGACGTGACCCGCTCGCGGGCGCTGCGGCACAGGGTCGCGAGGGAATCAAGCCGTCCCATGATCCGCTCGACCTTGACCTCGATCGCCTGCTCCAGATTTTTCAATTCTGTCCCAAGCAGGTGAAACCCTTCCGCCGACCGTTCCGCCCCCGAGCTTTCTATGCGGGTGGACACACCCAGCATCTGCAAGGTCTTGGCAATCTCCCGGTATCCGTTCAGGGGTTCGGGAAGATCCTCGAGCAGAACAAGCAGTTCCCCCAGGGTCCGGTTCCCCTGATCAGCCATTTTCAGGACCTGCTGGAGGTGTTCACCGAGGCGGTTGAGCAGCGATTGCAACCCCGTCCGGACGGCCTCGGCCTTTTCGCCCAGCACCATATCGAAAATTCCCGCGGCCTGCTTCGAGACATCGCTGGCCCGCAGATACATGCCCTGGAGCTCCCCGCCGATCGCCAGAAACTGCTGCTCGGCCCGCATGGACAACCCTTCCAGCGCAGCGGAAATCTCCCCCAACTGGACGATGCAGGAATCGACCAGCCGCGGAGAGACCGGCACCACGGAGGCAAGGGTCTTTTGCGTCACTGCAACAGGCATGTCATCTACTTCGTGGTTCACTCACAGACCCTCGGTCAAGCGGGGCAGCGAAAACAGATTCGCCGAAGTGCGCTGATACGTATCGGAACTCAGATCCGCTACTGCATATTGACAGGACTCACTCATTGCCCCCCTCCCCCGGATAAAACACTGCTGTCGATAAATTCCCGCTATTTTGTATTGTTTGCGAAATCTATTCAAGCTTTTTGTGTGAAATAATTAATAATATTTTGCAAAAAAATGGAGCCTTGGATATTTTTGCCGACAACACCGGGGAGTCCCCCGGGGGCACAGACTGCTATAATCGGCAGGGGATGGGTACGAAAGCCGTTCAAGGCTTGACAAAAAAACGCGGGGGAATATAATCAACCCGCTCATGCCGAAGTGGTGGAATTGGTAGACACGTCGGTCTCAAAAACCGATGCCCTCGGGCGTGCCGGTTCGATTCCGGCCTTCGGTACCACAATAAAAACAGAGGCTTAGCTGATCACGGCTAGGCCTTTTGTTTTGTCTTTTTTCTCTTGGTACACTCATGGTACAGTAGATTGCAAGCAATCAGCACAATTGGCAGTCAAGAGCGACAGGGGGAAGTCATGGCGGTCATCCAAGAAAGAAAAGGCTCCGACGGTAAAATCAAGTATCGCGCCCTGGTTCGTCTCAAGGGCTACCCACCCCAATCAGCGACATTTGACCGCAAGACAGATGCAAAGAAATGGGCGCAGGACACCGAGTCCGACATCCGCAACAATCGCCATTTCACCAAAGCGGAAGCGAAGAAGCACACCGTTTCCGACCTGATCGACCGCTACGAACTTCAAATCCTCTCGCATAAAGAAAAAAACACAGCGAACCAGAAGACTCATTTCAAATGGTGGCGCAACAAACTCGGCTACTACATGCTGTCGGACCTCACCTCTGCTATGGTTGCCAAATGCAGGGACGATCTCTTGCTGGAAGAAATATCGGAAGGCAAAACACGAGGTCCCGCAACAGTCGCCCGATACATGACCAGCATGTCACATGCTGTCAATCTTGCAGTCAGAGAATGGGAATGGATGGAAAGCAATCCCTTCAGCCGGGTCAAAAAACCAACTGAGCCAAGAGGGAGAGTTCGATTTCTTGACGACGATGAACGCGACAGGCTGCTTGCCTCTTGTCGTGCAAGCAAGAGCAAGTTCCTTTACGCTATCGTCGTTTTGGCCATTTCAACGGGGATGAGACAGGGGGAGATTCTCAATCTCAAGTGGAAGGATATTGACCTGAACCGTTCCTGGCTGGTCCTTCACGAAACCAAGAACAATGAAAGGCGTGGAGTTCCAATTGTCGGGCTATCCCATCGCGTACTATCTGAGCTTTCCAAGGTTCGCCGCATAGACAGCCCATTGGTTTTCCCTGGCTCAGACCCGCAAAAGCCAATCAAGATTCGCAAGGCGTTTGAGTCAGCACTTACAGGAGCGGGCATTGAAGATTTTCGTTTCCATGATCTGCGCCATACAGCAGCCTCCTACCTAGCAATGAATGGCGCAACACTGGCAGAGATCGCCGAAGTTCTGGGACACAAAACTTTGCAAATGGTTAAACGCTATGCCCATCTTTCGGAATCGCATACGTCTTCAGTCGTTGAAAAGATGAATAATAAAATCTTCGGATAAAACAACAAACCAACCACCTAAAACCGGAGGGGGGCGTAAGCTTCCCCGTCAAGTAGACAGTTGAAAAATAGAGTTTCCAGCGTTCTT
>JAVVDY010000025.1:0-36070 GCA_032251255.1 Desulfuromonadales bacterium
CACCCTCGCCGCCACTAATTGAAGCATCTGATCGAAAAGGGTGCTGAATAGTTACGAAATAAAAGGATTTCCAACAGAATAAATCTTTTGTACACGGGACAGCCTGGGTTGACCTTGTCACAAAGTTTCATCGATGTGGCAAATGGTGGCTCACAGACCATTTACTTTGCCCTGCATGATTTCAATTATAATCGACCCGTGGGTGGGACGACATTAGATGTTAAGTTTACAGGTTCCGGTTCGCTGACAGGATCCACAAAAATAACGTATCTCGACTCCAATTCCATGGGAACACCTATTTATGCTGTTACAATCTCTGATGATGATGCAGAAACCGTTGAGAGTGCTGCGGCTGAATTGGAATTTAGCTATACGTGGCTGGGGAATCAGTTCAGCTGGGTGATAGGTGGAACCACCGAATAATAAGGAACCTGTAGAGATATGTTTACAAGGGCCTCTCCAGTGAGAGGCCCTTGTAACTTTAGCCAGATAAAGCAAGCTCCCTTTTCTCCAGCGCAATGACCCTGTCCCGCAACTCCGCAGCCTTTTCAAATTCCAGATCAGCGGCCGCCGCCAGCATCTCTGCTTTTAGCTGGACAATCTCCTGCTGCAAGTGCTCCGGGTCTCCATAGCCGGTTTCTTCTTCGGCGACCAGCGGCAACTCGACATAATCTTTTGTCGAAATATCATCGAGAATCGAGCGCAGGGATTTTTTAATCGTCTGTGGGGTGATCCCGTGCTGCTCGTTGTAGGCCAGCTGTTTGCTCCGCCGCCTCTCGGTTTCGTCGAGGCAGGCCTGCATCGAGCGGGTGATCTTGTCGCCATACATGATCACCCGCCCATCGACATTGCGTGCCGCGCGCCCGCAGGTCTGGATCAATGAGCGGGCGCTGCGGAGGAATCCCTCCTTGTCGGCATCGAGGATCGCCACCAGGGCGACTTCCGGAATGTCCAGCCCTTCACGCAGCAGGTTGATGCCGACCAGGACATCGAATTCTCCTTGACGCAGGGCGCGCAATATCTGCATCCGCTCAAGGGTGTCGATATCAGAGTGCATATAGTTGACGCGGATATCGAGTTCCTTTAAGTAGCCTGTCAGGTCCTCGGCCATCCGCTTGGTCAGGGTGGTGACCAGCACCCGCGCTCCGTTCGCAACAGTCTGGCGGATCTCGCCGATCAGGTCGTCGACCTGATCCCGGGCCGGGCGGACTTCGACGGGAGGATCGACCAGTCCGGTGGGGCGGATGACCTGCTCGACGAAAACGCCGTGGGACTGTTCCAGTTCGTAATCGGCGGGGGTGGCCGAGACGTAGACGGTCTGTGGTTGGGTGGCGGTAAACTCTTCGAACATCAGCGGACGGTTGTCGAGGGCGCTCGGCAGGCGAAAGCCGTAATTGACCAGTGTCTCTTTGCGTGAGCGGTCACCGCGATACATGGCGCCGATCTGGCTGACGCTGACATGGCTCTCGTCGATAAACATCAGCGCATCATCAGGCAGGTAGCTGAGCAGGGTGGCCGGTGGTTCCCCGGCTTGCCTTCCATCGAGAAAGCGGGAGTAGTTCTCGATCCCCTGGCAGTAGCCCATCTCCTCGATCATCTCAATGTCGAACATGGTACGCTGCTCAATCCGCTGGGCCTCTAAAAGCATGTTGCGCTCGCGAAAATAGGGGATCCGCTGCTGCAGCTCATCCTGGATCTGCTTGATCGCCCGGTCCAGGGTGGGTCGGGTTGCGACATAGTGGCTGGCCGGGAAGATCGCGGTCTGGCCGATATGATCGATCAGTCTGCCGGTCAGCGGGTCGATTTCCGATATGGTCTCGATCTCGTCGCCGAAAAATTCGACCCGGATCGCCAGTTTCTCCTCGTAGGCGGGGAATATTTCGACCGTGTCGCCGCGCACCCGGAAGGTACCCCGGTGAAAGTCGATGTCGTTGCGCTGATACTGGTTCTCAACCAGCCGCTTGAGCAGGTCGTTGCGGTCGAGCTCCATCCCTTCCTCGAGCCGGACCAGCATGCCGTAATAGGCCTCGGGCGAACCCAGGCCGTAGATGCAGGAGACCGAGGCAACGATCAGGACATCGCGGCGGGACAACAGCGAGCGGGTGGCGCTGTGGCGCAGCTTGTCGATCTCCTCGTTGATCGAGGAATCCTTTTCGATGAAGGTATCGGTGGAGGGGACATAGGCCTCAGGCTGGTAGTAGTCGTAGTAGCTGACAAAATATTCGACGGCGTTGTGCGGAAACAGTTCTTTGAACTCCCCGTACAGCTGGGCCGCCAGGGTTTTGTTGTGGGCCAGCACCAGGGCCGGTCGCTGCAGCTGGTGGACCACGTTGGCCATGGTGAAGGTCTTGCCGCTGCCGGTGACGCCGAGCAGGACCTGGTGTCGGTCGCCGCGCTGAATGCCGGCAACCAGCTCGGCGATGGCCTGCGGCTGGTCGCCCTGCGGCGCAAAATCGGAGATCAGTTCAAAGCGGGCCATCTCGTTCCTTTTAAAATCAGAGAATACTTGCCAATCCTGTTTGACATGTTTCACTTGGGGGCGCACAATGCCGCTTTTTTGCAGCGAGCGACCTTCAGGAAGGATAAGGGATGACTGACGAGAAAAGCAAATTTGTCTACTCGATTTTCTGGAACTGTGGCCTGATTGTTATCGGTTCGCTGGTGCAGGCGATTGCTCTCAAGGCAGTGGCGATTCCGCACCAGTTCGTCCCCGGCGGCCTGTTCGGTGTCGGGTCGCTGATCTACTACCTGAGTGGCTGGCTCAATCCGGGGTTTTTTTACCTGCTGCTCAATGTGCCGATGTTCGTGCTCGGCTATATCTTTATTTCCCGGCGTTTCCTCGGGTACAGTGCCCTGGCGATGGGTTCGATCTCCCTGTTTTATCAGCTGATTGACTTTCAGCTTGCCATCAGCAGCCAGCTCTATGCCGCGTTGGTCTTCGGTGTGCTGCTCGGCGTCGGAGCCGGGATGGTGCTGCGCTCGCTCGGGTCCAATGGCGGGCTTGATGTGATAGCAGTGATCCTGAACCAGAAATTCAATATCGGCGTGGGCAAGGTCTACCTGGGTTTCAATGTCCTGCTCTTCTCCTTCAGTTTTCTCAGTCTCGACAATGACCTGGTGATCGCCTCGATGATTGCCGTGTTTGTCTGTTCCGTGGCGGTGGACTATTGCCTTTCCCTGTTCAACCAGCGCAAGCTGGCCTTTATCATCTCGGAAAAGCCGGAACAGATCGCTGATCAGGTGATGGGTGACCTGAAGATAGGGACCACCATGCTGCCGGCGGTCGGTGCGTACCAGAAGCGCAATCGAACCGTGCTGATGGTGGTGATCAACAATCTTCAGTTGAAGAGGCTGGAAGAGATCGTCTTCACGGCGGATGAGTACGCACTCTTTATTGTTGAAAACACCTTCAGCGTCCTCGGTTCAACCTTTTCCCGGCGCAAGCTGTATTGATTCACTCCGCTCTTATCCGGCAAATGGCAGTGATCAGGTCACTGCCATTTGCCGGTGGTTACTTGCTGGCGATGCTGAACTCAGCCCGACCCGCAGCGCCTTCTTTGGGCGCCTGATAGATATCGGTCGGTTTGAGAAAGATCTGAGGTTTGATCGACTCATTCTCGGCCACCAGGAAGTCCCGAACCTTTTGGGCACGCTGCTTGGCGAGTTCAGCAAGTTGCTCGTCGCCGACGATAATATTGGCCAGCAGCAGTTTTTCCATCTCTTCTACCGGCAGTTTCTGCAGCATGCCGATAAAGTTGCGCGGCCGGGGGAACTCGGCATTTTTATAGACAGTGGTCAACATCTCCGGGTATTCCTCTGCCCCTATCTCAACCTCTTCCGGGGGGGGGAGCGGCTGACCTGAGCTCTCCATCTCTTGCCTTTTGGTGGCGATCAGCATCTGCCGCAGCTGTTCCAGGCGATATCCTTCCGGATCCCGATCCTTGTCGACGAAAGCACTGATTTCCAGGGTCAACGCAGGGCGTTTGCTCAGCATTTCAGCAAGTTTTGACAGGCTCTGCTGATCCTCTTCACTGATCCGGGAGAGGCCTTCAGCAAATGCGACGCTGGTGAAGTCCTCTGCCCCGCCAAGCATTGACGCCAGCAGCGAAAACGGCGAGGTCGCCGCCTTGACCAGCAGGTTTTTAAGAACGGTGAAGATGGTCCCGGCAACGCTGAAACTGGGATCGTTGAGGTCTCCGGAGATCGGGACATCGAGGTGGATTTCACCGTTCTGATCTTTGAGCAGGGCGATGGCGAGGCCAACCGGCAACGAGGTGGCCTGTTCACTTTCGATCTCTTCACCGAAGGTGAACTGGTCGATCAAGATCCTGTTATCGGCGTCAATTTTCTGATGTTCGATATGGTAATTCAAATCGAGATAGAGTTTCCCCTTGTCGATCGCATAGCCGAGGTAGGTTCCGGAGTAGGGGGTCAGCGGGGCCAGATCGATGTCTTCGAAGCGGATGGTCAGGTCGGTGAACAGGTCCCTGCTCAGGGGGTTTATCTTGCCGCTGATTGACAGCGGGGAATGGTTTTCCAGTTGCCCCCGCAGGTCGACATCCGCCTGCATGGTGTCGTCCGAGGCCATGCCGGTCACCCGTCCCCCCAGTTCATACATGGTGGTTGAAAAGGTGTTCGGCAGGTGACGATCAGTGAAGCTTACGGTTCCTCCCTGCAAGGTCAGGGCGTCGATGCGGATATCGGGTGGAGGGTCACTCTTTTCCGCCTCGTCCATCGCTCCTGCAGGTTTGTCGATCTCTTGATCGGTTGTCGTTGCCTCCGACTGTTCAGCGGTAACACTGGTCAGGTTGATTTTGCCGGCCTGGTCGATCAGGATGTTTGCCAGGTATTGGCTGAGAGCAACCTCTTTGATCTGCAGGGCAAATGGTGAAAGTTGTCCCCTTATCCCTTCGAGGCCGAGCCCCTTCCAGGCGAGCATTTCTCCTCCTGTCAGCGGATCACGCAGGCTGAGCTCCTCAATGCTGACCCGTCCTGCGAAGCTGCCGGTGAGTCTGTCCTGCTCCTGTCGCAGTTCAATGGCGAGGGCGCTGTAGACTTTCCCCTCCTTGAGGCTGACCGCAATGTCGGCCGGCAGAAAATCGTTGAAGTCTGCCAGAGGGAAGGCGTTGATAGCGCTTTCCGACTGCAAGCTGAGCGGAGTGTGGGCCACGGTGCCGTTGAATGAGAAGCTTCCTTCCCGGCCGATGTTGCCACGCAGCGTGAAAGGGCTCTGCTCGGACACCGGATAGCTCAAATTCTCCAATGAAAGATCAAGCTGTTCAATGCTTGCATGAGGGTGTCGGGGCATGCTGGCATCGGTAAATTTCAGGTTCAGGTTGTCGATATCAAAAGATGCCAGCCTGAACCTGAACTCTTGGCCCTTGGCCGCTTCCGCTTCCGGCTGGGGCGTGGTGGCTGCATCAGGCTCTTTCTCCTGTTCCCGCAACAGGTCGAGCGGGGTCAGGCTGCCGTTGGCGCGCCGGGTCGCCGCCAGCTGCCCGTCCTTCAGTGTGACCGCGGCAACCTCTGCCTGCCGTTTATCGAGATCAAAACGGCCACCTCTGACAGAGAAGGTTTCCAGCGTGAACTGGTCGTCATCGCCGAAAGGCACAGCCAGACCGAGCAAATCCAGCCCTGCCTCCTCAAGGAGCAGGTTGCCGTCGGCAGTCAGGACTACGTTGCTGGCCAGGGTAACCCTTCCCCTCACAGGTTTGGTCAGCAGGTCGGCAAGGTAGGGGTAATGTGGTTCAAGCAGAAATCCGTCCAGCGTGAGCCGCAGATCGGCTGTGACCGGCTGCAGGGTGAACGGTCCATTGATGGCCAGGGTCATATCACGTGCCGAGTGCAGGTTGAAAGCCAGACCGGTCGTATCATTGTGATGGGTGGAGAAATTCACCAGCTGTAGATTGATGCCCCGCAGTTGTTCCCTGAACCCGCCAGGCGGGTAGTCGTCCTGATAATGGATTATGCCATCGACCAGGGCAGCATGCTCGGCGCGCAGCAGCAGCGCCTTCTCCACCGGTTGGTGCTCACTCTGCGCTACGACCTCTTCCGACTGTTCTGGCAGCAGCCGCTGAAAACTCCAGACCCCTGACTGGTCACGGCTGAGGTAGAGTTCCGGCTGGTAAAGGTCGAGGGAAAACAGGTTGATGTCCTGCTGAAAAACCTCCGCCCAGTCGAGGTCAAGAATCATTGTCGGCAGGCGGAACAGGGGGCTGTCATCCTGGTGTCTGACCTCAAGATCGGTCAGGGCCAGTTCCCCTCCGATGAGCAGTTTCGGTTGCTCGGTCGATGATACCCGGTAGGCTAGGTCGAGTTCAGCATCGATTTCTCCTGAAGTGATCTCGATCGGAAGAGGTAATGGAAAATGGTAGGCATAAAAGGCCAGGTCAACCTGGTCGAGCAACAGGGTCAGGGAGGTTTCTATCGACTCGTGGAACGGTTTCAGTTGACCTTCCGCCAGGATGTCCGAGCCGTTGAGGTTCAGGCTGAGGAACGGCTCGACATACTCATCCGTCAGGTAGGGGATGTTGCCGACAAAAGGGACCTGCAGATTAAGCTCACGGACAGTGTGAGTTGATTGCCTGACAGAGGTCTGGTCGGTGAAGTCGATAGAGCCACTGCTGATCACGATATTGTTGAAGGAGAAATGAAACGGTTTTTCCGGTTCCTGTTTGGGTTCCGCCGGGGGTTCTTCTCCCAGACGGGTGAAATCGGAAAAGTTGAATTCCTGTTTGGCCAGCTGCTCCAGTCTGACAACCGGTCTGGCGAGCTCCACCCGATCAAAAATCAGGGCCCAGTCGATCAGCGATCGGCTGCTTACTGAGATCCTCAGGCGGTCAAAGGTCACGAACGCCGAATCGCTTTGCGGTTCGCTGAGGTTGAGTCCGGTGATTTCAAGGGTCAGAGTAAAGGGGTTGAAGGTGACTTTTTCGATGTCCAGGGAGCGATCCGTTTCCTTTTCGATCCAGGAAATTCCCTGTTTTTTTACCTGCCAGGGGACGAGCAGCATGGTCGAGAGGAGCAGAAGGAAGGTCAGGGCAGCAGCGAAAAGAGAGAATTTCATCCAGCGCTTCATGCAGGGTCTCCGGAGCAGGGTAGTGTCTGGAAAAAGTTTAGCATACCACGGTTGCTTATGATGGGTCGGCTGGTAAAATTACTGTTCGTGCGAGATCGCCTTCGCCGCAGGCCAAGTGCGGTGCCGGGCGTCTGCGGACAAAAGGTGACATGGGCGGTTATATTTTCTTGACCGTCTGCAGGATATTCAATATGTTCTAGCGGGATAAATTTAGTTTTGTGGAGACTAAACCCGTTTGTTTTCACACACCTTACAAAGATGGAGGCTCCTGATGAAAAAAATGTTGACCCGTTCCTTGTTGGTCCTGGTGATGCTTTCGATTGCCGGATTTGCCCAGGCGAAGACCCTGGTTTACTGCTCGGAAGGGAGCCCTGAGGGATTTAATCCTGTCTTCTACACCGCAGGGACGACCTTCGATGCCACAGCGAAGAATGTTTTTGAGGGTCTGACCCATTTTGTCCGCGGCACCACCGAGATCGAGCCGGGGATGGCCGAAAGTTGGGATGTTTCCGCAGATGGTAAAACCTATACCTTCAAGCTGCGCAAGGGGGTCAAGTTTCACTCGGCCAAACATTTCAAGCCGAGCCGCGATATGAATGCTGACGATATTATCTTCACCTTCGAGCGGCAGTGGAAAAAAGACCATCCTTTCCATAAGGTGTCCGGCGGCAGCTACGAGTATTTTGAAGGAATGTCGATGCCTGACCTGCTCAGCAGCATTGAAAAAGTCGATGACTATACCGTTAAGTTTAATCTGAACCGGCCTGAAGCGCCAATGCTGGCAAATCTGGCGATGGATTTCGCGGTTATCGCCTCGGCCGAGTATGCTGACGTGATGATGAAGGCCGGAACTCCGGAAAAGATCGATCAGTGGCCCATCGGCACCGGCCCCTTCGTCTTTGAAGGCTACAAGAAAGACGCCCAGATTCGTTACACCGCCAACAAGGACTACTGGAAGGGGAAAGCGCCGATCGACAAGCTGGTCTTTGCGATTACCCCGGATGCGTCCGTGCGCTACGCCAAGCTCAAAGCCGGCGAGTGCCAGGTGATGCCCTACCCCAACCCGGCTGACCTTGCTGCGATGAAGGCCGACGCAAACATCAACCTGATGGAAAAGGAAGGCCTCAACGTCGGTTATCTGGCCTACAATACGCTGATGAAGCCGTTTGATGATGTCAGGGTGCGCAAGGCGCTGAATCACGCCATTAACAAGGCGGCGATCATCGATACAGTCTTCCAGGGTGCCGGCAAGCCGGCCAAGAACCCGATCCCGCCGACCATCTGGTCTTACAATAACGCGACCGTAGACGATGCTTTCGACCTGGAAACTGCCAGGAAGCTGCTGGCTGATGCCGGTTATCCGAACGGCTTCGAGATGAAGATCTGGGCGATGCCGGTGCAGCGACCCTATAACCCCAACGCCCGGCGCATGGCTGAAGTCATTCAGGCCGACTGGGCCAAGATCGGCGTCAAGGCCGAGATCGTGTCCTACGAATGGGGTGAGTATCTGAAGCGTTCCAAGGACAAGGACCGTGACGGTGCCATTCTGCTCGGCTGGACCGGCGATAACGGTGATCCGGACAACTTCCTCGCCGTACTGCTCGGTTGCGATGGTGTTGGTGGCTCCAACCGTGCACAGTGGTGCTACCAGCCCTTCGAAGATCTGATCCAGAAGGCCAAGGTGGTTGCAGATCCCAAAGAGCGGACCAAGCTCTATGAGCAGGCACAGATTGTTTTCAAGGAGCAGGCTCCCTGGGCAACAATCGCTCACTCGGTGGTTTTCGAACCCCTCAGCAAAAATGTTGTCAATTACAAGATCGACCCCCTCGGGGGGCATATCTTTTACGGCGTCGATCTGAAATAATAGCGGTCAGTGCCATCCTTAGGCCGGGGAGGGCATACCCTCCCCGGCTTTCCCATGACAGGTTCTTATGTTCAGTTTTTTTCTTAAACGGATCGGCGTAGTCATCCCTACGTTTATAGGTGTGACCCTGCTGACATTTTCTCTGATCCGCCTGATTCCTGGTGACCCGGTCGAGCTGATGGCCGGCGAGCGCGGAGTCGATCCTGCCCGCCATGCCCAGCTGCTGGCTGAAATGGGGCTCGACAAGCCGTTGCTGGTGCAGTACTGGAACTATTTGAGCGGAATTTTTCAGGGCGATTTGGGGATCTCCCTGGTGACCAGGGAACCGGTGCTGCGGGAGTTCTTCACCCTCTTTCCGGCAACGCTGGAGCTGGGAGCCTGTGCCATCGTCATCGCAGTGATGGTTGGCTTGCCGGCCGGAATCATTGCCGCAGTGCGGCGCGGCAAGGTCACAGACTACACGGTGATGGGCCTTTCGCTGACAGGCTACTCGATGCCGATCTTCTGGTGGGGGTTGCTGCTGATCCTGCTGTTTTCGGTCGGACTCGGCTGGACTCCTGTCTCCGGGCGCATTTCAGCCCTGTTCTGGGTTGATGAAGTCACCGGCTTTATGCTGATTGATGCGTTTCTCTCGGACGAGAAGGGGGCTCTGCTCTCGGCTCTGCACCATCTGGTTCTTCCCTCGATTGTCCTGGCGACAATCCCGTTGGCGGTTATTGCACGAATGACCCGCTCGGCCATGCTTGAAGTGCTGCGCGAGGATTATGTTCAGGTGGCGCGGGCCAAAGGACTGGCCATGCCACTGGTGATTTGCATCCACGCGTTGCGCAATGCCCTGATTCCGGTCATCACCGTCATCGGCCTGCAGGTCGGGGTGTTGATGGCGGGGGCGATTCTGACCGAGACGATCTTCTCCTGGCCGGGGATCGGCAAGTGGCTGCTCGACTCGATCCACCGTCGGGATTATCCTTCTGTCCAGGGCGGGATTCTGCTGGTGTCCTGCGTGGTGATCCTGGTCAACCTGACCGTCGATATCTTTTACGGCGTGGTCAACCCGCGTATCCGTCATACCCGGTGAGAGGGCTGAATGATGAGTGAACAAGTCCAAACTGCGGATGTGGATATTGCCCCACCGGGACCCTTGGGTGAATTCTGGGCATATTTTTCAGAAAATCGTGGAGCCTTGATCGGTTTCGGTTTTATCCTGCTGATGCTGATGGCGGCATTGTTTGCCGACCTGTTGACACCGCATAGCCCCTATGAACAGTACCGTGACGCTATCCTGACTCCGCCAGCCTGGCAGGAGGGAGGGAGTTGGAGCTTTCCGCTGGGCACCGATGAGGTCGGTCGCGATATTCTTACCCGGCTGTTGCACGGTGGGCGGTTGTCCCTGTTTATCGGTATGATGGTCGTTACACTGGCACTGCTGATCGGTACCCTGATTGGCCTGGTGGCCGGTTATGCCAAGGGACTGACCGATACCCTGATCATGCGGGCCATGGATATTATCATGGCCCTGCCGAGCCTGTTGCTGGCTCTGGCGATTGTGACCATTCTCGGGCCGGGGCTGATCAACGCATCGATCGCCATCGCCATCACCTACCTGCCCCATTACGTCCGGATCACCCGGGCTTCGGTGATTGCCGAAGGCTCCAAAGACTATGTCACGGCCTCACGCGTCTCCGGTGCGGGAGTCTGGCGGCTGATGTTCATCACCATTTTGCCCAACTGCATGGCGCCATTGATTGTCCAGGCGTCGCTCGGTTTCTCCAACGCAATCCTTGATGCTGCGGCGCTCGGCTTCATCGGTCTGGGTGCCCAGCCACCCAGCCCCGAGTGGGGTTCGATGCTCTCCAATGCCCTGGAATTCATCCAGCGGGCCTGGTGGGTGGTCACCTTTCCCGGGCTGATGATCCTGCTCACGGTGCTCGCCTTTAACCTGATGGGTGATGGTCTGCGTGATGCCCTCGATCCGAAGATGAAACGCTGATGGCTCTACTTGAAATTAACAATCTGACTGTCGAGTTCGGCAGCGAAGCCCGTCCCTTCAAGGCCGTCGATCGGGTGTGTCTGAACATAGACAAAGGGGAAGTGGTCGGCATCGTAGGCGAGTCCGGATCCGGCAAATCGGTGACCGCGAAGGCGATCATGGGGCTGATCGACTGGCCCGGGCGGGTCAGCGCTGATCGGTTGGAGTTTGATTGCCAGGATCTGCTGTCGATGCCTGACAGGCAGCGCCGCAAGATTACCGGGCGCGATGTGGCGATGATCTTCCAGGAACCGATGACCAGCCTCAATCCCTGTTTCACGGCAGGTTATCAGATCATGGAGGCGCTGAAGATTCACGAAGGGGGGAGCAAGGTCGTCCGACGGCAGCGGGCGCTTGAGCTTCTGGAACAGGTCGGTATCCCCGATCCGGCGGCACGGCTTAAGGCTTTTCCACATCAGCTCTCCGGCGGGATGAGCCAGCGGATTATGATCGCCATGGCGATCGCCTGCAATCCGCGTCTGTTGATCGCCGACGAACCGACCACTGCACTCGATGTGACCATCCAGGCGCAGATCATAGACCTGCTGCTCGACCTGCAGAAGCAGGGCGAGATGGCACTGATGCTGATCACCCACGACCTGGCCCTGGTCGCAGAGGCGGCCCAGAGAGTGGTCGTGATGTATGCCGGCCAAGTGGTTGAGACCGGCCCGGTGCCGGAGATCTTTGAGTCCCCGAAGCATCCGTATACGGCTGCGCTGCTCGAGGCGCTGCCGGAGCGTTCGGTGGGACATGCCCGTTTACAGACGATTCCCGGTGTGGTGCCGGGACAGTTTGATCGCCCCGGCGGCTGCCTGCTCAATCCGCGCTGCGCTTTCGTCAATCGAAGGTGTCGCGTTGAAGCACCAGAGCTGGAAGCTACGCCGGACGGCCGACAGGTGCGCTGTCATACGCCACTGGATGAAGAAGGAAGACCGCAGGGATGAATGAAACGACGCCGTTACTCAAAGCCCGGAATCTGACCCGCTTCTATGCTGTCTCGCAGGGGCTTTTTCAACCGCACGCGGTCGTCAAGGCACTTGACGGGGTCAGCTTTTCCGTGACAGCCGGACAGACTCTGGCGGTGGTCGGTGAATCGGGCTGCGGCAAGTCGACCCTGGCGCGCCAGGTGACGATGATCGAGCGGCCAACCAGCGGTCATTTGCAGTTCGATGGTTTTGACCTGGTCCAGGCCACTGACCAGCAGTTGAAAGAGGCTCGCCAGCGGGTGCAGATGGTCTTCCAGAATCCTTTCGGTTCGCTCAATCCGCGGAAAAAGGTTGGTTCTATTATCGGTGAACCGCTGGTGATCAACACCGAGCTGTCCAGGTCAGAGCGGGAAGAACGGGTGCGGACGATAATGGGCAAGGTCGGTTTGCGACCGGAGCACTACGAGCGCTACCCTCACATGTTTTCAGGTGGGCAGCGTCAGCGGATCGCTGTTGCCCGGGCGCTGATGCTTGAACCGAAACTGGTGGTTGCTGATGAGCCGGTTTCGGCCCTTGATGTGTCGGTTCAGGCCCAGGTGCTCAACCTGCTGATGGATATTCAGCAGGAGATGAACCTGGCCTACCTGTTTATCTCTCATGACCTGTCGGTCGTGCGGCATATCGCCGACGAGGTGATGGTGATGTATCTCGGCAGGGTTGCGGAATACGGTGCGTCGGAGCTGATCTTCCAACAACCGCGACATCCCTATACCCAGGCCCTGCTGGCGTCAACGCCCCATCTCAAGGCCCAGAACCGGCAGAAGCGTATTGTCCTGGAAGGAGAAATTCCTTCGCCGCTGGCGCCCCCTGCGGGATGTGTTTTCCATACCCGTTGTCCTTACGCAAACGAGCGCTGTGCGGTTGAAATTCCGGCTCACCATTCTCTGAAGGATGGTCGGCAAGTCGCCTGTCACGGGGTCGAGGAAGGCCGCCTTCAGGACGCTTAGCGCCGAGAGATGATGGCCCCTTCCGGCTAATAGATTGATTTCTCCGTTTCGGCATCAAAGATGTGCAGATGGGTGAGATTCAACGCCATCTCCAGTTCTTCTCCGGCGTTAAAAAGCCGCCGCCCTTCAGAGGTGGCAACAAGTTCTGCTCCCTGCAGATCCATATGCAGATTGGTTTCGCTACCGAGCGGCTCAACGACTTTGACCTGTCCCGTCACAGGACAGATTAAATCCGAAGCATCGGCCGACTCTGCGTTTGCCAGGGAGATGTCTTTGGTCCGCAGGCCCATCACGACCTGCTGCCCATCGTTGAATTGACATCCCGGTTTTGCCGGAATCGTGATCTCCAACCGGTCGCTCAACGTCAGTTTCTGTCGCTCGCCGTCATTTCTTACCGTTGCCGGGATGAGATTCATCGGCGGTGAGCCGATAAAGCCGGCGACGAATACGCTGTTCGGGTTCTGAAAAATTTCAATCGGGCTGCCGACCTGTTCGATGTAGCCGTCCCGCATGACCACGATCCGGTCCGCCAGGGTCATCGCTTCGACCTGGTCATGGGTGACATAGATGATGGTGTTCTGCACCTGTTGATGCAGTTGCTTGATTTCCAGCCGCATCTGGGTGCGCAGTTTCGCGTCGAGATTGGAGAGCGGCTCGTCAAACAGGTAAACCGCCGGATGGCGGACGATAGCCCGTCCCATGGCAACCCGCTGACGTTGCCCGCCGGACAGCTGGTGCGGCTTGCGCAACAGCAGTTCATCAAGCTCCAGAATGGCCGCAGCCTCTCTGACCCGCTTTTCAATCTCATCTTTCGGCATTTTTTTCAGGGTCAGGCCAAAGGACATGTTCTTGTAGACATTCATGTGCGGGTAGAGGGCGTAGTTCTGAAAGACCATCGCCGCGTCACGGTCCTTCGGCGCCACATCGTTGACCACCCGGTCGGCT
This sequence comes from Desulfuromonadales bacterium, assembly GCA_032251255.1. GTDB lineage: Bacteria > Desulfobacterota > Desulfuromonadia > Desulfuromonadales > Geopsychrobacteraceae > BM509. The sequence continues at coordinate 13,850 of JAVVDY010000025.1, forward strand.
ATCTGGATTGTCCCGCCGGAGATGTCCTCCAGGCCTGCGATCATTCTCAGCGTCGTGGATTTGCCGCAGCCGGAGGGCCCGACGAGGACCACGAATTCCCTGTCTTCGACATGCAGATTGACCCCGTGGACAACCTCCAGTTTCCCATATTTTTTGACGACATCTTTAAGAATGACATTGGCCATTAATCAACCTCCAAGAAAATAAAGCTCAGGGGTTCTAAGCAGGTTTGTCCGTTGAGTTTTATTTGCCGCATAACAGGATAAACGATTTAGATTGAAAAATGAGTTGTTTTTCCATTTTGTTTGTTGACGAACCCGGATTCATCGTTTTTACTTGATGAGATCAAACTTGGATTCGAGATCAGCAAATACTCTGCATCAATGAACCGCCGCATGCAAGGCCTTAATTTGGGGACAGCAACAGTCCAAACCCGCTCTCAGGAGGAATTCAATGTCAAAAAATAAAGCTCTTTGGCTCATTCTCGCTGCCGGCCTGTTGTTCAGTTTTGCCGGTTCCGCTTTTGCCAAGCCGATCGACATTCACTGGTGGCATGCCATGCGGGGTGCGCGTGGAGACGTCGTGCAACAGATTGTGGACAGCTTTAACAATTCACAGACTGATTACCGGGTGATTGCCACCTACAAGGGCGAGTATGACGAAGTGGTCAATGCCGGGGTCGCTGCGGTCCGGGCCGGAAAACAGCCGCATATTTTGCAGGTTTTCGAGGTCGGCACCCAGACCCTGATGCTCTCGGGCGCGATCTATCCGGTCTATCAGTTGATGGCCGACAAGGGATACAAGATCGACTGGTCCCAGTATCTGCAGCCGGTGCTTTCCTACTATATGAACGCGGACGGGGACCTGATGTCGATGCCGTTTAACTCGTCGACGCCGGTCATGTATTACAACGTTGATCTGTTCAAGAAGGCCGGCATCCCGTTGCTCTCCAAGGATACGCCGATCACCTGGGACGAAATGGGTGAGATCACCGCCAAGCTCGTCAAGTCGGGCGTCGAGGGCGGCCTGGTCACCGCCTGGCAGTCCTGGACCCAGGTGGAAAACTACAGCGCCATCCACAACATCCCCTTTGCCAGCAAGGCCAACGGCTACGAAGGGCTGGATACCGAGCTGATGATCAACAACGACAAAGTCGTGAACCATATCGCCCGTTTGAAGAGCTGGATGGCCGATAAACGCTTCTATTACGGCGGGCAGAAATACCAGGGGCCGAAATCCGAATTTATCGCCCAGAACGCCGGGCTCTATATCGACTCGATCAGCGGCATCGCCAAGCTGAAAAAAGAGGTCAAGGATTTTACCTGGGATGTTGCGCCCCTGCCGGTGGAGTCCTGGATGAAGGAACCGCAGAACAGTATCATCGGCGGGGCGTCCCTGTGGGTCTTCAGTGGCCTGCCGAAGAAGGACTATGCCGGTGTCGCAGCCTTCATGAACCACCTGGCGGGCCTCGAATCCCAGGTTCTTTGGCACAAGGAGACCGGGTATTTCCCGATTACCCTGGCCGCCTACAAGAAGCTCAAGGCTGATGGCTTCTACATCGAAGATCCTTACCAGGAGGTCGGCATTAAACAGCTGACCCGCAAGAATCCGACCACCATCTCCCGTGGCCTGCGGCTTGGTTACTTCGTGCAGATCCGCAACATCATCAATGAAGAGCTTGAGCTGGTCTGGAATGATAGCAAGACGCCCCAGCAGGCGTTGGACAGTGCCGTGGCCAGAAGCAATATCAAGCTGCGTGAGTTCGAAAAGACCTACAAGTAGCCGATGACTTGATTCCCCTGCGTACCATGTAAAGGGAGGAATTCCAGGTTCAGCTTGAAGGGCAGGGGCATCTTCTTATTGAGATGCCCCTGCCTTTGGTGATACGTTTCCGACATGATAAAAAAACGCTCCTATTTCAAGACCCGTTCGTTGCCTTATCTGCTGATTCTCCCGCAGGTGCTGGTCACGGTCACGTTCTTCTACTGGCCGGCGGTGCAGGGGGTGATCAGCTCGTTTCAGCTGAGCGATCCGTTCGGGTTTCGCACCAAGTTTGTCTGGTTCGATAATTTCATCGCCCTGTTCAGCGATCCCCTCTACCTGAAATCGATTTTAACAACACTCTTCTTCAGTGGTTCGGTCGCGATCGTTTCGATTAGCTTTGGGCTGTTTCTTGCCAGCATGGCCAACCGGGTCTTGAAGTTGACGACCATGACCCGGACCCTGCTGATCTGGCCCTACGCGATCGCCCCGGCCATTTCAGGGATTCTGTGGCTTTTTCTGCTTCATCCTTCCTATGGGGTCGTGGCCATCTTCATTGAGGATTTTTTCGGCATCGACTGGAACCCGCTGCTGGAGAGTTCCCATGCCATGCTGATGATCGTGCTGGCCAGCGCCTGGAAGAACGTCAGCTACAATTTTGTGTTTTTTCTGGCCGGATTGCAGGCGATTCCACATTCGCTGATCGAAGCGGCGGCGATGGATGGTGCCAGCCCGTTTCGACGTTTCTGGAGCATCACCTTTCCGCTGTTGTCACCGACCATGTTTTTTGTCACCGTCATGACGATTATTTTTTCATTCTTCGAATCCTTCGGCATCATTCATGCGGTGACCCAGGGGGGGCCGGGAGGTTCCACCAATATCCTGGTTTACAAGGTTTATCAGGATGGCTTCATCGGCTTGAATCTTGGCTCCTCGTCGGCACAATCGGTGGTGCTGATGTGTCTGATAATCCTGATTACGGTTCTGCAGTTCAAGTATGTGGAACGTAAAGTCCAGTACACGGGGTGACGCCTTATGATGGTTGAAAAGACCCCGGTTCTTGACCTGTTCACCTATGCGGCCCTGTTTCTCGGGATTGCGCTGGTCGGTTTCCCGATTCTCTATGCTATCATTGCCGCGACCTTGCCGTTTGAGGAGGTTTCGCGGGTGCCGATGACGATGGTCCCCGGCGATCAGCTGTTCAACAATGTGCGCGAGGCCTGGGGGCGGGGGGATCTCGGCACCCAGCTGACCAACTCGTTTATCATGGCCTGCGGCATCACCCTCGGCAAGATCATCGTTTCCCTGTTCGGTGCGTTTTCCATCGTTTATTTCGATTACCGGTTCCGCGTCGTGGCCTTTGCCGCAGTCTTCTGCACCCTGATGCTGCCGGTTGAAGTAAGGATTCTGCCGACCTATGAAATGGCCGCCAACCTGTTCGGGCCGCTACAGTCGGTCTGGAACTTCCTTGGGCTGGATGGCGTAGCCAGCTGGATTGCTGGTCACGACATTGAGGTCTCGCTGGAGTTCAGTCTGCTCGACAGCTACGCGGGCCTGATCCTGCCGCTGACCGCTTCGGCGACCTGTACCTTCCTGTTCCGGCAGTTCTTCCTGACCATTCCGGAAGAGCTCTGCGAAGCGGCCAAGATGGATGGTGCTTCGCCGATGACCTTTTTCTGGAAAATCCTGGTGCCCCTCTCAAAAACCAACATCGCCGCGCTGGTGGTGATTGAGTTCGTCTACGGCTGGAACCAGTATCTCTGGCCGTTGCTGATTACCACCAACCCGAAAATGACCACCGCAGTCATCGGCCTGCACCACCTGCTCCCCTCGCCAGAAGACCCTCCCGAGTGGCATATTGCCATGGCCGGTGCGCTGATCGTCATGTTGCCACCGATCCTGGTGGTCCTCTTTATGCAGCGCTGGTTCGTGAAAGGACTGGTCGAGCGGGAGAAGTAAGCAATGGGCCATCAAGTGCGCCAGCATCCCCGGATCGTTGATCCGGCGACCCTGCTTGCCGATTGTACCTGCGGCGGGCGCCATCCGGAACCACTGGTGACGCTCTATTCCGGAGCAGATGCCTGTCGAATCCTGGCCGAGGATTGTCGAGAGGTCTATGGCCGCCAGCCGGTCCTGCTGTTGAGCGACCCGGAAACAGAGGGGGTAGCCGGCAGGGCCTTGAGGGATGAGTTGCAGGCCAACCAGGTTTCTCTGGAGCATTACCTGCTTGCACCGAACCCTTCGGCCACAGACGCTCTGGCAGATCAAGTGCAGCGCGCCAGCCGGGGCAAGGTTTTGATCATCGGTGTCGGTTCGGGAACCATCAATGATCTAGGCAAGTTTGCCGCAGATCTTAATGGCATCGACTACTGGAGTCTGCCGACGGCACCGTCGATGAATGGCTACACCTCCAGTATCGCCGCCATCAAGGTCAAGGGGGTCAAGCGGACCCTGCCGGCCGCCCCTCCGAAGCGGATCTATCTTATCCCCCGGGTTATCCAGCAAGCCCCCCTCAAATTACGCCAGGCCGGTTTCTGTGATGTGCTGGCCAAGGTTGTCTCCGATATCGACTGGCAATGTGAATCGATGCTGTACAGCGGCAGTTATTGTGGCCTGCCTGGGGCGATGATGGCGGCGGTCGAAAAAAGCTATGCAGAACACCCGGAAGAGATCGGTCGGGGAGATCATGCCGCAATCATGGGTCTTTGCCACGGGCTGCTGCTCTCGGGGGTTGCCATGAGCCTTGCCGGATCAAGCGCCCCCGCCTCTGGCGGAGAGCATCTGGTTTCTCATTTCTGGGATATGCGTGAGCCGATTACCGGCCGGACCGCCGAGTTGCATGGCCTTCAGGTCGGGGTAGGTATCATTCTTTCGACCGCCTGTTATGCCCGTCTCGCCAGTTGTGATATCGCCGCCCTGCCTGGCGATGCAGAGCGGATATTCAATGTCGACCTGGAAGCGATTCCGCAGATCTGGGGGGGGTATGCAGATGAGGTCGCAAAGCAGTTTAATAATAAAAAGGCGGCATTGCTGCAGCTTGATACGCTGCTTCCCGGGTATTGGGGGCAACTGCAACCTCTTTTCAATCAGGTTCCGCCACCGGAATATTTCGCCGGATTGTTCGGCCGAACCGGGGCGCCGTTTACCCTGGAGGCCTTCAGGTTGACGGTCGAGGAATTTCGTCTTGCCGCCCTTAATGCGCGCGCCATTCGAGAGCGCATAACCGTCCTGGACCTGGCGGCTCACGCCGGGGTGCTCGAAGCTGCCACCGAAGACAGCCTGCAGCTGCTGGCTTGACCCTCAGCGCGGAGGTCTGAAACGGCCGTCCGGAGTGGCTAGGCGTCTGTTCGCTGGCACCACTGCTTTAACGCCAACCAGTTGATCCACAACACGCAGGCCAACCCCAGCAGCACAAGCACCTGGGCCAAGTTTTCAATCCCCTGGCTGAGCGTGTCGACAAGCAACACCCCGAGGAAGCAGAGCGCGAAAAACTTGTTGGCCCACAACGGCCAGTCGGCCCGATTGCGCCACGCCCAGCTGAGAATGTAGATATTCGCAAGTCCGTAGCCGCCGGCCACATAGGCCAGAGCATTCATCCATTGCGTGGCATCCTCGCCGGTAATGACGCTGACCGCAAAAAACACGAAGGCAAAGGAGGAGATGACGCTGAAAAGAGAAAATCCGCCCCGGAGGATTGCGTCCTGTTTTTTCATCTGGCACCTTTTTTTATAGTGAGTTGGCTGACCACGAACGGAAGGTCAGTGATTGTGTCGGGGAAAAGATTAGCAAAAAGAGAGGGAAAAAGCCAAGGGCGGATGCCAGGGGCGGCGCGAAAGTCCGCTACGGGAGGATTGAGAGGGTCACCGGTAGCCTTCCGCCTGCAGGGAGAAGAGATAGGCGTATTGCCCACCACGTGTCATCAACTCGGTGTGGCTGCCCTGCTCGACGATGCGCCCCTTGTCAATGACGACGATCTGGTCGGCCATCCGCACGGTCGAGAACCGGTGAGAAATCAGAATCGTCATCTTGCCGCGACTCAGTTCGCGGAAGTGCTCGAAGATGGTTGCTTCGGCGGCGGCGTCCATGGTGGCGGTCGGTTCGTCGAGCACCAGCAGGTCGGCCCGGGTCCGCATGAAGGCCCGTGCCAGGGCGATCTTCTGCCATTGCCCGCCGGAGAGCTCACGGCCGCCCTTGAACCATTTGCCCAGCTGTGTGTCATATTGCTGCGGCAGCCTGCCGATGAACTCGTGCGCCATCCCCATCTCGGCGGCCTGCTGCCATCGCTGCCGATCCTCGAAGTGGCTTATGTCGCCGGCGCCGATATTTTCGCCGACCAGGAACTGGTAGCGGCCGAAGTCCTGGAAGATCACGCCGATCCGGGCGCGCAATGCGTCGCCATCCCAGTCTTGCAGGTCGAGACCGTCGAGCAGAATGCGACCACTGTCCGGAGGGTAGAGGCGGGTCAGCAGCTTGATCAGGGTGGTTTTCCCCGAACCGTTTTCACCCACCAGCGCCAGGCTGTCGCCGGGCCTCAGGTGCAGGCTGACCCGCTCCAGTGCCGGCTCCTCGCTGCCGGGATAGCGGAAGCTGACCTGCTCGAAGCGGACCCCGTCCCCCGGTAGCGGGGCCTCCTGGCGGAGCCCGGCCGCTTCGGGGACCGGCTGTTCGAGATACTCGTATAGGTTGGAGAGGTAGAGGTTGTCCTCGTACATGCCGCCGATCGCCGAGAGGCTGGCCGAGACCGCCGACTGCCCCTGTTTGAAAAGCAGCAGGTACATGGTCATCTGCCCGAGGCTGATCATCCCCTGTATCGCCGAGAGCGCAATCCAGGCGTAGGCGCCGTAAAAGGCGGCCGTGCCCAGCAGGCCGAGCGCGAAGCCCCAGCCGTCGCGGCGCAGGGTCAGTTTGCGGTCCTCGGCAAAGAGCCTGGCGAAGATCGCCCGGTAACGCTCAAGCAGTTTTGGCCCGAGGCGGAACAGCTTGACCTCTTTAGCGTAGTCCTCCCGCGCCAGCACGGTTTCGAGATACATCTGCATCCGCGTCTCCGGCGAGCGCCAGCGGAACAGGCGGAACTTGTCGCCGGAAAATTTGGCTTCGGCGAGAAACTCAGGGATGCCGCCGATGATCAGCACCAGCACTGTCCAGGGGGAGAACTGTACCAGCAGGAACCCGTAGCTGAGGAGGGAGATCCCGTTCTGCACCAGGCCGAAGGTCCGGGTGACCAGGCTCAAGGGGCGGGTTGACGCTTCACGCCGTGCGCGGGTCAGCTTGTCATAGAATTCTGAATCTTCGAAATGGGCCAGTGTCAGGGTCAGAGCCTTTTCCAGGATCATCAGATTGATCCGCTGTCCCATCAGTGCGCGCAGCAATGCCTGGCAGGTTGCGATCCCCCGCTGGCTGCCTGCGATCAGCGCCACGACAGCCGCCTCGGCGGCGACAAACAGCAGAACCTGGCTGGTCTCGGCGCTGCCACCCTGCTGCTGTTGCCCCATCGCGGCGACAACCCCGTCGACGATCAGTTGGCCGATCCAGGCAACGGCGGCCGGCAGGACGCCGGCGGCAAGGGTGAGCAGGGCAAAGATCAGCGCCAGCCGTTGACTGGTCGACCAGACCAGTTCCAGCGCGCGACGGCTGTAACGGAAGATATCTAAAAAATGCTTTGGCGGCGGGTTGCTGTCGCTGGCCAGTGGCGGATATTTCAACGTCTGTCCTGTCCTGTTTGAGGTCTGTTGCCTTCCCTATTCTAGCAGAGAAGCAGGAAAAGCGGTTTTCTGCTACTCTGGCAATATTGAGCAAGAACTCCAGCGGAGGTTCCATATGGGCCCTATCTACACCGATCGAGAGTTGCCGCGTTACACCCACAGCGCGTTCCCCGCTTACCGCTACCTTCCCTTTCAGGCCGGGATGCCCCACCCGACTCGCGATCCGGGCGGGCACTCCTATGCTGCGGAGGAGGACGATCTGCCCCCCTTTGCTGCCGCCGATTGGCGACACTGTCAACCCTACCTCTATGGGGTCGACCTGTTCAATCATGGTTACTGGTGGGAGGCGCACGAATCGTGGGAGCGGGTCTGGCTCGCCGCCGGGCAGGAGACGCCGACCGCAAGGTTCATTCAGGGGCTGATACAGATCGCCGCGGCGCAGTTGAAGCGTTTCATCGGCCAGGAGCGCGGGGCCCGGTCGCTCACCACCAGCGGAGTCGCCAGACTGGCGATTGATGGCGAGGTTTTTCTCGGGATAGAGGTCGCCCGGCTGGTCGAAGAGGTGGAACGCTGTCTGTCCGGGAATTGCGGTGATTTCCCGCGGATCCGGCTGCTCCTTTAGGCGCAGTGTCGAGGGAGTATAATGGCGGCATTGATCGATCACTGTTGCCGGAGCTGAGCGGAGAGCTGCCGCTGTCGTTCAATCTGCACCTGCCGGCCTGGAAGGGCAAAAAATGCTAACATGAAAGAACAACATTCTGGCCGCAATAAAATTTTCCCGGAGGACACCGTGGACATCATGCAGCTGCGCGACACCCGGACCATTATTCTCAATCAGGGGGATCCCGACAAGAAGCGCGAGGAGATCCGCGAGTATTTCCACAAAACCTTCAGCATCGACGAGCGGCTTTACGACACTCTCGCCAGTGACGAGGCCTTTTATCTCCGCGCCGAACCGCTCCGCCACCCACTGATTTTCTATCTCGGCCATACAGCGACCTTTTACGTCAACAAGCTGATTGTCGCAAAGCTTGTCACCGCGCGAATCAACCCGCACTTCGAAGCGATGTTTGCCGTCGGTGTTGACGAGATGTCCTGGGACGACCTGGACGAGGCCAACTATGACTGGCCAACGGTGGCGGCGGTCAAGGCCTACCGCGAACAGGTCCGTGAACTGGTCGACGGGGTGATCAGCAGTCTGCCGCTGCAGCTGCCGATTTCCTGGGACAGTCCGTTCTGGGCGATCATGATGGGGATCGAGCACCAGCGGATTCACCTGGAGACCTCTTCGGTGATCATCCGTCGGCTGCCGCTCGCTCATGTCCGGCAGCTGCCGCTCTGGGAGATCTGCAGAGAGACTGGCCCGGCCCCGCAGAACCAGCTGCTGCAGGTCAAAGGGGGGCCGGTCGAACTCGGCAAAAGCAAAGACGACCCTCTTTACGGATGGGACAACGAGTACGGGCGACATCACTTCGAGGTCGAGGACTTTCAGGCCGGCAAGCACCTGGTCTCGAATCAGGAGTACCTGGCGTTTGTCGTTGCCGGCGGCTATCAGCTGCCGGAATTCTGGACCGGGGAAGGGCAGCTCTGGCTCGGTTTCAGCAAGGCGCAGCAGCCGTTGTTCTGGATTCCCCAGGGGGACAGCTACCGGTTCAGAACGATGGCCCGGGAGATCGAGATGCCCTGGGACTGGCCGGTCGAGGTGAACTACCTTGAGGCCAAGGCCTACTGCAACTGGAAAGCGCAAACCACCGGATTGCAGGTCCGTTTGCCGACCGAGGATGAATGGTATTGCCTGCGCGATCAGCTGGGGCTTGCGGACCAGCCCTACTGGGACAGGGCCCCGGGGAATATCAACCTGGAATACTGGGCGTCTTCCTGCCCGGTGGACCGTTTCCGACAGGGTGATTTCTATGACGTGGTCGGCAACGTCTGGCAGTGGACCGAAACGCCGATCAGCGGCTTTGACGGCTTCGAGGTCCATCCCTGTTACGATGATTTCTCCACGCCGACCTTTGATACCCAGCACAACCTGATCAAGGGGGGCTCCTGGATCTCCACCGGCAACGAGGCGACCCGCGCCAGCCGCTACGCTTTTCGCCGTCATTTCTTCCAGCACGCCGGTTTTCGTTACGTTGTTTCGGCGCAACCGGTCGAGGTGCCGGAAGCGATGTATGAAACCGACGATCTCGTTGCCCAGTACTGCGACGCCCACTTCGGCCCGGACAAGTTCGGGGTCAGGAACTTCCCGCAAAGGCTGGTCGAGATCAGCCTTGCGCTGCCGGGAGAGAGACCGAAACGTCGCGCCCTCGATCTGGGCTGCGCGGTCGGTCGCGCCAGCTTCGAACTGGCGAAACAGTTCGCATTCGTCACCGGCATCGACTTCTCCGCCCGCTTCATCCGGATTGCCCATCAAATGCAGCAGAAAGGGGTGATTCACTACCAGCTGCCGGAAGAGGGGGAGATCGTCTCCTATCATGAAAAACGTTTGAGCGACTTCGGTCTGCAGGGCACCGCCGGGCGGATCGAGTTTTTTCAGGGGGATGCCCACAATCTCAAACCACAGTTTGCCGACTACGATCTGATTCTCGCGGCGAACCTGATCGACCGGCTGTATGAGCCGGCCCGGTTCCTGGCGGAGATCCATCTGCGGCTTAAGCTCGGCGGAGTGCTGGTTCTCGCCTCTCCCTACACCTGGCTGGAGAACTACACCAGGAAAGAGCACTGGATCGGCGGCCGGCGCAGGGCGGGCGAACCCTACACCACCCTCGAAGGGCTGCGCGAACTGCTCGAAAGTCACTTCAGGCCCCTCGCAGAACCGCAGGATGTCGAGTTCGTTATTCGCGAAACTGCCCGCAAGTGCCAGCACACGGTTTCGCAGCTGACCTGCTGGGAGAGGGTGCGATGAGCCCGGCTCACTTCGATGTCGCGCGTGCCAGGCGTGAGACCCGCGGCTGCGGTGATCTAATTCACTTCAATAATGCGGGAGCCTCGCTGATGCCGGCACCGGTCTGCGATGCCCTGCATGACTACCTGACCCGTGAGGAGCTGGAAGGGGGCTACGAGGTCATGGAAAAGCAGGCCACGGAGCTGGAAGATTTCTACCGCGCGGCCGCGCGGCTGCTGAACTGCAGTGCGGAGGAAATCGCCTTTGTCGACAGCGCCACGCGCGGCTGGGGGATGGCCTTTTATGCTTTCAAATTCAAGCCAGGCGACCGGATTCTGACCAGCGCTGCCGAGTATGGCAGCAACCTGGTTGCGATGCTGCACCAGGCCCGGCGTGCAGGGGTCGAGATCGTTTTTGTGCCGGAAGATCGGCACGGTCAGATCGACGTCGCTGCGCTGCAGGGGCTGATCGACAGCCGGGTCAAGCTGATCGCCCTGACCCATGTCCCCTCCGGCGGGGGGCTGGTCAACCCGGCGGCCGAGGTCGGCAGGGTCGCCAACAGCGCCGGGATCCCTTTTCTCCTCGATGCCTGTCAGTCGCTCGGCCAGCTGCCGTGCGATGTCAATCTGCTCGGCTGCGATATCCTCTGCGGAACCGGGCGGAAGTTTTTGCGCGGCCCGCGCGGTACAGGAGTGCTCTACGTGCGCAACACGCTGTGCGAAAAGCTTGACCCGCCGCTGCTCAACCACCATTCAGGGATTCTTCTCTCTGCCGATCGTTATCGGGTCCGGCCCGGGGCCAGACGTTTCGAGTGCTGGGAGAGGAGCTGTGCCGGGCAGGTTGCACTCGGGGTCGCCATTGACTACGCCCTCTCCTGGGGGCTGGACGCGATAGCCGCACGTGTCCAGTCGCTGGCGGCCATCTTGCGTGCGGAGCTGGCGAAGCTCGACGGGGTCGAGGTCTGGGACCGGGGGGTGCTGAAGTGCGGGATTGTGACGTTCTCTACAGGGCAGCTGAGTGCGGCGGACCTTCAGCAGCATTTGGCCGCCAGGCGGATCAATCTTTCACTCGTTCCTTTTTCGGCCAATCCGAGGCTTTGCGAACAGCAGCCTCGGCCCGCACTGCTACGTGCTTCGCCGCACTATTACAATACGGAAACAGAGCTCGCGACGTTTGTCGATGAACTTCGCAAAGGACTGAACGGGTGAGTTGCCTCGGGGGCGGCAAAGCCACTGCCGGGTTGAGCCCTGGAACGTAAAATCCGCTGCCGCGCCGTTGCTCGCGGCGGCCTATGGCGCCGTGTAGACAGTTTGCTGAAAAACGTTTTGCAGGACAAAAAGCAGAAAGAAACTGATCAGGCAGGCAAAGACGGGCGTGGTCACCCAGCTCCCGGCGATTCCGCCCACGGTCCTCCAGCGGATATTGTGTCTGCCTTTGAGCAGGCCCATCCCGACCACGGCGCCCACGATTGCCTGCGAGCTGGAGACGGGAACGAGCGGCAGGGGTGGCAGGTCCAGATTCACCAGGAGCTGTTCCAGCCGTTGCGAGGCAAAGAGAAACAGCACGACTGAGTGAGCCCATACCGCAATAAATGCCATGACCGGTGAAAGTCTGAAAATTCCGCTGCCGACCGTCCCCATGACCCGCTTGGAATAGGTCACAACCCCGACCGATATCGCAACGCTCCCGAGGAAAAAAAGCTGCTGTGCCGCCGTCAGCTGCAGGCCGCCGAACAGGACGATATCTTCAAGCGGAGAGACCGGGAGGAAGACACCGACCACATTGGCGATATTGTTTGCCCCCAGGGCAAAAGAGCCGAAAACGCCCATCAGCAGCAACCCGTAACGGGTCATTTCGTCCAGCCTGAACATGTGAACTTTCAATCTGAGAATGAAGAAGGAGACCACCTTGTACGACAGGACCGCAATAACTCCCGATAGCAGCGGGCATGCGATCCAGGTCAGGACGATTTTCACCAGCGCGTTGCTGTCGGTCGGGGAGCCGGAGAACAGGTTCCATCCGATGATCGCGCCAACAATCGCCTGGGAGGTCGAAACCGGGTAGCGGGCCAGGGTCATCAGGTAAACACTCAAGGCCGCAGCAAAAGCGACCACGAACGCCCCGGCAAGGGCATTAACCGCGCCCAACTTCCCCAGCGTCTGGGTTGTTCCGGCTCCGCTGAAGACCGCTCCCAGAATGACAAAGATGCAACAGAGGGTGGCTGCGGTGCGGAACCTGAGCATCCGGGAGCCAACGGCGGTGCCGAAAACATTGGAGGCATCGTTTGCCCCCAGTGACCAGCCGAGGAACAGGCCGCTTGTGAGAAAAAATAGAAACATAGTGGCGACTAGAGGGATCGTTTGATGACGAAAATCGCAAGACTGTCTGCCATGTCTTCGGCCTGGTCGGCGATTCCATCGATATGTTTGACGAGATCACGCAGTTGCATCTTCATGTCCAGCGCCAGGTTCTGGTCCCCAAAAACTTTTTTCTGCATGCGCGTCGAGGCCTTGTCGGCCTCGGTTTCCCAGAAAACAACCTTATGCATGTGGTCGGCCACCTGGGCAATGTTCTTGAAGTAGGCCCGCAAGGCCAGAATCATGGCTTCGACGGCCTGCACGGCGCAGTTGTTAAGGTCTTTCAGATCATCATGAAACCGGGCTGCTATGATGGGCCTTTCTATCTCGATGCGAAACATGACCCCTTTGAATTTGCCTAATAGCGCATCCATCGTTTCAATGAGCTTTAAGACGTCCCCTCTCGATTCGGGGATCAGGGTTTTTCTGTAGAGGAGGTCCTCGATGGAGCGACGAAGGGTGTCGGCCTCTTTTTCCGTTTCAATGATGTGGCCAAGGTGCTCATCGAAGCAATTGAGCTGGTTGAGCAGGTAGGCATTCATCCCCTGGATGAAGATCAGCCCCGACTCGCTGGCCAGATTGAGGAAGTTGTCAATTTCCTTTTCGATTCCCGTCCTGATTTTAAAAATGCTGGCAACTTTCATAGGGCGCCCTCGTGATGGAATGACCGAGATCGGAAAGCCGCCTGTCGGCAGCAGACCGGCAGCAGCACCCGACCGAGCCGGTTCGGGGGCTAATCTGTCATGTCAAGATTATAACATGCGCCGCTGCCTGCTCTTGCCGGGGAGAGACAACCTCCCTTCCGTCTGATACAGGGCGGACGATTCGTCCGGCAGCAGAGAACCGGAAGCCGGGGGCTTTCAATCTTTTGCCGCAAGAGCGTCAATCAATTCCCGCCATTTTCTCCAGTAGACATCGCCGTCGCGATCATAGGTGTCGTTATGGCCGGCATCCGGAAGCATGATCAGCTGTTTCGGCTGCGGCGCTTTCCGGTAGAGCTGGTGGGCCATCCCGGGCGGCACGATGGTGTCCCGTTCCCCTTGCAAGATCAGCAGGGGCGCCTTGAGCTCAGCAATCTTCCGCAGGTTGTCATACCTGGCCTGCAGCAGCCATCCTGCCAGCAGCGAGAGGAGCGGATAGTGATGGCGGCCCATGGCGGACACCGATGTAAACGGCGATTCCATGACCAGTGCGGCGGGGGGATTTTCCAGGGCCATCTGCAGGGCGACCGCCGCTCCCAGCGAGCGGCCGAAATAGATCATCCGGTCTGCGCTCCACCCGTGCTTGAGCAGATAGTCCAGCGCCCCCCGCGCATCGCTGTAGGTCCCCTGCTCGCTGATTGTTCCCAGGCTGTTGCCGTAGCCGCGATAGTCGAAGATGAAGGTGGACAGCCCCAGCTCGCGGAGGTGCTTGAGATTGTCCAGCCGATGTGAAATGTTGCCGGCGTTGCCGTGAAAGAACAGCAGCAGGGGCCTGTCCGGTTCGCCCGGCAGGTACCAGCCATGCAGGCTCGTCCCGTCATCGGCGGGAAAGTGAACTTCACGGTAGGCCAGACCCAGGGCGGCCGGGGTGGCGTAAAGATGTTTTTCCGGAAAGTAAAGGAACGTCTCTTCCAGCATTGCATCGCCCCGGGTCGGAAAAATGAACAGAGAGAGGATGAAGAACAACAGCAAGACGGGTCGCCGGGGAGCTTGTGCCATGGTGTTGCTTACCAGCCCTGGTAGTTACGCAGCAATTCACAGAGGATTTCAGTCCGCTCGTGATCCAGGTTGTAGGTCAGGCCGGCAATGGATTTGTCACAGTCGATCAGCAGGGCAAGCTCCTCCCCCCACGCCGGGTCATAAAAACTGACCATTGCCGCCAGGAACTGCTCCTCGCCGCAGCTTTCCTGTTCGAATTCGATCTGAATCGGCTCCTTCAGCGGGGTCAGATCCTCTTTGCAGAGTGCGGCTGCGGTGGTTTTGGGTCCGAACAGGTGGTCGCCGAGAAAGTCAACCCCCCGCTTCCAGGCCTGGAAGAACCGCTCGCTCTTCTCTTCCGACTGCTCCAGGATATTGAGAACATTGTCTTTGCTCATCACGGAACCTTCCTCTCGACGGAGATCGCACTGTCATGACAGTTTAGCAGAGAAAAATCGATTATCAGGATGCTTGTTCTGAGCAAGCGGGAGGGGTATATTGTGCGGCGCGATCATTTGCCTGGAACGGTGGTTTAAGCGATGCAGAAAAGTCTGATACTTATAGGTCTGGTGGTCGTTGCCGTCGGGCTGGGCTGGCCCTGGCTGAGCAAGCTTCCCCTGGGCCGGCTGCCGGGCGATATCGTCATTGACAAGCCCGGCTTCAAGCTGTTTTTTCCGATCACCAGCATGTTGCTGGTCAGCGGTCTGGTCTCGCTGATCATGTGGCTGTTGAGAAAGTAGCAGGAGGAGATTATGCGGAGAAAAGATCGCAGGATAGATGACTTGGCGGTGATCGAGGAGATTATCCGCCAGGCCCGGGTCTGCCGGCTGGCCCTGCATGACCTGCCCGCGCCCTACGTCGTCCCGATGAGCTTCGGTTACCGCGACCGGACCCTCTATTTCCACGCGGCCCGCGACGGCCATAAGATCGATCTGATCAGACAGAACCCCAAGGCCGGTTTTGACATCAGTCTCGACCTGGGTGATGTCGAGGGGGGCGATCAGGGCTGCGAGTGGAGTGTCCGCTATCGCAGCGTGAACGGTCACGGCCATATCGTCGTTGTCGAAGATGTCGCTGAAAAACGGGCAGCCCTCGACCGGATCATGGCCCAGTACGCGGAAGGGGAGTTCTCCTATCCGGATGAGATGGTGAAGCGGACCCTGGTCTTCAAGCTGAATGTCGAAAGCATGACCGGCAAGGCGGGAAATGCCTGATTCGGCGGTCCCGGGCAGGGAGAAGAAACGATGCGCCTTTCGCTGATCGTCGCCATGGCCGCCAATCGAACCATCGGCAGGGCGGGCCGGCTTCCCTGGCATCTGCCGGGGGATCTTGCCCGTTTCAAGCGGATCACCATGGGCTGTCCGCTGATCATGGGGCGTAAAACCTTCGCATCGATCGGACGGATCCTGCCGGGGCGCAAGACCATCGTCCTCAGCCGCCAGCCTGATTACCGGGTGCCGGGTGCCCTGGTAGTGAACGGCCTGGACGCGGCCCTGAAAGAGGTATGGGATTTCGATGAGGTGTTTATCTGCGGAGGAGAGCAGCTCTATCGCGAGGCCCTGCCGCTGGCGCAACGGATCTACCTGAGCGAATTGCGCCGGGAGGTCGCCGGAGATACCTTCTTCCCGGAAATTCCCGAGCATTTTCTGGTCATAGAGGATGAGCTGGTCGCGGATCTCGAACCCTACCGGTTCAGTATCCTGCAGCGCATCTAGCCCCCAGGCGTCCATCCGGCAAAGGACCGGCCATCTGAGTATTCCCTGGCGGGAATCTTCTGCCGGGTTCAGGGTCCTCCCCGGCTCCTGAAAAGCCAGCCATAGCTCGCGCTGAGAGGACCTTCCAACGACGCTCCCCCGTACCCTTCAAATACCTGTTGGTCCAGCATAACTATCTGTTTTATAGTCGTTTTGTCCGTTGACAAGCGGCCTCGAGGTGCTATAAGTAAAGTAAAGGAGGGGCCGTGTCATGGCAATGCGCCTCCCCCGAGAAAATCTATTTTATTGGTGTTTCTGCCTAAGGCGGGTTTGACGCTCCAGGGTGATTGAGGGTGACCTTGTGGACCCTTTTCCGCAAAGGAGAATCATCATGAGACACCTAAGTCTGTTAATCGTATTCGTGTTTTCAGGCGGCCTGCTGTTGACCAGCCAGGCCTTGGCAGCCGGGCAGGTCCTGCAGGAAGAGACCCTGCAGGTCGCGGCGCTGGCCGGTGAACAACTCCGACAATGGCATATTGCTCAAATGCATCCGCAGGACAGCCAGAGGGAGGTGATGCGTCTCAGTGTCGAGCAGGTGAGAGAGCTGCAAGCCATGCTGAATAATCGAGGCTACTTTGTCAGTAACTGCGAATGTGACGGCATCGGTGGCGAGACAATGGCTGCAATCGAGAGTTTCCAGAGGGATAAAGGGCTTGCCGTAACGGGCCTGCCTAACGAGGAAACGTTGAGAGCCCTCGTTCTTACGACCCAGCAGCATGAGTTCTTCGGTATCGCCCCTGAGTTCGGTGGGTATTATGACTAGGTTCTGGCATCCGGAGCCCAGAAGACTTTAACCCATGGCAGCAAGGACACCCAAACAGTTGACCGGGATTCTCTCCCGGTTTTTTATGTGAGGTCCGCTTCCGCCACCTGCCCTCAGAGAGGAACGGAGACCGCATCCTTGTTCAGCAAAAGACGTCTTGCCGTACATTCTCTTATTGCGGAACCAGCATGGTGTATTGGGTGTAGGCCAGAAATGCGGCCAGCGCCAGGGCCAGGGCGAGGAGGGCAAAAACCAGTTTTTGTGACATGCGGGAGCCTTTCGCTAGAGGGGTTGTTTTGCCGGCAGGGTCAATGCATAGCTGACCCCAAGCGTCAGCCACCAGTTCAACTGCGGCTCGGTCGCGACTCCGGCCGCCGCAACCAAGACCCATCCTTTCATCGGCCGGCCGGTGATGTCAAATTCCCTGGTGTGCGGTATGGCCAGGGATGACTGATAACGCTCAGGCCCGACCCTGACAACGAGCTCGTCCTGCAGTATCCCGAAGGCCATGTTGCCGTGCAGCAGGAATGCGACGCCACCGAACATTTTCTTCTCTGCAAGGCCGGTTTGTCCAGCCAGAAGGTCTCTTGTCCTGCCGGCCAGTTGTTCGCTGAAGGCCATCGTCCTGCTCCTCTTTGCGCATAAGTTCTGCCAGCCGGGTCCCGGCTGTTGTGGCCTGTACACTGCTGGCAAAAGTTTAACAGGTCCCGTCACTGGTTGCCCAGCAGACGGCTCCGGCAGCAAAATGCTGGCCGTCGGCAGTCATTGCCCGCGTGCCGTTGCAGATACCACGAAATAGGGTTATCGTTTAACCTGCTGCGGTAAAAACTGGTGGCCGCGATGAGTGGGCAGAAACGGACGCTGCCAGGGTGATACGGAACCGGAACCCCTGTCAACTCCCGGAGGAGATGATGGTCATTGTCGATAAAAGCAGAACGGCCAGCCTGGATGTTGACCCCCAGCAGGGATTCACTCCGCTCTGCCCGGAAGAGCTTCCGGTTCCCGAAGGGGATGAAATCGTCGATGAACTGAACGCCCAGGCGGCACTCGCTGCCTACCGGGTCGTCAGCCAGGAGGACCACCCGGCCGAGGCGCCCTGGGTCGCACGATCCGCGCAGGAGGTTCTGACGCCGGTGGCAGGAGATTATCCGGACCTGGACGTCAAGTGGCCGTCCCACTGCGTCGTCGGCACCCGGGGGAACCTGCTGGTCCCGGGCCTGCCCGGGTTGTCAGAGTATGACCTGGTGGTGCGCAAGGGGCAGGACCCGCTCAGGCATCCCTACGGATCCTGTTACCGCGATCTGGCCGAGCAGGACAGTTCAGGGCTGATCGAGTGGCTGCGCGAACGGCAGGTTGAGACCCTGATCGTCGGCGGGCTGGCCACCGACTATTGTGTGAAGACGACGGTGCTGCAATTGCTGCGGGCGAAATTCCGGGTGGTCGTCAACCTGGGGGGCTGCCGCGGGGTCGCCGCGGAGACCAGTGAAGCAGCAATTGAAGAGATGCGCGCCGCCGGAGCCGAGTGTGTCTCCAGCAGTGCAGAACTGGCTCCTTCATGAGCGGACAGGCGACCCGGGAGCGCTGGCTGATCGACAGCCTGATGGACACCGACCTGTACAAGATCACCATGTTGCAGGCGTTTTACCATGCTCCTGAATTCCGCACCGTCGCGGTCGAGTGGAAATTCGCCTGCCGCAACCGCAACGGCTTCAACCTGGCCGGGCTGATTCCCGAGATTCGCCGCCAGTTGCAGCATGTCTGCCGTTTGCGTTTTACCGCTGAAGAGCTCGACTATCTGGCGACCTTCCCCTACATAACTTCCGATTTTATCGAGTTCCTGCGCATCTTCCACCTGGATATGCGGTTTGTCCTGCTGGAGCCGAAGGGGGAAGACCTCAACCTCCGTTTTCACGGCCCCCTGATCCATGTCGCCCTCTTCGAAATCTACGCGCTGGCGATCATCAGTGAACTTCACACCTTTGTCCATTGCGGAGGAATCGACCTCCAGGTTGCGCGGCGGAACCTGGAAAGAAAAATCACCTTGCTGCGCAAACAGGGGGAACTGCCCGGTTTTTCGTTCATCGATTTCGGCACCCGGCGCCGCGCCAGCCGCGCCTGGCAGGAAGAAGTGCTGCACACTCTCAAGCACGAGGCCAAAGCCTGTTTCAGCGGCACAAGCAGCCTGCATTTTGCCCGGACTCTCGGATTGACCCCCATCGGCACCATGGCCCACGAGTGGTTTCAGTCGTGGCAGGCGGTGACCCGCCTGGCCGATGCGCAGAAGGCCGCGCTGGAGGGCTGGGTCCGCGAGTACCGCGGGCGCCTGGGGATCGCCCTCACGGACAATTACTCGATGGATTCCTTTATTCGCGATTTTTCCGACCCCTATTTCGCCAAGCTTTACGATGGACTGCGTCATGACAGCGGCGATCCTTTCGCCTGGGGCGAAAAGGCCTGCGCCATGTACCAGCGGATGAACGTCGATCCCCGCGGCAAGACCCTGGTTTTCAGCGACAGCCTAGATTTCCCCCGGATGCTGGAAATCTACGGGTATTTCAAGGGAAGGGCAAAGATCTCGTTCGGCATCGGCACCAACCTGATGAACGATGTCGGCAACCAGCCGCTCGATATCGTTATCAAGATGGTCGCGGCCAACGGCCGGCCGGTGGCCAAGATTTCCGATGAACCGGGCAAGAGCATGTGCGAAGATATAGATTATCTGCGCTACCTCGCATCGGTCTACGGCATCGATCCGGGGACCGTGCGGATCCAGGAATAGCCTGGCTCAACAGCAAAGGAAGAGAGGGAAAACGTATGTATCGATTGATTGCAGGAATGTTGTTTTTGCTGCTCTTGTCCGCCTGCGCTTATCCGCATGCTGTCCGCCATGGGGAGCGGAGCGGAGCGTTCTCCTTCCTGACGGTGGAGGGGGAGGCCAGGGTCGAGGTGCCGCCCGATCAGCTGCAGCTGCGTCTCAACGTCGTGACCAGCGACGCCGACTCGGAGGTCGCCCTGCAGCAGAACAACCGCAAGATGAACAGCCTGATCGAAACGTTGCAGGGGTTGGGACTTGTTCGCGACGACTACCGGACCGGGCAGTTTCAGACCTATCCCGAGTGGAGCCGACCGCCGCGGCCGGCCCCGGCCAACTGGCAGCGGAGCATCGTCGGCTATACGGTCAATAACGAGCTGTTGATCAAGACCGGTCAGGTCGAACTGGCGGGCAAG
This sequence comes from Desulfuromonadales bacterium, assembly GCA_032251255.1. GTDB lineage: Bacteria > Desulfobacterota > Desulfuromonadia > Desulfuromonadales > Geopsychrobacteraceae > BM509. Next base: position 33,981 of record JAVVDY010000025.1, read on the forward strand.
CTGCTGGCTGCAGCTCAGGCGGCGGGGGCCGATCAGGTGGGCGGCCTGGTGTTCGCCCTGGCGGAACCGGCCGACCACCGCGAAGAGGCGATCGCCCGGGCGACCCGGCGCGCCATGCGCAAGGCGCAGACTTTGGCTGAAGCCGCCGGAGTGAAGCTGGGGGCGATCCAGTCGTTGACCCTCGATCAGGCGGCTGCGCCGGGTCCGTTACCGCGGATGGAGATGATGGCCGCCAGGGCCGGAGAGATGGCCGACGCCGTCCCGGTCAATGCCGGAAACGTCGAGGTCCGGGCCGGGGTGACGCTGGTCTACCGGATCGTCAGTGAGTAGAGTTCAGAGGCACCGGCCGGGCTGTTCCGGCCGGTGCTGCTATCCGGTGCAGCCGATGATTGCCGCTTGCTCTGTTGCCCCGGTTTTTTCCTGATAGACTTTCCCCCAGGCGCACATCTGTTCGAGGACCGGCACCACGCTGCCCCCCAGCCCGGTCAGCGAGTATTCGACGCGGGGCGGCACCTCGGCGTAGACCTCGCGGTGGATCATCCCGTCCCGCTCCAGTTCGCGCAGCTGCTGGGTCAGCATCTTCTGGGTGATGCCGCCGAGACGGCGCTGCAGCTGGCTGAAGCGCAGGGTTTTGACCCGCAGGTGCCAGAGGATCAGCGACTTCCATTTGCCGCCGATGATCTCCAGGGTGACGGCGACAGTGCATTTGTAGGGTTCTGTTTCGCTCATGAAGCGGCTCCGTTAATCAATAGTATCTTTTTGGATACTACAGTACAAAAAAGTAGGTACTTGATTTTACGTCATGTACTTATCGTATAGTAACTTCTGTTGATCCGGAAAGCAATCCAGCTTCACCGTCCGTTCGTGACTCTTGCCGGGTCCCGCGGTGAAAGTCGCTCGGTTCGGTTCCTCTTTTCAGATAAGGAGAAGATTGATGTCCCTGCAATTCAAAGCCCTTCAGGTTCAGCAGCCGGAAAAGAAAGTCTTCACCCGACAAATCGTCACCCGCAACGTCGATGAGCTCCCTGCAGGCGAGCTGCTGGTCAAGGTGCACTACTCGTCGCTGAACTTCAAGGACGCCCTCTCCGCCACCGGCAACCCCGGCGTGACCCGCGAGTTCCCGCACACGCCCGGGATCGACGCCGCCGGCGAGGTGGTCTCCTGCGCAGACGGCAGCTTTCAGCCCGGCGAGCAGGTCATCGTCACCAGCTACGACCTGGGGATGGAGACCGACGGCGGCTTCGGCCAGATGATCCGCGTGCCGAGCAAATGGGGGGTGGCGCTTCCCGCGGGACTGACCCTCAAGGAGAGCATGATGCTCGGCACCGCCGGGCTGACCGCCGCGCTCTCCATCCAGGAGCTGATCGAAAACGGCGTCAAGCCGGAGGACGGCCCGGTCCTGGTCACCGGGGCGACCGGCGGCGTCGGCAGCCTGGCGGTGGCGATGCTGGCCAGGGCCGGCTACCAGGTCACCGCGGTGACCGGCAAGATGGACCAGGAGGACTACCTCAAGGGGATCGGCGCAGAGAACGTTATCAGCCGCGAAACCCTGCTGGAGGGGAGCGAGCGGCCGATGCTCAAGACCGCCTGGGCCGGGGTCGTCGACTGCGTCGGCGGCGAGATGCTCGCCACCGCGATCAAGTCGACCAGACCCAGAGGCGTCGTCACCTGCTGCGGGCTGGTCGGCTCGATCGATATCCCGGTCAACGTCTTCCCCTTCATCCTGCGCGGCGTCCGCCTGATCGGCATCGACTCGGCCGAGTGCCCGATGGACAAGCGGGTTTCGGTCTGGCAGCGGATGGCCAGCGAGCTGAAGCTGGACGACATGGAGGCGATGGTCGACGAGGTCGGTCTCGAAGGTCTGGAAGAGAAGATCCAGGGGATGCTCAAGGCGCAGTTGAAGCGGAAGGTGCTGGTGAATCTGCAGGCTTGATTTTTCACCGCTGACAAAGCGGAGATCACCGAGGAGCAATCATGACGGCCGGGATGATTCCCGGCCGTTTCTCTTAATGTGGGTGGGATTGTTGGTTTTTGCGGGGCGGTTTCAATCACCAAGTGCAAAAAGTGACGCATGATGCTTCTTAAAGTCA
>JAVVDY010000026.1:0-33626 GCA_032251255.1 Desulfuromonadales bacterium
GAATGCGGTTCTCAAGCTGCTGCTGGGCCTGACCGAAAGCAGCGTCGGCCGGATCGGTGGCGGCGATGAAATCGGTGGCGACCGTCATCAGCTGACCGCGGGTCACGCCGGCGTCGAGAAGCTCCTGGCAGACGGTGGTCGCCAAGGTCAGGGTCTCGGCCGAAACGGAAGCACCGAGCAGGTTGTCGAGGAGCGCGGTAAGGAACGCGCCGTCGGTGGTGTCGCCACCGAGACCAAGGACGACGTCCATCAGGTCGGCGTTGTCGCCCAACAGGGTCATCGTCTCGGCGGGGGTGAGTCCAGAGTCGACAATGCTTTCCAGGGTCGACTCGAAGCCGCCCGGAGCAATGCCGAACATCCCGACCGTGTACTGCACAAGAGCCTGGGTTTGTTCTGCTGTTGCCATGTGTTTCCTCCTGTTAAGAGTGTTGGAATGTGGCTGACCACTATAGTCACCACGTATTGATTGCACAATGCGCCAAAACTAACATCATACTGCCGAATTGTAAACCGTTAAACCAGCAGTTTCGGCGTCAGGACTCTGCCTCAGCGGCGCAAATCGACGTATCGGTTCGCCCCGGCAGCCAGGTTGTAGACCGGAACGCGCCGCAGCATGCCGCCTTCGGCCGTATATGCCGAATACTCGGCACCGCTGCGTGGGAACTCCGCCTGAAACAGGCCGCCGGCGATCGTTGGCAGCAACTCCAGGGCGTCTCCGGGATAGCGCCGGGCGACCACCAGGCTGTCGGCAGCGGCGACGCCGACCACGAAGGGCCGGGGGACGAGCGGCGCGGCAACATCGGCCACCAACAGATAAAGGTTCGGCTGGCCGGCCAACAGCGCCAGACTCTCGGCGAAGGCGGCCATGCCGATCTCGGTGGCGTCGTCGGACATAAAGACACGCCGTACGCCGGGAGCGGCGGTCAACTCATCGTAGAGCTGCCGGTCGAACATGAAATCGACGGCTTCCTCGATCGCCACCGGCGCGGTAAACGCCACGGCGGTGAGCGCCTCGTCCTCAAAAGAGGCCTGGTAACCGGTGGCGGCGATGCGCTCGAGCGGACCGACGCCTTCGGGGGTGATCGAACTGTAGTAGAGACGCGCCAGCATGTCGCCGCCGTGAGCGGAGGCGGCGGTCTGCAGCTGAGCGTCCCAGGCGAGCGGCGGCAACCCCTGCAGGATCCAGGCGTCAGCGCCGAGGGCGGTGACCGCCGTCTCAAACGGAATCCCCAGGCGCTGCAGAGCGGCCTGCGGGTTATGACGCGCCTCGTTGATGCGCTGCCAGAGTTGCAGACATTGCCGGTCGAGCAGTTCCTGGCGGCTCTCGCTGGCCATGGCCTGAACCGGCAGCAGCAGAGCCGCCAACAGCAGGAACAGGGTCAGAGGGTGCAGGGCGTATGTCAGGGGGCGCAGTGTCATGTGGGCAGGATACAGCAAGGGCCGTGCCAAGGGATGGCGTGAGGGGTGAGGCGTGAGGGGTGAGGCGTTACCTTATTGGAATTAAACGGGAATTTTTGTTGACTTGCGGGGATGAGAAAGCGGATCGGCGTGTGGTTGGCGGATGTATTTGGTTGAATTTAACCAATATTGGTGGATATCGACCAAGGGCACGTGGGAGCATTGTTTGTGACGTGCAACCGATGATGTACCAAGCGGCGTATTGCCATACGCCGCTACGGTCAAATCATCCGCTCGCCTGCATGAAGACTGGGGAAGTCCCTAGAAGCGATATTCCCAGTGCAGGCTGGCCTGCAGGGGCGGGCCGTTGACCGGACCGTAGAGGTCGGGCTGGCGGTAGTCGCGGTCGAGCAGGTTGGTGATCCGCAACGTGAGCGCATCGCCGGCGACCAGGCAACGCTCGCGCCGCCAGACCAGATCGACCAGCGGCGGCTGGGCGTACTCCCCTGCCAGCGCCCCCTTGCGATAGCTGTAATCGAAGGAACCGGCCGCCCGGGCTCCGAGATCAAGAGTGTGACCGGCGGCGATCCGCCAGCGCAGGGCGAGCCGGGCCTGCCAGGCCGGCCCCTGGTCGGCGGGCTCACTCCAGCGGTCGTAGACGCAGACGGTGCTGCCGCCTGGCCTGACGAAGCAGAAGCGCAGCGCGTTGAATTTTTCGTCATCGTGCCCGGCGCTGGTCACCGCCAGGTGGCCGCTGACGGACAAGGCCGCAGACAAGGGGGCGCGTCCGGCCAGTTCGGCGCCGTACAGTTCACGGGACACCGGGAGCGACAAGCCGCCGTAAGGGTCTTCGGCGCGCTGATCGCGCAAACGGCTGTGGAACAGGGTCAGCTCCAGGCCGCGATCGGCGGCCGGCGTCCAGTTGAATTGCAGGGTGGCGGTACTGATCTCCTCCGGATCGAAAGCGAAATCGTCGAACAGTTGACGCGAATAGGGGCTGCGAAAGGCTGTGCCGTAGCTGGCCTTGAAGTGCAGCGCGTCGCTCAAGGGGCGCTGGAAGCCGAGGCTGTAGCTCACGGTACTGCGGTACTGGCTGTGATCGTCAAGGCGGGCGCCGGCCCACCACTCGCCACCGCCCCAACGGTAACGGAACTGACCGAAGAGCGAGGTCAGGGTGTTGTCGAAATCGGCCTGTTTGATCCGCGGGGTGAAGAACGGCTCTTCCCGGGAAAGGAACTCCGGCAGGAAGCCATCGCGCACCAGGGCGCCGCTCACAGCATTGCGTCGCCAGGCGCTGCCAAGGGTCAGCAGTCCGTGGCCGAACAGGCGACGGTCCCACAGAAACTCGCCGTAGGTCACCCGGTTGCGCTGGGACCGCCCGACGTCGGCGTCACTGATCCGGTAATCCGTCTCCTGATAGTAGCCGGACAGGCTGTAATGGCTGGCGCCGACCGCCTTGCTGACGGAGATCTTGACCTGGTTGACCGGTGTCTCACGCTCGCCCGCCCAACGGATGGTCCCTTCGGCATTGTGCATGGTGTAGCGCCGGACAAAATCGGTCCAGCGACCGCTCAACTGCAGCCAATCACCGACCTTGAGGGTGCCGGTGAGTTCGGCAAAGCGCGAGGGGTCGATCTCGGCATCCAACCCTGCCCCATCGGGCTGCCAGTCATCGTAGCCGGGCTGCCAGAACTCCTGCAGCACGCCGCCGGCAAAAAGGAACGCCTCCCAGTCGGGGGTCCTCTCACCCCAGGAAACGGTGCCGCCGCGCAGGTTATCGCTGCCGCCCTGCAGGGAGACGCCGGCACCGGGGTGGCGGCGGCCGCTCAACGGGACGATATTGACCACGCCGGCAAAGGCGTCCGGCCCCCAGAGGACCGAACCGGGACCGCGCACGATCTCGACCCGGTCGACAGCCGCCAGGTTAAGTTCGCGATCGAGGGGGGCGAAGCTCTTGGTCACGTCGGTCGCAAGGGGGACGCCATCGTAGAGGAAGAGCACAGCATCGCGCAGGCCGCGCAGATACGGGACCGAGCCACGCCCGCCGGCGGCGATGAAAAAGCCGGGCTGGTCGGCCAACAGCTCCGCCAGGGTGCGGTAGCCGCGCTGGGCGATCTCTTCACGATCGATCACGGTGACGATCGCCGGGGCCGTAGCCGGCGACTCCGGGGAGCGCGAAGCGACAGTAACCACCGGCTGACTCTCGCCGATGAACATCAGCATGGTCTCCTCGGCCGCGTCGGCCGGCAGCACGGCCGACGCGGCCGCCGGGCAGACGGCCGCCAGCGCCGGTAGCAGCATGACGACGATCCCTAAAATGTGCATCGCTTTCTTCACGTTGTTCTCCTGGAGGGACAGTCCCCGTGCGGGGACAGTCCCTGTCTGTCCTGTCCTGCGATCAATCGTGGGCGGGGGGACCCCGCCCCTACGACACAAAATATTGCCGTGACCCTGCTTCCGCCTGATAGAGGGACAGTCCCCGTCTTCTCCCGTGTTCTGCCAAGGGACAGTCCCCGTGCGGGGACAGTCCCTATTCGTCCGCCTCCTGGTCGAGGAGGCCGAGCAGGGTGCGGAAACGGGCGCGGCTGACGTTGAGCATGCGTGCGGCAGAGCTCTGGTTGCCCATGCTCAGACGCAGCGCCTGGCGGACGATCGAGCGCTGCAACTCTTCGTAATCGATGCCACCGGCCGGCATGGTGAACAGTTCCTCGCTCGGCACGACCGGCGCCGGATGGTCGAGCTGCGGGAAATCGTCGACGGTCAGCGGCAGCCGCCCGCCGCTCATGATCAACGCCCTCTCCACCACGTTGAACAGTTCGCGGATATTTCCCGGCCAGGGGTAGCCCTGCAGCAGGCGCAGCGCGGCCTGGGTAAGCGGTTCCTTGTCGATGCGATGGCCGAGCTTGCCGATGCAGTGACCGACCAGGGGGGGGATGTCCTGGGGGCGCTCGCGCAACGGCGGCAGTTTGATCGGGAAGACATCCAGCCGGTAGAAAAGATCCTTGCGAAACGTCCCTTCCTTGGCCATGGCGGTGAGGTCCTGATTGGTGGCACAGACCAGCCGGCAGGTCACCGGGATCTCCTGATTGCCGCCGAGGCGCTGCACGCGCTTCTCCTGGATGGCCCGCAGCAGCTTGGCCTGGGCCTCAAGCGACAGCTCGCCGATTTCGTCGAGGAAGAGGGTGCCGGCGCCGGCGAACTCGAACTTGCCGGCCCGGGCCCGATCGGCGCCGGTAAACGCCCCTTTCTCGTGGCCGAACAACTCGGCTTCGATGAGACTCGCGGCGATGGCCGCGCAGTTGACGGCAACGAAGCGTTCGTCGCGACGATTGCTGGTCTGGTGGATGAAGTTGGCGAGCACTTCCTTGCCGGTTCCTGATTCGCCGGTCAGCAGCACGGTGGCATCGGTAACCGCCACCCTCTCTGCCAGGTCACGGATCTTGACCATCTGCGGCGACACAAAGACACCGGTCGAGGCCTTGCCGCGCGCAGAGAATTCCTGGCGCAGGCGGATATTCTCGGCCAGCAGCCGGCGGAGACCAAGGGCGCGCTCGATGGCCAGCAGCACCGCGCGCTCCTCGAACGGCTTGACCAGATAATCGACGGCACCGAGGCGCAAGGCGTCGACCGCTGATTCGAGCGTCGCGTAGGCGGTGATGAAAACCACCGGGCAGCCGAGTTCGCGCTCGCGGATCGCCGCAAGCAGTTCGAAGCCGCCCATCTCCTCCATGCGCAAATCGGAGATTATCAAATCGACCGGCTCAGCCTCCAGAGAGCTTAGTGCCTGTCGGCCGTTGGCGGCCTCGATCACCTGGTGACCAGCCGCCACCAGAATGATATGGAGGATCTCGCGGATCCGTTCTTCGTCATCGACGACCAGTATGCGAGCCATGTGAGTTCCGGTTGGTTGATGGGTTGATGGGTTGATGAACTGATTCGGTCTCTGGCACGATGACCGGGAGCCTGACGCTGAAGCAGGCGCCGCCACCTTCGTGGCTGGCGACGGTGATCGAGCCGCCGTGAGCTTCGACAACGTCCTTCGCAATCGCCAGGCCAAGCCCGGTCCCCTTCGATTTGGTACTGAAAAACGGTTCGAAGATCAGCGGCAGCACCTCGTCGTCGATCCCCGGACCGTCGTCGAGCACCGTGAAGATCAGTTCGCTTTCGGCACAGACGACACTGAAACAGACGCCCCCGCGATCACCCGACGTTTCGATGGCGTTGCGAACGATGTTCAGCAGGGCCCGCTCCAGCAGAAACGGATCGCCGCTCAAGGTGAGGCCCGCCTCTTCATCGGGGTGCCCGCGATCGATGCGAACCCCGGGATCCATCAGGGTGACCCGCTGCACCAGGGAATCAACCAGACTGCCGACCGGCATGGCCTGCAGCGCGGGCGGGCGTGGACGGGCGAACTGGAGAAAATCCTCAACGAGGCGGTTGATCCTCTCGAGTTCTCCGTCGATGAAACCGGCCATGCGGTTTTTCATTCCGGGGTCGATCGGGCCGTCTTTCTTTAGGATATCGAGGCTCCCCTTGATGATCGCCAGGGGGTTTTTGATTTCGTGGGCCACGGTCATGGAAAACTTGCCGACCTCGGCAAGAGCCTGCTGCCGGGCCAACGCGGCATTGGCCCGGTCGAGTTCGCGCCGGTGCGACTCCAGACCGTCGAGCATATCGTTGATAGCCCGGGAGAGGGTGTTGATCTCGCGCAGCGAGCCACCTTCCGCCCTGACGTCGGTTCGCCCCTTTGACACCTGGGAAGCCACTTTGAGCAACTGCTTGAGCGGCGCACTGATGGCTTTGGACAGCCGCCAGTACATGACGACCGGGACGATGGCCAGCAGCAGTGACAACAGGGTAAAGCGCAGGGCCAACTGCTCCTTGAGCTGGGTCAGGCCGAGAAGCGAGTAGGACATGACCACCTTGCCCATCACCTCTTCGCTGGCGCCGGCCTCGAGAAAGGGGGAGTCGACGTCAGACATGGTGTGGGCGACCACCGGCGCGGAGACCGACACCAGCCCGGACTCCGCCCCGGGGTGGGCGCGGCGCAGGATGACCCTGCCGTCGCGGCCGAAGACCTCGACCACGCGCACGTCGCTGACCGCGAGCATGTTTTCGGTGAGCCCTTCGAGGTAACGCTCGTTGCCGAGAAGGACCCCGAGTTCGGCGTTGCTCGCCAGGTAGGTGGCGAGGAGACTGAAATGTTCGTGGAAACGCCGGCTTTCGAATTCGAGCGTCAGGCGGTAACCGACGATCCCCATGGAAACGGCGGTGGCCGTGATGAAGAGGAAGGCGATCGAGGTCAGCCGCCCCTGGATCGAATTAAGACCGAACATGCCCGAGAGTCGCTTCATCGCGCGCCCCCGCTGGCCGGACGGACCCCCAGGGCGCGTCGGGCCTCCTCGTTGACGCGCACCCTGAAAACCGGTTCCGACGACCCGGCGCAGCGCCCCCCACCAAGAATCTGCTGGATCTGGTCGGCAACCTGCCGGCCGACGGCCGGGTAGTCGATGATGAAGCTCAGGGTCGCGCCGGAGTCGTGGAAAAACAGGTTGTAGCCGATCACCGGGACGCCATGCAGCGCAGCCTCCTTGATGACGTGCTGAATGACGGCTTTGGCAATGATCGATTTGTCGGGGATGAAGAGAACACCGTCGAGTTCGGCCATGCCGCCGAGGATGTCGAGTTTGTCCCCCGCTCTGCTGACGTGCAGGGGGGAGAGCTGAATCCCCATGGAGGCGGCGACCGGGACGGCCTGGTCAAACCATGCCTGGTTGTTGGCGGGGTCGAAGAGAATCCCCAACCGGGTCGCAGCGGGGAGGTACTGGCGCAGCGCCGCAAGCTGAGAGCGGACGGGGAGATTCAAGCTCACGCCGCACAGGGGCATCGCCCCCGCTCCCGCGACGCTTTCCGGGTTGAGGATCATGCCGTAAACAATCGGCACACCGCCGCCCCGCGGCAACAGGTAGCGCAGCGCTTCGGGGCCGACCGCCACCAGAGCGGCGTAGTTGGCCGGGGCGAGAACGGCGCCGCGGTCGCCGAGACTGTAGGGAGCACCCTGCTTGTCGAGGAAGAAGCGCTGGACCGGCAGATTGCCAAGACCGGCCTCCATCCCCTCGACCATGGTCACATAAGGGGCGATCTCGCGGGACATGAGCACGGCGACGGCGTCTTCGGCGAGACTCCGCTGCGGGATCGACAGCACACTCCAGAGAAGAGCAAGCAGACAGAGTTTGAGAGGAAACGACCTCATCACTTCGCCTTCGCCCCGGGGACAAGGAGGCGGGCGGGGTTGCCGACCACCGTCGCCCCGGGGGGGACATCGCCAACGACAACCGCGCCCATGCCGATAACCGCGCCGGCGCCAATATTCAGGGGGCGGTCGGCGCTGCCGTTTCTGATCAGCGCCCCCGACCCGAGATAGGCGTGATCGCCGATATGGACATGACCGTTGCACTTCACGCCAGGGGCGAAAGTGACAAAGTCGCCGATCACGCAATCGTGGGCAATATTACAGAAGTTGTTGGCGTGGAAGTGACGGCCGATGACGACGTTGGCGGTCACTGCCGAAAAGGGCGAGAGGATATAGCCGTCACCGATCAGCGTCCCGTCGAGGATCAGGGCATTGGCCGCCTTGATGGAGAACGGTTGCAGGCCGGCGGCCAGGCAGTTGCCGGCGATCCGCTCGCGGACCCGCGAGTTGCCGATCGCCACATTGAAATACCTGGCCCCGGGGAGTGCCTTGAACTGCTCGAGGGGGATGAGACGATGGCCGTTGACCCGGGCGGGGGGGAAATCGCCCTCGGCGACGAACAGCAACTCGGCCTCGCCCGCCGCCAGGCGGGCCGCAAGGCTCTCCCTGGCCAGCGGGAGCGTTTCGCGGCCGTGGCCGCCGGCGCCGATGATGCCGTAGTAGCTGCGTTCAGACATGCAGTCCCCGCACGCTAGTACCTGAGTGCCCGCTTGAGCAGTCGGCAGATCATGTCGATCTCCTCGCGGGACAGGGTGTGATAGAGAGGGAGGCACAGGATGCGACGGGCGATGTCCTCGGCCACCGGCGCCGACTGGCCGGTCACATACGGCAGACACGACAGGGCCGGGAAGAAGTAGCGCCGCGGGAAGATGTTGTGCAGATTGAACTGCTCGAGAACCTTGAGCAGCAGCTCCTCGCTGGGGAAAATGACCGGATAGTAGGCGTGGTTGTAGTCACAATCGGGGGTAATCGCCTGCCGCTCGACCGGAAGGTCGGCCAGGTGCCGGTCGTAGTAGCGGCACAGCTCTTTGCGCACCGCGAGAATCTCGGCCACGTAATTGAGATTGCACAGCCCCATGGCGGCATGAAACTCCGAATTCTTGCCGTTGATGCCGACCTCGCCGAATTCGGTGGCCGAAACATGGCCGAAGTTGCGCAACTGAGCCATCTTCTTCAGCAGTTGCGGGGAAGGGGTGATGACCGCGCCGCCTTCGACGGTATGAAACAGCTTGGTCGTATGGAAGCTGGCGGTGGCGACGTCGCCATAGCCGAACAGCGATTGTCCACGCCAGGACGTGCCGAAGGCGTGGGCGGCGTCATAGATCACCTTGAGCCCCCGGCTGGCGGCAAGCTGTTCGATCGCCTCGATATCGCACGGATTGCCGAAGACGTGAGTGGCGAGGATGGCCGTCGTCTTCTCGGTAATGGCGGTCTCGATCAACGCCGGATTGATATTCAGGGAGCGCGGGCAGATATCGACCATCACCGGCCGGCATCCCTCCCAGACAAGCGCGGAGGTGGTGGCGACATAGCTGAACGGGGTGGTAATGACCTCCCCTTTCAGGTCGAGCGCCTTGATGGCGATCTGCAGCGCGATCGTCCCGTTGGCCAGAAAGAGCAGGTGCTCAAGGCCGAGATGTTCCTTGAGCCTGAGTTCGAGTTCGTTGACCAGCGGCCCGTGATTGGTCAGCCACTCCCGCCGCCAGACCCCTTCCAGATATGCCTGGTACTCGGCGAGCGGCGGCAGAAACGGTTTCGTCACATTGATGTTCATTAAGCCTCCATGAAATATCCGCTATCCGCGACCACCCTCAACGGCTGCGGATGGCACCGAATCTGCCGAGCAACGATCGGCGCCGCGGGGCGGCCGTGACGCCCCGCGGGGTGGCCGCCTGATAGAGTTGCAGCATGCCGTGCAGATTGGCAAGCAGCTTGCGGTAGTCGTCGCCGCTGCGCCCTCCGGCATCCCAGGCATCGATCAGATCCCCCCATTCGCGGACAACGAAGCGCTCCATCTCATTGGTGCAGCGGGCGACCACTTCCGCGCGTGCATGCGGGTACGGCAGACAGGCCAGGCCATCACAGGTCACCAGGAACGTGCTGAACAAACGCTCGAAGACGAAGGGGAAATAGGTGGCCGGCGCATAATGGGGCGCGCGCGCGAACAGCTTCTCCTTGTCCGCTGCGTCAAGATCGTCAACGGCGTCGGCCAGCTTGCGAACAAAGGTCATGAACCGTTGCCAGAAGCTGTCGTTGGCCACCCAGTAGTTACTGTAGAGCAGCGAGGCGGCGGCATTGCGCGGCAGCCGCTCGACGCGGATCGTCTCCCCGGCCCGGGCAAAGAGCGTATTCGCCAGGGCGCTCAGCCCCGGATGCCAGAATTCCCCCTGGTCCCAGACGTTGTAATGCCAGTAACTCAACTGCGGAAAAGGGTTGACGAAATAGACATCGTAGCCGGGATGGGCGTCGATCCAGTCGATAAAGGCTTGACCGCTCAATCCGGTCTTGTCGACGAACTTCGGGGAGACCAGCCCGAAGTGGCTTGCCCCGGACTGCCGCCAGCGGCCCTCTTCATAAAAGCGCAGCATGTGGGCGATCTCTCGCCGTTGCGCCTCGGGGGCGTGGCGGCAGTCGTACCTGATGAAGGCCGGATCGAAGGCGCCGACCACGGCATCGCTGTACTGAATCTGGTATACGGCAACGGTCACGGCAACGTCACCTTAAGGCCAGGACTTTGTTCATCGTGGGGCGCAGTGCCGGGGGGAGACGCAACACCACCCGGCGCTTGACCTCAGCGAGGAGTGCCGCCCCCTTGACGCTGGAGAGCGGACACGGGGAGTTCTCCATGTCGAAGGCCTCGACCTCGGCGGTCAGGGCATGGAAGGCGCGGTCGTCGAAGCCGTAGCGCTGCACGAGCAGTGGCCGGTGCTCCGGGCTGGCCAGGAGGGCGAAGAGCTTTTCCATGGCGACCAGCCTGTAGACATGCGCCGCCCAGCGTTCCCCGCCAAGGTAGAGCAGCGCCTTCTCGATATCGACATGGCGCTCGTCCGGCAGTTCGCGATCGACCAGCAGGTCGCCAAAACCTTCTTGCAGGACAGCACGGGGCATGCCGTCGAAAAATTCGCGCAAAATGAAAAAAAATTCGTTGACGATGCGCCGCAGGTTGGTGCCTGTGTCACTGCTGGCGTTCTCGCCGGGAAGCTGGCGAAAGGCGATCAACTCACGATCGCAGACTAAAATCGGAAAGCGTTTGACCAGCCGGATCCACATGGCGAAGTCCGGCAGCTGGCGCAGGCGGTTGTCGTACCCACCCAATTCGGCGTAGCAGCTCTTGCGGATGAGAATGGTCGGATGGCACAGGCAGTTGCCCAGGTCGAAGAAGTGCCTGAGCCAGTTCCCCTGGCTGCGGTTGTCCTGCTCGAACACGTAGCCGTAGCTGTTGGGCAGGGTCGCCTTGCCGATGGTTGCTCCGTCTTTGTCAACGAACCGGGCGCGACCGAAACAGGCGCCGACTGCGGGGTTGGCACGCAACAGGTCGAGCTGGCAGGCGAGTTTATCGCTGCCGAGCCAGTAGTCGTCAGAATTGATCAGGGCAATGTATTCCCCACAGGCGCGGCTGATCAGCTCGTTGATGACGACACAGGCTCCGCGATTGACCGAATTCGGAAAGAAGCGGATGCGTTGATCGCGGATCGCCGCCACGACGTCGCGCGTCCCGTCGGCTGAGCCGTCGTCGGCGATGAGCAGTTCGAAGTCGACCCCCTGCTGCGACAGAACGCTCTCGACCGCCGCCGTCACGAACGCGGCGTGGTTGTAGGTCGGCATGATCACCGAAATTTTCGACGGCTGCATAGACAACAACCCTTTACCGGCGCCAGCGGGCGAACATCGACGTGAGTGCCGGCGGCACCAGGCCGCGCGCCAGGGAGAGCAGGACCGGCGGCAGGTAATCGCGCAGACGCTGCGCCGCCGGGGCCACACCGGCAACCACCTGGCCAATGCGCGCTGACTGGATCGCCTGTCTGAGGTTGGCCGCCAGCAGTTCGAAGTCCTGATGGAAAACGTGTCCAGTCAGGGCGTCGTAGCCGGGGATGAGCACCAGTTGCTCGTTAAGTTGCTCGCATTGCGATTTTTGCGACCAGACCCCCGCGGCGTGCAGGCGGTAGACCGACAGGGGGGATTCCAGAAAACCGATCAACCCCTGGCGGGCCACGCAGATGTTGACGATCCAGTCGTAGGACTTGAGCGCATAGAGGGCGGCGGGGAGCTGCGCCAACGCTGTGCGCCGGTACATGCAGGTGGAGAAGTTGCCGACCAGATTGTCGTGAATCAACTCCCGGGCGCCGAGCAGGCGGTACCCCTCGCCGGGCTGGATGCGCGCCGTGAAGCGGGACGCTTTTTCGTCATAGACAAAGTAGTTGACCGAGCAGAGCGGGCACTCCCAGTGCTCTTCGAGAAAAGCGAGTTGGTGCGCGAGCTTCAGCGGGCTGACCCAATAGTCATCCCCTTCGAGAACCGCCACATAGCGCCCGGTGCAGGCGGCAAACCCGCGCTGGTAATTGGCGGTGATGCCGAGATTGACCGTATTGTCCAGATATCTGAAATGGAAGCGCTCATCCGTGCCGTCCCAGGCACGGATCTGCTCGAGGGTGTCGTCGGACGACCCGTCGTCGGCGACGACCAGTTCGATCGGCCCGGCAATGCGCTGGCCAAAAAGGGACTCCAGGGCCTGGCGGATATATCCGGCGTGATTGTAGGTGACCAGCAGGACGGAAAGCTGGTACCCCTGATCAGTGGTTGCCATGCGACGGTCCAGCCCCCCCCTGAAAAACGCCAAGGACCCCCCTGGCGGCCCCGGCAAGAGCACGCAGGGGCGCGGTCAGCCGCCAGGAACGCGACGCCAGCAGCGTCGCCAGATTTTCATCCGCCTGCCGCAACGCCGCGTCCAGCCCCTCGTTACTCTCACGCAGTTCGTCAATGGTTCCCTGCAGTTCGGCAATGGTCCCCTGCAGTTCGGCAATGGTCCCCTGCTGCCCGTTACAGAGCTGTTGCAGCCGGTCCCTGGTCGCGACGGCGCTGCCGATCAACTCGGCAAGATTGTCCCCCGAAAAGCCGGACGTGGCCAGGAGCAACGCATGGCCGTCGAGCCGCTGCTTGTAACCGGCGTAATCGAAGAGGGCGAGCAGGGTCGCATCGTCCCAAAGCGGCAGCCATTTGCGGTAGACCGCCACGGTCGCCCGGCGGGAGGCCTCGAGATCGGCGCGCACGCGGGAGCCGGTCGTGTCGTTGATATGATAGACGGCGCCGACCCGGTCGAGTCGCCGGAAAGCGCCGAGCGATGCAAGTTGCAACCAGAAATCCCAGTCTTCGCACAGATCGAACGACTCGTCGAAGCTGACGCCCCGATCCAGCGCGCCACGCCTGAACAAGACCGCGTGGATCGGCAGGTAATTGCCGATACAGAGCTGGATCCGGTCGAAGGGGTCGGCCAGGATGCCGACCTCGGCGCCGGCCTTGTCGACCATTTGCACGGCAGCATAGGCCGCGACCGCCAGGGCGTCCGTCATCAGGGCGTCAACCAGCACGGCAATGTGCCCGGGATAAAAGCGGTCATCGTCGTCAAGGAAGATCAGGAACTCACCCCTGGCGTGCTCGAGCCCGACGTTGGCCGCCCGACTCCTGGCCAGGGGGCCGTCGCCGGCGACCAGTCGCAACGGAAAGGGACCGCAGCCGCCGTCAAGCGGGCGGTGGCCGGCGCCGACGGCGTTGACGACGACAACCTCGATGTGCGGATAGCTCTGGCAGGCCAGCGAATCGAGCGCCGCGGTCAGCGAGTCGCGGTCGATGCTGCGGACGATCACGCTGACCAGCGGCAGGTCGGCAGGGCTGACGGCATGCCCCATCCGGCGGCGCCGGACTACCGGGCCGTCGAACAGCCGCTCCAAGCCATCGGCAAGCGCGTGAACCGTGACCAGCAGAAACGCTTCGGCGCTGGTGGCCTCCGGGGCCAGAAGGTGAGCGCGAAAGCAGTTCAGCCCGCTGATGCGGGCGGCGTAAGATTCCTGCTGCAACTGGGAAGCGAAGGCCTGCATGGCCTGCTGCTTGCGCTCGGTCAGCGACGATATGTCGATCAGCAGATTCGGTGCGGGGAGCGTGGCGCCGATCTCGTAAAAGGCCGCATGACGCTCGCCGCCCAGGCGGCGCAAAGCTTCGGCGCCAGCCAGCGCCAGGGTCTGGTGGTCGGGATGCACCTCGGTTACCGCCGGGAGCAGTATCAAATCGGCATCGGCGGCGGCCACGGCCGCCCGCAGGCCCTCGATCAGCGGTTCGCCGTACACCAGCCCGCGGTCAGGCAGCCTCCAGAACGACGGTGCGGGCAAGCCCAGCAGCCGCGCGGCCGCCTGCGACTCAGCCTCCCGCCGGGCAACCAGGCTGGCGGCATCGCCGCTCCCCCCGCGGGCGCCGTCAGTCAGGACGTGGATTTGGATAGCCGCTCCCGTCGCCTGCAGCAAGGCCAGCGCACCACCGCAGCCGAAAATCTCGTCATCGGGATGTGGAGCGAAGGCCACCACCCGGCGGGCTGCGGGCAGCCCGGTGCGGATGGCGGCCAGCAACTGGGATTCATCGGCAATCTTCATCGTCAAACCAACTCCGAAGGCGGCATCCGGGCAGAGAGGATACGGGCCGGCCGTACGCCTGTGCAACCTCCGGTGGGCCCATGCCGCCGAAGACAGAAGTACGCAAGTTATCCGAGCATTCTAGAGAATGGTGCCGATAATCGTCAAGGAAAAGCCATGGCAGCGATGAATTAGCGATTGGCCGCTCCCGGCGGTTACGTTATAAACCCCGACACTGGCAGTTATCCTTTGTCCCCATTGACGCAAGCCCGTGGACGCCGGCATGACCATCGCGGAGCAATCGAATATTGGTCATCTCTGCACCCGGCGACAGTGCGAACTCGGTCTGGGCAGCAAGGTCGCTTTCCGGTGGATCCCCGCCAACGGCGAGACGATGGATTTCACCTTTGCCGATCTCGACCGTCAGTCCGACCGGTTTGCCAACGTCCTGACCCGTCTCGGTTTTGCCGCCGGCGACATCTGCTTCACCTTTCTCCCCAAATGCCCCGAGCAGTTCTTCGCCTTCCTGGGAACGCTGAAGCACCAGGTCATCTGCGGCACCCTCTTTGCCAACTTCGGCGATGACGCACTGCTCGATCGCCTCGGCGATGCCGGTGCCAGGGGGCTGGTCACGAAGAAAAGTTTTCTCAAGAAGATCGACCGGATCCGCGATCGACTGCCGGCCCTCAGATACATCCTGGTCACCGATATCGACAGCCACCTCGCGGATGACATCCTCAGCTACCCGGCCCTGATGGCGGATGTTCCCGCGACGTTCGACACGCCGGTAACCACCGCCGACATCCCGTCGGTCCTGCACTACACCTCCGGCTCCACCGGCAAACCGAAAGGGGTCCTGCACGTTCATGGCAGCGTGCGGCAGCAAAGCGCGACCGCACGGGACGTGCTGCAGCTGACCGGCGACGACATCTACTGGTGCACGGCCGACCAGGGCTGGGTAACAGGGACCGCCTACGGCATCATCGGCCCATGGAGCCTCGGCGTCACCCAGATTCACTATGGCGGCAGCTACGATGCACGCAAGTGGCTCGATCTTCTCCAGAACGAAAAGGTGACGGTCTGGTACAGCGCCCCGACGGCCCTGCGCATGCTGATGCGCGAGGATGCCGCGACCTGTGCCCGCTATGATCTCTCGGCCCTGAAGCATATCTTCAGCGTCGGCGAACCGCTCAATCCCGAAGTCATCCAGTGGTCGCGGACAATACTCAAGCGGGAGATTTACGACACCTGGTTTCAGACCGAAACCGGCGCCATCATGATCTCCAACCGGCCGGGACTGGCAGTCCGTGCCGGTTCGATGGGCAAGCCGGTCGCAACCATTGAACCGGCTATCCTTGCTGACGATGGCACCCCGGTTGCCGTCGGTGAGCAGGGGAACCTCTGTCTGAAACCCGGCTGGCCGTCGATATTCGTGACCTACCTGAACAACGAATCCGCCTACCGACAGAAGTTCATCAACGGCGACTACTTTACCGGCGATACGGCCGTCGTGGATCGGGACGGCTACTACTGGTTCAAGGGGCGCAGTGACGATGTCATCAACACGGGAGGGCACCTGATCAGCCCCTTCGAGGTCGAAAGTGCCCTGCTGGAGTTGGAAGAGGTCGCCGAATCGGGGGTGATCGGCGCTCCCGATCAGCTGCTGTTCGAGAAGGTCGTCGCCTTCGTCCACCTGCATGCCGGCCGGGAGCCGGACAAGGAGCTGTAAATCAAGCTGCGCCTGCACATCGCCAACCGCGTCTCATCGATCGCCACCCCCCCCCAGGAACTGCTGTTCGTGGAGCAGATCCCCAAGAACAAAAGCGGAAAAATCATGCGCCGGGTCCTCAAGGCCAGATATCTCGGCCAGAGCGAAGGTGACATCTCGACGCTGGAGGAATGACATGGATATTGTCGCACAGCTGACCAAAATCTTCCGGGAAGTCTTTGACGACGAGGAGATTAACCTGACCCGGGAGATGACGGCCGACGAGGTTGACGGCTGGGACTCCCTGTCTCATATCAACCTGATCGTGACGATCGAGGTGCGTTTCAATATCAAGTTCTCCCAGGCGGAGCTGCCGACCTTCAGAAATGTCGGCGATCTGATTGACAGCATCCAGCGCAAGGTGGCCGCCTGACACCGGGGACCCCCCTCGCATGAATTTTACGTCACCTGTTTTTCTGTTCGCCTTTCTACCGTTGGTCCTTGGCATTTACTGGCTCCTCCCCCCGCGGATACGACCAGTGTTTTTGCTCGTCTCCAGCCTGGGGTTCTACGCCTGGGGAGAAACGCAGTATCTCTTCACCCTGATCGTCACCATAGCCATCAACTCCCTGTTTGTCGCGACGCTCGACCGCTGCCAAGATCCGTCCCGGCGCCGCCGCCTGCTGTTCGGCTCCATCGCCGCCAACCTGCTGCTGCTGTTCGCCTGCAAATATCCGGAGTTGACCAGGAGCCTGGCGGACTACGGCGGGCTAAACCTGACCGCCTTCATGCCCTTGCATCTGCCGCTCGGCATCTCGTTCTTCACCTTTCAGGCGATTGCCTATACCGTCGATGTCTATCAGCGCAAGCATGCCCCGGTATTCAACCCGTTGCAGCTGTCGCTGTTTCTGGCGATGTTCCCCAAGATCAGCGCCGGCCCGATCATCCGTCATGACGAAGCTGCGGAAGCACTGAAGACCGCGAAGGTCTCCATGGATGATTGCGCCTACGGCGCCAAGCGCTTCATCCTCGGGTTGGGGAAGAAACTGCTGATTGCCGACACCCTGGCGCTCACCGCCGACCAGATCTTTGCCATCCCGGACAACGAGTTGACCGCGCCGCTGGCCTGGCTCGGGATTGTCTGCTACACGTTGCAGCTCTACTTCGACTTCTCCGGCTACAGCGACATGGCCATCGGCCTGGGCCGCATGCTCGGCTTCAGGTTCCGGGAAAACTTTAACTACCCTTATATCGCCAGATCGCTGACCGAGTTCTGGCGCCGCTGGCACTTATCACTTTCCAGCTGGTTTCGCGACTACCTCTATTCGCCGCTGCTCTACAGCCTGATGACCGAGAAGGTCCGCCAAAAGATCGCGCGCGGGGAATACCGGACAAACTACCGGAGCCTGGCTTGTATCGTCGTGGTCTTTACCCTCTGTGGCTGGTGGCACGGCCCAACCTGGAACTTCATCATCTGGGGGCTGCTGCATGGCCTGTTTCTGGCAGCCGAAAGCTGGAAACTCGGTAAGCTCCTGAAAAAAGCGCCGTCCCCCATCAGCCATGGCTATGCCCTGCTGGTCATCACCCTCAGCTGGGCCTTTTTCCGCAGTCCGACCCTGACCGGGGCGCTGGCCTATCTCAAGGCCCTGGCCGGTTGCGGCATCGGTACGGGGCTGCAATACAACCTCGCGCTCTACCTCGACGCCGAACTGTTGCTGGTTCTGGCGGTGGCCGTGGTGGCGGCAATGCCGAGTGCCGGTTTCCTGCGCCAGCGCCTGGCCCTTGCCTGGCCGGCCGCAATGACGCGCTGGCCAGGGGCGCTACTCGAAACCGGAGCGGTCACGGCGGTCCTGCTGCTGTCGTTGCTGTCGGTGGCCAATTCCACTTATCAGCCGTTCATCTATTTCCGGTTCTGATCTGCCATGCCCAAAACACCCCCGCAGCATCCTGATCGTCTTCTGCATTCTGCTGACAGCGCCGGCGTTGGGTCAATGGCAGAACCTGGACCCGTTCGCACGGCAGAGCGAGAACCGGACACTTACAGAAAAACCCGCGCTCACCGCCTGGAACCAGCCAGCACTCCGCCCTTTTCTCAGTGTATATCAGGCCTACTTCAACGACAACTTCGGCTTCCGCAGCGCCCTGGTTCGCGGGAATTTCTTCCTTCGCTACCAGTTGTTAAACGTATCGCCGTCGAAACAGGTGGTGCTCGGTGAGAACGGATGGCTGTATTTCACCGGGGATCGGGCCCTGGACGATTATCGGGGGATCACGCGGTTTAATGACGAGCAGCTAGGCAGATGGGCCAGGGACCTCCTAGCCAAAAGGGATTGGCTGGCCGGGCAGGGAATTCGCTACCTGCTGGTCATCGCCCCGAATAAGAGCACCGTCTACCCGGAACATCTGCCGGCCCGCTACAACAAGATCCGTCCGGTATCCGTGCTCGATGATCTTGTTGATTTCCTGAGCAACCGCACCGACCTGGAGGTCATCGACCTGAGGGATGCCCTCCATCGGGAGAAAAGTCACTACCCCCTTTACTATCGCACCGACACCCATTGGAACAATTACGGGGCGTTCATCGCCTACCGGGAAATCGCTGGACGGCTGGCCGCCTGGTTTCCGCAAATCGTACCGCGAACGATGGACGACTTCGACATCACCAGCAGCAAAAGCAACGTCGGCGACCTGGCCAACCTGATCGGGGGCCAGGACTTTATCGATGACGATTATCATATATTCACCCCGAAACAGCCGTATTCGGCAACAGTCACCGAACAGGAAGAGGCACCCCGCACCCCCTTCACCATGGTAGTCCCCGGGAAGGCCCTGCCGAGGGCAGTGGTCTTTCGCGACTCCTATTTCATCCCTGTGGTGCCAATGCTTGCGGAGCACTTCAGTGCCAGCCGATACCTATGGAACCTCTGGGATGATCAGACTCCGATGGCGGAAATCGTGGCCAGATACCAGCCCGATGTGGTGATAGAAGAAGTCGTGGAACGTTTTCTGAAAGGGACCAGGCTGTTCCCCAAAGGGATGCCCGCCTATTTCCGCGCAGAGGCAGGCGGACACGATGCGAACACTGGCCAGGAACGGGAGGTGCCTCTGCACGAGATCACAGCGGTCGCGCAAGCCGAAATCCGGCGTGAGCCATCGGGATTGATCGTCAATGCGACCGGGCATGACCCCCAGTTGGCGGTCCCGGTCGCCCGCCTGACAGTCGACCTGGCGGGCGGGATCATACTGCAAGCCACCATCGAAAGCCCCGTGGAAACAACCCTGCAACTCTTCTACGCAACCGCCGGTAATCCGGCATACAGCGAGGAGCGATCGACGACCGCTCCCCTGATCCAGGGGGATAACCAGGTGGAACTGTTCATCTTCGATCAGGACGTGACCGGTCCGCTGCGCCTTGATCCGGCCAACACCCCCGGCAACTACATCATCAAGCGATTGGCAGTGCGCCGCTTCCGGCAGGGAGCACCAGCTGCCACGCCCCCCTGAACCATCCGGGGAGCCCGCCGGAGTGAAGCGTCCCGGCGAGGTTCAGCGAAAATCGGCGTCGCCCCCCATCAACCACCAGTGTCCGCGGATCCGCTCCGGTTCGGCAACGGGTTGTTTCCAGGTAAAGGCCGGCACCTTGATGCCACTCGCCTTGACGGTGCAGTGCGGATCGCCAACCCCCTCGACCACCGATTCGGTCATCCAGGCGAACAGCCGCTCACGCCCCAGGCGACCGGCCAGACGGCGGGCGATGCCGACCAAAAAACGCATTCTCGCCGGCGCCGCGATCACATCGAGCAGTTCCACCCCGAGATCGGCGTGATCGCGCAGCACCAGCACGCCGAGCGGCCGTCCGGTCAAACGGCGTGTGACCAGGTAGAGGGAGTAGCGCAGCGTCGGATGTTCGAGGTAGCGGTGCCGCAGATGGGCCGCATCGCGGACCAACACCGCTTTGTGGTGCAGCTCAGCCGCCATCTCCCGCCAGAGGCCGGCAACCAGGGGCAGATCGGCCTCCACGAAGGGGCGCACCCGCAGCGACCAGGGCATGACCGTGGTCAGCGCCGGCCAGCTCCCTTCGAAAACTTCGCCGACAAAATCCGACAGGCCAAGACGGTTGGAGAGCAGATAGTGCCGTTCGGAGGGGAAGCCGAATGCGTAACAGTAGGGTTTGCCCGGACCGACCAGCTGCTCGGAAAAGGCCGATGCAGTCAGGAAAAAGGGGCCACGTTTGGTCAGGACCCCGCGCCGCGACGGATCAACCATGACGTCGCCAATCTGCACGGCGGTCTGCAACTCGCCGAACAGCTGCACGGGGCGCGGCATCCCCCCGTAGAAGGCGATGATCTCCTCCCCTTCCCGCACCATGGAGCCCAACGGGTTGCTGGTCGCGTATTTCCAGCGCCACTGCGCCACCGGCATCTCCGCCTGGAAGGCCTTGCGGAACAGCTGCAGAAGTTTGGCCTCGTCGGCGGGCTGTGCCCAGTCGACCTGCCAGTCCCACTGGCGCCGGCCGGCCGCCTCTCCCCGATCTTTCATCGCCTTTTCCTTGCTCATGATGGCGCAACCTGCCAATGATAAAGCAGTTCGCCGTGCTGGTCGCGGCCGGCAAGCCGTGCCCAGTAGTGGCCCGGACCGAGACACTCCCACAGGGCTGCGGGAAAATGGCAGGTCGTTCCCTGGCCGAGATGGTAGCTGGCCGGAATCAGCAGCGGATGGAGACTGATTTCCATCACCCAGCCCGGAGCCAGGCTATCGGGGATGTTGAAACGTGGCGGCGCGGCCACAACCCCCAGATCCAGGCTCCCCGGCATCCCCGGAGAAGGCGACAGCCTCCTGGTCAGCCTCTCGCCCCAGCAGGCCAGCGGATTCCCGGCAAAATGCTTATGAAAGTAGTGCTGGCGGCTGGCAGCGCACAATGCGGACTTGGCGGCATCGACATGCCACTTGTGGACAACTTCGGCCGTCGGCAGCAGGTACAGGTCACAGTCGGCGGCCGTCAACCGCCGGCAGAGATCGGTGTCTTCATAGTACATGAAGAACAGCGGATCGAACAGCCCACCGGCCCGTTCAATCGCGCTCCGGCGCAGTAGAACGTTGCCACCGGAGAGCATGCACTGCCGCACCGGCCGGGGCGAAAGGAGCGTTTGCAGGGAGCGGCGACGAAAACGCCGGCTGATGACGCGACCGAACCCCGGAAACCGCATGGCCAGGGCCATGGTCAGCTCGGAAAACGGGGTCGGCATCTGGGCCGGCGGGAGCAGCCACTGGCGCTCTTCGTCCCACCAGGCGAGGGGAGCGACGGCACCGGCCCGCGGCGTCGCCCGCAGAAAAGCGATCATTCGTTCGAGGCACCCGGGCACGATCAGCGCGTCAGGGTTAAGCAGCAAGACCCAATCGGCCGAGGTACGGCAATACGCGAGGTTGCAGGCTTTGCCGAAACCGAGATTGTCCGAGGGGCACAGGCACTCCACCTCCGGCGGCAGCACTGCCTGCAGGCTGTGGAATTCCGCCGTGCTACAGCTGTTATCGACGACAACGACGCGCGCATCAGGCCGATCGGCCAGAACGCTGGCGACCGCGCCCGCCGTCAGCTGATGGCTGTGGTAGTTGACGATGATCGCGTCGAGGGATGACATCGGGAAGACCGGAGGTGGTGTTTACAGGAGCGATGGCCGTCAGGCGCTGCCGGTCTTTTTGAGCAGATAGACGTCCTGCTGCGCCGCCAGCGGGAAGATGACGCGCTCGCCGGCGATCGTCCCGCCCGGAAAGTAACCGGCCACGACAAACCCAGCCTCGGCGAACAGCCGTTTGGCAAAGCCGCGGGCATGATAGGCGACATAACTGTTAGCGCCCTCGACCCGATGGGGGAGGTCGATATAGCCGGCAGCATCGAATTCGGCGAGGCGATCGGGCAGGCAGGCCCGGACATGCGGGCGTCCGTGCATGGTCACCAGCACATACCCAGAGGCGCTGACATGCCGGGCGATCTCCGTCAGCCATTCCCGCTGGGCCGGCAGAGAGAGGTGGGTAAATACCGAGATCAATTGGACCAGATCGAATTCGCCGGCCGGAAAGGGGAGCGGCGGATGCAGCGGGTTAAGGTACAGCTCGACACCTGGCGGGAGGTTGCTCCGCCCCCAGGCGATCAATTCGTCGTTGATATCACAACCACACAAGCGGCGCGTGGGGTCATCGAGGTGCCATGACGTCAACGCCCGCCCCGAACCGCAGCCGATATCCAGCACCGAGCGAATCCGGCCGACATCCCCCCCGGCAGCGGCCAGGTAGCTGGCAACATTCCAGACAAACGGGATGATGGAATTGCGATAGGCCAGGACGTTTTCATGCCCCTGGGTCATGGCGATAAGCCGGCCGTCGGGCATGGCAAGCCGCTCCAGTTCCTGGCGCATGCGGGCCAGATGAGCACTTTCCCGGCGGACCCGCGCCAGATCGTAGCGGAAGAAGTCGCTGTGACGGCCATCCTCGAAGAGTAATTTGAAATCGTAATGGTCGGCGTGCGGATCGAGCCGCAGGTCGAAGCCGAAGCCGCAGCTGGCGGCATTGCGCACATGCGGCAGGACGTTCCCCAACAACGCGCTGCCAGCGGAGACCGGGGCCGCCAGGAGCCGCTCCCCGGCACAATCCACCCCGACTCCGGTGACGACACGCCGGCCGACATTGAGAACCCACCCGGAAAAGTGCGTCACCGCTCCGGGCGTAACCAGATGAAACGGAGGTTCGTCGAGGCTGAAGACGATGTAGTCGTCCTCATCCAGGGCACTGCTCGCGACAACTGCCGTCCCGGCAACCTGTTTCTCTTTGAAAAGTGCCGCCAACAACTTTCTCATGGTCGCTATCCTCAAGGCTGTCCAATGCACAGCGGGGAGCCAGCACCGGCCACTGCTCACGATTTCCCGGCAACGACATGAAAACAGAGGGTTTCCAGGCTCTGCCGGTCAAGCTTCACGTCAGCACTGTCGCAACGTCCTATGGCATCGGCCAGCGTCGTGGGCATCGGCATCCCGACATCATGCCAGGCCTGGACTACGAACCCGGTATCCGTGAGCAGGGATTCCAGGCTGTTGCGCGTGAAGAAATACTTGTGGGTATTGCACAGGGTACCGACCGGCTGATAATCGAACCGCCCTTCGAGCAGGTCGGCGACCACCGCCCAGTGACCGACGTTCGGCACCGACAACAGCAGGCTGCCCCCCGGCCGCAGGAGCTGGTTGGCCTTGAGCAGGGCCGCGAACGGGTCGTCGAGATGTTCCAGAACATCGAGGAAGGTGACGCAGTCGAACTGTCGGCCGAGGACCAGCGCCTCGAAGTCACCGGTCAGTACCTCTATCCCGGCGGCGCGGGCCCGCGCCGCGGCGCGCGGATTCGCTTCCAACAGAGTGGCCTGCCCGCCGCGCTCCGCCATAAAAAGCCGGGCAAACCGACCTTCGCCACCGCCAACGTCGAGCAGTGTTTCGGCACACTCCGGCACCAGATGTAACATTTCGGACCGATCGCCGGCGTAATAGTCGGCATAGGAATGCACGAACGCCCGCCGGGCGATCAGCGCAGCTCCTCCGAGCATCGCAGGGACGTCGGCCCAGTCAATCGCTGGCAGTCGGGCAACAAGCATTTGCAATGCACTGCGCCGCACCAGATAGATCCACGGCTCCCGCCCGTCGTAAGCGGCCTGGCGGGGGCCGGCCTTCAGTCGCGCGACAAAACGGTCGAAGCCGGAGCGGTTTGCGTAGTCCGGCGGGAGGTCCTGTCCGGCACTCCGCGGGTCTCCTGGCAAAACACACGCGATTGCTTCGTCGCTGGCAGAGAGCACACCGGTCAACTCTTCGGCCAGATTGTCGGAAATACCGAGGGCCGGGTTGAGAATCACCAGCAAGAAGGGGGCGTTGCTCCAGGCGAGAAAATCCGCAATCGCGACCGGTTGGCCTGCCGGCGCATGATACCAGCGCAATCCGCCCGGCAAACGCCGGCGCAATTCGCGCATCCCCAGGGAAAACTCCCGCGAATCAACGAGGAGTTCACTGTTGGCCAGCAAGACATCGCAAAGACTGCCGTCAGCCATAACTTTTGCCTGTCGGTGTTTATTTTCCATCGACCACAAACAGCCTGGCAAGGGCCCTCCGGATTGGGCCGCGCGGCCTTTCGCCAACCGTCGCGCCCTCGGGCAACGCCGCAGACTCGGGCACAAAGGCCTTCAGCAGTCGGTCGATATCGGGGCTGCAGAGCAGCGTCAGATGTCTTGCCACCTCGTCATCCGGCCAGTCCCACCAGCGCAGAGCCAGCAACGCCTGCACCCTGACGTTGTCAAACCTTGTCCTGACAAGCTTCGCAGGATTCCCTGCAACAATTCCGTAGGGGGGCACATCCCTGGTCACCACTGACCTGGCGGCGACCACGGCCCCATCGCCGATTCTGACCCCGCTCAGTATCATGGCGTCGGTTCCGAGCCACACATCGTTACCGATAACCACATCCCCCCTCGATTGCGGATGCCCTTCGATGGTGGCCGCCTCGGTCCAGCGAATCCCCAGCGCCGGGAAGGGGTAAGTGGTTACCCAGTCCGTGCGATGATTCCCCCCCAGCAAAATCACCACTCCGGAGGCGATTGAACAGTACTTACCGATAATGAGCGTTGACCCTTCCCCGAAGTCGACGATACGAGGATCGCCGTAAGTGTGCTCGCCAATCTTGTCGCGGTATGCCGGCGCAACGACATCTCTGGTGTAAAAGTTCGCGGGATTCATTCACCCTCCCATGAGATCGTTCAGCATGCGCCGGACGTCGCCGGGTTCACGGATGACGCAACAAGGGGTATGCACGGGGAGGGAATGCTCCCATTTTTTCTCGAAAAAATCTGCACTTGCCACAATCCGCTCATAGGTCGCAGGGGGAAGTCGTTGCGACGGCGTGGGTGACCAGTGTTCGCAGTAGGCATCGACCACTGCAACGTCATACCCGGCCTGACGCGCCGTCAGGGCCAGATCGGTGCCGTAGAAGTCGAATCCCAGCACGGGATCGAGCAACAAGCCGGTATCGGTGCGTACCGCGAACAGCAGTTCATCGAGGCTCTCCGCCCGGCAGGGGAGAGGTTCCTCCCCATGGAGGACAACGCCGCGATCGAGCAGATGGCCGGCGCGCCGGCCGCCCTCGCCGGAAGAAACCATGCCATAGAGTCCGACGACGGCCAGGTCGGGCAGCCTCTTCTCGGTGTCGGCGATGGCTTCGAGAAAGCGGGAATCCCAGCCCTCGGGGAGAAAGACATCCTGATGCACCCAGACCAGCCAGCGCGCCGCCGGCCGGCGCTGCATTTCCGGATTGAAAGCGGCCGCCGCGGATGTCGCCTCCAGATAAATCGCCAAATCGTAGCCACCATTGGCGAGACACGGGGAAGCCAGCAAGCGCTGATGCAGAGTCTGAGCATCGTTGGTGGACGTTACGAAACTCAACAGTCGCCGGTTGATCAGGGGCGCGATCATGTCAGTCCCCAGCGGTGCGGAAGTTCGACAAGCCCCTGGGTTCGGCGCTGCTGGGTGACATGCAGGAGCAGGCAGTGCTCGACGACATCGTAGATGTGCACGGCATTTTCACACGCCAGGACCGCTGTGACCCGATACTCTCCTTTAAGGAGGGGGAATTCGGGGAACACCACGGTCGCCCGCCCAAAGCCGGAAGCCGTGACATTGATCCGCACATCCTCATCAAACGAACTGACACTTGCTACCGTGATCCCCGAAGAGTTGGCAAATCCCAGGGCAACCGTCGGCGACGGCAGCTCCGGATCGATCATGAATTCGACCGTGATGGTCAGCGTGTTTTTCAGCGAGCATAACTGCAAGGCCTTGCCACTCTGGCCAGCGACCGACCCGTGGACCGCAACCACCCTGCCGCTCCCCTTTCTGCCGGGAAGATCCGATGAAGGTTCGGCGGCATCAGCGTAAATTTCCCCGTTGAGTGCCGCTTGATAAGCAACGGTCGCTTCAGCGGCCTGCCCCAGCAGCCTGACGCAACCCTGATCAATCCAAATCGCCCGGTCACAAAGGGTTTCAATCTGATAGAGCGAATGCGAACAGAACAGGATTGTCTTTCCGCTGGCCCGCAAGGTCATGATCCGATCGAACGACTTACGGGCGAATTCGCCATCACCAACCGAGAGCGCTTCGTCAATCACCAGAATGTCTGGATCGACGCTACTGGCAACCGAAAAAGCCAGACGGATGTACATACCACTGGAGTAGGTTTTGACCGGCTGGTCGATAAACGCGCCGATTCCCGAGAAATCGACGATCTGCTCATAGCGCTCATCGATTTCTTCGCGACTCAGCCCCATGATCGCCGCATTCATCAGGACGTTTTCGCGTCCGCTGAAATCCGGGTTGAACCCGGCGCCCAGTTCCAACAGCGCCGCTACCCGCCCCTGAACAGCAAGGGTTCCCTCCGTAGGACTTAATGTGCCGCACACAAGTTGCAACAGTGTTGACTTACCGGCACCGTTACGGCCGACAATTCCCAGGCATTCGCCTTTGGCCACCGTGAACGACACATCCCGCAGGGCCCAAAACTCCTGGAAGTAGCGACGTCTGCCACGAAAGAGCATCTGCAGCAGACGATCCCGCGGCTGACCATAGACGTGGTAGCACTTGCTGAGATGCTGCGTATGGATGGCCGGATCATCAGAGAACATCGGCGAACCCTTTGCGGGTCTTCTGAAACAAGGCAAAACCGAGCCAGGCGACCAGCGCAGCGACTACGGTCAGAACCGTCCACCCAGACCAGACCGGGGGGGTATCGAAGATCAGCACTCCACGGGCCTGTTCAATAATCAAGGTCAAGGGGTTACATAGGATCAGCGGCTGATAACGTTCAGGAATGGCGGCCAATGGGTAAAAGATCGGCGACAAAAACATCAGCGTGGTGGTAACGATTCCAACCATCTGGGCGACATCCCGCAGGAAGACCCCGAGGGCCGCCAGTAGCCAGGAAAGTCCCAGGGTCAGCAGCAGCAGGGGGAGCAGTAGCAGCGGCAACCATAACACTGTGAGCATGGGGGGGCCGATGACCGCCAGGGAAAAAAGCAGCCAGACCCCGAAACTGATCAATGCGTGAAACAGAGCCGTACCAAAAGCCACCCAGGGGAGAATTTCCAAGGGGAAGACGATCTTCTTGACGAAGTTAACATTATTCAGAATCAGTGTTGGCGCCCTGTTGAGACATTCGGCAAAGAGGTTGAAGATCAGCAGCCCCGCAAACAGAATCAAAGCAAACTTGGCACGGGACTCGTCCCCCGCCTCACTCCAGCGCGCCCTGAAGACAACACTGAAGACAAAGGTATACACAGCGAGCATGAATACCGGATTAAAAAACGACCAGAGAATCCCTAGAACCGAGCCGCGGTAGCGTCCGAGTACCTCGCGTTTAACCAGAACCCTGACCAGGTCGCGATGGCGCCAGGGAGAAGCCATCATCTCGAAGGGAGAGATCGAAAAGTGCTGCATGCCTACCCTTCCCGCAACGACCGGTCAAGGAAGAAAAACAGCGGCTCGAGGAGGTAGCCGAGGATGGTCCGCTCTTCGGTGGTGATGAAGCAGACCGCCGGCATCCCCGGCGAGAGATAGACGTTCTGCCGCTCCAGCTCTGCGGGGAGGACCCGCACCTTGACCAGGTAGTAGGAGTGCGCGCCGACGGAGGTCTGCTCCTGGAGCATATCGGCCGAGATGTGAACGACTTCGCCGAGCAGAGGGCTGACCAGGCGACGGTCGAAGGCACTCAGCTCGACCTTGGTCTCCTGGCCGACGCGAACGCGGGTGATGTCCTGCGGCTGGATGCGGGCCTCAACGGTGAGTTCAGCGTCCTGCGGCACGATCTCCAGCAGCGGCTCGCCGGGGCGGACCACGCCGCCCTGCTCCGAATGGATCCGCAGAGCGAGAACTTCGCCGGTGATCGGCGCACGGATCTCCAGACGCGCCCGGGAATCGAGGGCCGGGCGCAGCCGCTCGCGCAGGGAGACGATCTCGTCGGTGGCGGCACTGAGTTCGGTGGTCGCTTTCTCGCGGTAGCTGTTCTCGAGGTCGAGCTTGCGCAGCCGGAGCTCCTCGATCTGCTGGCGCATGCCGGCGATCGCCTGCTGCAGGCTCCCGCCGGCGCCCTCGCGCTCCGCCAGCTGCCGACGGAGGGACAACACCTGCGACATGTCGATATAGCGCCCGGCGAGCAGCTGCTCCTTGGCCTGTAACTCTTCACGCAGGGCCGCAGCGATATTCTCGCCGGCGGCAAGTTCGGCGTGGGCGCCGGCGATCCGCTCTTCGAGCTGGCGGATCTGGGCGTCGTGCAGGGCGAGCTTGCCGGTCAGGTCGGCACGGCGTGAGGCGAAAACCGCTTCTTCCTTGTTGATGGCGGCGTCGACATCGGCGTTGTGCCGGCTGGCGAGCAGCTCGTCCGGCCAGTGGATGCGGTCCGCCATGCGGCTCTCCGCTTCGAGACGGGCCTGCAGCGCCTGGCGGGCCCAGAGCTGGCTGCGCACCAGGTCGGCCGAGGCATCGACGGCGGAACTCTGCAGACGGATCAGCAGATCGCCCGCCGCGACCCTGCTCCCCTCGTGGACCAGGATCTCCTCGACAATCCCCCCTTCGAGATGCTGGACGATCTTGCGCTCCTCGGTGACCTTGACCACGCCGGGAGCGATGACCGCGCCGGCAAAGGGGAAGAAAGCGGACCAGATGACGAGTCCGCCGAAAAAGAGGGCGATGGCGACCAGCCCGGCGACCATGAACTTGCGGGGGTTGCCATCGACGGTGCGTGTTGTCTGTTGCATAGCGGTTTCCATGTGAGCGAAGACGCCGACGCAGCGAGGCGCGCCGGCAGCAGAGGCTTCAGGTGTGCGACGACGCAACCCGGGGCACATCGACGACCTGGGGCTGCGACGGCGGCGACGACGGCGGCTGCGGCGGCTGCGGCCGCTGTTGCTGCTGCAGTTTTTGCAGGTGTTCGAGGACGGCATCCCGCGGGCCGAACACGGCGAGCTGCCCGTTCGCCAGGCAGAGAATTTTATCGACCGCCGGCAACAGCGCGGTCTTGTGGGAGACGACGATGGTCGTCACCCCGCGCTCGCGCAGTTGCGCCAGCGTCCGCATGAGGGCGGCATCACCGGCTTCATCAAGGTTCGAGTTGGGCTCGTCGAGAATCACCAGCTTCGGTTCGCCATACAGCGCCCGGGCCAGGCCGATCCGCTGCCGCTGACCGCCGGAAAGGTTGCGGCCGGCCTCGCCGATATCGGTGTCGTAGCCGTTGGGCAGGCCGAGGATCATCTCGTGAACTCCCGCCAGGGTGGCGGCGGCGATCACCTGTTCGGCATCGACCGGGCCGAGGCGGGCGATGTTCTCGCTGATCGTGCCGGGGAACAGCTCGACATCCTGGGGGAGGTAGCCGATATGCGGGCCGAGCTTCTCGCTGTCCCAATCGAAGACGTCGGCGCCGTCGAGGCGGACCTTCCCCCCCATGGACGGCCAGATGCCGAGGAGCACCCGGCAGAGCGAACTCTTGCCGGCGGCGCTCGGCCCGACCATGGCGAGGACTTCGCCCGGCTCGAGGGTGAAGGAGATGTCGCGCAGAATATACTTGTTGTTGACCGCCAGGGTGATGTTGGCCGCTTCGAGATGGCCGCGCGGCGTCGGCAGATCCATGGTCGGCCGCTCCCTGGCAATCTTGAGCATGGCATCGAGGCGCCGCCAGGCTTCGCGCGCCTCGACGGTCATCTTCCAGGTCGCCATCCCCTGCTCAATCGGCGCCATGGCACGCCCCATCAGGATCGAGGCGGCGATGATGCCGCCGGCGGTCATCTCGCCGCGCAGCACCAGATAGGCGCCGACGCCGTAGATGATCACCTGCATCGACAGGCGCAGGGAGTGCGTAAAGGATTGCAGCAGGCCGGCCTTGTCGCTGGCCACGGTCTGCAGGGAGATGACCTCGTTGTTCTTCTCGTTCCAGCGGGCGAGCAGCCCCGGCAGCATCCCCATGCTGCCGACCACTTCGGCGTTGCGCAGTCCGGCATGAAACAGGTTCTGCCCCTGGCTGTTGGTCTTGTTCGCCAGATTGAGGCGTTCGCGGGTCAGGCGGTCCTGCAGCAGGCCGAGGACGATGATCGCCGTGATGCCGCCGAGGGAGACGAAACCGACCACGGGGTGCAGCAGGAAGATGATGAGCAGATTGATCGGGAACCAGGGGATATCGAAGATGAAGAAGATCGCGTTGCCGCCGAAGAAGTTACGCACCGTGTTGACATCGCGCAGCCCCTGGGAGTAGCCGGTGCGCTGCAGCCGGCAGGCGTCCTTGAGGGTCTCGGCGAAGACCGGGCGGCTGAGGTCGTGATCCATGTCGACGCCGATGCGGACCAGCACCCGCGCGCGGAGGAACTGCAGGATCCCCATGAAGGCGTAGGCGAACAGGGCGCCGACGGTCAGCGTCGTCAGGGTCGGCATGCTGTAGCTGGTCAGCACCTTGTCGTAGATCGCCATCATGTAGATGGGGAAGGTCAGCTGCAACAGATTGATGAAGAAACTGAACAGGCCGGCTCCGTAGAAGTAGCGGCGCCATTTGTGAAGAAGCTCTTTCATAAAGTCCGTTCTTTTCCGGTGGTCACTCTGCCCGCAGCGCTGCGGGCGAAACAGGGGCGGGTCAGAAGCGCAGAGCCGGGTTGCGCTCGCCGACCGCGTAGAGCAGCTGGGCGACCGCGCGGTGGTAATCGGCGCGGGCCTGCAGCCGGTTGGAATGGGCGCGGATCAGGCGACTCTCGGCATCGAGCAGTTCGGTGACCGTGCCGATACGGGCCTCGAAGCGGACCTGGGCGCGCGCCTTCGCCTCGGCGGCCTCCGACAGGGCCTGTTCGGCGGCATCGATTCTCTGCCGCGCCTCGCGGCTCATCAGGTAGAAGCTATGCACCTGGGAAATGACCTGGTCGACGGCCTCGCGCAGCTCCTCCCGGGCGCGCAACACTTCGCTGTCGGCGCGGTTCATATTGAAATGCCGGCGGCCGCCTTCGAAAATGTTCCATTTCAGGCTGACGGACGTCGACCAGTAGGCGGTCTCGTAGTCACGGTCCAGCCTGCTGCCGGCCGCGGGCTCCTTGAAGTCTTTGTCGAGATCGTTGTAGGCGGCCTGCAGATCGATGCGCGGCAGAAACTGGCCGGCGGCAATGCGGGCATCCTTCTCGGCAATGGCCAGGACGTTGCGCTGGATCACCAGGTCGAGCCGCTGCTCCATGGCGCGGGCCACGCCGGCGTCGATCGTCCAGGGGAGATCCTGCGGGGCCGCGGGGAAATTCCCGGCATAGGCGACAGCCGAAGTCGGTGCCAGGCCGAGCAGGGCGTTGAGACGCACGGTCAGCACCGCGACCTGGTTTTCCGCCTTGCTCAGCTGCTGGCGGACATCGGCCAGGTCGGCTTCGGCGCTCAGGAGATCGACGTAGGCCGCCATGCGCAGCTGTTCGTAGGCGCGCACCGCAGCGACACTCGTTTCGAGGTTGGTCACGGCACTGCGCAGGGCATCGACCTCACCTTTGGCTGTCAGCAGGTCGAAGTAGGTCATCTGCACATCGAGGATAATCTGCCCCTCGATGCGGTCTTTCTCCGCGGCGGCCAGCTCCTGCTGCAGTCGGGCTCGCTGGTAGCCGTTCAGAAGGGTCATGCCGGCAAACAGCGGCTGGCTGAACTGCAGCGACCCCATATCGGCGGTCTGGTCGATAAAATCGCTATCGATAGCCCCCCGCGCCGACTCATTGCGGATCGTGGAGCGCGACAGGGAGAAGGAGATGGTCGGCAGCATGCGGCTGAGGGCGATGTTCGACTCGGCCCGGGCACCCTCGACGCGGAAGCGGTAAGCCTTGATGCGCGGATTGGCTTCGAGGGCGCGCTCGACACTTGCGACGAGGTCGTAAGACGCCGGCACAGGTGGCCGGTCTTGCGGCAAAGCACCGAGATCGAGCGCAGCAGGGCTGCCGGCGATGCTGAGAGCCTGTACCGGTGTCGGCAGAGCCACAGACAAGACGACCAGTTGCAGGACAAGAAACATGCAGCAGGTCTGGTAAAAGGCGATAGTGCCGACGGATTTCGGGTTCGCTGGGATCGACAAAAGGAGAGCCCCCTTCGACTGACTCTGTTGTGGTCGCGGCAGACATGACCCACAGCTGACTAGCAGCGGCTCACAAACCGGGGATTATTTCACGACGGCCCGGTTAACTCAAGAGCTAAATTGCCGGCGGGCCGGCAAGGGTCGGCCACGGCCGGCTCAGCAGGGCGGTGCAGGGAAGATTTCGGCGTCGGCCAGGCCGGGGGCGGCAGCATCCCGGGGCGAGAGCAGCGGCACCCCTGCGGGCAGTGGCCAGTCGATGGCGAGGTCCGGGTCATTCCAGGCAATGACACGCTCGGACTCGGCCGCGTAGTAACCGGTTGTCTTGTAAAGGAACTCAGCCACCGTCGAGAGGACCAGAAACCCGTGGGCGAAGCCTGCGGGGAGCCAGAGCTGGCGCTTATTTTCCGCCGAGAGGTGGACGCCGACCCATTGGCCGAAACTCGGCGAGTCCTGCCTGATATCGACCGCCACGTCGAACACCTCGCCGGCGACACAGCGCACCAGCTTCCCCTGGGCGGCCGGCGGCAGCTGGTAGTGCAGGCCACGCAACACGCCCCGGGTGGAGCGGGAGTGGTTGTCCTGGACGAAGGTCGTGTTCAGACCGGTTAACTCCTGCCAGGTGCGCTGATTGAAGCTCTCCATGAAGAAGCCGCGCTCGTCGCTGAAGACCCGCGGTTCGACAATCAGGACATCCTTGATCGCAGTCGGGACGATATTCATAAGCTAAATCCGTCGCCGGCAATCATCTGCAGATAGTCCCGGTAGCTCGACCGCGGCGTAGCGGCGATGATGCGGGCAAAGGCTGCGGCATCAATAAACCCTTTTTTATAGGCGACTTCCTCAAGGCAGGCGATCTTCAGCCCCTGGCGGGCTTCCAGGGTGCCGATGAAGTGACTCGCCTCCAGAAGACTCATATGGGTCCCGGTATCGAGCCAGGCAATGCCGCGTTCAAGGCGTTCAACGCGCAATTCGCCGCGCTTGAGGTACTCGACGTTGACGTCGGTAATTTCGAGCTCGCCCCGGGCGGAAGGTTGCATCTGCCGGGTGATGTCAACGACCTGGTTGTCATACAGGTAGAGACCGGGAACAGCGTAGTGCGATTTCGGCTGTGCCGGTTTCTCTTCGATACCGATGGCTTTGCCGTCTTTATCGAATTCGACGACCCCGTAGCGCTCCGGGTCGTGAACCGGATAACCGAACACCTTGGCGCCACCGCTGAATTCGGCGAAGATTTTCGTCAGGCCCATTTTGCCGTAGAAAATATTGTCGCCCAAAATCAGGCTGACAGCGTCCTTGCCGATAAACTCCTCACCGACCAGAAAGGCCTGGGCAATCCCTTTGGGCTCGGGCTGCACGGCATAGCTCAGGCGGATCCCGAAACGGCTGCCGTCTCCCAGCAGGGCTTCAAAGCGCGGAGTATCCTGGGGCGTCGAGATGATCAGAATATCCTGAACGCCGGCCCGCATCAGGGTCGACAGGGGATAGTAGATCATCGGCTTGTCGTAGACCGGCT
>JAVVDY010000027.1:0-26914 GCA_032251255.1 Desulfuromonadales bacterium
ATACCCCGGTGACCACCAGTGTCCTGGCCAACGACACCTTCGAAGGCACCCCGGTCGTCACGGCTGTGACCCAGGGCACGAACGGGACCGTCAGCATCAACGCGGACAACACGATCACCTACACACCGGATGTCGACTTCAACGGCACCGACAGCTACAGCTACACAGTGACCAGTGGCGGCGTCACCGAGACGGCGACTGTCAACGTAGCCGTGGCCCCGGTGGTGGATATCAATGATGATATTGTGACGACGGATGAAGACACAGCCGTAACGACGGATGTCCTGTCCAATGATCACTTCGAAGGGGCTCCGGTGGTTACTGCCGTGACCCAGGCCGCCAACGGGACTGTCACCATCAACGCTGACAATACTGTGACCTATACTCCGAATCACAATTATTTCGGCACGGATAGTTACACCTATACCGTGACCAGCGGCGGGGTCACCGAGACGGCCGTTGTCTCTGTCACGGTGAATTACGTCAGCGATGCTGTTGCCGATGAAATCTCGACGGATGAGGATACGGCCGTAACGACGGATGTCCTGGCAAACGACACCTTCGAAGGCGCTGCAGCAGTGACATCAGTGACCCAGGGCGCCAACGGGGCTGTCACCATCAACGCTGACAACATGGTGACCTACACCCCGGATGCCGATTTCAACGGCAGTGACTCTTACAGCTACACTGTCACCAGCGGTGGCGTGACGGAAACGACCACAGTCAGTGTAACCGTCAACCCCGTAGCCGACATTACTGACGACAGTGCTTCCACGGACGAGGATACCTCCGTCACCACGGCTGTCCTCTCCAACGACAGTTTCGAAGGGACCGCGACCGTCACGGCTGTGACCCAGGGCGCCAACGGCAGTGTCACGATCAATGCGGACAGCACGGTCACCTACACCCCGGATGCTGATTTCAATGGCACGGATTCCTACAGTTACACCGTGACCAGCGGCGGAGTCACCGAGACCGCGACGGTCAGTGTTACCATCAATGCAGTGGCTGACATTGCTGCGGACAGTGCAACGACGGTTGAAGATACGACGGTCACGACCGATGTGCTGGCCAATGACGGCTTTACCGGAACACCGGTGGTCAGTTCCGTGACCCAGGGCGCGAACGGAACGGTGACCATCAATGCTGACAATACCGTTTCCTACACGCCGAACCCTGACTACTACGGATCTGATAGCTACAGCTACACCGTCACCAGCGGCGGCGTGACTGAGACCATATCGGTTGACGTCTCTATTCAACCGGTTGCGGATATCGTCCAGGATGTTGTGACAACGGCGGAAGACAAGTCCGTTGTCAGCCAGTTGCTGGGGAATGATCAGTTTGCGGGATCCGCTACTGTCACTTCGGTCACCCAGGGTATGAACGGAACAGTTCACGTCAATGCTGACAACACCGTCACCTACACCCCGCACCCGGACTTCAACGGGGCCGATCAGTACAGTTATACCGTGACCAGCGGCGGATTCATGGAAACCGCCACGGTCGATGTGACCGTGACCCCGGTCAAGGATATTATGGCGGATGCGATGGTGATCGATGAAAGCAGCGTCATCACCATGAACCTGCTTGAAAACGATCGCTTTGAAGGATCGCCCGTTATCCTGTCGGTCACCCAGGGACTGAATGGCTCCGTCGTTGTCAACGCAGACGGTACGGTGACTTACACGCCGAATGTCGGTTTCATCGACACCGACACCTACAGCTATACCGTCAGTTCTGGTGGAGTGCTGGAAACTGCGGTAGTGACGGTATCGGTCGTGCCGGCAGCCAACACGTCTTCGCCTGATGAGCCTGGCGTAATTGAAGACGAGGGCCTGCCTGTTGACGGTCCCGGTGGGATTGACATTCCTGTTGCCGATAAACTTGAACTTCCGGTGGAGGAGGACATACCTGGTGACCTTTCGGGGCTTGGTGACTCATTGGACAATATATTGGACGGTCTTATCTCTGCCGCAGATGACGACATCATTTATTTGGATGAGAACAATGAAGTTGTCAGCTCTCTCAAAAAGCGCAATAATTCCGGATATATTTACTTTGACGCCGATTTTTATA
The DNA here is from genome assembly GCA_032251255.1 of Desulfuromonadales bacterium. GTDB lineage: Bacteria > Desulfobacterota > Desulfuromonadia > Desulfuromonadales > Geopsychrobacteraceae > BM509. The sequence continues at coordinate 2,080 of JAVVDY010000027.1, forward strand.
AACAGGCACATCTGTTAAAATCTTCAGGCGCTGACTACCGTGTTATCGACGCTGATGAGCTTACGGGTTCAGGGTCGTTCGAATTTGGCAAGGAGGAGTTGAGGCAATTCACGGGAGAAGACGGGTTTACCCTTGCTCTGGCTGAGATGGACAAGGCCTTCGATCTTGAAGCGGAAGACAAGACGATAAGGAGCAACCTGGTGACTGTTTCCATGACAACCCTGACCGTTGGTCTCGTGAGTTATCTGTTGAGGGCCGGATCACTGGTCGCAAGCCTGATGTCAAGTTTCCCCCTCTGGCGGAGGATTGACCCGATTGTCGTCTTTGCCCGGAAGAAGAAAAAGCAGGCTGGCAAAGAGACGAGTGCTGAAGCTAATTCAACGACGGACCAGCTATTTGATGGTAGAGACGAATGATATTTAAGAATCCTGCATTGCGGCTTAGCCTGGTACTGGTACTGTTGCTGCTCAACCTGCTATTTCTGGCGAACCTGCTGGGTATTATCCCCGACCGGGCCAAGTTGGCGCTCGAAATGCGCAAAGGGTTGAGTGAGTCGCTGGCATTACAATTTTCCTTTTCTGCGACCAAAGGAGATTTCCAGACGGTTCAGGAAACCTTGCGGGCGGTCGTTGAGCGCAACAGGGAGATTCGTTCCGCTGCGATCCGCACTGTCGATGGCAACTTGATTGCGCTGGCCGGGGAACATCTCGCCAACTGGACCCTACCGGAAGATGGAAAATCGAGCACAAACCAGGTTCGTGTTCCACTCTACAAAAAGGGAAAGGAATGGGGCTCGGTTGAAATACGTTTTGTCCCGCTCTGGCAAGATAATGTTATCGGTGGCTTCAATGATTCATTCGTCTGGCTGTTGATTTTTGCCGGTCTGGGCGGATTTGCCTGCTTTTTCATGGTCATGAAACGGGCACTGCGCGAGCTGGATCCGACTGCGGTGATCCCTGAACGGGTGCAGAATGCCTTCGATATCCTCAAGGAAGGGGTCCTGATTCTCGATGAAAAAGAACAGATTGTCATGGCGAACAGGTCTTTTGCCAGGCTGGTGGGCAGGTCAACCAAAGAGCTGGTGGGTTTTCAGGCATCGGAACTGGAATGGCTGGATTTTATGCAGGGGACTCCGGCAAAGAGACTACCATGGAAGCAGGTATTAGATGATGGAAAGAACCGTAGCGATGTCATGTTGGCGTTGCGCAGTGAAGACGGTGGCAAGACAAAGCTCGCTGTAAATGCGGCTATTGTTACTGATAATGATGGAGAGTTTTGCGGCAGCCTGGTGACCTTTGACGATGTGACCCAGCTTGAGGAAAAGAACTTCGAGCTGAACCAGCTGGTCGAAAAACTTCAGCTGGCCCAGGATGAAATGTCCATCAAGAGCCAGGAACTGGAGTTCCTGGCCAATCAGGATCCCCTGACTCACTGTCTCAATCGGCGCTCGCTCGATCGACTATTCAAGACGCTGTTCGAAAGGGCGGGGAAAACGGGCAAGGATCTTTCCTGCCTGATGGTCGATATCGACTTTTTCAAGTCGGTTAATGACCGTTACGGACATACGGTCGGTGACCAGGTTATCAAAGCGGTTGCCGAAGTTTTAAAGTCCTGTACCCGTGATACCGACCTGGTGGGACGTTATGGAGGGGAAGAGTACTGTCTTATCATGCCGGATATGACGATAGATCGCGCCATGCAGCTCGGAGAGCGGATTCGTCATACTGTCGAAAAGAATCGGTGTGGCGGAGTCAAGGTGACCGTCAGTGTCGGGGTCTCGTCTCTGGCCCACAAGGCAGGGCGACCCGATGAACTGGTGAACCAGGCGGACAAGGCGCTGTACGCTGCCAAACAGAGCGGTAGGAACATCGTCGTTCAGTGGGGGGCGGATGCCAATGAGCTTCATGGGCCACATTTCGCCCAGCGGGTCCAGGAGAAAGATCCTGCAGTATTGAATCGCAAGATCGAGATGCTGGAAGGTTTGCTGGAAAAACGGTCGATGGAGGTCGACCACTTCCAAATCTACGATTTCAATACCGGGCTGCCGACCAGGACTTTATTCAATGACCGGGTCAGCCATGAGATTGCCAGAAGCAAGCGTCGAGATGAACTCGTCGTAGTGCTTTCGATGTCGATCGAGACGATCAAGCGGGTTCATGATTCAGTTGGCCGCGATGCGGCAGAACAGTTGATAAGAGCGTGCGGCAGAAGATTGAACGACATTTTGCGGGAGGACGTCGATACCGTCGCTGTTGTCGAAATGGACAGGAAGTCATCGGTCTCCCTGATAAATCAAACCGAATTCGGAATTCTTCTGACAGACTTCAAACAGGTTGATCATGTCGTCTGGGTCATAAAACGGTTGCGCGATGCTTTTGAGATGCCCTTTGTGGTTGACCAGAGAGAACTTTATGTGACGGCTTATTTCGGGGCGGCAATTTATCCGCAAGATGGAACAACGGCTGATGATCTGTTCAGCAGTGCCATGAATGCATGCAGCTATGCGAAAAGTCTCAAGGGAAAAGATCGCTATCAGTTTGCGACGGTGGAACTGAATACCCTGGCAGCCAGGCATCTGCAGATAGAGAACGCGTTGCATAAGGCGTTAGATAATGATGAGTTTAGTCTGAAGTATCAGCCCCAGGTCGACACCAAAACCGGCCGGGTTGTTGGGGTTGAGGCGCTGCTGCGCTGGGACAGTCGCACGCTGGGGACAATATCTCCCGCTGAATTTATTCAGATTGCTGAACAGTCGGGTCAGATCAATGCCATCGGAGAGTGGGTCCTTCGGGGGGCCTGTCTCCAGATGCGGTCCTGGTTGGATGCTGGTGTGGCGCTTGATTTCGTTGCTGTCAACCTGTCGGGAGTCCAGTTGCGGCAACGGGATCTGCCTGGCCGGATTCAGAAAATCATGGCGGAGGCTAAGCTTGATAGCGGGATGCTGGAAATTGAGTTGACCGAAAGTTCTCTGGTGAACTTCCATGACCAGTCGTTTTCAGTTCTTGCGAAAATAAAGGAACTCGGCATCCGTGTGACCATGGATGATTTCGGAACCGGCTACTCCTCGCTGTCTTATTTGAAAGAGATGCCGCTCTCCTGTGTTAAAATTGACCGGTCTTTTGTCATGGATATCGGGAAAAATGAAAATTCTGATAAGCTCATCGCCTCGATCGTTTCGATGGCTCAGAGCTTAGGTCTGACGGTTGTTGCCGAAGGGATTGAAGATCAGAACCAGTGTGATTATTTGACGAGCATCGGCTGTGAATTCCTGCAAGGCTACTATATCAGTCGCCCAATCGCCCGGGAAACGGTTCCGGGATTCATAATGGAGAGACAGGTGTCTCCGGCTTCAGCTCAATGAATCAAGTAGTTTTGACTTGTCAGCGCTTCTCTTTCGCCTCAGGTGATGTAGATGATGAATTCTTTTTCTAACGTTCTTTCTCTGGGCTCTTTTCTGTTTTTCAGCATGTTCCTGTCGCTGGCCAGCGCGGAACCCACCACCCTTTATCAGTCGGTGGAAAGGGCTTTGCAACACAGCCCTGAACTGGAAAACCTGAAGTACGATCGCCAGGCCTTGCAGTTCGATCTGGAAGCGACGAAAGGGCGCTATCTGCCAAGGCTGGACCTTTCGCTCGGGTATGGCCTGGAGCAATACAGCGATGATTTGAGTCGCAAACCTGGAGCTGATCCTGCTGATGACGACTGGGATTCGCTGGGCCGGGCAAATCTGAAACTGACCCAGAATCTTTACTCGGGAGGAGAGACCAGCAGCCGGGTTTCAATCCAGGAGGCTTTGATCGATTCGGCGAATTTCAGGTTGCAGGCGATTGGCCAGGCAATCGCACTGGATGCGGTTTCCGCACATCTTGATGTTTATCGACTGCGCAAGGTTGTTGCGCTGGCGGAGATGAATCTTGAAGTTCATCAGGAGATTCAGCAATCTCTGGCCGAGCGGGAACAGGCAGGCGCCGGGAGCATTGCCGATGTGACACTGGCTTCAGCACGCCAGGCCCGGGCAGAAGCCATCCTGTCACAGTCCGGGGAAGAGTTGGAGCGGGCAGTTGCCAATTACGCTCGAGTTGTCGGAGACATCCCGGGGCCTTTGGGCTATGCCGGACTTCCGGCGTCCATGCCTCTGAGCCTGAGTGATGCGTTACAGGCGATCGAACAATCCAATCCGGAACTTCAGGCGCTTGAGGCCGGGATTGCGGAGGCGGATTCGCGGGTTGAACTGAACCGTTCGAGTTATAGACCAAAAATCGACATTGAACTGAAAAGTGATTATAGCGATCAGTTAGAGGGGAGCCGGACGTGGCAGAGGACGGACGAAGCGATGCTGAATCTGACCTGGAATCTGTTCAATGGGGGGCAGGACCGGGCCACGGTCGGTTCTTCGATGGAGCGCAAACTGCAGAGCAGATCAGCGCGAAAGGTCAGGCTGAACGAATTGACCGAAGAAGCGACAGTTGCCTGGAATCAATATCACTCACTTCAGCGGCAAAAAAGCATCTACCTCGACGCGGTATCATTCAGCCGGCAAACTTTTGATGCTTATCTCAAGCAGTTTTCCGTATCGCAGCGCAGCCTGCTGGATGTATTGAGTGCAGAAGATGACTATTTCCAGGCATCCAGGCAGTTGGCAAATGTTGCAAGCAAGGAGATATTGGCCGCGTATAGATTGCAAGCCCTGGCGGGAGCCACCATGCCCCCGGAGGGGGGTGCTGTCGAACCAGACTATCTCAAGGAGTCGGTGACGCCGATGATTGCCTGGTCCAGCGCGGCGCCCGAAGTGCCCTCCGCGCCGGATGACGTTGCCCCATCACTGGAGACCATCGGGGAGTTTTTGGACCGCTGGATTTCAGCCTGGGAGCTTCAGAATGTGACCGACTATCTGGCGTGTTACAGCGCTAATTTTATGCCGGAGAATGAGGAGGGTTATCAGGACTGGCTGGATCAACGCGAGGAGCGATTGAAAACCCCTGCGTTCATAGATATCACAGTTGCCGGTCTGAGGGTTGAAAGGTTGTCCGAAACAGTGTCACGGGCTGTTTTTATCCAGGATTACACAAGTGATATTTACAGCGACCGAACCGAAAAGAGCTTACTGCTTGAACTGAAAGAGCAGGGCTGGATGATTGTCAGGGAACGTGGCAAGCGTCTTTTTTGATCGGTTCTTACACCTCAATTTCCTCATCTGAAGCAGGAACAGGCCAGAGGGTTCCCCTGACCTGTTCCTGCTTTCTGTTTGTTTGCTGTTCTGTCCGGCCGGATCCCCTCGTGAAAAAACAATGACTTCCCACTCCCGGTGAGAGGAGTCTTTTCTCCTGAGTGAAGGCCGCTCCCGGCATTAAAGTCCGATTTGATTCCGTTTTTAGCAAGGGTTGGTTTCTATTTGTCGCAGAGAGACTCTGGTTGCCGCCGCCTATTTTCTTGTCTACAATGCGCTATGACAGGTTGATGCTGTTTGATTGAGGGCCACGCCCCTCCGGTGGCCGATGAACGGCTCAACAGTATCCAGCTGACCGTTCAGCTATGAAATGTAATACGAGCGAGGAGAGACCATGGAATTGACACGCGAGCTTTACTGGAACGTGGGGCACGGGGCGGTCACCCTGCTGCCGATGTATCTGTTGACATTTGCCGCCTTCGCAGTGCTGATCAATGCGGGACTGCGAAGGATCAGGGGCTATCGGCAGGGGCAGGCGCTGAATCGCTTCGATCAGCGCAGGGAGCGTTTCAAGTTGCTGCTGAAGAATGTTCTCCTGCAGAGCAAGGTGATGCGGGTCAAGGGGGCCGGCACGGGACACGGCCTGTTCTTCTGGGGCTTTGGCCTGCTGTTTATCGGTACCTGCCTGGTTGCCCTGCAGGCCGACTTTACCGACCCCCTGTTCTCTGTCAGATTCCTCAAGGGTCCCTTCTACCTGATCTTCTCCCTGGTGCTGGACCTGGCCGGGCTGGTGGCCATTATCATGCTGGCCGGCCTGGCGGCGCGACGCTACCTGGTCCGTGCGAAAGAGCTGAAAACCGGGGTGGATGATGCCGTCATGCATGCTCTGCTGCTGGCGATTCTGGTCGGGGGGTTCGTCATCGAGGGTGCGCGGATGGCGGTCACCGAACTGGGGACTCCGCTGGCCGCCTGGTCGCCGGTCGGACTGCTGTTTGCCAAGGCACTGGCCCCGTTGGGTGAAGAGACCCTGCTCAGCCTGCACCAGTACAACTGGTGGCTCCATCTCGCCCTGGTGCTTGCCTTCATCGTGCTGATTCCCTTTACCAAGCTGCGCCATATCCTGACCACCAGCAGCAACTACTTCTTCTCCGATCTCGGGCCCCGGGCGAAGCTGGCCACCATCGACATGGAAGACGAGGACGCAGAGAGCTTTGGTGCCGCCCGGGTTGAACAGCTGACCTGGAAGGATCTCTTCGACGCCGACGCCTGCACCCTCTGCCAGCGTTGTGATGAGCGGTGTCCGGCTCTGGCCACCGACAAGCCGCTGTCGCCGATGACGGTGGTCCGCCAGATTGGCGAGGTCGCTTTTGATGACCCTTCTGCGAACCTGGTCGACAAGGTGCAGAAGGATGTCCTCTGGTCCTGTACCACCTGTCTGGCCTGCCAGGATATCTGCCCGGCGAGTATCGAGCATGTCGCCAAGATCATCGAGATGCGCCGCAACCTGGTGCTGATGGAGGGGGAGTTTCCCGGCGATGAGGTGATGACGGCCATGGAAAACACCGAGGTCAACGGCAATCCGCTCGGTATCGGCTATGCCAGCCGCGGTGACTGGGCCGAGGGTCTCGGGGTCAAAACCCTCGCGGAAGATCCGGATGTCGATATCCTGTATTTCGTCGGCTGCTACGCCTCGTTCGACAAGCGCAACATCAGAATTGGCCAGGCCTTTATCAGGCTCTGCCAGGCGGCCGGGGTCAAGGTCGGAATCCTCGGCAAGCAGGAAAAGTGCTGTGGCGAGCCGATGCGCAAGATGGGCAACGAGTATCTCTACCAGGGGCTGGCGACCGAGATGATCGAGCTGATCAGGGGTTACGGCGTCAAGAAGGTGGTGACCACCTGCCCGCACTGCTTCAATACCCTGGACAAGGACTATCGCGACCTGGGGTTTGATATCGACGTGGAATCCTATACCGTATACCTGGACGGGCTGATTGAATCGGGACGGCTCAAGCTCAGGTCAGAGCCGTTCGATTGTACCTATCACGATTCCTGCTATCTGGGCCGCCACAACGATGTCTATGGCGCTCCCCGCAGCCTGATCAAGGCCGCCGGAGGCCGCATTGCCGAGATGGCCAGAAACCTTGACCAGTCGTTCTGTTGCGGTGCCGGTGGAGGGAGGATCCTGGCCGAGGAGAATATCGGTCGGAGGATCAATGTCGAGCGGGTACAGATGGCCGCCGCCACCGCAACCTCTCAGCTGGTGTCCAACTGCCCCTTCTGCCTGACCATGTTTGAGGACGGGATCAAGGGGGCCGAACTGGATGAGTCGCTCAGGACCAGGGACATCGCGGAAATTCTTGCCGAACGGATCCGTTAGCGAGCTGCGGGCGTCCTGTGCTCAGGACGCCCGCTAGACCTGTCCTGCCAGGAACCTGAATGGTTCTCTGCCGTCTCAGATCTCCAATGCCGTCCCCACCGCAGCAAAGAAAAACTTGTCCCCGAAATGGGCCGCAAGCCGTGCCGCTTGTTGCAGCCCGGTACAGTGTGCGGCTCCCAGTCGTTCGATGTTGAAACCTTCGAGCCTTTCCAGGGTCAGGCGGAACTGCATGTCATCGTAAAACAGCAGGTGGGTGCCGCCGACCACCGTATGGAGAGACTTCTCTCCCGTAAGTTGCCGCGCATAGTCGAGGATGTTGATCAGGCCGGCATGGGCGCAGCCAAGCAGCACAGTCAGACCCCGCGCGGTTTTTATGAACAGGGAGAGGTCATCTGCCAGCGGGTCGGGGCGCATGATGCCGTTCGGATCCGCACAGCAGAGGTTGGGATCCCCCTGTTCGAAATCTGTTGTCCGGGGGATCTCGCCGGAGATCGTCAGCTCAGGGGTCAGTTCCACCGCGGCCCGGCTGAAGAGGAAGCGGGCGCCCAACTGTTCCAGCTGCTCACGGCTGTCGGGGACGCCGATCTGTCTCGGCGGCTCTCCGGCCAGGCTGACCCGTGGCGAGAACAGGTCGGGATGGGCATAGACATTGATCGGTCCGGTTCTGGCCAGGACCTTTGCCAGCCCGCCGACATGATCGTAATGCCCGTGACTGAGGATGATCCCCCGCAGATCAGCCAGCTCCAGGTTCAGCAGGTCGGCATTGGTGTCGATGCCGAGACCGCTTCCGGTGTCGAAGAGGAAATCCCCGGAGGGGGTCTGCAGGAAACAGGCAAAGCCGTGTTCGCCGATCAGGCCGAGAGGGCGGCCGACACTGTTTTCGCAGAGGATGGTCAAGCGCAGAGTCATCAGCCGTTCCTTTTTTCGGGTCCTGCCCGTGATGTGGACATCTCGCTTTTCTGCTCGTCGCCGAGGCGATCGAGCAGTTCGGCACGCTTCGCCTGGGGGAGCTGAGCGATCTGCTGACAGCGGTTGAAGAAGGCGGGAAAACTGTTGTTCTCCTGTGCCATGAGCCGTTGAAATGCCGGAACCCAGCGATGGTACGTGTTGAGCGAGGCAAACTTTGCATTGTTCAGCTCCCGGAACCAGCGATCATAGCCGGAATAGCCGTCCCAGCTCATTTTGATACGCTCATAGCTGCGCTGCAGTTCGGCGAAAATCTCATTCTTCTTGGTGCGTTTCTCTGCGACACTGAGGGTGCCGCTGTAGAGCGTGGATAGCCTGTCACGGGTCTCGGCGATCAGCACGGAAAACTGATCCTCGCGGTGGAGCTGTTGGGCATGGTCCATCTTGTCCTTTTCGCTGCCGAAGCGGTCCAGCCAGAGCTCAACCCCGGCAAGTTCTACCGCTGTGGCGAAAGATTCGTTGAAGGCTGAATCATCCTGAACGTATAGCTTCTGGTGGGCAAGTTCGTGAAAGAGCAGCCTAGCAAGCGAGGTCGTCGGCCAGTTGCTGAAGGTGCTCAGCGCCGGATCATCAAACCAGTTGAGGGTCGAATAGGCGGGCACGCCGGAAATGATTGTGTCGTAGCCTTGCTCTTGCAGAGTCGCGGCAAATTGAACGGCCTTCTCCAGGTTGAAGTAGCCGCGGTACTGGACGCAACCGGCAAAGGGGAAGCACCATTCCAGGGCGTCCAGGGAAAACTCCGGGGTCGCCACGACATTCCACAGCACGTAGGGGCGGTCCAGGTCCACGTAGCTCAGGTAGCTCCCGTTTTCCGGAAGGTTCAGCCGATCGCTGGCAAAATGTCGAATCCAGGCGATCTCCTTGAGCTTGTTGCGCAGGTCGGCCGGGGTGGTATCGTCTGTCAGCAGGTCAGGGATTGATCTGCGTTCTGCCATGATCTGGAGATGGCCACCGGCGGTGTGGAGATAGTAATCCAGCTCACTGCAGGCGATCAGCCCCCCGCAGAACAGCAGGCCAACCATCAGCCACAGCAGATGACGCAAGCTGAACATGGATCATTCTCCGCTACGGCGCCGGCGTTGATTCACTATCAACCGACGTTGAAGTGACGCTTGGTTGAATCCTGGAGTTTGCTCGCGGCCCGGAAGGCTTCCTTGAGCAGGTCCTGCTCATTCTTCGACAGGGCGTAAGGGTTGAGGTAGTGAGACGGTTTCCTGCCCTGCTCGATCAAGGCGATTTCGTTGCGCAGACGCAGATAAGTAAAGGCTTCGAAAGCGGCCTTGATATGTTCTGCCGTCTCCTGGGTGAATACGTTCATTGCAACCAGGGTTTCGAGACGTTCAATGGTCGTTGTCGCATCCAGCTGCTTTTCAAGCAGGAACATCCGGATGCAGTCAACGATAAAGATACTGCCGGTCTGTTTGAGTGACAGTTCACCCTTGTGCTCTTCGTCCTTTTCCAGGGTGAAACGGCCCAGCAGGCTGACGGGGACCTTGTGTTTGAAATCCAGCTCCATCATGTAATAGAGGAACAGGGGCATTTTTTTGATCTGCTGATGAACGATCTCCCGCAGGTCCTGGCAGAGGGACGCCTCCCCGACCAGCGGCATGAAGTCAAAAAAGATGGTTGAATATCTGACCTTCTGAGGTTCGGGGGTGTTGATCCAGTCGGCTATGCGGTACTGCCATTCCTTGAGGCGTCCCCGCCAGAGAGGGTTGTTGGCCATGACTTTCCCCTTGCACAGCGGATAACCGATCTGGTCGTAGGCTGCAACCAGCCTGTCTGCAAAGGGGATGAAAAAAGCATCGACCTCGTCAATCTTCTCATCCGGGAAATTCTCATAGATGAACCCGTTGTCCTGATCCGGACCGAGCAGCATCTCCTTCCGCCCGCCGCTCCCCATGATGATAAAGCAGTAGTTGATATCGGGAGGTGTCATCCCCCGCTGCTTCATCTCATCGAGAATGATTTCATAGCCGCGGCGCAGGATGCAGTGGTGGATATAGGAGATGATCTCCATGGTCTCAAAGGGGGAGCGGGTTTCGCTCATCAGTGCCTTGGCAACCTTGACAACCTCCGAGCGGGCCCGGCTCAGGTCGTCTATCGTCCGCGCCTCCTTGACACTTCCGACCAGCAGCATCGATTTCTGGCTGCGGTATTTCATCAGGTCCTGCAGGGTGACGATGCCGACAACTTCCCCGCCGTCGAGAACCGGCATATGTTTGATCTTGTGCCCCATCATGAAGGTGGTGGCTTCGTACATGTACGTTTGCGGGGGCATGGTGTGGGGGTTGGGGGTCATGATCTCGGCGGCCATAGTGGATGTGCAGTCGACGTTTTCACCGGCGAGGACCTTGGTGACCAGGTCACGTTCGGTGACGATACCCGTCGGGCAGCGCGTTTCGTCACAGACCAGGATGGCTCCGATCCCTTTTTCGGTCATCTTGCGCGCGATGTCGCGGATCGGAGTTGTCGGGGAGCAGGTCTCTGCGGGCGATGACATGATCTCGGAGAGGCGCTTCTTGAACGGGTAGGCCTCCATCTGGGTCAGGGCTTTTTCGCTGTGGTCGCTGACCATGTCCGAGTAGAGGCGTCGGACCCTGGAAAAAATCGCCTTGGTGAAATATTCGGAGATCTGCGGGTAGCGCTTGGCGACCTTCGCCAGAAGTTCGTCCGGGATCAGGTAGCACTCCGTTTGTTTGACGGTGCGCGCTCCGGCGGTATAGGGTTCCTTGGTGAAAACCGGGGTGCCGCCGAAGAACGAGCCTTCCTTGCGGTAGTCCACCACCATCTCGACGCCGCCGGGGGTCAGGGCGACGATCTCGACCAGGCCCTCCTTGATGACATAGAGATATCCTGTTGGAGGATCGTGCTGATTGAAAATATGGATGTGGGGAGGGAACGTCTCGACGATGGCCGCCTGGCTGAATTCGGCAAATACCTCATCTGGCAGATGGCAGAATGGTTCTGTGTCGCGCAGCCTTTTGGTCAATCCCATTGTGTACCCCTGCTGATTGTGGGAGATCGGTCCGAATGGCAAGGGCTTTCTCGGAGAAGGCCCTGTCCGGATGACTTTAGAATATTATCACAAAAATGATGTGAAAAAAAAGTCAGGTCCGTCGCCGGTAACGGGTACAGGGTGGGAGGGTCAGCTTTTCTCCTGTTCGACCGCTTTTTTCTTTTTGCCGAAAGTGAACGGGTGCGCCTGGCGGCTGACAATGAAATCGGCAAAGACCTTGACCCACAGGGTGATCCCGACCATCGAACTCCAGGTTTTGTACGGCAGGAGTGCGAGCAGTACGCCGATAATGGTGATGACGGCCACCGTGCCGGCGGCCAGATTGATCAGGCCGGTGTAGGGAGCCCATTTTTCTGCGTCTGCTGGCGGCTCGCCACGTTTCAGGGCGACTTCCGAGTAGTCTTTGTTCTTGAAGATCCGCCAGGCCCGGCGCAGCCAGAAAAAGGCCATCGGGAAAAGGGCAAGAAAAAGTAACCAGGTTATGACGAGACTGATGTCCATTGTTTAGGCTCCGGATCGGATGAGCGGGTCTGCGGTTTGGCCTTGGTTGTACCTGACCTGCGGGTTACGGGCAACAGAAAAGTTTGAAAAAAACCCCGCCAGCATGGCTGGCGGGGCCAATTGATCTTTCGATCAGCATTTAAAGAGGGCTATCTCTTAGTGGGCACCACCGATCTCCTTGGAGCCACGAGGGATACGGACGCTTTCTACCAGGGCAACGATCTCTTCCGGAGGTGCGGGGAACATTCTCTTCACCGCGAAGGCCACGGCAAAGTTAACACATGCACCGATAGCGCCGAAAGCGTTCGGCTCAATGCCGAAGAAGAAGTTCGCTTTGCCGCCGAACAGGCCGAGGAACTCGGTACCCTTGATGAAGAAGAGACCTTTGTGGGCGAAGACGTAGAGCATGGTGACGCCGAGACCGGCGAGCATGCCAGCGATTGCGCCTTCCTTGTTCATGGTCCGGCTGAAGATTCCCAGCATCAGTGCGGGGAAGATCGAGCTGGCGGCCAGACCGAAGGCGATGGCCACGGTGCCGGCGGCGAAGTCGGGCGGGTTGAGGCCGAGGTAGCCGGCGACGAAGATCGAGCAGGCCATGGCAATCTTGCCGGCCAGCAGTTCGCCTTTTTCGCTCAGGTCAGGCATGAACTTCTCTTTCAGCAGGTCGTGCGAGATCGCCGAGGAGATCGCCAGCAAGAGACCGGCAGCGGTCGACAGCGCGGCGGCCAGACCACCGGCGGCAACCAGGGCGATAACCCAGTTGGGCAGCAGGGCGATTTCCGGGTTGGCGAGAACCATGATGTCGGCGTTGACCGTCAGTTCGTTACCGGCCCAGCCGGCTGCGGCAAACTTGGGATCCTTGGACTTGTCGTTGTAATACTGGATACGGCCGTCGCCGTTCTTGTCGGTAAACTTGAGCAGACCGGTGACTTCCCAGCGCTTCATCCACTCCGGGCGCTCATCATAGGTGATCTGAGCGTCAGGCGCGGTGACGTCAGTCAGGGCGCCGGATACGATACCGGGGTTGATGGTCTTCAGCAGGTTCATCTTCGCCATGGCAGCAACGCCGGGAGCGGTCGTGTAGAGAATGGCGATGAACACCAGTGCCCAACCGGCCGAAGAACGGGCGTCCTTAACCTTGGGAACGGTGAAGAAGCGGACGATAACGTGCGGCAGGCCGGCCGTACCGATCATCAGCGAAACCGTGTAGACGAACATGTTCAGCTGGCTGAGTCGGGTCATGGTGGTGTACTTGCCGAAACCGAGATCGGTCACGACCTGGTCCAGCTTGGTCAGCAGCGCTACGTCTGTGCCAACCATGTCGGAACCGAGGCCGAGCTGCGGCAGCGGGTTGCCGGTCAGCTGCAGCGAGATGAAAATCGCCGGAACCGTATAGGCAAGGATCAGGACGCAGTACTGGGCGACCTGGGTGTAGGTGATCCCTTTCATCCCGCCGAAAACCGCGTAGACGAAAACGATTGCCATACCGATGAAGACACCCATGGTATTGGAGACGCCGAGGAAACGGGAGAACGCAACCCCGACACCGGTCATCTGACCGATAATGTAGGTCAGCGAAGCGGCCAGCAGGCAGATAACCGCCACGGTGCTGGCGCCCTTTGAGTAGAAGCGGTCCCCGACAAACTGGGGTACGGTAAATTTACCGAACTTCCGCAGGTACGGGGCCAGCAGCATCGCCAGCAGAACGTAGCCGCCGGTCCAGCCCATCAGGAACAGACCGCCACCGTAGCCCATGTTGGCGATCAGGCCGGCCATTGAGATGAAGGACGCTGCCGACATCCAGTCGGCGCCGGTGGCCATACCGTTCAGTACGGGGTGGACACTGCCGCCCGCAACGTAAAATTCCTTGGTGCTACCTGCCCGTGCCCAGAGGGCGATACCGATGTACAGAGCAAAGGTGGCGCCAACAATAAGATAAGTAATTCCCTGAAGACCCATATCGTCGCTCCTCCTTAATCTTCGTGTACGTCAAATTTTTCGTCGAGCTTCCCCATGGCCTTGGCATAGTAGAAGATGAGCGCGACGAAAATGTAAATTGAACCCTGCTGAGCAAACCAGAAGCCGAGCGGATAACCACCCAGTTTGATGCTGTTCAGGGCCGGGGCCAGGATGATCCCAAGGCCGTACGAGACAACAAACCATACGATCAGGACGTTCCGGATCAGAGCCAGCGTTGCTTTCCAGTATCCTACGCTGTCGTGTTGCATAAAAGCCTCCTCTCTCTCTTAAAAGTTCGGTTTCCTGGGAAACCACAACGGGAAATGTTGGTCCGCTTCTTTTTCCGGACCCTGTTTAATCCGACCAGCAAAGGCCTCCTTTCAGTAGGACTTGTTTAACTGGTTTTATTTATGTTTTTTCCTTGTTCATAAAGTGTCCGACATAGCCCAGCTTCGAAGAGATGACGATTCCTGCTTCGACGAGGCTGGGGAGTATCTCCTGTTCAATCTTTTCCGGCGTCAGGCGGAATTCAGGGCCGACGATGCAGAGGCTGCCGGGAACGTTGCCTTCGGCGTCGATCAGCGGCGCGGCAAGGGACGCGATCCCTTCGCCGAAGCTGCCTTGGTCGTAGCAGCCGCCTTTTTCGCGGGTGCGTCCCAGTTCCGCTTCAAGTACGGCCAGTTCTTCCAGGCTGCACTTGGCCCGGTGTGTTTCGCCGAAAGCCAGGACAACCCGGCCAGCGGAAGGGCCGGTGATCGGGTAGCGGTTGCCGAGCAGCGGGATGATCTTGACCTGCTGGGTGGTGTCAACCATGTCGAGCAGAAGAATCTCGTTGTCGCTGGGGACGGCCAGGCAAATCGCCTCGTTGCATTCCCGCGCCAGTTTTTCCATGACCGGCTTGGCTTTGCGCAGCAGCCCCATGCGGGACAAAAACTTCTGGCCGATTTCATAGGCCGAAAGGCCAAGCTTGTACTTGCCCGAACGCTGTTCCTTTTCGACGTAGCCACGATTTTCAAAGGTCGCCAGGAGGCGGAATATGCTGGTTTTGTTCATCCCCAGCCGCTCGCTCAGTTGTGAAATGCGAACCTCGTCCCCCTCGTCGCAGAGCGCTTCCAGGACATCAAGGGCGTTGTCGACGGACTGGATTGAGTATGATTCCTTCTGGCGTCGGGGCAAGAACCCACTCCTTTTAATGGCGTCTATAGTAATCATAGTAAAACGGGTATTCATAGGCTCACGTTTTGTAGAAACTAATACAGCGTTTTATTTTTGTCAATAAAATATTCAAAAAAAGTTTTTTTGACTAAAAAAAACAATAAACATAGGTATTTAAAAATCATTAGCGGTTTGTTTTTGTGTATCTTTGTGCGCTCTGGGTGATAAAATACCAACCATAAAACACTCTTTATAAATAGCGCTTTGGTGACCTGTTTTGTCGTAATTGCAAAAACTGTTCTAGTTATTTTGCTGGTCTGGAGGCCCCTGCTGAGATCCGGGTTGAAACGCTGCATACCTTAGTTGAACGACCATTCACGCTGGCTTGCGGGGTTCCTTGCCGTGTATGAGGTTTTGAGGATTCGGTTGCCTGTTTGTTTGGGCGTGCTAGAAGTTTATCAGGCGAAATACTGGTTGCAAGAAGGCTTGGTGCTTTTCTCAACAGGGGCAGGCTGATGCCATTCTCTTTGCGGATGCGCCGCTAGGATGGAATGTCCAGTTGCTGCAGGTGCTCGACGAGGGGCTGGTCGGCCGGAAGGAGCTGCATCTCTCCCAGTTCGGCCGGCGTGACCCAGCGGTGATCGTCGACCTCGAGATGCTTGATTGCCCCACCTGTCCAGCGGCACCAGTAGGCGAGGATCAGGACTGCACCCCAGTCATAGCGATAATGAACGACATCAAAAATCGACTCGGCAACCACTTCGATGGCCAGCTCTTCCAGCAGCTCTCTCTGCAGCGCCTGCTGCGGCGTCTCATTCGCTTCCATCTTTCCGCCGGGGAATTCCCAGGCCAGGGGATGGCGCTTGTCTGCCGGCCGACGGGTGACCAGGACACGGCCCTGATGCTCGATGATTGCTGCTGTCACCAGCAGCGGGGAGTTTGTGTTGCTGTCCAATCTGGTTTCTCCTTTCCGGCTGATTTGCTTCGAGCTGCGGGTGGGAACTTTTTGCTGGTTCGGCGGCGCCGGTTTATGATAGAACCAAGCCCCGTAATCGGGCTTTACGCCACTATTGAGTTTGTCCTTCTCCGCAATTAGTCTTGCCAGGAGACTGTCATGTTCCAGTTGTCAGAAAAAGGCCGGGGAGTCAGGCAGATGTTTGACAACATCGCCCCGCGCTATGATTTTCTCAACCGGCTGCTTTCATTCGGTATTGACCGGCGTTGGCGGCGATTTGCTGTTGCCCGGCTACAGGTTCCTGAGAACGGGCGCGTGCTCGACATTGCCACCGGAACCTGCGACGTGGCGCTGGAGATTGCCCGGACAACGGCTGATTCAGTGACGATTGTAGGAGAAGATTTTACTCAGGGGATGCTGGTTCACGGGCAGGAAAAGCTGGATGCCTCCCCCTATGGTCAGCGAATTCAGCTGGTGAATGCTCCCTGTGAGGCGATTCCGCACCCGACCGCGACCTTCGATGCAATTACCATCGCCTTCGGTATTCGCAACGTGGTTGATCGACAGGCGGGGCTCCAGGAGATGTTCCGGGTCCTGAAGCCGGGCGGGCGGGTCGTTATTCTCGAGTTTTCCACTCCCCGCAGTCGCTTGTTTCGTCATCTCTACTATTTCTATTTCCGCCGCCTGCTCCCCGCAATCGGGGGGCTGCTGTCGCAGCGTAGTGCCTATCAGTACCTGCCGGACTCCGTCCTTGAGTTCCCTTCCCAGGAACAGTTTCTGGGGATGATGGCGGCAGCCGGGTTTTCATCGCTGGAATATCACGACCTGACCTTCGGCATCTCTACTGTCTATATCGGCGACAAAAAAGCCGTTTCCTGAGCGGCTGTCATGTGCTTCATGGCGTTGCCGGCATTTTTTTCGGCAGCGGGTTTTTGTCCTGACCTGTCGGCGAAAGTGAGGGGGCAGCGCCCTGTGGAAAAAGTTTGGCAGGATCGCTTATCAGTTTGCCGGGCAGGCCGAGGGTGCGCTGGACGATCCCCAGGACTGTTTTCGACAGCGACGACGCCGGGATCGCTATGACATCCGGGTCGTCGGCCGGGCCCTGAACCTTGAAGTGAGCCGTGATGAGGGCCTTTTCCTCGCCTGCCAGCAACCAGCCTGCAACAGGGATCGCGGTAATAATTTTATCCACGGTGCGCAAGGGCTTGACACCGACCGTCAAATCGAGGGTGTCTTCCAGTATGTTGCGATGTCCGACGAGTGACATGTTCATTGCATTGCTCAGGATATTGAGATTCTCTGTCGAGATGACCCCGTCTTTGATGCTGACACTTCCCTTCAGCAGGGTGAATGGCATCCCCTTGCTGTCCATGTCGGGAAGGCTCAGTTCGAAGAGCTGGGAAATGTTGAGCAGAGAAAAGACCCGGGCCAGGCTGCGGAACTTCCGGAGCGCGCCGTTGTGGATCTCAAGGTGGGCCCCGCCGCGCGAGCTGGCCCAGAATGCGTCGCCGGTCCCGTCTCCTTCCAGGTAGAAGTCTCCCCGCAGCTTGCCGGTCACCAGCCCCCGCGCATGAAGCGCTTCACTGTAAAGGGTGCTGGCATCGAAGTCCTCGAGATGTCCGGAAATTTTGAGGCGGCCCCGCTCATGTTCCACCCGGGCCAGGCAGTAGCCGTCCTGGTGCCTGAAGGTCAGGGGGTGGAGGGTGAACAGGCCCCGCGCCACGGTAATCAGGCCCTCCGCCTGCTGGAATTTCAAGCCCCCGAGCGTTCCTTGTGCGGCTCGGGCCAGGATCCGGACGGGGTGTCCGGCGTTTTTCTGGCGGGGCGACTTTATTTTCGCAGGTCCGGTGAACAGCTTTATGATCTCCAGCACGTCCACATGTTCGGATGAGTCGATCTCCAGGTAGGTTTCCGGGTCGGCAAAGTTGCGGACATAGCCGCTGACGGTGGCATCTGTCCCGTTTTCCAGCTGGACCTGCACCGGGTCGAAGATAATCCCTCCCTTGTTGATCAGCAGCCTGCCGTCAAGGTCGAAAACGACCATGTCCGGGTTAGTAAAAACCAGGTCACGGGCAGCGATCTCCTGTCCTTTGACTCTGAGGTCGAGGAGGAAGTTTTGCCAGTTTTGCAGGCTGCCGTCAATCTGAACCGGCGAGTTCCCGATACGGGCGGCAAGCTGGTTGAAGTCAAGCCCCGCCCGATCAAAACTGATCCGGCCGGTGGCCGAGTTGATGTCTCCGATCAGCGAGGTCAGGTGAGCCCCGGCATTTTCGAGAGTCAATTCGCCGCTGATTTGAGTTGCCTCGGAATAGTCCAGGTCGAGAACCAGCTTTCCCCGGGACTTGAGCTTAAGCAGCAATGGAGAGAATTGTTGCAGGGCCAGAAGGTCGATACCGCTGAACTGCAGTTGAAGCGGCTTTTGGTGATCTCCAAGGGGAATGGCCGAGGTCGCCGTGATCGCTGTATCGCCGAGCAGCAGTCGGGCGCTGCCTATCTCTACCTGCCCCGGTCGCCATTCGCCGCTGACCTGCAGTTTTCCCTGCTGGTGGGGTTGCTTGTCGAACAGCTGGTGCAGCTGCAGCTGCAGGGCGTCAAGGTCGACCTTGAGTTCTCCCCGGATTTCGTTGGATTTGCCTTCAAGGGTCAGCGTCGTCGGGGCTGTTCCGTTCAGGGTCAACTGCTGTGGCAGGGAATCAGCAAACGTTTGGTGAACTATTGCTGTCTCGGGTCGTGCTGCTGCCCTCATGGTAAAGGAGGGAGTGTCCCGCCAGTTGCTCACCTCACCTTCAAAGGACAGGCCCTGCTCGCGCCAGTATGCACTGCCCCGGGTGATTTTCAGACGTTGCTTGTCCATCTGCAGGGCGAGGGAAATTCCCTCCAACTGCTCACGGCTGGAAAGTTCAAGGCGCCCGGCTTCCAGTTCGGCGTTGGCCTGGTAGCGGAAAAGGTCACCTGGCCCGCTGTCGTCGGCCGCCCCGAAGGTGCCGGAGAATTCGACAGTTGCCGTTTTGATCGATCCGGCAAGGAGTCTGTCTGTTCGGGAGGTGCTCCACTTTCGCAACAGGGGAAGCAGCGGTATGTCTGCTCCGGACAGGTTCCCCTCAAGTTGGGTTCCGTCTGCGCCACGGGTAATGAGGACCTGGCCCTGCAGTGGCAGGTCGTGCAGCCGCACCTGCAGCCCCTGGAGGTGCTCCGTCATCTCCTGCGAGCTCCAGACACCTTCTGCGGCAAGCAGGGAGCTTCCTGAGTCCGATGCGCTGGCCCGGATACGAAATCCCGTGCCGCTGGCCGGGGAGCCCTTGAGGCTGAATGCCATGTCGAAACGGGCAGGCAGTTGGTCGCCAATGGCAGCCGGCAGTAGGGCGCGGGAGACCTGTTTCAGGTCAGTCTTGAGCCTGAGGGGTTGGTGCCGCCATTCTGCGAGTTGGGCGGGTGGAGGGAGTTCGGTCTCAATCGTAAACTTTCCCTGGTTCGCGGGGAGCTCACCCGAAACCACCAGGTAGCCACTCCGCTCTGTCTGCCAGCCCCGTAACACAAGGTTGAGGTTGTCGATCCGGTCGGGGAGCCTGCTGGGGTAGAGCCGATCACGGCTCAGATCGATCCGACCGTGACGAATGGTCAGCAGGCTGACGCCGAACCTTTTGAACAGATCCCCGGTTTTTGAGGAGACGGCTCCGCGGGCCAGGGTTTCAGTTGCTCCGCTTCGGGCGAGGTTGATCTGCGGCTCGTTGAGGAAGACCCGGTCGAGCAACAGCTCCCCCTGAAGCAGGGGGCGCAGCCTGAGAACTCCGGTCAGCTGGGGAATCCGGATGTCCAGTTCCCTGCCATCGCCGATGCCTATGTTGTGGACCTCGACCGCCAGCCCCTGCTGGTAGGTCAGGTTGAGTTTGCCGATCCCGACGGGCTGCTGCAGGATCTGGCTCAGTTCCTGGGTCAGATACTGGCGTGCGCGGGCCAGGTCGAAATGCGACAGGACAACCGCAAGAGTCACGGCAGTTGTCACCAGTAGCAGAAGCAGCGCGCAGGTGAGCGGGTAGCGGCGATAGAATGGAATTCTTTTCATCCGGTTCAGGTTCTTGTCTGTGGGGCAGGGTTGCCTGTGCTGTCGGGAACGTCCTGTTCGGATGTGTCATCATAGCGGCTATCCGATCTTGCTACAAGCAACAATAAAAGAACATGTATTCCATCTCTGGGCAGGCAAAGCGACCGCAAGGACAATACCTTCTTTACAGGATTGGAGCACCTTGTTAACATGACGCGCCCTGTGCTGTGGCGAGATTCCGTGGCGGTTTGAGCTTTAGCCGGGTCAAAAGAAAAAATCGTTATTTCAGGGACCTGTTGGGTCAACAGGTTCTTCTCTGCAGGCGTCCGGACCGGCTGAATGAAGATCAAACGTCTCGACATAGTGGGTTTCAAGTCTTTCGTCGACAAGGTGTCTCTTGACTTTCAGCAAGGGATCACCGGCGTGGTCGGTCCCAACGGGTGCGGTAAAAGCAATATTGTCGACGCGATCCGCTGGGTGATGGGAGAACAGAATGCCCGGCAGTTGCGTGGCCGGGCAATGGAAGATGTCATTTTCGGCGGCAGCGAAAAACGCAAACCGCTGGGCATGGCCGAAGTGTCTATTGTTTTTGATAACAGTGCCGGACTCTCGCCCCCCGCCTATCGTGACTATGCCGAGATCATGGTCACCCGCCGCCTTTATCGTAACGGGGAGAGTGATTATCTGCTGAATAAAACTCCCTGCAGGCTGCTCGATATTACCGAGTTGTTTATGGATACCGGGGTCGGTGCCCGGGCCTATTCGATCATTGAGCAGGGGAAGGTCGGCATGCTGGTCAGTTCCAAGCCGGAGGAGCGGCGCGTGCTGATTGAGGAAGCGGCCGGCGTCACCAAGTTCAAGGCGCGCAAAAAGACCGCTTTGCGCAAAATGGATGCGACCCGGCAGAACCTCGTACGGCTGGGCGATATCATCTCCGAAGTGCGGCGCAACCTGGGCAGCCTCAAGCGCCAGGCGCAGAGGGCGGAAACCTATCGTAAGCACCGCGCCGAGGTCAAGAGGATCGAACTCTGTCTGGCGGGGAACCGCTACCGAGAAGTGCAGCAGGAACTGACAACCGTTGGGACCGAGGAGCAGGCTCAGGCCAAGCGGCTTGAGCAGATCGAAGCGCGGCTGGCTGAAGGTGAGCTGCAGATCGAAGAGAGGCAGCTGGCGTTGGCTACGGTGGAGGACGAGCTGTCCCGGAGCCGCGCCGAGGTTTATCAGCTCAGTTCGGAAGTCCAGCGGGTTGAGGGTGAGATGGTGCTGGCTTCCCGGCAAAAGGAAAACCTGGCTCTGCAGAAAGAACGGTTACTTGAAGAACAGCATGAGATTGCCCGGCGGCTGGAGGCTCTCGACACTGAAGAGCAGGAGTTGAAACAGGCCGAAGCGCGGTTATTGCTGGAATTCAGTCAGACCGAGGAACTGTCAAGGGAGCGGGAGTCGTCGCTCGCCCGGCAGCAGCAGAAAGAGCACCAGCTGACCGGGCAGCTCGACGCGTGTCGCCGACAGCTGATGGAGTTGCTCAATGAGGCGAACCGGCTGAATAATCGCCGTGAGGAGATTGCCCGAAGGTTGATTGCCGAGGAGCAGCGCCGCGAAAAAAACCGCTCAGAGGCGGTTCTCTTGCAGGAGCAGCAACAGGAACAGACGAGTCAGCGACTCGCCTTGGAAGAACAGCTGCAGTCGTTGCGCGAGGAGGCCCTCGAGCTGGACGGCAATCAGGAAATGCTGCAGGAGCAGCAGCGGAGCCTGGGCGGTCTGCTGGCAGAGCAGAGGGGGGCGCTCGATGCCCTTAGGCAGCAGCTGGAGAGGCAACGTTCACGGCTGGAATCCCTTCAGGAGCTGGAGCAAAACCTTGACGGTTACTCCGAGGGCGTACGGGTGCTTTTTGCCGATGGGGTTTTGCAGCGCAGGGTTGCCGCTGATTGTCTGCAGGTGCCCGCTGAGTATGAACTGGCGGTGGAGATGGCTCTCGGCGAGCGGTTACAGGCGATTCCTCTGGAAGAGGGAGGGCAGATCGCCTCGGCATTGAAGCTCTTGCGTGAAAAAGGCGCAAGGGCCACCCTGCTGCCTCGGGCCGCTGTTTTTCCAGCGGTAGAGACTGTGCCTGATGCGACACCGCTGGTTGATCTGGTCCAATGCTCAGGCGCCCAGTCGGAGCAGGTACGGTCCCTGTTGGTCGGCACCCTGCTGGTCCCGAGCCTGGATCCCTATCTCGGTCGCAGTCTGCCCCCTGGAACACTGCTTGTTACTCCCGCAGGAGATTGCCTCAGCTGGCGTGGTGAGCTGATCGGCGGCGCCCCGGTTGCCGCCGGATCTGGGCTGCTGCGTAAGAAACGGGAGATCGCTGAATTGTCAGACCAGGTTATTGAGTTTGGCCAGCAGTACTCTCGGCAGCAGGAACAGCTGCAGCAGCTTGAACATGAGCTGGCCCGCTGTGAGGAGGATTCCAAGACCCTCGGCATTGAGCGGCATCGCTTGGAGTTGCGGTTGCTGGAACTGCAGAAAGACCAGGATCGTATTGTTCAGGAGGAGGACCGGCTGCAGGAGCGTCTGGAGCTGCTCAGCTTTGAGGAGGATCAGCTGCACGATGAGAAGCAGCAGCTGCTCAGCGAACAGGAGGCGATCGGTCAGGGAGCTGAACAGACCTGCGTGCGCCAGGCTGAGTTGGAAGCGGAGGCCGGCCGCCGGCAACAGGAGCTTAATTCCGCCCGGACAGAGGTTGAGCTGATTCGCGAACAGCTCACTGTGCTGCGAGTCAACCTGGCCAGCCTCAGCGAGCGGCGTGACGGCAGCCGGGAAACTCTGCAACGGGTCCGGCAGAGTCGCCAGGAACTGACCGGGAGAACGTCTCTGCTGCAGACCCGGAGGGAAGACGGGGAGACTGAGCAGGCGCGGCTGGAAGAGGTTGATCGGCATTTGCGGATCGAGCTGGAGCTGCTGCTGAGGCGTCGTGAAGAACAACAGGCGGCGGAAATTGCTGTTCGTGAGCGCTTTGAAGAGGGGCGCCTGCAGCTGGATGCGCTGCGAGACCAGCTTCGTGAGGTCCGGGTTCAGGCCGAAGATCGGCGCAAGGATGTTTCGCGCCTGCAGCTGCGTCATCGCGAGCTGAGCGTCGATGCCGAACATATGTGGGAGTCGGTGCAAGAGCGTTATCGGGTCGATCTCAACGAACACCAGGTTCCCGAGGCGACCGAAGCCGAACTGGAGCGGCAGCAGCGGCAGCTGAAGCAGTTGCAGCAGCGGATTGAATCCCTTGGCGAGGTCAACTTGATGGCCATCGAGGAACATCGCGAACATGAGGAGCGCTACGAATTCCTCACCAAGCAGCGCGATGATCTGCATCAGTCACTGGAAGATCTGCAGAAAGCAATCAGTAAAATCAACCGGACCACTCGGCGCCGCTTTAAGGAGACGTTTGATCAGGTCAACGAAAAATTCAAACAGGTATTCCCACGCCTGTTCCGTGGCGGGCAGGCCGAACTCAGGCTGACTGACGAAGATGACCTGCTGCAGTCAGGCATCGAAATTATTGTCCAGCCACCAGGTAAGCGGTTGCAGAATGTTAACCTGCTTTCGGGGGGGGAGAAGGCCCTGACTGCGGTCGCGCTGATTTTTTCGCTGTTTCTGATCAAGCCGACCCCCTTTTGCGTCCTGGATGAGGTTGATGCGCCCCTGGATGAAGTGAATATTGATCGCTTTGCGGAAATGGTCCGGGAAATGTCGAAAATGTCACAGTTTATTATTATTACCCACAGCAAGCGGACTATGGCCAATGCGGAAACCATGTACGGGGTGACCATGGAGGACCCGGGAACTTCCAAGATCGTTTCCGTGCGGATGAGCGATTACCAGCCCCGGGAAGAGGCCCCTGTCGCGATCAATCAATAATGGGTGGATCCACAACACCGGCTTTTCCGTTACTTCTGAGCAGGACATGAGAGAAAAATGCCTTTTAAAAAAACGCTGAACGAAATGCTGGAACTGGTTCCCGGCTCGCTTGGGGCGATCATTGCGGACTGGGAGGGAGAGGCGGTCGACCAGGTTGCGCGGATGGATGATTATGACATCAAGATTCTTGGTGCCCACAAGGGGATCATCTTGACCCGCCTGCGTGAGGCCCTTGATAGAGTCGAGGGGGGTGAACTGGAAGAGGTCCTGATCCGTTCCGATCAGAATCACACTCTGGTCGCTCCGCTGACCGAGGATTATTTTCTGGTGCTGACCCTGTCTCCCGAGGCGATGCTGGGGCGTGCGTCTTTTGCCCTGCGGCGGTGCGTTGCTCAGCTTCGGGAGGAGATCGCTTGATGGCAGGACTGAAAAGTCAGCTGGACAGGCTGGAAGAGTAAACACTATTCATCGGGCGCGGCAGGTCCGCGTGGCCGATCGAGGAAAGAAGAGATCGTCGAATGGAGTTGTTGCAACAATGGCTGGTGATGCTGGCCGTCTATCTACAAGATGCGGGCGTTCCGCAGGAGCATCTGCAACTGGCGGCCCTGGCGGTGACTTATGCCGGAGCAGTCCTTCTTGCGTTACTGGTGGTTGTTATTCTGTTCCGGTTGCGCAGGAAGACCGGGGAATCAGGGACAGGGGTTGCCTCCACCCAGGAGGTCGTGGGGCCTGCTGCCGAAGCAGAAGTCGAAGCAGAAGTCGAAGCAGAAGTCGAAGCAGAAGTCGAAGCAGAAGTCGAAGCA
>JAVVDY010000027.1:27014-33490 GCA_032251255.1 Desulfuromonadales bacterium
GAACCAGAGCCGGAACCGGTCAGCCTTTTCTCCCGGCTGAAGGCAGGACTGGCGAAGACCCAGTCTTCGCTGGTAGGGCGGGTAGACAGCCTCTTGCGAGGCAGGAATAGCATCGATGCGGAGCTGCTTGAGGATCTGGAGGAAATCTTGATAACCGCCGATCTCGGCATGCAGACGACCCAGCAGCTGATCAGTGCCCTGGAGGGGCGTCGCGGCCGGGGTCAGCTGGAAACCCCGCAAGAGCTGCGGTCGGCCCTCATGGAGGAACTCGAACGGTTATTGAAGCTTGATCGGCACCCCCTCTCTGTGGAGAGTGCCAGCCCCTATGTGATCATGGTGGTGGGGGTGAACGGCGTGGGCAAGACCACGACTATCGGGAAATTGGCTAACCAGCTGACCCGGCAGGGGAAGAAGGTTCTGCTCGGCGCCGGTGACACCTTTCGCGCGGCGGCAGCAGAGCAGCTGACGATCTGGGGCGAGCGTGCCGGTGTCGAGGTGGTCCGTCATCAGGAAGGGGCCGACCCCGGTGCTGTGGCGTTTGATGCGGCCAAGGCAGCAGTCGCGCGCCAGGCCGATGTCCTGATTCTGGATACCGCAGGTCGCCTGCATACCAAGGTGAACCTGATGGAGGAGTTGAAGAAGTTAAGGCGGATCCTCGAGCGGGAAATTCCCGGAGCTCCTCATGAGACTCTGCTTGTCCTGGACGCAACCACCGGGCAGAATGCCCTCAGCCAGGCGCGCTTGTTCAATGAGGCGGTTGATATTGACGGTATCGCCCTGACCAAACTGGACGGGACCGCCAAAGGCGGAATTGTGGTGGCAATCGCTGCTGAATTGCAGTTACCTGTGCGGTTTGTCGGCATCGGTGAGGGCGTTGATGATTTGCGACCGTTTGAGCCGGCGATGTTTGTCGAAGCCCTGTTCGAGAACTGATTGAAAATCTTGACTTTGGGCGGATTAACCCCTAAATTTGAATGAGGTTTGCAATGGAGAGTCCGATGCTGGATCGTTTGGAGCAGGCGGTGGATCGGCTGCTTGAAAAAAACCGGGCACTGGCTGAGACCTGCCAGCGACTCGAGTCTGAAAAGGCTGAGTGGTATGGTGAACGGACTGAATTGCTAGCCTCGCTGGATGATGTTTTGGAACGGCTTGACAGCCATCTTGCCCGGGAGGACTCGTGAGCCATTCAGTGCGGGTCAGGGTGCAGGGGCGTGAATATCATCTGCGCAGTCAGCAGGATTCTGCCCAGGTTCAGAAGGTTGTCGACTTTATCGATGGCCAGCTGGCGGAGGTTGCTCAAGTCGGATCTGTCGATTCGCAGGATGTTCTGGCGTTGACTTTGTTGAACCTTGCCGGTCAGTATCTGCAGTTGCGGGAAGCCGCCCGGCAGGCAGATCCGAATCAGGATGAGCGCCTCGAGCGCTTGCTGTTGCGGGTGGAAGAAGGATTGGCGTAGTCCGCAAAGAAGTTCAAGCAACCCTGGGTTTCAGGGCTTTTAGATAGATACGGATACTTAAGCAGAGAACTGGACACTCGCACCCGATAGTCAGGGTGCTTTACATTCCGAAAACAGCAAGATTTCAGGCTGTCTTCGGTGTTGCCTCAGGTGAATATATTTCTATGGATTGTCATGCATCGTTTATTATTAGAGGGTCTTGCCTAAAGTCAGTCGGGCGGATTTTATAATTAGTGACGATTTGATCTGTTCACCGTCCATCTTCTCTCTTGTCTGTTCCGTTTCTCTCTTTCCTGTCCTGGCATATTAACCACGCGGGAACTCACTGACATGCAGAAGCAGGCTTTCCGGAATGAACTGCTGACGCGACGCATGCAGGTTTCCACTGCGACTCGCGATCAGCTGAGCCTGATTGCCCAGCGAATGTTGGTCGAGTCAGAGCCGTTTGCCGATGCTTCATGTATCGCCCTGTATTGTCCGACGCGGGGCGAGGTGGCGACAGATCTGCTGTTCAATGTGGCACTGAGGCAGCGCAAGAAGGTCTGCTATCCGCGGGTTAATGGTGAACGGATGGCCTTCATCGAGGTGGACGATCTGGGCTGCCTGTCTTCCGGCAGTTTCGGCCTGCTTGAGCCTGAAGGGGGCAGGGAGGTTCCGGTTGCTGAGTTGGATCTGATGGTTCTGCCGGGGGTCGCATTTGACCGTTACGGCTACCGATTAGGCTATGGCAAGGGGTTTTATGACCGTGAGCTGCACTCTGCCGGATTCTCCGGGGTGCTTGTCGGTCTCTGCTTTGGATTTCAGCTTCTGGACCGGCTACCGGTGGAACGACACGATGTCCCGGTTGACTGTCTGGTAACGGAACAGGGGTTTTTTTTCCGCTCCCCCCTGAGGGGTGAGGGCGGTTCACGATAACTCTGCAAGGAGGTTCACTGTGGAGATGGAACTGATAATACTGGTTGTGATGGTTCTGGTCGCGTTGGCGGCCGGAGTGTTTCTGGGGATGATTCTGCGGCGCAAGCTGTCTGAGTCCCGTCTGGCCAATGCGCAGGCCACAGCTCAACAGATCGAAGCGGATGCCCGTAAGGAAGCAGACAGCATACGCAAGGAAGCAACCATCCAGGCCAAGGATGTGGTGCTGCAGGCCAAGGCCGACTGGGAACAGGAACAGCGTGAAATGCGCAAGGAGCTCCAGTCCCATGAAAACCGGCTGCAGCAGAAAGAGGAGAACCTCGAACGGAAGGTGGGGCAGATAGAGCAGCGCAGCGAAGAACTGGACAAGAAGGAACACCAGTTGCGTTCGCAGGAAGGGCAGCTCAGCAAGCGGGAACAGGAAGCTGATCAGTTGCTGCATGAACAGCGCCAGCGGCTCGAGCAGATTTCCGGGATGAGCAGCGAGCAGGCCAAGCAGCATCTGATTGAGTCTATGACCAGCGAGGCCCGCCATGATGCTGCCAAGAGTATCAAGCAGATTGAGGATGAGGCGCGCGAGATAGCCGACAAAAAGGCCAAGATGATTATGGCTCTGGCGATCCAGCGCTATGCCGGCGACTTTGTTGCAGAAAAGACGGTGAGCGTTGTCCCTCTGCCATCGGATGAGATGAAGGGGCGGATTATCGGCCGCGAAGGGAGGAATATTCGCGCCATCGAAGCTGCAACGGGAATCGATCTGATCATTGATGACACCCCGGAAGCTGTGGTGATCTCAGGGTTCAACCCGGTGAGGCGTGAAGTGGCGAGAATCTCTCTTGAGCGGTTGATCGCCGATGGACGCATCCATCCGGCCCGCATTGAGGAGCTGGTGGAAAAGGCCAGTGAAGAGGTCGATGAGGCGATTCGCGAGGCCGGAGAACAGGCGACATTCGACGTTGGTGTCCATGGGATCCATCCGGAGATCATCAAGCTGCTCGGGATGCTCAAGTATCGGACCTCTTACGGTCAGAATGTCTTGATTCATTCCATCGAGGTGGCCTTCCTTTGCGGCATGATGGCAGCCGAGCTGGGGATTAACGTGAAGCAGGCCAAGCGTGCCGGGTTGTTGCACGACATCGGCAAGGCCGTCAGTCACGAACTGGAAGGGTCGCATGCCGTCAATGGTGGTGACCTGGCGCGCAAGTATGGAGAATCGGCCAAAATTGTACACGCGATCTCTGCCCACCATGAGGACGAAAAGCCTGATTCGGTCCTGGCTGTTCTGGTGCAGGCGGCCGACGCGCTTTCAGGCGCCCGCCCCGGAGCCCGGCGTGAAACCCTGGAAACCTACGTCAAGCGTCTGCGTGAACTCGAAGGGATAGGCACATCATTTAACGGGGTGACGGGTTGTTTTGCCATCCAGGCCGGTCGGGAGATTCGTGTCATGGTGTCCAGCAGTGAGGTGTCGGATGCGCAGTCACATGTGCTGGCGAAGGATATCGCTCGAAAAATTGAGGACGAAATGACCTACCCCGGCCAGATTCGGGTCAATGTCATTCGTGAAACCAGGGCGACTGAATACGCCAGGTAGCAGCATCACCTGACGAGAAAGCAGGCAGTTGAAGATATTATTTGTCGGAGATATTGTCGGCCGTGCCGGTCGGCGCATCCTGAGTGAACGATTGGGGCGATTGATCGATCTTCACTATATTGATCTAGTCGTGGCCAATGGGGAAAATGCCGCGGCCGGTTTTGGCATTACTGCGGGCATTGCCCGTGAGTTGTTTGACAGCGGGGTGGATGTCCTCACCTCGGGGAATCATATCTGGGACAAGCGGGAAATTTTTGACATCCTGGATCGCGAGAAGCGGCTGTTGCGGCCGGCCAATTATCCCGGGAACTTGCCCGGCCGGGGTGCAGGGATATTTGCCACTGCCGCCGGCATAAAGGTTGCCGTTGTCAACCTTGAGGGGCGGGTGTTTATGAAGAACCTTGATTGCCCGTTTAAGGTCGGGGCCCGCCTGGTTGACGAGGCGCGTGAGCAGACGCCGATCGTCCTGGTCGATTTTCATGCCGAGGCAACCAGCGAAAAGCAGGCGATGGGTTTTTTCCTCTCGGGCAAGGTGTCTGCGGTGGTTGGCACGCATACCCATGTGCAGACGGCAGATGAAAAAATCCTGGATGGATATACCGGCTATCTTACCGACGCAGGGATGACGGGCAGCCAGGACGCCATTATCGGCAATCAGAAAGAGCCGGCGCTGGAGAGGTTTCTGACGCAGTTGCCGGTGCGGCTTGAGGCTGCCCAGAAAGATCCGCTTCTTTGCGGGGTGTTGTTGACTGTTGACGAAGAGACCGGTCGCTGTGAAGCGATTGAGCGTATCCAGCAAGGTCCATAGGGTGCGCGGGTTGTCAGGCTGGATAGCCCGGTTGTGGCTAGTCAGGGCAAGATAACCCTCCAAACACGGAACCTGAGATAAGTGTATTGAATATGAATTTTGTCGAAGAATTGACCTGGCGCGGGATGATCCACGACATCATGCCCGGCACGGAAGAGCAGCTTAACAAGGAAATGACGACGGCCTATGTGGGTATCGATCCGACTGCTGATTCTCTGCATATCGGTCATTTGGTCAGCGTGATGATGCTCAAGCATCTCCAGATTGCAGGTCATAAGCCGATCGCGCTTGTCGGTGGGGCCACTGGCATGATCGGTGACCCGTCGGGGAAATCGGTGGAGCGTAATCTGCTCGACGAGCAGACCCTGCGTCATAACGAGGCATGTTTGAGGAAGCAGTTGGCGAAGTTTCTCGATTTTGAATCTGATGCCGCCAATGCCGCCGAGCTGGTCAATAATTACGACTGGATGAAAGATTTCAGTTTCCTCGATTTTATCCGCGACATCGGCAAGCATATTACGGTCAATTACATGATGGCCAAGGACAGCGTCAGGAAACGTCTGGGGGAAGAGTCAAAGATGGGACTGTCCTTCACTGAGTTCACTTACCAGTTGGTGCAGGGCACCGATTTCCTCCACCTCTACCGCGAGAAGAACTGCAGATTGCAGATGGGTGGCTCCGATCAGTGGGGGAACATCACGACGGGGACCGAGCTGATCCGGCGCAAGGAGAGTGGAGAGGCTTTTGCCCTGACCTGTCCCCTCATCACCAAGGCTGATGGTGGTAAATTCGGAAAAACAGAGAGCGGCAATGTCTGGCTCGACCCGAAGCTGACGACGCCGTACAAATTCTATCAGTTCTGGCTCAATGTGTCTGACGCCGATGCCGAGAAGTATATTAAAATCTTCACCCTGCTCAGCAAGGAAGAGGTGACAGCACTTGTCACGGAGCAGGAGGACGCACCGCACCAGCGACCGTTACAGAAGCGTCTGGCTAGAGAGGTCACCTGTATGGTCCATGGCGAAGATGAATACAGTAAGGCCGTTGAGGCCTCCCAGATTCTTTTTGGCAATGCCACGACCGAAAGCCTCGCAGGGCTGGATAAGGAGACCTTCCTTTCGGTGTTTGAGGGTGTGCCGACCTATGAGGTCGACCGCGCCAGGCTCGATGCGGGGGTGCCGGTCGTAGAGTTGCTCTCGACGGAAACCGCGGTTTTTCCGTCCAAGGGTGAGCTGCGTCGGACGATAAAGGGGAATGGGCTCAGCCTGAACAAGGCCAGGCTGACCGATCAGGATTACCTGGTGACCGGTGCGGATCTGCTCAACGCCTCTTACCTCCTGGTCCAGAAGGGCAAGAAAAATTACTATATCATCGAGGCGGTTTGATTTCCTTCCGGGAGGGGATGGCCAGGTCGCTTTCGGCGGTTCATTCAGGCGGTAACGGTCCGGACCTGCTCTCTGCCGGCCGATACGGGTGCAGTAAAAAGTCACCTCGCCAGGTGGTTGGCCTGAGCATCGTGCGCCTCCGGGGTGAAAAGTCCCGGCTGGCGGTATGGGCCCCCTCCTCTAGGGAGACGGACAGCCCAGATTGGAAAACGTGATTTTTAGCGATCTGGGCTTTTGGGGATTTGCCCAGAAAACGGGAGCTTGAGAGGCCCCGCGAAACTTTTTTAAAAAAGGGCAAAAAAGGTATTGACGGTAGGGGATGAG
>JAVVDY010000028.1:0-32855 GCA_032251255.1 Desulfuromonadales bacterium
ACGATGCCGAAGATATCTCCGGGATCGACGATGAGTCCGCCTTCGGTCTGTCGGTCGCATTCTCATTCTAGAATGGTTGTCTGTCTTGGCCGCTAAATAAAATATTTATTTTTTAGATGGTTATAAAGTAATTTGTGCAGCGGGTTGGTCCGTCACCCGCCTAAGGAGATTTCAGTATGACGTATGGAAGCGAAGAAGCTTTGGAGAAGGTCGGCTCCCAAATGGAGCCAACTACGGTCAAGAAAACACTCGCAGAATACCTTGTTCTGGCGATCGGATTTCTGATCATTGTCGCTCTATCCCCGGATGAGATAACCGAGTTCGGTGCCATGTCAGCAATTCCGTCCGCGTTTTTGTTGTTCTTTATTTTTTATACCAAGCGAATTCTTGAAGGTCTGACCCTGGCCTCGCTGCTGGCTTTCTTTATGGCCTACAAGCTGGATTTCTTCAGCAATGTCAATGAAACGCTGACCGGCGTATTGACCGACGGCGATACCCAGTGGCTGTTCATCGTCTGCGGTGTGATGGGTGCAATCATCGCCCTGATCCAGAAGGGTGGTGGTGCGCAGGCTTTCGGTGAATGGGTCGCCACCAAGGCGAAAACCCGTCGCAGCACCCTGCTGTGGACCTGGTTTCTCGGCGTGGTCATCTTCATTGACGATTACCTGAACTGCCTCACTGTCGGTTCCTGCATGGCGCCGATCAACGACAAGCACAAGGTCTCGCGGGAGAAGCTCGCTTATATCGTTGACTCCACCGCCGCGCCGGTCTGCGTATTGATCCCGATCTCCACCTGGGCGGTCTATATCGCCAGTCTCGTCGAGCAGGCCGGTGCCGCTCCCGAAGGGGAAGGGATGAAGTTCTTCATCCAGACCATCCCCTATAACTTCTACGGCTGGATCGCCGCCCTGATCGTACCGCTGGTGATCCTCGGCATCATCCCGGTTTTCGGTCCCATGGCCAAGGCCGAGCGCCGCGCCCGCGAAGAGGGGATTCTCGCGCCTCCGGGCTCTGAGAAGATGGATATCAGTGCCGGAGAAGGGCCTTCTGCGTCGATCAAGAATCCGAAGGTCTTTAACTTCTTCCTGCCGATCCTGATGCTGATCGGGTCGACCATCTATTTCGACATCGACATGCAGATGGGCGTACTGACCACCGTCGCCTTCATGTTCCTGCTCTACATCCCGCAGGGGCTGCTCGGTCCCGAAGAGTTTTTCGACGCTTGCGTGACCGGTGTCAAGAACATGCTCTTCCCGCTGCTGATGGTGGTGCTGGCGTTCACCTTTGCCGATGTCAATGAGCAGCTCGGCTTCCTGACTTATGTCATCGACAATGCCAAGACTATCATGACACCTGAACTGATGCCCTTTGTCGTCTTCATCGTGCTCGGCATCACCGAGTTCATCATGGGACTGAGCTGGGGGATGTACGCTATCGCCATCCCGATCGTTATCCCTCTGGCGGTGGCTGTCGGTGCCGACCCTTACGTCTGCATCGGCGCCGTCTGCTCGGCCGGGGTCTGGGGCAGCCACATCTGCTTCTACTCGGACGCGACCATCCTCAGTTCGGCGGCTGCCGGCTGCGATAACTACCGTCACGCCGTCACCCAGATGCCGTACGGCTTCCTTGGCGCCGGGCTTACCGGTATCGCGTTCTTGCTTATCGGCTATCTTGGCTGATCTGATTTCGATAGTTTCGCTTGGGGCCCGCGATCGTATAGTCGCGGGCCCTTTCTTTTCCTTTTACTGCTGTCGCCGCAACTCGGTCTTGAACGGAACTCAAGATCTTACCGCCCGGAGTTGGTCAGGGTGTAGACCGGGGCCAGCAGGATAAAACCCGGGTCGATCGTCAGGGCGTGCGCAAAGTCGCGATCCAGCCACCACTTCATGGCAGGGATGCTGACGGCGAGCAGCGCACCTGGAGATTGATGGCGGGGTAGGCTGTTCGATCGGAGCGGCAGCTGTCCAGTGCGACCCGGCAAGGGGAGGTGCTGCTGCGGGCTGTGCGGATGATTATGGCTCAAAGGGCAGATTGAGCAGTTCTTTGCCATGCGCTGTTGTTGAGCTGGTTGCCGGTTGGCGGTTTCGACGTGTCAGGCGGGCAGCTTGGCGGTTTTTCTCGTCAGGAACTCTGCTCCTTGCGACAAGAGAATGCCGACCAGCATCAGGGCGCAACCGAACATTCCGCGAGCAGACAGCTGCTCATTGAGCAGCAGCCAGCCGCCGACTGCAGCGAACAACCCCTCGAGGCTCATGATCACTGCGGAATGGGCCGGGTGACTATCGCGCTGGGCGATAACCTGCAGGGTATAGGCAATGCCGACGGAGCCGAGGCCGCCATAGAGAATCGGCAGGCTCGCCTGCCACAGCGCTTCAAGGGTAATCACCTCGTGGCAAAGGGCAATGATCAGGCTGAGGAGGGAGCAGACCGCAAACTGAACCGCAGCGAGCCACAGCGAGTCTGTCTGCGGAGCGTACCTGCCGATCAGCAGAACATGACCGGCCCAGAAGAAGGCGCCGATCAGCACCAGCAGGTCTCCGGAAGTGATGTGCAAGCCATCGCCAAGACAGAGGAAATAGAGGCCGAACGCAGCGAGGAGCGCGCCGAACCAGGTTCCGGGGCGCGGAGAGCGGGCGCTGAAGAGGCCCAGTAGCGGCACGATGACCACGTACAGGGAGGTGATGAAGCCGGCATTGCCTGCCGTGGTGTGGGTCAGACCGACCTGCTGTAACGAGGCACCTAGGAACAGTACTGTGCCGGCAGCGATCCCGCCTGTCAGGGCAACCCGGCGCCGCTCCCTGTTCTGGTTGCCTGGGCGGTTTCTCTGTACATAAATCAGCAGTGGCAAGAGCGACAGGCACCCCAGGCCAAAGCGGGCAGCACTGTAGGTGAAGGGGCCCAGATGCTCCATTCCGACCCGTTTGGCCACAAAGGCAAAACCCCAGATCGCTGCCGTCGTCAGCAGTAAGGTGTCCGCCTTAAGTGTTTCTCTGGTCATGTTCTGCTTCCATCAACAGTTTCAAGCGTGGTCTGCGTCGGCGCGAATATGCGGTTTTCGTTGCGGTGAGAGGGGCTAGCGAAATTGCGGGAAGAAGCTGCCCAGGTAGGTCAGGCAGGAGCGGATCGCTTCGTTCGGGGAGAGTCTGCCAGGGGCAATGAGGTATTGCAGCAGGGTCCCGTCGATCAGCGCGGTCAGGGAGACGGCGATGGAGCGTAGCGGCAGGCCGTGCAGCTTTTCCTGCCCGCCGGCCAGCTCGTGGAGCAGTTCCGTGATGGCATCCTCGTATTGGCAATCGACCTCGGTGCAGACGTTGAGGTAGGTCTGACGGTGCGGGGTGACCCCCCAGAATGCCAGCCAGACGGCGACTTTTTTATGGTCGGCGATCGGTGGTGTCAGCAGGGTCTCGATCAGTGCCGACAGGCGCTCAGCTGCGGAGCGCGCGTCGTCAGTCAGAATCTTTCGCCAGGTCTGCTCATGCTCAATGTAGAGGCCACGAAAGGCCTCGAGCATCAACTGCTCCTTGGTCTGGAAATGAAAATTGCAGATGCCGCGGGAAAGCCCGGCACGTTCGGCGACCTTGGCCATGGTGACGCCGGCGAAGCCTTCATCGGCGATAATGTCGATGGTGGTTTCCAGCAGTCTTTGTCGGGTGATCAGCTTTTGTTCGGCGCGGGTTGTAGCTGCAGTGTCGGTCATGTTGTTTCCATTTGTGCTGAACGGGGGTCTGTGGTTGGTTGACTTCGTTGTGGCTGCAAATTGTCATTGACAATATCATTGAATGAACGTACAGTCAAGAAAATACACTGAATGACCGTTCAGCCAGCAAGGTGGTTGAACAATAACCTGGTTCTGTAAGGAGAAAATTTCATGATTACTGACAAAAAATCACCGTACCGGCTGGTGGGTGACGAGCAGCTTGCAAAGCTCAAAGCGCGCGAGCAGGATATGTTCGAGCAGCGCACGAAGAAGTCGAAGGAAACTTTCGGCAAGGCCCACGCGATGCTCCTCAATGGCGTCCCCATGTCGTGGATGGGGGACTGGGGAACTTCACACCCGATCTTCGTTGAGCGCGCTTCGGGGAACCGGGTCGTCGATATCGACGGGAATGAATATATCGACTTCTGCCTTGGCGATACCGGCGCCATGTTCGGTCATTCCCCCGAGGCAACTGCCGAAGCCGTGTCATATCAGTCCCGTAGAGGGATAACGACGATGATGCCGACCGAGGACGCGCTGTGGATCGGCCAGGAGCTCGGCAGGCGCTTTGGTCTGCCGCTCTGGCAGGTGGCGATGACCGCAACCGAGGCCAATCGCTACGTGATCCGCATCTGCCGCGCTCTGACCGGTCGTGCCAAGGTGCTCTGCATGAACGAGTGCTATCACGGCAGCCTGGACGAAACCCTGCCGCATATCGGTCTTGATGGCAGGCTCGAGCTGCGCACCGATTACGACTCGAATCCGGGTATCGCCAAGGATCAGCTCACCCGCGTGGTTGAGTTTAATGACTGCGAAGCCCTCGAGCGCGAGCTGTCGCAGGGTGACGTCGCCTGCGTACTGGCCGAACCGGTGATGACCAACTGTGGCATGGTACTCCCCGCCGAAGGCTACCTGGAAACGTTGCGCAACCTCTGCACCAGGTTCGGCGTCTACCTTATCATCGACGAGACCCACACCTTCTCCAACGGCCCGGGGGGCTACACTGCTGCCTTCGGTCTGAAACCGGACTTTATCACCATCGGCAAGTCGATCGCCGGCGGGGTTCCGGTTTCGGCCTACGGTTTTACCCGGGAAGTGGGGGAGGCGATCAATGCATCCTTCGGCAAAAAGGGGCAATCGGACCCGATGGGGGTCGGCGGTACTCTGTCCGGCAATGCTTTCGCGATCGCCGCGATGCGCGCCACGCTGCAGAATGTCGCTACGGCGGATGCCTTTGAACGGATGTTTGCCGGCCAGGAGCGTCTCTCCGACGGGCTTGATGCAGTTCTGCGTGAATATGAGATTCCCTGGAGCATTACGCGCAGCGGTGCGCGCTGTGAAATGCAGTTCATGCCGAGACTGCCTGTGAACGGGAGCGAGGCCAAGGCCCACTTCGACTGGGACCTGATGTATTATACGCATCTTTACCTTTCCAATCGGGGAATCCTGATAACGCCTTTCCATAACATGATGCTTGTCCCGCCGATGGCCTCTGACGCGGACATCGATCTGCTGGTCAAGGTGTGGGCCGATTGTATCAAGGAGCTCGTCGCTGTCAGCGCTGGACAAGAGTTTCCAGTGGCATAGAGGCAAGCCCGCCATCTTTCTCCAGAAGACCTCGCTCTTCGCTCGCTGGCCGGGCAGGGGGCGAGGTCTTTGCTTTTCCGAGCGTCCCCCTGCGACGGGCGATAAGGATGGCAGGGCTAAGACCTGTCGTTCCGTGTTGAGTCATCCGTTACAGAAAAACAATCGTTGCTAAGCTTTTCTCGTGCCTGGCACTGTCAGGGAATTTGCCGGGAGGGTGGTCCTTTTTTCTGATCGGAAAAGAAAGAGTTGCTGTCCGGATGCTGTTGTGCTTTTATGATGTCTCACTGCATCAACTGATGCATTAGGGAATTCAGCTTCCGGATAAGAGGTGTCGAATGGCTCCCGGCGACTACAGATTGGTCAATCAACCCGAAGTGAACGTGGATCACATCAAGCATCAGGACGCGTTCAATCAGACGCAGAGCAATGTCGTCGGTGACGGTGTCCTGTCATTGGACAACCAGGGAATGGTGCTCCTCTCTGACCGGGTTATCCGGCAGAACCTCGACCTGCACCCTGGCGATTTGCTGCCTGAACACTTCCCCCAACTCTGGGAGCAGGTTGAGGAGACGTTAAGGGACATGGCGACGCGCAGTGAAATCAGCGTGCAGAAGGAGGGGCAGTCCTTCTCGGTGACCGCCAGCCCGATCTTCGCCGGTTCGAGGCTGATCGGGGCGATCTGTGTTTTTTCCGAGATCACGGAACTGGCGGTGATCGCCCGTAAAATGTACGATTTTCGCAAGCTTTCCAAGGAGCTTGAAGTGATCATCAACAGCTGTCATGAGGGGCTCTGGGTGCATGACGGCCAAGGAAACGTCCTGCGATTGAACAAGGCTGCGGAAAGAATTAATAATATCAGCGCCGAGGAGGTGATCGGCCGCAACATCCATGATCTGATCAAGTCACGGTTTATTGAACGCTCAGCTTCCATCGAGGTTCTTGAAAAGAAAGAGTCGGTTCATTTTCTGACGACGACAAAAGAAGGACGCAAGCTGCTCAAGACCGGGACCCCGATATTTGATGACGATGGTGAAGTGGTGAAGGTGGTGGTGAGCGAGAGGGACATCACCGAGATGGACGAAATGCAGCGCCGCCTGGAAGAACAGTCTGCAATCAGTCATCGCTTTCAGCATCAGATTCTCGAGATGCAGCAGGCCGAGCTGGCAGCAACCAAGATCATCGCCAAGAGCCCTTCGATGATCAGGGCCCTGCACCAGGCGATTAAGGTGAGCGAAGCCGAATCATCGGTCCTGATTCTCGGCGAGTCGGGGGTCGGTAAGGGACTGTTTGCCGACCTGATCCATATGCGTTCGTCGCGGGCCGACAAGCCGCTGATCAAGATCAATTGCGGGGCGATCCCGGAGACGCTGATTGAGTCGGAACTGTTCGGTCATGAAAAGGGCGCATTTACCGGCGCCCAGTCTGCCAAGCCCGGGCACATTGAGCTTGCCGATGGCGGTATCCTGTTTCTCGATGAAATCGCCGAGCTGCCCCTGGCATCGCAGGTCAAACTGCTCCGCTTTCTGGAGGATGGCAAGGTCACCCGGCTGGGAGGCACCAAGGCGAAGCAGGTAGACGTACGGATTATCGCCGCCACCCATGGAGACCTGGAGGAGATGGTTGAACGCAAGCAGTTCAGGCTCGATCTTTACTATCGCCTGAACGTCATTCCGCTGCGCATACCGTCACTCAAGGACCGCAAGGACTGCATTGTTTCGCTGATTCAGCATTATGTTGATCGGCACAGTCAACGTCATGGCATCAGCAAGAGGATCACCAGCGCTGCGATGGATGTCCTGCTTGCCTACGACTGGCCGGGCAATGTACGTCAGTTGATGAACGTGTGTGAGCGGATCATGGTCATGTCGGACGGTGATGTCATCGATATTCAGGATCTGCCGCAGAACATAGCCGGCAACAGCGCCCAGGGAGGTTTGCCGACTGAGCGACTGACCCTGCAGCAGGCGTTGGAAAGTGTCGAGCGTTCGCTGCTTCTCGAATCGATGGAGGAACATGGTAACCAGTACAAGGTTGCTGCTGCGCTGGGGATCAACCAGTCGACCGTGGCCCGCAAGCTCAAGCGCTACGGACTGATCTGAGATTCTTTACTGAATGAAGATCCTGCGCCCCGGATGCAGCTCTGCATCCGGGGCGTCTGTTCCGTTCTTTCCGGCGGCTGATTCCCCACCCCTATCTGTTCCTCGATCTCTTCCCTGTCAATTTTTATTTCGCGTAAAATCTTTTCTAACTTGTCGAAATGACTTCAACTGTGGGTTGATCGCAGCTGCAGCTCAGAGGCCGGATGATTTCCTTTTTTCTTTCCGTATACCTCTGGCACATCTTGTGCTTTTACTCCTGTGCCGATACGCCGGTTTTTCACCATATCGATGAAATCAAACACGTCGAAACAGGAGTTTAGAGAATGACCATCGCAAACACTGCAGCTGTCGTCAATCAGGATGAACAGAAGAGATGTGATGTCCTGACTGACATCAGTGATAAATGTAAGCAGATGAGTGAGAGCCTTGCCTGGCTCAAGGAGCATATGCATCCGTATTTTTTTGTCTCGATGCAGAATGAGCAGGATGCGTTGGCGACCCTGGCCTACGGCCTCGCCGGAATGAGAAACAATCGAAGGATGATTCTGGCCGATCGTGAGAAGACCCTGATCCTGGCGAGTTTGAGCAAGCCGGGATCGCTCTATGAAAACCTGCAGATTACTTCGAACAAGCAGATTTCGCTTGCCGAGTTCACGGACTCGAAAGTGAAGTTGCCCGGAACTGAGCAGTACCTGGAAATTCACAAGTATGAGTTCGACCGCAAGAAGCACAGTGAAATTGCCAACGCCACGCCACCCCGCATTCCTGCTGAAGTCAAGAAGCGGGTAGCAGCCGCACTGAAACAGTACTATCCCGACTTCGACACCAGCCAGAAAGAGCGCCTGCTGACACTTCTCTGGCTGAACAATCGGAGCTATGTCATGGACTCTCCGGCTCGCCGGGTCGCCAAGACGCTCTGGCTGCATCAGCAGACGGTGAAGCATGACGGTGTTTTCGTCGACCTGGAGATACCTGAGCCCAGCGAAGGTCTGGAGAACGAGGTGCGTCTTTTCTTCGGCGTGGCGAATCCGCCTGAAAAGAATTTTCTCTCCCAGGTGATGGAGATTTTCAAGCGCCTCAAGGTTTCGGTTGAGCGCGCTTATGGTCTGACCCTGAGCAATGGCACCCACCCTTACTTCCTGTCGACATTTTACGTGACATCCTCTGACAGAAGCAGGATCGAGAAGGGGTCGGAACTCTACAGCAGCCTGAAGGAAGAGTTGTACAACACCCAGATTCTCCGCTCCTGTTCACAGACCTATCGCGAGATGGTGCCCACCGGACTGGCAAGCGGGACCGATGCGTCGCTCCTCTGCGCCTTTATCGGTTTCTGTCATACCAACATGGCCCACAATCATCCCGACAGCTACGATCTGGAAGGGGTGATGCGCGCCTTCCATAACCACCCGGACATCGCGTTGCAGATGGTCAGGCTGTTCCGGGTACGATTCGATCCATTGCAGCAGGACCGTGAAGAGGAGTACGCCCGGCTGCTCACCGAGACAGAGGCCCTGATCGAACAGTACAACACCGGGCGCCGCTTTCTCGATGACTTCCGGCGCCGCATCTTCAATTGTGCGCTGCTGTTTGTCCGTCACACGCTGAAGACCAATTTTTTTGTACCGGAAAAGCATGCACTGTCCTTCCGCCTCGATCCTGCTTACCTGGATCAGCTGGGCAGCGATTTCATCTCAGATCTGCCTCTGGAGAGACCTTTCCGGGTCACGTATTTCTATGGACGTTACGGTTCCGGCTACCATATCGGCTTCTCTGATATCGCCCGCGGTGGGTGGCGGACCCTGATAACCCAGGGCCGTGATGAGTATGTGACCGCGGCCAACACGCTTTTCAAAGAAAATTATGTACTGGCCCACACCCAGCACCTGAAGAACAAGGATATCTACGAAGGTGGCTCGAAGATGGTGGCGGTGCTTGACGCCGGAGGCAATCTGGACAAGGAGCTTCTTGTCCCGCGCCTTTACAAGCTGCAGTTCGGTTTCATCAACGCCTTCCTCGATATCTATGTCACTGAGAATGGCCGCGCCAAAGACCCCCGCGTCATCGATTATTACGGTGAGGACGAGCCGATTGAGCTCGGCCCTGACGAAAATATGCACGACAGCATGATCGAGCTGATTGCCCGGCAGGCCGTACGCCGTGGATACCTGCTCGGTTCGGGGATCATGTCGAGCAAGAAGGTCGGCATCAATCACAAGGAGTACGGCGTCACCTCCACCGGAGTTGTCCGTTTCGCCGAGGTGGCGATGAAGAAGCACGGCATCGACATGCATAAGGACTCCTTCACCGTCAAGCTGACCGGCGGGCCCAACGGTGACGTGGCCGGGAACGCCATGCAGTTGCTGCTGGAGCGCTGCCCCCAGGTCAAGATCTGTCTTATCATTGATGGAACCGGGGCTTTTTATGACCCGCAAGGGGCCGAGCATCAGGCTCTTGCGGATATCGTTCTCAAGAGCGACCTGGAGGCATATGATCCCCGTGCGCTCCATCCTGGAGGGTTTATCCTCTATCGTAATCAGACGCGTCAGGACGGACTGCGCAAGCTGTTCAAGAAGATGGTCTGTACCGAGGAAGGCGTGGACGAGCAGTGGGTCACCAACGATGAATTCTACCGCGAATATAACAGGCTGATTTTCAATGTCAGCACCGACCTGTTTATCCCTGCCGGTGGCCGTCCGGAAACCCTTGATATCAACAACTGCGAGCATTTTTTCGACAGGTCCGGCAATCCCAGCGCCAAAATCATCGTCGAGGGAGCGAATTCATTCATCACCCCTGACGCACGCATTGAACTGCAGCAGCGCGGCGTGATTATCCTGCGCGATGCTTCGGCCAACAAGTGCGGTGTTATCTCCTCCTCCTATGAAATCATCGCCAACCTGATGATGACGGAAAAGGAATTCCTGCTGCACAAGAAGCAGTATGTTGCCGACGTGATCGATATTCTCAACCGCAGGGCTGAAGATGAGGCGGAACTGATTTTCCGCAGGATCAGGAACAGTCCTGACCAGCTATACACCGAGGTCTCCGATGCCCTCAGCCGCGAGATCAATGATCACTATTCACGGTTGTTCAACTTCTTTCAGAACAATCCCCAGCTGTGCGAAAAGCCCCTTTATCGCAAGGCGATCCTGCTCCACATGCCACGCCTGATCGGCCGGCTTGGCAAGTTCCGCCGGCGGATTGACAATCTGCCGGATAAGATCAAGTACGCCATTCTCGCCAGCGAGATCGCCTCCTCCATGGTTTACAAGAGCAACGAGGAAACGACCTATATGGAGATGGTAGAAGGGCACCTGGAACAGATGGCGCCACTATAAAATCAGTCAGCACAGCGACAGGGAAGGAGAGTTGAATGGTCCCGGAAAGAGAGGGCAAGGTGATCCAGGTCAAGGTCAGACTGATCGGGGCGTTTCGTATTGATCGCTTTAAAGAGCAGCAGTCCGCATATGTCGAGGGAACCTGTGTCGAGGAGGTCGTTGCGCAGCTGAACATCCCAAGGCGTGCTCTTGGCACAGTGTTGATCAATGGTGTGCATTCACGGGTCGATGCGACCCTTAAGGACGGAGATACGCTGGCGCTGCTGCCCATTCTGGGCGGCGGTTGATGGTGGCAGCCCGGGACTCAACGGCGTGGCTGACAGGCAACGGGCGCATGGCAAGAAAGGCATTGGCAGGACATTTACTATGAAGTCAAAACGTATTCAAGAACATATTATTTCGTTTCGGGTCAGCAGCTGCGAAAAGGAAGTGCTCTGTCAGCAGGCAAAACAGTCGGGAATAAGTATTTCCCAATTGCTGCGCAAGAAACTCGATCTTCTCAACAACAGCTATCCAGAATGAACGCCCCCGGTACGTGCTGTATCGGGTGAGGCTGGAACTCTGTCCGGGAATCCCCTGGCCATGGCCGCGGGGATCGCGGCTTTGAGTCTGCTCCGGGAAGAAGGCTTCTATCACCGGATTAAAAAAAGAGTGATTATCTGGCCAATGGTCTGCAGCAGGTCCTCGCGGAGTCAAGCATTCCCACCTGCCCGCAGAGGGTGAGTGGCATGTTCTGTCTCTATTCTAACGACGGGCCGGTAAGAAATTTTAGCGCTGCCCTGAAAAGCGATACGCGGATGTTCGCCAGCACTTTTCGAGCGATGCTGGACCAGGGTATCAACCTCGCACCGGCCCGGTTCGAATCCGGTTTTATGAGTATCGACCATAGCCTGGAGGACCTGGGCCGAACGATTGAGGCTGCCCGCAAGTTTTTTGCAATCTATAGATAGATTCGAGAGCAACTGCTTCCGGCTAAACGGCAAGGGGTCCCCTTTACAGGTGGACCCTTTTGTTTTTTACGTGTATTTGTATAGAAACTTGAAGCGGGAGACATTATGGAATATCTGATTGCCTGGGCCGTATTCGGTTTCGCCGCGGCCTCTTTGGCCAAGGGTAAAAACAGAAACGTCGTGCTGTGGGTGATAATTGGGTTATTGATCGGGCCCTTTGCTCTTCTGGCGATCGCGCTGCTGAAGCCGGCTCCCGGCCCCGAGCAGAAATACCACTGATCAGGCTGGCTTGCCGCCGAAGATAGTGCGTGCCATTCTCTTAATCCTCACATGAAAAGGTTTTGCCATGACTGAAATCGATCAGGCGCTGGTCGCTCTGCGTGATAATCCCCGTGACCATAAGGTTCAATCCGGTTTCTATGACCTCTTCCTCAATATGACGTTTTTTGTGCCGACGGTAAAGGAGATGCTCTGCCTGGATGGCGAGAGCGATGAGCAGGAGATTGAAGTGCCGATGATTCTTGATACCGAGGATTCCAGTTTTCTGGTTTTTTTCGATCAGCAGCAGCGCCTCGACGACTGGGCTGACCAGGACGCTCCCTGTGTCCAGCTGCCGGGCCATGTTCTTGCGGAGATGACAACTGAGGACCTGTTCTGGGCGATGAACGTGGGAACGGATTATGCCAAGCAGTTTGCCCCGGATGAGATCGCCTGGCTCAAGGATGTTGTCGCTCAATGCAAGGCAGAGGCTGACAGGGAGTAGGGGGGGATCGGCCAGCCGAGGTTCGATCTGCCCGTCGTATATTCCTGATCTCTTATTCCGTTACGGTGTCCGCTTATGTATATTTTCGAAATCTTCAAGAAGCGTCGTGACTTTGAACCGATCTTCAAATCGCTCTGGAGCAGGATCAGTCCTGAGCTGGTTTATCCACCGGTTGCTGCTGAAGATCAGCACCAGAAGCTGATCTATGTCGGCTTGCTCGCCTATGCTGCGGTCTTTACCTCGGCGACTGCGGCGCGTATGAGCAGCAGTGCGGCTCATTACCTGGCGCGGACCCAGATGCGGCAGTATAAATTTGACAAGCAGACCGGCAAGGCTGTGGAAAAACTCTTTTCCGGCACTGAGTGTGCCGAGGAGCAGGCGTACGCACAGCTGCTGCTTGAGCGTATGGGTCAGATTGCCGGGAATGAACAGGCTGACGGGGCAGAGGTTGCGCTGATCATGCAGGAAGTAGCGTCAGCATATCAGCCTCTTGAGGATCAGCAATGAGAAATTGATTTAACCTTTGCTGCTGTCTGTTTGATGAGAGGATTTCAAAGCCGGGAGAACTTTCCCATTGTCCGCCAGCTTGATCTGTTAAGCTTAACGGGACAGCGACTGGAGGTTCTTATGCGTTCACTGCTGCTCTTTCTGCTCCTTCTCGTCCCCCCGCTGGCTGCTGATGCTGCCCCACCTGACAACCGCCGGGCCCTCGAAGGGCTCAGCCACGCCGGAGTGATCTTCGATGTCAATGTCGGCAGCCCGGCAAAGTTGCTGCTCCGCCTGCAATTGATCGAAGAGACTGTCAACGGCCTGAGCCATGGCGGAGTTATCCCCGAGGTCGTGGTCGCGTTTCGTGGCGGTGCGACCCTCTTTCTGACCGAACCTGACAAATATCTTCCCCCTGATGACCTGCCGCACAAGCTGACCATTCAGAATCAGGTCAGGCGCCTCAAACACCTTGGTTACAGGCTCGAACAATGTGCGGTGGCGGTCCGAC
The DNA here is from genome assembly GCA_032251255.1 of Desulfuromonadales bacterium. Lineage (GTDB taxonomy): Bacteria > Desulfobacterota > Desulfuromonadia > Desulfuromonadales > Geopsychrobacteraceae > BM509. The sequence goes on from JAVVDY010000028.1 coordinate 13,432, forward strand.
TGCTCAATATCGCGCCTGACGATATTATTGAAGAAGTACCCCTTGTCGGCAATGGTTACATCTCATCGATCGGTTATCAGAATCGTGGCTTTGCCTTGATCCCGATGGATTAAAGGCATCATCGTTCCGTGACAGGATTGTTTAATAGCGGCTTTTTGTCGTTTCTGCTGGAGGTGCATTCATGAACCTGAAGTTTTCTTTCCGCAGGCTGCTCTTCATCCTCTCTGCCGTGCTGGTTGTCACGGCCTGCAGTAGCGCACAGTATGCCGTGATGGAGAAGTTCGGAGTTCACAAGCGGGAGATTCTCGTTGATCGGGTTGAAGACGCCCGCGACAGTCAGAAAGAGGCCAAGGATCAGTTTGCCTCGGCCCTTGAAGAGTTCAGTGCCGTTCTCAGCTTTCAGGGAGGCGACCTGGAAAAGAAATATAACAAGCTCAACAATGTTCTGGAAAAGAGCGAGGAGCGTGCCGGGGAGGTGAGCGAGCGGATCGACAAGGTCGAGGATGTGGCTGACGCATTATTTGATGAATGGCAGGAGGAAATCAAGCTCTACAGCAGTGACCGTCTGAAGCGTTCCAGTGCACAGAAACTAAAGGCGACCCGCGATCATTATGCGAAGTTGATGGCTGCAATGCGGCGTGCAGAGGCCAAGATCAAGCCGGTTCTCGACCCGCTCCGTGATCAAGTCCTCTATCTCAAGCATAACCTCAACGCCCGCGCGATTGCTTCCCTGCAGGGAGAACTGGGAAGGGTGGAGAGCGACGTGGTCAAGCTGCTCCGGGAGATGGATGCGGCGATTCGGGAGGCGGATCTCTTTATCGATAAGCTGGAGGAGAGTTGACTTGTTGAGAAGAAAGATGACCGTGCGAGGCTTGCCGGACGATGGTGCCGCCGCCAATTGGCCCCTGTAAAGCAAGTTTGTGAGTATTAAGCCAGGGAAAGCATTGCAATCGAACGCTGTTTGTTTATAATGAAAAATCATTTTCCGGCATTTAAACACAACATGCCAAAGTTCTTCTGAATTGCTCATTTTTTTCGTGTAGAATGTATGTTTCATCCTTGTTGCTGAGACGTTTTTTCAAAGGAGGAAAATTTATGCTCAGGTCTCTCTGGCTCCTGGCCCTGGCGGCAGTTGTACTGTTGCTGCCAGCCTGTAGCGACGACGTCGACGTTGCTGAAGAATTGAATATAGATCGGGATGGATTTACCGCCTATTTCGATCTCACCGCCAGCGTTTTGCCTTTCCCGAACAACCTGCTGTTCAGCGGGACGGCTGACGGAACCCTGAATATACCGGTTGCCGACGAGACTGACATCTCTGACCCGAAAGTTGCCATGAATGCCCTGGACGGCTTTTCGACCATTGCGCCGATCAGCACGACATTCAGTGGTACAATCGACCCGGCGACATTGACCCCTGAAACGGTCCGTGTCTTCGAGGTCTCTCTGAGCGGTATCGGCGGTGTGGTCACGGGAATCAACCGGGAGCTCGGCTTCGGGCAGGAGTTTGTCGCGACCCTTTCATCGGTGGACCCCGGTGGCTCGACCCTGGTGATCCTGCCGACCGCGCCGTTGTCACCCCTGACCAGCTACCTGGTGATGCTGACTGACGGGATCAAGGGGGCCAGTGGTGCTGATCCCCAGATTTCCGCCCATTACCTGATCGCCAAGACACCCAACGACCTGACCGGGACAGCCGCCGAGGCCCTGGAGCCGGTGCGGAAGCTGGTCAACTACCAGGAAGCGGCTTTGGCCGGACAGGGGATAGATACCGGGAGTGTCATTCTCAGCTGGACGTTCACGACCCAGTCGGTCGGCGCGGTCCTTGGAGCCGTACATGCGACAACGCCGACCGGTTCGGCCGCAATCTTCGCCCCGGCAGGTACGACGAAAGATATTCTCGGCGAAGCCAGCCCGGGTGATGCGAATATCTATCTGGGTAACCTTGAGGTGCCGTACTATCTGACCGCTGCTGCCGATACGCACGATACCGCCCCGCTGGGCACCTGGTGGCAGGGGCTCGGTGGCTCCAACCTCAGCTTCCTCAACCCGCATCCGGTCGCCACAAGTACGGAAACCGTGCCGCTGCTGCTGTCGGTGCCTGCCGCGCTTGACGGCTCCGGAGACCCCCTGCCGGTGGTGATCTTCCAGCATGGCATCACCAGTGATCGGACCGCTCTGCTTGGCGCTGCTGATGCCCTGGCGGCGGCCGGATTTGCCGCAGTGGCGATCGACATGCCGCTGCACGGGCTTCCCCCCGGTCATCCGCTCAGAAACGACCTGATTGCACCGGAACGGACCTTCGATCTCGACCTGGCCAACAATGAGACCGGCGCGCCCGGCCCCGACGGTGTTACCGATTCCTCGGGGACCCATTACATCAATCTTGCCAGCCTGCTGACCAGTCGTGACAACCTGCGCCAGTCGGTGGCTGACCTGTTCCAGCTCAAGGCGGCCCTGGAAACGTTCGACTATAATGGCGGCGGCCCTGATTTCGACACCGATGCGATCTACTACGTCGGCCACTCTCTCGGCGGCATGGTCGGCTCAGTCTTCCTCGCCCTCGAACCCGATATCAATGCTGCTGTTCTGGGCATGCCCGGTGGCGGCATCGCCAAGCTGCTTGACGGCTCCGCAAGTTTTGGTCCACGCATTGCCGCAGGTCTTGCCGTCAAGGGGGTTCTCAAGGGCTCGGCTGATTACGAGTCGTTCCTCGGGGCGACCCAGACGGTCATCGATTCGGCCGATCCGTTGAATTATGCAGGTGCTACAGCTGAGGAGCGGGGCGTACTGATGTTCGAAGTCCTCGGCGACCTGGTGGTGCCGAATAACGTGTTTGCCGACGCTCCGGCGGGGACGGTTCCGTCGCCGCTGGCCGGAACGGACCCGCTGGCGTTCTTCATGGGGCTGACGCCGGTCAGCGAAACGACGATGGGCAGCCATCTTGCCGCCGTTGTGCGGTTCGATTCCGGTGATCACAGCTCGCTGCTGCTGCCGACAGCCGATCCCGCAGTCTGGTCGGCTATGCAGAAAGCGATGGCCACGTTCCTCGCAAGCGACGGAGCCCTGATCGATCTCGGGGAATAGCCCACAACTGTCTGTGTGACTGTTTTTTAAATATCTAATTTGTTGCCCAAAGGGGTGGATATGAATATTCAAAAAAGAAAGCAGTATAAGGTGTTCGGCGTCCGCACTGCTGCGGTGCTGTCTGCGGCTTTGGTTGTTTCGGTTCTGTTTGCGGTTTCGTCTTTTGCCTTCCAGTTCGAATATGGCGACCTGCAGGGCAGCCTCGACTCGACCCTCTCGTACGGCTCGACCTGGCGGGTCAATGACCAGGATCCCGACCTGATCGGCACCGCTGCCGGCGGCAATGCACGCTCCGTCAACTTTGACGACGGCAACCTGAACTACGGTGAGGGGATGATCAGCAAGGTGTTCAAGCTGACCTCTGACCTTGAGATGAATTTCCGCAATGTCGGTCTGTTCGTCCGTGGCACGGCCTTCTACGATTTCATAAACGAGACCGGCAACCGCAACAAGATGCCCTTGACCGACGAAGCCCTCGACCTGGTCGGCAGCGATGCCGATCTCCTCGACAGCTACGTCTATGCCGACTTCGACCTGGGGGACATGCCGCTGCAGATCAGGGTCGGCGACCAGGTGGTCAGCTGGGGGGAGAGCACCTTCATCCAGAACAGCATCAACGCTATCAACCCGGTCAACGTCAGCGCGATCCGCCTGCCGGGGGCTGAATTGAAAGAGGCCCTGACCCCGGAGGGGATGGTCTGGACCTCGATCGGCCCGACCGAGAACACCACCCTGGAAGCCTTCTACCTCTATGACTGGGAGGAGACGGTCATCGACCCGCCCGGCTCCTACTGGAGCACCAACGATTTTGCCGGCGAAGGGGGCGAGCGGGTCATGCTCGGCTGGGGGGCGGTTCCTGACAATGTCCCCTCATCGACAGGCGCCGTCGTCGGCCGATCCGCAACCCGGGAGGCCGATGATGACGGGCAGTATGGCCTGGCCTTCCGCCTCTACGCGCCCTGGTTGAATGATACCGAGTTCGGCTTTTACTATATGAACTATCACAGCCGCCTGCCGGTGATCAATGCGCGGACCGGGACCGCCGCGGCCGCAGCCGGGATCGACCCGAACGGGTTAACCTATGCCGAGACCGCCAGCTACTTCATCAGCTATCCGGAGGATATCAAACTCTACGGGGTCAGCTTCAATACCGAACTGATTAACTCTGGGGTTGCCCTGCAGGGTGAGGTCTCCCACCGCCAGGACATGCCGCTGCAGATCGACGACATCGAGATCCTCTTTGCCGCCCTCGGCGCCCAGGACAACCTCAGCCCGGGCAATACCGGCGCTGCCTCTCTGGCCAGCGGCCAGCTTGGCCTGGTCCCGTTCGAGTCGGATGTCCAGGGGTATATCGAGCGGGATGTCACCCAGGTGCAGACCACCGCGACCAAGCTGTTCGGCCCGACCTTCGGCGCCAGTCAGTGGGTGCTGCTCGGCGAGGTCGGCGTAACCTATGTGCACGACATGCCGGACAAGGATGAACTGCGCCTCAACGGCCCGGGAACCCCGATCAGCGGCAACGAGACGGTCACCTCCGAGTACCTGGCTGCGACTGGTAATGAGCTGCACTATGGCGAGCTTGAGCCGGCCAGCGCCTTCGCCGATGATACCTCGTGGGGTTATCGCCTGGTCACCAAGCTCGATTATGACAATGCCATCGGCGCCATCACCCTTTCGCCGCGGATTGCCTGGCAGCACGATGTCGACGGGACGTCACCCGGTCCGGGCGGCAATTTTGTCGAAGGCCGCAAGGCCGTGACCCTGGGGGTCGGTGCATCATATCTCAACAACTGGTCAGCAGACCTGAGTTATACCGATTTCTTCGGCGCCGGTCGCTACAACCTGATCAATGATCGCGATATCATTGCTCTCAATGTTAAATACTATTTCTAAAACGGGGAAACCAACATGTTGAAAAATACATTTGTTCTGTGTTGTGTCATTGCGTTGTTGAGTGTGTCGGTTTCCGCCCGGGCGGGACTTTCGGCGGATCAGATCGCGCGCCTCGGTCAGGACCTGACCCCGGTCGGCGCCGAGCAGAAGGGGAGTGCCGATGGTGTCATCCCGCCATGGACAGGCGGATTGACCGAGCCTCCGGCCGGTTACCAGAAGGGGGACCATCATCCCGATCCTTATGCCGCCGACCAGGTTGTACTGACCATCAGCGCCGAAAATAAGGATCAACATGCCGACAAGCTCACCGTCGGTCATCAGGAGATGATGAAGCTCTACCCGACGTTCAAGATGAACATCTACCCGACCCGGCGCAGCGCCTCATCACCTCAGCGGATTTACGACGCGACCAAGGTGTCAGCCGCCGGGGCGGAGCTGGTCAACAACGGTGATGGGGTCAAAGGGACCGTCAACGGGATCCCGTTCCCGATTCCCACCAGCGGCATCGAGGTGATCTGGAACCACCTGCTCCGCTACCGCGGTGAGCTGGCGTCCCGCCAGATTGCCCAGGCGGCGCTGACCCGCAGCGGTGATTACACCCTGGTGAAGTTCGATGACGAGTTCAACCTGCTCTACAGCGCCGAGGGGATGACCGAAGAAGAACTCGACAACAAGATCCTGCTGTTCAAGCAGGAAGTCACCGCACCGCCGCGCCTGGCGGGCAACATTCTGCTGGTTCATGAGACCCTGGACCAGGTCAGGGAGCCCCGTTCCGCCTGGGTTTACAACCCGGGCCAGCGCCGGGTACGGCGCGCGCCGAACGTCGGTTACGATAATCCCGGCACCGCGTCCGACGGCATCCGCACCAATGATCAGTTCGATATGTTCAACGGGGCCACCGATCGCTACAACTGGAACCTGGTTGGCAAAAAGGAAATCTACGTGCCCTACAACTCCTATAAGCTGCATAGCAACCAGCTGAAGTACGAGGATATCCTCACCCCGCTGCACCTGAACCCCGCGCACCTGCGCTATGAACTGCACCGGGTCTGGGTTGTTGACGCGGTGTTGAAAGAGGACGCAAGGCATCTTTACAAGCGTCGCACCTTCTACATTGATGAGGACAGCTGGCAGATCCTCTCCGTTGACATCTACGACAACCGGGACCAGCTGTGGCGGGTTTCCGAGGGGCACCCGATCAACTACTACGAGGTGCCGACCTTCTGGACCACCCTTGAGGTGCATACCGATCTGCAGTCGGGGCGTTATATCGCTATCGGGCTCGACAATGAAAGTACCATGTACGATTTCTCGATCAAGAGGACACTGCAAGATTATTCTCCAGGGGAGCTCCGGCGGTCCGGTCGTCGCTAGCCTCTCCCGTAAAACGCTTGCATAATTCAAGGGGATCGGCATAATTCGCAGGCGTTCTGGATGACTAGGGATGGACACGGCCGGATCGACACGATCCGGCCGTGTCCGTTGAATTCCCCCCACGAGAGCCATCGAGGCGAAGTTCGGTCTCTTGTCCTGCTGTTGTTTTAAAGCTATTTCGGAGTTTCTGCATGCCCGTTCTGCTGACATCCGGCCTGTGGTCGACCCTCTGCCGCCAGACCCTGAAACGGCTGATTCCGGTGCTGTTCCTTGTTTTACTCGGCAGCTCCGAACTCTGTGCGCTGATGGCCGAGAGGTCGGCCCTGGCTGAAAAATCGCTGCTGCTCGATATCGCAGCCGCTGAGCAGCTGGTCATTGCCGTTGGTGAGCGGGGACACATCCTTCGCTCTGACGACGCAGGACATAGCTGGCAGCAGGCCGAGGTGCCGACCCGGACCACCCTGACCGGGGTTTTTCTTCTGGACAGCAATCTGGCCTGGGCTGTAGGACATGACCAGGTGATTCTGCGCAGTGAAGATGGCGGCAAGAGCTGGAGGCAGGTCTTTTCTGCCCCTGAAGAGGAGAGCCCGCTGCTCGATGTCTGGTTTGCCGATGCCCGGCGCGGCTACGCCATCGGGGCCTACGGGCGCTTTCTGGAGACCGGTGATGGTGGCGAGAGCTGGACGTCGCGCTGGATCAGTGAGGATGACTATCACCTGAATAAAATGTTCGCTGTCGGCAGTTATCTTTTTCTTGCGGCGGAAGCTGGTCAGGTCTACCGTTCTGCCGATGGCGGCGAAAACTGGGACGGCCTGCTGACGCCCTACGAAGGGTCATTTTTTGGCGGGTTGGGGCTCGGACCTGATTCCCTGATGGTGTTCGGCCTGCGTGGCAACCTGTTCCGCAGCAGCGACGCCGGAGAAACTTGGCAGCAGGTCGCGACCGCGACAGAGGCCAACCTGACGGATGCCGTTGCCCTGAAAGATGGCCGGCTGCTGGTCGGCGGACTGGCCGGGACACTGCTGGTCAGCCAGGATAATGGTGAATCGTTCAGCCTGGTGCAGCAACCGGACAGGCAGGGGACAGCGGCGCTGCTGCAAGTGGAGAGTGGGATCTTCATCAGGGTCGGTGAGGGAGGCCTGCAGCCGCTCTCCACAAAGCTGTTGTCCACCGGCGAATAATCAGAAAGCCCTTCAGGGTCCAGGTGTATCTATGAAATTCAGCTCCTTCATCGAGAGCATTGAAAATCTGATCTTCAACAACCGCCGGCTGCTGATCGGCCTGTTCCTGCTGGTGACCCTGGCCATGGCGTGGTCGGCAACCAACCTGCGGATCGATGCCGGGTTCAGCAAGCTGCTGCCGCTCAAGCATGAGTACATGCAGACCTTCACCGAACACCGCAAGGAGTTCGGTGGTGCCAACCGGGTCCTGATCGCCCTGATGGCCCGGGACAGCAATATCTTTACCCCGGAATTCTTTGCCACCCTCGAGCAGGCCACTGACGATGTCTTTTTCATCTCGGGCGTCGATCGCGCCCAGGTCCGCTCCCTGTTTACCCCGAACGTCCGCTTTACCGAGGTTGTCGAGGGGGGGATCGCCGGCGGCAATGTCGTACCGGCCGACTTCCGACCGACCCCGGAAGGGCTCGAGCAGGTTCGCAAGAACATCCTCAAGGCCGGAATCGTCGGCCGGCTGGTCGCCAACGATTTCAGCGGGGCGATGATCAGTGCGCAGCTGCTCGAAACCGATCCCAATACCGGGGAGAAGCTCGACTATATCGCCGTCGGTCATCTCCTCGAGGAAAAGATTCGCAGCAAGTATCAGAGCGACACTGTTGATGTTCATATCATCGGCTTCGCCAAGGTCATCAGCGATATCGCCGATGGCGCGCTGCGAATCGTCCTGTTCTTCTTTATTGCCGTCGCGATCACGACCCTGCTGGTGTTCTTCTATGCCCGTTCGATGAAAACCGCGATGATCCCGATCGGCTGTTCGTTGGTCGCGGTGATCTGGCAGCTCGGAATGCTGCCGCTGCTCGGTTACGGCATCGACCCGATGGGTCTGCTGGTTCCTTTCCTGGTCTTCGCCATCGGGGTCAGCCACGGGGTCCAGATGCTGACTGCCAATGCGGCTCTGGTGCGCGCAGGCCACGGCGCCCTTGATGCCGCCCGGTCCAGCTTCCGCCAGCTCCTGATTCCGGGGTCGATCGCCCTGATCAGCGATACGATCGGCTTTATCACCATCCGGCTGATCGAAATCCAGGTGATTCAGGAAATGGCGGTTACGGCCAGCCTCGGGGTCGCGGCGATCATCCTGACCAACCTGGTTCTCCTGCCGATCCTGATTTCCTACGCGAAGCCGAACGAGAAACGCCGCCGGATCCTCGACGAGCAGACCGATCATCTCAAGCCGGTCTGGTTTTTCCTCAGGGGGGCGACGAACCCGAAACCTGCCGGGGTGATCATCCTCGTCGCCGTGCTGCTGCTCGGGCTGGGCTTGTGGAAGGGCGCGGATATCCAGATCGGCGATATGCACAGCGGCGTGCCCGAGCTGAGGACCGATTCCCGCTATAACCTCGACACCCAGGCGATCACCGAGCATTTTTCGATCGGCGTCGATGTGATCTCGGTGATTGTCGAAACCGAGCCGGACGGCTGCATCGATTACGAGATCATGAACGAAATCGATACCTTTGCCTGGCGGATGGAGAATGTCCCCGGGGTCCAGTCGGTGATCAGCCTGCCCCAGGCCGGCAAGGTGATTAACGCCGGCTGGAACGAGGGGAGCCTCGAATGGCGGGTGCTGCCGCGCAACCAGGCGACCATGGTCCAGGCGGTCAGCTATGTGCCGACCAGCAGCGGCCTGCTCAACTCCGATTGCAGCGCCATGCCGGTGATGATCTTTACCGAAGACCACAAAGCGCAGACCATCGACCGGATCGTCGCGGCGGTCAAAGAGTATCGGACCCAGGCGCCGAACCCGCGGGTCAGTTACAATCTCGCCACCGGAAACGTCGGGGTGATGGCGGCCACCAACGAGGAGGTGGATGCCTCCCAGTACCCGATCCTGCTGTTCGTCTTTCTCGCCGTCATCCTGCTCTGTTACAACGAATTCCGTTCGATCAGGGCCGTGCTCTGCATCATCCTGCCGCTGGCACTGGTGTCCGTGCTGGCCTATGCGCTGATGAGCGCCCTCGAGATCGGCCTCAAGGTCTCCACCCTGCCGGTGGTCGCCCTCGGCGTCGGTGTCGGCGTCGATTACGGGATCTACATCTACAGCCGGATGAAGACCTACCTGGAGGAAGGCCAGACCCTGCAGGACGCTTACCTGCATACCCTGGCAATCACCGGCAACGGCGTGGTCTTTACCGGGGTCACCCTGGCGATCGGCGTCGCGACCTGGATCTTCTCGCCGCTGAAGTTCCAGGCGGACATGGGGATCCTGCTGACCTTCATGTTCCTGCTCAACATGCTCGGCTCGATCATCCTGCTGCCGGCCCTCGCCAGCTGGATGGGGATCGGCTCGGTTAATAAGGATCGGGCCTGCAATTGACCCTTGTTTTCCGGGGAGGAAAGAGACTTTCTGGTTGACTTTGGACAACTATCGAATCTATTTTATTTTTTGTTCAAGATTTCATTGCAAGGATGTAGCTGAGTAAAAATGAGGGGAGTTCTGGCAGAACATATAACCGCGTCAGCTGAGCGCTGAATAGCGGTTTTTGTTTACCTGGCTAAATCAGAAGTGACATACCCGTTGGCTGGCCTGCCTCCATAAAACAGGACTGAATCGATGATAAGAAAAGCGAGTCTCGTAGCTGCATGCTGGTGTGCTTTGCTCCTGACCGGTTGCGCCTCCTATACCGACCTGCCGGCTGGCACTGTAAAGCAGATTTCAGGGTCAGCGGTTTTGGAACAACAGGATGTTTATGTGCCTCCCCAACTGGAGGCACATCTGCCTTCCGCAGACTATCGAATCGGTTCGGGAGATGTTCTCTTCATTAATATCAATGGTCGTAGCGAGGTTGGCAGCCCCGGTGCAGCCAGCGGCAACAATGCTGTGCAGGGGAGCCGGGTGGATGGCACAGGAAATATTCATCTGCCGATGATTGGCGCGGTGCCCGTTGCCGGACTGACGGTCAGTGAAGTTCAGACTTTGCTGCGAGAGAGATTCTCTGCTTATTTCAATGAACCCTGGGTGATCGTCGAGATCGCTGAGTACAAGAGTCAGCCGCTTTACCTGATCGGCCAGTTCCGCACAGCCGGAACCTACTATATGGAACGGCCTCTGAACCTCTTGCAGGGGCTGGCTCTCGGTGGTGGTTTGCTCGACACAGCCAACCTGCGTAGTGCCAGACTGATCCGTGACGGTCAGATTCTGCCGGTGGATATCTTTCGCTTGTTGCGGCAGGGCGCGACAGAGCAGAATCACTGGTTGAAGTCCGGAGATACTCTCTATGTTCCTGACGATAAGAACCAGAACGTCTTTGTCTTTGGCGCGGTTAAAAAACCGGGCCCTGTGGCTATGCCGAACGGGAGTTTGTCGCTGGCTCAGGCCTTGTCTGCGGCAGGCATTGACGGGGCCAGTGATAATGAGAAGAATCTGCGGATTATCCGTTCCCACTCGGTCACCAGGGGTGAACTGATCGTTCTCGATCTTGAGCGGGTGATTCGCGGTGAGGTCATGCCCTATCCGCTGATGGAAGGGGATATCGTCTATGTGCCGCGAAGTGCCATCGGCAACTGGAATCAGGCCCTCAGCGAAATGCTCCCATCGCTGCAGACGGTCAGTGCGGTTCTCCAGCCTTTCGTGCAGATTCAGTATCTGAAGGACTGACAGTGGATGTTCGGCCGGTTCAGTCTACCTAATCCTATTTGCAATACTGTTGCGCAGGTTTCTTCATGAATGATCAATCGCCACAATCACAGCAGAACAATCCTCAGTTCGAGATGGCCGAAGAGGTCCACCTGCAGGATTACCTGAGTGTCCTCTTTCGCCGCCGCCGGGCAGTTGTTACCACGTTTCTGCTGCTTGTTGCGCTGGTCGGACTCTATACCCTGTTGATGAAGCCGGTTTACGAACTGACCACGACACTTCACGTGCGCGATGACAAGGTGCGCGGCGGGAACGGCATGCTTGAGGGCCTTGGCCTGACCCAGCAGAATCCGGTTGAAACCGAGATCGAAATCCTGAAGTCGAGAACCAACGCAGAGGAGGTCGTACGCAGGCTGAAGCTCGACTGGTTGATTGAGAAGAAGAGCGAGGGCTTGCAGTTCGATCTGCTGGAGTTCTCTTCAACTGAAGAAACTCCGGAATATAAAATCGTGGTGACCGGACCGCAAGTCTATCAGGTTTTTGACCATCAGAAGAAACTGGTGGGCGAAGGGGTGAGTGGCGTCAGGCTGCAGACACAGGGGCTGACCCTGGTGCTTGACCGTCTGAACGGGCCCAGCGGGTCGAGTTTTGAACTCAGCCAGCTTTCCTTTCCCCAGGTTGTTCAGGATATCCGCAAGTCGATCCGCGCCTCGGAGGTTGGCAAAGGAACCAACATTATCCGGGTCGCCTACGAGGATGTCGACCCGTTGCGCGGACGTGATCTGGTCAATACCATGGCAACCGTCTATCTGGAACGCGCAATATCCCTGAAAACCGAAGAAGCACGTAAATCGGTGGAATTCATTGATCAGCAGCTGGAAGAGGTTCGCACCTTTCTGGACTCGGCCGAGCAGAGCCTGGAAACGTTCAAGCGTGACTCCGGAATTGTCAGGCTGGATACCGAGGCTGAGGCACTCATCGACCAGTTGACGGCGGCGGAAAAGGAGCGGAGTGCTGTCTCTCTGCGCAAACGCCAGGTTGAATTTGCCCTGGAAACCCTGGAAAAAGCCATCGCTCAGGGGCAAGGCTATGCGCCCTCCGTGCTGCTCGATGATCCGGTGGTTGCCGGACTGTCCCAAAGCATGGCGGAGTTGGAAATTGAGAAACAGGCGCTGACTCTTGAGGTGACGGAAGCTCACCCTGCTGCGTTGTCATTGAAAGAACAGATCCAGCAGACCCAGAGAAAACTGCGGGCCATCTATAAAAGTTCCAGGATGAGCCTGAGCCTCCGCCATGAAACGTTGACCTCAGATATGAACCGTTATGAGGAAGGCCTGAAAAAACTTCCGGCTGCGGAACAGCAGCTGGCGAGGTTGACCCGACTGGCGACGGTCAATGCAGACATCTATACCTTCCTGTTGCAGAAACATGAAGAGGCGCGTATTGCCAGAGCTGCTACGATCAGTAACATCAGCGTGATCGATCCGGCGATTGTACCGGATAGGCCGGTCAAGCCGAACAAGAAGAAAAACCTGCTGCTGGGCTTGATTGTCGGCCTCATGCTCGGAGTCGGACTGGCCTTTTTTCAGGAATATCTGGATGATTCGATCAAGGATGCCGAGACGGCGAAGAGAATTCTCGGCATTCCGGTGCTGAGCGTGATTCCGCACATCAGGCCTGAAGCAACTCAGAAGGATGCAGACGGACAGCTGGTACAGAGAACCCTGGTGACATACAAGGATCCGCGCTCTCCGGCAGCCGAAGCGTTCCGCAGCCTGCGCACCAGTCTGCACTTTTCCTGTGTCAACCGTGAAGACAAGGTTGTGCTTGTGACCAGCACTTTCCCCGGAGAGGGGAAGACGACCGTTTCGGCCAATTTCGCCGAGACCCTGGCTCAGACCGGCGCGCGGGTCTTGCTGGTCGGTTGCGACCTGCGCCGCCCGACCCTGCACACCATTTTTGACAAGCCGAAAACTCCCGGTCTGACGGAACTGCTGGTTGGTGATGTGACGGCCGAAGAGGTGATCCATCAAACCGGAATCCACCGGCTTGATTTCATCAGCGCCGGGACCACCCCGCCCAACCCGGCGGAATTGATCGGCGGGAAATCAATGCGCGAGCTGTTGCAGGAATTGCGCAAGGATTACGACACGATCGTCCTCGACGCGCCGCCGATGCTGGCGGTTACAGACTCCTCTCTGCTGACGACCCTGTGCGATGTGGTCATGGTCGTCCTCGAGGCCGGAGGGGTAAGAATCAAGGCCGCCCAGCGGCTGCGCGAAATGTTGGAAGCGGCCCATGCCCCGACCGCCGGGTTCGTCCTTAATGACAAGGATGGCAAAGGTTACGAATATTACAGCTCCTATGGCGGGCAGTACGGATACGGTTATTATGGTCCGGCCGAAGAAGACAGCCAGCGGCAGCGATCGCTTTTGCGGCGGATCTTCAGGGGTTAAACGTCACTTCCTATATTCCATTCTTGTTATTGCTTGCCCAGGGTAGCAATATCTAGCCTGTCCGGTCCGGTCCGGGCAGGCATGAATAGAGAGAGTTGCAGTGCTGCCAGAACGGATCGACTATCATTGCCATCTCCTGCCCGGAATTGATGACGGGGCCAGAAACCTGGAGGAGGCCCTGGCCATGGCACGGCTTCTGGCCGCGGCGGGGTTTGTCTCAGTCCACTGCACTCCCCACCGTATCAGGGGATTGTACGATACGGCCCCGGAGATGGTTCGTAGCCGCGTCGCTGAACTGCAGTCCGAACTGACCAGGGGTGGAATTGAACTGCAACTCCGTGCCGGGATGGAATATTACCTTGACGAATATTTCCCCGCTGCGCTCGAAGATCCATTGCCCCTCGGCGACAGCCGCCTGTTGCTGGTGGAAGCACCGCCGAATGCACATCCGCTGATGGTTCAGGAAAATATTTTTCTTGCTGTTCGAAAAGGCTTTGTCCCACTCTTTGCGCACCCTGAGCGGGTGTCCTTTCTGGCCCCCGATGAGAAGAGAAGAGGGTTCCTTGGTCTGTTCAAGGGGCAGGGTTTCGCAGCGCATTCAATCGCAGGGAATTCCAGGCTGGAGACCTTGCGTCAGCAGGGGTGCAGGTTTCAGGGCAATCTCGGCAGCTTTGCCGGGTACTACGGTCGAGACGTCCAAAGGCGCGCAAAATTTTTTCAGCAGACAGGTCTTTATGACTGTTTTGGTAGTGACGGCCATCGGCCGGAACCGTTAACATGGATTCTGGATAAAACGAAAGATTTGATTTTTTGATGGGGAGGGTCAGATGATCACCGTTGAGCAGCTTATTGCCAGGGACGCAAAAATTGCCGTGGTCGGCCTGGGGTATGTAGGTCTGCCGTTGGCAGCGGCTTTTGGCAAAAAGTGTGATGTCATCGGTTTCGACATCCATGAGGGCAAAATTGATCAACTCAAAGCAGGATATGACGCCACCGGCGAACTGACCGGCGAGCAACTGCAAGAAACGCAGATAATCTATACCACCGATGCGGCAATGCTCCGCGAGGCCCGGTTCCTTATCGTCACCGTACCCACGCCCATCGACAACAACAAGAAACCTGATCTTGCCCCTTTGCAGGCGGCGTCGCGGAGTATCGGCCGCAACCTCAAGCCCGGCTCAATCATCGTCTACGAGTCGACAGTCTACCCCGGTGTGACCGAGGAGGTCTGTGTTCCAATCCTTGAACAGGAATCGGGGCTCAAGTGCGGCGTCGATTTCAAGGTTGGATATTCGCCGGAACGGATCAACCCCGGTGACAAGGTGCACACCGTCGACAAGATTGTCAAGGTGGTTTCTGGGCAGGATGAAGAGGCACTGGAGACGGTTGCGAGAATCTATGAATTGATTGTTACCGCTGGAGTGCATCGCGCATCAAGTATCAAGGTCGCAGAAGCGGCCAAGGTCATCGAGAACACCCAGCGTGACCTGAACATCGCCCTGATGAACGAGCTGGCGCTGATCTTCGGCAGGATGGATATTCCCACGACCGATGTGCTCGCGGCGGCCGGCACCAAGTGGAACTTTCTGCCGTTTACCCCCGGCCTGGTCGGTGGCCACTGTATCGGCGTCGATCCCTACTACCTGACCTATAAAGCCGAAGAGATAGGCTATCTTCCCCAGGTAATCCTTGCCGGTCGTCGGATCAACGACGGCATGGGTAAATATGTCGCCGAGAATACCATCAAGAAAATGATCCAGGCCGACAAGGTGGTCAAGGGGGTCCGGGTCCTGGTGCTGGGACTGACCTTCAAGGAGGATGTGCCGGACATACGTAACAGCAAAGTGATCGATATTATCCGCGAGTTGCAGGACTATGGTGTAGATGTCCTGGTTCATGACCCTCATGCTTGCCCAGACGAGACAAGGGATGAATATGGTCTTGAACTGGTTGAAATCGAACAGATTGATCCGGTTGATGCCGTTGTTCTTGCTGTCTCGCACCGTCGATTCGCAGAAATCAACCCGCAGCGATTGAGGACACTTTGCTGCAACGGGAATGGCTGTGGCGTGGTCATTGATGTGAAGAACGTGCTCTCTAGGGGTGACGTGGAGGCAGAAGGTTTGCGCTACTGGTCGCTCTGATCTGCTTTTTAATATTAAAAGCATTGACCGGAAATTAGTTCTGTCTAATAGTAAGGGATGATAAGATACTCATAATTCTATCCCCAGGATGGCTCAATGGTGTATGACCGGAGGAGGCTCTGATGCGCTGTAAGATATTTTTGTCCCTGCTGATCCTTTTGTATGTGACATCTCCCGCTTTTTCGGCGAACGGAGTCTACCACGCCGCACAGTTCATGGATGACCAGGTGATGATGGGAACCAACGGATCCATCGTTACGTCCCGTATGGAGCTTTCCTTCGGGTTAACTGCCACCGGTGATTTCACCACCGTCGCTTCCAGTACTGGCAGCACGGAAACCGGTTCTTTTACCTACCTGCAGGATCCCGACAATAAGATCATGGTCAATGGCCAGGATGAAGGTCTGCTGGCCGCCGCTGAAGATATCTTCCTGCTCGGCAATACCGATCCGTCGGACAATACGCTGATGCAGATGGTTGGCGCGCGCAAAGCAACCGCGATGGACAATCAGACCCTGGCCGGTGATTTTTTTGCTGTCGAGCTTTGGGAAGAAAATGCCGGCGGTGACCCCATCATTGCTTCGAG
Source organism: Desulfuromonadales bacterium (assembly GCA_032251255.1). Lineage (GTDB taxonomy): Bacteria > Desulfobacterota > Desulfuromonadia > Desulfuromonadales > Geopsychrobacteraceae > BM509. The sequence continues at coordinate 29,784 of JAVVDY010000028.1, forward strand.
CGTGCTGGAAATCAGTGTGGGTGTGTCTGGTACGGGCAGTTTTGCCGTCATGGCGAATACCCATGGCGACACCGAGTCAGGCGGTTTCACGTATTCCCTGCAAGCTGACGGGTCATTCACGGTGAATGGCGACATGCATGGATTCGCAGCCGAGACGGGCCAGATGTTTGTGCTGTCGGACACGATTTATGATGGCGTGGATGACACGGATGTCAATCTGCTGGTCGCCATCAAAAAAGGGGCGGCGATGAGCAACGCCGATCTGGTCGGCGAGTTCGAGTTTCACGAGATAGGCTACGACAGGTGGCAGGGGGGTGGCGAGAGTTTTGCTGCGCGCAGCAGGCTGATCTTCTTCGGTAACGGCAGCGGGTTGTACGAGGAGCTCTCAACCTCCTGGGATGAGCTCTCCGTGGCTGAACCCTTCAGCTATGCCGTACAGGGGGACGGGACCGTTTTGATCGACCCTGACAGCTATTTTGCCGTGTCCGGGGATGGCAACCTCTTCCTCAACGTCAGCGCCGGCCTGGATGGCGAGAGTGAGTTCATCGGCATCGGGCTGAAAAACAACCTGCTCGGGGACGTGACAGTCAGTACTGATGGTGACGCTATCCCCGATATATGGGAAGAGGCGTTTGGGCTCAACACGGCCGCCGCAGATGGTGACCTGGACTCGGATAATGATGGTGCGACCAACTATCAGGAGTTCATGGCCGGAACGAACCCCATCGACTCGGATAATGATGGCATCGTCGATACTGAAGACAACTGCCCCGATACACCCAATGAGGACCAGGGGGATGCCAATCAGGATGGTCTGGGTGACGCCTGCGACTATGTTTCCGACTTCGATGCAGATGGGCTGAGCGACGCCGCCGAATATCACTCTGTGACCGACCTTTACAACCCCGACACGGACGGTGACACCCTGCTGGATGGAGCCGACACTGCGCCGGTGGATGTGCGGGCGAATTTCAAGTATGTCACGACCTATAATGAGACTCTCGCTGATCCCGCTGACCCAAGTGGCCAGACCTTAAAGCAGCGGGTTGCGCTGGTCGTCGGTATCGAGGGCCTGCACAGGAATGGCGATTTCACCACCCTTGGGAACCTGGACGTGCGCCTGACCGGCCCCGGTAATTTTGAGTATGTCTTTACCGACGCCAACCTGGACCAAAACCAACCATACCTCGACCTCTATGCAGTTTTTAATCAGCTGGCAGAAGGCCTCTATACCTTTACTGTAACCGACGTAGAGGGGAATAGCGTCTCGCAGGCCCGCTACCAGTACCAGCCTGACCCGGTTCCTGTGGTGGATCACACCACACTGCAGTGGGTTATGCAGCCGCTTGAAGGAACAATGCGCTTCAGCTGGGCACCGGTGAATGATGACAAGACCTATTGGTACTATCTGCGGATTACCGATGAGAACGGCAACTGGGTGCATGCGACAAAACAAGAGATGAATGCCTTTGCCGACATCCCTGTACAGATGCTGCAAAACGGGGCGACCTACTATGTGCAGGTTCGTGCTCAGGATGGCACAGGGCACGGCCTCGGCTTTGACCGCAGCCGCTCCCTGTCGCTGCCGTTTGTGGCCGGAGAAGGAAATGTCACTAAAATTATACCCGAACCCAAAATCTACAATCTGACCACGGCTGATGGAGTCCAGTATGTGAGACTGCAGCTGGAGAATCTGGGGAAGTACCTGGGGGTCCTCCCCAGCAACCTGGTCATTGCAGAGGTGAGTGGGCCGAATTTCTACTATGAGTTTGACCCTGCGGAACTGATCAAACCCGAAGATGGCGGCAATTACTTTATCCTCAAGGATCTGCAGGTTGACCCGCAAAACCCGATGGAAGAAGGGCTGTACTCTTTTCATCTGGGGATGGTTAATGGCGACGACTACTATGGCTTCGACAATCTCACTGTCGCCCGGCCAGTGCCTGTTCCCCAATCCGAGGGGTCCACTGGTGTTCCCACCATGACCGCCAGGACATTAGCCAACGGGGACGTTCGCTTTCAATGGTATGACGGGGATTACAATGGGTCGCTCTACTATCGTGGCGTGATTCACAATATCGACCTCGGAAGGACGATTGAGTCAGGGGAAATACGTGAGCATACGTTGTCTTTTGATGTCCCTGCGGACGCGATAAGTTTTCTTGGGGCCGGCACCCTTGAAGCATACCTGGAGGTCACCGACAGCCCGCGCTGGTCGACCATGCGCAATCGTTCCTACAGCGAACTGTTCCCGCTGGTTATTGAAGATTATGATCCCGATGCGATCCCCTTCGATGGTGTCAGTTTCAACACCAGCAAACCGGATGGATCGCCCGCGAGCGCCTTCGCTCTTTGTCCTGCTGTGCCGACAGACGGCCTTACCAATCTCGATCTGCAACTGGCAGGTCCCAACGATTTTACCAGTGATCTGCAGGTCGAAGGGGTATTCCGCGACGTGCTGGGACCGTGCTATTCGCTGCGGCAGGACCAGCATGCCGAACCCGGCCTGTATACCTTCACCGCCAGCGACATAAATGGCCAGCGGGAGCACTACAACTACCAGCCCACTGCATACCCGATCCCACGGGTTGACATGGCCAGCTTCAACCTGGATCCATTGCCTAATGGAGATCTGCGTTTCTCCTGGGCTCCCGTTCAGAGCGACCTGCGCCTCTGGTACACGGTCGTCGTCGAACAGATGGTCGATGACAACAATGACGAAGCACCGGACCAGGTTCACATTGATTACAACCTGGAGAGCAGCTTCACAACCCTGCCTGCAGGGCTGTTTGATCCGGCCGAGCAGTACGCTGTTTATGTGATTGCCCGGGATGGCAGGAACGGCCTCAACAGCAATAATCGGAGTTATTCGGTTAAGGTTGGGGTGGAATTAACTGGTTTTGATTACAGCACCCTTGAAGATACCGACAATGACGGATGGGCGAGCAACATTGATCCGGATGATGGGGATGCCAGTGTGTACCCGTTTTCATCTGTGTCCACAACTGCGGTCGCACCGCCATCGAATTTAGCTTTTCCGTCAACCAGTTCAACCGGTAATGTGTACCCGTC
>JAVVDY010000029.1:0-27939 GCA_032251255.1 Desulfuromonadales bacterium
TCGCCGCCACTAATTGAAGCATCTGATCGAAAAGGGTGCTGAATAGTTACAAAGATTGATCTTTTTTCCAACGAGTCCTATGAAAAAAGGCCGGTGCCGTTTAACCCGTGTGAGCGAAGCGAGCCGGGGTCTTGCCGGTTGCTGCTGCAACGTAGACGGGACGGTCTTGTTCACCTTCGACGGTGACAAGACCCACCGGGGTCAGGCGGCAGAAATAAAAAGCGTTTTTCTGCATCCTCTTTTGTCGCTTAACAAAAGAGGATGGCGGAGTGCGGGGCCGCGACCCCGCGAACTTATGTTTTGGTTGTCTTCAGTTCAGGACCGTCGGTTCCCGGACCGACAGCCGGCGTCATTTTCTTTGAATCGCAAAGAAAACGAAGCAAAAGAAACTCTTTCTTATTGCTGTCGCGAGATGGCTGATTTTCATGGGACCGGTTGATGTCCGGTGAACCGAACCACGCAGCGTCGTTGTGGGGAGAAAGAGCGACAGGCCCCAACGAGCAGCAGGCTGCTCGAATGGGTTAAACGGCTCTTCCGTGGGTGCAATGGAAATTACTGCACGGATCAGGCAAACTTCTGCCTACATTTGATCCCTTTGCCAATGTCTCCTATGGAAAAAGACAATTCCGTTTAACCCGTGTGAGCTTGCGAGCCGGGGCCTTGCCGCTTGCTGCTGCAACGCTGACGGGACGGTCTTATTCATCTTCGCGGGCTACAACAACCACCGGACCCATGCGACAGAAATAAAAAAGCGGTTTTCTGCGTACTCTTTTGTCGCTTAATAAAAGAGTACGGCGGAGTGCGGGGCCGCGACCCCGCGAACTTATGTTTTGGTTGTCTTCAGTTCAGGACCGTTGGTTCCCGGACCGACAGCCGGCGTCATTTTCTTTGGGTCGCAAAGATAACGAAGCAAAAGAAACTCCTTCTTATTTCTGTCGCGGGATGGAGGTGCTTCGCGGAACCGGGTGGTGTCGGATGCCCCGAACCTGATTGCGTCGCTGTGGCAAGGAAAAGCCTAAGACCCCAACGAGCAGCGGGCTGCTCGAATGGGTTAAACGGGTCGTCCGTGGGGATAATGGAACTGCGCTGCGCGGATCTGACAAATTTCATCACACCACCTCCCTTGTGATATGGTCTGCAGAGCTGTGGCTCGCGAATTTTACTTTTTAAATAAACGGCTAAATCCTCTTATTTATTAAGCTATTACGCACCCCGAAAGAGCCCTGTCTTTTTGTCCGCAAAGTCCACCATCTTTCCCTTGCGGGGGACCCCAAAAGCGATATCCTTTAGCGGAGGTGCTCTGCCGTAATAATCCCGCCACAAGGAAGGGCCGTCGTGGACTCTGGTGTGCTCAGCGCATTTTTCGAGATGCGGGAAGACGCCCAAGGGGCGTTCCGTCAATTGAACCGGGAAGGGTTCCGTTCTGCGGCACTGTTACATAAACGCGCTGATGGCCAGGTGAAAATCGAGAAGGGGCACTGGTTCTACCGGTTTGCGCTGGTCGTGCTGCCTCTCTTGTCCCTTCTGGCCCTGGTCGGTGGGCCGTTCCTGCTGGTCTATTCCCTTTCTCCCGCTGTTTTTCAAGAGATTCTGCCCACCACTATCCTGGTGCTGATTTCAGTTGTCGGTGGCCTGGTCGGCGGATTCTGGCTCAAACGGTTCCGTTTCGGTCTCGATCCAGCGCTGGTGCAGCAGTATTCCCGCAGCCTGCTGCCGGGTGAAATCCTGTTGATCCTGCAGGCCCCGGTTGATGCCATGGCTCTGCCGGTGCAGATTCTTCGCAGCCAGGGCGATCAGCTGCCGAGCGTTTTCATCAAACATCCGTCCCGGGAGCAGCGGGACACCGGCCGTGACGCCTGGGAAGCGCTCTCCCGCGAACAGATCAAGGAACGTGCTCTCTACCAGGCGATCGATCATGAGCAGTTGAACCGCCAGGAAGAACGGAATGTCGAACTGCTGCAGCGTCTGAAGAAGAGCCGCCGGTGGATTCAGGACATCTGCCTCTGTCTGACCGAGGCCAGCCGTCTGGAACAGGGGGTATCGCCGGTCGCTGAGTGGATTATCGATAACGAGTTCATCGTTGCGACCACGGTCCGTGACATTCTGCAGAATCTGCCGCCTCGGTATTACCGTTCGCTGCCCAAGATCTCAGGCGATCTTTACCTGAAAGGGATGCCATTCGCCTATGGCCTGGCCAAGGAGCTGGTCAGCGATACGGAACTGCGTCTGGAGCGGGGGAATATCGTCTCTTTTCTCCAGACCTACCAGACGGTGCGCACCCTCTCAACGGCTGAACTCTGGGCGATCCCGCAGATGCTGCGGATTGCCCTGGTGGAAAGCATCCAGTCGATTGCCGTCACCGCGCATTCCGACCTGCGCGGCCGCCAGCTTGCTTCTTTCTGGGCCAATCGCCTGATCGCCGCCGGTCGCGCCGATGCGTCGATGATTCCGCAGTTGCTCGGCGACCTTTCATTGCTCGAGCCGAGCCCCTATTTCTGTACCCAGCTGGTCGATCACCTCTACGACGAAGAGGCCATGCTGGTGCCGGTGAAGGACTGGATCGAGTCGACGCTTGAGGAACCCCTGCACGAGTGCGTTCTGCGGGAGCAGAATCGGCAGAGCAAGGCGCAGATCTCGATTTCCAACGCCTTTATCAGTCTGCGCCAGTTGAACCAGCTCGACTGGCGCACGATTTTCGAGCAGGTCAGCAGCGTCGAAAAAATCCTCCGTACCGATCCGGCCGGGGTCTACCCGGTGATGGATTTTGCCACCCGCGACAGCTACCGGCAGATGATCGAGAAATTTTCCCGGCTCAGCGGCAGGCCCGAGGAGGAGATCGCCCGCACGGCGATTGAGCTGGCCGGCCAGGCAGAGGTCGCCGGGGAGGATGTGCGCCTGGCGCATATCGGGACCTACCTGATCGGCCGTTCCCGCTGTGACCTGGCGGGGGAGATCGGTTGCCGCGAACCGGTCCCCTGTCTAGTCAGGGACTGGCTTAAGCGGCACCATGCCTGGCTGTTCCTCTCTGCTGTCGCCGCTCTGACGGCGCTCTTTGTGTCGGTTCTGCTGGGCCTCGGTCTGGTTGACGGAGCTTCCCTTGAGGTGCTGTGGTTTGCCCTGCTGGCAGTGATCCCGGGCAGCCAGGTCGCGGTTCAGATCGTTAATTTCCTGGTGACCCATCTGCTGCCGCCGTCCTTGTTGCCGAAAATGGACTTCTCGGAAAGCGGCATTCCGGCAGATTGCCGCACCCTGGTGGTGGTGCCGACCCTGCTGGTGAATGTCGGGATGCTGCGCAAGGAGGTCGAACAGCTGGAAATACGCTACCTGGCGAACCGCGAGGAGAACCTGCTGTTCAGCCTGTTCACTGATTTCACTGATGCCGCGCAGCCGGTTGTCGAAAGCGACAGGCAGCTGCTCAGGCATGCGGTTGGCACCGTTGAGGAGCTGAACCGGCGTCACGGTGACGGCCGCTTTCTGTTGTTTCACCGTGAGCGGGAGTGGAGCGACAGCGAGCAGAAATATATCGGCCGGGAACGGAAACGGGGCAAGCTGGAGGAGCTGAACCGGTTGCTGGTGGACTGGTCGCCGCAAGCTGCCGCCCAACTGGTCCGTGTCGGCGAGGCCGCCGCACTGCAGAACATCAGGTTCGTCATCACCCTCGACAGCGATACCCAGCTGCCCCACGCAACCGCCCGCCGGATGATCGAAACCCTGGCGCATCCACTCAACCGGCCGTGTCTGACCAGCGCCGGGACGGTCTCTTCTGACGGCTATACGATCATCCAGCCGCGGGTCAGCCCGGCGTTGTCCAACTCCGTCGGCTGGGGTTACAGCCGTTTCTTCGCCGATGCCGCCGGGATCGACCCCTACACCAAGGCGATCTCCGATGTCTACCAGGACCTCTCCGGCCAGGGCTCTTATCACGGCAAGGGGATCTATGATGTCCGGGTCTTCCACCAGGTGCTTGCGGAGCGCTTTCCGCAGGAGAGAATTCTCAGCCATGATCTGATCGAGGGGGAGCATGTGCGGGTCGGGCTGGCCAGCGATATCGAACTGTTCGATGAGTTTCCGAAAACGTATCAGGGCGATTGCGTTCGCTTGCACCGCTGGATCCGGGGCGACTGGCAGATCGCCGCCTGGTTGCTGCCGCGGGTGCCGCTGGCTGGAGGGGCGCGGGGAGCAAACCCCCTCGGGCTGCTCAGCCGCTGGAAGATTTTTGACAACCTGCGGCGCAGTCTGATGCCTGCTGGCAGCGTTGCGCTGCTGCTCGGCGCCTGGCTGGCGAACGGCAGGATGGGCCTGGTGGCGACCCTGGCGATCGCCCTGCAGCTTTTCTTTCATCCCTTGGCGCAGCTGCATGCGATTGTCTCCAGCCGCATCGGCTTGAAGAGCTTTTCCCCGCGGCAGATGTTGCATAACCTGCTCCGCTCTGCTGTTGAGGCGGCATTGTTGCCACACCAGGCGGTCCTGTCGCTCGATGCGATCATGCGGGCCGGCTACCGCTGCTTGGTGTCAAAGCGCAACCTGCTGCAATGGACCGCGGCTCAGTTAAACGCGACAGGGCCGAAAATCTTTGCCTTCTACCTGTTTTTGACTGTTCCTTTCAGTGTGCTGTTCTGTGTTCTGCTGATCTTGACTCACCCCGCGAATCTGCCGGTTGCGCTGCCGCTGCTGGTGCTCTGGCTGGTTTCACCGCTGCTGATCTGGTTCCTCAGCCGTCAGCCCGGGGATCAGCGGGATGAGTCCCCGCTCCCCGTAGCGGACCGCCGTTATCTCAGCGCGGTGATGCGGCGCACCTGGCGTTACTTTGCCGAGTTCGTCAGCGAACGGACCCACTGGCTGCCACCGGATAATTACCAGGTGTCTCACCAGAATATGCTGGCGATGCGCACCAGCCCGACCAATATCGGGCTATGGATGCTCAGTCTGCAGGGAGCACATGACGCCGGCTATGTCTCGCCGCAGACCGTGCTGGAGGGACTGGGTCGGACCATGGCGACCATTGACCGGCTGGAACGCTACCAGGGGCACCTGCTGAACTGGTATGACGTCGCCTCCCTGCAGCCGCTGGAGCCGCGCTATGTCTCCTCGGTGGACAGCGGGAACCTGCTCGGCTCTCTCTGGGTGCTGGATCAGGGGCTGCAGGAGCTGGTGACCCGTCCTCTGCTCAGTACAGCCCTGTTCTCAGGCCTTCGGGATACGGTCCACCTGGTTCTGGAAGAGGACCGGGAACAGCTGACGGATGAGGGGCGGACCCGACTGGAACGGGTGCTGAGCCTCTGTTCCGGGCCGGCCGGCCCGCTTGACCACCTGCTGAAGACCCTGCAGGGATGTGGCGATCTGGTCGGCGGGATTGACGTCTCGCCGTCTTGCGCGCGCGCGCCGGAACAGTCTGACTCTGCAGATGAAGACTGGCTGCCGTCGCTCCGGCAGCAGCTGGATGACTGGCAGTCCTGTGCCACGCGACTGCTCGGCTGGGCAGAGTTTATCGCTACTGACCAGATCGCCGACAGGGCGAGCCTCGATCCGGATCTGACCGTCGCGCTGCACAAGGAGCTGGAGACGGTTCCCTCTTTGCAGGACCTCGCGGCCGGAGACGTGGCCAGTGTGCAGCGGCTCAGCGCCCTGCGGCTGGAGGGAGGCCTGTCGCCGGACCTGTCGGCGTGGCTGGATGCGGGGCTGAGCGCCTTCGAACACGCCCGGCAGCAGGCTGCCGAACTCTGCAGACAGGCCCAGGCGCTGTCCAGTGAGATCGGCGAACTGGCCCGGGCGATCAACATGGCTTTTCTCTACAGCCCCGAGCGGAAGCTGTTTGCCGTCGGCTACAACGTGTCCGCCGACCGGCTCGACACCGCCTACTACGATCTGCTTGCCAGCGAGTCCCGCTTCGGCAGCTTTGTCGCCATCGCCCGCGGGGAAGTCCCAATGGAGCACTGGTTCTCGCTGGGGCGCCCATACGGCCGGGTGGGACACGGGCGGGTCCTGCTCAGCTGGACCGGGACCATGTTTGAATACCTGATGCCGGTGATTTTCCAGCACAGTTATAGCAACTCCCTGCTCGACCGGGCGACCCGTCATGCCGTCGCCGAACAGATCCGTTACGCCCGCAAACACAGGATCCCCTGGGGGATCTCTGAATCCGCCCATGGTGATCTCGACCTGAACAGGACCTACCAGTACAAGGCCTTCGGAGTGCCGACCCTGGGGCTGAAGCGGATTTTGCAGAACCAGCGGGTGGTGGCCCCCTACGCGTCGCTCCTTGCGGTCAGCATTGCCCCCGAAGAGGTCGTGCGCAACCTGCGCCGCCTCGAGCGCCTGGGGATGCTGCAGACCTACGGCTTTTACGAGTCGATTGACTTCAGCCGCCGCGATCAGCCCAGCGGCGAACGGGGTGTCATGATCAGGGCCTACATGGCCCACCACCAGGGGATGAGTTTCCTCGCCCTGATCAATTACCTCCATGACAGCCCGCTGCCCAGACGTTTTCACGCCGACCCGAGGGTCCGCGCTTTCGAACTGCTGCTACAGGAGCGGATTCCGCCGCTGCCGCCGCTGCACCTGGTTTCCAGCCGCGAAACGGTGCCCAAGCTCAGCGGGGTCGGCGAGGTCTCCAGCGCGGCCTTCAGATTTACCACGCCAGACACCCCGATTCCCAAATCCCAGTTCCTCAGCAACGGGCGCTACGACCTGATGATCACCAATTCCGGTGGGGGCTACAGCCAGTGGGGCGGGAACGAGTTGAACCGCTGGCGGGTGGACCGCACCAGCGAGCAGTGGGGATGCTTCTGCTATATCCTCGACCAGGAGGACCAGCGGGTCTGGTCCAATACCCACCTGCCCACGGCCGGTGACTGGCAGAGCTATACCGTCGAGTTTCCTCTCGATCGGGCGATCTTCAGGCGCCTGGAGCATGACATCGAAGTCGAGACGGAGGTCGTGGTCTCGCCGGAAGATGACGTGGAGATCCGCCGGATGACCTTTGTCAATCACTCTGATCGCAGGCGGCGTTTGACCCTGACCAGTTATCTCGAGTTGGCGCTGGCTCCGCACCGGGCCGATCTTCAGCACCCGGCGTTCAATAAACTGTTTGTTCAGACCGAGGCGCTGCCCGGGCAGCGGGCGCTGCTGGCCTATCGCCGGCCACGCAGCGAAACAGCCGAGCCGCTCTTTGTGGCGCATCGCTTCACCTGCGATCAGGGTCGGGACGCTCCGTTCAGTTTTGAAACGGATCGCCGCACTTTTATCGGCCGGGGACGCAGCCTGCGCGATCCCCATGGCTGCCGTCAGCCGCTTGGCAACACTCAGGGGTTTGTCCTCGACCCGGTCTTCAGCCTGCGTCGGGAGATTGAGCTGTCACCGAACCAGCATGTCCAGGTCACGCTGGTCAATGCGGCGGGTTCCAGCCGGGATCAGCTGATCGCGCTGATGCATAAGTACGGCGAGGAATACACGATCGAGCGGGCCATCGACTTTGCCTGGAGGGCTTCGCAGATCGAACTGCGGATGATGCATATCCAGCCTGAAGAGGCCCGCCGGTTCCGCCAGCTGGCGGATCACCTGCTGTTTCCGAACCCTTTGCTGCGGGCCTCGAGCAAGATTATCGCTGAAAACAACATAGGCCAGTCCGGATTGTGGGCCTACGGAATTTCCGGGGATCTGCCGATTATTCTGATCACGATCGCCGAGGTTCGTGATGTCAGCGTGGTCCGGCAGCTGCTCCAGGCCCAGGCCTACTGGCTGCGGCACGGGCTGGTGGCGGACCTGGTGATCCTCAACGAGGAGTCAGGGAGTTACGAAGCGCCGTTGCGGGAGCGACTCGAGAATCTGATCCAGGCCCATTCCATGTTCATCGGCCGGGAGCAGCCCGGCGGTATTTTCCTGCGCAGCGTCGATCAGCTGCCGCAGGAGGACGTCAGGCTGCTCAAGGCCGTGGCCAGCGTCGTCCTGGTCGCGGCCCGCGGCCCCCTCTCGCAGCAGCTGGGGGTCTCGCGGCAGCTGCCAGAGCTTCCCCCCCGGCGTGAACCCGGCAGAACCAGGGCTCCTGATTATCCGCAACGTCCGCTGTCGTCGCTGACGCTGGAATGGGATAACGGTGTGGGTGGCTTTACCCGCAACGGGCGTGAATATGTCGTGACTCTCGGCCCCGGCGTGGAGACCCCGGCGCCCTGGATCAATGTGATGGCCAATCCCGATTTCGGTGTGATCGTCAGTGAGACCGGCGCCGGCTTCTGTTGGTACGGCAACAGTCAGCGCAATCGGCTGACCCAGTGGTCAAACGACCCGGTGCTCGATCCCGCGGGGGATGTGCTCTACCTCCGGGACGAGGAGAGCGGCGACTTCTGGACGCCGACCGCGGCTCCGGTCCGTGGCCCGGGGGAATACCGGGCCCGGCATGGCACCGGCTATTCGATCTTTGAACACAACTGTTGCGGGATCGAGCAGTCATTGACGGTTTTTGTTCCGCTCCGCAACGGGCAGGGGGACCCGCTCAAGCTGCAGCGCCTGCGGCTGAAGAACCGTTCTGGCCATAGCCGCAGGTTGACCCTCTCGTCCTACACCGAGCTGGTCCTCGGTGAAACCCGCGAATCCTCGCAGATGCACCTGGTGACACAGTGGGACGGGGAGAGCCAGGCGCTGCTGGCCTGGAACCGTTATCACCCGGACTACCCTGAGCGGGTCACCTTCGTTGCCGCCGACCAGCCGGTTCGCGCCTACTGCTGTGACCGGACATGCTTCATCGGCAGGAACCGTACTCTTGCGGATCCGCTGGCCATGGAGCTGGAGCAGCTGGCCTGTCAGTCCGGCGCCGGGCTCGATCCCTGCGCCTCTCTGCAGATTGAACTGTCCCTGGCCGGCGGCGCGGAGCAGACGATCTGCCTGATAACCGGTCAGGCGGCCGGCATCGATGAAGCGCGTGCGCTGATTGCCAGGTACCGTCAGCAAGAGGAGCAGCAGAACGCTTTTGTCGAGACGGTCGGCTGGTGGGACGGACTCCTGGGAGGGATCGAGGTGAAAACGCCGGAACCCGCCGCTGACGTGCTGATCAACCGCTGGTTGCTGTACCAGAGCCTGAGCTGCAGGATCTGGGGCCGTTCGGCGGTTTACCAGTCCGGCGGTGCGTTCGGCTACCGTGATCAGCTGCAGGACGTGATGGCCTTTTTGGCCACCTTCCCGGGGCTGGCCCGTGAGCAGATTCTGCTGGCTGCCAGTCGCCAGTTCAGCGAAGGGGACGTCCAGCACTGGTGGCACCCGCCGGGGGGTGCGGGCATCCGTTCGCGGATTTCCGATGATCTGTTCTGGCTGCCCTACGTGGTTGCCCGGTATGTCCGGGTGACCGGCGACCACAGCCTTCTGCATGCCGAGGCTCCTTTTTTGCGCGCTGCGGAACTGGAAGCGGACCAGCACGAAGTGTTTGCCGTGCCGGAGGTGACGTTCGAGCGCGGCACGGTGTTCGAGCACTGCCGACGGGTGGTGAAGCGCGGCCTGACCGCCGGTGCCATGGGGCTTCCGCTGATCGGCACCGGGGACTGGAATGACGGTATGAACCTGGTCGGCGCAGAGGGGCGCGGCGAGAGCGTCTGGCTCGCCTGGTTCGTGGTCGATGTGCTGCAGGGGATGAGCGAACTGGCGGAGATTGTCGGTGATCGCGACCTGGCCGGCGGTTATCTGGAAGAGCGCTCGCAGCTGGTGGAGAGTATCGAAAAATCCTGCTGGGATGGCGCCTGGTACCTGCGGGCCACCTTTGATGACGGCAGCCCGCTCGGCTCGGCGCGCAGCATGGAGGCGAAGATCGACTCACTGCCGCAGTCCTGGGCCTGGCTGACCGGGGCGGCCGATCCGCAGCGGGCGGAGCAGGCGCTTGATTCGGCCTGGCAGCAGCTGGTGCGGCCGGAGGAGAAAATCGTCCAGCTGTTCGATCCGCCTTTCGACCAGTCCTTCCCGTCGCCGGGCTATATCAAGGGGTACCCGCCCGGGGTGCGGGAAAACGGCGGACAGTATACCCATGCCGCGCTCTGGTTTGCCATGGCCCTGGCCCGCAAGGGGGACGGGGAGCGGGCCGTGCAGATGCTGCGCATGCTCAACCCGGTCGAGCATGCCAGGACCCCTGAGGACCTGCAGCGCTACAAGGTCGAGCCCTATGTTGTCGCCGCAGATGTCTATCGTCTGCCCGGCCGGATCGGCCAGGGCGGCTGGTCCTGGTACACGGGGTCGGCGGCCTGGATGTATCGCGCCTGGGTGGAAGAGGTCCTCGGGCTGAAAATTCGCGGCAAACAGATGTGGCTCGATCCGGTGATCCCCGCCGACTGGTCCGGGTTCAGCCTCACCTATCGCCGTGAGCGGAGTGAATACCGGGTGGAAGTGGAAAATCCCCAGCGCTGCGAACGTGGTGTCCTGTGGGTGGAGCTGGATGGACGCAGGCTGCCGGAGGGGAAGATCCCCCTGGAGGGGAAGGCGGAGCGTTACCGGATTACTGTCCGGATGGGAACCTGAGGTCTTCCTGATAAATGAAGTCCTGGTGTCCCCCTGTGATTGTCAGTGTCGCCGGGACCCTTTAACGGTAGAAGCTGTCGCGGCGGTTTTTACGGGAAATCTTGCCGATGAGCCAGCCGAAGAAAAACACCCCGCCGCCGGCGAGGAACCAGCGGATTGCCTCTGACCTCTGGTAGCCTTCGGTTTCTTTGCGCAGCTGCTCGACTTCGGTGGTCAACTTGCTGTGCTCGGCATCGAGCAGGTCCCGTTCTTCCGCCAGTTGCACGATATGCTCCGATTTGTAGCGGAGTTCGTCATATTTTTCGGTCAGGGCCTGCAGCTCCTGCCTGCTCTTCACCAGCGCCTTGTCCATCTCTTCCAGCTCGTCTTCCGCGCTGCTTTTCAGCTCGGCCTGGGCCTGGTTGTCCTGCCGCAGCCGATCCAGCTTTTCCCTGAGGCTGTCCCGCTCTTTTTCCAGCCGGGCAATCGTGATCGGGCTCGGGGTCTGTTTGGTCACATACTGTTTGAGGATATACCCTTCCTCGCCGCTGGCGATGCGCACCTTGACGAATTTGTTGTCCTCTTCAAGGACCTCCAGCGCGGTCCCGGTCTTCAGGTTTTTCAGAGTGTTGTACTGGCTGGACTTGCTGTCCCGCAGGTTGACGACGATCTGGTCAACCACGTAGCGGGTTTCGGCGAGGGCCGGTGAGGCGGGGAGAAGGAGCAAAAGAAGCACGATGAAGAGGTCTGTTCCTCTGAAAGTCATAGCGAATATCCTTACCGTCTTGAGGTTGGCACGGGGAATAGTACAGCTTCCGGAGGGGGGATTTCAAGCCCGCATTTCCTCTTTTTGTCCGTCTCAGGGGGAGACCGGCGAGAATTCGCGCCGGATATGAAAAGTCCGTGACAAAAAATTGCTTTTTCGCTGCAGAGATGGAATTATATCCGATCTTTTTTCAATCAGGACAAAGAAGGAGCAGCGGGTGAAAGACTATATTCAGCAATTACTCGAGCAGGCTGTGGCGCTGATGAAACAGCAGGGCACCCTTCCCGCCGATTGTGAACCGCAGGTCCAGGTTGAGCGGACCAAGGACAAGGCTCACGGCGACCTGGCGACCAGCCTGGCGCTGGGTCTGGCCAGGGCCGCAAAGACCAACCCGCGGGAACTGGCAGGGTTGATTATCGCCTCCCTGCCGCCGTCAGAACTGGTCCAGAAGGTGGAGATCGCCGGACCCGGCTTTATAAATTTCTATCTCAACCCGGACTGGCTGGCCACCCAGGTTGAAAAGGCCCTGCACGACCCGCGGGCGGGGGTGGCCAGGACAGAGACCCCGCAGAAGGTCGTGGTCGATCTCTCTTCACCCAATCTGGCCAAAGAGATGCATGTCGGCCATCTGCGGTCGACGGTGATAGGTGATGCCGTGTCGCGAACGCTGGAGTTTCTCGGCCACGACGTGGTTCGGCAGAATCACGTCGGCGACTGGGGGACCCAGTTCGGCATGCTGCTGGCGCTGATGGAAGAGCTGCAGCGGCAGGGGGGGGAGCTGAACATGCAGCTGGCGGACCTCGAAACCTTCTACCGGCAGGCCAAGGCCCGCTTTGACGATTCCGCGGAATTTGCCGACCGCTCCCGCCAGCTGGTCGTCGAGCTGCAGTCCGGTGATGCCTACTGCAACGAACTCTGGCAGCAGTTTCTCGATATCTCGCTGGCCCATTGCCACGAGATCTACGAACGGCTCAATGTCTCCCTGCAGCGTGAGGACGTCATGGGCGAAAGCGCCTACAACGACGATCTGCCAAAGGTCATCGAGGACCTCGATAGCGCCGGCCTGCTGACCGAAGACCAGGGCGCCCGCTGTGTCTTCCTCGACGAGTTCAAGGGGCAGGACGGGACGCCGCTGCCGATGATCGTGCAGAAGCAGGGGGGCGGGTTCCTCTATTCGACCACCGACCTGGCGGCGATCCGTTACCGACAGCGGGTCCTGCAGGCGCAGCGGATCCTCTACTTTGTCGATATCCGCCAGTCACTCCATTTCCGCCAGCTGTTCGCGGTCGCCCGCAAGGCGGGGTTCGTCAACCCCGAGACCGAGCTGGAGCATATGGCGTTCGGCACCGTCATGGGTGAGGACGGAACCCCGTTCAAGACCCGCAGCGGCGGAGTGGCCAAGCTCTCCGAGCTGCTGGACGAGGCCCAGGAGCGGGCCTATCAGCTGGTCAGCGAGAAGAACAGCGACATGGCGGAGGAAGAACTGCGCACGATCAGCCGGGTCGTCGGAGTGGCCGCGGTCAAGTACGCCGACCTGTCAAAGAACCGTGCCAGCGATTACCTGTTCAGCTTCGACAACATGATCAGCTTCGAAGGGAATACCGCGCCCTACCTGCTGTATGCCTACACCCGGGTCGCCAGCATCTTCAGAAAAGGGGAGATCGCGGAAACCGAGCTGCAGGGACCGGTGCTGCTGCAGGAAGAGATCGAAAAGGAGCTGGCCGGGAAGATCGTCCAGTTTGACGAGATCGTCAACCGGGTCGCCGAGCGCGGCTGTCCGCACTTCCTCTGCGGCTATCTCTACGACCTGGCCGGGCTCTTCTCCAGTTTCTACAAGAACTGCCCGATCCTCGCTGCGGAGGACCCGCAGGTCAGGCAGAGCCGCCTGATCCTCTCCCGGGTCACCGCAACAATCCTCAAGCAGGGCTTGACCCTGCTGGGGATTGACACCCTCGAGCGGATGTAGCGCACCGTTTCCAGTTTGTCTGCCGGTGAATCGATGGGGCATCTTCGGGTGCCCCATTTTTTCGGTTTCAAGTCCTCTGGCAGTTCGCTTCGGGAACGGCCACCCTTCAGGCGATCAAGCAGACCTGACGTCCTCAGCGGGCGTCCTGCCTGCCGTAGATCAGCCAATAGACCACCGGAATGACGATCAGGGTGAAGCCGGTTGAGGCGAAGACGCCGAAGATAATCGACCAGGCGAGACCGGAGAAGATCGGGTCGAGCGTTATGATCCAGTTGCCAAGCAGGGCGGCGCCGGCCGTGAGCAGGATCGGCCGCAGCCTGACCGCGCCACTTTCGATCAAGGCCAGCTGTAACGGGGTGCCACGCTTCTCTGCCTGGTGGATGAAGTCGATCAGGATGATCGAATTTCGGATCACAATCCCGGCCAGGGCAATCATGCCGATCATCGCGGTGGCGGTAAAAAAGACCGGGGTATCATACCCCCCGACCGGGTTGTTGGCGATCTGATTGAGCACCCAGAATCCGGGCATGATGCCGATCATGGTTAACGGGATGGCGACCATGATGATCAACGGCATGACGTAGGAGCCCGTTTCGATCAGCAGCAGCAGGTAGATCAAGATCATCGCCGCGCCGAAGGCGATCCCCAGGTCGCGGAAGACGTCAAGGGTGATTTTCCATTCCCCCTCCCCGCTCCAGACCACCGACGTCCCCCGGGGCAGGGGGGTCTCGCTGAAATGATCGGACAGGTTGAGAATGGCGTTGACCGGACTTTTCCCGGCGACCTCAGCGAAGACATACGTCACCCGTCGCAGGTTTTTATGGTAAATGGTCGGTTCGAGATGTTGCTCCACAAAGGACCCGAGCTCGGACAGGCGCACCAGCTGGCCGTTCGCACCCATGATCTGCAGGTTTCCCAGCGCGGTACTTGATGAGCGCTCGGCCAGCGGGAGCCTGAGGAGAATAGGCAGCGGGTTTTTCTCGCTGTCGCTGTGCAGCGTGCCGACCTGTGCGCCGTGCAGTGCGACCGCCAGGGTTCTGGCCAGGCTGGCCGTGCTGATGCCGGCCAGGGCGAGCTTGTCCCGTTCGGGGACAAAGTGAAGTTGCCGTTGTCCTGCCTCTCTGCTGTCATCCACGTCGACCACTTTATCTTCAATGCTCATCCGCTGTTTTATCAGTGTTGCCGCTGACAGCTGTTGCTGATAATCGACGCCATCCTCTGCATAGACCTCCGCCGTCAGGGTCGCGATCACCGGAGGCCCGGGCGGCAGCTCAACGATTTTCAACAGGGCGCCGCGCTCCTCGGCAATCCGGGTCAGCTCGTCGCGCAGCCGCAAGGTGATTTCATGGCTCTGCTGGGAGCGCCGGCTTTTGTCCGCCAGGTTGATCCTGATATCAGCCAGGTTCGGGGCCTGGCGCATGTAGTAGTGACGGACCATACCATTGAAGTCGACGGCGCTGGCGGTGCCGACGTACGCCTCGTAATCGGTAATCTCGTTGACGGTGGCCAGGTAGGCTTCCAGTTCGCGCACCACGCCATCGGTCTGCTCGAGGGTCGCACCTTCAGGGAGATCGACAATCAGCTGGAACTCGTTCTTGTTGTCGAACGGGAGCATTTTCAGCGGGACCAGGTTGAAGGCCGGCATCGCAACGGAAATGATCAGCAGCAGGAAAACCCCGCCAAGCAGGATCCATGCTTTAAGGCGTGAATTGAGAAAGGGGGCAAGAATTCGTTTGTAAACACGGTATGTGCGGGTCCCTTCAAGGACAAATTCGGCCTCTTCTGATTTTCCGTACTCCCCCTTGAGCACGTGATAGCTCATCCAGGGAGTGACGGTGAACGCGACCAGGAGGGACATGATCATGGTCAAGGGCAGGTTGACGGCCATCGGTCGCATGTAGGGACCCATCATCCCGGTGATATAGAGCATCGGGAGGAAGGAGAGAATCACCGCCAGGGTGGCAACGATGACCGGCGGACGTACTTCATCGATCGCTGAGAGAACCGCGTCGCGCGGGGGTTCCTTTTTCATCTTGAAGTGGCGGTAGATGTTTTCCACATCGACAATCGGGTCATCGACCAGCAACCCCAGGGCAAGCACCAGCGCGAAGAGCGTGACCCGGTTGATGGAGTAGCCGAACCAGTAATTCACCAGCAGGGTCAGTGAATAGATGATCGGAATCGATACCGCGACGATGAGCGCTTCCCGGCCCCCCAGCGCAAAGAACACCAGCGCCAGAACCGTGACGATGGCGATCACCAGGTGGGTGATCAGTTCGTTCACCTTGTGATCTGCGGTTTCACCATAATTCCGCGTCACCCTCACCTGCATGTCGTCCGGGATCACCTCCCCCTGCAGGCTGTCAAGTTTGCCGATGACCTCCTCAGCGACACGGACCGCATTGGTGCCGGTTTTCTTTGCCACGGCGATATGCACCGCCTGGTATTCCTGTCCGGTAGCGGCGCCCGTTTCGGCCGGACCGAAACGGAGGCGGGTGTAACTGCTCGGCTCTGCCATGCCATCCGTGACACGGGCGACATCGCGAAGATAGACCGGTGCGTCCCGCTCGACCGCGATCATCAGTGCGGAGATTTCATCTGCCGAGGTCAGAAAGCTGCCGCTGCGGACCAGGATTTCCTGGTCGCCGCGCTGATAACTGCCCGCCGGAAGTTCCAGGTTGGCCCCGGCGAGGGCCTGCCGGACATGCATTATGTCGAGCTTGCGAGCTGCCAGGGCAGCCGGATCGATCTCCACCAGGACCTGTCTGGGGCGACCGCCGATGATCTCGGTCCGGGACGTGTTTTCAACCTCCTGCAGGCGGTCGATCACCTCTTCGGCAACCCGCCGCAATTGAAAATCCGAGTGTCTGTCAGAGTAGAGGGACAGGTTGATGATCGGGACATCATCCACCTCGACAGGCCTGATCACCCAGCCGCTGACTCCCGGAGGGACGATATCTGTATGGGTCGTGATCTTGTTGTGCAGTTTAACCAGAGAAGAGATCCGGTCTTCGCCGACGAAGAACCGGACGGTCACAATTGCCAGGTCGGCCCGGGACATAGAATAGACATACTCAACCCCGTCGACCTGCCAGAGCAGCTTTTCCAGTCGCGAAGCGACCTGCTTTTCGACCTCATCTGCGCTCGCCCCAGGCACGTGGACATAGACGTCAGCCAGCGGCACGACGATTTGCGGTTCTTCTTCGCGCGGTGTCAGGGTCAGCGCTGCCACGCCGGCGAGGACCGAAATCAGAATCAGGATAATCGACAGGTTGCCATCCAGAAACCGGTCGACAATCCTGGTCGCAAAGTTCATTTTTTTTTCTCTCAAGGGAGGTTCTCCACGCGAGCTCCATCGAGTTCCCGGGCGACCTCTTCCTTCACCACGCGGTCGCCGGCTTTCAGCCCGGAAAGGACCTCCAGCTGGTCACCGAAACGGCGGCCAAGCCGAACCAGGCGGAATGAGAGTTTGCCCTGCTGCTCCTGAAAAACACCGGTCAGCTGGCCACGCATGGCAATGGCCGTCTCCGGGATCAGCAGCAGTTCCTCCGCCGGCAAGGGGCGGCGCGCACGAACAAAAAGTCCTGTCGGCAGGTCGTTTGCGGCCGGCAGGTCGACGATCAGGTCAAAGCTTCGGGTCGCGGGGTCGCTGCCACCCTGGATTTGTGAAATTTCCCCGGTAAAATCACGCTGAAGAGCGGGCACGTGGAGGGTCAATGAAGTCCCTATCGCCATCTCTCCGAGCAGCCGTTCCGGTAACTTGATTCTGGCCTGCCTGGCACCCTCCCGGTCGATGACCAGCAGCGGGGTTCCGGGGGATGCCGTCGAGCCCTGTTTGACCTGCAGGGTAACGACCTGTCCGGAGAATGGAGCCGTCACCTGGTTATGTGAGTTGTTCCTGCGGACGATATCACGCTCGGCCTGGCCACGTGCCAGTTCCGCCTCGGCAGCGGCCAGTTGCTGCCTGGATCTGTCCCGTTCGGCTTTGATCTGGTCGTACTCCTGCGGTGTGACCGCTTCAGCGGCCAGCAGCTGTCGATAACGTTCTTCGGTCTGTCCCGCCAGGGTGAGGTTGACCCGTGCCGTGGCGGTGTGCCGTTCTGCGACCCGAACTGCGGCATCGGCAGCGCGCAGCCGCTCGGCAGCGGAGTTATCGCTGATCTCCAGAAGCAGCTGGCCTTCGCTAACCCGTGCTCCCTCGCGCACCTCGAGCCGCGCCACCAGTCCGCTGCTCCGCGCGGTCAATACCGCACGATCCCGGCTTTCCACGGTGCCGACAAACTCTTCCTCGGTTCCCATCAGGGAAGGCTGCAGGGTCAGCAGGGTGACCGGAAGCTGTTTTTCATCCGCCTCGCTGACCCTGCCGGGTTCAATCTTTTCATTGCACCCCTGGAGGAACAACAGGAGACAGATAAACAGGGTGACTCGGTTCATTTGCCTGTTCCTTCCTTGCCCAGAATCTCGCCGGACAGAGATCCCAGCAGGTAATGCTGCCGGGCCAGATTGTACAGCAGCTGAAGTTCTGTAGACACCAGGTCGGCGCGGGTTTTTTCGAGTCTCGACTGGGCCGAAAGAAGCTCCGAAAGAGGGGCCAGGCCACTGCTGTAGCGACTCTTCAGCAGCCTGTAGCTTTCCCCTGCGGCTGCACGGGAAGAGCCGACTACCTCCAACTGCTGGGAGACCATGTCTCCTTCCAAGCGCGCCTGTTCAACATCAAAGAGCGCCTGCCGCTCAGCCATTCTCTGGCGGGCAGCCATACTGCGTTCTTCGGCCAGCGCTTTGTTCACTGCATACTGTCGGCTCGAGCCGTCATAGAGGACCCAGGATAGCCCCAGGTGCAGTCCCCAGCTGTCAGCAAGATCCGAAAATGGGTAGTCGCGATCATGGGACGACCAGGAGGCCGCGGCATTGATGCGGGGGTGCCAGGCTGCTTCCCTCTGCTCACGGGCCAGGCTGAAAGACTGGCGCTGCAGATCGATTGCCTGCAGGTCAGGGCGCTGAAGTGTCTGCTCCGCGGGGGGCGGCCCCAGCAGATCGACTGTCACCGGGGCCTCAATGTCCAGCGCCTCTTCATCACTGCCGAGGATCAGGGCCAGGTTGCGGCGCGCCAGGTTGAAGGCATTGGTGGCTTGTATCTTCAGCCGCCGGCTTTCAGACAGGTGGACCCGCGCGCTCAGCGTTTCGGCCTTAAGGCCGACACCTGCCTTCTCCTTTTCAGCAGCGAGCCGCAAAATCTCATCGGCCTCCCTGATCGAACTCTCCACCCACGATAAAATACTTGACTGGCTCTGCACTTCAAGATAAGCCGCGAAGATCTCCAGCAGCAGGGTTTCCCGGTCGGCTTTTTGGCGGGCCTCCGAGGCGGCCGCTTGCTTTTTCGCCTGTCTGTATCCGTAACGGATGTCCGGGTTGTAAAGCGGTTGGGTCAGTTGCAGACGGGTCTCAAAATCTGCGCGCGTCGGTGGATAATTGTAGTCGTCGGCGGATGGGCTCAGTTGCAGACGTTCCTGGTTGAGAGCGATGAACAGGCTGCCACCAGGTTCGTTGGTCCAGAGCAGGTTTTCCTTCAAATCCAATCTCGGCAAGCGCTGGCTGGCCGCCTGAGCGGAAACCGCACGGGCAGCGGCCGTGTCGGCAGTGGAGGCCAGATATCCCGGGTTTTTCTGCAGGCCCTGGCGGAGGGCTTCGGCCAGGGAGATCGAGGCAGCACAGGCCGTGAAAGGAAGCGTCAGCAGCAGCACAGAGGATAAAAAAATGCGCATTGTCAGAATCCCGGAAGAAGATCTTGACGTCGAACCGCTCACCATGAAAGAGCTCGGTCAGTATTCATTCTAGCAGGGAATATGGGGCTTTTCTTTTGCCTGGATAGAGAATTATTCCGCTTTCGGGACCCGTTCAAGCGCCGGTTCACCAGCTGTTGCCAGCGGCAATCCCTCTGGCGGGGGATGACCCTGTCGGAAGATGGACTATCCCACGGATTTTTCCTTGTCGATCTTCTCCGCATCATGGGCAATCCGCGCCGACAGCCGCTCCTGTTGTCCGCGCAGCCGGTCGAGCATTTGCGAGAGTTTAGCTTTCTGGTCTTCCGTTGCCGCGGACATCTCCTCGCCAAGAGCCTCGGCCCGTTGCTCGAGCTCTGACAGGCAGGCTTTCTGCTCTTCCAGGGTCGCCGCTTTTTCGGCTTTGTCGAAGATGATCCCTTCCGGGTCCTTCGTTTCACTGGCCCCGGCGGCAGCGGTGTCCGGACGGGCGATGAAGGTTTGCTCGGCCACATCGCGGGTATTCATGAACCGGGGCGAGACTATTTCAATGCCTTCATTGTGCAGGGTGTCGATGATCGCCCCGTTGAGCCGCGAGCGGGCGGAGAGCAACTGTTTAACGTCGGTCAGCATGCCGTTGACCCGGTAATGGACAGAAAAGTCCCCCAGCTGCATGATATGCACGAAAGGATCTTCCAGTCCTGATTCCCTGGCCGCTTGCGCCAGCAGGGTCTCGATGCGGCCGCGCGGAACGTCATAGCCCAGCGAGACCTCCGCAGAAACCATCGTGCCGGAATCACGGATGACCTTGACCGGGTTGTTGGTCACATACAGGTTGGGGAGGGTGACGAGGTCGCGATCACGGGTCTGGATTTCAATGTGAAACAGACCCCGACCGGAGACGCGGCCGAATTGTTCGTTGATGTAAATGAAATCCCCTGTGCGGAAACTGCGGACATTTCGGAGCAGCACCCCGGCCAGCGCGTTGCCCAGAAAGGTCGTTGAGCTCAAGGCGATCGTGGCGCTGAGCAGGATGCCGAGCAGGCTCAGAATCTGGCCACGCAGGGCGTCGTCGATCGGGAGCAGGACAATCAGACCGATCAACGCAATCAACGTGGTTATGACCATGACAACCTGGCGATGTATGCTGCGCTCCGGGTGAGCCCGCTGGAGATGGCTGAGCAGCAGGTTGAGGCCGAATAAACAACCGGAGATCACGGCGATGCTGACGAGCGGGCCGAGAAAATAATTGATCAGCAGTTCAAGTTTGGTCATGGATCTCACCCCACAAAGGTTCTGTCTGAATGCAATTCGCCGGCCCGGAGAAAAAGCTTGAAACACCGGAAAAACGGCAAGGTCGCAGCTGGCGAGGGTCGCTTGACGCCGTTACATCCAGCGCATCCTGCGGAAAAGAATCCCCTGAATGATCGCAATGAGAACAAGCACGATGCAGACGACGATGAACGCATAGGGATTCTCGGTCCCGGGGATGCCGCCGACATTGATCCCGAGCAGACCGGTCAACAGGCCTAACGGCAGGAAGATCGCAGCAACGATCGACAAAAGGTACATGGTCTTGTTCATCTGCGCCCCGATGCGGGCCTCAAGTTCATCCTGAATGATCGCAGCACGATCTTTTGCGGAGTCGAGGTCTTCCACGTAGCGGGTGACCTGGTCGGCGACTTCCCTGAACTGTGCCCGTTGCAGATCACTGAACCATGCGACCTTCTCGGTCTGCAGGCGGGCCATCACTTCACGCTGCGGGGCGAGGTAGCGCCGCAGGCGGATCGCCTGTCGGCGCAGAATGCTGATCGTGGTGCGCAGTTGCAGGTTCTCCTGCACAAGAACTTCATCCTCAAGTTCGGCGACCGCGTCATCGAAATCGTCCAGCACCGAGGCCATCCGGCGGGCCAGTCTCTGGGTCAGCTGGACGAGGAAGTCGCCACTGTCACGCGGTCCATCCCCGCTCTCGAGACTCTGGGCAATGTCACCCAGCGCCATCAGCCTGCGATTGCTCACCGTAATAACCCGCGAGGGTTCGATCCAGATCCTGACCGAAACCATGTCTTCGGGGTTTTCTCCCGGGTTGAGATTGACGCCGCGCAGAATGGCCAGAAGCCCCTGCCCCTGGACAAAACAGCGTGGCCGCGTGTCCTCGGCAAGGAGGGATTCGAGGACGATTGGATCGATGCCGCTCTCCTCGGTCATCCAGCGCCGGGTCTCTTCGACGGTGTAGTTCAGGTTCAGCCAGAGGGTCTGGGTCGCGCTGTGTGGCCGGGCTTTCGCCTCCCAGGCGAGAGGCTGGCCGCCGCCGCTGCTGTCCAGAAGGTAGGCCGCTTGCTGGGTCGTGTGGTCGGGATTTACCATCGGGGTCCTCCTTGTTGTGGTCCGGCTGCAGCGGCTGTCCGCCCACAGGGCAAACCGGGATCTCGAATAACAGGGTCTTCCATATCGGTGAGCTCGAAATTCAACATTTGAAGGTTGTATCCCGGCTCACGAACAATATTTCGAACGTCAGTTGGCGCGCTCGGACGGAATCTGAATGCTGCCTTTTTCATCCTGGCAACATTTGTTTAACTATACAATATGTTTTACTATAATGCGTTTCGGAGATGCTGGTGGGTTTTCCGGGCAGAGCGGAGTCCGCTCAAATTCAGGGTCCTCATGGCTCAATCTCTCAGCCGTGGGGCCGCGGTGCAGGGGGGATATCGGGCCGAGCAAATGTGCCTCGATCAAGATCACGGCCAACGGCTCGACCGCCTACCGGTTCATTCCGTCATGGTTGACCAACGCGAAGGTTGAGTTATCCTTTTATGCAAAAACAGATTCCGGGGTGTTGTTCTGTGATAGCCGGAACACGCCGGTATTGCCAATGACCCTCTAGGGTGAACGATACCGTACAGCTCATATATATTCGCTCCGCATGCAAAACCTGGAATGTGTCTGTCGCGGCATTCTGTTTTGCAGGTTCTCCGTTTCTCGTCTCATCTGGTTTTTTGGTTATTTCGTCCGGGTTGACTGGGGGGCCCTTCGGCCTCTATCCGACTGGCTGTCAGGATGCCCGGGCCGGAGACAGGCACCCATCATGTCGCTGCAGGTTGACCCCATTCTGCCCATCCTGACAACCCTGACCTGGGCTATCGTCCTGGTCGGCCTGCTCGTCTGGGTTGGCGTCAGGAAGGAAATTCATCTTCCTTTCCGCAGGATATTTGCCGACCACCTTGCCCAGATAGGTGAGTTCAGTTTTGTCCTGGCGGCCATTGGGCTGAACCTGGGGGTTGTCAGTCACTTTTCATACCAGACCACCCTGCAGGTCATCGCCCTGACCTTGACGGTGAGTCCCCTGTGGATAATCCCTTTTCGCTCAATGGCCAGGAGGTCAACACGTCCGAAGGGCTAGGGGGACTGTCCCCCTGTCCGGATAGCGCTGTCGTCAGGAGTGATGATTATGGAGAAGCCAAAATACGGTCCGTTCCCGAGCACGAAAGACGTTGTCTGTGCGTCGGAACTGTGCGTTAAAAGTCCGCAGACCGAATCCAGTTCCTTTCGGCTGGCCTACCTTGATCCGCAGTTCATGCTGGACGACGATCTCCGTCCGGTGCGACTCCAGCTGGAACTTTTAAAGGCTGAGTTAATACAGCAGGCGGCAGGAATCCAGAGCACCGTTGTTGTCTTCGGCAGCGCCCGGACCCTGGAACCCGAAGTCGCCAGGCAACACTACCAGCAGGCTTGCCGTGCGCTGGACGCCGCCCCTGATGATCCGCGAGCCAGGCAGGCGGATCAGCGTGCCCGCAAGGTGCTTGAGCATTCCGGGTATTATGAGGAAGCCCGGCGGTTTGCACATTTGTTGTCGAACCAGGCCGCCTGTCATGAGCCAGGTCATTTCGTTGTGGTCACAGGTGGCGGCCCGGGGATCATGGAGGCGGCAAATCGCGGCGCCGATGAGGCGGGAGCGAAGAGCATCGGGCTGAACATCGTGTTGCCGATGGAACAGGCGCCGAACCGCTATATCACCCCGGAGCTCTGTTTTCAGTTCCATTATTTTGCGATCAGGAAGATGCACTTTTTGTTGCGCGCCAAGGCGCTGGTTGCCTTTCCCGGTGGATTTGGCACCCTGGATGAGCTCTTTGATGCTCTGACGCTGGTGCAGACCCGGAAGGTCAAGCGGATTCCCGTGCTGCTTTTCGGCAAAGCGTTCTGGCAGCGTATCGTCAATTTTGAAGCCCTGGCCGAGGAGGGGATGATCTCGGCGGAGGATCTGGAACTGATCTGTTACGTTGAAACAGCCGAGGAGGCGTACCGTGAAATCAGGCAGTTTTATGCCGGGGAGTTCGGTGATCAGTGATGATGTCGCTGCACCCAGGACGCGTTCCGGAGCCCTTGCCGATGATGATCGGCGCAGTACACTGGCTGCTGAACTGTACTGAACCTGACCTTAACGAAGAGGAAATGGCGGCGCACTGACATGTTTGAAATAGCCGTAGTTGCATTCACCACATTTTTCGCGACCATCGGGCCGATAGATGTTGCCGCCATGTTTGCCGCAATGACGCCTAACGCATCGAGTTCGTTTCGACGCTCGATGGCGATTCGCGGCACCCTGGTGGCCAGCCTGATTCTGTTGCTGTTCGCCCTGGTGGGAGATCTTCTCCTGCAAAGCCTCGGTATCTCCCTGGCGGCTCTGAAGATGGCGGGGGGAATCCTGCTGCTGCTGATCGGTATCGATATGGTGTTCGCCCGCAGCTCGGGGGGGACATCGACAACAATCGAGGAAACCAGCGAGGCGGTTGAAAAGCATGATATCTCGATCTTTCCGCTGGCAACCCCGTTAATCGCCGGTCCCGGAACCATGGGGGCGACGATCCTGCTGATGGCCAACGCCAAGGGGGACCTCATGGCGGAGTTCGTCATCCTCGCGGCGCTGGCAGTTGTGCTGCTGCTGACGATGGCCCTGCTGCTGGTGGCGACAAAGGTGCAAAAGCTTTTCGGGGTGACCGGGATGCATGTCGTCAGCCGGGTGTTCGGCGTGCTGCTGACGGCCCTCGCGGTTCAGTTCATGTTTGACGGTATTCTGCAAAGCGGCCTGATCCCGGTGGTGTCGTGATCCCTAAAGGGTGTTGCGCGTCTGCCCTCGACGACCGCCATCCCGGGGCTATTGAACGTTGGAGCTCACCATGCTGATGCCTATTGCTGCGGTCATTTTCGGTCTGATCCTCCTGGTCTGGAGTGCCGACCGTTTCGTCGAGGGGGCCGCCTCGGTGGCAAGGCATTTCGGCATGCCTCCCTTGCTGATCGGCATGGTGATCGTCGGCTTCGGCACCTCGGCGCCGGAAATGGTTGTCTCCGCTCTTTCCGCTGCGCAGGGGAACCCCGGCATTGCCTTGGGGAACGCCTATGGTTCGAACATTACCAACATCGCATTAATTATCGGCCTGACAGCGCTGATCAGCCCGATTGCGGTTCATTCCCAGGTCCTCAGGAAAGAACTTCCTCTGCTCACTGCGGTGACCGCACTGGCGGCGTGGCAGGTGTGGGACGGACAGATCACCCGCCTCGACGCGGTCCTTCTGCTCCTGTCTTTTGCCGCCCTGCTTGGCTGGACCATCTGGCAGGGGATGAGAAAACCGGCCGATTCGCTGGGTCATGAAATGGAACGGGAGCTGACGCAGCGCACCCTGCCGACGGGCAGGGCGACATTCTGGCTGGTGGCCGGGCTGCTGCTGCTGATTGCCAGTTCCCGTCTTTTGGTGTGGGGCGCCGTTGACCTGGCCCGCCTCTTCGGTGTCAGCGATCTGATCGTCGGACTGACGGTTGTCGCGGTGGGGACCTCGCTGCCGGAGCTTGCCTCTTCAGTCATCGCGACGCGAAAGGGGGAGCATGACATCGCGCTGGGCAACGTTCTCGGTTCCAACCTGTTCAACACCCTGGCGGTCGTCGGCATTGCCGGGGTGATCCGCCCGCTGACCGTCACGTCAGATGTCCTCTCCCGTGATATCTTGACGATGGCTGTCCTGACGCTTTCGCTGTTTCTCATCTGCTACGGTTTCGGGGGGCGGGTCGGGAGGGTCAACCGGGTTGAGGGTGTCGTCCTGCTCGCCTGTTACGTCGGCTACACGACCTACCTGGTGATGAGCGCGACCAGCCCGCCATAACTGCTTTTCGATTTCTGTCCTGAACCGGCTGTTGCCCGCAAAGCGACAGACCGGAAACAAAAAAGCCGTCCTGACGTTATGGCCAGGACGGCTTTTTTATCTGTGGTACGAAGGCCAGTATTTAACAGGCCCTATAAGTGTTCGAGATTAAACAATAAATTAATTTTCAATGGTTTCTGTATCCCTAAAAATATCCCTAAAGAGTTTTGGGGGAACAAGAAAATGGGTTGTAATAGGCAAAAAAAACCTACAGTCTTGATGCTGTAGGTTTTTGTAAGAATCTCTTTATTTGCTATTCGTTAACCACAATATCGCGAGTTGCTTCCTCTGGAAAAACATCTTCTGCATCTTCCTTAAGCATAACTTCGCGCTTTACTTCTGGCCACTCGTTAATGGTTTGCTTCGCGGTGTTGATTTGCTGCTGCAACCATCCTTCTGGAAATGTCATTTAAGGCCTCCTCCACTTGTTTTTTTGACTATATCTAAGACGCTTAGGTTTGTCCAAGGGTTTCTTGAATGCTCTCAAGAGACCCAGTGACGACTGTCTCACTGTCAACGTAAGATTCTCTGAAAATATCTACAGTTGGAGTTTTACGCATTGTGTCCCAGTCGATTGCATAACCATCTTTTGTTTTTCTTGTTCCTTTAGCAAAAAGCTTGTCATACTTATTTGGTGAAATGCCAACAAATGATTCAAAGCTTACTTTTTGCTCGGTGCTATTGAGTTCATCAATTGCTGCAAGGTCCGAGTAAAGTGCTTCAGCCATGCTTTTGGGGTAGGGTTCAACAAAGACAACTCGTTTGATTCCTGCAGCAATGATATGCCTTGCGCACATATGGCATGGGAACGTTGTGCAGTATAGTGTTGCATTCGCTACTTTAGTTCCTTGCCTTGTTGCATCCATTAGTGCGTTCATTTCAGCATGTACTATTCGGCCAAACTCTATTAAGCTCGCAACTCTTGTCCCCTTAAGGGGCGCATCGCTAGAGTAGAGAGCTTCCTTGGCGAGGTCCAAAGCTTCTTTTTCAGACATCTCTTCGTTTAGCCACCCAACATCTTTTAGCTTTCCCAAAAGCTCTTTAACTAAGTCATCTTTGGTTGATACGTTTTGGTCCTTACCAATAATGAAATCTCTAAAATCTCCCTTATCGCCTTCCCATGGAATGCCTCCTCCATACTTTGGAACGTCATTGCATCCAACAGAGATTATATCTCCATGCTCAGATAGAATGGCTGCTCCTACTTGCCTTGAAAGGTCCGCTGACCTTCTGGCAGCAGCGTTGGCGAAGTAGAGTCCAAACTCATCTTGTGATGGGGTTATAAAAGGGTGCCCGAAAAAAGTGTTTAAGACTCGTTGGATTTGGTCTCTGGTTCCATTGTCGCCAAGGTCTTTAATATAGAAATCGGCAGTTGCAAATGCATCTTGGACATTTTGACCATAGTCTTTATGCCCTGATTTGTCGTCTTTATTTATTAGCTCTTCGGCTTGATCTGTGTAGTCGAGATGGTTTGTACCGCCAACTGTCCTGCATATTTTCTTTGCGAGAGCTTCTTTTCTTTTCTCCCTTGGGGTGTATATGGAAAACTGTAAGAACAAGTCTCCGTATATTCTTTTCAATAGGCTGATTTCTTCTGGTCTTTTGAGTGAATTGAGAATATAGGCATGTTTTGTCACGGGTCTCTCTTCGGCACCACTCAATACTTTTCTGATTTGTCTAATTGCCCCAACTGCAAGAGTTGCCATTGCTTCGGGTCTTTTAACTTTTTTTCTAAGGTCGTCTCCTGCTTTCATGAATGCTGCGATTCGCTCAGCTTCATTTTTTGAAAGGTTTTTTAGGTGCTTAAAATGCTCAAACTCGGAAAGGATTTTGCTGATTCTGATCTCTTCGGAGCTATATCCAAGAATGTTGAGTTCATCTTTGATTAGCTTGGTAGCACTTTTAAGGTCGGTTCCTACGGCTCCAACTATTCCGATTATTAGTTCAGGATACTCAATTTTCTGTGGCATCTGGAGCTCCGCTGTTAATTAGTTGAAAAGGTGAACGTTCTCCCCTTTAGGATGTGTGCTAATGCCTTACATCCATTCTTTATCTTAAAAAAGGGGTGGAATCAAGGGATTTACTTAAAGATTTTAACTGGTTTGAAGTGGCCTGTATTGACCCAACGAATTTGTTGTGCTATTTACGTGTGAATGTGTGTGGGGGTTGGTTTTGGGAGAATCTAAAAATTTACGTAGAATTTTTCGCTGTTGTTAGCATTTTGCTGACCAGCGTTTTTTTTGTCAAATTTATGCTTGTTTAATTCGTTTAGTTTTGAAGATCGCTGAAATGATAGCTAAGGGGGCATTGCATGGATATTGAAAAAGGTATTGCTGGAGATTTAGTAAATATTTCAAAACGGGAAACGCAGAAATGGTTCCAAAAGCTAATACAGAAAAATGAGTATATAGGTGAGTTATTTTCAATAAACTATGAAAGTGCAAAAGTTCAAATCCATGACAATGAAAGAAAGAAGGTCGGTGGCATACCAAGCCTGAGTTTTCTTATTGCTACGCGTGTTGATCCGGATGTGGATAGTCTGGATTACACAGAAGAGGATGCATCTTTTGTTTTACTTCGGGTGATGGATGCTGCGCAGCTTCCTAATAGTTCTGAAGCTGAAAGGATAAGGGTTGAAACCGCTCAACGCGTCAGTGGGGAAACTAATACACATTGGGACGGTGATGGCATTATGGACACAAAAACCCGTGTCTATTTAGGGTATGCGGGTGTCGTAAGCTTCCCCGGTAGGTTGACATGTCAAAAGTAGAGTTTTCTGGCACAATA
>JAVVDY010000030.1:0-25606 GCA_032251255.1 Desulfuromonadales bacterium
ACGATGCCGAAGATATCTCCGGGATCGACGATGAGTCCGCCTTCGGTCTGTCGGTTGCGTTCTCATTTTAAACATCAGCAGGAATATTGTGCAGATAACGCAATTCACTTTTGGCGACTTATATTTCGGTTGTGCGCCGGGGCTGTAAGCGCCCCGGCGCTATTACCGAAGGGTTAGATGCTTTACACGACTGCAGGAGCGGAGCATTGCCGAAACCCTGCTTCGTCATAAAGTGTCAAAAGGTCATAGGTTAAAACCCCTATCGATTTTCCAAACCATATTTCTGCAATTTCCTGGTTATGGTTGATTGATTCACCCCAAGAGCTCTAGCCGCCTTGCGCTGGGTTCCAAAGATTTCCAATGATTTTTTTAAGATGATTCTCTCCGTGTTGTCTAGCGCATGCTGAAGAGACATTCCCTCCGACCAGCCTCCACTTGTCGGGTCTACATCTCCTCTATTCGGGAGATTGCTTATAATATTAAGAGGTAAATCTTCAGTTCCGATGAGATCCCTCTCGGACATTACAACCAGGCGCTCGCAAATATTCATAAGTTCCCGGATGTTTCCCGGAAAAGAGTATGAGAGAAGAGCATCTGTCGTTTCCCGGGACAGTCGTTTTTTTACGCCTGCCTTCTCTCCGTTACTCTCAATGAAATGGCGAATGAGGGGGAGTAGGCACTCTTTACGTTCTCGCAGGGGGGGGATTCTTAGGGGAATGACGTTTAGGCGATAAAAAAGATCCAGTCTGAATGTTCCTTGCTCGACCATCTCTTCTAGGTTGCGGTGGGTTGCGGTGAGGATTCGTATGTTTACGTTACGGCTTTTAGTCCCCCCCACACGCATAATTTGCCCGTCTTCCAAAAAACGCAGCAACTTCACTTGCGATCCCAGCGGGAGTTCGGCGATCTCATCCAAGAAGAGAATCCCACCGTCAGCCATTTCTAAGTAACCGGGTTTAGCCGTTTGTGCTCCGGTAAAGGCTCCCTTCTCATGGCCGAAAAGCTCGGACTCAATTAATGATTCGGGGATGGCCCCGCAGTTTATCTTGATTATTGGTTTTTCCGAACGATCTGAATATTTGTGAATCAGGTCGGCAAAAAGACCTTTTCCTACTCCGGATTCGCCAAGGATCAAAACTGTGGAATCGACAGGGCTTACTTTAATTGCCTGCCGCAAGGTTTTAATCATGCAGGGGCTTTTTGCGATAATGGTATGTGTCGCTAGCTTTTCCTTTTGAATTTCAGCTATATGATGCTGAATCTGGTCGTTCAGCGCTTCTTTTTCTTCTAATTCGTGCTGAAGATTGTCAATTTCAGTGATGTCTCTCTCGCTAACCACGACCCTGATCAATTTATTTTCGTCGTTAAAAACGGGCGTACCTGTCGTTATTAACTTCCGGCCGTGCTTCACCTGTAACGAGTTTATGACCGATTTTTTTTGGATAACTTTTTGAGTAACGCTTTCTTCCAGGATTCCCTCGTCAACTAATTCCTGAATATTGCGACCGACAACATCCACACTTTTAAGTTGATTAATCCGTTCGGAGGCGGGGTTTAGACGAAGAACGTTGGCATTTGCATCTGAAACCCACAAGCCTTCTGATGAAGCATTGATTATAGCTAAGAGCTCTTTGTTTAATTCCTGATAGGTCCTCATTTCTTTGGCCATTTGTTCTAAATCGGAATTCTCGACAAAAACACAAGTGGCACCCACCATGTCCAGTCCCATTAAAATTGGGGATATCATCACAAGGAAGGCCATGTCACTAATTTGTAAAGAGACGACAAATCTACGATTTCTATCCTGGAAGGTATCCTCTACGGTGGCCCATAACTTCGGTAAGAGTTCATTGAGGTGATCCCCAGGAGAAATGCCGAGAGCCTCCCTGATAATCTTGTCGGACAAAAGGACTTTGCCAGACGTATTGACGGATAAAACGCCCTCGCCAATTGCATTGAATTGGGCCTTTTGGAATGCTTCTAGGTGTTGCTTCATGTCCGGGCTGGGATTGACGAAAAATGAGGGGTCGAATTCTTTGGACATCGGGTAACCTCTAGGCTGCTCACAGGATAAAATTGATTACGGCTTGATGCTGTTGATTGCTTGTCATCTAACTCAGTTTGCTGTAGGTCAAGCCGCCAAACGCCATTCTATCCAAAAAATTGCAATATTGCATCAAAGATAAATGGTCAGATTATTTTTTTTCTTGATGGTATGTCTTGCAGGGTGTCCGATCGGGGGGGGGGGGGCGGCTAAGTCGAAATTATGCAGAAAAGGAATATGGTTGCATCTTCTTAATGCAAGCATGGAAGGCCTTTGGAGCCGAAAAGAGAGGCGTATGTTGTTTTTTATGAGGTAAAAAGTACTTTATGCCAGATAGTTAATGGTTTTTTTCATGCAAATAAAATCATGCCTTGTTATGTGAAAAATAAATTTCTAAGACCAGCCTGGATGGAGTTAGGTGCTTTTCTGCAGCGACTCCTGATATTCTAACCTAATCGAGAAAGGACTGTAAGTCTCTTCTGGAGACTCCCATTTCAGCATCGCTCCTTCCTTGAATTGCGGATATGCATCATTATTTAGTTTCTATGAAATCGCTGAGAAAGCCCTTTCCTATACCGGCGTCACAAAAAATATAGAGAAGCACCTGTCTTTTAAACTCATCCCAAAGTCCCTGAAATACAAAGTGTTCCCGGGCTTACCTTCCAATTAAAAAACGTTCCCTAGAGGTCCCCGACGCTGTCGCCCGTTTCGTTCCCGATGGTCTGGCACGTACCTTGCCATATATAACACCGTTCTCTGAACCTTGGATGGTTTAGAAAGTTTTTTTAGGTTTTGCTCGATCGGTCCACAAGGTGTCGAAGGACGAGATCACCAAGTATGCAACTCCGAGCTGTTGAAGGAGTTGTTTGAACCTTTTCATTGAGCTTGCAGTCCCCATCGGGAACGCGCCGGTGGGCATGAATATAGGCAAAAGCCTCATCTGTACCCTCAACCAAAGGAGAAGTATCTATGACTCAGGGTAGCAAAAAAACAGTTCGCGACGATCTGCCGAAGGATTTTGATAAGGCAATTTTGCAGCTGGAAAACGCAATTGGCCGGGAAAATGTTTTTCTTGATATGCCGCACAGGGCCGTGAGGGCAGCCGTCCCGGCTCCGTTCCCGCTTCATGACTGGAAGGCACATATCCCCGATGTCGTTGTCCTGCCCGGGACCACTGACGAGGTGGTCGAGATTATAAAAATCGCCAATGAGTTTAAAATTCCCGTCGTTCCGCGAGCGGGTGCAACAGGACTTGCTGATGGAGCCGTTCCACTCAAGCGCGGCATTTTGCTCGACGTTAAACGAATGAATCAAATCATTGAAATCGATGATGTCAACATGACGGCGACCGTTCAGCCTGGCGTAGGAATGATGGAGTTGAACAAGGTCCTGGGGCGGATGGGCCTCTTCTATCCCGATGATCCCGCCTCGTATCCTTGCGCCATTATTGGCGGGCGGATTGGCAGTGGTGGGTTCAGTTTACTCGGCGGAGGGTACGGCCATGTCAACAACCTAGTCATCAGCCAGGAAGTCGTCCTGCCCACCGGGAAAGTAATCCGGGTCGGCGGAGGTGGCGGAAGAAAGATTCGTAAATCTTCCGTTGGCTACAACCTGAAGGACCTCTTTATAGGTCACCAGGGGACCCTTGGGGTGACCACAGAGGCAACCTTGGATATCTGCAAAAAACCGGAGGCAGAGGCGCCTGCCTATTTTGCAACAAAATCTTTCGAGGATTCGCACAATCTGGCTTTCGACCTGGAGATGCTCGGGTTGAAAACGATGGCGGCAACCCTGATCTTCGACCCGCAAAAAATTGAATTTCTGAGACGGGATGATGAAGCATTCATTCCCCAGCCGGAGGAAACTCGGTCGGTTGTCTTGGCCGTTCTTTACGGGACGGAAGCTGAAGTCAACGTGGCTCGGGAAAAGGTTTTTGAAACCGCAGTTGATAAGCACAAAGCTGTTTATCTTGGCGACGAAATTGCCAAGGGTGACTGGGCCTCACGTCATGATCGCTACCACATCACCTATCACGGTCGCAATAAAGCGGGCGAGGTTTCCATGATGACCTGGCATTGTGAAGATGCTGCGATCAATCATAGCGAACTTCCCATGGTCCGCGAAAAGTGGCATGCAATTGTTGATCGCTACAAGGCTAAATACGACGGGATTTTCGATGATTGGGGCATGTTCATGTATACCAACAATCCCTTCCGGCCTTACGGCGACTATCTGACCGAGATCGATATCGGTGTCAATGAACTGGATATGACCCCCGAACTCTGGCAGGCATTTGTCGAGATGAAAAGAGAAATTGCCGAGGTGGCCCTGGAAGCAGGTGGAAGTATTTCGGCCTGCCATGGTGGTTGCCGGGCAGGCGATGTGGAGGTCGCCTGTTATCAGGAGCTCGCCGAAGGGTCCTATGATCTCATGAAGGACATCAAGCGGATGTTGGATCCGAACAACATCATGAATCCTGGCAAATATCTTCTTGACGACGCATACAAAAAATAAATGGAGGTTCGAATGTCCAAACAATTCATCAGCAAGAAAAGTATTTATGACGCTCCGCTGGGAGATGACAAAGCAGTTGTCCCGGAGCTGCGCAGGGATTGTTATGCCGTATTTGCCTGTCGGCATAAGTTCTGCCGAGATGTGTGTCCCGTCTTTATTGAAGAGAGGGATGAAAGTGGCAGTTCATACGGGTTTCACGCCGCAATTCTGGGGATGGCCGAAGGGAACGGCGTTCTTTCGGAGATGGCCGACACATCACAGCTCTGCCTGGAATGCGGAGCCTGTCAACTTCGTTGTCCCAACACGCTCTACACCGGCGATTTTTATGGCCAGACGACCACTACGATCGACTTGGTGCGGAAGATCAGAAGAGATCTGATTGCCCAGGGAACTCCCCCGACAAATTGGGACGATGTCGCCAGATACATTGCGGAAGATCTCGACCGGGAGAAAAATGCTGGAGATGCAATCTGTAGATGGGCAGAGGATCTCAACCTGCCGACGAGCGGCGAAACAATGCTATTCGTGGATTATTTCAATGCCTTTCAAACCACTGATGTGCCTCGAAACGCGGCAAAGATTCTTAAACATGCTGGAGTTGGTTTTGGCACCCTGGGCAAGCCATTTCCAACCCTGGGTGAGCTCTATGAGAGCGATCAGGAGTTATGGCTCGCATTCGGCAAAAAGAACGTTGAGAGCCTTCAGGCGGCAGGAGCAAAAACCGTCATCATAACGAATCCTCACGATTATGTGTTTTTTGCAAATGAATACCCCAAGTATTTCGAGATCCCTTTTGAAGTGGTTTATATCACCGACTATATCTGGTCGCTGTATGAGCAAGGGAAGATCCAGTTTGAAAATGAGGTCAATCTTAAGGCCACCTACCATGATCCCTGCACGCTGAACAAGCAAACCCTTTCCTGGGAAGCGCCGCGCAACCTGATTGCAGCAATCTCCGGCATCAGTTTCCAGGCGGATGACCATGTCACCCAGTGGGATTATTGCTGTGGTAACGGCCTCAACAGTTTCAAGCGACTTCTGCCCGATGTGTCTTACAAGGTTGGGCTGAAAAGGCTCAGCCTGGCCGAAGAAGTAGAGGCTGAAAAACTGATCGTGGCCTGCCCTCACTGTCTGGACCAATTTACTGAAGTACAAACAAAATCCGGTTCTTCTATCGAACCGGTTCACATTCTTGACCTGGTTATGCAGGCCGCTGGCATTGATTAAAAGGAGGAAAAGATGGCTGAGTCAATAAGCAGTAAGTACGGGCACTACCATGTTGAAGAGCAGCGCATGGAAAAGATTCTCACCCAGGAAATTAACGAGCATGAAACGGAAAGAATTGTACGGAACAGGGGGGAATATCTGGACTGGATGAATAGTCATTTTGCTTATAAGACGGTTCTCGCTCCAGAAAAATACAAGTAACGCGCATCATCTGGATCTCCCTGCCTCTGCTCCGCACTGGTGGGGGCAGGGAGATAAGAAGGCTACGTTAGCGACCGGAAGCGGTTCATGTATGGGCAAGGCCCTTGGTCGGCAGCGCTTAATTACGTGAGATCAAACGCGATCCTTAAATATGGTAGGGGTTGGTTATGAATATAGTTGTTTTGGTAAAGCATGTGGTTGATTCAACCGAAGTGAGATTTGACAAAAAGACAGGTGAGCTAAGGTTGAGGGGGTTGCCCGAGAAAATTAGCGACTACGATAAGCACGCCATAGAAGCGGCAGTACAGCTCAAAGCAAAGCTGGGAGGGACCGTGACAGCCTTGAGCTTTGGGGCAAAAGATGCTCAAAAGTCTCTCAAGGAGGCTGTGGCCCTTGGCGCTGATGAAGGTGTCCTGGTTTTTCATGGACAGGCAAACAGCATTTATGATCCGCTTTTGATCGCCCGGATTCTTTGCCGTGCGATTGAACACCGGGACGGCTGTGATCTTGTCCTATCCGGGGCCATGACCGAAGACGTTACCAACAAAATTGTCGGTTCGGCTGTTGCGTCACTGCTCAAACGTCCCCACATCTCAAATGTCTCGCAGTTCGATGTCGGTGACAGTGGCAACATCCTTGCCACGTCAGAGATCGATGGTGTTGAAGTAGAGACCGAGTCTCAACTTCCGGCGGCCTTGTCCGTCCTCAGGAAACTTAATGAACCCCGTCTGGCAACAAAGATTCAGATCATGAAGGTTCCAATGAAAAAGGTGTCCACCATCTCTCTTGGCGATATCGGGATGGAGGAGGATTTGGCCGCGCTGCAGGGTTTTGAAATTGAATCATACTCTCCAATCACAAATGACAGAAAGCGAATAGTCATTGAGGGAGGGACGAACGAGGGCACCGAAAAACTGATCGGGCTGTTGCAAGAGGAGGGTGTTCTGTGAAAACGCTGATTTTATCAACTGACGAAAACGCTGTCCGGAAGGCATATCAATTCCTTTGCGAGCGCAGTATTGCAACGGAAGCCAAGGGTCTTCACCTGAGTCTGAGCGGAGCGCTTCCCGGAGATGGTTATGAGGTTCTGCGGACGAATTACGATCTTTCCTCGTACGGGTTGATCGTTCTCTCGGACAGGGATTTTGACCAAGAAATTGCTGGTGCGATTGCCAGCAACATGGACATCCCCTGCGTTACCTCCTGCTCGAACATTGAACTTGGCGATGAAGGGATAAGGTTCCAGCGAGTCGTATACGGAGGACTTGCGCACATGAACCTGCTGACCCAAAGAACGCCACTGGTCATGACGGTCTCCTGTGCGGCCTTTGGCGAAGGACCTTTTAGCGATCTGCCGATCGACAGACTAGAGGCCGCCGGATCGGGTACGCGTTCAAGAATCGTCTCCTCGAGGGAGATTGAGAAGGGTGTGGACCTTGGCTCTGCGAAAAGAATAGTAGCCGTTGGCCGCGGTGTCGCTAAAAAAGAGGACCTTGAAATGATAGACCAGCTGACCAGGGCTCTGGAGGCGGAGCTGGGTTGCAGTCGACCCTTGTCGGAAGACTACAAGTGGCTGCCTCTGGAAAGACAGGTTGGCCTTACCGGAGAGACGGTAAAACCTCAACTGTATCTGGCGGTTGGCATTTCCGGGCAGGTTCAACATATTGCCGGGATGAGGGATGCCGGCGTTGTTGTCGCGATCAATAACAACAAAGGAGCTCCGATCTTTGATTGCTGTGACTATGGTCTCGTGGGCGATCTGTACGAGATTGTACCCCGTCTGACAGAGGTCCTTTCTGGGCGGGCGTGAGTTGACATTGAGAGGGACGTGCCCTGGTTTGATAGCGGGACAAGACAGGCTTGAATCATCCCTGGCGCATTGCAAATTGCGGGGGAATAATGCGTCAGGGATTTAATCACTCAAGCATGGAACGCCCTGCGGAATTGCAATCATGCCGCTTGGCAGGAAGCCAAAACAAAGTTGGATCTTTATTGTCATGTTAAATAC
This sequence comes from Desulfuromonadales bacterium, assembly GCA_032251255.1. Lineage (GTDB taxonomy): Bacteria > Desulfobacterota > Desulfuromonadia > Desulfuromonadales > Geopsychrobacteraceae > BM509. The sequence continues at coordinate 7,995 of JAVVDY010000030.1, forward strand.
ATAAAAATGAACCGTTATCTCATTGAAAGAACAGTCATAACCGGAAAAATAGTCGATTTGCCTAATAACAAATATATGCCGATGCCGTTTTCAGCACTGTCTAATTCATAACGTTTTCGGCTTTAGCAGATTGCCAGAATGTCATTGGAGATATTGATCATAAATAGAGAAGTCCGGAGGCTTAATCATGATTGAACGCGTCTATATGCCTTTCTTGCCACATTCAACAGCCATCGTGATGTATGGCCTGTTTCTGGTGGCCCTTGTCCTTTTTTGTTATGGCGTAAATACACAGATTAAGCTGTTGGGTATTACTCCGAAAAACTTGATAAAAGAAGTTCTGGTTAAATTCAAGAATGATCCGGGGAAAACATGGAGAGGGATTGTTGAAAATGTTCTGTTCCAGGCAAAAACGAGGGAGTCGAGCATTGGAAACCTCATGCATTCGCCATTATTTTTCGGGTTCGTGGCGCTGCTAATCGGGACGACAATCGTTGCCATTGATGAAGATATTTTGGTCAAGCTGGGAGACTTCAAGCTCCTCAGGGGGTCAGCTTATCTTGTCTTTGAGATTGTTCTTGATGCTGCAGGGCTATTTCTCCTCCTGGGGGTCTTGGTCGCCTTCTTCCGAAGGCTGCTGGTAAAACCGACATATCTTCAGACCGATTCGGCAGACTACCTGGCGCTTTGCCTGCTTTTTTTCATCATCGCTTCCGGTTTTATTGTTGAGGGTCTGCGGCTGGCATTTGCGCCTGTCGCCTATGCTCACTATTCCTTCGTCGGCAATGTTCTGGCAACGGCCCTCTTCAATGACCTTCATTCCAAGTGGTCCGGTCTGCCCTATGCCTTCCTCTGGTACTCCCATTTTGTTGCCGGGTTGGCCTTTATCGCGATTATCCCCTATACAAAATTTAAACATATTTTGCTTATTCCCTTTAATGTCATCATCAACCCACCGAAAGACATTCAAGACAAGGCCAAGCTGAGTACCCCCTTCAATATTCTTGAAATAGACGAAGACGCCGAAGAGGAGACAGGGACTCTCTCTGAGGTGGGCGTCGGTAACGTGAAGGATCTCGAATGGAGCGAGCGTCTTCAGGTAAACAGCTGCATTAACTGCGGGCGATGTGAAAATGTTTGCCCTGCGCATAATTCCGGGAGAGTCCTCTCCCCACGGAATATTCTGCAGAAGGTTATGCGCGAAATCGCGGCCGGTGAGTCCGCCAGGGAGCTCTTTGAAGAGGTTGTCTCAAAGGAAGAGATGTGGGGATGTACCAACTGCTACGCTTGCACCGAAGTCTGTCCATCATTTATCCGCCATGTTGACCGGTTTATCGATTTCAGACGGTTCATTGTAAATGATTCCTTGGATGATGAAACCAAAATCGGTGTCTTTGAAAATATCGAAAGAAACGGCAACCCATACGGTTTGCCCTCCTATTCAAGGGTTGAATGGCTGGAGGATAAAGGCATTCCGACCGTTGCCGAGAAGGATGATTTTGAATATCTGTACTTTATTGGTTGTTCTTCCTGCTATGACCAGCGCTGCCGGAATGTTACTGACTCCGTAATCGCGATTTTGGAAGCAGCGTCGATTGATTACGTGATCCTAGGGGAAGAGGAGCGTTGCTGCGGCGAACCAGCAAAAAGAATGGGCGAGGAGGGGCTGTTTCAGATGACGGCCTTGCAAAACATAGAGCTTTGGGAATCGTATGGTATCAGCAAAATCCTGGTCAGCTGTCCCCATTGCTTCAACATGCTGAAACATGAATATCGCGAATTCAACGGCGACTATGAGGTCGTACATCATACAGAGCTTATTGACAGTTTGATTCGGGAGCGAAAACTGGACTTGGCCAGGACAGAGCAGGGCCAGGAGATAACCTACCATGATCCCTGTAACCTCGGCAGGCTCAACGGGATATTTGAGCAGCCCCGTAGCATCATTGAGAGCGTAGGAGGAACCCTTAAGGAGATGGACAGAAACAAAAACATGTCTTTTTGTTGTGGTGCCGGAGCAGGGAACGCCTTTTACCGTGTTCCCGAAGAGACCAGGATCAGTCGCATCCGGGTTGAGGAGGCATTGCAGACCAAGGCGCCTGTCATTGCTGCAGCCTGCCCCTTCTGTATCAATATGTTCGAAGACGTGAAGGGTGATATTGCCAAAGGTATCGAGGCTCCACAGATCTTGGATATCGCAGAGATTGTGGCTCGAAATTTAAAAGGAGTTGCCTCCGCTGATTAGCCTGAAATGGGAAAGAAGTCTTAACTATTAACAGAAAAGGAGCGAGCGAATGGACAGTACAGAAAAGGTAAGGGTTCGTTTGGATGGGCTTGATGAAGAGATGAACAGGGCTCTCAATGAAAGGATCGAATACTTCGAAGCCAATCACGAAGTAAACGTCATCAACAGTGGCGAGGGTTGGGTCCCTCGCTTATCTGCTGGAGACTATCTTTTCGCAGGAGTTATCAACCTGGCGATAACAATCTGGCTAATTGTCGCACTTATCTAAACATACATCTATCGAAAATACAACCCTAAATGGGAGAAGATTATGAAAAGTGACAGTATTAATAAAGATGTGTATTTCAATGCGTTACCATCGAATAAGCATGAGCGCCTTTATGGCACCTTCGACTTTTTGGCGATCCAGATAACCTTTGGCATTGCCGCATGGTTTTTTCTCGTCGGTAGCTTGACCGGCCTCACTGTCAAGGCGGGTGATGCCATTCCAATCGTGATCTTCGGAAACTGTGTTCCGCTGTTTCTAATCGCGCCTCTGGCGGTTATCTTTGCCCGATACGGAACCGAGCAATGGGCTGGGTCCGCTGCAGTCCTTGGACATAAATTCAAGGATCTGTGGCTGATCATGTACATCACCTCCAGCTTTGGCTGGATTGCTTACGCCGCGTTTTTATTCGGCCAGAGTGCGATTAAGTTTGTCAAGTATTTCGGTGGGCCCGAATGGCTCACCCAAGAAGTGCCGGGCGCCATTTTCTTTGCTTTTATCGCGACATTTATCGGCGCATACCTGGCGTACCGTGGCCCCGATACCCTGAAATGGTTTACCAGGGCGTGTGCGATATTTCTTTTGCTTGTGCTAAGTTATTTCATATACGCGATCTTGGCTAAATATGGAATCACCGAAATTTATGCCATGGAACCTGCCGAGCCGATGGAAAGTTTGGCGTGGAGCAGGGCTTCAGCCATCGAATGGAATGTCGGACTTGGTCTCTCCTGGGCATTCTGGTATGGACAGTGGACCCGGCTTGCCAAGACTGAAAAGGCAGCTTTTCACGGCTGCCTTTGGGGGTGGGGACTTCTTGCGGGGACGGCTGGCATTTTCTCTGCGTTCACTGCATTGGTTCTCAAAGTCTATGACCCGTCTGAATGGATTATCGCCTTGGGAAGTCCAGTGATTGCGCTGGTTGGACTCGTCCTCTTTGCTGTGGCGAATATCGGCTCTATCTCGTGCCTGGTGTACCCGATGTCAATCACTTTCCGTAACCGCTATCCAAAGGTCTCCTGGAAAAAGACCGTTATGATCTGTTCGCTGGGTGCGCTGGTGCTTGAGAATCCGAAGGTATTTGAAAGCTATGGCATCTATCTGGCGTATATCGCTCTTTTGACCGGAGCCTATTCGGGCATCATGGTGGCCGATTATTTCTTGATCAACAAAGGAAAATGGTCGTGGTCGCTGCGCGAAATCTATAATAGGGACGGTGCCTATCATTACTGGAAAGGTTTCAATCCAGCGGCGCTGATTGCAACCCTATTGTCGGCGGGGTTCTATATCTGGACACTGGAGCCGTTAAGTTGGACGAGTCCAAATGGTTTATTCCCATATATTACGGCGGGGATACCTTCGTTCTTAGTAGGATTTGTCTCCTACGCTGTCCTGATGAAGGTTTGGGTGATGAAGCGGATGACGGCACCATTAGAAAAAGTGGCGACAGCAACAGGAGCACCTTCTCCGGTATTAAACTCTGTTGTGAATAAGTAAACATGCAAATATATTTCTGTGCAGTTAACCTCTGAAGCGGGGGTTAACTGCACGGATGTACACAGCAGAAGGGCACAGGGTAAAGCAATAATCCGTCAAAACCTATGTAAGGGCAGGTTCGTCAGACTTTCCCGAGGCAACTGCCAGTTCTGGAAAGTTGATCATTGCACTGCAAATAAGCAACATCCGGAGGCGCGATTTGTCGTTAATGTGGCCGTGGACATGATGTTATCCGCTTGAGCCAGGAGTCGCTCGAGGAAGCGAGGCATGACGTTGTGTGAATGGGCGCTTGCGTCCACTCAGTAGTGCATTAACCTGGCGTCGACATATTGCTCAAACTAAAGCCTGTTAGGACATTAATTATCATTGCCAAGAATCCGGCGGCGTCCTGCTGGAAGCACGACAGGTTATGTCGGGCAAGGGGCGAGAAGGTAACTTCACTTCGATAGATAAACGAAAACATTGATCAAGGAAGAAGGACTAGATGAAAACAGGCAAAATAGAAACTGCCCTCAAGGAACTCCGCAGGGGGAAAATGGTTATTTTAGTCGATGATGAGGATCGTGAGAACGAGGGCGATTTGGTGATGGCGGCGCAAAAGGTGACACCCGAAGCGATCAACTTCATGGCAAAGAATGCCCGCGGCCTGATCTGTCTGACACTGACCGAAGAGCGAGCCGACCAACTGGATTTGCCCCCGATGGTCGCTCACAACTCATGCTCTTTCGGGACCGCATTTACGGTTTCCATTGAGGCGAGAACCGGCGTAACCACAGGAATTTCAGCTGCTGATCGAGCGCGGACCATCCAAGTCGCGATTGCTGATGAAACACGGAGCAATGACCTAGCGCGTCCCGGACATGTTTTCCCCCTGCGGGCTAAGCCGGGAGGGGTTCTGGTGAGGACTGGTCAGACGGAAGGCTCAGTCGATCTTGCCCGTCTAGCAGGCTTGAAACCGGCCGGAGTTATCTGTGAGATCATGAACGATGACGGCACTATGGCCAGGATGCCTCAGCTCAAGAAATTTGCTCTTAAGCATGGTTTGACGATCATCAGTATTGCCGATTTGGTCGCGTATCGATTGCAAAAGGAATCATTGGTGCGCAGGGCTGCCGAAACGGCTTTGCCGACCTCTGAATACGGTGATTTCAAGATCATCGTTTATGAAAACGACGTAGACCAGGCACAGCATCTAGCGATTATCAAGGGGGACATCGACCCTGACAAACCCGTTCTGGTGAGGGTCCATTCCGAATGCCTGACAGGTGACGTGTTCGGATCGCAACGGTGTGACTGCGGAGACCAGTTGCAGGCTGCCATGGCTCATATAGCGCAGGAAGGGGCCGGTGTAATTCTCTATATGCGTCAGGAGGGGCGCGGCATCGGACTGGTCAATAAGCTCAAAGCCTACGCCCTTCAGGACAAGGGGCACGACACCGTTGAGGCTAACAATGTGCTCGGGTTCAAGGCTGACCTGCGCGATTACGGTATCGGGGCACAGATCCTGGCCGAACTCGGAGTCCGCAAGATTATGCTGATGACCAACAATCCGAAAAAGGTTGTCGGCCTGCAGGGGTACGGGTTAGAGGTCGTGGAACGTGTCCCAATTATTGCGAATCCAACCAATGAGAATATGAAGTACCTCAAAACGAAGCAGGAGAAGATGGGGCATCTGTTGTTTTAGCCTGTCAGTCCGCATTCCCTTGTCTGGATCACCGGGAATAGGGTCCTTTGGTCGAGGGCATGGCCTCAATAGTTAAAATAGGTGGTTCTGGTTGAAGGGAAGCGCAGTTAATTTATAAAGGGAGGCGTCTCTCGCCAGGAGGGGAGGTTCATTTGTATTGATCAGAGGGGGACGGAGGAGGTTTATAATTCTTCCTCTGCCTAAGAGGCCATCACCTATGGGCAATTCAATAGTACGTCGCTGAAACTTTACCGAAATTTGGTTGATAATTTACCCTCCGGGGAGTCAGAAGAGTATGATCCCGAACCCATTTAAACTTTATGGACTCAAAAGAAAATTTGGTTTCGTTTTCGCCACCCTTACTTTACTCACGACCCTATTTCTCACAATTGTCCTTTATTGGAACATTCGCATTGAAGTGCGCGAAAATCTTCGGGAGCACCTGCAGCATATCGTCGACCTTGCGACCCTTATTTTGGACGCAGACGATCATGCGACACTGAGAACCCGCGATGACATAGGGAATGCTGCCTATGAAAGAATAAAAGCCACGTTTCAACGTATTTTAAAGAAAGCGAACAATACCACCTATGTCTACTCAATGAGACAAAACGATAAAGGGGAAATTGAATTTGTTATTGTGGTCGGCAACGAGGCCGTTCCGAATGCCTCAACCGGGCTTCTGCTGGGGGATGTATACGAAAACCCAGGGCCGATAATCGTACCTGTCTTCTCGACGTTTGAGCAACCCATGGTGGCGAAGGATTTCAACACGGACAAATGGGGCACTTGGCTCTCGGGCTTTGCGCCAATAAAAACCTCAGATGGGTCGAGAGACGGAGTGCTTGGGGTTGATATCGCTGCCTCCGAGGTCATAAAACAGGAACAGCAAATTCTTTGGGTGGCGTTGACCGTGTTTATTCTGATCGCACCATTTGCCTCAGCGGTCGGGTGGTGGCTTGGCTGTCGATTGGCTGCCCCGATTCTTTCATTGACCGAGGGAGCCAATCGTATTTCACGTGGTGAATTTGACCAAAGGGTCACCGTGACCAGCAAGGATGAAACATTTGAACTTGCCATGGCTTTTAATAAAATGACCGAACATCTATCCGAGACGTTGAAAAATCTTCACAATGAAATTGACATGCGCAGGCTCGCCGAAGATGAGGTCCGGCAGTTTAACCAGAAATTGGAAATGCGGGTCACCGACCGAACCAGGGAGTTGGAACTCGCCAACAGGGAGATGGAAGCATTTACTTATGCCGTGGCCCATGACCTGCGCGCTCCCTTGAGAACGATCCATGGCTTCAGTGAAGTTTTGCTGGAAGACTACAAAGACGTTTTGGATGATGAGGGGAGGTTGTTCCTAGGCTATCTGCAGGAAGGTAGCCGCGAGATGGATGACCTTATCGAGGGACTCTTGAGGTTGGCTAGTTCAACGCGTGGGAACATTGCTTCGCAAGAGGTTGATCTTAGTGCCGTTGTCAAAGGAGTGGCAGACGAGCTAAAGCGGAAGGAACCCGACCGGCAGTTGACAATACATATTGCTCCAAGGCAAACTTGCAGGGCTGACCCCAAGCTGATCAAGGTGGTAATGGAAAATCTCCTCGGGAACGCTTGGAAATATACCAGCGGTAAGGCAGACGCTTTTATCGAGTTTGGTTCCTGTTGCGAGGATGGTCAATCCGCATTTTTTGTTCGGGATAATGGGGTTGGCTTTGACATGGCGTTTTCTGATAAACTATTCTTACCTTTTCATCGCTTGCACCAGCCAGAGGAATTTTCTGGTTCGGGCATCGGGTTGGCTACAGTGCAGTGGCTCATCCACCGCCACGGGGGGGCAGTTTGGGCTAAATCTGTGGTAGGTGAAGGTTCGGTTTTTTACTTTACTCTCGGAAAAAGTGATTAATTACATGAAAGAACAACCTATCCTGCTTGTTGAGGATAATCCCAAGGATGTCATTCTGACTCTGCGGGCACTCAACAAGAGCAACCTAGTCAATGAAATCGTGGTTGCACGAAACGGAATAGAAGCGTTGGATTATCTGTTTGCCACAGGGAAATATGCTGGTCGCAACGTGAATGAACTGCCCGCTGTGGTTCTTTTGGATCTTAAATTGCCCAAGGTCGACGGTTTCGAGGTTCTTCGCCGGATTCGCGCAGACGTACGGACGCGATTACTGCCGGTTGTGGTAATCACCTCCTCAAGCGAGGAGAAGGACTTGAATGCTTGCTATGAGCTTGGGGCGAACAACTACATAACAAAACCAGTAGCATTTTCAGATTTTAGTACGGTTATTTCAAGTATCGGTTGCTATTGGACTTTAACCACTGATCATCCGCAGAAAATGGAGCATTCAGAGCTAGGCTCTTGCATTGAATGATGGGCATAGCATTGCAGTTTCTGCCTTGCGTGGGAACGGAAAAAAGGTGCGGGAGCGCATAACGCGATAAGGAAAGACCGCAACAGTCCACAAAAAAGCGGGCCCACGCAAAGGAGTGGGTCCGCTTTTTATTTCATGGCTGTGGGTCGGTTACTCGATCCGCCCAATCAGCACTTCGCGTGGTTTGCCGCTGCCGTCCGATTTCCCGACAATCTCTTCCTGCTCCATTTTTTCAATCATCCGCGCGGCACGGTTATAGCCCACCCGCAGCCGGCGTTGCAGCATGGAGATTGAGGCCTGGCGGGTCTCGGTGACGATGCGCAGCGCTTCGTCCCAGTATTCATCATACAGGTCATCCTCTTCGCTGCCCTGGCTGCTGGCGGGCGGGGCCTGCAGGATTGATTTGTCGTAGTCGGGGTTGCCCTGTTTGGCGAGGAAATCGACGACCCGCTGGACTTCAAGTTCGGAGACGAACGCACCGTGAACCCGTTCCAGGTAGCCGACCCCGGGCGGCATGAAGAGCATGTCCCCCATGCCGAGCAGCGCCTCGGCGCCCATTGAATCGAGGATCGTCCGCGAGTCGGTGCGCGAAAAGACCTTGAAAGAGATCCGGGTGGGGAAGTTGGCCTTGATCAGACCGGTGATGACGTCGACGCTGGGGCGCTGGGTCGCCAGGATCAGGTGAATGCCCGAAGCCCGGGCTTTCTGAGCCAGCCGGGCGATCGATTCTTCCACTTCGCGACCGGAGACCATCATCAGGTCAGCCAGCTCATCGACGATCACGACAATGTAGGGCAGGTGGCCATGTTCCAGCTCCTCTTGCTGCTCAGCGGAAGGGAGGATGCCGAGATCCGGCTCCATCTCCACCTCCAGGGTCAGGTCGAGGACCTCCTCTTCAGGTGGCGGAGCCTCCTTCTGGTCCTTCTGCTCCTTGGCCAGCTTGCGGTTGTAACCATCGATATGGCGTACGCCCTTGTCCGCCAGCAGCTGGTAGCGACGCTCCATTTCACGCACAGCCCAGGCCAGGGCGAGCGACGCTTTCTTCGGGTCGGTGACCACCGGCAGCAGCAGGTGGGGAATCCCCTCGTAGATCGACAGCTCTATCATCTTGGGGTCGATCATGATCAGACGAACATCTTCCGGGGTGGCGCGGTAGAGCAGCGACAGGATCATCGTGTTGATCGAGACAGACTTGCCGCTTCCGGTGGAGCCGGCGACCAGCAGGTGCGGCATTTTGGCAAGGTCGGAGACGACGGTCTGGCCGAAGATGTCTTTGCCCAATGCCATCGGCAGCTTGCCGCCTGACCGGTTGAACTGGTCCGATTCGATAATCTCCTTGAGGTAGACGGTCTCCCGTTCCTTGTTGGGAATCTCGATGCCGACCACCCCACGCCCCGGGATTGGTGCGACGATGCGAATCGAGACCGCCTGCAGGGCCATCGCCAGATCGTCGGAGAGGTTGGCCACCTTGTTGACCTTGACCCCGGCTGCCGGGGCGAATTCGTACATGGTGACCACGGGGCCGGGCTTGACTTCCACCACTTCACCCTCGACGCCGAAATCGAGCAGCTTCTTCTCCAGCAGGCGGGCGGCCATGGTCAGGCTGTCGCGATCGATCGGCCTGGCCGGTTCACCATCGTGGTCAAGCAGGGAGTGGGGTGGGTGATGATAGGTCCCGCTCGGTTCGAGAAAGGAGAATGCCTCCTGGTTTTCCTCGGGGGTCTGCTTGGCCTTTTTGCCGTTTTTCTTTTTCGGCGAGGGGAGCGCTTTTGGCTCCGGGGCAAGGATGATCGGGGTTCTGACCTCAGGGTCGCGTTGCTCACGGACCTTTCTGGTTCGCGCCTGTTTCTGTTCGCGGCGCAGTTCCATTCTGCGGCCGGCACGATCGGCCAGGCCATCGAGGAACAGCACCAGGGAGAAACGGGTCGACAGGATCAGCGACACCAGAAAGAAGACGCCGAGAATCAGTGCGGCGCCGCTGAGGTTGAGATAGTTGGAGAGCAGGCGAACCAGGATCCGGCCACTGGCACCGCCCGCTTCGCTGATGCTGCTGCCGAACAGGGTGATCTTGTCCAGTTTCAGCGCGAGAAGCCCGGCCAGGGAGAGCTGAAGAACCAGAAATGCGCCCAGCCGTTGCGGCCGGAAGTGGACGTCACGGAACTTGAGCCGGCGCCAGGCCAGGTGCAGACAGCCGAGCGGGAACAGCAGCGCGGTGATACCGTAAATCTGGTACAGCAGGTCGGCCAGGTGGGCCCCGAGAATCCCGCCGAAGTTATTGACCGTGCTCGGGTTCAGATTGTTGTTGAAAGAGGGGTCATCATTGCTGAAGGTGGTTAGGCAGAGCAGCAGTAAGATACCGCAAGCCAGCCAGATCAGGCCGAAGATCTCCTTGCGCATGCGGTTTTCTGTCGGAATTTCAGGTGCGTTTTCACTCATGGCAGAGTCCCGATACGGATCAGGTTAGCAGACTGTGAAGTATGATAGCACTGCCGACCAGCAGGCAGTAAAGGGCAAATCCGTGCAGGCGGCGTTTGCGAACCACGGCCAGCAGGAAGCGGATTGCCAGCAACCCGCTGACAAAGGCAACCAGGCTGCCGACAGCGTAGGCCGGCAGGTCCGCAGCGTTGACCTGGTGGAGGTCCCGCAAAGAGAGCAGCGTCGCCCCTCCCACCGCCGGCAGGGCCAGCAGGAAAGAGAAGCGGGCCGCTGTTTCCCCGTCGATGCCACGCAGCAGCAGGCAGGCGATGGTTGAGCCGGAGCGGGATATGCCGGGGATAATGGCCGCGCCCTGGGTGATGCCGACCAGCAGGGTGTCGGTGATTGTCATCTCTGCTTCTCCGCGTCCATTCCGGCGGACCCGGCTGGCGAGCAGCAGCAGGATGGCAGTGACCAGCAGCATCGCTCCGATCACCGGCAGGTTTTCGAACAGGCCGGTAAAGAAATCCTTGCCGGCCAGGCCGATGATCGCCGTCGGTATCGAGCCGATAATCAGCAGGCGGAGGATATGCCGGTCGGTCCCGGCTTTTTCATCCTCGCGGAAGCAAGCCGTCAGCAGCTGCCCCACTTCGCGGCGGAAGAAGAGCAGGACTGCCGCCATGGTCGCCGCATGGAGCAGCACATCAAAGAGCAGCCCGGGCTGTTCAAAACCGGGCAGGAAGTGCTGGGTGATTGCCAGGTGCCCCGAAGAGGAGACCGGCAGAAATTCGGTCAGCCCCTGGACCAGCCCGAGAACGATGGCGTAAAGATAACTCATGAAAAATCCATTTCGCAGGTTGCTATTCGCCGGCTGAGATTAAAACAGTCGCCGGCGAACTTGCAATCGCAAACTGCGGTTAAAGTTCCAGGATGACCGGCAGGATCAACGGCCTGCGGGCAATGTGCCGATTGAACAGGCGGCGCAGGGCCTTGCGGCATTCAACCCGCAGTTCCTCCCAGTCGGTCAGGGCGCTGATGCTGTGCTCTTCCAGCAGGTTGCGGATCGTCTGTCGCGCTTCTTCCAGCAGGTGTTCCGTTTCCAGGCCGTCTTCGGGGACGAACCCGCGGGTAAAGATTTCCGGTCCGTGAACGATCTTGCCGGAGGACTGGTTGATCGCCAGCATCAGGATCACCAGGCCGTGGTTGGCCAGGTGGCGGCGGTCCCGCAGTTCCATGGAGCCGACATCGCCAACCCCTTTGCCGTCAACAAAGACTCTGCCGGTTTCGATCCGCTCCTCCCGGTGCGCTCCGCTGTCACCGAGCAGAAGCGGCTGGCCGTTCTCCAGGACAACGACATTTTCCCGGGGCATGCCCAGTTCGCAGGCCAGTTGGGCATGTTTGACCAGGTGGCGGTATTCGCCGTGGACGGGCACAAAATAGCGGGGCTTGACCAGGTTGTGTAACAGCTTCAGCTCTTCGCGGCTGGCATGGCCGGAGACGTGGATCTCGCTGGTCTTTTCATAGATGACCTCCGCGCCCCGGCGATAGAGGTTGTTGATCAGGTCGGAAATCGACTTTTCGTTGCCGGGGATGAACTTCGAGGAGAGGATCACCGTGTCCCCCTCTTCCAGTTCGATCTGCTTGTGGTCCCCGAGGGCGATGCGCATCAGCGCGCTGAGCGGTTCACCCTGACTGCCGGTGGTCAGAATCAGGATTTCCTCGGGGGGGAGGTCACGCATCTGCCGCAGGTCGATCAGCTGTTCGTCGGCGATTCTCAGGTAGCCGAGCTGTCTGGCGATGTCGATGTTGGAGACCATGCTGCGGCCGTTGACCAGGATCCTGCGGTTGCTTGCGGCTGCGGCATCGGCGACCTGTTGGATCCGGTGGATGTTGGACGAGAAGGTGGCGACGACGATCCGGCGGGGACATTGCGGGAAGAGTTCGTGAAAGACTTTGCCGACGGTCCGTTCCGAGAGGGTATAGCCCTGATTCTCGACATTGGTCGAATCGGCCAGCAGCAGCAGGACCCCTGCCTCGCCATATTCGGCCAGGCGAGCCAGGTCGGTCTGCTCTCCGTCGACCGGGGTCTGGTCGATCTTGAAGTCGCCGGTGTGGATGACCAGCCCGGCAGGGGTGCGGATCGCCAGCCCGATCCCGTCGACGATCGAGTGAGCGACCCGGAACGGTTCGACCTCGAACCTGTCGAGCTGCACCGGCTGACGCGGTTTGACGCAGTGGGTGGAGACCCGTTCTTCCAGGCTGTGCTCTTTGAGTTTGTTGTGCAGAAGCCCCAGGGTCAGCGCGGTGCCGTAGATCTGCGGGCAGCCGAGCTGCTCCCAGAGGAAGGGGATCGCGCCGATATGGTCTTCGTGGCCGTGGGTCAGGAACAGGCCGGCGATGTCGTCGGTTCTGTGCTCCAGGGAGCTGATGTCGGGCAGGACGAGGTCAACCCCCAGCATGTAGGCCTCGGGAAACATCAGGCCGCAGTCGATCAGGAGGATTTTGCCGCCGCATTCGAGCGCGGTCATGTTCATCCCGATTTCACCGAGGCCACCCAGGGCGAACAGGCGCAACTGGTTCTGTTCCTGGCTGGTCATACGCGATTCTCCTCCTTGATAAGGCCGGACAGTGACGCGTGAAGCTTTGTCATCAGCCCGTCCAGATCCTTGCTGGTCAATCCGGATGTTTCGACCGGCGGCAGGATGTCAATTTCGATCAGGCCGGGGCGGATCGCCGTGCGGCCACGGGGCAGCAGGGCGAAGCTGCCATTGATGGCCACCGGGACGAGAGGCGCCTGGGCCTTCAGGGCAATCATGAAGCCACCTTTTTTGAATGACTGCAGCCGGCCGTCATTGGTCCTGGTCCCCTCGGGAAACACGATTACCGAGGTGCCGTGCTGAATCCGCTGTGCCGCCGCAATCATGCTCTGCATCGACTTGCGCCGGTCCGAGCGGTCGATGGCGATATATCCGCTGCGGCGCATGGCCATGCCGAACAGGGGGATGTCAAACAGCTCCTGCTTCGCCATCCAGCGGAACTGGATCGGCAGGCTGGCGTACAGGGCAAGGATGTCGAAATGGCTCTGGTGGTTGGCGATGTAGACCGCCGAACGGTCACGCGGGATGTTTTCGGTCCCGTTGACTTTGACCCGGATGCCTGCCAGGAGGAGACAGCCCCTGGCCCAGAGAATGGCGCAGTTGTGCAGGTAATCGGGGCTGATAAAGGAAAAAGGAACCCCCAGCAGGATAACCAGGATGGTCCAGGGGTAGGCGCAGCAATGGAATAACAGGGTGCGAAATAGCAAGAGTGTCTCCGGGTGAATTTAAGCATGCTATTTTACTGGAAATTTGTTGTTTGGGTCAACGTTTTTCGGGTTTGTCGGGGCGGCCCCGAGAGGGAGTCAATGCCGGCTCAAGGGGGGGGCTCTGCCGGACCGGCCGGTTCAGGTATCCGGTCCTGTTGAAAGAGCGGACCGCAGGCGATGTCCTGGGCCGTCCCTGTTTGGTGCAGGGGGGGGCGGCCACCGGAATCAAAGAATGGTGCCGTCAGCCTTCTCCGTCAGGGGGGGGCTCTCCGCGTTTGGCAATCGTGTCATCTCTGACCTGCCAGAGAGCTACGACAAGACGTCATTCAAAGAGAAGTGTGACAATGTGTTTGATTTAGTTGTCGAATATGCTGCGAATGGGAAAACATGGGTGGCCTAGATGTTCAAAGCGTAGATTTGTTTTCGGGGAATTGACTTTCGCTCTTCGCGCAAAAAATGTAATATGGCCGATCTAAATATCGAAATTTCACTTGCCGATTTTTCTAGCTGATTGTTTGTCCTCTTTTCGTTGATGGTGAAATGCTTACCGAACAGTGACAATTCCTTTTAACGAGTGACAAAAACTTTTAGCAAATGACAAAAACTTTCAGCATTCAGGAGGTGTTCATGTCGGTTAACAAGGTTATTCTGGTCGGAAACTTGGGTAAGGATCCGGAACTTCGCTATACCCCCTCTGGGGCGGCGGTCGCCACCTTTTCCCTGGCGACGACCGAGCGTTATAAGGATCGTGACGGCAACCGGCAGGAAAAGACCGAGTGGCACAACGTTGTGGTATGGCGGCAGCTGGCCGAGATCTGCGGAAAATACCTGCATAAGGGGAAACAGGTTTATATCGAGGGGCGTATCCAGACGCGCAGCTATGACGACCGTGACGGCAACAAGCGCTACATCACCGAAATTGTCGCGGACCAGATGCAGATGCTCGGCAGTGCCGGCGAAGGGGGGGGGAGCAGTTCCGATGGCTATGGCGGCGGACAGCCCCAGCAGTCGCGAGGAGGAAAGCAGTCCTATGGCGGCGGTTCTCAGCAGGGGGACTATTCACAGGAGCCGCCGGTGAACATGGATGACGAGATCCCCTTCTAGTCAAGACTCTACAGAAACAAAAAAGAGCCATCAGCCCTGTCGGGTCTGATGGCTCTTTTTTGTTTCTGGGCGAAGCGGGGTCCGCCTTCCGCCGCGATATGCTATCCCAGCAGCTTTTCAAGCTCCGCCGGGCTCGGAACCTTGCCGGCGATAAGGACCTTGCCGTCGACCGCCAGCCCCGGGGTGGTCATCACGCCGAAGCTCATGATCTGGTTGAGCTCGGTGATCTTTTCCAGCTGGTAATCGAGCTTGAGGTTGTCGGCCGCCTGCCGGGCGTTGGCGGCGAGCTTTTCACATTTGGCGCAGCCGGTGCCGAGAATCTGGATTTTTATCATGCTGTTCTCCTTTGCTTAGAAAAATGTACCGTAGAGCAGTCCGCTGATTGTTGCCATGGTGACGACCAGCAGGACGAAGACGGCAGTTTTTTTGGTTCCCATGACGCTGCGGATCACCAGCATGTTGGGCAGCGACAGCGCCGGGCCGGCGAGCAGCAGCGCCAGGGCGGGACCCTTGCCCATCCCGGCGCCGAGCAGGCCCTGCAGGATCGGCACCTCGGTCAGGGTGGCAAAATACATGAAGGCGCCGAAAATGGAGGCGAACAGATTGGCAAACAGCGAATTGCCTCCCACCAGCGAAGTGATCCAGCTTGAAGGGAGCAGCCCCTCCTCGCCCGGTCGTCCGAGCAGGACTCCGGCGATCAGCACGCCGATCAGCAGCAGCGGCAGGATTTTCTTGGCGAAGTCCCAGCTTTCCTCCACCCACTGGCCCATCTCGCCGTCGCGGGTAGTCTTCAGGTTGCCGAGCACTGCCAGTCCGATCACGCCGGAGGTGAAGGCGAGTTCCGGGTGTCGCGGCAGGATGATGGTGGCCAAAACCGCCGGCAGGCCGGCGAGCAAGATACGCACATAGCCAAGCCGGAACCAGGTCGCCAGCATCAGGGCTAGGGCCGCTGAAAATCCCCCGGTGACCCACCATTTGCCCTTGTAGAGGGCATGCCAGAGGCCGGTCTGCTGATCGGTGCTGCCCCAGTTTGCAAACACCAGAATCCCGATCATTGCGCCAAAGTAGAGGGAGGTCTGCCACAGCGGGCGGGTTTCCTCCTCAGCTCCGCTGAGCGGGGCCATCGCCGCTTTTTCCGCCTCCTCATGGCGGAAGAAGAAATGCATCAGCAGGCCGATCACCACGGCAAAGACGATCGCGCCGACTGCGCGGGCGATCCCCATCTCCGGACCGAGAATCCGGGCTGTCAGGACGATTGCCAGGATGTTGATCGCCGGTCCGGAGTAGAGGAACGCGCAGGCCGGGCCGAGCCCTGCACCCATCCGGTAGATGCCGGCGAAGAGGGGCAGGATGGTGCACGAGCAGACGGCGAGGATCGTGCCGGAGACAGAGGCGACGCCGTAGGCGAGAAGTTTTCGGGCGTTGGGCCCGAGGTATTTCATGACTGCGGCCTGGCTGACGAACACCGCAACCGCTCCGGCGATGAAGAAGGCCGGGACCAGGCAGAGCAGCACATGTTCGCGGGCGTACCACTTGGCCAGGTGCAAGGCTTCGATGATCGCGCCCTGCACGCGCAGGTTGTCGACCGGCAGAAAAAAACAACCGGTAAAGACCAGGATGATCCAGGTCACGGGTTTCCATTCAGCTTTCCAGTTCAATTCTGGCTCCTCTCTGCTGCTGACGTCGCTGCTGGTGCGGAAAGGGGTTTGTCAACCGACAGCCGAAAGGGTTGCGGCATGGTCCCGCGCCTGTGACTGCAGGACCGTTTCGATACAGCCGAAGAAATTAAGGATGCAGGGCACGCGCAGCTGGTAAAAGACCTGGTTGCCCCGCTTCTGGTCGGCGACGATTCCTGCCTGTTTCAGCACCGAAAGGTGCTTGGAGACGGTTGAAACATCGCTGCCGATCATTTCGGTCAGGTCGCAGACGCAGCGTTCGCCGGCCTCCAGAACCTCGAGAATGAACAGCCTGCTCGGGTGGGCCAGCGCTTTCAGGATCCTGGCGCGGGCGTCAAGCGCCGGTTTACGTTGCTGATACATGGGGCCTCCTCTTTGCCTGTTTGGCAATATAGCCAAATAGGCAAAGAGGTCAAGTCTTTTCATCGGGGTCGCTCTTTGTCTCTCTTGTCCCCGGGCAGGCGGCTTGCCCGCCGCTTGTGCAGGTGCCAGTTCGCCTGGTTGCTCCGGTTATCCGCGGGGCAGGAGAGCGGGCAGGGTGACGAGGTTTGTTTGGAATTATTAATTAATTCTTGACAGGAATTGTTCTATGTGGGATCAATAATTAATAATTGCAAATCTTATGGTGTTTCTGCCATCTCTATTTTTTGGAAAATCAATTGTTTTAGGGTAGGAGACAGGAGAAAAAATTATGCTGTCGAAGAAGAGGAAAACGTTATGGCCGCCCGTTGCCCTGCTGACATCGCTCTTGCTGCTCGTGCCGGTTGTGCTGTTTGCCGGGGGGGACGAACCCGGTGATG
Source organism: Desulfuromonadales bacterium (assembly GCA_032251255.1). GTDB lineage: Bacteria > Desulfobacterota > Desulfuromonadia > Desulfuromonadales > Geopsychrobacteraceae > BM509. The sequence goes on from JAVVDY010000030.1 coordinate 25,366, forward strand.
AGCTTGGTTTGTTCGGTGAGATCCCTTCGGTTTTCTCCGCGTCGAAGTATGCGCAGAAGGCAACCGAGGCCCCTTCCTCGGTGACCGTGATTACTGCCGAGGAGATCAGGTCCTCCAATTATCGCACGCTCTCGGATGTGCTCAGGTCGGTCCGGGGATTCTATATCTCCAACGATCATAATTACGAAGGGGCTTAGGAAGCAGAGAGCGGATTTTCTCTGAGTAACCTAAGCAACTCTCG
>JAVVDY010000031.1:0-24655 GCA_032251255.1 Desulfuromonadales bacterium
AGCCATTTTAGAAGCTTAGCATGCCTTTCGTTATGCTTTGCTTCCTAAGACCCTTACGAATATATCGGTATGCGCGGGTTCAGTCGTCCCGGTGATTACAACAGCCGGATTCTGTTGCTGGTCGATGGTGTGCGGATCAATGATGATATCTATGACTCAGCCTTGATCGGTAACGAATTTCCGGTCGATCTGGACCTGGTCGATCGCATTGAAATTGTTCGTGGACCGACTTCGTCCCTGTACGGAACAAATGCATTCTTCGGCACCATCAATGTCTTGACGAAACGGGGAAGGGATTTCAAGGGGGCTGAAGTCGCTGCCTTTGCCGGTGAGGACGACCTGTTCGGCGGGCGGCTGAGTTACGGCCAGAAGTTCAGCAGCGGCCTGGAAATCCTGCTGTCGGGCAGCTCCCTGGAGAGTGACGGAGCGGACTGGTATTTTGAGGAATTCGACGATCCCTACTACAACAACGGCAAGGCGGAAGGGATTGATGAAAGCAGGGTCTACAATCTTTTTTTCAAGGCGTCACTCGCCGATTTTACGCTGATGGGGACGTTCAATCACCGTGAGGATGGCTATCCGACCGCGCCTTGGGAGACGGAATTTAACAACCCGGACTCCGACACCACGGATGAATATCTGACGGCTTCTCTGATATATGACCGGACCACTGCCTCGCAATGGGACATCAGCGGCAAGCTGACCTATAATCGCTATATTTACGAAGGCGACTACCCTTACGACTGGGCGGATTACGACGCCGATCCCGATGCTGAGCCCTATATCCTGAATGGCTTCGACGAGACGCGCAGTGATGCATTGGGTGCATCGTTGCAGGTTGGCAAGCAGCTCTCGGAGGAGCACCGGATGATTGCCGGGGGGGAATACCGCGACAGCTACAACCTCGAGCAGAAATATTTCAACTACCGGCAGACCGCACCGCTTCCCGCAGAGTTCGATTATATTGTTCGCCTGCCCCTCGACTCCGATGAGGATTCGTCTGTCTGGGCGCTTTACCTGCAGGACGAATACCGGATAAACGATAAGTGGATTCTGAATGCCGGTGTCCGGTTTGATGATTATTCCAGTTTCGGTGCGACCACCAACCCGCGACTCGCGCTGATCTACTCCCCCCGAGATGCGACCACCTTCAAGTGGCTCTATGGCACCGCGTTCCGCGCACCATCAAGCTATGAACTTTTCTACGGGGACAACGAGACGATGCTGGCCAACCCGGACCTGGACCCTGAGGAGATTACGACCTACGAAGCCGTCTGGGAGGAGCAGCTTGCCGGGAATCTGCAGATGGTTGTCAACCCGTTTTATTACGAGATTGATGAGCTGATCAGCCAGTCGACGATCGATGTGGATGGCTGGCCGATGCTGATTTTCCAGAACCTGGAAGAGGTGAAGTCGCACGGTATAGAGCTTTCCCTGGAGGGGGTGCTGCTCGACAAGCTCAGAACCCGTTTCAGTTACACTTACGCCAAGACGGAAAATCGCCAGACCGGCGAGGAGCTGTCAAACGCGCCACGCCAGCTGGGCAAGCTGAATGTTGGCCTGCCCCTCTGGCAAGACAAGCTTCACCTGAACCTGGAAGAGCTTTATACCGGTTCGCGGCTCACGGCGGATCTGTCGGAGCGGGTTGACGCGTTCTGGGTGACCAACCTGACCCTGGCGACGCAAGCGGTTGCCGACGACTTGAGCTTGTCATTCAGCATTTATAATCTGTTTGATGAAACGTACGAGGATCCGGGCTCGGGTGAACATCTGCAGCAGGGGCTTGAGCAGCACGGCAGGCAATTTTTCCTCAAAGCGGTTTATTCCTTTTGATTGTTAGGCTGGTACCGGACCCCGGATGAATCGATTTCTCGCCATAATCCTCTGCAGTTTGGTCCTGCAGGAGCCGTCATGGGCAAATGCCGGGTCTGTGCCGCGTGTCGCGGTGCTGGTCAGTCATGACTCGCCGCAATCGCGCCAGGTGCTGGCAGGTTTTCAGGCAGACTTTGCCGAGCATGATCAGAAGGCGGATTTTATTGTCGCCACGCTGGGCGGATCAGCCGAGGATGCTCAAGAGATGGTCTCCGGGCTGCGTGGCGAACGGATCGATCTGGTCTTTGCTCTGGGCGCCCAAGCACTAGAGAGTGCCGGCGCCCTGTTGACCGACATCCCGGTGGTTGCCAGCATGGTTCTGAACAAGGAGGACATCAGCAAATACCCTAACGCAACCGGGGTCAGCCTTGCCTTTTCCATCGAAGATCAGCTCGACTGGCTGCAGAAAATTCTTCCGCAATCACGCAACATCGGGGTCATTTACAGCAGCGCAGAGAACCGGGAACTGGTCGAGCGCGCCAGCAAGATCATCAAGAAGAGTGGTCTTACGCTGCACCAGGTTCAGATCGACTCTCCTGGGGAATTGACCCCGGCCCTGAAGCAACTGGAGAATCGGGCCGATGTCCTTTGGGGTCTGAATGACAAGATGGTGCTGAACAAGGCAACGGCACAAAGCGTGCTGCTGTTTTCACTGCGCAATAAAATCCCGTTTGTCGGGTTGTCCAGTGCCTGGGTCAAAGCCGGAGCGGTCTATGCTCTGGAGTGGGACTATCAGGACCTTGGCCGGCAGGGCGCCGAGATGGCAAGGAGGATTTTGTCCGGACAGCGGCCAGCGGACGTCAGGGTTGCCTCCCCGCGGGCCGTCCAGTATTCATTGAACCTGAAAGTTGCCGACCGTCTCAAGCTCGATTTTCCGGATCATCTGCTCGATAACGCTGTGACTGTTTTCTAGGAGTTGTGTTTTGCGAAGATCCGTCAGTCTTATAAGGAAAATTTCATCGTTCACCATTTTCCTGATTATTTGCGCGACTGCAGTGATTGCCGCGGTTATGGCGTATGCGCAGAAGACCAACCACATCGACGAGCTGAGACACGACGGAGCGACTTTGGTGCGTGTCCTGAGCCGCAATATCGAGTTCGGCCTCTACACCCAGGATGTGGAAATTCTGCGCAACGTGCTGCAGAGCTCCTTCGAGGATCCGAATGTCGCTTTTTATGAGGTCTTCGGTAGGGATGGCGCCCTGCTTCTGCGCGATGTGTCCGGTTCCGCAGAGCTTCCGCTACAGGCCTTTAGCGCCGATCGCAGGGCGAAACAGGTCGTCGCCGGGACCTTTACGGATGGCCATACGGCGAAAAAGTATCTCACCTTTGCGATTCAGGTCTCAAGCCAGAATTCGGCGCTGGGCCTGGAGTTGTTTGAATCTCAACCTGGCGCGGCTGAAATCCTCGGCTATCTGCGGCTCGGTTTGTCAACGGATGGCCTTGAACAGCAGATCCGCGCGGACGTTCTAACCGCGGCCTCGACGACGGTGATGATTTCCCTGCTGTCCACGCTTCTGGTCGTATTGCTGGTGCGGAACATTTCCTCTCCCCTGAGGCAGCTTGAGCAGAAAGTGCTCGATGTCTCCCGCGGCAACCTGGACTTCAGCTTCATAACGACCGGAACGCATGAGGTTGACAACCTCGGTCAGTCCTTCGAAAAGATGGTTGCATGGCTCAGGGGCTACCAGGAGCAGCAGCGCCAGAATCAGGATCAGCTGGAAGAGCAGGTGCGCGAGCGCACCACCCAGCTGCAGCGCACCATGGACGAGGCGATTTCTCTGGCCGATAAAGCTCAGGAAGCCAGCAGGGCCAAGTCGCAATTCCTCGCAAACATGAGTCATGAAATCCGTACCCCGATGAACGGCGTGCTGGGAATGACCGAAATGGTGCTGGAAACGGATTTGTCACCGGAACAGCGCAGCGCGCTGGAAACGGTCAAGTCCTCCGGAGAGTCGTTGCTGACGATCATCAACGATATCCTCGACTTTTCCAAGATCGAAGCGGGCAAGCTGGAGATCGAGACGATCAATTTCAACCTGCCGCTGCTGATTGAGGATATCGCCCAGATGCTGGCTCATCGCGCGCATGCCAAAGGCCTCGAGCTGATCGTCGACATAACGGAGAGTGTCCCGTCCGACGTCTGTGGCGACCCGAGCCGCATCCGCCAGGTCCTCACCAACCTGCTCGCCAACGCGATCAAGTTTACTGAACAGGGGGAGGTCCTGGTGCGGGTCACCTGTCTCAGTGATGTCACGGGATATGCCAGCCTCCGTTTTTCGGTTCGCGACACCGGGATCGGCATGACCGCCGAAGACCGTGCACGGCTGTTTCAGCCCTTCACCCAGTCTGACGGGTCGACCACCCGCAAGTACGGGGGCACCGGACTTGGCCTGGCCATCTCCAAGCAGCTGGTTGAGATGATGGCCGGAACAATTGACTGTTCCGGGGAGGCGGGAGTCGGCTCGGAATTCTGGTTTGAGTTGACCCTGGAAAAGACGACCGCGACGCAGGTCGTTGCCAGGGCTCCGGAGCATGCCCTGCAGGGGCTGCGCGGCCTGATTATCGATGATAACGAGACCAACCGGAAACTTCTCGAGCACCAGTTGAGTTCCTGGGGACTGGAACAGCAGAGCGCCAGAGGTGGAATCGAGGGGCTGACCCTGCTGCATCAGGCGCATGCAGAGGGGAGGCCGTTCGACATGGTTATTCTCGATATGCATATGCCCCATATGGATGGTCTCGAGGTGGCGCGTCTGATCAAGAAGGACCAGACCCTGCGGACAACCCGCCTGGTGATGCTGACCTCGGTCGGGATTCGTGGCGACGCCAAGCTGGCGCGAGAGGCCGGCATTAAAATCTACCTGACCAAGCCTGTCCGGGTCATCGATCTCTACAACAGCCTGGTGGCCCTGATGCAGCAAGCTGAAGATGCGGGGGATGGCCTGATCACCCAGTACAGCCTGAAGAAACAGACCCTTTCGTTCCGTGGCAAGGTGCTGGTCGCCGAAGACAACCTGGTCAACCAGCAGGTCGCCAAGGGGATCCTGCGCAAGTTCGGCTGCACCGTGGATCTGGCTGTCAATGGAATCGAAGCGGTTGCCCGGGCGGCAAGTGGCAACTACGATGCGATCTTCATGGACTGCCAGATGCCGCGCATGGACGGCTATGAAGCGACCCGCGAAATCCGCCGCCAGGAGAGTGCCGACGGCGCCGGTCGGCACACGCCGATCATCGCTTTGACCGCAAACGCATTGAGCGGGGACCGGGAAAAATGTCTAACCGCGGGGATGGATGATTATCTCAGTAAACCGTTCGGCCAGGAACGGATGGGCAGGATACTGCACCAGTGGCTGCCCGAGCATCTGCATGCAGGGGCAGGGCAGGCCAAGGTCGAGGCCGGCAGCGAGCGCGCCCCTGATGAGGCGGCTTTCTCCGAGCTGATCGATCGCAAAGCGCTGGAAAATATTCGTTCTCTGCAGATGGAAGGAGCCGAAGATCTGCTCAGCCAGGTGATAGGTCTGTACCTTGATGAGGTGCCCGTGCAGCTGGAGCAGCTGCAGCAGGCTTTGCTCAGCAAAAATGCGGCGACTGTGCGCAGCATCGCCCATAGCCTGAAATCGAGCAGTGCCAACCTCGGTGCGTTGGGGCTCGCCATCAAGTTCAAGGATCTGGAGGAGCGGGGGCGTAACCAGGATCTTTCCAGTGCCTCCGAAACATTCCTGCTGATCCAGAACGAATTTCAGAATGTCAGTCAAGCTTTGCGTACGGAGATGGCCAGAGATGAGTAATCCTTCCGGAAACCTTTCGAATGCGCCGCTGATTCTGGTGGTGGACGATGATATGACCTCGCGCCTGCTGATGCGCAGCAGCCTGGAAAAAGCTGGTTTCCGGGTGCGGGAGGCGGCAGACGGCCTGGTGGCCCTGTCGCTGTTTGAGGAGATTGCTCCGGCCGCGGTACTGCTGGATGTGATGATGCCGAAACTGGACGGATTCGACACCTGTCGGGCGATACGCAAGCTTCCCGGTGGTGACAACACTCCGATACTGATGGTCACCGGGATGGAGGATATCGGGGCCATCCATAGTTCGTTTGAAGTGGGAGCGACCGATTTTATCAGCAAGCCGATCAACTGGACGATTCTCAATTACCGGGTGAAGTACATGCTGCGTGCCAGCGAGGCCTTTCTCGACGTCATCGACAAGCAGCAGCAGATCCAGGAGCTGGCATTTTTCGACCACCTGACCGGGCTGGCGAACCGGACCCTGTTTACTGATAGCCTGGAGATCAGCCTTGCGGAAAGTGCCGACGAAGAGAGCCAGCTGGCGGTCCTGTTCCTCGACCTGGACCGGTTCAAGGCGGTCAATGACACCCTGGGGCACCATGTCGGCGATATGCTGCTGAAGGGGGTTGCCGACCGAATCAGTCAGGGCATCCGCGAAACAGATTTGTTCAGTCGTCTGAAAAAACGCCAGAGCAAGAGCTTCATTTCACGGGTCGGGGGGGACGAATTCATGATCATGCTGCCCAGGCTGAAGGAGCCCGAAGATGCCGGGCGGGTTGCAAGCCGGATCAAGGAGACCCTCGCTGCCCCGTTTTTTATCGATGACCATGAAATTTATATCACCGCAAGTACCGGTATCAGCGTTTTCCCGCTGGACGGGACAGACTCCGAGACGCTGATCAAACATGCCGACATCGCCATGTATCATGCCAAGGAGAAAGGGAAGAACGGTTTTCAGTTCTACAAGAAATCCCTCAACATCAAGGCCGGTGAGCGGCTTCAGTTCGAAAACGACGTGCGCAAGGCGGTGGCGAATAATGACTTTATGCTGTACTACCAGCCACAGGTCGACCTGAAAACCGGGAAAATCGTTGGTGCGGAGGCTCTCTCCCGCTGGCAGCACGATACTCACGGCCCGGTTTCGCCCGGCGAGTTCATTCCGGTCATCGAAGAGCTCGGCCTGGTTCCTCCTTTTACCGAATGGGTGATCGGCGAGGTGGGAGCGCAGCGGTCACGCTGGCAGGCGCAGGGCTTCACCGAGCAGCGCGTCGCTGTCAATATTTCCAGCAAGCATTTTGCCCAGCAGAAGCTCCCGGAAAATTTCGCCAAGGCCCTGGGGACGCATAACCTCGATGCGATCATGCTTGAGCTGGAACTGACCGAAAGCGTGTTGGCCCAGACCGATTCGGAGACCCTTGCCATCCTGAAGGAACTGAAAGCCCTTAACCTCACGATCTCGGTGGACGACTTCGGGACCGGTTATTTCTCGCTGGTTTACTTGAAGACCTTTCCGGTCGATATCGTCAAGATCGATCGTTTCTTTATCAAGGACATTCTCACCAGCGAGCAGGATGCCTCAATCGTCCGGGCGATAATCGCCCTTGCGCATAGCATGGACATCAAGGTGGTCGCCGAGGGCATCGAAGAAAAGGCACAATACGAGCTGTTGTGCGAGATGGGATGTGATTACGGACAGGGCTTTCTGTTCAGCCCTGCCGTGCCGGAGGAATCCTATGCGCAGATGCTGGTTAATGGGATCAGCCTTGTCTAGAACCAGTTGTTGCGTTTTTTTTGGGGGATATTACCCCGAGCGCTTTGACAGATAAGACCAGAAAAGTTATATATGGCAGGATTGTCGTGTAGATTTTCGTAGTATGGGTGTTGGAGGGTGTTCAGCGGACACCGTAAGGTAGCATTGGTTTGTACTGAAATGGAATTGACATCATGCAGAAGAAAAAAATCCTGATTGTCGACGACGAGTTTTTCTTCCGGACGATCCTCCGCGAAGGGCTGAAGGAGCGTTACGAGCTGATCGAGGCGTGCAATGGCCAGGAGGGGGTCGACAAAGCGGTTGAGCATCAGCCCGACCTGATCATCCTGGATGTCGAAATGCCGGTGATGAACGGGCTGGACGCCTGCCAGATCCTCAAGGAGAAAAAAGCGACCAGGAACATCCCGGTCATCATGTTTACTTCCTTGACCCGCAGAGATGAACTGGTCCGCGGCTTGAAGGCAGGGGCTGATGACTACGTTACCAAGCCGATCTGCCTGCCTGAGATCGTCTCAAGGGTCGATGCCCACCTGCGCACCAAGGACTACTACGCCGACCTGGAGCAGAAAGACCTGCTCTTCCTGCTCGAGCTTTCCGAGCATATCTCCGCCCTGCGTAACCCGATGACGATTCTTCGCCTGATCGTAGAAAAGATGTCGGAGATCATCGATGTCTCACGCTGCTCGATCGTCAGCGTCAACAGCGATGGCGAAGCGATTGTCAAGGCAAGCAACGATCTGCAGGGCAGCGAGGAAATCCGGATCGATATCAGCAAATACCCGGAAATCCTCAAATCGATCGAGACCAAGACCGTGACCGTGGTGAATGATGTCAAGAATGACCCGCTGATGGAACCGGTGCGTGAGCAGGTGGCCGGACTGGCGTACAATTCCATCGTCGTCGTTCCGATCGTCAAGAAAGAGAGCGTCATCGGCACTTTTTTCCTGCGCACCGCCTCTTCAAGCCGTTATGGCGTGACGGCGCGCATCTACAAGCTGTGTCAGCTGGTCGCTAATATCTCAGCCAATGCGCTGGAAAATGCGATCCTCTACGAATCGATGAAATCTGTCAGCGAGTATTTTGAAGAGATGGCGATCCGCGATGGCTTGACCATGCTCTACAATCACCGTCACTTCTATAACAGGCTGGAAGAGGAGTTCAGCCGGGCGCAGCGCTACGGGACTCCGCTCTCCCTGGTTTTTTTCGATATTGATGATTTTAAGCGGATCAACGACAACTTTGGTCACTCCCAGGGGGACCAGGTACTCAAGAAGATTGGCGAGATTATCCAGAATATCGCCCGCGAGAGCGACATCAGCGCGCGCTACGGCGGAGAGGAGTTCGCCATTATCCTGCCAAACACCCTGATGGAAGGCGCCTACGACCTGGCGAGCCGACTGCGTTCGATTCTGCTGGAGCATGTTTTTACCGGCTTGAAGGGGCTGCCGGTGACCGTAAGCATGGGGCTTTCAACCTATGATGGGCAGGAGGATATCGACAGCTTTTCGCAGCTTGTTCGGCAGGCTGACGAGGCGATGTACCAGGCTAAAAACCAGGGGAAAAACCGTATCGTCAAAGCCTGACAGGGCCTTTCATAAAAAACATTTCGGACACGAGGCTCCTCCCGGGCTATGCCGGGGGATCCGTTCAGGCATGAATGCCCTCCCTACCCATTCCTCCTCAATTAAAATCCGCCAGTTCGGGCGCTCCGTACGGGTTAAGAGCTCTACATTAAAAAACGGTGTTCTATTTTAATCCACTGTGTTTCGGGGTTCGTCCCGCGGCCAAATTCCCCCGGTTTTAGGTTGTTTTCCCCCGCTTGTTTGTCATAAAATAGACCCAGCTTTCTTTCGTGAGAGTCCTGTTAAGAGAAAGCTCACTTCCCGCCGACGTAAAAATAAGCCAGAAGAATAAATTTATATTCTCTAATGGGTTGACTTTAATTAGCCCTTTTGCTATTTTTGTGTCTACCATGCGGTGAAATGTTTACCTGCTTTTGGCGGACCCTATGCAAACTATCCTTAGAACATGGTTATTTCAACAGTGCGAGTTGCTCTCGGGCGCGGTCCGGGGCGTGCTGCTGACCGGGCCGCTCGACAAGGGACCGTTCAGCGACGCGGTCTGCTGGCCGGAGGAGCAGGCGGATGGGGCGATGCTGAACCGGGTTGCCCATGCGGCCCTCGACAGCAGGCAGGCGGTGATCAAGGCGCGCCATGCCGAAAGCTCGGAGACCAGCGAGCCGCTCGATGCGTTGGCCTGTCCGGTCCTGCTCGGCGAGCAGCTGTACGGCGTGGTCGCCGTTGAGATTTCCCACCGCTCACTGCCGCTGAAGCAGGCGGCGATCCAGCAGTTGCAGTCCGGGGTCAAGTGGCTGGAGGTGATGATCCGGCTGCATGGCACGATGGCCCAGCTGGCCAACCTGGTCGACCTTGTGACTGCGGGCCTCGACGGTGAAGAATTCAGAGTCGCGGCCAGCGAGGTCGCCAATGAGCTGATGGAGCGTTTCTCCTGCCACCGGGTCAGCCTGGGTTTCATTCAGCGCAACCAGATGCGCGTCGAGGTGGTTTCGCACAGCTCGCGCGTCGAGCAGAAGTCGAATATCGTCAAGGCTCTGCGTGATGCCATGAGTGAAGCGGCGGACCAGGGAGCGGTCCTGACGTGTCCGGCGGTGGAAGGTGCGGAGCTGGCCATCACCCAAATGCACGAGCGGCTGGCCCTGATGCTGCCGGGGACCTCGATCTGTACCGTACCGATGATCAAGCAGGGCAAGGCGGTCGGTGCGCTGCTGCTGGAACGCTCGAAGGAAAACCCGTTTACTCCCGAGGTGATAGAGCAGTGCCAGCAGATCGGCCTGCTGCTCGGCCCGCTGCTTGAGCTGCGCCGGCGTGACGAAATGCCCCTGCCCGGCAAGATTCTCAGCTCGGTCCGCAGCGGGTTGGGCAAACTGTTCGGACCCCGTCATGTCTCGCTGAAGGTTGTTTCTGCCTTCTGCCTGATGCTGCTCCTGTTCTGCTCACTGACGCACGGCACCTTTCACGTCTCCGCCGATTCGGTTATCGAGGCCGATGTCCGTCGCGCCATTGTCGCGCCCATGCAGGGCTATATTGCGACCGCCCATGCCCGCGCCGGGGATCTTGTCCGCGCGGGAGATCCACTGGTCGAGCTGGACGACCGCGACCTCCTGCTGCAACAGCTTAAATGGCAAAGCCAGCGGGCCCAGCTGCTGAAGGAGTATCGCAAGGCCCTTTCCGGCGCCGACCGGGCGGAGATCGCCATCCTCAAAGCCAAGCGCGCCCAGGTCGAAGCCCAGCTCAATCTGGTAGAACAGCAGCTGGCACGGGCCTCGCTGGCGGCACCCTTCGACGGCCTGGTGGTCAAGGGAGACCTCAGCCAATCGCTCGGATCGCCGGTGGAACGGGGTGAGATCCTCTTTGAAGTCGCACCGACCGATGAATACCGCGTCATTCTCAAGGTGGATGATCGCGATATCGGCTGGCTGAAAAAAGGCCAGCAGGCTCAACTGAAGCTCTCCGGCCTGCCGGAGAAGAAGATCGGGCTGCGGATCGATCAGATCACACCGGTTTCCGTCAGCGAAAAAGGGCACAACTATTTTCGGGTCGAAGCACTGCCGGACAGCCACTCCGAGCTGCTGCGCCCCGGTATGGAAGGAATTGCAAAAGTCACTATCGGAGAAGAGACTCTGATCTGGATCTGGACCCGACAGCTGGTCGATTGGCTGCGCCTGTTCGTCTGGCAGCGTCTGCCTTAGGGAAGGGTTGCAATGAGCGAATCTGTGTTCAGTACCTACTGGTACCGCGTGGCCAGGCTCAAGCCGGCGCTGCGGGACAGTACCCGGATTTCCCGGCATATCTACCGGGGTCAGGTCTGGTACGTGCTGAGCAACAGCCTGAACGGCCAGAACCTGCGTTTCAATGCCGCCGCCTACCACTTGATCGGCCAGCTGAACGGCCAGCGCACGGTCGAAGAAATCTGGGGAAATGCCGGCCGGATCGATCCAGACAATCACCCCGGCCAGGACGAAATGATCCGGCTGCTGATCAAGCTGCACGACGCCAACCTGATCCAGAGCGATATTCTCCCCAGTGCGGATAAACTGCTGAGCAAGAGCGGCAGAAGCACCTCAGGCTGGAAACAGCGGACCGCCAACCCGTTCTCGGTCCGTTTCCCCCTCTGCGATCCCGACCGATTCCTCGACAAGTGGAGCCGTTTTGTGTCGCCGCTGCTGACTCGCGGGGCGTTTATCGCCTGGCTGCTGGTCATGCTGACGGCGCTGGTTGCGGCAGGAATGAACTGGGCCGATCTGGTTGAAAACGCCGCGGCCGACCGGTTGCTGTCGCTCAACAACCTGGCGCTGCTCTGGCTGACCTATCCGCTGGTGAAGGTCCTGCACGAACTGGGGCATGCCTTCGCGGTGAAAAAATGGGGTGGAGAGATCCATGAAATGGGGATCATGCTGCTGGCGCTGACGCCGATCCCCTATCTCGATGCGTCCGCTTCGGCGAGCTTTCCGGACAAGCGCCAGCGGATCGCGGTGGCCGCCATGGGCATGATGGTCGAGCTTTCGATCGCGGCCCTGGCCCTGTTTGTCTGGCTCAACGTCGACACCGGGTTGGTCAGCGCGCTGGCCTACAACGTCATGCTGATTGGCGGTGTCTCCACGGTCCTGTTCAACGGCAACCCGCTGCTACGCTATGACGGTTACTACATCCTCGCCGACCAGATCGAGATCCCCAACCTGGCCCAGAGGTCGAGCCAGTATTTCGGTTACCTGGTCCAGCGCTACCTGCTTGCGTCCCCGGAGGCCGAATCACCGGTGACCGCGCCCGGCGAAAAGGGCTGGTTTCTCTGGTACGGGCCGATCTCCTTCTGCTATCGGGTGTTCGTGCTGTTTGGCCTGATCTGGCTGGTCAGCGACAAATTCTTCATGATCGGTGTGCTGATCGCTCTCTGGGGTGTCATCAGCCTGTTGCTGCTGCCGGCTTGGCGCAGCATGTCCCGTTTCCTGGACAGCCCGGCGGCGCGGAACGGGCGCGCGCGGCTGGCCCTGATGGCCGGCTGCGGTGGTCTGCTGCTGCTGGTGCTGTTCGCCTGGCCGATGCCTCTCTGGACGTCCACTCAAGGGGTCGTCTGGCTGCCGCAGGATGCCGTGGTGCGTGCCGGGGCCGACCTGGAAATCGTCGAGATTCTTGCCCCGAACGAGCAGCTGGTGAGCGCCGGCACGCCTCTGCTGCGCGGCGTCGACCCGTTTCTCGAAGCCCAGTTTTGGGTGTACCGGGCTCGCCTGGAAGAGCTTTACGCGACCTACAACGCCCTGCCGCTGCACGAGCGGGTCGAGCGGAAAATGCTCCTTGACGAGATCGAACTTGTCCGTGAGCAGCTCCGCCAGGAACAGGCCAAGCAGGACAAACTTGTGGTCTGCAGTCCGTGCGCCGGGCGTTTCATCCTGCCTGACGCGCGCAACCTGCTCGGTCATTTCATCAGGCAGGGGGAGGTCCTCGGCTATATTCTCGACCCGCAGAAACCGACGATCCGCGCGGTCGTCGACCAGGCCGATATCGGCCTGGTGCGCAAACAACTGACTGACATCGAACTGCGCTTCGCCAAGCAGCCTGGGCTGGTCCTGGCGACATCCAGTCAGCGGATCATTCCGTCTGCCGATCTCAATCTGCCCTCCGCGGCGCTGGGCACGGCCGGTGGCGGAACCATCCCGGTCGACCCCAACGATCCGGATGGCTTACGTGCGCTGGAAAGCCATTTCCAACTGGAGCTGGACCTGCCGCAACAGATCCGCGATCCGCAAATCGGCGACAGGGTCCATCTCCGCCTCGAGCACGGCAGCATGCCGCTGGCGCTGCAATGGTATCGCAGCCTCAAGCAGCTTTTCCTGAGGAAGTTTTATGTTTAGTTCGGCGCTGACATCCACCGGTGCGATGCGTCCCGGGCTGCTTTCCGGCTGTTACCCCGAGCGGACCGATTGCGAGGACGGCCGGATCGAGAAGGCGGTGAACGCGCTGCAGGGGCGTCTGGCACGCCTGCAGATCGATCGGAGTCACACCCTGGCGAAAGTCTGTGCCGCGATCAACCGCATCGGTGATGAGATGTCAGGCCTGGATCTGTCCCAGCTTGACCAGCTGCGGTTCAGGCTCTGTCTTCAGCTGCGCAGCCAGGGGCTGGGCGGCGAACCGGCACAGCGGGCGTTTGCCCTGATCCGGGAAGTGGCGGCTCGCACTCTCAAGGTGCGCCATTACGATTCCCAGCTGATGGGTGGCTGGGCCATGCTGAACGGCTCCCTCGCCGAGATGGAAACCGGTGAGGGGAAGACCCTGACCGCGACGCTGACTGCCGCCACCGCCGCCCTTGCCGGTATTCCGGTCCATGTGATTACCGTCAACGAATACCTGGTCGAACGTGATGCAAAGGCCATGGCGCCGCTCTACAAGGCACTCGGACTGACGGTCGGTTATGTCACCGAGAAGATGGCCCCCGAGCATCGGCGGGCCGCCTATGCCTGTGATATCACGTATTGCACCAACAAGCAGGTCGCCTTCGATTACCTGCGCGATCGCATGCAGCTCGGCAATCAACGCAGCCAGCTGCGCCTGCAGCTCGCATCGGCCTACGCCGCGCAGGGTCGGCTGGGTCAGTGCCTGCTGCGCGGACTCTGCTTCGCCATTATCGACGAAGCGGACAGCGTGCTGATTGACGAGGCCCGCACCCCGCTGATTCTGACCCGCAGCATAGACAGCAGTGCCGAGCACGCCGCCTACCGGGCGGCCATGCAGCTTGCCCGGCAGCTGAATCCGGGGGAAGACTACTATCTTGACCACGACCGTCGCCAGGTCCGCCTCAGCATGGCGGGGCAGCAGCGGTTGTCCGGATGCTCATTGCCTGCCGAGACGTTGTGGCAGAATGCGCGCCGCCGCGAGGGGTTGGTGGAACAGGCGCTGTACGCGCTGTACCTTCTGCAGTGTGATCGTGACTACCTGGTCGATGACGGCAAGGTGGTGATCATCGATGCCAATACCGGGCGCACCATGCCTGACCGCTCGTGGGAACGGGGTTTGCACCAGCTGGTGGAAACCAAGGAAGGCTGTCCGCTGACCGATGCGCGTGAACAGCTGGGGCGCTTGACCTATCAGCGGTTTTTCCGCCGTTACCTGCGGCTTGCCGGAATGACCGGGACTGCCCGCGAAGTCAGCGACGAACTCTGGTCGGTCTATGACCTGCGAATCCGGAAGATTCCGCTGCACAGGCCGAGTCGGCGGCAGGAGCTGCCCCCGCGTGTTTACGCCCGGGCAGAACAGAAATGGGCCGCGGTGGTCGATGCCGTACGTGACGTGCGCGGACAAGGTCGGCCGGTGTTGATCGGCACTGCATCGGTGGCTGATTCAGAGCTGCTGAGCGCCAGATTGACCGCGGCGGATATTCCACATCATGTGTTGAATGCGCGGCAGAATCAGCAGGAAGCGGAGATCGTTGCCAACGCCGGGCGCCGGGCGCGGGTCACCGTGGCGACCAACATGGCCGGCCGCGGTACCGACATCCCCCTCGGCAAAGGGGTCGCCGAGCTGGGCGGGCTGCATGTCATCGCGACCTGTCGCAATGAGGCCAGGCGGATTGATCGCCAGCTGTACGGCCGCTGTGCCCGGCAGGGGGATCCGGGGAGCCATCAGAGTTTCCTGTCGCTGGAAGATGAACACCTGCGCCAGCAACTGAGCCCGGCGGTCCTGAAACGGCTGCAGCGCAGGACCGAGGGGAACCGGCCGTTACAGCAGAAACTGAATCTTCTGTCCCTGAGAGGGGCGCAGAAAAAGATCGAAAATCGTCATCGCAATGCGCGCAAGGCCCTGCTGCAGCAAGAACGGCAGACCGGACGCCTGCTCGCCTTCAGCGGACACCTGGAATAGGAGCGAAACATCCATGTTGACTTTCAGAAAATTATGTGTGGCCTGCCTGCTGCCGCTTGCGTTCATGGCCCTGTCAGGTTCCGTCGCTCTGGCCGAGATTGTCGAATTCGACGGGCTGATCGAACCCAATCGGGTTGTTGAGATCGGGCCTCCGGCGGACGGCATTGTCGCCAAGGTCCTGGTCGATCGCAGCAGCACGGTGAAAAAAGGGCAGGTGTTGGTCGAGTTGGAATCTTCCGTCCAGAGCGCGGCCTTGAAAAAAGCCCGGGCGATGGCCTCCTTCAAGGGGGAGATCGGTCTGCAGGAGACCAAGCTCGATTATTCCAAGCGGGTTCACCAGCGGTTGAAAGATCTGCAGGCCGTGTCCAGCCTCGACAAGGACCAGGCCGAAACCGAAGTGGCGCTCACCCAGTACCGGCTGGAAAAGGCCCGCGAAGAACACATCCTGGCGCAGCTGGAGATGAAGCGGGCCCAGGCCATCCTGGGACTGCGCACCGTCACCAGCCCGATCTCCGGCGTGGTTGTCCAGCGCTATGTTTCTCCCGGGGAGTACGTCAACAATCAGCCGCTGCTGCAGGTGGCCCAGATCAACCCGCTGCGGGTTGAAGTGATCGTCCCCGCGCACCTGTTCGGCAAGATCGCGCCGGAGATGACCGCAACCATACTGCCGGAACTGCCGGAATACGGTGCGCAGCAGGCGACAGTCACGATCGTCGACAAGGTGATCGACTCGGCCAGCAATACCTTTGGTGTCCGGCTCGAACTGCCGAACGAAGACCTGGCGATGCCCAGCGGTTTGAAGTGCCAGGTGCGCTTCGAGATCGAATTCGACGGTGACGCAAAAGAGTGATCAGCATTTTCTGAAATGAGTTGAGCCATGGCCAAAAGACTCGCGAAAAAGCAGCCTGACATTCTCCGTTACGAAGAACTGGAACAACGCATCCTGTTCTCTGCCGATGTTGCTCCGGGACTTCAGACTGACGACGCCGACGGACCGGCGCTGACCGAAGATGTCAGTGCCGATGCGCCAACGGACAGCGAGGCTGCGTCCGCCACCACCGCCGGCGCGGCGCTTGAGACCCGTCGCGAGCTGGTCATTGTCAACTCCAACGTCACCGACTACCAGCAGCTGATCGCCGATCTGCAGGGTAGCGAAAACAATGAGACCTACCAGATCGTGCTGCTCGACGCCGAGCGGGACGGGATCGAACAGCTCAACAACGTACTCGACCAGTACAGCGGCCTCAGCGCCGTGCACGTCATCACCCACGGCTCAGACGGCCAGATCAACCTCGGCAGCAGCTGGCTCAACGCCCAAACCCTGGAACAGAACAGCAGCGCCGTCGCCGCCTGGGGCGATGCCCTCAGCGCGGACGGCGATATCCTCTTCTACGGCTGCAATATAGCCATCGACGGCGACGGGCGGTCCCTCCTCGACAGAATCAGCGAACTCACCGGCGCCGACGTGGCCGCATCCGACGATGAAACCGGCCATATCGACCTCGGCGGCGACTGGAGTCTCGAATACACCTCTGGTTCCATCGAAACCCGTGTCGCCATAACCGGCACCGCCCAGGACAACTGGCAGCATCGGCTGGCAACGACCTACGAATCCTACGAACCCGATTTCAGTGAACTAAGTGATACCGGTTATCAGATCAAGTCCGGCACCTCCTGGGGGCAGACCTTCCAGCACAACAGCGGCAACGGCAGCTACGTTGCTGACGCCGTCGACCTGGTCCTGAGCAAGGACGCAGGGGCAGACAGCGGCCAGATCATCACCGTTAGCCTGCGCGACAGCTGGAACGGCACCATCCTCGGCAGCGCCGGTATTTCGAGCGATGACCTGACCACGGCAGAAGCCTGGTACCGTTTTGATATCGGTGATGTCACCCTGGCGGACAATACCAGCTACGTGATTCAGGTTGAATCATCAGGCACCGGTCTGGTGTATCTTGGTGTCGATGATGCGACCAGCACCTACGCCAACGGTGATTTGATCGATTCCTCCGGTGCCCCGGTTTCCGGTAAGGATTTTGCGTTTCGGATTATGGATGACAAGGATGCGCCGGTCCTTTCTGGTGCCAACGACATGGCACCGATCAATGAAGATAATGTTAGCAACGGTGGAACCCTTATCGCTGACCTGATCTCCGGGCAGGTCAGCGATGCCGATAGTGGGGCACTGAGCGGTATCGCCGTGATCGCCGTTGACGATACCAACGGCACCTGGCAGTACACCACCAACGGCGTCGACTGGTTAGCCTTCGGTACGGTGGATTCCACCAGCGCTGTCCTGCTGGCCGCTGACGCGACAACCTCGGTCCGTTTTGTTCCGAATGCCGACTGGAACGGCACAGTCAGCGACGGCATCACCTTCCACGCCTGGGATCAGACCAGCGGCGTGAATGGCGGGACCGCCAACCTCAATCCCCCGACCGTCCAGACCGTTCGCGACGAATTTAACTCCGTCGCCTACAGCGGCAATGACGGAACAGCGAGCTGGACAAGCGATTGGCAGGAACTTGGGGAGGCGGACGGTGCTTCTCTGGGGCATGTTGAGGTCCGGACCGCCGGTTCCGTGGTTGAGGGCCCGTATCTCGCAATAGATCTCTCCATTCTGGGGACAGGGATCTCCCGCCAGGTCGATTTGAGCTCTGCAACTTCAGCGACCCTGAGTTTTGTCTATGAACAGAATACGTCCAGCGCAGGCGGTCAAATCGTTCTGGAGGCCTTTGACGGCGTCAGTTGGAACACCCTTCAGACCTACAACATTAATTCAGATTTTTATGTCGGGACGGTCGGGGTTTCCCAGTCTTTCGATATTTCAGCCTACGCTGACGCAACGTCCAAAATCCGTTTCCGCACCACGGAAGCGGCGACAGGGGACGAGATTTACCTCGACAATCTCCAGATCGAATATACCTCAGGCCTGGGTACCGGCGGCAGCACCGCTTTCAGTACCGAAACGGCGAGCAGCAGTATCACGGTGGCCCCGGTCACGGACGCGTTCACCGACACGCTGATGACCGATGAGGACACGCCGGGCAGCCTTAATGTCCTGGCCAACGATAGCTTTGCGCCGGGTTGGACCCTGGCATCTGTCACCCAGGGCACGTACGGCGGCGTCAGTTTCCTGGCCGACGGGACAGTGACTTATAC
Source organism: Desulfuromonadales bacterium (assembly GCA_032251255.1). Classification (GTDB taxonomy): domain Bacteria; phylum Desulfobacterota; class Desulfuromonadia; order Desulfuromonadales; family Geopsychrobacteraceae; genus BM509. The sequence continues at coordinate 18,519 of JAVVDY010000031.1, forward strand.
CCCCAACGCAGACTTTTACGGCAGCGACAGCTTCACCTACACGGTGACCACCGTGGCCGGCGATACGGAGACCGGGACGGTGACTGTCACGGTCAACCCGGTGGCCGACGTGGTCGATGACGCTCTGGTGACCGATGAAGATAATCCCGTCAGTTTCAATGTCCTGGCCAACGACATCTTTGCGGGATCCCCTATTGTCACAGCAGCCACGCAAGGAACCAACGGAAGCGTCTCTTTCCTGCCGGACGGGACAGTCACCTATACGCCCAATACGAACTATTTCGGCAGCGACAGTTTTACCTACACGGTGACCAGTGGCGGCGTAACAGAGACCGCGACGGTCAATGTGACGATCAACCCGGTCAACGATCCTCCCGCGATCACCTCGAACGGCGGCGGCGACACGGCAGCTGTCAACATAGCTGAACACTCGACGGCGGTGACGACAGTCACGGCGGCCGATGTTGATGGCGACATCCTTACATATTCCATCACTGGCGGCGCCGATGCCGCCCTGTTCCAGATTGACGGCGCCAGCGGCGCGCTCAGTTTCATTGCGGCTCCTGATTTCGAAGATCCGGCGGATGCGGACCTGGACAATATCTACGATGTTACGGTGCAGGTGAGTGACGGCAAAGGCGGCAGCGACAGCCAGGCGATCAGCGTCGCCGTGACCGATATCAACGATGCGCCGCAGACCGACAATATCGCCGCCAGCGGCCTGCTCAACGCGCCGTCCATCACCGTGGTGCTGAGCGGGTCGGATGTTGACAGTGGCGGATCTGTAGATTTCTTCCGCCTGTCATCCCTGCCGGCCAACGGCACCCTGTACACCGACGCGGCACTGAGCGTGGCGGCCGCGACCGGCGTCGACTACGCGGCGGCCGGGAATCAGTTGAGCCTGTATTTTGTTCCCGCAACCGATTGGTCGGGCGTCACTTCGTTCAGCTTCTCCGCCCGCGACAACACAGGGTTTCTCGATCCGACTCCGGCGACGGCGGTCATCAATGTTCTGAACTACAACCAGGCGCCGGTACTCTCCGGCAGCAACGACCTGACCCCGATCAATGAAGATGATTATACCAACGGCGGGACAAGGGTCGCGGAGCTGATCTCCGGGCAGATCAGCGATGCCAACCCGGCCGACCTGCAGGGGATCGCGGTCTACGCGGTAGACGACAGCAACGGCACCTGGCAGTACAGCCTGGACGGTGGCGGAGGCTGGTTCGACTTTGGTGGCGTGGATGCGACAGCGGCGCGGCTGCTGAATGCCGATGCCAACACCTATGTGCGCTTTGTGCCCAACGCGGACTGGAACGGTACCGTGGTTGACGGGCTGAGTTTCCGTGCCTGGGACCAGACCTCTGGCGTGAGTGGCGGCACGGTTGACCTGACCACCATTACGCGCGTGGTTGCCGACTCTTTCAGCAGTGTTGCCTACAACAACAATGACGGGACCGCATTCTGGACGACCGACTGGATCGACAGTATCGACAGCGACCCGGCCGCGGGAACCGTTCAGATCAGTGCCGGACAGCTGGTTTTCCAGAAAGATAAGCCTACTCTGGACGAGATTTCCCGCGAAGCCGACCTGTCCGGTGCGACCAGCGCCACGCTCTCTTTTGATTATGACAATCTGCTCGGCAACAACGCAGACGTCTCCCTGTCGATTTCCGATGATGGTGGCGTAACCTATACCGATCTTGCCGTTTTTAGCACGACTCAGAACCAAGGAGCTGGAACGTACAGCACTGATATCAGCGCCTTTATCTCGGCCAACACGCGCATTCGACTAAGTGCAGATCTGACAAGTGCATCCGGCACTCTCTCAATTGATGATCTTCGGATCGTGTTCACCGGACCCAATTACGGTGGCACCACCGCCTTCAGCGCGGAGACCGCGGCCTGTGACATCATCGTCCATCCGGTCAACGACGCCCCGGTGATCACCTCGAACGGTGGCGGCGACACGGCGGCGATCAGCATCCCGGAAAACCAGGCTGTGGTGACCACGGTCACGGCCACGGATGTCGATGGTGACTCTCTCAGCTACAGCATCGTCGGCGGCACCGACGCGGGCCGATTCAGCATCAATACCCTGACCGGCGAGCTGAGTTTCAACCCCGCGCCCGATTACGAGGCGCCCACTGACAGTGACGGCAACAACATCTACCAGGTGACGGTCAAGGCGACCGACGGCAGCCTGTCCGACACCCAGGTGCTGACCATCACCGTGACCAACCTGAACGACAACGACCCGATCATCACCTCGAACGGTGGAGGCCCTTCGGCGGCGATTTCGGTGACGGAGAATGTGACCGGCGCCATTGCCAATGTGGATGCGACCGATGCTGACGGCGACGGTCTGACCTTCCAGGTGATCGGTGGTGTGGATGCCGCCCGGTTCGAGATCGACCCGGCGACCGGCTTGCTGACCTTCCTGTCCCCGCCGAATTACGAAGCGCCGGCGGATGCCGATGGCAACAACGTCTATGAGGTGATCGTGGCGGCCACGGATGGCAGCCGTTCGGACACCCAGTTCATCACCATCACGGTGACCGATATCAACGATGCGCCGGTTCTGGACAACACCGGCGACATGCACATGACCACGGTGCTGGAAAACCATATCAACAACGACGGGGATCGCATCTCCGACATCATTGCCAGTGCTGGTGGTGACCGGATCAGCGATGAGGATTTCGGGGCGGTCGAAGGCATTGCCGTAATCGCGGTGGATGACACGTTCGGCACCTGGCAGTATTCCCTCGACGACGGGGCAAGCTGGAATTCGTTTGGCTCGGTGAATGACCTGGGCGCGGTGGTGTTGTCGGTGGATGATCTGGTGCGTTTCTCGCCGAACAGCAATTCGAGCGGGACATCGAGTTTCTCATTCCGCGCCTGGGATGGTACGGACGGACATGTCAGTGGCGATACGGCTGTAAATTCTTCGATCAACGGCGATGCGACTGCCTTCAGTACGGCGATCGAAACGGCCCGGATTGAAATTACCGCCCTGGAAATCCGCATGCTGGTGTCGACGTCGGGCGACGTGATTGGTTCCGGGACACCGAACCTGCAGAACTGGACGGCCGGGACCATCCTCGGTATCGCCGATCCGGGGATGCAGTTCGAAGATGGCGATCCGTCAACCCTGAGTTACGGCACCTTTACCGCGCTGGTAAACCTCGATGATTTTGCGGCGGACAACGATGTCAACATTACCAGCCTGCATTATGTCAGCGCACCGGTGACGATCGGCAGCGGCGCGCTGAGCGTTGATCTGCTCAAGGGCGACATCCTGTTCGTCACCGAAAATGCGGAAACGCTGACCAGTACCAATTCGCTGTCTTACAACGTCAGCGATATTATCGCCTATCGTCCGGATGAATTCGGCAACTACAGCTCCGGAACCTTTATCCACGTGCTGGACAATCCGACCACGAATCGCCTGACCGGGTTCTCGGTGGTGCAGTCCGATACGGTTGTCGGTGATGTGACCCTGGCCGCGGGGACCGTGCTCTACACCTATGATGGGGAGCAGGGGAACAATATCTTCCACTTTACCGCCGACACGGCCGGTGCCGGAACCACGTCCGGGACGAGCTCAATCCTGATCGACGGCGTCGACATCAATATGGGTGTCGGCAACTCGAACAAGCTGATCGGCATGGTGCTGGTGTCCGAGGATATGTCGCTGAATGGGGCGTATGTGCCGGCCGGCAGCATCATCACCAGTGTCGCCAACAATGACAACGATCTGGGCGATAACTCGATCAGCGCAACCCGCGACGACTTCTATTATCTGACTGTCTACACGACGGGCGAGGGGACGACCACGGCTGATGCGACGATTCTTTATGAGGGTGCCGATGTCGGCCTGGACGGTGTGAATGTCAAGAAGATGGACGCGCTGACCTTTGTCGTGGAAACTCCGGGAAGCAACCTGGACCCGAAGATTTTCAACACCGACCCGATGCTGGTCTATCGTGAAAACGATCCGGCAACCGTGATCGACGGTAGTTCCTTTTTCGTCACGGACGGGGATTCAGCGAATTTTGATGGGGGGATGCTGAGCGTTGGCCTTGGCGCCTCGGGAACCCTGAACGATGTTCTTTCGATTGCACATCAGGGGTTTGCCGCCGGGCAGATCGGGGTTATCGGCAACCTGGTGTTTTACAGCAATACGCTGATGGGCTCTTTCACCGGTGGAACCAACGGCGTGCCATTGAGCGTGACATTGACCACCGGCGCGACCTCTTCATCGGTACAGGGTCTGCTGCGGTCGATCACCTACCAGAACCTGTCGGACAACCCGGACACCTCGACCCGCACCGTCAGCTTCCAGATGACCGACGGCGATGGCGGCACCAGCAACACGGCGACGGCGACGATCGATCTGCTGGCGGTCAACGACGCCCCGGATGGCACCGACACCACGGTGACCACGCTGGAAGATACGGATTACGTTTTTGCCGCAGCGGATTTCGGGTTTACCGATATTGAAGGGCATAACCTGCAATCGGTCACGATCAGCAGCCTCCCGGCCATCGGCACCCTGACCAATGGCGGTGTGGAGGTTGTCGCAGGCCAGTCGATCAGTATTGCCGATATCAACGCCGGACTGCTGGTCTATATCCCGGTGCCGGATCATAACGGGGCGGCAGCCGCCAGCTTCACGTTCCAGGTGTGTGACGATGGTGGGCTGGCGAACGGTGGTGTGGATAAGGACGGCACCCCGAATACCATCACGATCGACATCACGCCGGTGGCTGACATCGTTGATGACACCGCCACGACAGCAGAAGATACAGCTGTAACAACAGATGTCCTTTTCAACGATACGTTCGAAGGGACTCCGGTTGTCACGGCTGTGACCCAGGGCGCCAACGGCAGCGTCACGATCAACGCGGACAACACCGTCACCTACACCCCGGATGACGACTTCAACGGGACTGACAGCTACACCTACACCGTGACCAGCGGCGGCGTCACCGAAACCGCGACCGTCAACGTGACCGTCACTCCGGTGGCGGATATCGCACCAGATACCGCGACCACAGCTGAAGACACTTCGGTCACTATCGACGTGCTGGCCAACGACACCTTCCAGGGTGTGTACGGCACCGATTACGCAGTCACTTCGACCACCGCACCGGGCAACGGCAGCGTGATCATCGAAGCCGACGGCCGGATCACTTACACCCCGGTGGCGGATTACAATGGCGTCGACAGCTTCGACTACACAGTGACGGTCTATAACGCGGATGGTTCGACCACCGAGACGACCACGGTGAGTCTCACCATCAATGCCGTGATCGACATCGCCGATGACACCGCCACCACGGCGGAAGATACCCCGGTCACCAGCAACCTGCTCAGCAACGACAGCTTCGACAACGCCGGCCGGACCATTACCGCTGTCACCAACGGTGCCAACGGGACCGTCACGATCATCGACGCGGCCCTGGGGACGGTGGAGTACACCCCGGATGCCGACTTCAACGGCACCGATACCTACACCTACACCGTGACCTCCGGTGGTGTCACCGAAACCGCGACCGTCAACGTGACCGTCACTCCGGTGGCCGATATTGCCGCCGACAGTGCGACCACAGCTGAAGACACTTCGGTCACCATCGATGTGCTGGCCAACGACACATTCCAGGGCGTCTACGGCACCGATTACGCAGTGACCAGTACGACTGCTCCGAGTAACGGCAGCGTTGTGATCGAAACCGACGGCCGGATCACCTACACCCCGGTGGCTGACTACAACGGAACCGACAGCTTCGACTACACCGTCACCGTCTACAACGCCGACGGCTCGACCACGACGGAGACAGCGACCGTCAGTCTCACGGTGAATGCCGTGGTCGACATTGCCGATGATACAGCCACAACGGCTGAAGACACCGCCGTCACGACGACCGTCCTGGCGAACGATACATTCGAAGGCACCCCGGTTGTCACCGCGGTGACCCAGGGCGCCAACGGGACCGTCACGATCAACGCCGACAACACCGTCACCTATACGCCGGATGCCGACTTCAACGGCAGCGATTTCTACACCTACACCGTAACCTCTGGCGGCGTGACCGAAACCGCGACCGTCAACGTGACAGTCACCCCGGTGG
>JAVVDY010000032.1:0-6494 GCA_032251255.1 Desulfuromonadales bacterium
GCCCTTAGCCGGCAAGGCCCGCCAGTAACGCCACATGGGCGGCCGCTCGCGATCGACCGCAGTCGGTGCACCGGATGCATGGGTCTGGATATGCCGCGGATCCATCCATTCATTAAGCATGTTGACCACGTCCTCTTTGCCGGCGCCGTCCATGCCGGCAATGATGATCACCACTTCGAACCGTCGCGACTCCGCCAGGTCGTACTGCACATCGAGCAGCTGCTCCCGCAGCTCAGGCACCTCGGCAGCATAACGCTGCTGTCAATGGTATGACCCAATTCTGCGCTCTCGAACATGACAATCTCCCGGCTCGTCAGATCTTTTTTAACTTTACAGAGTCATGGCAAATTTTCCAGCGTCGCCATAACTATTTCGCGGCGGGTATCTGGAAGGGATTGCTCTTTGACGATGCGGGAAGCGGATCAGGCGACGGCGGCCAGTCTGGCTTTAACCATATGCGCCAGGTAGGCCTCTGTGCCTGAAGACCCCATGTAGCGCTTCAAGGTTTTATACTTGGCTTGGTCGAGATCGACCAGGATCAAGCCGTCGATCACATCGCTGAATTCCGGATCGCGATTGAAGGCCAGAAGTTTGCCACCGAGATTCATGTAGTGCCTGAGCAGGACAGGAATGCCGTTCAGGTCGGCCTCGACATCCGCGACCAAGGCTGACATCATTTCAATGTTCCGGGCAAAAGACCTGGTCGATTTCAGTGGGCAGCCCTTAACCTGCGGCAAGCGGACCAGCACCGGAAGGCGTGGGGCGACGTAGCGTGACAACTCCGGCAAACGCAACTGGTCATACAGGGTCCTGGTCATCAATTGACGAGAAAAATCCGAGTATTCCCGTGAAATGCTGACCGGACCATAGAGCACCCGATAGCGCGGGTTACGCACGAGGTAGCGACCTATCCCCTGCCAGAGAAGCAGCAGCGGGCTGAAACTCCTCTGGTATTCCATCCGCACGAAAGAGCGTCCCAACTCGAGAGCGGGGGGCAGCTCTGCGAACAGCTTCGACCTGATCTTGAACAATGTGTTTGCATAGATACCCTCGAGTCCTTGCTCGGCCATGATCTTGTCGACCTGCCCGATGCGGTAAGCACCGATGATCTCCAAGCGTTCTGACTCCCAGAGGAAAAGGTGCCGGTAATGTGCATCGAAGTGATCCAGGTCAAGGCTGCGGCCAGTTCCTTCACCGTGCTGACGGAAGGTCCGCTCTCTCAATCTGCCGATCTCGCGGAGAATGCCAGGCGCCTGCTCCACCTTGATGCAGTAAACCCGCTGTGAGCCGTTCTCAAGCAACAGGCATTCCGCGGGCAGCTTGTCAACCTGCTGCTGCAGGTCGACCGCTGGCACCGGCTCTGCGAGCGGCGCCTGAGCACCCTTGCTGGACAGTCTGTCAGCGCTCTGGTTGCTGCTCTCCTCGCGGTCTTTGCTGCCGAGCAGATAGGTCCTCAACCTGAGGTAGTGCAATTGTTCATCGAGTGAACCGATCTGCTGCAGGCGCCGCGCAGAAATTTTTTGTCCGATGCGCACCTCGATTATCCGCTCCTGCTTGTTCAGCAGCTGCCGCGCCAGCAACAGCGTACGCACACGGGGATGAATCATCCCGGTTATCTGAAAACCGAGACTGTTGCATCCCGGAAAATAGACCGGCACAACAGCGGCCTTGCTGTAGGCAATCAGGCGCCCGACGCCCTTCTGCCACACAGGGTCCATTACCATGCGGGAACGCAGATGAAAATGTGACACCTCGCCAGCCGGAAACACCACCAGCAATCCACCATCATCAAGCCACCGGTACGCCTCGCGCAGGGGTTTGACATTCCTGCGGCGCGACTGCCGCGTAGCGTAAGGGTCGATCGGAATCAGGGCATCACGTAGTTCTGGAACACGCCAGAGAAAGGGGTTGGCCAGAACTTTGACATCCTGGCGCAGGCGTTTGAGCAGGGAGATCAGAACCAGGCCCTCGATACCGCCGAAAGGATGATTTGACACCACCACCGTGGCCCCCTGCTTTGGTATTCCGGACTTAGCAAATCCATCCGCATTCCAGCCTACGCCCAGCTCTTGCAGGGCCTTTTCTGCGAAGCTTCCAGCATCCATCTCCCTGTCCATCTGCAGATACATACAGTTGCAGGTTGCCAGCCCCAACGCCCTGGCAAGCGGACGACCGAAGATCTTCGTTAGAATGTCTTTGACCGGATGAGCTGGCAAATCGATTTGATCCGCTGTCTGTAATGAACCGTCGCGAGTGATAAACATTTCGGTCTCTCCCTGAATGGTTTCCCGCACTATCAACCTGACGCGTTAACTTTGCGTTAATTTCTGGTTTGATGTTGATGGAGAGATGGAAACAAACCCTCGCAGAATGCCGCTGTATCTCTAATGAAAGCTTAACCCGACACGAACACTTCAGGAATATCCCGCGCGGAGAATACACATTAATATGGTGCCATCACAGCCAGCTAATCTATAACCAGAGAGACAGATCCTATGAGCTTCAACCAACGATTTACCTGTTTCAAGCCATTCCAGTTTTTTTTGAAAAACGGTTCGAGAGCAACTTTCGACCATGCGAGGACGGGAAACGGCCCGCCATCAGCCAGCCGCTGGCATCTGACGATCAGCCGCAGGCTGGCGCTGGCTTCTCTGCTTGTAATCCTGCTGGTCGCAGGGCTCTGTGCCTTCAGCTACTGGGCAACCGGAGGTCTTTTGCAAGCGAACAATGCAGTATCAAACAGTCTGGAGAGAGCGACTGCGGTCCAAACCCAGGCATCCCAGCTTGCGGGATGGGTGCAGCAACTCAACAACACCCAGGCCGGTATGAATAAAGTTCTCGGCGAGATGATCGTCGACATGACCGAGAACCAAAACAGAATCACCGCGTTCCGTGCCGGCGAACAGGATCCGGTCGGCACCTTTTTGGAGAGTAGTGCAGGGCCTCGAATCCGTGAGTTGGTGATCGACAGCTCGGGTTCGTTTGACACACTCATTGCCCAGCACCAGAAGCTGCTCGCAGCCAGCCAGAAGATTATCTCCGTCTGGAAACCGCGACACGATGGTCTCAGCGAAGCTCTCGGTGACACAAAACGCACGATCAATTACTGGAATCTGAAAGTGGCCAACACCATTTTTATTCGCAGCTCGATGCTCGAGCTGCTGTCGGATGAGCTTGCCGACACCCCCATCGAGAGATTACGCGGCAGCGAGATCTACCTGCAAACAGCCGAAATTTTTCCTGAGCTGCAAAAAGCCATTGAGACCGCAGCAAAAACCAACGAGCATCTCTATAAAGCCGCGGATGAGCTCGCGATGTTGATGCTTTCCGGAAAATGGGAAGAGGTCCGCAAGCATTATCGCGATACCTTTCCCTTCATGATCAAATCGATTCTGGTGGATATCGACCAGGTGCTTGCCATCGAACAGCAGGCTCTGAGCGCACAGCATCAGGCCATGGAGATCTTCAACGTTGAGTTGAAGCAGGCAGAGGACGAAATCAGTATCACCCTGACCAGGCTGCAGGACCAGCTCCAGCTGGTCGCAGAGAGCCAAACCACTATGGTGCAAAAGAGCAATACTGAAGTTCTTGAGAAACGCCAGAGCATGGAAGCCGGTCTGGTCAATTTGCGCCGCACCAACCTGATTGCGCCGGTCTTCGTAATCCTGCTCGCCATTACCGGCAGTCTGGTGATCAACCGTTCTGTAACCCGGCCACTCAACCTCGTCGTATCCAGGCTGGGCAGTATCGCCAGCGGCAAGGGAGATCTGACCCAGCGTTTGCCGGTTTCTTCGGGAGATGAGGTCGGTCAGCTGGCCATCTGCTTCAACCAATTTATGGACCGCCAGCGCGAGATGGTCAGCCACATACGTGCCGTTTCTGAGGACCTCGGCGGCGCAACACGTCAGATTTTAGCTTCGGCAACGGAGGTCACCGGCGGAGCCCTGCAGCAAACCAAAGAGCTAGAGCAATCAGAAGAGTCCCTGCGGGGGATTGTCACCGATATCAATGGTATTGCCGAGAGTACCAAAAGCCTGGCTGATTCCAGCCGTCAGTGCACCTCGGCCACCCTGGAGCTGGGCGCCACTATTGAGGAAATTGCGGAACAGATGGAGAATCTCTTCTCAACAGTAGATATGGTCTCCACATCGACCCAGGAGATGAGTGCTTCGAGCAACCAGATAGAAGACAATGTTCAGCACTTGGTAGTGATGTCGCAGCAAACAGGCCAGGCCGTGTCAAAACTGGATGAGCGCATCGCCGGCATCGAACAGGATGCCATGCAAGCAGGGACTCTGTCAGCTCAGGCTGCCGAGGACGCAGGTATCGGCATGGCAGCTGTTGAAAACTCACTTGACGGTATCAATACCATCAGCACAGTCATCAGCAAGGCCGGCATCGTTATCCGCGACCTGAGTGTGCAATCAGAATCGATCGGACAAATTCTCACGGTGATCGACGATGTTGCGGACCAGACCAGCCTGTTAGCACTCAACGCGACGATTATTGCCGCTCAGGCCGGTGATCATGGCAAAGGCTTCGCCGTTGTTGCCGACGAAATTCGCGACCTCGCAGACCGCACGGCAATTTCCACCAAGGAGATCGCCAAGATTATTCGTGGGTTGCAAAATTCGGCCGGCGAAGCGGTCGAAGTTGTCGAAAACGGGCAAAAACGCGCGGGTGAGGAAGTTGCCAGATCGCAAGCCGCTGGCCAGGCGCTCAGCAAAATTCGGCAGAGCACTGTTGACGCAAGAACCCATGTCGAAGGAATTGTCAGAGCTGCACACGAGCAAGTCATTGACAGTCGTCAAATCAACACCAGCTCCCAGGAAATCACCCAGATGCTGGGCCATATCGCCGTGGCACTACAGCAGCTGAGCACCGGCATCAGCATGTCGGCGCGTTCTGCTGAAGAGATGCGTGAAATTGCCGGCCGGGTTAAATCGAGCACGGAAGAACAGGCCGTCGGCAGTCGACATATCAGTGAAAACATGGAGACCATCCGCGAAATGAGCCAGAGGATTGACTCCGCTACCCAAGACCAGACCCGCAAGAGTGAACAGGTCGTCGAGGCCATTCTCAATATCAACCAAGTTGCCAAACAGACCGCATCCCACACTCATGAACTCGATCGGGTCGTCGCGTTATTGTCGGAACAAACCAGAACTCTCGACAGCCAGGTCGGAACTTTTAAAATCTGAGCAGCACGCGGTGGCAGACCTGAATTAATTGAGTCGGAAGTGACCACGTCTATGTTGACATTCACCCTCTCCATCTGGCTGAGCGCCAGCCTGACAACATGCCTCCTGCATATCGGGGCCGCAATTCTAATCGACGGCCGGGTCAGACTCGGCATCTGGAAGAAACTGGGACTTACAGTCCTCACTACCCTCGGCCCGCTCGGCACACTGCTGGAGCTGTGGCTGCTGACTATGGTTCTCCGCGATATCCCGTGCATGCACGGGACGACCCCGGCCGGGCCTCTCTGCGCACACGGTTTCCTGGCCTGCAACGGGTGTCACACCCCAGAGACTCAGGGCTGACAACTCTTCATGTCGAGACCAGAACATATTCTCTCTGTCCTGGCTTTTTTCACCACTACTTTGTTGTGCGGCACGGCAGTACTCGGAATGCAGCTGCAACCGGCCTCCACCAGGTATCTCGAAACCACCGGTGAAGAGCAGAAAATCTTCCAGTTGACACTGCACGCAACAACGCCCCTGACCCTGACATACCAAAACGACAAGGAGAGCGGCCTGACAACCTTCGGCCCTGACCTTGCGACCAGGCACTGGCAGCTGGAGTCTGCCGACCATCAAACTCGCATCGCTGCAGTGCGGCGGAACGAAACGCTGTCCATCGAGGGGACGCTCTCCGGTGAGCCCATCATGCGGACCCTCGACCTGGGTGACCTCCCCTGGTACCAGGCCCTGTCGGTTTCCCTGCGGGCCATCATCGAGCACCCGCAAGGCCCTCGCGAGTTCTGGATTTTACGCCCCGACACTCTGGACCTGCACCATATGCAGGTGAGTGAACTCATCGCGCGGACTCTGGAACTGGAGGGACAGGTCATTCCGACCTGGCGCTTGACCATACGACTCACCGGATGGCAAAGCTATTTATGGCATGCGCATTACTGGCTGCGGCAAACTGACGGGCGATTCGTGAAATACGAGGGGGTCAGCGGGCCGCCAGGTACACCGGCAACCGTCATCACCCTCTCCAGTGAAGAGTTTGCCGCCACCCAGGAAACCCACTGATGCCAACACGCGGCATACTCTTCAGACGAAAAGAGCCACTCCAACTGGAGCGGCTCTCGATGTTCTGATCGTCACAAAGAGGTCACTTTTTTTTGCCGGACTTCTTCGCCTTGTCCTTTTTGTCCTTTTTGTCCTTTTTGTCCTTTTTGTCCTTTTTGTCCTTCTTATCCTTCTTATCCTTCTTATCCATTTTATCTTTCTTCGGCTTCAAGGCTTCCGGGGCTTTTTCCTCCT
>JAVVDY010000032.1:6594-21462 GCA_032251255.1 Desulfuromonadales bacterium
TTCTTATCCATTTTATCTTTCTTCGGCTTCAAGGCTTCCGGGGCTTTTTCCTCCTTGGCCTTTTGTTTCTCAGCCTTAGGCTTGGCCGCTGGCGCCGTCACTGCCTGGCCCTTCTTCGGTGCTGCCCCTGTGCCTGCCGGGACGCCACGCAGAAGCACCCCGGCCGCTGCAATCACCTGGTTGGCCCGAGTCTCGCTGAACCCCTGAACCGCAGCGACTGCTGCCGGCTTGGCCCCGGCCAGGTCTTCGGCGGACTTGATGCCCAGTTCTGCCAGCAGGGGGACCGTTGCCGGTCCAATACCCTTGACTTCGAGAAGCGATGTAGACATGTCAGACTCCTTTCTCGGAAGGCTAGCACGGTTCAGCTATGCCTGTTTATGAGCTAGCGCATAAAGCGGCAAATCTTGCCTGCCGCAACTCTTGGCGTTGCGTATGATTGATACGCAGAACCGGTTGACTGTCGGTAAACTTCCAGTGAATTTTAACCCTTTATAGATGTCTGTCAAAGCGAGCCTCGATGAGAATCACATCGGCGGGCAATCTAAGCACAGAAGTACATGACAATGGCAACAGGTCTACCGGCAAACGTCGCGCAGCGTTCGACCACTTTCCCATGTGGGTCGGAATCTGTTAATCGCAGTCGCCGCGCCACAAACAGCCGTCCTGCCCGCAAGTTGCGGCTTGGCCGTCCTGGAAACGGGGGTGGTTCCCCTCAGCACTCTGAATCATGCGCACCAGCTCGGCTTTCTTAGCCTGGCCGGTCTTTACGCCATGTATCTTGGCAACGTCCTTGATTTCCTGCAGATTCATAATGACGCTCTCCCTTGAAAAATTTGGTGTTAACGGATAACCCTTCGGCGTTGTTCCTTTTCTTCCTGAACAACGACAGAGAATTGTGCAGTGGGCATGGCGAGCAGTCGTTTGATACCGATCTCGTCGCCCGTTTCTATGCAGAAGCCGTAGCTGCCATCCTGAATCCGTTCCAGGGCGGCATCGATCTCCCTGATCATCGCCACTGCACGCTGCCGGTTAACCTGCACCAGCTCCGCCTGAGTCTGGGCTGAAGCGGTATCGATCCAGTCCGGGCTGGTCTCTGCTGCAGTAAGAACCGTCTGTTCCACTGAGTCCAGGCTGGCATGAAGACGCTTGCGCCATCCCAATAGCTTGTCCTGAAAATATTGCAGCTGGCGGGAGTTCATGTAGGGTCCGTTGGCAACCTCGAACTGTCGCGTGTTCAATTGCGCCATAGCTAATCTCCATGCGAGGTAGGATTGATGCTGCGAACGGACAAGAGATAAACGATTTTTGTGAGTATTTCATTAGGTTCCGCTAAGAGTTCTGCAAAACATGCCGTGCGACAGAGTTCAGGCAGGAAAGTCAATGAATTTTCTTGGGATAATCGTAGAACAGCAGACGTCCGCTATTGAACTGGATATCCCGCCATGAGTCGACGCGGAAAACCAATTTCACCACGCCGCAGGTGACGATATTTTCGAGTTTGCAGGGCGCAAACGCGTTCGCCAGGTCGGTCAGGCCTGGATTGTGCCCCACCAGCATGACATTTTGCCAGTCATCATCAAGCTGGCTCACCAGCTCAACGAGAGTTTCGAGCCCGGCCTCGTAGATACGCGGCTCGTAGAGGATCGCCGAAGCTTCGCAGGGCAACTCGGCGGCGACCAGTTCGGTGGTCCTGCGGGCCCGCTCGGCCGGGCTGGAGAGGATGACCTCGGGGACTTCACCAATCATGGCCAGGCGCCGGCCGATGAGCGGTGCATTCTGCCGGCCGCGCTTGTTCAATGGCCGGTCGAAGTCGTCACACCCCGGGTCTTTCCAGCTTGACTTGGCGTGGCGTAGCAATGTGAGATATTTCATGGCAGGCTTCCGACGGGCCAGGTCGCCAGCGGGTGTTCGGCAAGACTGGCATTATAAAACCGGCTGTCATCGGTCACCTCGTGCCCGACCCAGGGCGGCAGCTCGACCTGCTGATCGTCATCGTCCAGTTCGATCTCGGCGATCACCAGGCCGGCATTGTCGCCGCGGAAGACGTCGATTTCCCAGGTCAGCCCGGCATGTTCGAGACAGTAGCGGACCTTCTCGATTTGCGGCTGGGAACAGAGTTCATCGAGCATCTGCTCGGCGTCGGTCAGCGGAATCGGGTACTCGAACTCGCTGCGTGAGGCGCCGCGCGATTCGCCCTTGATCGTGAGGAGCCCCCGGTCGCCAGCGATCCGCACCCGGACCGTGCGCTGCGGGTCGGTCGTCAGGTAACCCTGGCGGTAATGGGTGCCCTGCAGTGAGGCCCAGGGCTTGCCCTTGACCAGGAACTTGCGTTCGATCTCTACTCCCATGCTACCCTCCCTTCGATCCTGGCCCGTACTTCCAGCCAGAGCGCGGCATAGGACTGGCCGGCACGGCTGCCCGCCGCGTAGCTGCCGAGTGGCGCACGATGAACGCCCATTCTTTCCACGTCGCTGGCATAGGGGATTTCGGTCATCAGCATGTGCGGGTATTGCCGCGGCAGGTCGGCGACGATCTCCTGGTGCAGCTTCTTGCGGCGGTCGACCATCGAGAAGAACGGCAGGATATGCAGCTTATCGAGCCCCTGCTCGGCACGGAACGTCATCAGCTGCTGCAGGGTGCGCAGCGACAGCGTCGTCGGAATAACCGGTACCAGCAGGGCGTCAGCAGCCTGGAAGACCGCTTCGGAGACCAGCGAGATGCTCGGCGGGCAATCGAGGATGATGCAGCCGTACTCGGCGCCGAGGGGTTTGAGCAGCTTGCGCAGCTGGCGGGTCGGCTTCTTCTTTTCGTCGAGCAGCAAATCGAGATGCCGGTAGGAGAAATCCGCCGGCAGCAGATCGAGGTTCGCGAAGTCGGTCCCCTTGATCAGCCCGTCGAGGTCGTGCTTGCCGCGCACTAACCCCTTGCCTCCTCCCTTGACTTTCGGCTTGACGCGGAAATAGAAGGTTGCCGCCGCCTGGGGGTCAAGATCCCAGACCAGGGTGGGAATGCCGTCACGGGCGGCCATCCAGGCCAGGTTCACTGCCGAGGCCGTCTTGCCGACCCCCCCCTTGATGTTGTAGGTAGCGAGTATTTTCACGGGGTCTCCTTCTCGCTAGACGACGGTTTGAACAGTTCATGACAGGTCTTCCGGTTGCCGGGTCGCGCGAACCGGGCAAAGCGTCCGGAAAAATTCTGCCGCTCAATAACCTGGCATTTATATAGAGAATCGATCAGTACGCCCATGGCCATGAATACTTCTCCCGGCAGGTCGGCCTGTTCGGCCTGCATGGCATGGCCGAAATCTCTCAGGGCGTCGGCCTGGACCTCGAGGTCATGGAAATCCCCCAAAGAATCCTGCAGCCCCTTGAGGGCCTTGATCTGTTTGCTGATCACATCCGGCGGATGGAGGCTCTGGAAAAACTCCATTAGGTAGCGCAGCTTCTTGCATCTGATGCGCAGCTCATGAAGGGCAACCGCCGGGGAGTTCTCGCTGACCGCCAAACCTTCTTCGAGGACCAGGCGATAGGTCTTCCAGCTCTTGCGGTTGGCGATTTCGAGGATCGGTCGCGAGGCATTTTCCGGCCAGGAGGACTCATCCACCGGGCTCTCGAGGAACGTTCGCCATTCATCCAGAAGACGCCGGCAGCGCGCGGAGGCAAGCTGCCGCGCCAGCTTGAGCTGTTCCTGCCGTTGCTGCCTGGTCAGGTAATCCTGCAGCGGCTGCAGGTCATTCTGCATCGATGCCGGGAGGTCCTTTCGGTAGCTGGGCAGCTTGAGCAGGTAGACATCGAGATCTCGGGTCGCACTGGTGATCTGGCCGAGCCATTTGAACTCGGTGCGGACGTGGTTGGCCACGGCAGACGGCAGGACCCCCTTGATCTGGCTGAGCAAGCTGCGGGTGCGGCGCACAGCTACCCGGAAATCATGAAGAAATTCGGAATCGAGATTCTGTCTGGCCCCCTCCAGGTTACGCTCCATGGTGTCAAGCAGATGGCGCAGTATCCTGCGCAAGGCCTCTCCGGCCGGCATCTCAACCTGCAGCTCGACTTCCAGCTTGCTGCTGTAATCCCGAGGCTTTCGACCGATACAGGCCAGCATCTCGTTGAGCTGTGGGCCGGCCATCTTGAGACTGAGCTGTGCGGGGAGTAGTTTTCGTGCCCGTTCGAAGGGCTTGCGATAACCCTTGACCGCTTCAATTCGCAGGCGCAGAGACAGGGGAAACCCGCCAAGATCATCGCCACAAGTGTCCTGTCCCTCCTCAATCACAAGGCGAAGTACTGTCTTGTCTGACTTGTTGAGCAGGGCCAAACGGTGAATTCGCAGCCGCAGCCGGGCAACCGGCAACAGGGCACGCATCTTGATCAACCCGGCGAGCGAATCATGCAGCGGCCCGGGAGAAAGATTGTCGACAAAACGTGGCACGGCATCCATAACCTGGCCGAGCTGCCGGTGATCGGCGATGCGCCGCCAGCTGGTCCGAATTCGGGAGCCTTCCCGTTCTTCGACCAGGACGCCGCCGGCCACGTGAATGCGCCAGTCGAAGGTGTCATACCAGGTGCGCAAAACGTTGACAGTCGGCTCTTCCCGGAACCTTCCCAAGCAGGCAAGGACGTTCAGTAATTTGTCAGATCTGGTTCCGTTTGGCAGGTGGAATATGTATGTGTCCTGAGTCATCGATCAGTTCGCAGGTTGCGGCCGTTAATCCCCCTGGTTTTACGCTTGCGCAGTCGCGAAGCTTCACGGCTGCGTCTCTCTGCCAATTCAATCTGCATGGACTGGCTGCTGCGTACTTCAACTGAGCCCTCGGTGCTGCGCTGCTGATAAGTGCCGTCTGTCTGCATCTCCCAGGCATTGCGCCGGTCATTCAACTGCATCTCCAGCAGCTGGCGAATTTCCTCCCTGAGTTGGGGGGACTCCACCGGCACAACGACCTCGACCCGGTGCTCCAGATTGCGGTACATGGCATCGGCCGAACCGAGGTAGAATCGCTCGTCGCCGCCGTTGCGGAAATAATAGATCCTGGCATGCTCGAGGAATCTGCCGACGATGGAAACAACCTGCATCGTCTCGGAAATCCCCACTAACCCGGGTATGACCCTGCAGCTGTCGCGGATGATCAGATCGACCCTGACTCCAGCCATGGATGCTTCGTAGAGAGCCCGCGCGATCTCGGGGTCCTCGAGAGCATTCATCTTGAAGATGATGTGCCCCGGCTGGTCGGGAGTGTGACAGCTGCTCTCCAGACGAATCCCGGCAAGCAGAGCCTTCTTCAGATGTTTCGGCGCCGGCAGCAACTTCTTGTAGTTGCGCTTGGGCGTGTAACCGGTGGTCAGGTAGTTGAACAGCTCGGTGACGTCCTGGCCGATGTCCTTGTTGTAAAGGAACAAGCCAAGATCGCTGTACAGGCGAGCAGTCACCGGGTGGTAATTGCCGGTGCCGATATGCACGTAGCGACGCAACCCCTTGAAATCCTGGCGCACGATTAGGATCACCTTGCAGTGGGTTTTAAGGTCGACCACGCCGTAGGTTACGTGGATGCCGGCTTCCTCCATGCGGTTGGCCAGGCGGATGTTGGCCTCCTCATCGAAGCGGGCCTTCAGTTCGACGACGACGGCCACCTGCTTGCCGTTATTGGCGGCGCGGATCAGGGTGTCGATGATCGGGCTGTTCGGCGAAGTGCGGTAGAGAGTCATTTTAATACCGCGCACCTTGGGATCGGTCGCCGCCTCAACGAGAAACCGTTCCACTGAAGAAGAAAACGACTCATAGGGGTGCTGCAACAGGATTTCCCTGGCCTCGCGGATGATATGGAAGATATTGCGTGAGGACTGCAGCAGCGGGTGATCGACCGGCACGTGAACGGAATCCTTGAGCTTGGGCAGATCGAGCCTGGCCAGCTGCCAGAGATCGCGCATACCCATCATGCTGCGCACTTCAAAGACATCGGTCTCCTCGTCAAGGCCGAGCTCCGCCGCCAACTGCCCGCGATGCAGAGCACTCATTTCCGGCTCGACCTGCAGACGCACGATCGGCGCGAACTTGCGATCCTGCAAGGTCGATTCGATCTGAGCCATCAGGTCGTCGGCACGCTCTTCGTTGCGGCTGGTGTTGGCGTTACGCGTCACCCGGAACAATTCACTCTCGATTACCTCCATGTCCGGGAAAAGCAGGTCGAGGTTGTTGGCCATAACATCTTCGAGCAACACAAATTTCTGCTGACCGCCGATCGCGATAAAGCGCTCGGCTCCGGCGCTGATCGGCACCTTAACCCGGGCCAGCGAGGAGCCCTGTCCCTGCGGGTAACGCAGTGTCACCAGCAGATTGATCGACAGATTGGAGATGAACGGGAATGGATGCGCCGGATCGATCGACTGCGGCGTCACCAGGGGAAAGATATTGTTGAAGTAATCCTCACGAATGGATTGTTGTTCGTTTTTGTCCAGATCGGTGAAGGCGAGCACCTCGATACCGGCAGTCTTCAATTCCTGCCAGAGGACCGTGAGCAGCTTTTCGTGCTCCTCATGGTGCCGACGCACAAAATCATAGCACAAGGATATCTGCTCACTGGGAGTTCGGCCGTCGAGAGACTCTTCGTGGACACCGGCGCCAACCTGCTGCTTGAGTCCGCCTATACGCTTCATGAAAAACTCATCGAGATTGGAACCGGCTATAGCGGCGAACTTGACCCGCTCGAGCAGCGGCGTACGCGAGTCTTTCGCTTCGTTGAGGACCCGTTGGTTGAAATTCAGCCAGGTCAGCTCACGATTCAGGTAAATGCGCGGATCATCGAGATCGATTTCCTTTACCAGCGAGTCGGCGGCAGGCTCTTCCAAAGGAGCGTCACTCTCGCGGTCAAGCACTTTCAGTCGGGGTATGAGCGACATCTCAACGAGTGTTGATTCTTTTTTTGCCATGAGTTCTCCGGCAGCGCAAAAATCAGGCATTGATTGCAGGACGATTTTTACAAAATTTATCAAACTAATGTTAGAAAAAAGTTAGTTTTTCGTTAGAACACAGCCGCAACCAGCGATTTTTAAATTTACTCCGACATAAAAAAATACAACCGCTAATAAAATCCTAACTTTTTGCAGGGAGGATATAATGTGTGTGACGTATAATAATCATTGTTCAAGGGAGTGCCCGATGGAATTCCATAACAAACTGCAGGAAATAGATGGCATCGATGAGGTCTGCGCCGACCGGCTCATCGCAAAAGGATTCTACACCCTTGAGAAGCTGGTCGATGCAAAGAGTGAAAAACTGATTGAAGTTACGGGCCTTCCCAAAAAGACGATCGCCAAAATCCATGAGCAGGCAGTCAAAATGCTGGCCGGGGTGGAGCTCGAAGAGGAATCTCTGGCCGAACTGACCGAAGCTGCCACCCGCCTGAAGGTCGAGGTTGAGCAGCTGGTCCTGAATATCCGCGAACGATTCCGCGACGAGAATGTGCCTAAAGAGCAGCTCAAGGAGCTACGCAAGGAGACCTCGCGAACCCTTGCTTTCCTCGAGAAAGTCGAAGCCGCGCTCAGCGACCAGCTGCGGCGACTCAGCAAAGGCCTGGTCAAGGCTGACCAGAAGATCTCACAGGTCTCCGGGCTGGGCGTCGAAGAGGTGGTGTCCGGGCTGAAAAAGGCCCGTAAGAAGATCGAAGATGCGGCTGAAAAGAAGGTTCGCTGAGCATCCGATTGACAGAGATTGCTTAAGCGACGTTGCGCTCACTTTTTCCCTTTGCCCTTTTTGATCTTTTCCGGTTTGCAAAGATGGGCTTTCTTGTCCGTTTTGGCACCACACTTTTCACAGGCGAAGGTTGCATCCTTTTTATTGACCTCTGACTCGCCCTTCAAACACTTGCTCATGATTCCCTCGACATTTTTTTACTAGGGTTGTCTGCTGAATGCAGTTTTGCGTTACAATAAATGTGACATGCGAATCAAGAATTGCAAGCAGCAAACCATACCCTGCGACAGGAAACCAGCAACGATCATGACTCAACAGCGCCTTGCCGCCATCGACATCGGCACCAATTCGATTCGCTGTATCAACGTGGAAGTGGATGAGAAGTCCGGCTTCCGGGTCCTCGATGACGAGAAAACCACTGTTCGACTGGGCGAAGGACTCTCAGAAACGGGCTTGATCTCGGTGGCAGCCTGGGAGCGAGCCCGCGAAGCCCTGCTGCGCATGCGCAAGATCACTGATGGCATCGGCGCCTCGTTTATCGAGGCGGTCGCCACCAGCGCGGTACGCAAGGCCAGCAACGGTGAGGCCTTTGTCGCCGCAATGAAAAAGGAGACCGGGATCGATATCCGGGTCATCGATGGTGAGGAAGAAGCCGAACTGGCAGCCTTGAGCGCCAGGCACCACTTTGCCATGGGCAACACCCGCTTCGGGCTGGTCGATATCGGCGGCGGCAGCGTCGAGATCGTCACGGCGACCGGCATCCACATCGAGGAAGTCTTTTCCCTGGAACTGGGAGCGGTATTTCTTACCGAGAACTTCCTGGCCAGCGACCCGGTCAGCGGCAAGCAGATGACGGCTCTGCGCAAGCACCTGCGCAAAACTCTGCGCCACGAACTGGCTGGCCATGAATTCGCCCTGCAATGCCTGATCGGCTCCGGCGGCACCATGACCAACATCGGCAGCATGGTCATGGCCCGTCGCAATGAACAGTATGACAGCGTCCACGGCTATGAAGTTCTTCACTCCGAGGTCGTCCACCTGCTGGCTACGCTCGAACGCAAAACATGCCGGGAGCGCCGCGACATCGCCGGACTCAGCCCGGAACGGGCCGACATCATCGTCGCCGGCGTGGCGGCGGTTGATGAGCTGATGCGCGCACTTGGCACCAATCTGCTGAAGATCAACGAACGCGGTATCCGCGAGGGACTGATCATCCGCAGCCTGATGAAATACGGCCTCTGGACCATCGGCGACGAGCTGCGGGAATGGCGCTCGTCGTTGCGCGACTTCGCCCGTTCGTGCCATACCGATGAAGTCCACTGCGAGCAGGTGCGCAAACTCAGCGTGGCCATTTTCGATGCTTTGGAAACTACCTTCGCCATGGGCCCGCGGGCTGCACAGATGCTCGAGGCCGCGGCGTTGCTGCACGATGTCGGCTACTTCATCAGCTACAGCAAGCACCACAAGCACTCCTACCACCTGATCCGGCATGCCAACCTGTTCGATTTCACTCCGCGGGAGATCGAGATCATCGCCAACATCGCCCGTTACCACCGCAAGTCCCTGCCGAAACCGCAACACGACAACTTTCGCCGCCTCGTGCCCCTGGACCAGGATCTGGTGATGAAACTCGGCGGTATCCTCCGCCTTGCCGACGGCCTCGACCGGCGACGCAGCCAGTTGGTCGACCATCTCGTATGCAACCTCGGCAAACAAGACCTTACCATTGACTTGGTCAGCGAGGGCGACCTCTCCGTCGAGATCTTCGGCGGCCAGGCCAAGGGGGACCTGATCGAGAAAGCTTTTGCCCGCAAGCTGGCAATCCGCCACA
The DNA here is from genome assembly GCA_032251255.1 of Desulfuromonadales bacterium. Taxonomy (GTDB): domain Bacteria; phylum Desulfobacterota; class Desulfuromonadia; order Desulfuromonadales; family Geopsychrobacteraceae; genus BM509. Next base: position 16,106 of record JAVVDY010000032.1, read on the forward strand.
AACCCGGCAAACTTTCAACCGCTTCCATTTAACAAACTTCTCACAGAGTCATAACTCTTCCGGAACAGTGACGGCAGACAATCCAGCCATCGCAACAGGGGGTTACCCCGACCAGGAGATTATGGAATCAGCACTCTTGTTACCCGCCAGATCAAATCTTGCCGACCATCCGGAAGCAATCAAGGCAAAGGAACTGAAGGACGCCACCCTGCGTCTCGGCATGCGCACTGGCAATGACGAACAACTCTTGTCATCGCTGCCATTCTTCTGTTCGGACATAACTGCCGGTTCGGAGACCGAACTGCAGGTCGCCGTGGCAGGCAGCCGCAGCGATGTCGACCTGCCGTTGACCATCGAGGCTTCCTCATACTTCGAAAATCTTCTCAGACGCGCCCGCTCCGGTGACAGTACCGACCGGCCGCTCCATGCCCTGGAAGAGTTCCTGGCCAACAACCGCAAGGACATCTGGGAAAACAGCGGGGTTCGTTTCCCGTACCATCTGCTGCATGGTTATGCCCGCCAGGCGTTCCAGATCGACCTGCGCGCCGACAAGGAAAATCCACGCAGCGGCAAGCGCTCGGACCTCAGCCGCTTCCTGACCGGGCCGGAGGGCGAGCAGGTTGTCAGGGTGCCGATCAGCTACCTTATCAAGCTGGCCCTGGCAGACCTGGTCGGCAGTCAGAAGGAACTGCCGGTCAGTATCAGGCAAACCGGCCAGCAACTCATGGCACACTATCTCAACGATAACACCTCCCCGGAGACCTTCTCCTTTCACGTCGTGCCGATGCGTCCGGACGCCGGCATGGGCAAGGAGCTTGCACGGGAAACCGCCAAGCGTTTCCTTCTGACCAGCCTGCTGGTCAACTATGCCAACCGAAGGTTCGGTCTTACCGAATCCGGGCAAAATGCCATGATCTATTTTGCCCCGCATCCGCCGTTGCGCCAGAAAGCCCTGAACAACATCATCCCCGACAGCTTTTACCGCGACCTGTACATGAGCCCCTGCCTGTCCGGCTGGCAGCATGGCGAACAGAAGCACCATTACATGCACCTCTGCCACCAGGTCTTGAGCCGCAGCCAGATCAACGCCGTGGCCAAGCTGCGCGAGGCGGGCATCATCACCAACAATCTGGTAGTGCTGCCGCCGTTGTCGAATATCAGCCTGGCTAACAACGGCACGCATATCAGCCTCGGTAGCCAGCGCCTCGGCGCGTTGCTGAAAGATGCAAACAGCGGGTTCGATGCCCGCCACGAAAAAGTGCTCGGCGACCTGGTGATCAAGATCGCCGAGCATTTTCTACCGTTATTCGTCGGTACCTATTCGGCGGCCCCTTATCGTCTCGGCTTCAACGATTTCCACCCGGAGACCGCTCTCGGCTTTTTGCCCCACGAACTGGACTACACGCACCTGAGGATGCTCTGGAGGCGCTGGCGCAAAAAGGCCGACCTGTCGGTGTTCGGCCGCTCGGTCACCCCCTTCGGCCCGACCTGGTTCGACCATGGATTCAGCAGGCTTTTCAACCTGAAGGGGGACTTCGTGCCCGACTTCAGGCTGCTTGATTACCCGGTCAGTTTCCTTTCCACCAACCGCAGCCCGGCTCTCGACGGCCGCATAGGCAACCAGGAGCGACTCAAGGAAGACCTCGCCAACATGGGCATCAGCGACAAGCAGATGTCGCTCTACATGTTCCTGAAACCGCGCGAATTCAACACGATGGGATACTCGGGTGTCGAAGGCCGTCATTACAGCGTATTCGAAAACTTCGGCCGCGATCTCGGCAATGCCGCAAGCATCCAGGCGCTGGTTATTGCCTTTGCCTACAAACTGGTCGTGACGGGGTGCGTGACACACGCGGATATACCCGACGACCCGGTGGTGGAGAGTGAACGCCGTCAGATATTTTTCGGCGCAGCCATCAACCTGCCGACCTTTTTCGTTCGGCACGACAGCGGCAACCGCTTCCTGCAGAAAATCTTCGCCAGAGCCGGCCGTACCCGCAACAGCCACCGCTATCCCGGCTACAGTCGTGTCTACAATACCGAATACCGCCACGCACTGGTCGAGATGCTTCAGGACGAAGCCCCGGAACTGATTGATGCTATGAATCAACGCTACAACCTCGAAGACCTGAAACTACGGCTCGATTTCCCAACGGAATGCGCGGCCTCCGGCAAATTGACCAAGGCGATCCTGGAACGCCTCAACGCCAAGGATCCCATGAAAGTGCCGGCCGAACAGTTCAACCAGGCGGCCGAGGACCATTACCGGGAAACTTTGAAACAAGCCCACATGGTTGAAGCTCTGGAATACCTTGAGCGCGACCTGCAACGCCTCGACCAGGCGGCCTGTATCGGCGATCACTCCATGCTCGAGGCCCTGCAGTACAATCTCAACGGACAGAGCGCCAGCGCTTTTCTGAAGAATGTCAAACGCGACCTGCTGGCAGACGAAATCGACACCGAGGCGTTGCAGCGCCTGATCAACCTGCTGATTTTTACCATTCACCGGGACCAGGCCCGTGCGGACCGGGTCCTGCAGAACAACAAGGCGAGCGATGAACCTGCCACACCAATATATCGAGCGGGATAGCGGCCTGGTGCGGACCGAGAAGCTGCTCGGCGACCCGCTGATCAGAACCATCTATGCCCCGGTCCGCGAACACGCCAACTGGCTGTTCAAGGCCCTGACCGGGGCACGGGCGTCCCAGGCATTGGGTCTTTTGAACTTTGATCGTTCCCTGGGGACCCGGATCCTGGGCAACCGCAATTTCCTCGCTGCCTGCGGCGTCGACTTCGAAGAATGCCTCGACTCACCGCAGACGCTGGACACGGCCCGCAAGGTCTTTGAACGCAAGATCCGTTACTGGCAATGTCGGCCCATGCCGACGGCTGCGACTGCGATCGTGTCGCCGGCCGATGCGAAACTCCTGATCGGCTCCTTCAGCGAAACCTCCCAGCTGTTCATCAAGGAAAAATTTTTCGGCTTCCAGGAACTGCTCGGCGTTGACAAACCGGCCTGGCTCGAAGCCTTCAAGGAGGGCGATTTTGCTGTCTTGCGGCTCACCGCCGACAAATACCATTATAATCATGTGCCGGTCAGCGGCCGGGTGATCGACATCTACGCCGTCGAGGGTCGCTACCATTCATGCAACCCGCAGGCAGTCGTCGAAATGGCAACGCCCTACTCCAAGAACAAGCGTGTCGTCACCGTCATCAACACCAACGTTCCCGGCGGCACGGGTGTCGGCATGGTCGCCATGATCGAAATCGTTGCCATGATGATCGGCCGGATCGAGCAATGTTACAGCACAAACCGGTACGACGACCCGGTGCCGGTCACAGCCGGGCTCTTCCTGCACAAGGGGCAGCCGAAAAGCCTCTACCAGCCGGGCAGCAGCACCGATGTCCTGATTTTTCAACACAACCGCATGCGCTTTGCCGACGACCTGCTCCGCAACCAATTGCGCAGCAACGTGGCGAGCCGTTTCACCCAGGGGTTCCAAAAACCGCTGGTTGAAACCGATCTCAAGGTCCGCTCGTTAATCGGCCACGCCGTAGGCGGCTCAACTCATATGCGGCAAAACCAGGGAGAATGACAATGACAAACCTGTTTTTACTGATCTTCGGCACCTGCTGTTTCGCCTACCTCTTCTGGGGGAGCCGCATCCTTCCCGAGGAGCGCTGGCAATTCATGGCGAGCATGCCCCGGCAGCGTCGTGCCGACGGTCCCTGGGATGGGACCAATCTGACATGGTACGGCTTCTTTTCCGCCAATGCCTACCTGGTGGCCGTGGCCCTGTTTCTGCTGCTGACCGGCACCCTGGCCCTGCCGCGCTCCGCCATGGCCCTGTATGCGCTGGCCTTGCTCGCCATCTGCGTGCCAGCGTCAAAACTGGTCGCCCGCATCGTCGAAAAAAAGGCGCACACCTTTACCGTCGGCGGCGCCGTCTTCGTCGGCCTGGTGTCCGCGCCCTGGATCCTGGCCCTGTTCAACCTGGCGGCACATTACGGAGGCGGCACATCACTGCCGGCCTTTCCGGTTCTGTCGGCCCTGGCAATCGCCTACGCCTTCGGCGAAGGCCTCGGGCGCCTGGCATGCATCAGCTTCGGTTGCTGCTACGGAAAACCCCTCGACCAGAACCCTCTCTGGCTGAACCGCCTGCTCGGCAAATGGTCAGTCTGCTACTCAGGGGCGACAAAGAAAGCCGCCTATGCCAGCAACCTCGAGGGAAAACCGGTCCTGCCGGTACAGGCGGTGACAGCCACCCTGTACGTAACCATCGGCCTGGCAGGCTGTGCCCTGTTCCTGGCCGGACACTTCGCTACAGCTTTTGCCCTTTCGATCACGTTTACCCAGCTGTGGCGAGTCGTCTCCGAATTCCTGCGTGCCGACTACCGTGGCAGCGGCAGGCTCTCCACCTACCAGTGGATGGGACTACTGGCCATTCCCTACGCCTGGCTGCTGCCGATCTGGTTCACCTCGACACAGCTTCTGCATCCCGACCTCCGCCTTGGCCTGACCTCGCTGTGGCACCCCGGGCTACTGCTGGGGCTGCAGGCCCTCTGGCTGTTCATCCTGTTTTTCACAGGTCGCAGTGCCGTTACCGGTGCGACCCTGACGTTTCACGTTAATCATGAACAGATCTGAGTTTATCGCAAGCAACCGTTTTGCCTGGTCCGACCTGAAGCACCCCCTGTATCACGGTCGGCATCTGCTCCGCCAGGGGCTCTCGCCACAAGGCTTTTCCCTGGCGGTCGCGGTAGGCATAACGATCGGCATCCTACCGACCCTGTGGGGAACCAGCCTGCTCTGCGGCCTGCTGGCCTGGCGGCTGGACCTGAACCAGCTGGTCGTACAATCCTTCAACTACCTCGTCTACCCCCTGCAGATCTCCATGTTCGTGCCTTTTGCCCTTTGGGGGCAGCTGCTCTGCCCGCATTGGTTTGAAGCAACGAGACCTCTCTCCATGCACAATCTTCAACATGACTGGACCGCTTTAGGAAGCCTCCTGCTACCGGCGCAACTCGCAGCACTGGTCGGATGGGTCAGCATGGCTCCCCTGTTTTTGCTTGCCGGCTACGGCTTGTCCTTTTGCCTGGCAAAAGCCTGGGGGGCGGTGCAATAAGTCAACGGTATCCTCGCTGCAAACCACGCATAATTAACAGAATCACAAAACGAACTTAATCAAACGGCAACAATCCGCGGCCACAATGCCGACAAGATATCAGAAGATTTAGGATAAATTTATGTCTTACCTATTACTTGTTCTGCTATTTGTCGGCCTGGTGGCCATCGGTACGGTCAACTACCACAACACCTGCCGAGCCGCCCGTAAGCTCGTCGAGCAGATCAAAAA
>JAVVDY010000033.1:0-20444 GCA_032251255.1 Desulfuromonadales bacterium
TTTGACTTTAAGAAGCATCATGCGTCACTTTTTGCACTTGGTGATTGAAACCGCCATGTCATTTGCAAGTTCTGACAATAAGTATTCCATGGCAGTGTCGAGTTGTTCATCGTCATTGGCTCGCCATTCTGCGGTCGCCAGCTTCGACGGGCTCCGCGCCTGGAAGTTTTTGACGAGTACCGGTCTGTCTTTTCCAGGGGAGGATGTTTCGACACGTGCCGAAGCCTTGAGCGCATAAGGTGTATCAGGACCCGTGCCTATGGTGGCAAGTTCGCGCATCACTATTTGAATCGTCCACCCGGACCCTGCCGAAGTCAGGTCTTCCTCTTCGTTGATCTGCGTGACAGACGAATGCTCAATGGCTTTCTGCTTTACCAGAGCCGCAAGGCGTTGGCTGCCAGCAATTTCAGCTAGCACGTCCGTAAGCATATTTCGCTTTGCTTCCACGTCATCGGTACTTTGAGTCGTGACTGCTCCGTACACCCCGCCACCGACTGCGAAGGCGACCATTGTCGCAGGAACAACAACCCCGATACACGCTGGAAACAGAAAACCTGTCCCAACGCAACTGATTATTCCAACACCTAAACCTGCCCCGGCGCCCACAGCGCCGCCAATTGCTGCTCCGCTACCCTTCCCGGGCAAGCCGTCAACTATGGCTATCGGTTCGTCGCTTCCCGCAACGATTGCCGCACGGCTAAGGGATAATTCCTTCGGGGTTTTCTGGGCGCTGGCACAACTCACAGCAAGAACAGAAGCCAGCGCGAGTGACAATGCAGAAGTGATCTTCATCTGAAGGCTCCAGGCGGTTGATGTTGCGCTCAATATCGCTTTGCCTGTTATGTAAGACTTAATCGCAGCTAGATAGGGGAAAGTCAATCAGTTTATCGTGTTAAAATTCTAATTATCTTTTTTATTTCAGTAGGTTGCTGCATCCCCTTGAGTCTCCCCGGCCAGGATGCGTTGCTGCCGGCCGGAGTTGGCGAATCCACCAAAAGACATCTCCCGAAAATGCCCGTTTGAAGTTCTTCCGGACCGGAACCGGCAGGAAAACGACCAGAGTGGCAGAGGCACATTCCTTGCTGTAACCTCTGAAAATAAGTGTTTATACGACGACACGGTTTGTCATAAAAAGAGCGAATACAGTTCCGTATATAGCTGCTGCTCTCTTTGCCAGCGCAGGCAGGCTCAGGATTTCCCCGGACAAATAGCTATCTTCAACTCGTTGATGGTTAAGGTGTGCCTGTTGGTAGCGAAGTCCATAGTCAATTGAACAAAACCATCTGGCAACCAAATACGGAAAATAGGGGTTTCGCATAAGACAAATAGTCACAGCTTACGGGCTTTCTCCGGGTCGAGAAACAGCAGCAACAGGTTACTTCGACATTTTCATTTACGCTTGCCGATTCGTTTCAGACATAGGAAGGGTTGGTGACTGGTAAGGATATCCCAAACGCTCTTGACTTGCCCGATGAGGCACAGACGTTCCTCGAGGTCTCGACTTTGAAAACCAGCAGATGTCGACGGATACCTGAATGAATCAATAGCGTGGCTGAAGCGGCATCGGGCCGGATATCGCCGGAATGCTTCGCCAAACAACTCAGGGAAAAAAAGCTCTCGTCTCGCTAGTTTGATCGTATGAGCCATGTCTATTCTCTCAGAAGGGAGATTGCAAATGAGTGGGCTGCTTGACAGTATCGCAAAATTCGTCCCTTTCCTCAGTGACAAAATACGCAAGCACCCAACGTGGGGGAAAGGGCAAATGGTGGCTTCAGAAAAGATAATATTGTTGAACGAATGGGCGCCATCTAGGGATATTGACTTCTACAGGACACTTTTGGTGGGCCTTAGCGTCGATTGCCCGATGGATAAAGCAGCGGATAACTGCTTTCTGCAGAACGAAAGGTCACTTTCCTTTGATGAAAAAGTGAACTGGGCTCAATCGTTAAGCGACAGTGAAATTATGGATTTATATATGCTTCATCATAAGTGTCCCACTCCCTTGAAGGGCTGGCAAATAATTGATGGCGAGGTCCGCGAGGTCGAGCCGATGAGAGGATCATCCCCAACTCAAACAGCAGCCATGCGAAGGTCTGCTCAGAAAGCTATCTGCATGTTTAACAGGGAAAGATTTCAATGGAGGAGTGGATACCCACCTCAAAGATATGGAGTGCGGCCCGCCTGTGGGATGTCTCATCCAGAAAAAGGTCGCGACGAGCGGATCCTCGCCGGTGCCCCCCAGCGGCCGAGGCAGGTGCGCTGCTCAAGCGTACTAGGCAACCTGCTGATCTTTAACGTTTCGGAAATGGCTAAAGTTGAGGGCTGATGAATTTATTCCGCAGCCGGGCATCTGAACATTTTCTGCTCAGGTCTGCTCAAGGCCTGTGCATTCCATCATCACATCCGCGCTAACGATCAACTAGGAGTATCGCTAATATGCTGAATTTTATATAAAATAATCTTTTGGCACGGCAAGTGCTAATAGGATGATTCGTTAGAGTACACAGACGTACCCTTCCTCGAAGCAATGAAGCTCACGGTGCAATCTGAAGCACCCGTGGGCTTTTTCCATTTAAGACCCCATTAAGAACTTTATACAGCGACGCAATGATTGAGTCGCCGGGCATTGACGCCCTATCCGGATCGTCCGGGTAGGGCGTTTTTTATCTTGTCCCGTTTGACTCCTTCGGACACATCAAGGGCGATGCCGCCGTGGGGGAGTTGACCGGACATCAACAAGGATTTGGATAGGAAAGGAAACAGGAAAATGGCTGAAAAGAAACTTCGTCAAATCGCGATCTACGGCAAAGGCGGCATCGGTAAATCCACCACCACCCAGAACACGGTGGCCGGTCTGGCTTCGCTGGGCAAGAAAGTCCTGATCATCGGCTGCGACCCCAAGGCGGACTCCACTCGCCTAATCCTGCATGCCAAGGCGCAGGAGACGGTGATGGACAAGGTCCGCGAGCTGGGCACCGTCGAGGATCTGGAGCTGGAAGATGTCATGCGCAAGGGCTACGGCGACATCATGTGCGTCGAGTCGGGTGGTCCAGAGCCGGGCGTCGGCTGCGCTGGTCGTGGGGTTATCACCGCCATCAACTTCCTCGAGGAAGAGGGGGCCTATACCCCCGATCTCGACTTTGTCTTCTACGACGTCCTCGGTGACGTCGTCTGCGGCGGGTTCGCCATGCCGATCCGCGAGAACAAGGCCCAGGAGATCTACATCGTCGTCTCCGGCGAGATGATGGCGATGTACGCGGCCAACAATATCTCCAAGGGGATCGTCAAGTACGCTTCCTCCGGCAGCGTCCGTCTCGCCGGCCTGATCTGCAACAGCCGCAACACCGACCGCGAGGCCGATCTGATCACGGCCCTGGCGGAGCGTCTCGGCACCCAGATGATCCACTTCGTCCCCCGCGACAACCAGGTGCAGCGCGCCGAGCTGCGCCGCATGACCGTCATCGAATACTCCCCCGAGCACAAGCAGGCCGAGGAGTATCGTGAGCTGGCCCGCAAGATCTCCGAGAACGAAATGTTCGTCGTCCCGACCCCGCTGGAGATGGAAGAGCTGGAAGACCTGCTGATGGAGTTCGGCATCATGGAAGCGGAAGATGAAAGTATTGTCGGAGTGGCGGAAAGCGCTTAAGGGCCGTAACGCGTGACATGTGACGCGTGACGAAAAAACGATAAGGCCGTGACGTAAGACGAAAACGCTGATTGTGACCGGTAGGGACGACCTGCTTGTCACGCGTTACGCGTCACCTGTCACGAACACAAGGAGTTAAACATGGCAGAACGTAAGCCCATCAAGGGCGTCACCATAGAAAGTACCGAAAAGCTGATCGCCGAAACCCTGGCGGAGATGCCGGAGAAGGCGGCGAAGAAACGCGCCCCGCACCTGGGGGCCAACGAACCCACCGCGTCTCCCTGCGCGGTCAAGTCGAACAAGAAGGTCGTCCCCGGGGTGATGAGCCAGCGCGGTTGTGCCTACGCCGGTGCCAAGGGGGTGGTCTGGGGTCCGATCCGCGACATGGTCCACGTCTCCCACGGCCCGGTCGGCTGCGGAGTCTACAGCTGGGGCACGCGGCGCAACCTGATGCAGGGAGTCCCCGGCGTCACCTCGTTTCCGATGGACTTCACCTCCGATTTCCAGGAGCGCGACATCGTCTACGGCGGCGACATCAAGCTGGAGAAGCTGCTCAAAGAGGCGGATGAACTGTTCCCGCTCAACAAGGGGATGTCGATCCTCTCCGAGTGCCCGGTCGGCCTGATCGGCGACGACATCAACGCCGTCGCCAAGAAGATGGAGAACGAACTCGGCAAGCTGGTGGTGCCCTGCAACTGCGAAGGCTTCCGCGGCGTCTCCCAGTCGCTTGGCCATCACATCTCCAACGACTCGATCCGCGACCACATCATCGGCAAGTTTCAGTTCAGGGAAGAACCCGGCCCCTACGACGTCGCCCTGATCGGCGACTACAACATCGGCGGCGACGTCTGGGCGGCCAAGCCGATTCTCGAAGAGATCGGCCTCACCGTCAAGTCGGTCTGGACCGGCGACGGCGAGGTCGAAAAGATCGGCGCCACCCATGCCGTCAAGCTCAACCTGATCCACTGCTACCGCTCCATGAACTACATGTGCAAGGTCATGGAGGAGAAGTGGGGGATCCCCTGGCTGGAGTACAACTTCTTCGGCCCGACCAAGATCGAGGCCTCCTTACGCGCCATCGGCGAGTGTTTCGACGACACCATCAAGGCCAACGTCGAGCAGGTCATCGAGAAGTACAAGCCGGCCATGCAGGCGGTGGTCGCCGAGTACAAGCCGCGCCTCGACGGCAAGACCGCCATGCTGTTCGTCGGCGGCCTGCGCCCGCGCCACACCATCGGCGCCTACGAGGACCTCGGCATCCAGATCACCGGCGCCGGCTACGAGTTCGCCCACCAGGACGACTACGACCGCACCGCCCCGGAGATGGCCAAGGGCACTCTGATCTATGACGACGTCTCCGAGTTCGAGCTGGAGAAATTCGTCGAGGAGCTCAAGCCCGACCTGGTCGGCAGCGGCATCAAGGAGAAGTATGTCTTCCAGAAGGCGGGCATCCCGTTCCGCCAGATGCACAGCTGGGATTATTCCGGGCCGTATCACGGCTATGAAGGGTTCAAGATCTTTGCCCGCGATATCGACATGGCGATCAACAGCCCGACCTGGGGTTTGGTCAAGAGTCCGTTTGAATAAGCATAAGCGATTTACCACAGAGACACGGAGAACACAGAGAGAAGCATTTGAACAGGGATGCACAGGATAAACAGGATAGATCAAAGGCTTTGTTTTGGTTTTATCTCATTCATCCTCTTTATCCCTGTTGAAAACAGATTTTATCTTCTCAGTGAACTCTGTGCCTCAGTGGTGAATACATAGGAGAAGAAAATGAGCGAAGCAGCAGCAATAAAAAAAGTGACCGAACACTCCCCCGAGGAGATCGAGAAGGTCAAAAACTGGATCAACACCGAAGAATATAAAGAGAGGAACTTTGCCCGAAGCGCCCTGGTGGTCAACCCGGCCCATGCCTGCCAGCCGCTCGGCGCGCAGATGGTCGCCACTTCGTTTGAAGGCGCCCTGCCGTTCGTGCACGGATCCCAGGGATGCGCTTCCTATTTTCGCAGTACCTTCAGCCGCCACTACCGCGAGCCTGCGGCAGCCACCTGCGACGCGATGACCGAGGACGGAGCGGTGTTCGGCGGCCAGAACAACCTGTTCGAGGGGCTGGAGAACGCCTACGCCCTCTACAAGCCGAAGATGATTCCGGTCTATACCACCTGCATGCCCGAGGTGATCGGTGACGACCTGACCGCTTTCATCAAGAATGCCAAGCTGCAGGGTCATCTCCCGGAAAATGTGCTGACCCCCTACGCCAACACCCCGAGCTTCAACGGCACCCATATCCACGGCTACGACGCGATGCTCAAGAGCATTCTGGAGACCCTGACGGAGGGGCAGAGCATCGAAGGGAAATGCACCGGCAAGCTGAACATCATCCCCGGCTTCGACGGCAATGTCGGCAACCTGCGCGAGTACAAGCGGATCTGTGAGCTGATGGGAATCCCCTATACCATGCTGGCCGACAGCTCGGATGTGTTCGATTCCGGCTGCGACGGTGAATACAGGCTTTACCCGGGCGGCACCAGGCTGGAGGACGCGGCAGAGTCGGTCAACGGCAAGGCGACCCTGGCGCTGCAGAAATACTCGACCGTCACCACCATGAAGTGGATCGAAGCCGAGTACACCGGTGAGAAGGTGATCATGCCGATGCCCTTCGGTGTCAAGAAGACCGACGAACTGATCCTCAAACTGAGCGAACTGTTCGACAAGCCGGTTCCCGAGCAGCTGAAGAAGGAGCGCGCCCAGGCAGTGGATGCCATGACCGACGCCCAGCAGTACCTGCACGGCAGGAAATTCGCCGTAGCCGGCGACCCCGACTACCTGCTCGGCATCGTCTCCTTCCTGCTCGAGATGGGAGCCCGTCCCTGGCACGTGCTCTGCTCGCGGGCGACCAAGAAGTTCAAGAAGGAGATGGACGCGCTGCTCGAGTCTTCGCCCTTCGGCGCAGGATGCACCACCTACATCAACAAGGACCTCTGGCATATGCGTTCCCTGCTGGTCACCGACCCGGTGGACGGCATCATCGGCGACACCCACGCCAAGTGGGCCGCCCGTGACGCCAAGATTCCGCTGTTCCGCATCGGCTTCCCGATCATCGACCGGGTCAACCTGCACCGCAGCCCGTGGGTCGGTTATACCGGGGCGATCAACATGCTGACCATGATCGCCAACAAGTTCCTCGATATCAAGGACGAGACCTGTGAAGACCAGTGGTTCGAGATGATGAGATAAGAGTGGTGACACGTAACAGGTGACGCGCCATGCGATACCGCTGGCCCGTCACTTGTTACGCTCGCCCGAAGGGTAAACCAATGATCAGAGCCCGCCGTCTCCAACTGGTTTCTGAAAAAGAACGAAAAGGATGTTTTATGAAAGTCGCATTTGCCAGTACCGACAAGATTCATGTCAACGAGCATTTCGGCAGGGCCGAGCAGTTTTATATCTGGAATGTCGGACCGGACGAGTCCGAGTTCTCCGGAGTGGTGCAGGTTTCCACCGCGGGGGACGACGAGGCGGACAGAATCGAGGCGCGCTGTTCAGGGCTGGCCGATTGCGCCCTGGTCTACGTGGCCCAGATCGGCGGACCTGCCGCGGCCAGGCTGGTGCAGAAGAAGATCCATCCGCTAAAGAGCAAGACCGAGGAGCCGATCAGCGAGGTCATTGAAAAACTGCAGGAGGTATTAAAAGGCAGCCCTCCGCCCTGGCTCAGGAAAGCGTTGACGAAAGGGGAAAGTCCGAGTTGACCATCGTCACCGGCCCCCCGTAAAAGAACTGTGACGCGTCACCTGCCACGCGTCACGGCTTTACACCAAAGGAGAACGGAAATGGCTTTAATCACAGGAAAAACCTATGGCGGCAGCGAGTGGACGCCGACCTTCGTCACCGGTATCGACCCGGAAAAGTGCATCGGCTGCGGGCGCTGTTTCAAGTCCTGCGCCCGCAAGGTGCTGGGGCCTGAAGACCACGAGGACGAAGAATCCGAATCGATCCGGATGATCATGACCATCGTTAACCAGGATAACTGCATCGGCTGCGCCGGCTGCGGCGTCGCCTGTCCCAAAAAATGCTTCAGCTTCGCGACGATGGAAGCTTAAAAAAGACTTTGAACCACAGAGCCGCTGAGAACACAGAGAAGAGCACCTGGACAGGGCCTCAGGGTAAACAGGATAGATCGTGAGTTTGTGAAATCTCCCATCGCCCTCCTGTGTCCCTGTTTGAATAGGGGTTTGAATCTCTCGGAGGGCTCTGTGTCTCCGTGGTGAAACAAGGAGTTGAGTATGATCATTGCAGTGACATCAAAATCCGGCACCGAGGTCGATCAGCACTTCGGTCATGCCGAGCGGTTCCTGATCTATGACTACGGCGGCGGCAGCGCCGAACCGTTCAGGGAGGTGGCCGTGGAGAAGTACTGCTCATACGATCCTGACCACCCGTTTCGTCATCCCCAGTTCGAAGCGATCGTCAAGGCCCTGGAGGGGTGCAGGGTGGTGGTGACGGAGATGATCGGTGACCTGCCGCGACAGGAATTGCAGAAAGCTGGCCTGACGCCGATCGTCACATCCGGGCCGATCAGTGATGCATTGAAGCTGGCGCATGACTCGGTCTGCGGGGGGGATTGCAGGGGGGGGAAACGTGCGGAGGGGAGCTGTCGGCACAGCTGAGATCCATTACGCCTCATCTCTACCTTTTCCAGAGATGCAATGAGCCACTGGCAGGGGCAGCTATCGTTCTGATGGGCGACGCTGCCCAGTTTTTTGCGCAATGTTTCGCTGCCGTGGTTCCCGGCCCCCCTGACGCCAGATATCATAAAGGGGCGCGCTGATGGAGGAGGTTTGTCATGCCTCCCCAGCCGACTCCTCCGCTTCAGCTGTTCCTCCTGTTTATTTTTATCCCAGCACCTTCCGGTGAACACCGCTGCATCAACCCGCCCGAAGTCATCGCCTTTACCGACAACCGTGACGCATTCGCCGAACCTTGTCGCCCCCGGAGCGCGCCAAGCAGTGGTTCGCCATAACCTGCTCGTCAAGCCGGGGAGCGCCGGCCCTCAGGAACGCCTGGCCCTTTCCCCCGGGCTGGAAGTGATTCCCGAGAAAGGGGAAAATGACTTGATTCCGTCCATGGATGTGGAACCCCGGCAGCCCTGAACGATCCGCACAGCTTCGTGACGCTGCGGCCGGAGGCCAAAAGGTTCCACCTCTATGCCCCTTGATATGAGGTCCGGGGCATAGCATTGCAACACCAATCAAAATGAGCAGCTCTGGCTGCTACCTTCCGTGCAGTCACAGACGGGATGTTCCTCTTCGAATATTTTCAGCGCCCGTGAGCGCCAGGAGAGGACCGCGGTTTTGCTGTGCATCCGCTGAGCCAGTCGGGGGAATTCAGCACGAATGACCTCGGCGGCGAAGTTGGCAAGAAAACGTGATTTCAATTCGGCGCGGGCGCGATCCATGCCGATCTCCTCGTAGGGGACCGATGCCAGCAGCAGGAACCCATCGTCGGGAATCCGGCCGGCCTGCATGTTGGCCTCGATGATCCCGGCGGCTTTGCGGATCGGGTCCGCCAGGTCGGGGCTGTAAGGGCCGATAATCAGGGCCAGGTTCGGAGTGTGCAGAAAGTCGAAGCCGCGACCGAGGCAGATCATCCATTCACGGTGTTCGATGTCCAGTGACCGTGTACTGTTGCGCACCTGCTCAATCCACTGCAGGTTGCCCTGCATCAGGCGCAGCAGGTCACATCTCATCTGTTCGGGCATGTCGGCAAACAGCTCCGCGACCCGCCGCTCGAGGATCTCCGGCTGATCGGCGGGGATGGCAGACAGATCGAGCACGGCATCATTGCTGCCATGCAGCAGCAGGGCGTCCTCGTCGGTTTCAAAGCCGCAGATGAGCGGATAGACGGTGGTGTGGCCTGAGCCGAAGATCTTTTCGGCCTGACGTTTGATGCATCTGGTGTGTTCCAGGGCGGCAGTGGTGTCGTAGCCGAACCCGGCGCAACCGCGCTGGAGGCTGCCCCGGGAAAAATGGTAGGTGATGAAAATCAGCACCTTCCGCCCGCCGGACACCATCCGTTGAATATGACTGGCCATGATCTCGCCGAGGTGCGGCCAGCCGAGGTCGAACATGCCGCCGAGGTTGCGGAACGGCTGGATGATGCCGGGGGGGGTGCCGGTGACGATCGGGATGTTGATGCGCCCGTCCATGCACTTGAGGACGACGATCGCGGTGGGATGTGTCGCCAGGTAGTGCTCCCGGGCCAGGCAGGCCTCGGGACTGCGGAATTCTGCGGTGTGACGTTGTGCAAGGTCCAGTAACCAGTCGATGCGCTGCTCAATCGGTTGATGATGAATGGACATAATCTCCTCTCTGCCTGGGTTGAATTGTCCTCTGTGTCGATCCGGGGCCCCGCTTGTTCAGGTCGTGGAATGGATATAAGCAACCCCGCCGAGAGTTGCGTAAAGCTTAGGCAGTTTTCTCCGGTGCATCCATCAATACTCCATTTTTAACGGCTTTGCAAACTTGGCACGGGCTATGCTTTTATAAACGGGCAACAATCGAAGTTAACTCCGGGATTCGATGACGACTCCCTGCAGATATCGGCAAAGAAGCCCCGTGGTCCATCGTCCGGATCACGGGGCTTCTACATTTTTTGACAAAAGCAAGGGTGCTTTGGGTCTCTGGACTCAAGGCACTTTTGTGTTTGAAAGGAGAGGAACCATGGCAACCGGATGCCCGATGATGAAAATGAAAAGCGCAACCGAACATCCCTGTTTCGGCGGTGACCACAGCAAGGCAGGGCGGATTCATCTGCCGGTGGCGCCTGGCTGCAATATCAAGTGCGGCTTCTGTGAGCGCAAGTTCGATTGTGCCAATGAAAGCCGTCCAGGGGTGACCAGCCGGGTGCTGACACCGCAGCAGGCGGTCAACAGGGTGCGACTGGTCAAGCAGCACATGGAGGAAAAAGGCGGCGCCCAACTCAAGGTGGTCGGCATTGCCGGCCCCGGTGACCCGCTGGCCAACCCGAAGACTTTCGAGACCTTCAGGCTGGTGCGCGAGCAGTTCCCGGAGATGACCCTCTGCCTGTCGACCAACGGTCTGCGCCTGCCGGAGAATATCGAGCGGCTGCTCGAGTACGACATTCACAGCCTGACAGTGACGATCAACGCATTGACCCCGCAGACCGGCGCCAGGGTCTACGAGTGGATCAACTTTGCCGGCACCCGGATCCGCGGTGAAGAGGCCGCCGAGATTCTCCTGATGGAGCAGCTCAAGGGACTGGAGATGGCGGCCAGGGCCGGGCTGCTGGTCAAGGTCAACTTCGTTTACATCCCGGGGGTCAACGACCATGAAACCCTCGATCTGGCGGTCAAGGTGCGGGAGCTGGGCGCGTCAATGATGAACATCATCCCGGTGATTCCGGTGGGCAGGTTCGCCGGGATCGAGCAGCCGTCGGCGGTGACCATGGAGATGGTACGCAATCAGGCCGAGCTGATCCTCTCACAGGCGCGTCACTGCAAGCAGTGCCGGGCCGATGCCGCCGGGGTGGTCGGCCGGGACATCGACCTGGATTCGTTGCACGCCTTGAGCGCATAACCCTGGAAAAAACCATTTCACGCCGCCGCAGATGATATGAGAGCGGGCGTGTAAGATCATATTCTGGAGATAACATGACCCCCGAACTGATCCCTTTTTTGGCTGTTGCGATATGTGTCGTCGCCATGATGTATGCCAGCGTCGGTCATGGCGGAGCCTCCGGCTACCTGGCGATTATGGCGCTGTTCAGCCTGCATCCCGAGGCACTCAAACCGACCGCGCTGCTGCTGAATATCGTCGTCGCGGGGGCGGGCTCCTATCTCTATCTGAGTGCCCGTCAGTTCTCCTGGCGGGTGTTCTGGCCATTCGTGGTGACCTCCATCCCTGCAAGCTTCATGGGCGGCTATTTCAGCCTGCCGCCGGAGCTCTATCGCCCGGCCCTGGGGCTGGTGCTTTTTTTTGCCGCCTGGCGCCTCTTTGTGCGCAAGGATGTGGGGGACTTCGTACCGCAGCCGCCGACCATGGCCGTGGCCATGCTGGTCGGGGCCGTGCTCGGGTTCGCCTCCGGCCTGATCGGCGTCGGCGGCGGAATCTTCCTCAGCCCGCTGATGATCCTGCTCGGCTGGGCGCGGGTGCGCGAAGTATCGGGCATTGCCGCCCTGTTCATTCTGGTCAATTCAATCTCCGGACTGCTCGGCCACCTGAGCAGCCTGCAGCATGTTCCGGATTACGCTCCTTTGCTGGCCGGGGTTGCCCTGCTGGGGGGGACGCTGGGCGCCTTGTGCGGCAGCCGGCATCTGCCGGTCCGGACCATCCTCAAGGCGATGTCGATCATGCTGGTTATGGCAGGGGGGAAGATGTTTCTGCTCTAGTGGGAGGAGACAAAAAAGGGAGAAGAGGGCTGGCCGCCTGAGGACGCCAGCCTTTTTTTGTACGGATTCATAGCCACAAACAGGATGGAATGAGAAAACCCGGTTTTGATCTCGGAGGTACGGAGGGCACATTCATCCGATGCGGCCCCGCGGCCCCGCGGCCCCGCGGCCCCGTGGCTCAGGGGTGAGACCCATTGGGGAGGGCTGCGCCTGTTTTATTCATCGAAGCAGAGGGCGTAGTCGCTGCAGTCGCCGCAGTTGGGCGATTTGCACATCACCCCACCGTTCATCTCGCAGACCTGCTTGAACAGGTAGCGTTTCCAGCGCATCCCCTGGTTGTTGGCTCTGGCCAGGGTGGGCAGATGGCGGCGGATCGCGGTGGTCAACTGCGGCCGTTCGAAGAATCCCATCGCTACCCACAGATGTCCGGGCTGCGCAGCCCGGGCGGCAATGACCCGGGCCAGCCATTCGGCGGGCTGATTCATGCCGCCCGTCGCATCAGAGGGAACATGCGACAGCAGGATGAGCAGGATCTCCTGATAGAGTTCGGGCGCATTCCCCTTCTTCTCGGAGGTGGTCCCCGTCAACCGCGAAAGATCGAAGCCGGGAAAGTAGAGATCGATCAGTGACAGCAGAGAGTCCTCATCCAGCCCAAGCGCTTCGCTCAACGGCCAAGGTTCCTGGACGGCCACCGTCAATATGCCGGCAAACATCTGCCGGTCCCTCCCGTCCACGTCCGCAGCTGCCGCGGAGGCCAGCAGCTGCATGTACAGCGGGTCGTTTGGCTGGATCCTGGCCTCGTGTTCCCCGTCGGCTGCGGCAAGGTTGGTCTCCTCAACCGGCTGGGCATGATTCCGGGCGCTGGCAACGGCTGCCTGCAGGGCCTGCGCCGCGATGTCGGCGCAATAGCTGCGGTCATCCGGCAGTCCCTCGAGGAGATTGTTGATTGCCCAGGCGTCAATCCGTGAAATGTCGGTGAGAGGAAGACCTTCGGCGATCTCCGCGCCGGCCGCGCATGCGGCGATGGTGAAGCCGCAACCGAACACCTGGTAGCGGATCGATGACACGATCCCCCTGTCGAGGGCGAGGGTAAAACGGACCGCCAGGCGTCGGCCGATCTCGGCGCCGGAGAGTCCGACTTCGCCGGTTCCGTCGGCGTTCTCGATGAGACCGGTGCGGGTGGTGTCTGAGGCGTATTTGCGGATCGTGTCGGTGTAGCCTTGCATCTCTCTTCCTTAAAGTCCCAAGCGCAGACTCATGTTCGAAATTAACATCCAGCTCGCGGGGTTGCGGTCCAGCCCGGTGCCTTCATCTCTTTGTTTCCCAAGAGGAACCAGGTAAAGAAATGCCCCGGCCGCCGTGCCGCGCGGGTCCCTTCACTGCGGTGAATCTGGATGCGCTCGCATGTGGGTTGCGGCATTCGCGCACTCGAACAGGAAGTATGCCCCACCCTCATACAGCAGATCGTTCTTCAGCTGATTGCCGACCTGCTCCCAGTTGGGAAATCCTCTCACCACCAGCCCTTTCCCCAGCCGCCGGGCAAGCGCCTCACAGTGGCAATTGCCGATGATCAGATCGTATTCATCCGCCCACCGTTCCGCGTCCTCCAGGTCGCCGATGAGGACTGTGTCGGCCTTGAGCCCTTCCAGCTGCGGCGAGTCGACCGTGGCGATCGCGAGGGTGACCCTGCCCCCGGCTTCATGGAGCGATCGGCAGATTCCGGCCAGCTGGTCCGGCTCTCCGGCCACCAGGAAGCGGGTCTGCCCCAGCGAAAAATGGCTGTCGAGCATGGCGTCCTGAAGCCGTTTGCGCCAGCGGATGACAGCCGGGGCCGGCTTGCTGAAGCCGACTTCGGCCAGCAACAGTTCACACAGCGCATCTGCGGCTTCCAGCCCCTGGAGATGGGCAAAATGGTGATGACGTATTGCGGGGTTCTTGTTTTGCAGGGCGGTGGCGCAAACCTGCATTGAATCACCGATACTGATCACCAGACCGGTATCGGCCAAGCCCTCGATCTCTTCGACCCTGATTCCGCCGCGGCTGAGAGCCGCCTGCTTGTCGCCCAGGTGACCATCGAGAGAGGTTGAAAGGTCGGGCAGGGCCAGCACGTTGAAACCGAATCCCTCGATGAAGTCTTTGACCTTTTCGACCTCCAGCGGCTGCAGGCTGATGTGAGGCAACAGGAGCAGCTTGTTGTCGTTGACCTCGTCGCCGGGTTTCACCAGCTGCTCGATCAGGGCTTTGCAGGTCAATGCCCAGCCGCTCTCGAAACCTCCCTCGTAGTCAGGGGAGTTGACATAGACCAGCGGATAGTCGATCTGTGCGGCGACACCGCGGATGTCATCCCCCTTGGTCTCAGGCAGGCCGGTGGTATGCAGGCCGATCAGGCTCGGGGTGACCTTTTTGCAGATGTTTTTCACCGATTCGACGATGCTGTAATCCCCGCCGTCGAGGACCGCGATGGCATCGGTAACGGCGCTGGTCTGGATAGCGATCGGCTCGCAGAAATGACGGGTGTAGTAGACCTTGGTGAGGCTTGTGCAGCCCTGTCCACCGTGCATCAGCGGCATGCAGCCGTCCACTCCGAGAAACGCGAGGGCGGCACCCATCGGCTGACTCAGCTTGATCGGGTTGACCTGCAGCGGTTTGGTTGATTTGTGAACTAGTTCTCCCATGGCGCCCTCCGTGCCACCAGCTTGAAGACCGGATTCTGCAGCGCGTTCTTCAGATCCTCAGCCAGGTTAAGCAGGCCGTCGTAGCCGCCGTAGCTTTTCTTCTTCTCCTGGTTGACGTCAGCGAAGGCGATCCCTTTCTTGATCGCCGTGTAGAGAGAACGGCCACCCGCCAGCAGCAGGTGGGCGCCCCGTTCGTCGATCAGCCTTGCCTGCTCGCTGCCGGGGTTCATCATCAGCACGCCACCCTCACCGAGATATCGCCGCGCTTTCTCACGGTCATCCTCGGTGGCTTTCTTGACGGCGGTCGCCACGACCTCAATCCCCAGATCCTGCAACGCTGAAGCGATCGACCAGGACTTGTTGCCGCCGGTGTTGAGTACTGCTTTTTTGCCGGCGAAAACTTTTTTGTAGGGAACGAGCCTCTTGTCCAACTTGGCCTCTTCTCTTCTTATCAATGCCTTGGTGCGATCGATCAGGCCGGCATCACCCAGTGCCTCGGCGATCGCCAGCAGACCATCGGATGTGTCCCGTTTGCCGTAGAAGGAGAGGGATATCGATGGGATCCCGTACTGTTCCTGCATCTTGCGGGTCAGCGAGACCAGCGACTTGGCGCAGACGATGACGTTCAGCTTGGCGCGATGGGCGCTGCGGATGTCGGCAATCCGGCCGTCACCGCTCAGGGTTGACAGCACACGGATACCGAGTTCGTCGAGCAGGTGCGAGTATTGCCACATGTCCCCGGTGACGTTGTACTCGCCGATCAGGTTGATGTCGAAATCGGTTATCTGTTCAGGCTCCCTGGTGCCGATCAGATGACGCAGTACGGCCTCCCCGCCCAGGCGACTGCCGAGGTTCTTGCTGCCGACGAACCCGGGCGCGTGTACCGGCACCATCGGCAGACCATGTTTTTCCGCCGCCTGTTTGCAGATCAGGTCGAGATCGTCACCGATCAGCGCGGTGACGCAGGTGGAGTAGACAAAGACGGCTTCCGGGGCATAGTTCGCAACGATATAGTCGATGGCTTTGGAGAGCTTCTCTTCACCGCTGAAGACCACATCGTTGAGACTGACGTCGGTGGTAAAGCCCACCTGGGTCAGGTCTCGACCCGACCAGCCGGTTCTGGTCGCCCGGGTTTCCCAGCTGGTACCGAGGCAGGTCATCGGGCCGTGGACCAGGTGAGCGGCATCGGCGTAGGGGAAGAGCGAAATCTGCGCGCCCTCGAAGGCGCAGCCGCCGGTCGTCGCACCGGGCGTCGGGGCGTTGCAGGCAACCTTTCTCGATTTGTTATGTTCGCAGCTGCTTTCGTCGAGGAGTTCTCTTATTTTTGGTTTGGCGGATGACACGATTGTTCCTTCCATGAAGTCAAAAGGGGCCCATCGCGTCTTTGGGTGGGATGGCTCTGATTGCAACGACATTGTTACTTGAAAAACTAAAAGCAAGACCCTTGCCAATTCAGGGAGCTGGAGTATCAGGGGGGTAAAGCGGCTGAAGCGAATTGGTTTGGAATGAAAACAGGGCAGGCTGCCTATTTATTAATCAATGCGGCGCTTATGTTTTTGACGAAGCCGCTGATATGCGGGCGGTCTGAAAACGGCATAGGCCTTGCTTTTCAGGTTTATCTACTAGTCCCGGCAACGGTGCCGGCCTGTTAGGCAACGACGCCCTGGCCTGTAAAAGGTCCAGGGCTTTTCTGTTTGTCAGAGGTGATTATGTTGAAAACGGGGAAACAGCTGGTTGTGATTGACGACACCACCTTGCGCGACGGAGAGCAGACAGCCGGTGTGGTCTTCAGCCGTGAAGAGAAAATCCGCATTGCGAAGCTGCTTGATGAAATCGGAGTCGGAGAGATAGAGTGCGGCATACCGGCGATGGGCCAGGAAGAGCAGCGGTCGGTTCGCATGCTCGTCGATCTGGGGCTGAATGCCCGCCTGATCACCTGGAATCGGGCCGTTATCAGTGATCTTGAGGCGTCTCTGCAGACCGGGGTGGCTGCCGTGGATATCTCCCTGTCGGTTTCTGACATACATATCCGGCACAAGCTCAATAAAAGTCGTGAGTGGGTGAAAGAACAGCTGAAGACCGCGCTCGGGTTTGCCAAGCGGCACGATCTCTATGTGTCGGTGGGCGGGGAGGATGCCAGTCGGGCCGACCCCGAATTTCTCGTTGAGTTGCTGGGGATTGCCGAACGGGAAGGGGCCGACCGCTTTCGCTTCTGCGATACCCTGGGTCTGCTCGATCCCTTTGCGACCTATGATATGGTGAAGTATCTTGTCGAGCATAGCGAGATCGATCTCGAAGTCCACACCCATAACGATTTCGGCATGGCAACAGCCAACGCGCTCGCCGGCATTCGGGCCGGGGCCAGTTTCGTCAGCACCACGGTCAATGGCCTTGGGGAACGGGCGGGCAATGCGGCCCTTGAGGAGGTGGTGATGGCGCTCAAGTATGCGTGTGGAATTGATCTGCAGCTCGACACGGGGCGCTTCTTTGAACTCTCAAGACTGGTGGGGCGTGCCAGCAATCGGCCCGTGCCCGAATGGAAACCGGTGGTCGGTGAGAAGGTTTTTTCCCATGAGTCGGGGCTGCACGCCGACGGCGTCCTTAAATCACCGCGCAACTATGAAGGGTTCGATCCAGCAGAAGTCGGGCTGTCCCGTCATCTGGTGATTGGCAAGCACTCCGGATCCCATGCTCTTGGAGAACGCCTCGAGCGGCTCGGAGTTGACCGCCACGGATGCGAGTTGAGTGTCCTGCTGGCGGATGTGCGGAGGTATGCCCAGCTCTGTAAGCGGCCGATCGAGGATCAGGAGTTGATCCGGCTCTGTGAAATACATTGCAGGGTCGCCTGACGTGATCAGGGTCGCGAAAAAAAGTGATTGGCGGCATTTTATGGCATACGCCGCCGAAGCGGGATGGCGCGTCCCGCAGCGGGAACTGCAGCTGTTCGAGGGGCCATGGGCGGAGCATGCCCTGGTACAGGAGGCGGGTGGCGCTTTCTGTGGGCTGGTCACGGCCGTTCCGCATCATAAGAGCGGCTGGATCGGCAACCTCATCGTTGCGTCACGGTTGCGCGGCAGAGGGAACGGACGCCGGCTGTTTGCAGCGGCTCTGGAGGAATTGACCGGCCGCGGGATGACGTCGATCTGGTTGACCGCCTCGGAGCAGGGCCGACCGCTCTACCAGCAGTATGGTTTTGAGGTTGTCGGACAGATCGAGCGCTGGGTTCTTCCGCCGGGAAGGAAGACTGATGTCCGTGCGGGGGCAGGCGCCCCGCTGGCGCAACTGCTGCAGGCGGACAGGGACGCATGGGGAGAGGACCGTTCACCGTTTCTGCGACAGCTTGCCGGCAAGGGGCAGCTGTTCTGCTGCGAAGATGCGCTCGCGCTGCTGCAGTCGGAAAAGGGTTTGCAGCTGCTCGGACCATGGTATTCCGGCAGCGGGACGGCTCAGCGGCCGTTGCTGACCGAGATAGTCGCGGCAGCCGATCCCGCGCGGGAACTGGTGGTCGATCTGTTCTCTTCCTCTTCCGTGCAACCGTGGCTCGCCGCTGCCGGATTTGTCCGCTGTGGCCGCAGCCCGTTGATGGCGCGGGGAGAGACCAGTGCGGTTCAGTTGCAGCGGATGGTCTCGCTGGCCAGTCTGGGCAGCGTGGGGTGATTGTTGTCCCGCTCTGCAGGGCCGATCCGCCCACTCTTTCATCTCAATGAACGACAGGTGACGAATAAAAGGCTCGCACTTGGCTGGATGAGGATATAATCTGTCATTCAAACCTCGAACCTCGAACCGCGAACCGCGAACCTTGAGTCCATGTCAAGAAAACTGCTCGACAATATCCGCCGGCGGCTGAAGGCTGAAACCGGGACCATGACACACTCCTGGAGTGACCGGCGGTTTCGGGTTGCGCTGGTCTACCCCAACAGCTATCACCACGGGATGAGCAATCTCGGTCTGCTGACGGTCTATCACCTGCTCAACAGCCGCCCCGACTGCCTCTGTGAGCGGTTCTTTCTGCCCGAGCCGGAAGAACTGCTGGAGCATGAGGCAAGCGGCTTTCCACTGATCTCCCAGGAAAATCAGCGGCCGCTGCAGGATTTCGACCTGATCGCCTTCTCCGTCTCCTTTGAAAACGATTATCTGCACCTGCCGACAATTTTTCGCCTGGCCCGGATTCCGCTGTTTTCCGCTGAGCGGGACGCGGCATATCCTCCGGTCCTCCTTGGAGGGGTCTGCGCTTTTCTCAATCCCGAGCCGCTGGCGGAGATTGTCGATCTGGTGGCAGTCGGGGAAGCCGAGCCGATCCTCCCCGCGCTGATCGATGCGCTGCAGTCGGGGAGGGAAGACCGGGGGGAACTGTTTGCCCGTCTCGCGCAGTTGCCTGGTATCTATGTGCCGGCGCGATATCGGGTCGATTACCACGAAGATGGCACCTGTGCAGCGATGACTCCGCTGGCCGAGGCACCGGGAAAAGTCGTACGCCAGTACCTGAAGGATCTCGACCGCTCTGCCAGCCGATCTTTTATCCAGACCCCAGAGACCGAGTTCGGCGACATGGCGCTGACCGAAGTGTCGCGGGGATGTTCGCGGGGGTGCCGATTCTGCGCGGCGGGATACGTCTACCTGCCGCCCCGTGACCGCAGCCTCGACAACCTGCTCGAGCAGGTCGACAGTGGCCTCTGCCAGCGGGACAAGATCGGCCTGGTCGGTGCTGCGGTTGCTGATTATCCGGAGATCGAACTGCTGCAGCAGGGAATCCTGCAACGTGGCGGCAAGGTATCCGTTTCCAGCCTGCGGCTGGATGCCCTGACCGAGACCGAAGTCGCCGGCCTGCGGGCCTCCGGTCACCGCACCGTCGCGATTGCACCGGAAGCGGGCAGCCAGCGGTTGCGCGATCTGATCAACAAGGGCCTTGACGAGGAGCAGATTCTGGCTGCCGTGCGTCTGCTGGCGGACGGCGATATAATACATCTCAAGCTCTATTTTCTGATCGGCTTGCCGACGGAAACAGCGGAGGACCTTGATGCCCTTGTGCAGCTGACCGAACAGATCCGGCTGCTCTGGCGCGAGGCCGGGCGGCGGCGCGGCGCGCTGGGAACAGTGACGCTCAGCGTCAATCCGTTTATTCCCAAGCCCTTCACCCCCTTGCAGTGGGCGGCGATGGACGGTGAGAAGGTTCTGAAAAAGAAAATCCGTTTTCTGCGTTCAGCCGTATCGCGGATGCCCAATACCGAGCTGCACTGTGAGTCGATCCGCGCGGCGCGGCTGCAGGCTCTCCTCGCCCGCGGTGACCGGCGGACGGCCAGGCTGCTGCCGTTGCTTGAAGGGGGGGACAATCTCAAGCAGACCTGTCGAGCAACCGGCCTTGACGCCGACTTTTATGTCGGCCGGGAGCGAGGCAGGGAAGAGCTGTTTCCGTGGGAGATTGTCGATCAGGGGGTTCGGCGGGACTATCTGTGGGCGGAATATCAACGTGGACTTGCCGGGGCGACAACCTCACGGTGCCTTCCCGGCTGCCGGCGCTGCGGGGTCTGTCATTGAACTGGCCTGGCGGACGTTGGGGCTGCACCCGTTCTGTTCTATTATTGCCAGCTATTTAATTGATGAGGAGAAAGAGGCTTATGTTTCAACGGGGACTGATCGCGGTTGGATGGTTGTTTGTTTGTAACTATTCAGCACCCTTTTCGATCAGATGCTTCAATTAGTGGCGGCGAGG
>JAVVDY010000034.1:0-18855 GCA_032251255.1 Desulfuromonadales bacterium
GCTACGCCGAGGTGGACAGCGAGCTGATCTTCCGTCTGGCCGACCGCTTCGCGCCAGAAGGCCCCATCGACCAGGAGGGCCTGAAAAAGGCGCTTGCTCTCTGTCGCGGTCAGATGAGCGCCGTGCTGGTCTCGCGGCTCGACCCCGGCACCATCACCGTGCTTAAGGGCAACAAGCCGCTCTGCCTGCGCATCCACCGCCAGCACCGGGTGGTGCTCTACGCCTCGGACGACGCCTTTATTGACTTTGCCGTGGACAACGAGAAGGGCTGGCGCGAACTGGAGGTGCCGCCCATGACCATGCTTACCATCCGCCATGAGGATGTGCGGGCCATCAGCAACAGCGAATTCCGCTTTATACCCCAGGAGCGCAAAGGGACACTGCCCGAAGGAGTGAATGCATGAACATTGGAGACACCGTAAAGCTGAACACAAACCCGGAAGACAGTCCCGAGACCATCCTTCGGCTCTTCGTGTACGGCACCCTGAAACGGGGCTACTGGAACCATCAACGCTTCTGCGCCCAGGCCTGCAGCATCGAACCGGCCGTGGTCTGGGGCAGGCTCTACCATCTCCATGCCGGGTTCCCGGCGCTTGATGTGCCGGAAGGTCTGATCCTGGCCAGGGGCACTGCCGATCCGCTGGCGGACGCCCGCAGGCAACAAGGGATCGACACGCCACGCTTCGGCCGCCCGACCGGCGACTGGGATCTGATCCATGGGGAACTGGTGACCTTCACCGATCCGCAGCGCGACCTGCCGCCCATCGACCGACTGGAAGGCTTCCGGCCCGGCGGGCACAGCATGTACCAGCGGGTGATGGTGACCGCTGGATGCCGGAACGCTTCGATTGCAGTGTGGATTTATAGGATGGCTCGGGTTACAAATGGGGAGCGAATTGACCGGGAGTGGCGGGGCTAATGAGTGTTGGCCTTGATGCTTTCGGCTGCTTGAATGAGGCTTTTGATTTCATCCTCGGTAAAGCTTGCTTCCTTGATGTAGCGGAGCAAATTCATGACCTCGGGTTGGTCATGAAGGTAGTCGACGACTTCCGGGTCGGTGGACGAGGACAAGCGGAACAGCACGTCGGGATCGGCTGCCAGTACCTTGGCCAGTTCCTTGATCAGCTCTGGCCGTGGCGGACGCTCCTTGCCACGCTCAATACGGCTGAGGTAGGCGGGAGAAATGCCCACCTTGGTCGCCGTCTCTCGCAGGCCGAGGTCTTGAGCAACCCGAAGGTCGCGAAGGGTTTCACCAAAGTTTTTCATAGGTCTAATATACCTCTGTGTTTAGTGTTTTGCAACACGAAATTCCTCTGGCATTCTTTGGTGTAGTTTGGTATATTCTGGTTGATTTTTACCCAGAGGCGGGTAACTTAACCCTGTTCTGGCACTGTGCCCTTGGCGGATAACAGCCCTGCAGGAGAGGCGACATGCAAAATGAAGAAGTCTTAAAGATTAAGGATGTCGTCGCCTTACTTAAGGTCGGCGAAAAGACGGTCTACTCCATGGCCCAAGCTGGGGAGCTGCCCGCTTTCAAAGTCCGGGGGCAGTGGCGATTCTCCCGAAAGGATATCGACGCATGGATAGAGCGACAGAAACATTTAACCCAGGATTTCGGCGAGGAAGACCCAAAATGACCACAGCCTCGGTGAACGGAGTTTTTATATGAGCAAAAAGAAAAACAAGCAGGCCGAGAACACCATCCCGGCGGGATATACGCTCGACTACGTTTCCGGCAAACAGGTCAAGGAGACGAAGAAAGAGCTGGTGCGCCAGCGGATTGCTCGCGCCTTGATCCACGAATACGGCTTTTCCCCCGAAGATATGGAAAGCGATTTCTCCATCGGCGGGCGCAAAAAAGTGGATGTCGCCATCTTCCACCATGGCAAGGATCACACGATTGAAAATCTTGGTCGCGCCGTGCTGTGCCGCCAGGAGCCTAACGTCGGCAAGAACGCCGCACGCATCCGTGATTTTGAACAGGCATCCAAAGACTTGGATGAATTGGAGATCGTCATGCGTGAGGTCGAGGCTATTCAGTATGGCCTCTGGACCAACGGCCTGGAATTTTTCTTCCTCGAAAAAGAGCAAAAGCGTTTCGAAACCAAGTGCAACCCCATTGGCGACTGGCCGATGGCGGAAGAGTCGGTCGGCACAAAGGATGTTATTTCCGACGCGCACACTCGTGTCGCCGACAACGAGATGCTTAAGATTACCTTTCGTCGCTGCCACAACTACATCCATGGTAACGAGGGTATGCCTAAGGATGCTGCCTTTTGGCAGTTTCTCTACCTTATTTTCTGCAAGATGCACGATGAAAACCTGCGAGGCAAACAGCGTCAGGCCTGGCAACGCCGTTTCTGGGCTGGTCCCAAGGAACAGTTTGAGGAAAAGGGTCGCAAGGAAATCCGCAAACGCATTGAGGAGCTCTTCACCGAGGTCAAAAAACAGTACAAAAACATCTTCCGGGGCAACGAGGAAATCACCCTCTCCGACCGGGCGCTGGCCTTCATCGTTTCCGAACTGGCCAAATATGACTTCACCCGCACCGATGTCGATGCCAAAGGCGTTGCTTATCAGGAATTGGTGGGCGTTAACCTGCGTGGCGACCGGGGGCAGTACTTCACCCCGCGAGGCGTGGTGAAGCTGGTCGTTGAAATGCTCGACCCCAAGGAAGACGAAACCTTGCTGGACCCTGCCTGCGGCACCGGCGGATTCCTGGTCGCGACCCTCGGCTACATGCTTAAAAAATTTCGGCATGAACAAAACACTCAGCCCGGGAGCGAGGACACTACTGAGTTTTTGAATGTCCACGAGCGGCTGAAAGAATATGCCGCCGCTAATGTCTTCGGGGCCGACTTCGATCCGTTCCTGATCCGCGCCGCCCAGATGAACATGGTGCTGGCGGGAGATGGACGTGGGCATATTTACAACATCAACTCACTAGAATTTCCTTTAGGTCACCTGGCTGACCTTGCGAGCGCCAAAAAAGAGATCCCACTTGGCTCGGTGGATATCATCGCCACCAATCCCCCGTTTGGCTCTGACATCCCGATTACTGACAAGCATATTCTGGAGCAATACGAGCTGGCACACGCCTGGGAGCATGATGGCGAAGGCGGTTTCCGCAATACCGGTACGCCCAAGGGCAGCGTGTCTCCGGAAATTCTCTTTATCGAGCGCTGTATCAAGTGGCTTAAGCCGGGCACCGGCCGCATGGGTATCGTTCTGCCTGACGGGGTGTTGGGCAACCCTGCAGCGGAATACATCCGTTGGTGGATTATGCGCGAAACACAGGTACTCGCTTCCGTCGACCTGCCTGTGGAATCTTTCATCGCCGAGGCCAACGTCAACATCCTCACCAGCCTATTGTTTTTGCGCCGCAAGAGCGAACAGGAAAAACGCGCAGAGGCTTTGGGCGGCATTGAAGAGTATCCGGTTTTCATGGCCGTGGCTGACAAAGTTGGCTTCGACCGCCGTGGTAACAAGCTTTACAAGCGTACGCCGGACGGCGAAGAAATTGTCGAGCCCAAACAACATGTTGAGCGTATCCGCATCGGCGGACGTTTTGTGGAACGGACCCTGACCCGCAGTGAAAAGATCGAGGACAACGATCTGCCGGTCATCGCTGAGAAGTACCGCGAATTTCTCAAGGAGCAGAACGGATGAGCGATCAAGACGACATCATGGAAGCCCCGCAGGATGCTGCCGAAGAAAGCGGCCCGGATAACTTTTTCATCGATATCCTGACCGGCAACAAGGAAAGCATCTCTGCCAAAAAGTTGTTGGTGCAGAAAGTCCTGCGCCAGCTCATCGAAAGCTACGGGTTTGACCGGGATGACCTGGAGGTGAACTACAACCCCCAGATTGCTGGCCAGGGGCGCAAGCGCATCGACATCGCGATTTTCCGCCCCGATGTTGAGCACATCAACGACAACCTGCAGCGAATCATCGTCTGCAAGAACCAGAAAAAGCGTGACAAGCTTCGCTCCATCGCCGAAGCCGACGCCGACCTGCGCGAGCTCAAAGAGCTGCTGGAGCTGATTCCCGGCGCGACGCTGGGCATGTGGACCAACGGACAGGAGGAGTTTCTGTTCCAGGTTGAGCGCACCCGCTTCGAGGTCCGCGCCAAGCCCTTGGGCGTCTGGCCGGTGCCGGGTGAACGTACCACCGATCTGGACCGCACCGGCGGAGTTATTCAGGTCAGCGCCGAAGCTGAGGACCTGGAGGACGCGCTTCTGCGCTGCCGCCAGTACCTGAACCGCAACCTGGGACTCGACCACAAGGATTCCTTCAAGCAGTTGGCCGTGCTGATGTTGGCCAAGATCCACGACGAGACGCGGCCGACGGGTGAGCGCAAGTTCTGGATCAAGGGCGACGAACCTTTTACCGAGGCAGGTCAGCAGGCGATTGCCCAGCGCATCAACGAATCCATTACCGCCGCTAAGGCCTGGCAGCCAAACCTGCTGACACGTGGTTGGGATCTGACGCTGGAACCGCACGAGACCGCTCGCGTGGTCATGGAACTGGCCCGTTACTCCCTGAGTGAAACCCAACCTCGATTTCGGACCGGGGCCTTCCGGGCGGTCGCACGCAGCGTGATGGACGGGCGCGAGGGCCGCTACCCTACGCCACTTAACGTTGCCGAGATGGCGGTGGAGATGCTCGACCCGCAACCTGGCGAACGCATCATGGATTGTTCCAGCGGCACCGGAACCTTCCTGGCCATGACCGCCGCGCACATCTTCAAGAAGAAACTGGCGGCCATGGGCACCTCACCCGACGAAGCCACCAATGAGCAGATCCGCCAGGCGCAAAACGAAACCGCCGCCTGGGCGGCCAGCAACGCCCTGGGCTGCGACATCGATCCGTTCCTGGCCGTCGCCAGCCGCATGAATCTGCTGTTTACCACCGGCAATCCCGGCCGTGTGTTCCGCATCGATGCCCGAACCTTCCCGGACGGTGATCTGGATGGTATTGATGCCGCCCGCCCTGCGATGCCGCTGGGCAGCATGGATGTGGTTTTGCTCAACCCCTGGTTCTCGACTCAAGACACGGTGGGCGACTCCTCCATCCTGGAGTGCTATGACCTGGGCAACAATTGGGAGCGTGACGAAGAAGGCGGATTCCGCAATACCGGCAACCTGAACACCGGCGGTGTGCCGCCCGAGGTCATGTTCATCGAACGCGCTCTGCAGTGGGTGAAACCGGGTACCGGTCGTATCGCTATTTTATTGCCGGACGGAATTCTGGGGAATCCAGGCGATGAATACGTGCGCTGGTGGATTCTTCGTCATTGCGAAGTGCTCGCTTCGGTTGACCTGCCGGTAGAGCCATTCAAGGTCACCGTCAAGGAGTATGGCCTGACGCCCGCCTTACCAAGCCTGCTGGTGCTGCGTCGCCGCAGCCAGGGAGAGCTGATCAACACTGAACATCCAGAGTACAAGGTCTTCATGGCCGTTGTGGACCGGGCTGGCGTAGATGCTCGAGGCAACCTGTTGTTCCAGCGAGCACCCGATGGTGAGGAGTTAGTCTTTGATGAGGATGTAATCGAACGGGTTCGTGAAGGTGGCGAAGTGGAAATCCGCCGCACTACACGCCGCAACCGTCGCATTCATGACGAGCTGCCGCTGGTGGCAGAGAAATATAAGGAATTCCGCGCTACCGGCGAGGTGACGTTATGAAAATTAAAGCAATAACCAGCAAATGGTTGGAAAGTAATGGCCGCCGTTTAGATTGTGGCCCCTATATGTCGGGTGGTATTGAGGCACGAATGCTGATCAAGAAAATCGGTTTTGAACCACTTTCTGATCTTACTCACGGGTTTAGTGGCGGTATATTCAAGGCCCCGCGACTTTCTCCAAACTATGTAAGCGATCCGAGCCACGGACGTCCTTATTTGTCTAGTACCGACATCCTTTGTTGCGATTTGTCTTTTGTCTCGTTGATTGCTAATAGCCAAGCCAATGGACTTGAAGACTATTTTGTAGAAAAGGGCATGACGCTTGTTACAAGCTCGGGAGATACAGGAAGAACAGCATTTGCGCGAGAGGATATGCATGGAATGATGGGATCACCACATTTCATGAGAATTAAACCAGACGAGAACAAAATAGCTCCAGGTTACCTGTTCGCTTTCCTTAGCTCCAAATACGGGAACAGACTCATGGTTTCCGGCACATACGGAAGTATTATCCAGGCGATAGAGCCTCATCATATTGCAGACCTTCCTGTTCCTCGGCTAGATAGTGTGGAACTAGAAGCCCACCGGTTGGTTACTGCTGCGGCCGATTTGAGATCTCGTTCCAATCTTCTGCTTGAACAAGCAATTGATTTGCTCCTGGATAAATCAGGGTTGCCAGAACTTTCTGGCGCGATACCAAGCCGATTTGACGTGAATGTGGTTCCCTCTTCCTCTGTATTGGCGCGTCTTGACGGCCTTTACCACAGCCGCTTTCACGTCGAAGTCGTTGAATCAATCAGACGCAGTACTAACGGAGGTGTCACGGTTTCAGAAATATCCGATTCCGTAATTGAACCAAACAGGTTTAAACGAATTCCGATAGAAGAAAACGAATTCGCAGTTCCTTTTTTCGGAACAACTCCTCTGATGTGGGCTACCCCAAAGCCAAATTATTTTTTGTCAAGAACTCAAAGAGATATGCATCAGTACATTGTGTCGAGGAAAACAATCCTGATTCCTAGGTCAGGCCAAATAGCTGGGCTGATTGGAACTGCAGTTCTTCCATATGGGGATTTGATCGATGGGGCAGTGACTGAGGATGCCATCCGGGTCAATTGTCATTGCGATACAGATGCAGGTTTTCTTTTTGTTGCGTTGCGATCCGACTATGGAATTCGCCAGTTAAAGGCTCGCTCCTATGGTTCATCTATTCCTCACCTTGATGTGAAGCAAATTGGCCAGGTCTTAGTGCCAAAAATGAACATAACGGATTTCGAGACGATTGGGGAAATGGGGATAGAAGTTGCGGCGATGCGCAACCAAGCGATTCAAATCGAAAATCAAGCTATCACCCTCGTCGAGCGCACCATTGTGGAGGGAGGTCGCTAATGGCGAAGGTCATACCCATCGGGCAACCCGCAAACGAATCTGAACGCCAGGCCATCGGCTTCCTTCGGGATCATTTGCCCGACGGTTGGCTGATCTTCCACAACTTCGAGATGCGCCAGGGCGAGGAGGTGTTCGAAATTGACATCGCCATCCTTGCGCCTCATGCAGTGTACCTGGTGGATGTCAAAGGAACGCGGGGCAACATCGATGTGTATGGCTCCAAGTGGTACCCCGAGGGGCGGCAGCCGTTTTTCTCACCACTTGCCAAGCTGCGCAGCCACGCCAAGACCATGGCCACCATCATCCGGGAGAGCAACACCGGCCTGATCGAACTGCGCAAGGCCCACGTACATGCCACGGTGCTGCTGACCGCCGATGATGCCGCCGTGTTCGACCAGGCGGGTATCGACAGCCCGGACGTGACCGATTTCAAGCATTGCCTGAAATACTTCCGCGACCAAAGCCGTATCCCGGATAACCGGCTGAATAATATCACCCGCTTTCACTCCCAGATCGCCAAGGCGATTACCGGTAACGCCAAGCCCAAGAGCGCGGCGCTGGTGTTCCGCGACTGGCAGGTGGAAGAGAAACTTGGCGGCACCGACCGTTACACCGAATACCGCGCCAAACATAATCTTCTCGGTAAGAGCGGCGGTATGGCCCGTCTGCGGGTGTATCAGGCTGATCCCTATCAGGATGAAACTGCCCGCAAGGAAGAGTTCAAGAAGATCAGCAATGCCTATCGCGCTGTGGCGCACATGCCAACCCATGCCAACGTACTGGCAGTGAAGGATCTGTTCGTCAACGAGGACGAAGATAAGGTGGTACTGGTCACCGAAGACCTTCCCGGCCAGGCGTTGCGCCTGCACATCAACAAGGCCTCAATGGCGCTGACCTTTGACCAGAAGCTCCAGGTTATGCGCGATGTGCTCTCGGCCCTGGACCATGCGCACCGGCATGAGGTCATTCACCGCAATCTGAGTCCGGACGCCATTCTGGTGACCAAGGGTGGCCAGACGCGTGTAACCGGTTTTGACTTTGCCCGGGTGGGCAAGAACCGCACCTCCACTATCGCCGACCAGATCGTTGATGATCTGGAAACGGCCTATCAGGCTCCGGAGTGTTTCAAGGACCCGACCCAGGCCAGCATCGCCTCAGATCTGTACGCGACTGGACTGATTCTTTATGAGCTACTGACCGGCGAGCTTCCCTTTGAAAGCGTTGATCAGATGATGGAGGCCGACGGCAAGTTCCCGATGATGCCTTCGGAGCACAAGCCTGATCTGCCTAAAGGCATCGACGAATGGCTACAGAAATTCTGCGAGTTTGATCCGGAGGATCGCCATACCAGTGCGGCCATTGCCCGCAAGGCGCTCGACGATCTGATTTTGCCCGAGGCCAAGGATGAATCCGCTGCGGATATCGGCGGCCCCGCCGTGACGCTGCTGCAACTCCCTGACAACCTGACCGACCTGCCGCAGGATTTTGTTCTGGCGGATCGCTTCCGCATCCAGAAGAAATTGGGCAGCGGCGGTTTCGGCGTTGCCTATAAGGTCTTTGACTCCCTGGGCGATGTGGTGCGGGTCATCAAGCTGGTGACCAAGGATCGCCGCAGCGTTTATGAGCGTCTGCGTCGGGAATACAAGACCCTGACCAATCTGCCTGAACATCCGCACGTGGTGAAAGTGGTCTGGGCGGATCGCATGGCTGACGCCAAACAGACCCCTTACATCGTGTTTGAATATGTAGAAGGTCTCGATGTCTCGGATTTGATCGATGCCGAGGCGCTGTCTCTGGAAGATTCGGTGCGCATCGTGCGCGAATCCGCTGAAGGGCTAGGCCACCTGCACAAACACGGGGTTTACCATCAGGACGTCAAGCCTTCTAACCTGCTCTGGACAGACAAGGGCGTTCGCATCATCGACTTCAACGTCGCGGTCACCGAGAACGACGAGGTTCAGGGTGGTGGCGGAACGCGTCGCTATCTGCCACCGGACTACGACTACTCGTCCGAGCCGGATGCCTCGGATCGCATGGATCGTGACCTCTATGCCCTTGGCATCTCTTTCTATGAGTGTTTGACCGGCAAATATCCTTTCGACGAGCCCACACCGCCGATCAAGACCCAACCCAAGGACCCCAAACAGTTCAAGGGCTGCGCCGATTTGAGCAGCTCACTGGTCAATGTACTGGTGAAGATGGCTGCTCCCGAGAGAAAGGATCGCTTTACTTCGGCTGAAGAGTTCCTGACAGCATTGGCCGAGGTCAAACGCTATCGTTCGGTGCTGACCACCGGCGAGATTGGTGCCGGTCCGAAGGTAGTCTCGAAGTTGGGGTTCGAGCCGACCAAGCCAAACACCAACCCCTTTGTCACGCATCTGCTGACCCTCTACAGTCAGAGCCAAGTGTCCAATGCGGGCACCCGTGGTCTGGACGAGGTTGGCAAGGCCACCTACGTGCCGACCTATTTGGACGAGAAGCTCAAGCCCGCGCTGCTCAAGGGCGAGTTCCGGCTGGTGATCATCAGCGGTAACGCCGGTGATGGTAAGACCGCATTCATCCAGCAGTTCGAGGCCTTTGCCGAGAGCAAGGGCGCACAGATGCAGCGTGGCGCGAATGGGGCCGTCTTCCAGCTCAAGGGGCACACCTACCAGAGCAACTACGACGGCAGCCAGGATGAAGGAGACGAGCGCAATGACGCCGTGCTGCAAAAGTTCTTCGCGCCCTTCGCGGGCAAAGACAAATCCGGCTGGGCGGAAAACCAAACCCGTTTGATCGCCATCAACGAGGGTCGTCTGGTCGATTTTTTCCTGGAACACGAGGAGGAGTTTCCGCTGCTCGCTAAGCAGATCCAGCAGGGTCTGGCCGGGGCTGATCCAGAGAACGGTATCGCCGTCATCAACCTCAACCTGCGCTCAGTGGTCGCCGAACCTGAAGAGGGTCAGCCCTCGATCCTGGAGCGGCTGATCGCCCGCATGTCCCAGCAGGAGTATTGG
The DNA here is from genome assembly GCA_032251255.1 of Desulfuromonadales bacterium. Classification (GTDB taxonomy): domain Bacteria; phylum Desulfobacterota; class Desulfuromonadia; order Desulfuromonadales; family Geopsychrobacteraceae; genus BM509. The sequence continues at coordinate 10,069 of JAVVDY010000034.1, forward strand.
CAGGCCTGCGAAAAGTGCGACCTGAAGGGCAAGTGTTTCGCCTACCACAATGCCCGGACCTTCCAGGACCCGGTTGCCGGACCCAAGGTGATTGAGCGTTTGAAGATGCTCTACACCATTACTCATCTGCGCGGCAGGTTGCACATTACGATGCGTGACCTACGGTCGGCGCTGGCGTTCATGCTGGTGGGCACGCGTGACTGTGATGGTATTCACCAGCTTTACCAGAACGGCGGCGAGGAAAATCAGAACCGTATTCTCGACGGTTTCTATTTCAATTCCTGGCTCGGCGGTGGCGAAGGCTCGAATGACCGCTTGATTTCGTTGCTGCGCGAGATTGATGTCGCCGAAGTCAGCAACCCAGATCTGGATAGGGAACTGGGATTCCTGAATCCCAAGACCAAAGCTATGAGCCGGTTCTCGTTCACCGAGCGAACAGGTTATGACGACGAACTGGTCGAAGCACTGTTCCGCAATTTGCCCCGAGACTACTCGTCAAAGAATCGTGCAAGGCTGATCGCCAAGCATAGGAACTACCTTTCCCACATGCGTCGCCGCCATTTCTTCGAATGCCGCGATAGTCATGAAAACAGGCCATGGGAAAAGATGCTTCCGTATGGCCACATAAATCCGTTCCTTGACGCCATAGAGCAGTCCGGCGCGAAAAGCGCCGACGAAGTTACTATCATTCTCAAGGCAATTAACCGGGGTGAAGGGCTGAGTGATCCGGCACGGCTGGGCAATCAGTTGGCGCTTCGGGTCCGTCAGGTGGATAAAGGCACCCTCCGCAGTTACCGGCTGTTTGACGGCGACCACTTTACACTGCGCACCGAACAAGAAACGGCGGCCCATCCTTTTCTGGAGTGCCTCTCACAGGCGCTGGTACTGCTATATGACTCGGGTGATGGCCACAAGGCCAATCTGCGCATCAATCTCGACATTTACGAGATGCTGATGCGGTTGAATAACGGCTACCGGCCCAGCATCGAGGAACAGGAAGGTTTCTACCTGAGCCTGGCGGTCTTCAAGAATGTTCTGTCGGCCGCTCCTTATCAGGAGGTGCTCCTCACCGAAAGTGGCTTTGAATTCTTCCAGATCCGGCGCGACGACAAAGGCATCCTGCATCTGGGAAAGGTAAGCAGGAGGGTTGAAGCATGAGCATCAAAGGCAGAGACAAGGAGTTCCGCACTCCCAAGACCACCTACGTGGATTTCAAACACATTGAAATGGATCGTGTGTTGACCATGCTTTTCCCCCGCCTGAAGTACGATGGCTATGCCAGCCGACGTCCGCCTCGTGGTGGTGATCTGACGATTGAAGAGTTCATGGAGGATTTCCTCGAGCACCCTGAATGGTTCGCAGGCTTTGATCGCTATCCGCAAGTGGTGCACCGATGGATTGAAACCGATCTCATGGATGTGGTTAACCGTGGTAAAGCCAATCAGGCCGTTGCCGCGCCGAGACCTCTGCATGGCAACACCTATAAGTTCCGAAACGCGAAGCACACCCGAGACTACGGTGCGGCGGAACAGATTTACTGGATGCTCTTTTATGCCCGGAAAGGCAAAGGCCAGGCCGCTCGCGACGCCTTGAAACGTTTCTTCTTTCCCGGAATTGACCTGGTCACGGACCGCTACGACCCTAGTGCCTCAGTCGATGTGGAGACGCAGGCAATACTACGCTTGGATCACCAGGTCACCCAGGACATGAAAGATTCCAAGGAGCCTTCGCGCTTCCAACCCCTGTGCATCGGTCAGGCAGACATCATGGCCGATGATGTTCTGCGGCTTCTGGCCTACGAGCCTTACATCCCGCGTTCGGTGCTGGTGGATTACCTTAAAACCCTGATGGCTTTTCATTTGGCGCTCTACCACCTCAAGCTATTGCAGATGCTTCCCAAGTTGGTGAAGCAGCGGTCCGGAAATGACCTGTGCAGTGCCAAGGAGTGTCCGATCAATCCCGGCCTCGACAATGCGCTGGAAGGCTGTCCCTACCGCGTTTCGCTGGTGGTCGACATGGGTGATGTCAACAACCCTCACATGGCTGAGCTGGCTCGCAAGTCCACTGACCGTCTGTATCGCCAGATCCCCGCCTTTGTGCAGGCCAACTTTGTGGTCAAGAAACTCGATGAAATGGCGGACTACCTGAGCAAGAAAACCGGCAAGCTCGCCTCGCCAGCCAATGGCGTGTTTGGGGTCGGCGACCTGGTTTCCCTGCTGAAACCTGAGCACGATGCCGAGCGGCAAGCCTACTTCAAATTTCGTCTTGCCAGCCTGATTGAAGAATCTACATCCGGAAACGAAGACGTTGATCCGGAAATCAGGGAAGTCTCGTCCATGGGTCTCGGGGAATTTGAATCCTTCATCGAAATCCTGATGGCCTATCGCGGCAAATATCACCGCCAGTACATCACGGAGTGCCTGGATTCTCTGTTACTGAAAAACAAAGAAACCGGCCTGCTGGCTCAATCCCGGACCAAGGGAAGCCCTCGCCGGTTCGTGTTGGGAAGCAAACTGCTTGAAGTACTCCTCCAGGTGGCTGTGTTAACCCAAGATGGCGGGCGTTTTGTTACACGGGAAGTCCGCATCGAGGAGTTGCTGGCGTTCCTGAGAAACCGTTACGGGCTCCATATCGACCGGCTACCGGAGAGTGCTCAAGCGAACAGCAGCATTCTGGACCGGCGTGCCTTGCGCCTAAACCTTGAGGCTTTCAAGCGTCGCCTGCGTGAAATAGGTTTTTACGAGGACTTATCGGACGCCTATGTGACCCAAAAGGTATCGCCTCGCTATGCAATTGAGAAAAATGTCGGGAAAAATAAGAACGGGAGGCATGCATGAGTAACGCGTTCACCAAGCTACCCCTAGACAAATTGAACGCGGCGGTTGCTGGCTTACTGTCCCCCCGTATTGAAGCGATCTTGGGTGACCGAGGCCCAGGACACTGTATGCGGGCCACCGATCTCGATGATGATGTTATGGAGTCGGTCTGCAAGGAGCTGCGTCGGACTCGTCCCGACGGCAACATTTTTATCCTGGGGAGCCATGATCAGGAAGGCCTTCCTTACCGGGTGACCTCGACCAAACTGGTGGAGCTTCGTAATCCCGATGCGAATGGTGAGTTGCGCCAACCGCTGTTGGTCTTCATCCCAACGTCACTGCGCACCAGCGCTGAAGATTCATTCGGCGTGGCCACATTCGAAGAGCTGACCTTCACCGCCATCTACGAGGATCTTATCGACTCCCTGCTTGATCGGCTTCCAGCGACACTGGTCGGTCATGTGCGCGATCTTTTCGGAAACTTGTCCGAAGAGGAATGGCTGCTTGCGGATGATGTTTCTCGCGTGAGGTTTTTGCTCACGGCACTGGAAAACGGCATAGACGGCGAAACGCTCGGTGCCAGCCTGTACGAACTCACTTTGATACCAGATTTCAAGCTGTTTGTTGATCCTGGAATGGTCAACGGCAAGATCCGGCGGAACCTGAGTAGCGTTCGGAATCTGATGGCCTCACACAAATCAGTGCGTGGGCGCATCGCGGATTTGGGCCTTAGCGACAAGGCACTTGAATCCCTCCTGTTCAACTACTTTGAGAAGTACGACATTCAGGAGCCGGAAGCCTGGACGCCTCCCATCGCGACGGATAAAAGTTGGTGGAGCGTCTCGTTCGACAAGTGGACATTCCAAGAAGAGCTCTCCCTGGACAAAGTTTTATTGACGGTTCAGGAAACCGATTTGCCGGTCGTACAAGAAGATGAAACCAACGACCAGCTATCTGGGCTCATTGGACAGCAGGTGCTTGTCCCCAACGACCGCAGAAAGATGAACGTGGTCTTTGATGTCAATCCCCACCCCGGTAAAGTCAGCGGACTGGATCACTTTACTGTTCAAATCGTTTCACAAAACGATGGCCCGGTCGGGAAATCCAAGAAGGTGAAAGCCTGGACACCGAACCGTCTACAATGCACGACCAACCTGGCCAAGCTCAACAAGATTGAATTCGAAGAAGGTTGGCACTTCATTCGGGTGCTTCCGTGGACAGCCGATGGGGACCCGATCCCCTTGGATGCTGATTTGGGATCTGAATCTGCAAAGCGGTCCCATGAAAGCGAGCCGTTTTATGTCCTTCCTGGCGGGAATATCGAGGAGGAACCACCTCAGCGGGCTATTCCTATTGAGCAAAGCCTCGAACACGCCAGATTCCGCTTGCAGCTCACCGCCCTCGGTGATGAGCGTGATCCCGAAGAAATAGCTTTGAGTGGCGTCGCTTGGGCTGAAGGGGGACGCTCGAAAAAGGCCTCACGTCAAGAAACACTGTTGGCCAAGTTTGGTCGTGAAGGTGCGGTGCAGATCCCGCTGTCACGTATGCTCAAAACGATTGAGCAGAGGATATTGGGTGAGCCCAAACATCCATCTGGCTGGAGGATGCAGATCAATTTGGATACTGCGGAGCCCCCTTCAGAGGTTGGACTGACACTCCCTTCATCAGCCGCCATGGCATCCTTCCTGGCCGCCCGGGAGGAGATGTTTGCAGCGGTAAGAAAAGGCACCGCTGAATTGATTATGCAGGGACTCTCCTTTAGGGATGCAGAGAAGGAGTGTCTGGCCTATGCCGAAGCCTACCTCGACCTGGTACGAAATCTTATCAGACAGGCAGAAACGACATCCGGGGCTGAACGTCAGCAGCATCTTCATGCACTCCGCAATGTGCTCGCCGTGGATTCCATTCACGTCATTTTGACGGACTTCCGAGGCAGGCATCGCGAGGCGGTTCTGGTCTCACCGACGCATCCACTTCGCGCTTTATGGCTAAGCAGTTGGGTGTCCTTGGGCAAGGACTGGCTTGAAAAAATCAAGGCGGGCGGGAAGGACCACATCCCGCATGTCAGGTCAGCTCTTTTGGATGGGCTGGTGCCCTCGGCATATCCAGTCGGGGTTCCTGTTGAAGATGGGCGGATATTTACCCCGGTCGACAACCTGAATGCTTTCTGGGCATTGTACGCACCGACGACAGAAGAGAACTCACGAGGCCTGATGGCGGAAATCTGTTCCGCTCTTGGCTTGGCCGAACCTTCGGCGGCGGGTGCAGACATCTCCGGTAAGGTGATTGCAGACAAGATCGAACGATATCTGTCGCAGCATCCCTACGTCCGCGAGTTGTCACTGAATGTCTTCAATCCCGGGGCCGGATCGGTTATAGCGGATGCATTGTTGTCGCTACAGCAGAAGCGGGAACACGCCGACCTGCGTTATGACATTCGCCTGTTTACCTCAGACCCTGATTCTCCGGTGCTCGGCGAATCCCTTGAGTCGATGGTTCGCCCGGGAGCCACTATCAACGAGGCCGCCGATGCCTTTGCAACATCCACCGGCAGTCACTTGTTTTCAAAACTCAATCTGGCTAAGCACGCACTTTCCGAGTTCCATGCAAACGCCAAGGAATTCCCGGCCCACATCAGCATTCTGCTGGATGTTTTCCCTGCTGAGGAACTCTCGATTGCTGAGAAGCCCCTGGGGATCACTCCGCTCCATGGGCTGATACAGGATTTTGATACTGAGTTTGTGGATGATGATTCCGGAACCTACTGGAACAAGCGTCCTGTAGTCGGCCGCTCGCTCAATTCAGATAACCAGGCGGCTTGTTTTGATTTGCTATCCAACCTGAGCCGTCACCTCTGTTTTGCTACCTCAGCGGTTGCGGTGTCCGGAGCCAGCTTCAAGTCCGTGCCGGTCGTGACCTTGGGCCTTGATGTCGCCCAGCGAGAGCTGATCTATGAAGTTCACCAGATAAGCGATTGGGTGTTTACCATTGACCGCAATATGGGAATTGAATTCTTTGATCATGGGGGACGGAAGAACAGGCCGGATTACCTCATTGATTATGTCCCGGGAGCCAGCTCGCAGGCGACGCACAACCTGATCATCTCCTCGCGCTCCAACGATGAACTTGAGGCAATGTTGAAGCCGGTCTTGCTCGGGCACGGGCTATCAGCCGATGGCGAGCAATCAGTTCAGATTCTGGCAAGCCTGCGCTCATTGTCAGGGCAGCTTGCTCTGAAGCTGATCTCTGCGCCAACACAGCAAGCGGAGGCGCTCGGCCTGGCTTTAGCACGGCTCTATCTCGAATACCAGGGAGCGTTGAGCAACCAGGTGATAGTGCCTCTGGATGCCCATACAGACCTGTACCGCTCGAGTGGTGAGGCGGATGATGTCAACGATGCCATCAGCCTGCAACGTACAGATCTGGGATTATTTGACCTTGATCTGACTTCACGAACTATCACCTGCAACTTGATCGAGGTGAAGTGTTATTCGCAGGTGGGTGACTTTGCGGCCTTCAACCAGCTCAAGGAACGGATTTCCTCCCAAATCAACCAGAGCGAACGCATTCTGCAGCGCCACTTCGATTCAGCCCTGAAAAAGCCGGATCGCCCAGACAGGCTACTGAAGAGCCGCGAGCTCGCGCAAATCCTTCGTTTCTACCTTGAGCGCTCCCTGCGGTATGGCATCTTTAACGCCACCGCCGCACAGGAAGCGAGGGGGCTGCTGGAATCGATTGAGCAGGGCTACTCGCTTCAGTTCCGCCGCTGCGCACTGATCTTCGACTTCGACAAGAATGGAACCGAGGCTCCCGACAACGAGGTTGGCATTGAATTCCACCGCATTGGCAAGGATCTGATCCACGCCTTACTGGAAAACTGCCACAAGCCTGATTCGGTTGAAATTGAGGAAGAGCCCACCTCGCATCTTCTCAGCGAACAGTTTATCCCGGACGTACCGAAGCTTGAGACGGCAGCCTTTATCGCGCCCAAGCGTGAAAGATCAACTTCCTGGACCGTGGACGAGCTTTGGGAGGATGAGCCCAAAAAATCAATCACACCTCCAGCCCCTCCGGCTGCTGAGAAAGGTCCCTCGTCTTCACTTGAAGAAGCAGAAAAACAAAACGCGCCCGTCGAGCAAACACCTCTATCTCCCATCGCTCCTAAAGAGGAAAGAGAGGCCAACCAGCCTGTCGTGGCTGCCGTCCCGGAAACGCCTGCTGAACCTGAGCCAGAAGTGTTTGAACAGCCGGTATCTGAGTCCGCGTTTCAAGCAGAGGTCAGCTACGACGTCATGCTCGGCGTAAACGGCGATTCCCCCCAGTATGGCTTGCTCGGGGAAGTTTCCGGCAGGAAGATCGCGCTTGACCTGAACCACACCCATACGATCAGCCTCTTTGGTGTTCAAGGCGGCGGAAAGAGCTACACGCTTGGCACCGTGATAGAGATGGCCTCCATGCCACTCCCGCATATTAATGTGCTACCAAGCCCACTGGCTACAGTGATTTTCCATTACAGCCCGACGCAGGATTACGCGCCGGAGTTTACCTCGATGATCAATGCCAACTCGGTGGATGAGGAGATCTGCATCCTTCGTGAGCGTTACAAGGCCAACCCTGAGGCACTGAAAGATGTGCTGATCCTCACGCCTGCAAACAAGGTGGATGATCGCCGGGCAGAGTACCCAGATATCGAAGTGAAGCCGATTGCCTTCTCTGCCTCTGAACTTAAGGCCGCGCACTGGAAATTCCTGATGGGCGCGATTGGCAGCCAGAGCATGTATATGCGCCAAATCAATCTCATCATGAGAGGCCTCCGAGATAACTTGACCCTGGACGCCCTTCGGACAGGTATCGACAACTCGGGCCTATCCGATCACCTGAAAGAACTGGCACAGACGCGCCTGCTGTTTGCCAGTGAATATGTCGATGATGGCCAGCGCCTACAGGATTTAATTCGCCCAGGTCGATTGATCATTGTGGACCTGCGTGACGAATACATTGAAAAGGACGAAGCGCTTGGGCTGTTCGTGGTGATGCTGCAGATTTTTTCCGAAGCGACCTATCATGGAAGCGCCTTTAACAAGCTGGTGGTGTTCGACGAAGCCCACAAGTACATCGAAAACGATGATCTTGTCTCCGGGCTGGTAGAGGTCGTTCGCGAGATGCGTCACAAAGGGACCAGCATCATGGTGGCCTCTCAGGACCCGCCTTCAGTTCCGGTATCTTTGATCGAGTTGTCCTCGCAGATCATCATGCACAAATTCAACTCGCCAGCCTGGCTTAAGCATATTCAAAAGGCAAATGCCGCTCTTGGCGAGCTGACCTCCGACAAGATGAGCCATCTCGGGACCGGTGAAGCCTACGTGTGGTCGAGCAAGGCCTCGGACGACTCATTCACCCGTGGGGCGGTGAAGATCAAGTGCCGTCCTCGCATCACGCAGCATGGTGGCAGCACCAAAACGGCCGTGGGTCGGTAGGAGGCGCAATGGATCTGCTAAAGGCCATAGAGGATGTTCTCAAGTCTGCTCACCAACCACTGCACGTGGGGGTGATTGCCGAGAAGGTGATCAGTGGCGGTCTCTGGAAGTCTTCAGGGAAGACTCCCGAGGCGACCATCAGCTCGGCTATATTCGGACATCAAGAAGAAAGGCGAGGCTTCGGCCTTCGTTAAGGTCTCTCCTCAGACCTTTGCTCTTCGGGATTCCTCCATGGAAGAAAACAACAGTGGGTCAACACCAACGCCCACCAAGGAAACACCAAAGCCACCATCTGTACACGCGGGCTTTTCCTTCATCGATTGTGCTCAGAAGGTTCTTGAGGAGTTCGGCGGCAAAAAGCCGATGCACTACAAGGAAATCACCGGGAAGGCATTGGAGAAAGGATGGTTGGTGACAAGCGGAAAAACGCCGGAAGCCTCCATGTACGCCCAGGTGATCACCGAGATCAAGCGCCAGCAGAAACGCGGTGAGCG
>JAVVDY010000035.1:0-14399 GCA_032251255.1 Desulfuromonadales bacterium
CGATCGCGAGCGGCCGCCCATGTGGCGTTACTGGCGGGCCTTGCCGGCTAAGGGCGAGATTGGCATTTTTTTCGACACCCTCTACAGTGAGGCGATTACGGCGCGAACCTACAAGCGTATCAGCAACGCGGAACTCGACCAGGCTCTTGATCGTGTCAGCCGTTTTGAGAAGATGCTGGTCGACGAGGGGGTTCTGGTTCTCAAATTCTGGCTGGCCAGCAGCCGGGAGGAGCAGGAACTCCGTTTCAAGGCTCGAGAAGCCATCCCCTTCAAGCGCTTCAAGATCACCGCCGAGGATTGGCGCAATCGTGATCAATGGGATCAGTACGAAAGTGCCGTTTGCGATATGGTCGAATGTACCAGCACCGAGATCGCGCCGTGGGTTCTGGTCCCTGCCAACGACAAGCGTTATGCGCGCATCATGGTGCTGAAAACCCTCTGTCACTGCATCGAGAACGAATTCAGTCTGATCAAGGCTTGATCTGCCGAGTCATGTGCGGGGGCTTTTGTGCCGCGGCATGCCTTTCTGCAAGTTCACCCCCGGTTAAAACACTCTTGCCCGCTTCTTGTTTTTGCGCGGATAACAGAATCTATCCGCTTACCTGTCTGACAAATGTTTATCTAAAACAAGCAGATAGGCCATTCCATGGCCACTTCCTAACAATGCATAATTCTGCTAACAGAATCATAACTATGGTTAATCAAAAGATAACCTGATTCTTGCCTTGAGAAAACCTGGCGGGTTGATCATGTCTCCCATGTCTAGGAGACTGTCGGACTTTACGGACCGAAGCGAAAATTTGGATGTTTGAGAGCAGATTTTAGCTCGTTTGCAGCTCCATAGCCGTAGCTATAGAGCAAAAAGGAGCTGAAATATGGGCCAAACAGCCGAATTTGCAGCCGGTTCATGGATAGTCCGACAGCCTCCTAGACAAACGGAGAGCCAATGATACACGCCAACGCCGAAGGCTTACCTCTTTACCGCCAAATTTCGCAGTTGATTGAAAGCGATATTGAATCGGGGCGCTATGCCGTTGGAGCCCAGCTTCCGACCGAACACGATCTGGGTCGGCACTACAAGGTCAATCGGCACACTGCACGCGAGGCGTTGCGCCAATTAAAAGATGACGGTCTGGCTTACAGCATCCGCGGCAAGGGGACCTTCGTCGCCCACAGCAAGGTGCTCTACCGGGTCGCGCGCAAGATGAGATTCAGCACCTCGGTGCTGGAAGTCGGACTGACTCCGGGAGCCAAACTGATTAGCACCCGCACCGAACCCGCCAATGAAACCTTAAGGGATAAACTCGACTTGCCTAAGGACGCTCCGCTCGTCGTGCTCGAAATCCTTCGTTCGGTCAACCAGATCCCCTTTAGCTTTGCTGTGTCATACCTGCCCGCCGAGCACTTTGGTCTTATGTCACAGCGGCTCCAGGAAGGATTCTCTCTTTATGCCTTAATGCGCGAGCTCTACGGCATTGAGGTCAGTCGTCAGTCCTCGATCTTCGAAGTCACACTGCCGGAAACACGTGATGCCGAATTGTTACAGATCCCGCTCAATGTGCCGCTCCTGACCACCCGGAGCCTGGCGGTCGATCAAACGCTGCAACCCGTTGAATACTGTGTCAGCCACATGCGCGGCGACATGGGGAGCATTATGGTGGATTTCAGTGAAAAATAAATTGCGGTCGCACTCTATGGCCATCCGGCAGAGACAACTGCAATCAGCAACAAGGAGAAAAATATGCTGCAGATAGAAGCTCAAAAACTGACCCTCGGCTATGGCCATAAAAAGGTCGTCAATCAGGTCGATTTCAAGGTGAAGTGCGGTGAATTCATCAGCATCATCGGCCCTTCGGGGGTCGGCAAATCGACCCTGCTGATGGGCCTGAATGGCACCACCTCGATTCTCGGCGGACAGCTGTCGATCCTCGGTGAGGATCTGAATCGGATCTCCAACGGAGCGCTTCAAAAGCTGCGCGCCCGTATCGGGGTGATCTTCCAGGGCTACAACCTGGTTGCACGCATGAGCGTGCTCGACAATATTGCCAGCGGTATGTTGCAACGCAAACCGCTCTTTGCTGCCATGATCAAGCATTATAGCAGCGGGGAATATGAAGAAATTTACGAATATATGAAGGTTGTCGGCCTCGAACAAGAGGCGTTGTCGCGTTGCGACCGCCTCTCCGGTGGACAGCGCCAGCGGGTGGCAATTGCCCGTGCGGTCGCCCAGAAGCCTGAAATCATCCTGGCTGACGAACCGATCTCCTCCCTCGATCCGGTCAGCGCGCGGGGGGTCATGGACACCCTGCGCAGTGCCAACCAGAACTATGGCATTACAGTGGTCTCTAACCTGCATCAACTAGACTATGCCCGTGAATATTGCACCCGGGTTATCGGTATGCGAGATGGACGCATTGTTTTTGACGATGCGCCCGAATATATCAACCCCAAAATCATCAACGAAGTTTATGGAGATAGGTGTCAACATTTGCCGAAGGGCACCATCAAAAAAACCTATCTGCCTGTGGCTGCGATGGCGCAAGCCTGACAGGTAACACTCAAACTATCTACACAAGAGGAGAAAGTCATGAGAAGTATCAAAATGTTTGCCGCACTGCTGCTTGTAGCAGCCTTATTGAGCCCGTCGCTGGTTCTGGCCAAGCAGGATGGCTGGCCTGACGAACTGGTCTTCGGGGTCATTCCGACCGAGTCGTCGAGCAACGCCAATGAGCGTTTCACCAACCTGGTTCAATACCTTGAAAAACGCCTCGGCGTGCCGATCCAATTCAAGACCAGCACCGACTACGCCGGGGTGATCACCGGCATGCAGTTCAAACATGTCGATTTCGCCTACTTCGGACCCAAATCTTACTGCGAAGCCTCAAAACGTGCTGATGCCGAAGCTTTCGCTATCGAAGTTGGCCAGGACGGCACCAATGGCTACCACGGCGTGATCATCACCAACAAGCAGTCCGGCCTGAACACGCTGTCCGACATAAAGGGGAAAACCTGGGCCTTCACCGATCCGAATTCGACCAGCGGCACCCTGGTTCCCACTGTCTTTTTCACCAAGGATCTGAAGATCAACCCGGAAAAATATTTCTCCAAAGTCATTTACTCCGGCAGCCATGAAGCCTCGATGCTCGCTGTCAAGGGGAACAAGATCGACGCCGCTTCGACCAACGATCTCGATATGGACCGTGGCGATGGCAAGCACTGGAACAAGGACCAGGATTTCAACATCCTCTGGACCTCCAAACTGATCCCCGGTTCGCCAATGGCCTATCGCAAGGATCTGCCCGAGTCGCTCAAGAAAGCCCTCAAGGATGCCTTTCTCGCCTATGACGACAAGGCCGGCCTGGAGCAGTTGAAACTCTCGAAATACGCCGATGTCGCCGACAGCGACTATGACCCGATCCGTGAACTGATCGAAGTCAAGAAGCAGCTGGCCAAGAAGTAACCCCGACGAATCGGCGCGGAGCATTGAGCCCGCGCCGGTTATTTTAGGAAAGTCTCTTACTATGCAAACTGTTGTCCCTCTGACGCTGGAAGAGATCCGCCGGCGTACCAACCCCTTTCAGCCTTTCAACCTGCTGATCGCCGCCCTGACTCTGGCACTCATCAGCTGGAGCTGGCACGCTACCGAGATGAGCATGCAGGCGTTGATGGATGGCTGGGGGAACATGCTGGTCTATCTGCAGGGAAACCCGTCAATTGAAAACAGCGGGTTCTTCCCGCCCAGTACCAGTAGCTACCGGATTGGCCGGTACCTGGGTTCGATGCTGGAAACCGTACAGATGGCCTTTCTGGCCCTACTGCTATCGGTTGCAATCTCCTTTCCGCTCTCGTTTCTGGCGTCGCGCAATACCCTGAAGATTATCATTCCGGGGCTTCGCCTTCCCTCACGTCTGCTACGTCAGGTACTCTACACGGCGGTGCGCTTCTTTGCCAACCTGTCCCGCTCGATTAACGAGCTAGTCTGGGCGCTGCTGTTTGTTTCAGCGGTCGGTCTGGGACCAATGCCCGGGATTCTCGCCCTCGGCGTGCACACCTCTGGAGTGCTGATCAAACTGTTTTCCGAGGGGATCGAGGCGATCGCCCAGGAACCGATTGATGCCTTAAATGCCACCGGGGCAGGCTTTTTCAAGGTCATCCGCTACGCGGTGTTTCCGCAGATCCAGCCGTTTTTCGTGTCGATGACGCTGTACCGCTTCGAATCGGACGTGCGCTCGGCGACCATCCTTGGCTTTACCGGGGCCGGCGGCATCGGCGTCTATCTGTTCGACAAGCTGCGCAGCTATGAAAACCAGGAAGTCACCACAATTCTGTTGATTATTGTCGTCACTGTCGCACTCACCGACCGGTTGAGTGCGGTGATCAGAAAGAAATGCACCTGATAATTGAGGAATTTATGAATTTACACATTCATGAAGTTACCGAAGCCGATCTGCCCGCAGTCCTCGCACTTTATGCCCAGCTGGGCGAGGACGACGGCCAGGTCTTGACCGTCGAACAGGCCGAACATATTTATCGACGCATGAACGCCTACCCCGACTACCGCATCTACCTGGCGGAACAGAATGACAAGCCGGTCGGGACCTTTGCCCTGCTGGTCATGGACAACCTCGGGCATCTCGGCGCACGTTCGGCAGTGCTTGAAGATGTGGTGGTGAGCAACAGTTGCCGGGGACAGGGGATTGGCAAGCAGATGATGGATTTTGCCAACCGCATTTGTCTAGACAAGGGCTGCTACAAGATGACCTTCTCCAGCAACCGTAACCGCGAGGCCGCGCACCGTTTCTACGCATCCCTCGGCTTCAGACAACATGGCATCAGTTTTTATATCGACTATCCTAAAAGGTGACAAATGAACCCGATTATGCAGTTGGATATTCCCGCGCTGGTTAGCGAGATGGCACCTGACGCCATTGAGCAAATCCTGGAACTCGCGGCGAACGAAGAGATAGAGATCGTCCGCACTCCGCGCAGCGGACTGGTAATGATGACCTGCCGCGATGACTTCGATTGCGAATTTCATCTCGGTGAGGTGCTGGTCACTGATGCCGAGGTCGCCTGTCGCGGCATCCGTGGCTACGGTATGGTGCCGGGTGACGATCCACGCCGGGCCCTGGCCCGTGCTGCCGCCGAGGTCATCTGCCAGGGCGACAACCAGCTGCTGATGGAGCGTCTGCAACGGCTGGCCCTGTCTGAACAGGAACAACGACTGGCCAGACGCACCACGCAGGATCAGTTAATCGCCCGCAGTCGGGTGCAATTCGACCTGATGTCGGGAAGCTGAAACCATGAATACACAAATCGTCGATCATCGGGAGCCGCTGGAGGTACACCAGCATGCGGTTTTTCGTGCCCTGCTCCAGGCCATGAGCCGACCCGGGAGCATCCAGCCCCTACCACAGATCAATCTGTCGGCTGATCCGCAGGCCTCTTCTCAAGAGCATCTGACCAACCTGCTCGATTGTTTGTTTGACCAGGAAGTCAACTACTGCCTCGCCGCGCCGGATGCCGCTTTGAGCGCGCAAATCCACGAGCGCTGGGATGCTCAGATGGTCGCAGTTGAGCAGGCCGATTTTCTGCTGGTTCCGGCCGGTAACAGTCATGGTCAGCTGGAACGTTTGAAACGAGGTACCCCGGATTTTCCTGATCAGGGCGCGAGCGTGGTTTACCAGGTCAAATCTTTTGCTACAGGCGGAATTACGCCACACTTGACCGGTCCGGGAATCAAGGAGTCTGCGCAGCCGTCGATTAACGGTCTCGAGTCTGAGGAGTTGGAGGCTTTGCGCCAAGTCAACAGCGAATTTCCTCTCGGGGTGGATGTGATCTGTATAAGTTTGAGTGGGGAACTGCTGTGCATTCCGCGCTCGACCAGAATCGGAGACGAATGAAATGGGATATGTAGCGGTCAAAGGTGGCACAGAAGCTATTGAACAATCGAACAGCCTGTTCACCTGGCTGCGCCAGCAGGGGGATTCGGCCCCGCTCGGGGTCGACCAGGTGCGCGATCAGCTCTATCTGGCGGTCGACCGGGTCATGGGTGAAGGCTCACTCTATGCGCCAGAGCATGCAGCACTGGCCCTCAAACAGGCCGCCGGCGACAGTCTGGAGGCGGCCTTCATGCTGCGCGCCTATCGGGCAACTCAGCCGCGCCTCAGCTACTCGCTGGTCGCCGACACCTCCAGAATGCGCGTCATCCGCCGCATCTCCTCGGCCTTCAAGGATATCCCCGGCGGGCAGATTCTCGGACCGTCCAGCGACTATACCATGCGCCTGCTCGATTTCGATCTGCTCGAAGATTCAGCGTCACGCCGCGAAGCCTATCGCCAACGGATTTTCGGCGATCTGGTCGCGGCCGAAGAGCTGCCGGACACTTTCCCCAAGGTGATCGAGATCATGCGCCGCGAGGGACTGCTGGTCGAACGCCAGCTGCCGGAGGATGTTGCCACCGAAGGGGGCTACGACATCACCCGCCACTCGCTGAGCTTCCCGACCCCACGCAGCGCCAGCCAGCAGGCGTTGGCACGCGGCGAAACCGGCGGTCTGCTGCTGCTTGCTTATTCGAGCATGCGCGGTTACGGCAACGTCCACCCGACCCTCGGTGAACTACGCGTCGGCACTGTCCCGCTTGAGATTCGCCATCCCCATACGGGAGAGGCCTTACAGGTCGGCGAAATCAAGGTCACCGAGGCGGAAGTGATTGCCCATTTCGAAAGTGACGGCGAGCGTCCGCGCTTTACCCTCGGCTATGGACTCTGCTTCGGCCAGAACGAGATCAAGGCGATCTCGATGGGGGTGCTCGACCGGAGCATGCGTTCACAGGAACCCACGACCCCGGCCGAGGATCAGGAATTCGTCCTCTCCCATATCGACGGCATCGAATCGATGGGCTTCTGCAACCACTGGAAACTTCCCCATTACGTCGATTTCCAGTCGGACCTTGACCGCCTGCGTAAAGCGCAGCGGGTCCATGATGCCGATCCACAGTGCGAGGCAGACCGTGAAAATTAAACAATGGCTGACTGAGCCAGCAACCAGCTCTGACATTCTGGGTGGCTACAACTACGGCTTCATCGATCAGGGGGCCAAAAAAGAGATTCGCCGCAGCCTGCTTAAAGCGGTGGCAATCCCCGGCTATCAGGTTCCCTTCGGTTCACGCGAACTGCCGATCGCCCGCGGCTGGGGGACCGGCGGGTTGCAGATCACCCTGGCGCTGGTACTCCCGGAAGACCGGCTCAAGGTCATCGACCAGGGGTGTGACGGCAGTGTCAACGCAGTTAATATCCGTAAATTCATCAGTTCGGTCACAGGGGTCGCGACCACCACTGCGACCAGCGAGGCGACCATTATCCAGACCCGTCACCGTATCCCGGAGGAGAAGCTGACCACCGAGCAGATCCTGGTGCTGCAGGTTCCCTATCCCGAGGCGCTGCGCGAGGTTGAACCTTCAGAAATGGAGACCCGCCGCATGCACGGCGAGGCCGACTACAGCCGCATGTGGCTCTACCTCTACGAGAACATCGTCAACTTCGGCGAGATCCGCATCAGCTACCGCTACCCGGTAACGGTCAATGGCCGCTACATCATGGACCCGAGTCCGATCCCTCGCTGGGATGTGCCAAAACTGCATATGGCCGAGAGCCTGTTTCTGTTCGGTGCCGGCCGGGAGAAGCGAATCTACGCTATTCCCCCCTATACCCGGGTCGAGCCGCTGGAATTTGAGGACCACAGTTTCAGGGTCGAGGATTTTGCCGGACTCTCCTGTACGCGTTGTGGCTCGACCGAGAGCTTTCTCGATGAAGTGATCGACGATGAGAGCGGCCAGCGCCACTACGTCTGTTCCGATTCCGGCTACTGCGACAGGAGATGCGCATAATGAAACCACTGGTTCACATCGAAAACCTCCGCAAAAGCTTCGGCCCCGGTTGCCCGCTCTGCGCTGAGAGCACAGGACCCGCCCGGGAGACCAACCTCTGTCGTCATTGCGGCACCGTGGTCGCCTGCCAAGGTGTCAGTTTCGACCTATATCCGAACGAGGTTTTGGGGGTAGTCGGCGAGAGCGGCTCGGGCAAAAGCACTCTGGTGCGCCTGCTCCACTTCGAGTGGGAAGCGACCGCCGGGTCTTTTACCCTGTTGCGCCAACCCGTGCTGGAACAGTTGCCCAATTTATTCGCCTCAAAGAGTGACTATTCCGACAACCTGCTGCGCGCCAGCCATTTTCAGCAGCGTCAGGTGCGCAATGCATTGATGGGGATCGTCTATCAGAACCCCTATCTCGGTCTGAAGATGAATGTCTCCGCCGGCGGCAACGTTGCCGAACGCCTGCTCGGGGCCGGTTGGCGCCACATCGGCAAGATGCGCGAACGTTCCGCAGAACTGCTGGAGAAGACCGAGATCCCGGTGTCACGTATGGATGAGCCACCGCGTAACTTCAGTGGCGGGATGCAGCAGCGGGTACAGATCGCCAAGGCCTTATCCAACAGTCCCCTCATTCTGTTTCTTGATGAGGTCACCACCGGACTCGACCTCTCGGTGCAGGCGCGGGTGCTCGATCTGATCCGCAACCTGCGGGACGAATTCAAGCTCTCGATGCTGGTGGTTTCGCACGACCTGGGGGTGATCCGCCTGCTCTGCCAGCGGACCATGGTGATGAAGCACGGGCGGGTGGTGGAGAGTGGCCTGACCGATCAGATTCTTCAGGACCCGCAGCACAAGTACACCCAACTTCTCGTTAATTCACAGCTCTAGGGAGCACACACTCATGTTTAAGGTTGAACAGCTCAGTAAGTCATTCACGATCCACGCGCTCGGTGGGGAAACAATCACGGCGGTCGTCGAGATCTCTTTTGCGGTGGCGCCGGGGGAATTTCTCGCCCTGGCCGGGCCGAGCGGGGCGGGGAAAAGTACCGTCCTCAGATGTCTGTACCGAACCTACCTGCCGGATTGCGGCCGCATCTGGTACACCTCGGAGCAGTTCGGGCGGGTCGACCTGACCGCAGCCCCTGAGCTGCAGGTTCTGGCGATCCGCAATCGTGAGATAGGTTTCGTTTCGCAGTTTCTGCAGGTGATTCCGCGCGTCTCGGCCCTGGAGCTGGTGATGGAACCGATCCTGTCGCGCAACGGGGTTTCACGCGAGAAGGCCCGCGAGCGCGCCGTGGAGTTGCTGAGTCGGTTGCGCATCCCGCGCCGCCTGTTTAATGCCTATCCGGCAACCTTCAGTGGTGGCGAACAGCAGCGTGTTAATATTGCGCGCGCCATCGGCTGGCGGCCGCGCATACTGCTGCTCGACGAACCGACCGCTTCCCTTGATGCCGCCTCGATCGACGTGGTTCTCGAACTGCTTGGCGAAATGCGCCGGGCTGGGACGACCATGGTCGGAATCTTTCACGATCCGGCGGTCATGCAGCGGGTTGCCAGCCGCACCTATCTGATCGATCAACAGGAGATGGCCTGCTATGCCTAGAAATTTTGTCATCGACGGCGCCAGTGTCGTCACCCCCACTGAAGTTCTGTCCGACTGCTCCCTGCGGGTCGCCGATGGCCGGATTGCCGAGATTCGCCAAGGTGCATTCAACGGCAGCGCCCCGCATATCGACGGGCGCGGCAAATATCTCTTCCCCGGCTTTATCGATCTGCACTGCGATGCCATCGAGAAGAAGATCGAGCCACGGCCGAATACCTTCTTTCCGGTCAACATCGCAATCCATGAACTCGACAAGAAGCTCGCTTCCTGCGGAGTGACCACCATGTTCCATTCCCTCTCCTTTGCCGAGATGGAGGTCGGCCTGCGTTCCAACGGCATGGCCGCGCAGATTGTCCGCGAAATTCACGAGCATGCGCCGGGGTTACGGGTCAACACCAAGATTCATGCCCGCTTCGAGATTACCGACCAGGGCGCAGTCCCGATTCTGCGCGAGTTGGTCGAAGAGGATCAGGTCCAGCTCTTTTCGCTGATGGACCACACTCCCGGACAGGGACAGTTCCGGGAAGTGACCAGCTTCAAGAACTACTATGGCTCGGTCTACGCCAAAAGCGATGCGGAGATGAATCGGATTATCGAGCGCAAGCAGCAGGCCCGAAATGGCCAGGCGCTGGCCGGCATCGAAGCGATGGTCGCCTGTTGTCGGGCATATGGAGTGGCGCTCGCCTCGCATGACGATGATACGTCAGAAAAAATCGATTGGCTGCATCGGCTCGGCATTGAATTGACGGAATTTCCGGTTAACCTCGACGTCGCCAAGGCTGCTCATGACAAGGGGCTTAAGGTCATCGTCGGCGCACCCAACGTGGTACGCGGTTCTTCCCAAGGGGGTAATCTCAGTGCCCGCGAAGCCTTTTCACTGGGCTTCGGCGACATCCTCTGTTCCGATTATGCACCGCATGCCCTGCTGCATGCGGTACTGAAGTTGGCCGAGCTCGAACTCTTGCCGCTGCCGCAGGCGCTCAACCTGATCAGCCGCAATCCGGCCCGGGCGGTCGGCCTGGGAGAACAAACCGGAGCGCTGTGCACAGGCCTCTCCGCCGACTTTTTACTGGTCGAACTGGGAAATGGTTTCCCGCGGATACTCAAAACCTTTGTCAACGGACAGGAGGTCTACGCGTCATGTTGAAAATCGGCAGCAATATCAGTGAAGTGCGGATTGATGGTAACCTCAAGTCACTGCGCCTCGACCTAGATGCCTTTCTCGCCTGTGGCCTGACCGCGGCGGAAATCCCGGTCCATGGCGTCGATGCCATCAAAAATGGCCGCCTCGACCGCAAACAGGCATTAGAGGTACGCAGGATTCTGGAAGATTATCCCTTCAGCTACAGTGTCCATGCACCCAACCCGCTCAATCTGATGGACAGGGACAATCTTGACATGCAC
Source organism: Desulfuromonadales bacterium (assembly GCA_032251255.1). Lineage (GTDB taxonomy): Bacteria > Desulfobacterota > Desulfuromonadia > Desulfuromonadales > Geopsychrobacteraceae > BM509. The sequence continues at coordinate 10,880 of JAVVDY010000035.1, forward strand.
ATTGCCGTCCTCGACGCTTCATTGCAGTTCTGCCTGGAGATCGGCTCCACACTCCTGGTCTACCACCCCGGGCGTTACCTGGCTGAAGAGGAATTCGCTGTCAAGGGGCCAATCATGTTATCTGATACGCAGAAAAAACGCCTGCTTGAGCAGGAAGCAGCCATTCTGCAAAACTATGCCGGGCAATACCAGCTGGTCACCATTGCCTTGGAAAACGCCAGGCCCTACCGGTTTCATTCCCCCTACTGTTATGCCGAGATCCCGGCTGAGCTGAAAAAACAGGTGCGGCGCATAGCCAGGGACAATGTCCGGGTAACCCTCGACTTCGGCCACCTGTGGATGGCGGCAAAATTTTACGGGTTCGATCCGCTTACTGAGATTACCGCACTGGCCAGGCTGATTGCTCATTGCCATGTCCACGACAACTTCGGGGCCTCCGTTTTCGCCAGCGAAAAGCAGCAGACACATCAGATCCCTTTTGGCCGAGGAGATTCTCATATGCCGGTGGGATGGGGAGATATCCCGTTCCCTGAGTTGTTTTTACCATTTCTTGAGCAGTTCGAAGGTTTGCTGATCGCTGAGCTGCGTGGGCGATATTTTGCGCATACGCGTGAATCGGCGACGACACTCGCGACCATGGTCTCGTCTCTGACTGGCCGTACGACGCAGCAACTGCTGACAGTCAACATCTGAACTATTCAACCGAAAGTGGTCGTTACGCACTGGGTGCATCCGGAAGTCCTCGAGCTGTTGTCTGAGGAGTGTCGGGTGATTCCCAACCAGACCTTGGCGACCTTGCCGCGGGCGGAAATCCTCGCGCGCTGCCGTGATGCCGAGGGAATGATGGTTTTCATGCCGGACTGCATCGACGCCGAGTTCCTCGGCCAATGCCCGAAGTTGCGAGTTATAGGTGCGGCGTTGAAAGGGTATGACAACATTGATAGCCGAGCCTGTAACGAGCGGGGGGGGGCTGGCTGAGCATTGTGCCGGACCTGCTCACCACGCCGACAGCGGAACTGGCGGTCACCTTGCTGCTCGGCCTGGTCCGCAAGCTGTGTACTGGCGACGCATACGTCCGTTCGGGCGATTTCCAGGGTTGGCGGCCGATTTTCTACGGCTCAGGGCTGGCCGGGAGCCGTATCGGCCTGCTCGGCATGGGTGCCATCGGCCAAGCGATCGCCCGGCGCCTGGCTGGCTTTGATGCTCGGCTCAGCTATTACGATCCGGTCCGCCTGTCTGTTGCCGATGAGCACAAAATTCCTCTGCGGTTCCAACCTTTCGAGGCCTTGCTGGCCTGCAGTGATGCCCTGATCTGCAGTGTGCCTTTGAACCTAAAAACGGCAGTTGATTGCCATATGTTGGCCGTTACAGCCTTGATTTCAGCGCTTTAGCATACACTGCAGCCTCACCTGATTGGTGATGCATCTTGAACCTTTTAAATTACGGATAGTTACAACTGATAAGCGTGTAAGTGGTTGATTTTCAGTAACTTTCTTCAACTGCTCCGCAGTATAATAAAAACGTTTATAATCAGTAAGTTATCTCAAGTTGCCGCTATTGGTTCACCTTTTACGACGACAACAGCCGAATTTAGGTTGAACGACGAGACCCGGCATCTCCTCGATGCCGATGCACTTGCAAAGATGCTGCCCGGGGCTATCCTGGTCAATATCGGTCGTGGCTCGGTCGTCGACGAACAGGCGGTTGCCGGCGCCCTGAACGACAGCCGCTTGGCCGGTTATGCCGCGGATGTGTTCGCTTTTGAAGACAAGGCCATTGCCAGGCGCCCGGAAACCATCCCTGCGGAACTGCTAGCCCAACGTGACCGGACCTTGTTTACCCCGCACCTCGGGTCTGCCGTTGACAGTGCCCGCCGTGGCATCGCTTTGGTCGCGGCCCGAGATATCCTGTTGCGGTTGTGTAGCGGGAGGAGTTTTCGAGAGAGCCGCCCTTTATAAAAATTCGACCGTTCTCTGCCACGGCGCCGAAGAATCTCCCGGTTCGAAACAATTTCTTAACATTCGCCTGATAAGATCCTGCGAAATTCTTTCCGAAAGGACTCATCCCTTGACACAGAAAGCCTTTGTCCTCGATACCAATGTCCTCCTGCATGATGCCCAATCAATCTTTTCATTCCAGAACAACGAAGTCGTTATTCCACTTGTCGTGATCGAGGAGATGGACAGGTTCAAGAAAGACAGCGGCGAGACCGGACGCAATGCCCGCCAGGTGGCCCGAGCCATGGACATCCTCAGGTTGCAGGGTGTCCTGACCAACGGCGGGGTTGACCTCGAAAGCGGGGGGCGCTTGAGGGTAGTCTTTTCGGGGGCCTCGCTGCTCGAACTGCTGCCCCAGGAGCTGCGCACGCCAACGGTGGACAACCAGATCCTGGGGCTCGCTCTTTATGAACAGCAGAAAGGCGGCCTACCCGTCATCGTTGTTACCAAGGACATCAACCTGCGCATCAAGGCCCATGCCGTCGGCCTGCGTACGGAAGATTACGAAACCGACAAGGTTTCTTATGACCAGCTGTATGCGGGGAAGGTTGAGGTCAGTGTCGACGGCGAAGACATCGACCGTTTTTACCGCGATCGAAAAATCCAATGCCCCGTCGACGAGATCCTCCCCCATCAATGCGTAACCCTGCGCAACAGCTGCAATCCCCAACAAACGGCGATCGGACGCCTGGAGCCGGAAGGGTGCCAGATTGTCCCCCTGGTCGATATCACTCACGATGGCATCTGGGGGCTTTTGCCGCGCAACCGCGAGCAGAAATTCGCCCTCGATCTCTTGAACAACCCCAGGATCAACCTGGTGACCCTGGTCGGCAAGGCGGGAACCGGCAAGACCCTGCTGGCGATCGCCGCCGGTTTGCACTGTGTTACGGAGTCCCGGCACTACAGCCGCCTGCTGGTTTCGAGGCCGGTCTTCCCCATGGGGCGCGACCTGGGGTTCCTGCCGGGGGCGGTGGAAGACAAGCTGGCGCCCTGGATGCAGCCGATCTATGACAACGTCGACCTTCTCTTAAGCGACGGCAGGCATGGAACTGGCAAGAAGGGCCGCGGCTACCAGGAACTCAGGGATTTGGGGATTCTCGAAGTCGAGCCGCTGACATACATCCGTGGCCGTTCCATTCCGCGCCAGTTCATGATCGTCGACGAGGCACAAAATCTCACCCCCCACGAAGTTAAGACGATCATCACCCGGGCCGGTGAAGGCACCAAGGTGGTCCTGACCGGTGATCCCGAGCAGATTGACAACCCCTACATCGATGCCTCCAGCAATGGTTTGACCTACGTCGTTGAACGCTTCAAAAAGAGCCCGATCAGCGGCCACATTACCTTGACCAAGGGGGAGCGGTCGGAACTGGCCGAGGCTGCAAGTAACCTTCTCTGAGATTGACCTGTGTGCCCTAAATCGGATCCTGGCTTCAGCAAAGGGATTGATGGATTGTTCATGTCTTTTCACCAAATCTCCATCACCTTTTTTGTATTGTTACCAACCAGGTAATGTATGTCAG
>JAVVDY010000036.1:0-12564 GCA_032251255.1 Desulfuromonadales bacterium
AACTTTATCCGAATATTGCGGAAAAGCGTAGTCTGACGAATAAGGCGGGTTTAGAGAGGAAGTTGCTACTGTGTCTAATAAAATTTTGCCTTACTGTGAATAGCTTCTGGTATACCTTTACCCCGTCTTTGCATAAAATCCGGTAGATTTTTGACCTAGGATACGGATGCGCTGCTTCGACGCGGTCTTTGTCAACAGGGGCTTCAGGACGAGTGCCGGCGGGTTTCCGAAATGGCTGTTCTAGGGCGTTCGATGGCCCACGCTTTTTCGACTAGCTGACGAGATGAGCACTTGCAGTACATCCATGTACTGCACGGCCCGTGGAAATCGAGTGCAATGCTTAATGAGCTTAATCGTTCAATGCAATCAGGATCTGATTTGACTGCCTCGCAAGACCAGCGTCCTAAAGCTGCAGTCGCTCTGCTTTTTGTGGCTGTAGTGTCTGTTGTGTTTGGGATATCTGATTCGATGGTCAGTAATTGGGACCATACCATGCACATGGACACCATCCAGCGCAGCACGCCGTTCGTGGTTGAAGGCTGGCGTGGATATGGTACGGGGTATTACCGCCTGGCCGCTGCTGCCAAGTTCGCCCTCGAGCCTTTGCATAGTGCAATGAGGTTGTTTGGTGTAGAAACGCTCGGGCTTCAGGCATCCGCCATATTTGTCAATCTTTCTCTCTTGCTGCTATTTATATTCTCAACGCGGAAATACTTAGGAGTTGCGAACCTTTCGACCCTAGCGCTCATCTTGGCATTCGCAATCAGTCCGATATCCAGATGGGTGTTTCGAGTTTATCCCGATGTGGCGTTGGCAGGGCTTCTCGGCGTCTGCTTGGTCCTTGTTATAGCGTATATCGTTGGTCGGGTCGGCTTGTTCGGCATTGTTCTTGCGGGACTCCTGTACGGGCTTGCGCTGCATATGAAGCAGCCAGCGATTTTATTGGCGCCGTGCCTGGGACTGCTGCTGCTTTCAACATATAAAAAGCCAAGTGCGATTATACTTTTTGGGATTGCAACACTGTTGAGCTACGGTGTTGTTGGCTATCCGAAGGAGTACCAGTTAGTAAAGTGGCTAATTAGCTTGATTCAGGGGCAAAATGATTGGATGGCCCAGAATAGCGGCGAGGTGACGTTAGCGTGGGCTAGACGTTTTGGTCGAGACACTTTACTCATGGCTATCGTCCCGAGTCTGCCTTTCTTGGTGGCGCGCTCTGATCTTCTGTCAGTGAAGTCGCTTGGCCGTCGCGCTTATGTTTGGATGCTTTCGGCACTCGCGGTGTCATTTATTGTCGTCTTTTTGGCTTTTCTGCTGCAGCCGGTAACTGTGGCAACAGAGCATTACATGATCATTGCGCTGCCAATTGTGTCCCTTCTGTTTTTAATGCTGCCAGTCCCTATTTACTTGGAAAAATATGCAATATTGCTGCTTTTTGCTGTCTTGACGGTGGCTCTGTATCAGCAGGAATGGAAGCATCCGAAATCGGTCCTGATGACCAAATCAACAGAAATAAGCTGTCAATCGTCCTGGCGTCAAGGAGAAAGCCTGATTCGGGCTGGAGACCTTCGAAGCCCGCATATTCCATTCGGCGTAACAGCCGGCAGGTTCTTTATGGTGCCGGGAACTCTCTATGATCGAGTAGCTGACAAGGAAGATGTCCGATTCATTGTGAATTCCCGATCTTGGCTAGCACGGTTCGGTCGTCCTGATGCCCGCGATCGAGAATACCAGAGTGCATCGTTCCACCTTGGCAGGGGGGATTGGAGGAGCCCGTCTAGCCAGGCGGCGCTGGATCAATCATTTGAAATGCTTGATGGTATGGTGGGGTTGACGACTGGTGAATCGCGCTTTGTTGGGCAGTTCGGTATCACTCTTTTGTACGAGGATCAAGTTTGCGCAGTCAAGGTCTTCGAAATTTCTGTCGTGGAGCAGGATTCCCTGCTGCCATAAGCCTCAGGCGCTTTCGGCGACATCGCTTTTACCTCTGACTAGAGTGCCCGAAATACCCAAGATTCCCCATACGCCATCGATAAATTATTTCCCAAATGGAATATCTCGTCCCATTGGTGACGGCAGTATTGGGCTTTATTGCTGGGCTGGTGACGCCGTGGGTGAAAGATCGGGTCGAAGTTCGTCAAGAACGGCGAGCCTCGCGGCGCGCCAGGATTGATGATTGGCGGAAGGCTGTGTCTGAATTTGATTTTCAAAATCCCGCATTCGTCAAGACCTTTACCACGTCGCCGGAATATTCCGCTCTGAGGCAGTATATGCAAGCAACCGCGATCGAAAAGGTCGAAAAAGACAGGGTAATCTATGTGGGAGGTGGTAGGGGAGATGACGTACGTAAGCACGTGCTTTTGGATGAGATTTCTCGCTTGGAGAAGGAGTGGGGCTTGCTTTGAGCTTGACCGAGTAGGAACTGATCGTGACACCTGAAAAAGGATTTGAAGCTGCTATTGCGCGCGCAAACCATCTCATAAAACTGTATGAGCTCATTTGTGATACGCGGAAGCGATCGGTCAAAGATCAATGGTCTGAGGCATTCAAGAAAGTTATGCGGTGGCCAGTCGGCGAGGGCATTATTCGTGTGGATGGGAAGGAGAAGAAGAGCATCCTGGTTTTTCGAGAGTCCTGCGGAATTGATCGATCGCATTTTGCCCATAATGTTCTGTCTGAGCTTCTGCGGAGTTCTGTCGTGGCTTCTGTATCGGCCATTGACCGTTTGGTCCATGATCTTGTCGTAAAGCACTCTTGGAAGCTGCTTACACGAGCAGATCGCGATATTCCACCTCGGTTGAAAAAGCTTCATATATCGGTATTTCAAACAAAAAAGGCTATAGAGCATTTGCGAAAAGACGGTTCTTCGAGGCCAGGCAACTTGATTAAGTCTGCCATTCAGGAACAATTGCATAGGGACTTTACTTTTCAGTCGCCTAACGCGATTCTTGAGGCATCTAAGCTACTTGGTATTGCCAACTTTTGGTCAGAAGTGGCTAGCCATATGCCGGGTGTGACGGCCAAAAAAGCCGTAATTGATGAACTTGAATTAATCACGCGCCGTCGAAACCAGATTGTCCATGAGGCAGACTTGGTCCGGACTAAGCGGCATGAAGCGCGTTTACGCGATATTTCGCTGAAGCAAGCAGTCGATACAGTCACGTGGATTGCGTCCTTTGGAAAAGCTATCAGTCAAGTTGTCTCTACGAATGTTAAGTGACCTTGAAGGCCCGTCGGGTCGAAGCGAAAGCACAAAGAGACAGTAGCATGATTTCTTTTGTGATTCCTGTTTATCGGTCGGCCGAGAGTCTTCCGGAGTTGCATCGCAGGATCGTTGCCGTGTTTGCCAAATATGATGGCGGCTTCGAGATTGTTTTTGTCGAAGATTGTGGCGGCGATAACTCTTGGGATGTTATTGCACAGTTAGCTGAGGCTGACCCGCGGGTCCGCGGTTTTCGAATGAGTCGGAATTATGGGCAGCATAATGCGTTGCTTTGCGGGATCAGACAGGCGCGCGGTGAAGTCATCGTAACGCTTGATGATGATCTTCAGCATCCCCCGGAGGAGATCCCTAAGCTCCTTGCAAAGCTGCAAGAGGACACTGACGTTGTGTACGGCCCACCGGCGAAGGAAAAGCATGGATTGCTCCGAAGCCTGGCGTCTCAGATTACCAAATTCGCGCTCGAAGGTGCTATGGGCGCTGAGAATGCTCGTAACGTGAGTGCGCTAAGGGTTTTTAGAACACGTCTTCGGGAGGCATTCGGGGACTATCGCAGTCCTACGGTCAATTTGGATGTTTTGCTTACATGGGGTACAACAAAATTTTCCGTTGTTAGAGTGCGTCATGAAGACAGGAGGTTTGGCGAGTCAGGTTATAGCACACGGCAGTTAGTACGCCATGCTCTTAACATGATGACCGGCTTTTCAACGCGGCCGTTGAAGCTCGCGAGTCTGACTGGTTTTGGATTTGCGCTTTTCGGCGTGCTTGTTCTTGTATATGTGTTGGCGCAATGGATTCTCCATGGCAGTGCGGTACCTGGATTTGCTTTCCTCGCGTCGATTATCGCGATATTTTCTGGGGCACAAATGATGGCTGTTGGCGTGATGGGCGAGTATCTTGCCCGTATGCATTTGAGAACCATGGAGCGTCCTGCGTATGTGGTTGCTGCGCAGACTAGTCAAAAAGATGAGTCGGCTTCGTGAACTCCGCTCATTTTGAGGTTCGAAGCGATGATCTTACAATGTCGGCGGACGTCGTCGAGTGGGATAGTCTCGTTTATGGCATTCCTGTTTCGCAAATTGGAGTGTTTCGTGTCGGGAATGCTCGTCAGGCAGCAGCTGAATATCAAGCCTTTGAAAAATGGATCTATGAGGAAAAAATCGGCATTGTAAGCTGCCGTCTGGCGCACGACCGCCTGATCGAATCAATGTTCCTGGAAGCAAGGGGTTTTAGATTTGTTGAAATGGTATTGCATCCGACCCTGGAGGTTCTGCAGGAACGCGATTTTGGCAGTGCGGGATTGAACGTGGAAAGAGCTACATCTGCGGATATTGCTGTCTTGCAGAATATCGCAGCAACGGCGTTTGGCTTTGAGCGTTTTCATGTTGATCCTAGGCTGGATCGAAGGCTCGCAGATGAACGATATGGACGCTGGGTGGTGAGCAGTCTTGGGCATCCAAAGCAGGATTTGTACAAGATTCAGGATGGTCAGCGTTTGGTGGGATTCTTCCTTATCGAAATTGGGTCCGATTCCTCCGCTTATTGGCACTTGACAGCGATTGCGCCAGACTGGCAAGGGCAGGGTTACGGACGACGTGTGTGGACGGCGATGTTGGCGCACTGTAAGTCTTTGGGTTGTGGTTCAGTGTTGACAACAATTTCAGCGCGTAACACCCCTGTCCTTAATCTGTATTCACAGTTGCAGTTCCGCTTTAAGCCGCCAGAGATGACTTTTCACTGGATAAGAGGATTCGAGTGAGTTCATGGATGGTCCAGGGGTTTCGATTCGGAGTTGTTGGCCTGGCATCCAATGCTGTGCTGTTTGTTTTCTATCTTATTCTGACATCGATTGGCATCGGTCCGAAGATTGCAATGAGTTGCATGTTTCTGGTGGGAACACTCCAAACGTTTTTGTTCAATAAACGTTGGACGTTTGGCCATAATGGTGCGTCGAAAAGGGCTCTAGTCAAGTATTTTGTTGTTTATTCTGGTGCTTATGCGGTTAATCTACTAGCGCTTTTAGTCCTTGTCGATCAGCTTGGTTACGCGCACCAGGTTGTTCAGGGCTTAATGATTCTGTTTTTGGCGGTGTTCATTTTCTTGCTCCAGAAATTCTGGGTTTTTGGTGTTTCTCCGTCTTCACGAAGTATGAGGCTGTAGCAGATGTCAATCCCGTTTAACAAGCCATATGTGGGCGGCAAAGAACTCTGGAACATCGCGCAGTCACATGCGAGGGGGCAGATGGCGGGTGATGGTGGGTTTACTAAGCAATGTCAGGTCTGGTTGCAAGAGCGAGCAGGATCCCGGAAGGCTCTTTTGGCCCACTCCTGCACGGCATCTCTGGAAATGGCGGCGATTCTTGCGGATGTGCGGCCCTGCGACGAAGTGGTGATGCCGTCTTACACGTTTGTTTCGACCGCAAATGCATTTGCGTTGCGCGGTGCGATGCCCGTGTTTGTGGACATCCGTTCGGACACTCTTAATTTGGACGAACGCTTGCTGGAGGAAGCCATTACTGAGCGGACCAAGGCTATATGCCCAGTGCATTATGCCGGCGTCGGCTGTGAAATGGACTCGATCATGGCGATTGCCGATCGGCATGGTTTGATGGTGATCGAGGATGCCGCTCAAGGTGTTCTGTCGAACTATCGTGGTTGCGCGCTCGGTGGTCTCGGGCATCTCGGGGCGTTCAGCTTCCATGAGACGAAGAACATCATTTCGGGGGAGGGTGGCGCACTCTTGGTCAATGATCCGGCCCTCGCTGAGCGGGCTGAGATCATTCGCGAAAAGGGCACCAACCGCAGTCAGTTTTTTCGCGGGCAGGTCGACAAATACACCTGGGTTGATATCGGCTCTTCCTATTTGCCGGGGGAAATCATCGCCGCATTCTTGCTTGCCCAGATGGAAGAGGCCGACGCTATTACCGCGCGTCGGCTGGCCATTTGGGACAAGTATCACGCGGCATTTGAGGCTTTGGAGCAGGCCGGCCGCTTGCGCAGACCGATCATTCCGGAGGAGTGCGAGCATAACGCGCATATGTACTACCTGCTGCTGCGCGATCTGGATGATCGCTCATGGTTTATTGATGCGATGAAGCAGGAAGGGATTCAGTGTGTATTTCACTATGTGCCTTTGCACAGTGCGCCGTATGGCCGCAAGATAGGCCGGACGGCGGGTGAGTTGCCGGTGACTGATGACATCGCCGAGAGGCTGGTGCGTTTGCCGCTCTGGCTGGGGCTGGAGGATCATCAGGATCGGGTGATCGAGATGGCGCTCCGCATCCTTGAGCGTAGTTGACTTTCAGGGCACACAATGGGAAATATCAAACGAACGGCGCTGATTACCGGCATCACCGGCCAAGATGGTTCTTACCTGGCCGAATTCCTGCTGGAAAAAGGCTACGAAGTCCACGGCATCAAACGCCGGGCTTCGTCGTTTAATACCCAGCGCATCGACCATATCTACCAGGACCCGCACAGCAATCACCAGCAGCTGAAGCTGCACTACGGGGATCTGACGGACAGTTCCAACCTGACCCGCATCCTGGCCGAGGTGCAGCCCGATGAGGTCTACAATCTGGGCGCGCAGTCGCACGTGGCGGTGAGTTTCGAATCCCCCGAATACACGGCCGATGTGGATGCCATGGGCACCCTGCGCCTGCTCGAAGCCATTCGCTTTCTGGGCATGGAGAACAAGACGCGCTTCTACCAGGCCTCGACCTCGGAGCTGTACGGTCTGGTGCAGGAGACTCCGCAGTCGGAGACCACGCCGTTCTACCCGCGCTCGCCCTATGCCGTAGCCAAGCTCTATGCCTACTGGATCTGCGTGAACTACCGCGAGGCCTACGGCATCTACGCCTGCAACGGCATCCTGTTCAACCACGAAAGCCCGCGCCGGGGCGAGACCTTCGTCACCCGCAAGATTACCCGGGGGCTTGCCAACATCGCCCAGGGGCTGGAAGCCTGCCTGTACATGGGCAACATCGACGCTCTGCGCGACTGGGGCCACGCCAGGGACTACGTGCGCATGCAGTGGATGATGCTGCAGCAGGAAAGCCCTGAGGATTTCGTCATTGCCACCGGCCAGCAGTACTCGGTGCGCGAGTTCATCCGCTGGTCGGCTGAAGAACTGGGCATTACGTTGCGGTTTGAAGGTGAGGGCGTGGACGAGGTGGGTATTGTCGAGTCGGTCTCCGGCGAACTGGCCCCGGCCGTCCAGCCCGGCCAGACCCTCGTGCGCATCGACCCCCGCTACTTCCGCCCCGCCGAAGTCGAAACCCTGCTCGGCGACCCGACCAAGGCCAAGGACAAACTCGGCTGGGAGCCGGAAATCACCGCCCGCGAGATGTGCGCGGAGATGGTGGCGGAGGATCTCAAGACCGCGCAGCGGCATGCGTTGTTGAAGGCGCATGGGCTGGATTTGCCGGTTTCGTTGGAGAATGGGTGAGGGCGGCCGCCTGATCGCCGCGAGGGCGCGGCTCCTACACGCCGGGTTTCCGGGATGATTGGCAAAACCATCGCGGCGGGAACGTGTCAACCTTTTTCCAACAGATCGGTGCATTTTTCTATGTAACAACCTCGGGTAGATCGGCGCTAACCGGGGTCGGTACGGTTGCCCCAACACGCTGGTTCTGGAGCGCATCCGCCAGCTTGTCCGCAAATCCGGCCATGTCTCTGACGGCAGCTTCTCGCCTTCCATCGTCAAGCTGCCCGTCAGCGCCTACGCCGCAGTGCTGACCGCGCTGGTGCCGGAAGCAAAGCGCGACCAACTGCTCGTCCAGGCCCGAAAACTCGCGCACGCCAGCGAGAAAATGCCCTTGAAACAGGTGCTGGGCGAAATCTTGAGACATGCCTCTGCGAGCGGCTTTGCTTCAGCTGGTCGCCGTCGTGCCGGGTGTGAGAAGATAATGAAGTCCTTGTTTTCCGGTAGAGCTTAATGATGCAGAAGACCTGCGGGCCCAAACGAAACCCCAAGCGCCGTCTCCATCCCGGGTTGTCCCCCGAAAGGCGTCGGGAACTTGCCCGGCACGTCAACTACGTTGGTAGCCCCGTCCATAAGCGCAACCCCGGCGACTTCGGACTGACACCACCAGCGGCTCCACGGCCCGGCAAGAGCCTGTGTGATGATGTCGCGATCCTTCGGCATGACCAGGCGCAGGCCCGCTTGCAGGAGGGGATATAAGCGGGCCTGGTGAGCCATGATGCCGATGACGGTTTCCCGCGCCATGTTTGGATGGTCCACGAGGATCGCGTCATCGAGGCGCGTTGCGACAACGCGGAAGCCGGAACCTATCATGGTTATCCACTGGAGGCCGACGATCCGATGGCCGATGCAGTCAACCGGGAATGGACCCGGAGGCACGCGGAATGAGCGATGACCTGCGATTCGACTGGGAGTGGCTGGCCTATCCCGAATTACCTCCCGAAGAGGCCGCGACCTTTGCCGAGTTGACCGTCCGGCTCAACGATAAGGCCATGACGCGCTGCTACGACGTATTGGCAAAGACCGAGCGCGAAGGCCTCTTTGCCGCGGCCTATCCACTGGCTCTGTTCCTGGCAGAAAACTGGTGGCGTCTTCGCTGGGAACCGGCACCGGCCACTCTCACTCCTGCCGGGCCACAGTGGCGGATGGCGCATAGTCTGGCGGCCGTTGGTGCCGGCTATGTCTGGCCGAATATCACCATCCATGGCGACGGTGAGCGAATGTTCATGCACGTCGGTCCGCATGCGTCGGAGTCCTCGGCAGTGCAGTTCGTCGCGCAAGGGCAAGGCGCTATCGATGCCGCAGCGTTCCAGGCCGAGGTCGATTGCTTCATGGAAGGTGTCTTGGCGCGCCTGGAAGCTTGTGAACAGCCGGAAACAGAACTCGGCAACCTCTGGCGCGTAGTCCAGGCCGAGCGCTCCAGTGGCGAGGCTTTCGAGCGGCGGCGGCTGGAAGCCATGGCGGGCTTTGATCCGGACGCAGCCCCGCCGGCCATGCTGGACGAACTGCTGCAACTGGAGCAGCGCCTGGGCGCCTCGGCCATCCGCGAACTGGCGGCCGCCTCAAGGCACAACACGCTGGGCCATGTGCAGGCGCTAGAAGAGGCACTTCACGCCAGCGGCCTTCGTTACCAGCTCCCGCAGGCTGAACGAGTGAATTGCAAAGGAGCTGCCCCTCCATGGCAAAGGGCAGTCGAAACCGCTCGGGCTGCAAGGCGAAGCTGGGGCCTGGGCGATGGCCCGCTGAGCAACACGCAGCTCGCCGCCATCGTTGATCTCCCGTGCGAACAGCTGGACTCGACGGCACCCGCGAAAGTGCCTTACAGCGCGAGCCTGCAAGAGGGAGAAAACTTCGCTCGGCTGGTGTTCAGGACCGGACATCGCCACGGACGCCGTTTCGCGCTTGGGCGCCTTATGGCTGACGCCTTTTATGCAATCGGCGAACGGCAGGTGTTGGCGGCTGCCACCGATGCCCGTACGGGGCGCCAGAAATTTCAGCGGGCCTTCGCGCAGGAACTGCTGTGTCCTTTTGAGGCATTGAGCGAATTTCTGGGCCTGAGCGAAGCAGCCGGTGCGTGCGACAATGAGAGTCCGCCGAACGAGGATCGCATCGAAGAGGCGGCGGACTATTTCGACGTGTCCCCGCGAGTGGTTCAAAGTACGCTCGTCAACCACAATATGCTTTCGCGTGACGCATTGGAAATGTGAACAAGCCGGGGATGAGATGGTTGGACACAGCGGTTTGCCCCGATTTCTCCTGGCCGGACTCGACCGTTTCAATTCCATTCGAGGGACGAATGATCGTCCTGCAGCCCCGCCGACTGGAGACGGAGCTGCAGACTGAACTGGCCCCGACAGTCTCGGTTTTCGACGCTGACGGGATTGCTTTTGATGAAGGCGCTACAGTGGTCAGTCGTTTCCTGAGCCGACTCGCCTGGTCGCTCGAGGGCGGCGTTGAGGAGTTGTTTTCTGTAGGCTCCAATCTGCCAGATCGACCGGGCCGCCTTGGGCTGGGTTCGTATCGACGCTCTGGATGGATACAGTGCAAACCTTGGGAGCACATCTACCTGCCCGCGGCTACCACAAAGAGCCAAGATCTTCCGCTGATGCAGGCCTTGGCCGGAATGTATATCGAACAAGAGTTGGGAATCCTCTCTTCAAGTTGGTTTTGGGGGCGGATGAGATCTGGACAAACCCCTCTTGGAGATCTGCTTTGCAGACACGAATCAGCGGACGGACCCACGACCTACCAGCCTGGCGATCTCGGATTGCCAAGACCGACCGAGTAATATGAACGTCGATTGCTTGGAAGCCATGGAAAGACTGCCCCAAAAAGCGCGCGATGGGCTTGCCAAGCTTGATTTGGCGCTGAAGTCGGCTCACTTCGAAGATGTCGCTGAATGGTGCTTTTCAACCGGTAAGCTGGCTGGTGCGAAGGGCGAAATTGAGCTGCTCACAGATGTCGGTGAGTGGGCGGGGGATGGCTGTCAGTTCCTGTACTCCTTGTACTGTAAAGACCCAAATACTAATCTCTAAGAGATTCAACTCTGTTTCAATGCAGCCAAGGCTGACCGTGACGAGGACCGGAAATATTCACAGTTAAATGAGCCATCTCTATGTTTATATGTAGGAAGTTCGAAAACGATTGTTCGGCGGCTAACCGAGCACCTTGGCTACGGTGCGAGAGGAACCTATTCATTGCAATTACGACACTGGGCGACACCCATCAATACAGAAGTTATGCTCGTATGCGTCAAGTATCCTGAAACCATTGAGTATTCTACCGTACAGTATCTGGAGCAAACGCTGTGGAGCCAGTACAAACCCATGTTCGGCCGCAAGGGCAACCGATGACTAATCAGCGAACCGCGCTCATCACCGGAATCACCGGCCAGGACGGCTCCTATCTGGCCGAATTCCTGCTGGAAAAAGGCTACGAAGTCCACGGCATCAAGCGCCGGGCCTCGTCATTCAACACCCAGCGCATCGACCACATCTACGAGGATCCGCACAGCAATCACCAGCAGCTCAAGCTGCACTACGGGGATCTGACGGACAGTTCCAACCTGACCCGCATCCTGGCCGAGGTGCAGCCCGACGAGGTCTACAACCTGGGTGCGCAGTCGCACGTGGCGGTCAGTTTCGAGGCCCCCGAATACACGGCCGATGTCGATGCCATGGGCACCCTGCGTCTGCTCGAGGCCATTCGCTTTCTGGGGATGGAGAAGAAGACGCGCTTCTACCAGGCGTCGACCTCGGAGCTTTACGGTCTGGTGCAGGAAACCCCGCAGTCGGAGACCACGCCGTTCTACCCGCGCTCGCCCTATGCCGTGGCCAAGCTCTATGCCTACTGGATTTGCGTGAACTACCGCGAGGCCTACGGCATCTACGCCTGCAACGGCATTCTGTTCAACCACGAAAGCCCGCGCCGGGGCGAGACTTTCGTCACCCGCAAGATCACCCGCGGCCTGGCCAACATCGCCCAGGGGCTCGAATCCTGCCTGTATATGGGCAACATCGACGCCCTGCGCGACTGGGGCCACGCCAGGGATTACGTGCGCATGCAGTGGATGATGCTGCAGCAGGAAAGCCCTGAGGATTTCGTCATTGCCACCGGCCAGCAGTACTCGGTGCGCGAGTTCATCTGCTGGTCGGCCGAGGAGGCCGGGATTACGCTGCGCTTCGAAGGCGAGGGCGTGGACGAGGTGGGTATTGTCGAGTCGGTCTCCGGCGAACCCCTGTGTGTCAATATCCAGTCCAACGGCTCCTGATCGGTTTTATCTGTAACATTCAGGGCGCTCACGGAGTGGAAAGATGTCTGAATCCAATGAAGTTTTCACCGACCCGCGGCTTGAAAAGCGCAGCCGTCGCCGGTTCAGTGTCGCCGAGAAGAAGCGCCTGCTGGCCGAAGCCGATGGCCTGCCGCACGGTGACAAGGGTGCCTGGTTGCGGCGCAAGGGCTTGTATGCCGGCCAGTTGTCGAACTGGCGCCGGGAGCTGGCTGAGCACGGCGAGGCGGGCTTATCTGCCCGCAAACCCGGTCGCAAGGCGGCTGACCCGCGCGACAAGGAGATCGAGCGTCTGAAGAAGGCCAATGCCACGCTGGAAAAACGCGCCTTTGTGGCCGAGCAGCTGGTCGATATCCAAAAAAAAGTCTTGCACCTGTTCGAGACCGACAGCAGCGGACCGAAGTCGTGAGCGCTCTGCAGACCTTGCCTGCGGGCCTGTCCAAATCGGCCGCCTGCCGGGCCCTGAATGTGCCGCGGCACTGGTGCTATCCAGACCGCCGCCGGCGCGACCAGCGCAAGCCCGAGACCGCTGTGGGGCGCGGCCTGAGCCCGGCCGAGGATGAGGCCCTGATGGCTC
>JAVVDY010000037.1:0-4761 GCA_032251255.1 Desulfuromonadales bacterium
TTTTTACTGGGGACACTATAAATTATCCAGGCCCCGCCGGCAATCACCAGCAGACGGATCAGGGCAGGTAATCACTGCAGGGATAAACCGGCAGAAGAATCACAGGCTAGAACTCCGCGGCTCCGCCTGGAGTCCTGGTCCCGGCCCTTGCACACCAGGTAGATGCAGATGGCAAGCAACACCCCGGCATTGATCGGCGTTCATCATATCCCAGCTTAAACAGCCTTCTTACCACGTTCGCCGGTGCTGATACGCACAGCTTGCTCAATATGGCCGATATAAATCTTACCATCACCTTTGAGACCGGTATGTGCAGCTTGCTCAACAGCTGCAACCACCTGATCAACGAGTTCTTCCTCGCAGACGATTTCCAGCTTGACTCCGGAGCGACTCTCTGTCAGGGCATCTGCTCCGTCGCCACCCCAGCCAAGACCGTAGCCGCGGCTGTCAATGACACTCAATCCGCTGAGGCCGCTGATCTTGCGCAGGGCGCGGAGGACCCTGTCGAGCTTGTGTTTTTTGATGTAGGCCTTGACTTCCTTCATGGGGTTAAACCTCCTTTTCGACATTGATGGCGAACCATTTGTAAAGCGCCGGAATCACCAGCAGGGTGAGAATCGTCGAGGTCACCAGGCCACCGACCACCACCGTGGCCAGGGGGCGTTGCACCTCGCTGCCAGTACCGCTGGAGAAGAGCAGTGGAATCAAACCCAACGCGGTGGTGAGGGCGGTCATAAGCACCGGCCGCAGGCGCAGGCATGCCCCTTTAATCGAAGCCTCATTGACCTCCACCCCGTCGCGCAGCAGCTGGTTGAGATAGGTGACCAGCACCATGCCGTTCTCCAGAGCGATACCAAACAGGGCGATGAAACCGATCGACGATGGCACCGAGAGATTCTGGCCAGTAAGCCACAACCCGATCACGCCGCCGACCAGCGCCAGGGGAATATTGAACAGAATCAGGGCAGTGTTCTTGAGTGAACCGAAGTTCATAAACAACAGCAATACAATGATCAGCAACGTCACAGGCACCACCAGGGCCAGACGCTTGTTGGCCTGTTGCTGCAGCTCGAACTGCCCGCCCCAGTTGATCAGGTAGCCCGGCGGCATCTGCAGCTTTGCGGCGATGGCCTGCTGCCCTTCGGCGACGAAGGAGCCGATGTCGCGACCGCGCACATTGGTCTGCACGGTGATGAAACGCTGGTTGTTCTCGCGGGTAATCTGACGCGGGCCAACGATTTCATCAATAAAAGCCAGCTGGTCGAGAGGGACGTTAGCGCCGCCGGGGGCCGCGATCAGGATATGCCGGATCGCTTCGGCATCTGTGCGGGCTTCCGGCGCGAAGCGGACGAAGATATCAAAACGACGGATTCCCTCAAAGATCTGCCCGGCCGTTTCACCACCAACAGCAGTGCGGATGACGTTCTGGACGTCCTCGACATTGATGCCGTAACGGGCGATCGCCTGACGATCGATACGAATGCGCAACTGCGGCGTACCGGTCACCTGGTCTTTTTGCACATCGGCGGCGCCAGGAATCTCGCGGATCAGCGCCTCCATCTCGGCGGCCATTTCCTTGAGCACTTCCATGTCGGGGCCGAAGATTTTGATCGCCAGCTCCGCCTTGGTGCCGGTCAGCAGTTCATCGACTGCCGCCGCGATCGGCTGGGTGAAGTTGAACTGGGCTCCTGGGAAGCTCTCGAAGGCGTGACCCATTTTTGCATAGAGTCCGTCGGAGGTTTCAGCGCTGGTCCATTCGGTCTGGGGTTTGAGTGCAACAAAGGCCTCGGCGCTGTTGACCGGGTCGGCATGGGCACCGACTTCGCCGCGACCGACGCGGGTGACAATCCGGACCACCTCGGGGAATTGCCCGATGAGCCGTTTTTCGAAGCGCAGCATGGTCTGTTTCGACTCTTGCAAAGAAATCGACGGGGCCATGGTGGCACGCACCAGAAGATCGCCCTCATCGAGACGCGGAGTGAACTCGGAGCCGAGTCGGGGCAGGACCAGCGCGCCAATGACCAGCAAGGCGATTGCCAGTCCTACCGCCAATGAGCGCCGACGAACCAGCAGGCTGACCAGCGGCCGGTAAGGGCACAGCAGCCAGCGGACGATCCAGGCCTCCTTGGGACCCTGTCCAGCCGCCACCGATTTCGGACGACGCATCAGCAGGTGCGAGACGACCGGGGCCAGCAATAGCGCATAAAGCAGTGAACCGAACATGGCCAGAGCTACTGTGTAGGCAAGCGGCTTAAAGGTTTTGCCTTCAACCCCCTGCAAAGTGAAGAGCGGCAGAAAGACGATAATGATGATGGCGATCGCGAAGATGATCGGCCGGCCAACCTCGGCACAGGCTCGGGCGATGACCGCCATGCGCGAGTCCTGCGGGTCAGCCTCACGAAGCAGTCGGTCGATGTTTTCCACCATGACGATGGTGGCATCAACCATCATGCCGATGGCAATGGCCAACCCTCCCAGCGACATGAGGTTGGCGCTGATACCGAACAGCTTCATCAGGATGAAGGCGAAAAAGATCGAGAAGGGGATGGACAAGGCGACTACGATGCTCGCCCGCAGACCACCCATGAAAATCAACAGCACACCAACGACCAGCAGCACGCCAAAGATCAGGGCGTTGGTAACCGTCTTCACGCATTTGCTGACCAGGGTTGACTGGTCATAGTAGGTGACAACCCTGACTCCTTCCGGGAGTATCTCGTTGATTTCGCTAAGCTTGGTCTTGACATCGGCAATGACGCTGGAGGTGTTGGTGCCGATCAGCTTGAGAACCATACCGACCACTACCTCACCAGCGCCGTTCATGGTGGCCAGTCCCCGGCGGATTTCACCGCCGATGACCACCTCGGCCACCTGGTCAAGAAAGACCGGGGTGCCATCCTGGACCTTGAGAACGACCCGCTCCAGATCACTGATCCTCTCGGCGAGACCGACCGAGCGCACGATGTACTCCTCGGCGTTCTTGATCAAAAACTGGGCGCCGACGTTGCTGTTGTTGGCCTTGACTTTTTCGACGATCTCGCCGATGGACAGATCGTAGCGCAGCAGATCGGCAGGACGCACCCGCACCTGGAACTGCTTCACCTCGCCTCCTAAAGAGAGCACCTCGGTCACACCGGGGACGGTCTGCAGATTGAACTTGATCAACCAGTCCTGAATCTCACGCATCTCCTCGGCACTGCGCTGGCCGCTATCATCTTCCAGCACGTAGAAAAGGATCTGCCCCAGGCCGGTAGCGATCGGCCCCATGGCTGGCTCGCCGAACCCCTGAGGGATCTCTTCGCGGGCCATCTGCAGGCGCTCACCAACCAGCTGGCGGGCGAAGTAGATGTCGGTACCATCTTTGAAATAAATGTTAATGACCGACAGGCCGAAGTTGGACACCGAGCGGATTTCCTTGAGCTCAGGCAGGCCGTTCATGGCCGTCTCGACCGGGTAGGTGACATATTTTTCCACCTCTTCAGGAGCCAGTCCTTCGGTTTCGGTGAAGACCTGAACCAGGGCCGGGGTCACATCTGGAAAGGCGTCGACCGGCAGCTGCTTGTAGCTGAACCAGCCGGCGACCAGGACAAGTACGCCTAGCACACTCATCAGCAACCGGCTGTGCAGGGCAAAACGGATGATTTTTTCCATGAAGCTTTCCTCTCCTTAGTGATTGTGGCCGTCGCCAAAGGCACCCTTCGATAACTGCGCCTTGAGGGTGAATGCTCCCTGGCTCACATAGCGCTGTCCCGCCTGCAGCCCGGAGAGAATTTCCACCTGGGTGGTATTCTCCCTGCCAGTTAAGACCGGCCTGGGCTCAAAGCCATCCTCATCCTGGACGAAGACCACGCTGCGTCCCTCGAAGGACTGCAGGGCGCTCTTGGGGATGACAATGCCGGCCGCCGTACTGCTCACGGCCACCTTTGCGGTCACAAACAGTCCAGGGCGCAGCGTACCGTCCGGATTGTCGAGAATCACACGTGCCTTGGCGGTGCGGGTCACCTCACCGACCAGCGGTCCGACCCAGGCGATCTTGCCGGAAACCTGCGGGATGCCGTGACCGATTTCGATCATCACCGACTGCCCTTTGTGGATCAGAGCCAAATCTTTCTGGTAAACGTTGATGTCGACCCACACCGAGGAGAGATCGGCGATGGTGAAGACTTCCGTGTCGGTGGTCACATTCTCGCCAAGGGTGATATGCTTTTCAATGAGCGTTCCGCTGAAGGGGGCACTGAGCGTGTAATGGGTGTAGGCATGGTCGGTTTTGCCGGATAAGGCGGCCAACTCCTGCTCACTGCAACCCAATGCATGCAGCTGCTGTTCCGCTGAAGTTCTCGCGATACGCGCTTCAGACTGGGCTTGGCGCGCATTGAGATACTCCTGCTCGCTGGTCACCTTTTTCTGCCACAAAAGCTCCTCACGCTCGAAATAGATCCGAGCCAGCTTCTCGCGCTCGACGGCTCCGAGATAGGCGGCTTTAGCGTCGGCCAGTTCGCGACTTTCAAGTATGGCCAAGCGCTCTCCGCTGCTGACCTGATCACCCACAGCCTTGTCAACCTGGCGCACAATTCCGGAAACCCGGGGAACCACATGGGCCAGACGATCGGTGTTGAGTACGATTTCGCCGGGCAGGTCGACATACTGGTCGAGAACACCGACGGCGGCCGTGTCCAGCTCGATGCCGAACTCCTTGAGGTCCGCAGCGCTCAGGCGGACCACATCCTCGGCGTGTTCGTCTTCTTCGTCACCGGCATGGGC
>JAVVDY010000037.1:4861-11787 GCA_032251255.1 Desulfuromonadales bacterium
CGGCATGGGCGTCTTCTTCCTCGCCGGCATGGGCAGCTTCTTTTTCGTTGTGGTCGTCAGAACCTGTCTCATGCTCATGGAAAGCGTCGTGCTCATCTCCGACCTGATCGTGTTTCTCCTCTACCAGAGGTTCTTCCTTGTCCCGGATGTTATGGTTATCGTTTGTCCTGGCCTGAACCTCAGCCGGAGTCGGCCACCAGGTCGCCGCAGCAAAAGCCAGCGTTCCAAGCATCAGTATTGTCAAAATTATCGGTTTGGTTTTCATCGAATCACCTCAAATGGTTGCGTTGGTTAAATTGCCGAGAGCTCATGCAGCGGTGCACCGATTAAACGCTGCAAGTCGGTCCGCAGCCGGTGGTAGGTTGCCAGAGACAGCAGGTACTGTCCCTTCACCTCGAACAGCGTGCGCTGAGCGTCGATCATCTGTAGAAAGTCAAACTTCCCCTGGCGGTAACCGAAGTCGGCGGCCTCAAAGACGCTCTCGGCCCAGGGCAGAATTTCATCTTTCAGAGTAGTTGCTTCGCCGTGGGCTGCCGCAAGGTCCTGCCAGGCTTCGACAATTCTTGTGCGGGTTTCGGTTTCTGCGGCCTGGCGTTCACGACGGGCCCTTTCCAGATTGGCACGGGCTTCGCCAGCGCCTCCCTGATTGCGATCAAAGAGCGGCAGCGGCAACTCGATGCCGGCCACCAAGGCATTGCTATCGGAGTCTCGCAGGTTGCGCACCCCGATACTGAAATTCACATCCGGAAAGGCCTGAATCCGGGCCAGGGCCAAGGAGACTTCGCGTTGCTCCAGCTCCATCTCCCAACGGGCGACATCGGGGTTGTTGTCAAGCAGATGCTGGAGGGATTCTTCGGCAGGCAGCGGCGACAAGGAGGTCAGGTCGCCGATGACTTGAGCGAAATCAGCCCGGTCCGCTCCCCAGAACGTGACCAAGCGACGGCGAGCAGCCTCCAGTTCACGGCTCGCCCTGGCAGCCAGGGAGTTTGCAGTCGCCAGCTCGATGCGGGCCCGGGTCTCATCCAGAGGGGGAACCTTGCCGGCATCAACCCTTGCCGTCACCGCACTCAGGGTCTGTTCGGCCAGATCGGCCAGTTCCTCGTCCTGAGTCACCTGCTTCTGAAGTGTCAAAACAAGGATGAACGCTTTGGTGGTAGCGGTGAGCACATCGAGTTTTTTACTCTGGTAATCCCACCCGGCAAGCTCCTTGTCCAGTGTGGCGACCTGACGGCGTTTGCCACGTTTGCCCCCCAGCTCTATCAGCTGGGACAAGGCGATGGTGGTCTCTGCGCTGTCGAAGCCTTGCAGTTCGTCTTCGCCGGCGAAGTTTTCCACGTCCACTGCGAGAGTGGGATTAGGAAGCAGTCCCGCCTGCAGGGCGGCGGCGTCCCTGGAACGAATTTCTTCGCTAAAAGCGGCCAGGCTTGGGCTGTGTTGCAGGGTCAGGCTCAAGGCCTCGGCCAGTGTCAGACCTCTGGTTGAGGCCTGTGTACGAATCTGTTTATCACCGGCACGCTGGGTTTCGTCTTGAAAGGCTTCTGCCGTCGTCACTGTCAGGACGAACACCATGACCAAGCAGAACACACCCGCACCGGCCACTGTTGTGGTCAGACGCATGGATTAACTCCTGTATATGAGGTGTTTTTGTTGTCGCAACTCATCGCATTCGAAAGGCCTTCATCCCTGAAGTCTTTCGTCGGGGGAAGCGGAGCCTCAGAACATTCAAGCCCTGGATTCCGGCCGATCCTCTGTAGGAACGATGGTAATAGATGCTCATCAGATACGGGTGCGCGTGGCTGACGCCAGACGAACAGGGCTATTGAGTCGCTATTTTTTTGATGCGCTTGAGGAAGTACGGAAGGGGATCAACACAAAATGATGGTGGTACGCAACGCGGTCATCGCCAGCAAAGGGGGGAGCTCGGCGGCATCAGGAATGGCTTGTTGAAGAAAAGGGCAGAACAACAAGGGCAAAGCAACCGGCAGGTTCGTCTGGTCAATGGCCGTGGTTCCCGGTGACGCAGCGGTTTTCCGCACAACCTTGCCGGATAGGTGAGAATTGGAGAAGGGGAGGTGCCGACATTCGGCCTTGTGATGGGGATCCGGAGAGAGCTCCCCGTTCAGCTCTTCACAACCAGAGGTGACAACGCACGTAGTAGCGACCTGATCGGTCGCACAGCCAGTGGAATTTTCCAAATGGCTGTGCCCTTCTATCCCCAGGCACCAGGTCAGACCATGAGTCATGGCATGGCCGCCAAGGAGATAAAGCGACACCACAAAACAAACCAGGATTTGGCGACACAATAATTGGCGCATGGATTCTCTAATTGGTGTCTATGCGGACACTTCGGATAGCCACGAAGCAGTTTTCGCCTAGCAGCCTGTCGGACTATACGGGTCGAAGCGAAAATTTGGATGTTTGAGAACAGATTTTAGCTCGTTTGCAGGTTCATAGCCGTAGCTATGGACCAAAAAGGAGCTGAAATATGGGCCAAACAGCCGGATTTGCAGCCGGCTCATGGATAGTCCGACAGACTGCTAGTAAACAGCCTTTTTCCGGACGAACCTTAACTGGGTCCTCTTGAAATCGAGCGCATCATCACATGCTCTCCAGGCTGAAGTCAACTATTGTGATACTGCTTGTTGATGCTTCAAGCCATTCGTCCGAATGTCCGTTCATGGTTTCTCTTGCGGCAGCAACTCCATGAAATACTTGGCATCCTCGCCGCGCAGATTCTCCATCAATCCGAGCAGGCCATCGGTCAGGTAGCGGGCTTCGAAGCCTTTTGTGCGCAGGTAGACCATGGCGATGGTGGCGCGGTCCTTGTGCGGACAAGCAGTGACGATGATCTTGTCTCTGGGCAGTTCATCGAGGCGCTTGGGAAGTTCGTTAAGAGGAATCTTCAGGCCGAAACCGATTCCCCATGCCTGCTGTTCCTCTGCAAAGCGAATATCGACCAGAACCGCCTTGCCGTCCTCGAGCCAGTCGAGGGCCTGTTTACTGGTCGCCTTCATATCCTTGCGCGAGTCATAGGTGTAGCCGAGCAGATAGTGTTCGAGAGAAATAGATTCCACGGCCAACGCATTGGTGGTAAACAGAAACCAGAAACCTATAACGGTCAGGCTCGATAGCGCCTTTTTGTGCATGATGCATCCTTTATTTGGGCAATTGTTGGCTTCAAGTGTCTGCAAGCAGCGGATTGATCAGGGCACCAAAATCTTGTGCGGCGGGAAAGCTGATCGCCTGCGAGGGTCAGAACTCAATGCAGGAGCGACAACCGTTGCCCTTGTCTGCGCCGAAGATCGGATACCAGGGGGGTTCTCCCGTGGGAATCCTTGCCATTCATAATTGTCTTCCTGAAGTTATCCTGTTCTTCAAGTCTTTACAGCGGGGCCGTGTAGATCAGCCACACGCCGGCGGCGATGACAAGAATACCGCAGCCTTTCTTGAGGATGATGGCGCCCTTCGATTTTTCGTTCCAGTCGAGATAGTGCTGGACCTTTTCAGTAAAGGTGCCGGCAAAGACAATCACCGCGCAGTGTCCCACCCCATAGGCCAGCAACAGCAGAGCTGCGTAGAACATACTCTCACCTGCTTCAGCAAAGGCCACGCCAAGCACTGGTCCCATAAAGGCAAAGGTACAGGGTCCGAGCGCAATGCCGAAGATCAGACCGAGAGACAACGCAGCCCACAGCCCCTTGCGCCGCATGCTGACCTGGCCCGGTCCCGACCAGGGCATTGGCACCAGCCCCAGCAGATGCAGCCCGAAGAGAAGAAAAATACCGGCGACCAGCCAGTTGCCCCAGGGGCCGAGGTCGCCCAACATGCGCCCGGCCAGCGCTGTGAGCAGTCCGATCAGGGCAATGGAACACAGGATACCGATGGCAAACAGGTTGGAAATGATAAACGCCCGCCGGCTGCTCATCTGCCCCTGGCCGTCGATAAAACCGACGATCAGCGGAATGCTGGCCAGATGGCAGGGGGAGAGCAGAATACTCAACACCCCCCAGCCGGCAGCAGCACTCAGGGCCAGCACGGGAGCCCCGCTGACTGCCTGGCTTAAAACCGTGAAGAGTTGTTCGATCATCAGTTCTTGACCTTGAAATTGAAACCGAGTTCGCGCCACTTGCCGAGAATCTCCTCACGGCCATAAAAACCGGTGTGACGATACAGCTCACTGCCGTCGGCAGCGTAAAAAATCTGCGTCGGAATCATCTGCACGCGGTATTTGGCCGCCTCGTCCCGGAACTTCCAGACATCGACAAACACAACCTCAAGCTGGCCGATGTAATCCTTTCGGAGCTGATCGAGGATCGGCGCCATTTTGATGCAGGGGATGCACTTGTCGGCACCGACGTCGACCAGTTTCGGCAGATCATGAACGACTGTTGACCCGCTCTCGGCAATTGTCACCGATTCCGCTTGATTGCAGGCGCTCAGAGCCAGCAACAGAACCAGACCAAAGGATAGACAGCACAACGTGATGAACCGGATCTTTGCCCTGTTCATGCTTATTCTCCTCCTGCCGGCCTCAACAGCTTCATGATCTGATCCGGTTTGAGCAGCTTGCCCTGGGAGACCAGCCGCCCATCGATGGCCAGCCCCGGCGTCGTCATGCAGCCAAACGTCATAATCTCGTTGAGGTTCGTGACTTTTTCGATCTCCACGTCCTCACCAAGAGCAACAGCTGCTTCCCTGGTATTCTTCTCCAGTTCGCTGCACTTCTTACAACCTGTACCGAGTATCTGGATTTTTTTCATCATTTGTCTCCTTTTTGTGCTGTAGGGGCGTGATTCATCACGCCCGGGAACACGTATGTATGGCCGAAAGGGCGTAATGAATTGCGCCCCTACGGGAACAGAGCTCCATAAATCAGGCCGCTAAGCGTTGCCATGACGATCACCAGGAGAACAAACACCACGGTCTTCTTGGTGCCCATTACCGAGCGGATCACCAGCATGTTCGGCAGACTCAAGGCCGGACCCGCCAGCAGCAGGGCCAGCGCCGGGCCCTTGCCCATGCCGGCGCCGATCAATCCCTGCAGAATCGGCACTTCGGTCAAGGTGGCAAAATACATGAAGGCACCGACTACCGAAGCAAACAGGTTGGCCCACAGCGAGTTGCCGCCGACCAGCCCGGCGATCCAGCTTGACGGGATCAGCCCCTCGCTGCCAGGACGCCCGAGCAGCGCTCCGGCGATGAGCACGCCGATCAGCAGCAGCGGCAGAATCTTTTTGGCGAAATCCCAGCTGGTGGCGAACCATTCACGCAGTTCCCCATCATCATCCTTGCTGGTGGCGGTCAGTGTCGAAAGGCCAAGGGCTCCGACAACAAAGGGCAGCAGCGGATAATCCGGCACGGCCAGAGCCAGCACCACTGCCGGCGAAGCAACGATGAGCATGTGCCACTTGCCGACGTTGAACCAGGCGACCAGAATTGCCGCCAGGGCCAGGGCAAAGAAGGCGGTTAGGTTCCACTTCGCCGTGTAAATAGCCGCCCACAGACCGGTTTCGCCTGTTGGACTTCCCCAGTTGGCGAATACCAGGATGCCGACCATCGAGCCGAAGTACAAGGCATTCTGCCAGAGAGGCCTGCTCACCTCCGGCTCGGGCATGCCAATGGCTGCCTCGATTTTCTCCGCCTCATCCTTGCGAAAGATGACGTGCATGGCCAGACCGATGACCACGGCAAAGACGATAGCACCTACCGCTCGCGCGATTCCCATTTCGGGGCCGAGCACGGCACCGGTCAAAACGATGGCCAGGATGTTGATGGCCGGGCCTGAATATAGAAAAGCACTGGCCGGACCGAGACCCGCCCCCATGCGGTAAATGCCGGCAAACAGCGGCAGGATGGTGCAGGAACAGACCGCCAGGATCGTCCCCGACACAGAGGCGACGCCGTAGGCCAGTCCTTTATGAGCTTTGGGCCCCAGATACTTCATCACCGCCGCCTGACTGACGAACACGCCGACCGCACCGGCGATGAAAAAGGCGGGAACCAGGCAGAGCAGCACATGCTCCCGGGCATACCAGCGAGCGAGATGCAGCGCCTCCCCCAGGCTTTGCGGTAGAGGCATCTCCTGCTGCAGCCACTCCAGTGGCAGATAGTAGATGGCGAGAAAGACAGTGACAATCGTCGCCAGTGGTTTCCATTCTTGTTTCCAGTTCATGGTTGAATGCCGCTTGAATTGGTCATTTGCCCTAATGGCCAATCTTAATGATAAAAAAAGTTACTTGCCAACCACCGTCAGATAAGCGACCTGATCCTTCGCTCGGGATTCGAGCACAGACTCGACACAGCCGAAAAAATTGAGAATGCAGGGAACGCGCAAATGGTAGAAAACCTGGTTTCCGCGTTTATCGTCAAATACGATACCCGCCTGCTTGAGTACGGACAGATGCTTTGAGACCGTGGAGATGTCGGCGCCGATCATGGCTGTCAGGTCGCAGACACACTGCTCGCCCTTCTCCAGTTCCTCAATAATAAACAGCCGCGTCGGGTGGGCCATGGCCTTGAGGACCCGTGCCCGGGCATCAAGGTGATGTTTGCGTTGTTGGTCCATTTTAATCTCCTTGGTTATTGGGCATTATAGCCAAGCGAATAGCCCTGTCAATATTTGCTGCAATGCTTTGGTAATTTTCTATAATTTTCACCCTCTCTCAATGTCAGGGGTCTGGCCGGAATTGTTGTTTAAGTGCCGCAGACGCTCTTCTCTCTGTGTCTGTTGGCATAGACAAACTTGGGAAAGGTGACGAGGTCGAGTTCTAGGAGACTGCCGGACTATAATACGGCCCGAAGCGAACATTTGGATGTTTGAGAACAGATTTTAGCTCATTTGCAGCCGGTTCATGGATAGTCCAACAGCCTTCTAGTTTTTGTAGATCAGAAACGTATTTGCCACAGACCCGCGCAGACAACCGCCA
>JAVVDY010000038.1:0-10620 GCA_032251255.1 Desulfuromonadales bacterium
TTCCCATGCAACATTATCTCCTAAAAATGTTGCACTTGGAAATTGAGCGCGCCAAATCTTTATGGTCTTCCTCATTGTTTTAACTTCTTGTTTATCCATTCTCTGGTAAATTTATAATTGTTAAAAATGCCAATATTTCAAGGCTGTACTTGTTTTGAATACCGCAAACTCTTTGGAAGACTGCGCAGCCCTGCTGCCATGGCAAGGCAGTTTTCCTCGTTTGGAGATGAACCTTGACCATCGTAGGGTGGACACAAATCGGCCTCTATCTGATTGTGCTGTTGGTGCTGGCAAAGCCCCTGGGAATCTATATTGCCCGGGTGTATATGAAAGCGCCTTGCGGCCTGGAGCGCCTATTGGGTCCCGTGGAAGGATGTGTCTACCGCATCTGCGGAATCAGCAGTGAAGAGGAGATGAGTTGGTGGCTTTATGCCAAAGCGGTGTTGTTATTCAGTTTCGCTGGCATGACCCTTCTGTTTTTTGTGCAACTCTTCCAAGCGCAGCTGCCTTTGAATCCACAAGGGTTTCAGGCCATCCCGTTTGATTCGGCCTTCAACACGGCGGCCAGCTTCGTGTCCAATACCAACTGGCAAAGTTATCGTGGCGAATCGACGCTGAGTTATCTGGTCCAGATGCTGGGGCTCACCGTGCAGAATTTTCTCTCGGCGGCCACCGGCATGGCGGTACTGGTCGCTCTGATCCGGGGGCTAGTTCGCCGTGAATCGTCTACGGTTGGTAATTTCTGGCAGGACCTGACCCGTACCATTCTGTACATCCTTCTGCCGCTCTCTCTCTTATTGTCCATGGTTCTGGTTTCTCAGGGTGTGATTCAGAATCTCGGACCCTATCAAACCGTATCCTTGCTGCAGGCGACTCAAGGCCTGGATGGGAACAATGTCGCCAGCCAAATCCTTCCGATGGGACCGGTCGCCTCCCAGGTGGCCATCAAGCAGCTGGGTACCAATGGCGGCGGGTTCTTCGGTGCCAACTCGGCTCATCCCTTCGAAAATCCCACGCCGCTTGCCAATTTTCTGGAGATGCTGGCGATTCTTTTGATCCCGGCAGCCCTCTGCCATACCTTCGGTCGTATGGTTGGAGACAGTCGCCAGGGCTGGGCATTGCTGACCGCCATGCTGCTGATCTTCCTGCCCCTGTTGTGGCTCAGCTATGCTGGCGAGAGTCACGGCAACCCCTATTTGGGCAAACCGGGGATCGATCAGAGCGCCGGCAACATGGAAGGGAAGGAGGTCCGGTTCGGGGTCGCCAACTCGGTGTTGTGGGCAACCGCCACCACCGCTGCCTCCAACGGTTCGGTAAACGCGATGCATGATTCGCTCTCTCCCTTGAGTGGGATGGCCTCGCTCTGGCTGATTCAACTCGGCGAGATCGTGTTCGGCGGCGTTGGCTCAGGTCTTTACGGCATGCTGGTTTTTGTCATCGTCGCGGTCTTCGTCGCCGGGCTGATGGTGGGAAGAACCCCCGAATACCTGGGCAAGAAAATCGAGCCTTTCGAAATGAAGATGGCCACCCTGGTCATCCTGATTCCTGCCACGTTGGTGCTGATTGGGACCGCCGTGGCCTGCATGTGCGATGCCGGAATTACCGCCGTCGCCAATCCCGGTCCACATGGCTTCACGGAAATCCTCTACGCCTTCTCCTCGGCCGGCAACAACAACGGTAGTGCGTTCGCCGGGCTTTCTGCTGATTCCCCCTTCTACAACCTGACTCTTGGTTTTGCCATGCTTGTCGGCCGGTTTGGCATCATCGTGCCGGTGCTGGCCATGGCCGGGTCCCTGGCTGCCAAGAAGAGAATTCCGGCCGGCACGGGAACGCTGCCGACAACCACCCCGCTTTTCGTGCTGTTCCTGGTTGGGGTGATCGTTCTGGTCGGAGCGCTGACCTTTCTGCCGGCGCTTGCCCTTGGCCCTCTGGCCGAGTGGCTGCTGAGCCCCGGATAGGCTGGTGAATCTATGATGATACAGGCTAGGTCAAAACCGCTGATCGCTCCGGAGCTGTTGTACGAAGCATTGCGGGGTTCGCTGCGCAAGCTTGATCCGCGCCATCAGATCCGCACTCCGGTGATGTTCGTCGTCGAGATTGGCAGCCTGCTGACGACAGCTCTGTTTATCAAGGCCTTCTGGATGGACAGCGCTGAATCTCCCGGGTTTATTTTGGCGATTTCGATCTGCCTCTGGTTCACCGTCATTTTTGCCAATTTCGCCGAGGCCCTCGCTGAAGGGCGCGGCAGAGCCCAGGCCGCATCCATGCGCAAGACCCGTCGCGAGGTGACCGCCAAACGGCTCTCCCGCGCTGCTCGCGACGCAGAGGTGACCCCGACACCCGCCTCGCAACTGAAAAAAGGGGATCACGTCCTCGTCGAAGCGGGGGATCTGATTCCCGGAGACGGAGAGGTCGTGGCCGGCGTCGCTTCGGTCAACGAGGCCGCCGTGACCGGGGAGAGCGCCCCCGTCATTCGGGAGAGCGGCGGCGACCGCAGCGCCGTCACGGGCGGCACCATGGTTTTGTCCGACTGGCTGGTGGTGCGCATCACCGCCAACCCCGGCGAAGCGTTTCTCGACCGGATGATTGCCATGGTGGAGGGAGCCAAGCGCCAGAAGACCCCCAACGAAGTGGCGCTTGATATCCTGTTGGCCGGATTGACCGCCATTTTTCTGCTGGTGACGGTGACCCTGCTCCCCTTTTCCCTGTTCAGCGTGCAGGCGGCTGGACAAGGCAGCGTCATCAGTGTCACGGTTCTGACCGCCCTTTTGGTCTGTCTCATCCCGACCACCATCGGTGGCCTGCTTTCCGCGATTGGCATCGCCGGAATGGACCGCATGGTCCAGGCCAATGTCATCGCCACCTCGGGGCGGGCGGTGGAGGCGGCCGGCGACGTGGACGTCCTGCTGCTCGATAAAACCGGGACCATCACCCTCGGCAACCGCCAGGCGAAGGATTTGATCCCGGCGCAAGGGGTAGACGTCCGGCAGCTTGCCGACATCGCCCAGCTCGCCTCCCTGTCCGATGAAACGCCGGAAGGGCGCAGCATCGTGGTGCTGGCAAAAAAACAGTTCGGCTTGCGTGAACGGGACCTGCAGTCGCTGGGCGCAACTTTTGTTCCGTTTACCGCCCAGACCCGCATGAGTGGCGTAAACATCGGCGAGCGCAAGATCCGCAAGGGCGCGGCGGAAGCCATCGAACGGTTCGTCACGGAGCAGGGTGGACGGTTCACGGCGGAGATTCGGTCCGTTGTGGACGAGGTGGCTCAGGAAGGTGCGACGCCCCTGGTGATCGCCGAAGGGGCCAGGGTGCTCGGGG
The DNA here is from genome assembly GCA_032251255.1 of Desulfuromonadales bacterium. Taxonomy (GTDB): domain Bacteria; phylum Desulfobacterota; class Desulfuromonadia; order Desulfuromonadales; family Geopsychrobacteraceae; genus BM509. Next base: position 3,319 of record JAVVDY010000038.1, read on the forward strand.
TCGTGCGCTTGAGCGATATCGTCAAAGGGGGGATCAAGGAACGGTTTGCCAAACTGCGCAGCATGGGGATCAAGACCGTGATGATCACCGGGGATAATCCGATGACGGCGGCGGCTGTCGCTGCCGAGGCCGGAGTTGACGACTTTCTGGCCGAGGCTACGCCCGAGGCCAAGCTGCAGCTGATCCGCGAATACCAGGAGGGAGGAAAGCTGGTGGCCATGACCGGCGACGGAACCAACGACGCGCCGGCGCTGGCCCAGGCGGATGTCGCGGTCGCCATGAACAGCGGTACCCAGGCGGCCAAAGAGGCCGGCAACATGGTCGATCTCGATTCCAATCCGACCAAACTGATCGAAATCGTCGAAATCGGCAAGCAGTTACTGATGACGCGAGGAACCCTGACCACCTTCAGTATCGCCAACGATGTCGCTAAGTATTTCGCGATTCTGCCCGCCGCCTTCGTCGGTGTCTACCCGCAACTGGGAGCATTCAACCTCATGCACCTGGCGACGCCGCAAAGCGCCATTCTGGCGGCGGTCATCTTCAACGCGCTGATCATCGTGCTGCTGATTCCGCTGGCTCTGCGCGGGGTGGCTTATCGCGCGGTCGGCGCGGCAACCCTGCTGCGCAATAACCTGCTCATTTACGGGCTGGGTGGGCTGATCGCGCCGTTTATCGGAATCAAGGCGATCGACCTGCTCCTTTCCGGCTTGGGCATCGGGTGAGGGAGGCAAATCATGGTTAGCCTGCTCCGCCAAGCCCTGGGTCTTCTGGCTGTCCTCATCTTTTTGACCGGGCTCGTCTATCCCATCGCGGTGACCGGAATCAGTCAGATGATTTTCCCGGCGCAGGCCAACGGCAGCCTGATCGTCAAAGAGGGCCGCACCGTCGGCTCGGCCCTGGTTGGCCAGTTCTTTGACGCCCCAGGCTACTTCTGGGGACGCCCCTCGGCAACTCCGGGGTGGGCCTACAATGCGTCAGCCTCGTCCGGTTCGAACCTGGGGCAGGCAAACCCGATCCTGCACGAAAGCGTGAATTTTCGCTTGACCCTCTTGCGCACCAGCAATCCTGACCAGGACTTGCCGGTGCCCATCGACCTGGTCACTGCCTCGGCAAGCGGTCTCGATCCGCACATTTCCCTGGAGGCCGCCACATACCAGGTCCGCAGGGTTGCCAGGGAGCGCCATCTGGATGAAGCTCGGCTATATGCCCTGATCGAAACGCATCTTGAAAAGCGGACCTTCGGCCTGCTGGGTGAGCCACGTGTCAACGTTCTGCAGCTGAACCTGGCGTTGGATGATTTGCAATGAACCGGCGATACCGATTCCAGCTATCGTCGGGCTGGAGATAATTATGGCTGATCAACGACCTGATCCGGACGTGCTGTTGAAAGAGATTCAGCAACAGGAACAGCGCCAACAGCAGGGGCGTCTGAAAATCTTTTTCGGCGCAGCCCCAGGCGTCGGGAAGACCTATGCCATGCTGGAGGCGGCCTGGCAGCAGAAGCTCGACGGGCGGGACGTCGTGGTCGCGCTGGTCGAAACCCACGGTCGTTTCGAGACCGATTCTCTTCTGTCGGGGCTGGAAATGCTCCCTAGGGCACAGATGGAATACCGGGGCGTCACCCTGTCGGAGCTTGACCTGGACGCCCTGCTGAACCGCAAGCCTGATCTTGCCCTGGTGGACGAACTGGCGCATAGCAACGCTCCGGACTGTCGTCACAAGAAACGCTGGCAGGATGTCTTCGAACTGCTTGCGGCTGGAATCGATGTCTACACCACCCTGAATGTTCAGCATCTGGAAAGCCTGGGTGACGTTGTTGCCCAGGTTACCGGTGTGGTGGTGCATGAGACCCTCCCCGATTCGGTTCTTGACCGGGCCGATGAAATTGAGCTGGTCGATCTTCCCCCCGACGCTCTGCTGCAACGGCTTAAGGAGGGAAAGGTCTATGTCGCTGAACTGGCCGAGAAGGCGCGGGAGAATTTTTTCCGTACCGGCAATCTTCTGGCGTTGCGGGAATTGGCGTTGCGCCGGACCGCCGAGCGGGTCGATGCCCAGATGGAGAGCTATCGACGCGCCCAGGGTGTGCAGGAGGTCTGGCCGACCGCCGAGCGGATTCTGGTCTGTATCGGCGCGAACCCCCGCTCCATTCGCCTGATTCGCACCGCCAAGCGGATGGCGGTGGGATTACGTGCCGAGTGGCTGGCAGTCTCGGTCGAGGCTCCGGTCAAGGTTCGCCCCACCGAGCAGGATCTGTTGCAGCTGGCCGAACACATGCAGCTGGCCGAGAGTCTCGGGGCCGAAATCGTGACCTTGTCCGGGCATCGTGTGAGTGAGGAACTGCTCAGTTATGCCCGCTCACGCAACGTCACCCGCATCATCATCGGCAAGCCAACCCATCCGCGCTGGAAGGACCGGCTGTTCGGCTCGGTTCTCGATGAGGTGGTGCGGGGCAGTGGCGAGATTGATATCTATGTCATCACTGGTGAAACCGGCGAGATCGAACCTCGGCCCATTGCCAAACCATCCGGCCAGCAGCCTGTCAACCTTCGCCACTGGCTGCTGAGCGTCGGCAATGTCGCCCTGTTCAGCGGCATTGCGGCCTTGATGCACCCTCATTTCACTTTGGTCGACCTGGCCATGGTTTATCTGCTCGGCATCATGCTCACGGCGAGTCGTCTGGACCGGGGACCAACCCTGCTGGCCACACTGTTGAGTGTTGCCGCCTTCAACTTTCTGTTCATCCCGCCGCTTTACACCTTCACCGTCGAGGATGTGCGTTATTTCGTCACCTTTGCGGTCATGTTCACGGTCGCTTTCGTCATCAGTCGCCTGACCTGGCGGGTGCGCGAACAGGCGGAAAGGGCCCGGCAACGGGAACGCCGTACCGCCGCTCTCTATCATTTGAGCCGGGAACTGGCCCATGTTGAAGGCCGGGAGCGACTCAGCGCCATTGCGATCCGTCATCTCAGCGAGGTTTTCTCCTGCCAGGCGGTCATCCTTGTCCCTGACGACCAGGGAACATTGACGCCTCCCAGTACCGGCCGACACACCTTCGCCCTCAACCAGAAGGAGCGGGGTGTTGCCCAATGGGCGTTCGAGCATCGACAGAGAGCGGGGCTCGGAGCCGATACTCTGCCGGGAGCCAAGGCACTTTATCTGCCCCTGATTGCCGCCGCAAAAACCATTGGCGTGGTTGGCCTGCTTCCCGGCCTGGCCACGGAACCATTCACACCGGAACAGATTCATGCCCTGGAGAGCTTCGCCAACCAGACTGCCATGGCCCTGGAAAGGGCCTTTCTCGCCGAGGAATCGCAGCGTGCGTTGCTGAAGATCGAAACCGAAGCCTTGCGCAACACCCTACTCAGTTCTGTCTCACACGACCTGAGAACCCCCCTGGCGGCCATCACCGGCGCCGGAACGACCTTGCTGCAAAGCGAGAAACTCCTCGATGCAGAGAACCGCAAGGAACTGGTCCAGACCATCGTCGAGGAATCCGAGCATCTCAACCGGATCATCCGCAACGTGCTCGATATGACCCGCCTGGAATCAGGCGCGATCAAGATCAATCGGGAGTGGCAATCCCTGGAGGAAATTGTCGGCGCGGTCACTAATCGCATGGCCGGGCAGTTCCAGATGCATCCCTTGCAGATCAGGCTCTCGGCCGATCTGCCGCTGATTCCCTGTGATGAACTGCTCATAGAACAGGTTATGAGGAACCTTTTGGAAAACGCCCTCAAATACTCTCCGGAAGGAACCGACATCATCCTGTCGGCCACAGTCAAGGACTTAGAAGTGCTGGTGACGGTGGCCGACCGGGGACCCGGAGTGCCCCCGGAGGAGAGCGAGCGAATTTTCGAGAAGTTTGTGCGCGGCAAACAGGCGGGCGGCGGGGCGGGACTCGGCCTGGCGATCTGCCAGGGGATCGTCGCCGCCCATGGCGGCAGGATCTGGGTGGACAATCTTCCGCAAGGCGGGTGTGCGTTCACCTTTACGCTGCCGATCTCCCAAGAGCCACCATCAATCGAAGAGGAAGCGGAAGAAATCCTGACATGAACGATCTGAAGCCCAGTTGGAGTGTGAGCAATGACCGACGATAAACCTTTGATCCTGCTGATCGAGGACGAGCCGCAGATGCGTCGCTTTCTGCGCGTCTCCCTGCAAAGTCAGGGGTATCGCCTGATCGAAGCGGAAAACGGACAAGACGGCCTGACCCAAGTCGCCAGTCGCAAGCCGGCTGTGATCCTGCTCGACCTCGGCCTGCCCGACATGGACGGTCTGGAGGTCACCGAGAAACTGCGCGAATGGACCACCACGCCGATTATCATCATCTCCGCCCGGGAACAGGAGCGCGACAAGGTTCGCGCGCTCGACGCCGGTGCCGACGACTACCTGACCAAGCCGTTTGGCGCTGACGAACTGCTGGCCCGCATCAGAGTGTCGCTACGGCACCTGGCCCGGCAGGAGTCCGGGCAAGAGGAAGTCATCTTCGATTCGGGAACGCTCAAAGTCGATTTCAGCAAGCGTCAGGTCCTGCGAAACGGGGATGAGGTTCATCTCACTCCGATTGAATACAGCCTACTCACCGTCCTGATCCGCCACGCGGACAAGGTGGTGACTCACGCGCAATTACTCCGAGAAGTCTGGGGGCCACGCCATGCGAACCAGGTGCAGTACCTGCGGGTCTACATGGCCCAATTGCGGCAGAAGCTCGAAGACGATCCGGCCAGGCCCGTCTATTTCCTAAACGAACCAGGGATTGGTTACCGCTTCCGATCGTCGGATTGATTCCTGCTGGAGAAGACAGGATGCAAAAGGTAAAGGAGGTCACTCCATGAAACACATCACGATTGTACTGGCCTGTGCGCTGTTAATGCTGACCGGATGTCAGGACAGTGCCGTAGAGCGGGGAGCGTGGGTGCCCGCGCTTGAGGACACGGGCTTTTCTCATCTCAAAACGGCTGGGGACCGACTGCAAGCCTCATTGTCAAAGCTCCAGTCGGACCTGAGCCAGGAAAAGGTCGAGGATGCCCGGCAAGAGATCGAGATTGCTCAGAAACATATTCGCGCCCTGGTTTATTACGACATCCCGGTCACCGAGATCCGTCAGCTGGTTTATGACGCCGGCCGACTTCACGCCCTTAACCGTCATGATGCGACGCTTGAACACCTGAACAGGGCGGACCATTTGCTGGGCGAGATTGAGACTCACGGCAATGCTTCTCTGCATCAGGCGCTGCAGGAGCCACGGGTCATGATCGAAAAGCTTCGTGAAACCCTGGAACAGGAACGTCAGACCACCTCGACCAAGTACCTGGTGGAACTGTCTCATTCTGCCGCAGCACAGTTCAGCGACCTCGGCCACAAGGTCAACATGATGGCGGTCAAGGGGGATCTCATCCTCTCCGGGGTCGAATTTAACCAAACGAATCAGGATTCCAAGTAGGTATGAACTCTTCCCGCACAATCAAAAGAATCAAAAACCTCTCGCCAGCCCAGGCGCTGATTTTCTATTACGCAGCCGCCATCCTGCTCGGCACCCTGCTGCTGGCCACGCCGTGGGCGGCCCATGGCGAGTCGCTTTCATTTCTCGACGCCCTGTTTACTGCCACTTCGGCCCAATGTGTAACCGGTCTGATTGTTGTCGATACCGGAACCAAGCTGACCCTGTTCGGGCAATGCGTGGTCCTAGCCCTGATCCAGATCGGCGGCTTGGGGATCATGACCTTCTCAGTCTACCTGTTCATCTACCTGAAGGTCGGGGTCAGTACTCGGGGTCGGTGGCTTATTCATGAAACCCTGATGCATACACCGGTCAGTTCCTGGCGTGAGCTGATCCGGGGGATTTTTCTGATGACGCTGGTGATCGAGGCGGTAGGTGCCTTGCTGCTTTGCTTTGCCTTTATCCCCGTCCTTGGTTTCTGGGATGGGCTCTACAGTGCCGTCTTTCATTCCATCTCGGCCTTCTGCAATGCCGGATTCTCCCTGTTTAGCGACAGTCTGATCGGCTTCCGCGACAACCCGTTGGTCAATCTGACCATCATGGCGCTGATCATCCTCGGCGGGATCGGCTTTCTGGTGATCCGGGAATTGATCCAGGTTGGCAGGGTACGCGCCAGGAAACGCTCCCAGCGGCCGAAACTCTCCCTGCACACCAAGATCGTGCTGGTCGCCAGTTCTTTTCTGATCGTCTATGGCGCGGTGATGATCGGCTGGCTGGAAAGCGACAACACCTTGGCCGGCATGTCGCTGATCGAAGGCTTCTGGACTTCTCTGTTTCAGTCGGTCACCGCCCGAACAGCCGGGTTCAACACCATCGATCTGAACGCGTTTCGAGCTCCTACCGTTTTTTTGATCATCTTCCTGATGTTTGTCGGAGCGTCCCCGGGATCGGCAGGTGGCGGCGTCAAGACCACCAGTATGGCGCTGTTCTTCGCCATTTTCTATAACCGGCTCAAGGGTAACCAGCACACCAGCCTGTTCCGCCGCACCATTCCGGATGAAGCGATCACCAAGGCCCTGGCTCTGGTGCTGCTCGCCGTCATTCTGATCGCGCTGGCGCTGTTCGGTCTGATGATCGTGCAGACGCCGGATACGGCCCATGAAAACATGCGGGAATTTCTTGGCTACACCTTCGAGGCGTTTTCCGCCTTTGGGACAGTTGGGCTGTCGATCGGCGCGACGGCTAAGCTGAACTCTCTGGGCAAACTCATCATCATTGTGCTGATGTTTGTCGGCCGGGTGGGTCTTCTGACCATGGCTTTCGCCATCGCCGGACGCACCCGGCGTCATGCACCACGCTACGCCGAAGAAAACATCATGATCGGATAACAGGAGAACCCTCTATGAAAAAGAAATTTTGTGTCATCGGACTGGGGCATTTCGGCTCGCATATCGTGTCCACCCTGTACGAGGAAGGGCATGAGGTGACCGCCATCGATAACGACAAGGACAAGGTTCAGGCGATCAAAGATCTCTGTGACTACGCAATCCTGGGGGACGCCGCCAACAAGGAGTTCCTGGCGTCCCAGGGCGTGCAAGAGATGGAAGCCGTGGTGGTGTCAACCGGCGAGCATTCCCACTTATCAACTCTGATGACCCTTTACTTGAAGGAATTAAAGGTGCCTCGCATTGTGGTCAAGGCGATCAGCGAAGACCATGGGCGGATACTCGACCGGGTGGGCGCGACGGATGTTATCTACCCGGAAAAAGACACGGCGATTCGCATTGCCCGTAACCTGTCGAGCCCCAATGTCCTGGAATTCATCCCGCTCGCGGAGGAGTATTCATTATCGGAAACCG
>JAVVDY010000039.1:0-10487 GCA_032251255.1 Desulfuromonadales bacterium
GCTGGCGCAGCAAGGTGGTCTTGCCGCTCCCCCTGACGCCGGTGACCACCGAGACTTTGCCCGGCAGACTGCCAATGGCGACACGCCGGGGCAGCAGCCCGCCCGGCGGGTCAAGGTTCTGGTATTCGCGGATGATTTGTTTCAGGCATTCGATCATGACACGGCCCGGTGCTCCCTGTTCGTTTTCGCAACCGGTGTCATTCATGCTTGGCATGCCGGAAAAAGCAAATGGTTTGTCCAAACGGCGGGTGATTCCATTCGATTCCGTTTTCGGGAACCGAACCGCCGTCCGAAATAGTTGCCGGGAACAATCCATCTTTGCGGAAAACGGGCGCGGATGTTACATAGAGGAAGTGTGGTTTACGCCGCTTCCCGCTCGTATCGTGTAGTGGCGATGTGTAGTGATAAATTGACATGGATTGAAAAGGAGAAGTAATGGCCGGATCACTCACAGGAACTCCATACCGGGACGAGTTCTTCAAATATCTGCGAACTAAAGGCGGACTCACTTCCGACAATAGCGCCAAGTCGTACATCTCCTACATTAATAACCTCTGTCACAACATGGCGAAGCACGGGACAAATAGGGCCGGGGCGCATACAGCGCTTGACGTCCTTATGGAGATGGCGCGGAAAGCCTTCCTAAACGACGACTATATTAGGGATCTTTGGAAACCCCTGCAGGGGCCGAAGGGTCGCCCTCAGGATCTCCAGTCGGCGGCGATGCAGATGTTTCATTTTGCGAGGAATCACACGAAGGGGGGAAAAGGGATTTCCGCTGCTCCCAAGCAGACGAATGCTTCGTCTGCGGAAATCACGGCCCTTCCTACCACTACTCGCGAGATCGAGCCTCCTGTGAAGGTGGGAGAGTTCATCTTCCGCAAGACTCATTGGCTGCGGAATCCACCCGATGAAGAGATTATTAAAGCCGTGGACGAGTTCTTTGAGCTGCTCGCCGTGGGGACTCCTGGGACACTTATCAATGCAAAGGGGCGGGATTTCGACGGTGGAATTCGGGAGGCACTTCTGTCCGCCGGTTGCACGTCGGTCTCGGAACTCGACACGCAAAAGGTCTTCCCTGGGGCAAACTACACCTTCGACATTACGGCGACGACGCCCGATGGTATAAGACTCTTGATCGAGATAGAGAAGACCGAGGTCAAACGCATTATCCATGACATACTCAAGATCGCAGCCGGGCAGCGACGTGACCCCAAGGCGATTGGCTTGCTCCTTGTTCCCGACCGCTATCGTACCGGCGAACGGGAATTTGCGAGGACCCACCTTCAAGAAGCGACAGCAATGATGGAGCTTCTAGACTACGCCCATCCATGGGGTGGCCAATCGATAGGCGTGGTTGTCTATGAGGCGAGGTGACAATGGAGACTTGTGATAAGTGTGGGGTGGCAATCTACGATTCGGGGAGTGATGAATCATCCACTGCAATTGACTTCCCCGAAGATTTTTCAAATGTCGCAACTGGGAATAAGAGCAGGAAGCTTTGCGAGCACTGCCGAGAGGAGGCGCGGTTTATGGGGGCGGCGTTGATCGACGACATGTGCGAATTCTAAAAACCGTGCTGCAACCTCATCAGAAGCCTGTGAACCGTTGCAGTTTTACTTACGCCGCTTCCCGCTCGTACCAGGCGACGATGCCGCCGAGCCGCTCCTGCCGTTTGACCGGGCCTGAGGATGTGCGCCGGAAATCGGCGGAGATGACGTTGTTGCCCGTGCCCTGGTGGGGACGCTGGGTGTGATAGTAATCGAGCCAGACGCGGTTGATGTGCGCCAGCTGGCCCAAACCGAAGCAGACGAAGTGGTTCAGGCACTGGTGCTTGCAGGTGCCGATGAAGGATTCACAGAAGGCGTTGGCCTGCGGCGCTTTCGGCGGGATGCGAATGCAGCGCACCCCGGTCCCTTTCCAGAACGCGTCGAACTGGCGGGTGAACTTGGTATCGCGGTCGTGAATCAGGTATCTGGCCTCGATGTCGTGGTCGTCGAGCCACATGGTCACATTCCGCGCCTGCTGCATCACCCAGGCCTCATCGGGATGGAAGGTCGGCTGGCTCAGGTAGACCCGGCGGCTGCCCAGATGCAGGAAGACCAGCACATAGGCGTCGAACCTGCCGCGCAGGGTGTAGACCGGCTTGGTGAAGAAGTCGCAGGCCACCAGCGATTCCATGTGGGCGCTGACAAACTTCGACCAGGGAAGGTTGGGCCTGCTTTTGGTTCTCTCGGGAGGCTGCGGACAATCGGATCGCTTGAGGATGTCACGGATGGTGGTAAGCCCAACGGAAATGCCGAGTTTTTTCAGCTCGCCGAAGATGCGCTTGTAGCCCCAGGAGAGGTTCTCGGTCGCCATGCGCAGGATTAAGGCAACGATATCCTCGGCGGTGCCGGGGCGGCCTGCCGGTTTTGGAGTGCGGGTCTTGGGCCTCGGACTCAGCCAGCGCCGGTAGGTCTGGGGCTTGACCACCAACATGACATCGGCAACATCGTGGTTAATCTCGTTTCCCAGCCGCAGGAGCTCGGCCCGCTCCTCCGGGGTGGGGACAATGCGCTGGTCGTCGATCCGGTCGCGCAGCATTTTGATCTGAAACATCAACAGCTGCATTCGGACGTCGTATTTCGGTAGGAACCGATGCGCCAGAAAGGTGAAAAGAACGAACAAAAGATTGAATTTCATGCCCAACCCACGATACTGCACAGGATGCATATCCTGTTGTTTTAAATATGATTTATGCGGTGCATATGTTTCCGCACCCCTAGGATAGACCCGGTTTCGGCCTCCCGGTGAATTCGACCGAAAAGAGGCCGACAATCCATGCCATGGATCGGGTGAAAATACAATGAAACGATGTCGGTGGGAGGCAATAAGGCGGGAAAGTTGGAGCGCGATTTTCGGTGTCCGGCTGGACTGCAAACCCGTTGCCCTCGTCCGGTGCAGGGAAATCGGGGAAGAAAATCGCTTCCTTTGACATGAACGGCCGCCGGATGTCGGCTGGCATTATTTCTGATGTTACATCAATGACTTATAGGGCAAGTCGAGGGTGGAGACTGTTTTGCGCCAGGTCGCCGCGCCCTCCAGCTCCTTGGCCCGATGATCCCTCCGGCCGAAGAGAGTAACGCGGAATTCCCCTGTACCGTAGATTTGCGCCGTCAGTCTGGAATATAATCGGGACCGGACAGGTATCATTCCATGACGACGCATCCAGGAGTCACCGTGCAGAATTCCGCTCAATCCGATCCTTCTCTGGTCGCCCAGTTCTATGCGACCAGGCTCGAAGCTTACGATGAAATGTACGCCGGCAAGGAGCATCCGCTGCCTCACTGGCAGCCGCTGATGGAGGAGCTCGACCAGCTCGGAAAGGATGGCCTGGATCTCCGTCGCCGCGAAGCACAGCGGCTGCTGCGCGAAAACGGGGTTACTTTCAATATCCACGACGGTTTGCGTGGCGCCGCCAGACCCTGGCAGCTCGACCCGATCCCGCTGATCATCAGCGAAGATGAATGGCTGGTGATAGAGGATGGTCTCAAGCAGCGTGCCGAACTCCTTAATCTGGTCCTGGTTGATCTATACGGCGAACAGAGATTGCTCAAGCAGGGCCTGTTGCCGCCACAGCTGATTTTTGTCCACCGTGGTTTCCAGAGACCCTGTGTTGATGTAAAGCCTCTCGGAAAACGCCCGCTGGTGATCTGTTCGTCCAATATGGCCCGTGGCCCCGACGGGCGGATGTGGGTCATTGACGATCGTACCCAGTCTCCATCAGGAGCCGGTTACGCGCTGGAAAACCGGATGGTGATGACGCGCATTGCTCCGACCCTGTTCCGCAGCTGTCATGTCAAGCGGCTGGCCGGTTTCTTCCAGCCCCTGCGCGACCGACTCGTCAGACTGGCCCCGCAAAACCAGGACAATCCCCGCATTGTACTGCTGACCCCCGGGCCCTACAGTCCGGCTTATTTCGATCATGCCTATCTGGCCAATTATCTCGGCTATACCCTGGTTCAGGGTGACGATTTAAGCGTGCGCGACGGTCGGGTCTGGCTTAAGTCGCTGGAAGGCCTGCACCAGGTTGACGTGATACTGCGTCGCATCAACGATGAGTATTGTGACCCTCTGGAGCTGCGCATGGATTCGCGACTCGGCATAACCGGACTGCTGCAGGCTGCCCGTCTCGGCAACGTGGCGATCGCCAATCCGATCGGCAGCGCAGTCCTCGAGAACCCCGGGCTTTTGGCTTTTCTGCCCGGCATAGCCCGCTTCTTTCTCGGTGAGGACCTGAAGCTTCCTTCGGTTGCAACCTGGTGGTGCGGGCACGATCAGGAACGGAAGTTTGTCCTGGAAAATCTCGACAAGCTGGTGATCAAGCCGATCTTCCGCAGGCGGGATCAGAAGGCCATCTTCGGTGCCCAGCTGAATGGTCCTGAACGCGAAGCTTTGCGTGAGCGCATCCTGCGGCGGCCCCATCTTTTCACCGGCCAGGAGGTCGTAAGCTTTTCCACCGCACCTTCTCTGGTCGGTGAGCATATCGAACCGCGTCATGCCGTACTCCGTTCCTTTCTGGTTGCTGGAGATGACGGCTACCAGGCGATGCCCGGCGGGCTGACCCGCATCTCCCCCGAGGCCGGTCAGTTGGTGGTCTCCAGCCGGGCCGGTGGCCACAGCAAGGACGCCTGGGTGCTGTCAAGGGAACCGGTCCAGTATGTCAGCCTCTGGCAGCAGCCAAAGGGAGATCAGCTGCTGCCTTATTATGACGAGCCACTGCCAAGCCGTGCAGCGGACAGCCTGTTCTGGGTTGGCCGTTATGTCGAGCGGGCCGAAGGGATCGCCCGGTTGATGCGGGCCATCTTCCTGCTTCGTCGGGAGCAGCGTGATGCAGACGCCGATATCGCCAAGCCTTACCTTGACAGCCTGCTGCGGGCGCTGACCCATGTGACAGGAGCCTACCCCGGGTTCGTGGATGAGGAGGAAGGGGAGGCCCTGCTGCTAGACCCGAGTGAGGAGCTCCAGTCCCTGATGCTTGACATTGAGCGTCCCGGTAGCCTGGTCAGGGTTCTGAACTCCTTTGTTCAGGTCGCGATGACCGTCAGGGATCACTGGCCCTCGGAAATCTGGCGAATCATTGATGTCATTCAGTCTGACTGGATTGATGATGAGAGTGAAAAATTGCCGGGCAGCCATCGTCGGGAGGACCAGCTCGATCAGGTGGTCATGCAGCTGGTCGCCTTCAGCGGGCTCTCCGCCGAAAGCATGACCCGCGAGTCAGGTTGGCTGTTGCTCGACATCGGGCGGCGCCTGGAGCGTGGGCTGGGACTGATCTCATTGCTGCGCGCCACCCTGGTGCCGGTGCAGGAAGAAGCTGTACAGAACAAACTGATGGAATCGGTGCTGGTCATCTGTGACAGCCTCAGTACTTTCCGTCGCCGTTATCATTCCTATATGCACCTGCCGACCGTGCTGCAGCTGATCCTGATGGAGAATAACCATCCCCGTTCGCTGGCGTACCAGCTGGCATCCCTGCAGAGGCATGTCTCAGAGCTGCCTCGCAGCCGAGAAGTGCAATGTTTCAGCAATAAAGATCGCTGCTTGTTGCAGGCGACCACAGCACTCCGTCTGGCTGACCCTGTCCGGCTGTCGCAACACGCAGCGGGGGAGGGCTTGTATCAGGAATTGGATGAACTGCTGGCCGAACAGACGGAAAGCCTGTGGCGTCTTTCTGACCTGTTGACGAGTACCTATTTCAGTCATTCCCCGCTGCACCAATTGTCACCGCTCCATCAGGATGAGGATGATGAGGCATGAGATACCGTGTTACTCACATCACCGAGTTTGTCTATGAATCACTGGTCGGTCATTGCTACAACGAGGCGCGGCTGCTGCCCTGCCGGCATCCACAGCAAAAGGTCCTGTCCGCAGAGCTGAAAATTGATCCGGTACCGGATGACCATTACCAGCGCATTGATTATTTCGGCAATCGGACAAATTTTTTTTCAATTTTCAAGCCTCATGAAAAGTTGCAGGTGACCGCAATCAGCGACGTGCAGGTGACTGTTCCCAGGCAGCTTGACATGATAGAGAGCCTCCCCTGGGAGACGGTCCGAGATCAGCTGCAGAACGTGCGTTCCGGCGAGTTGGTCGAGGTATCGCAATTCTGTTTAAGCTCGCCAAGTATCCCGCTTGACGAGTTGCTGGCCGGCTATGCCCGGTCCTCGTTTTCTGCCGGCAGGCCACTCCTTGATGCCGTACACGATCTGATGCGGAGAATTTTTAACGAGTTCTCGTATGATCCGGATTTTTCGACGATCTCAACGCCGCTTAAGGAGGTCCTGGAGCACCGTAGCGGGGTCTGTCAGGATTTCGCCCATCTGGCTATCGGCTGTCTCCGTTCTCAGGGCCTGGCCGCCCGCTATGTCAGTGGCTATATTGAGACGTTGCCGCCACCCGGTCAGGAGCGACTGGTCGGTGCCGACGCGTCACATGCCTGGTTTTCTGTCTATCAGCCTGGTACGGGGTGGGTCGATTTTGACCCGACCAACAATCAAATGCCCCAGGAACAGCACATCACTGTCGCCCGGGGTCGCGACTATTCCGACGTGACGCCGCTGAAAGGGGTCGCATACGGTGGCGGGGAGCATGAGCTGAAGGTCTCGGTGGATGTGCTGAGGCTCGACGGCGCAAATGAAGACAGACAGCTTCCTGATTCATAATCCCTCTATCTATTGATGATGCATCTCAATAGGCAGGCTGTTTGCGCGGCTTCGGTTTGGAGATGTGCGCTGTGGTTTTTCCGGGCTGTGTCTGCGGCCCGTTCCGTCAAGGTGTTACGGTTGGGGGAGAAGCGTCAAGCTGCATCGCTGAAATGTGGGCTGTCTTTGGGGGCAAGGCAAGGGAGAGCCGGCAACCCTTTTTTATATTAAAGGTTGTTTCAGCCATCGCGGCTGGACACAGTTGCGTGGTGACCAGCGTGTCTGGTCACTGAATCTAGGTATCTCCAGTTGCTTGCCGACGGGGTATTCCCCTGTATGGCCAACAGCCTGCCGCAGTCGAACGATGACCCTGTCCCTTCTCAGGCGGGTGATGACCGCGTGGCCGTGATGGGTGAAACCGTTTTTTGTCCAGTACGCCAGAACCTCCATCCCAGCCGAGAGGTGACGATCAAATTGATTAAAGTAGTAGAGATTGTCGACCAATTCCAGTGCCCCTTCTTTCGGCTAGAGTGTGACCTGTTCCGTCTCCATGTCGAGAAGATCGATTGTCAGTATCCGGTTTCTCAGCAGATTCTTGTTGCCGATAATGATTTTGCAGATTTCTGCCACTTCAAATCCGGCCATAACCGCCGGCGTAAAGGCCGGATTGCCCATCTCCTGCTCAATGCCTTTCGCGCCGTTGTGGTTCTGGTAGATTTTTCTCAGCGTGTCGTCGCCGGGAAAGATCGTACAGACATGGCCGTACCAACCGGCGATAGCTGCGTGGACCAGGGGAATCTTCAGGTCGTTGCAGGCTTCGCCCAATTCAAGCCGGGTGGCGATGCTATCTACCGCATCGGCGATAACATCGACACCGGCAAACAGCTCATTGGCATTTTCTCTGGTGAAGGCTATCTGGGCGGGCGTCACCGTGACTGCAGGATTGATCTCGGCGATGCGCCTGGCGGCCGCCAATGCTTTGGAGTGGCCGATCAGCGACATTTTTGAAAAAAGCTGACGATTGAGGTTGTGGTCTTCGAATCTGTCTGGATCGATCGCGACAATCTGACCAACGCCTAATCGTGCGAGCCCTTCAATGATATAGCCCCCCAGCCCCCCGCAGCCGACAACGGCTACCCGGCTCATGAACAGCTTGAGCTGTTGTTCGGGTGTGATGGTCCTGCCGTTGCGTTGGTAGCGGGACGGCAGTAGTACTGCCTCCAGAGCCAGCCTTTCCGTATCCGCGTGGCTGATGTCAAAACGCACCCTGGTCTCCTCGAGGCACTCAGACGACAGAAGACCGTTCTGGGATCGTTGCTTGAGATGGCTGGTGATGTGCTTCATCGATTTCAATTCTTTCAGCGTCGCATCTGTTTGCAGGATGCAGTCTGTAAAACTCTGTTAGCGCGTAATGGATACACTTGATCAAGGAACGTACCAAGATTGAACGACGCTTCATTGTCATCGCTAACCTGGCGAAATCCCGTCGTTGATGGCTCCTGGTTGGGAGTTTCTGGCTGCCTGCTGAGCAGGCAGGTGTGATTCCGTCGTGCATTTTTGATGCGTTGTGGAATTGTTGAGCGGGTAAATATTTCCGAGAAGGCACAGAAAAGGCTGATTGTATACGCTTTGCAGCAAATTACTCAGTGATGTGGAGGGTGTGAGTTGTTTGCCGTCGGGGGGCTGAGAAACAGGCTGACCCTTCCGGCTGCGTTGTCGTCAATCACCCTGAATTGGGCAACCAGTGCGCTTTGGTGGGGATGAAAAGGGGTAGTCTGATATGAGCGGATCGTTCCCGGGAGGGAGTAATTTCAGACTGATGTTCTGTTTGGATGCGAACGCGCATCCAGCCGTTGCGGTTTCCTTCCGTTGTGCGGTGGTCCCGCCAGGAGATCATAAAAAAGTTTTTTGAAGTTTACCCTGGCTTTTCATCATTTCTCGTTCTTCATTTCCAACTACCTGAAAACACGAAGAGTAACGTTGCATGAATGGCGGTTTGCCTGACCCCGCCTGGTTTATTATCGTTGCCGATTTCACCTCTTAAGCCACCTGCTCATTTTCTCTATGGCACGGCTCGTGCTCAATAGCCTGGACGAGACAAGGCGCCATTGTGCGTTTATCAAGCCCCATTTTGACAGGGATGCTGTGGCATCACGGATGATCCCCGTCGGAACACATTTTAAGCTTAAAAAAGGAGAATTGTCATGTTGGACGGAGGAGATGCGAACAAAGATGGCGTGAAAGCCCAGGGTCGCGACGTTGCCTATGCGCAGAAGGAGGCAGCACGGATGATCGAGCTGTTGCTCAAGCCGGAAAATGAAGTGACCGAGATTGAGCGCGAGCAGATCGAGAAGGATACGGTTGAAAACTTCCGCAACCATATCAATCCGGGCTGGTTGCAGTACCGCAAGTCGATGACCGAGTCGGGCGACTTCGCCTCGGTCGAGTGGACCGGCCAGGGTTCGATCATGGTTGACACCCGTGGCCGCGAGTTTATCGATGTCCTCGGCGGCTTCGGTCTTTACTCCGCTGGGATCAAACACCCGCACATCGTCGCCGCCGCCAAAGCCCAGCTCGACCGCTGTCCGCAGTACTCCCAGGAGATGCTCGACTCGCTGCGCGCCCATCTCGGCAAGGTGCTGGCCAACCTGCTGCCAGGCGACCTGCAGTACGGCTTCTTTATCAACAGCGGGACCGAAGCGGTTGACGGTGCCATGAAATTGGCCAAGCTGTTTACCGGCAAGGCTGGTTTCATCGCCACCGAAAAAGGTTTCCATGGCAAGACCCTCGGCCCTCTGGGACTGATGGGCAAGGCGATGTTCCGCGAGCCGCTGCTGCCGCTGCTCGACGGTATCCGCCACGTCCCCTTCGGTGACGCAGATGCCGTCGAGAAGGTTCTCGCAGCCGCCAAGCAGGTCGGTGATGGTATCGCCGGCGTGGTGGTCGAGCCGATCCAGGGCGAGGCCGGTGCCATCATCCCGCCCGACAACTACTGGCCGCGCCTGCGTGAAATCTGTGACAAGTATGGCGTGCTGCTGATCGCCGACGAAGTCCAGACCGGCCTCGGTCGTACCGGAACCCTGTTCGGCGTCGATCACTGGAACGTCACCCCCGACATCATCTGCCTGGGCAAAGCCCTGGGCGGCGGCGTCATCCCATGCTCGGCTTTCTTCGCCAACGCCAAGGTCTGGGAATGCATGGTGCCGAACCCGTTCATGCACTCCACCACCACCGGCGGCAATCCGGTGGCCTGCGCTGCGGCGCTGGCCTATCTGCAGGTCATGCTTGAGGAAGATCTGCCCGGCCAGGCCAGGGAAAAAGGGGACTACATCATGAAGCAGCTGAAGGAGCTCCAGGCCAAGTATCCGCACATCCTCAGCGATGTCCGTGGCAAGGGCCTGCTGATCGGCATGGAATTCCCGACCGACGAGATGGGTTACAGCGTTGCCGCCGGGATGTTCTCCCGCCGCTGCCTGACCGCCGGGACCTTCATCAATGCCAAGACCATCCGCATTGAGCCGGCGTTAAACATCTCCTACGAGCTGATCGACGAGATGCTCAAACGTCTCGAGGAGACTTTCCAGACTATCGCTTAACAAGGCCGACGCCGGTCAGCAGCCCACAGGTTGCTGACCGGCGTATGGTTTTTACCCCTTGAAGGAGAGAGGTATGAATCTTTACTCAGGCAAAGTCCTGGTCGTCGATCTGACCACCAGGCAGATCAGCAGCGAGCCCCTGCGTCGGGGATGGATCCGGCAGTACTGGGGGAGTTGGGGACTGGCCCTCCGCTACTACTGGGAC
>JAVVDY010000040.1:0-9933 GCA_032251255.1 Desulfuromonadales bacterium
TGGCCGGCAGGAACAGTGACAGGTCGACGCCGAACTTCTCTTCGGCGGTCTCACTTTCGTTGTCGATCTCCTTGTAGGAGACGCCGATCTCATACCGCGTGCCGAAGCGATGGGCCAGCCGGCCGCCGAAGATGCTGTCGCCGCTGCGGCCTTGCGTCGCATCGAGCCCGACGGGTTGACCGCCGTAGAGCGACAGGGTGAAATAGTCGCCGAGGTCGCTGCTCAGGCGCAGACCGTCTATGGCATCGTTGGCCACGCCCTCGAACACATACTGCCGGCCAAGTCTCGCGGAGAAGCGGTTGGCCTCTTGTCGATACTGCAGGTAGCCGTAAAGCAGCTCGCCGGCGGTCTGGTCTTCATAGTAGTCGTTGTCGGCGAAGTCGGCACGCCCCCAGCCGTAGAGGTGGAAGGAGAGGCCATAGTCATCGAGCTGGCCGCCATCGAGTTGCAGGTATTCATAACCCGGCAGTACTGCGGCATCCTGCTCGGATGCCGTATCCCGCTCAAAAAATCTGAAGATAGTGTCGGATTTCAGGGAGATTTCGGCACCAAATGTATATGCAGGCAGAATCCCCAGAAGAAAGAGTGCGAGAAAAATCCCGCAATAGCGTGCACCTGATCGCATATGACCCCCTGAAGACTGTTATGGACGTAGGCTGCCTCTGTTGATTGCGCCCTGCGCCGGATGTCTGGAATGGCTGAAATCAGTGACGAAAGCCAGATAATGACCGTAGGCAATTCGCTCCGGATGAATGTTTAAGCTTCCTGCTGAATAAGATGTCGAATAAATCGATTAGTTAAAAACCCAAAATTGTGCAGCTCGCGCTGATCAAGAGAGGCAAGCAAGCATCACCATCAAGCCAAGTGGCCAGAAAAACATGTTGAAATTTATAACTTAGATTGTCAGCAGAGTCAAACAATCGGCAACCGATTTCCTGCAATCAGTATTAGTAGGGATGTTCCAGGTCTTTTGCTGCAAATCTTTGATTCCTCACGCGAAAAACCGACTCAGTACCTTTCTTCCAACACCTGATCCGCATCGAGTCCTTTGCGAAAACACGTCTCACCAGCCCTACAGGAAAGACCAATGAATAAAAGAGGATTGTCAGAATGACTTTTGAAACGATTGAGCCCAGGGCGGCGCTCAAGGCAAACCAGAATATGGCGAACGGCTGAAAAATGAGCGGATAAGTCATGGCTATGAGTAAAAATATAATGGCTGACAGGGCAAGAATCGGCTGAGGCCAAAGCTGATGGCAGATAAGAAAGATAAGGACCAGTGCCAGGCCGGAGTCTTTGCACTTTTCAACATCAGGCCTCTTGAGATTAAAACGCATTTCACACCCTCCGATCAAAGTTCCTGCCACGATTGGGCCGTCAGTCCAGTTGATATTTTTGCTGCCAATAGTCCCGGTCGGCATAATGAGGTTGTTCGTTTTTGCTAAACAGAAAATCACCAATGACAAGGTAGTCCATTTCGGTTGCCATAAAACAACGATACGCATCTTCGGGGGTGCAGACAATCGGCTCTCCCCGGACATTGAAGCTTGTATTGACGATCAGGCCATACCCCGTATGCTGACGGAATACTTCTATCAGCTGCCAGTATTTCGGGTGGGTCTCCTGACTGACCGACTGTATACGGGCAGAGTAGTCGATGTGCGTGATGGCTGGCACATCCGAGCGTGGGTGATAGAGACGGTCGTAGAGTGGCAGGGTCTGGTACCCTTCGGGAAGAAGGTTCCGCCTCTCTCTGCGGATCGGAGCGACCAGGAGCATGTAGGGAGATGGTCGATCAAGTTCGAAAAATTCGCCGATGCATTCCTCGATAACCGAGGGAGCAAACGGTCGGAAACCTTCGCGGTATTTGATCTTAAGATTCAGTTTCTTCTGCATTTCGGGGTGACGGGCATCCCCCAGGATAGATCGGTTCCCCAGCGCCCGAGGGCCGTATTCCATTCGACCCTGAAACCAGCCTATAACTTGCCCCTCTGCCAGAAGATCGGCGACGTTCTGGCAAAGATCGGCGAAATCATCAAAAGTGTGGTACGGAGCCTGATAGCGGCGGGCCAGTTTGAGGATCTCTTTGGGGCTGTATTCCGGGCCGAGCAGCGACCCTTTCATGGCATCTTGTGTCACGCTTTCTCTGGGCTTGTCCAGATGTATGTACCAGCCAGCCAGGGCAGCGCCCAGAGCACCACCGGCATCGCCGCTGGCAGGTTGAATCCAGATATCTTTAAAGAGTCCGGATCTTAGCAGCTTGCCATTGATTACACAGTTAAGGGCCACACCTCCCGCCATGACCAGATAGTCGCATTGTGTAAGTTGCCGAGCCGTTTTGGCGAGCCGCAGCACGATCTCTTCGGTAACCTCCTGAATGGCCAGAGCCAAATCCATGTAGTTTTGGTCGAGCTCCGTTTCCGATTTTCGCCTGGGCAGGCCGAAAATCTTTTGCCATGCATCGTCAACGCACATGGTGAGGCCGGTGGCAAAATTGAAATAGTTCATGTTCAGGAGAAATGAGCCATCCTGACGCAGATCGACCAGCTCGGAGAGGATCAGAGCCTTCCATTGTTCCACTTGTGCCGAGCCACTTGAACCATAAGGTGCCAGCCCCATGAGCTTGTATTCGCCGCTGTTGACCTTGAATCCGCAATAGTAGGTAAAGGCTGAATAGAGCAGACCCAGGGAATGAGGAAAGTCGAGTTCGCGCAGCATCTCGATGCCGTTATCACGGCCAAGGCCTATGGTACTTGTTGCCCATTCGCCAACACCGTCTAGAGTGAGAATCGCCGCTTCAGAGAATGGAGACGGGTAGAAAGCGCTCGCAGCGTGGGAGAGATGGTGCTCAGGAAAAATGAGCTTGGGACATGCGCCACCGAGCTTTTTGAATTCGTCCTGTAACATCCGCCGCATGAACAGCTTTTCCTTGATCCAGACGGGTATCGCAGCAAGGAAGCTGTTTAATCCACGCGGTGCGAAGTTGTGATAGGTCTCGAGCAGCCGCTCGAACTTCAGGTAGGGCTTGTCGTAGAAGGCAACGGCGGTAATATCCTCAAGATTCAAACCGGCCTCGTCGAGAACGTAGGCAACTGCATGACGAGGGAAAGAGGCGTCATGCTTTTTGCGGGTGAACCGTTCTTCATGGGCCGCAGCGATAATTTCTCCATCCACGATCAATGCTGCCGCACTGTCATGATAAAAAGCGGAGATTCCTAATATTGCTTCCGACATTATTGGGCGAACTTTCTAGAAGACAGCATAAATGAATGGTGCGATCGCCGAACCCCCGGTCATTACGACCAGTGCCCCGAACAGCATCAAAAAGAGAATGATCGGCAACATCCAGAATTTTTTCCGCACGCGTAAAAAGCCCCAGAGATCTTTCAGGAAATCCATAGATCTAATCCTTTAAAGAGGTTTAATCTTGATGGCGTCGCAAAAAGTCCACCCTACGGCGTTATGGCGTTTTTTCAGGCCCTCGACATACCATATGTATGCCTTCGCCCCTGAAAAAACACCAAGCCTTGTAGGATGAAATTTTTGCTTAGCCATCCCATGAGTTTTTGCGTGTGCATCAATCTTTACCTTTACTCATTTCTCTACTGGTGAACCTGTCGAGAAAGTTGCTTGCCAGCAGCATCCCAGATCATTTCAAGCCCTTTTACTTTGCCTTGCTCGATGTCGATGTAACGCTTGAGCCGACCGTTCTCGTGAAACTCGACCTCGATGCCATCCGGGATGAAATTGCCGCTTGAATTCAGTCTGCCTTGCACCAGCTTACGTGGGGCAGATGAAGGATAACGGGTCATCTGGACGGTGAGGGGCCGGGGATCGAGTCTCTGACCCGCAAGCGCAGGGCGGATCTGGTCAAGTTTTCTGCGGGCGTCGCTGTTGTTCGGATTCAGCCGTAAAGCCTCCATAAGACTGGAATAGGCGATTCTGGGGCGACCGCGTTCGGCCATGTCGATGCCGAACAGGGCGTGGCCCCAATCGTAGTAGGGCATCTGGTGGCTGACCAGCAGGAAGTTGGCTGCAGCCTCTTCCCGGTCTCTGTGGTCCAGTTGAAGCTGCCCCAGCTTGAGCCGCAATTCGATGGAATCGGGAGCCTTCTCGAGGTATTTGTAGAGCAGCTTGATCGCGGTTTTCGGTTGACCGTTGCGAATATAGGCCGTCGCCAAACTGGTGGCCGCATTGTCGCCGACTTCACGGTAATCGCCGGCGATGTCAAGGGCCTGCCTGGCAAGACGAGCGGCATCATCGTTTTTCCCCGCCCATAACAGTACGCGCGCAAGGTTGGCCAAGGCTTGACCCTGTTTCGCCGGGTTGACTCGGCCTTCGATAGTCGCCGAAACCGTCGCTAGTGCTCCATCCCTCCAGTCGGGGGCGGGATGGACCAGCCCCTGGTAGGACATGGCCTCGAGCAGTGCGACCGCCAGCAGCTTGTGTCCTTCGATGGTCGGATGCACATGGTCGAGAAAAAACTCCTCCCCCAAGATCGAATGTTTTTTCGTGCTCAGCATGCGCTTTTCAAGAAGGGTCTGGTAATCGACCAGCATCACCTGCTGCTCCCTGGCAACCCCGGCAACGATCTCACCGATCGGCGTCAGCGCACGCAGCGGACAGACATCTTCATCCCGCGCGGTAATAAATTCATGCTTGGCTTCATCGTAGCGGCCCAGGGCGAACAAAGCCTGGCCGCGACGATAGTGCAGATCAGCGGATTCAGGGTTGAGGGCGATCGCCTGATCGAGAAAATGCACGGCCATCTCCCATTGCTGCTGCCAGACAAGCGGCTTGCTCATCGACAGCATCTTCCTGGCACTTTGCAGGTCGGCCTCGCTGATCCCTGCGGTGTCCTGACTTTTGAAGGGCGAAGAATCCTTCAGGTTGGATGCCGGCTTGACAAAAATGACTCTGGCACCCACCGACCGCGCCAGTGTCACCATGTTCTCCAGGCTGATCCGGAAATGCCTGATGACGTTCTGCTGCAGGCCATCGTCACGCTGGTAGCCGTCCAGACCCACGGATCGATCGAGAATGGCATCCACCTCCGAACTCAGCTTGTAGCGATCTTCATCGCCTGTCTCGGGAGAATTGTCCAGGTGCTGGAGCGCACTGCACATGGCCGACCAGGTGCGGGTTCTGGCCAACAGGGCGGCGGTCGAGCGAACCATGGGGGAGAGCTCGCGCAATTTCCGGTAGGTCCGTTCTTCGAGGAATTCGTTATGCCCGGTGTAGATGATAAACAGGTCGGGCTGGTACCGGATCAACTCTTCCATCAGTTTCGCCACCCGGTAGCTGGCGTAGCTGATGCCGCCGGCATTGATCACTTCCCATTGCTTGCTACGGTCCGCCGCCGGCAGCAGTTCACGCAGCCAGCCGCTGAACGAAGTGCTGTCATCGTAGGGACGGCCGTAAGTGGTCGACCCGCCGAGCGTAAAAATCCGATAGGTATCGGGAGGCTTCGGCAGCGCAAAGCTCTGCCGGTTGAAGAAATCCTTTTTATTGGCCGCAGTCGCCAGCAGCTGTTCCCCGTTTGCGTCACGGGACGACACGAACAGCGGGGCCGTGGATTCGAACCCGACAAACGGGTCTTCATTCTGCAGACCGGGCTGAACCCCGAAGAGCGCCAGGCCTCCCTCCAGCAGGGCGAAAAAGATCAGGATAGCCAGAACAGGCAGAAGGAGAGCCTGCCAGAGCGGGGTGCGGCGAGACGCTTGCTTTATGGAGTTCGCTTCAGGACCGGAACCGGGTTTAGGTTGTGTTGTCGGCATAGGGTGAAAACCTTCAGATCTGCTCAGCGCTCATAAATTATCGGCTCTCGAAATGTGTTCGTTAAAAGCCGTGATGCAGTGGAAAGATTCCTTCTCATGATGCCAAATTCGTGATCTCTTGAAGATTGAAAGTC
Organism: Desulfuromonadales bacterium; assembly: GCA_032251255.1. Taxonomy (GTDB): domain Bacteria; phylum Desulfobacterota; class Desulfuromonadia; order Desulfuromonadales; family Geopsychrobacteraceae; genus BM509. The sequence continues at coordinate 5,912 of JAVVDY010000040.1, forward strand.
TGTATTTTCGTACCATATGCGGTCAAGAATTTCCAGCTTAAAGGGTGATTTCAAATCATGGCAAGAAGGAGAAAGCCAGGTTGGGCCGGAGAACTGTTTAACTCGAGTTGGAATCCTTGTGCAATGAGAACCTGCTTTGGAACATTCCTGCGCTGCTGGCAAAAAAATGGGGCGGGCCTTGCGGCCCGCCCCATGTCATGGAGCATCAATTCAATATTGGCTCAATAGTCTGGTGATCAATGCACTGGGAACGGAGCCCCATTCTGCAGCATGTGATCCCTGGCGCCCTCGGTCACACCACCATGGCAACCAACACAGGCGAAGCCCCAGCTGCCTTTCGGGTTCTCGCGATGGCTGTTATTGCCCGAGTTATGGCAGGCTGCGCAGGAGGAATTCAGATCCCGCGGGAAGGTGATTTCATCCCAGACGCGATCTGGTTCTTCTCCAGGCACGTTGGTGAGATCGCCCTCAGTGTTCGCCGCATGGACTGCATGGACCCGGTTGGTCAGCGGATCAGCATGGTTGCCCGACTGGTCGTGGCAGCCCAGGCAGCCGTCGGTGCCGAAGTAGCTGCGGTGAGCATAGGTGCTGAAGTTTCTTTGCTCGTGGCAACTGGTACATTCGCCGGCGACCTTCAATTCTTCTTTAGCTGTTCCGACCTGGAAGGTCACGAGCTGCCAGCCGTCGAGTGGATAGAAGCGGGGACCAATGTGGCGGCCATCCGTGGTACGATCTCCGGTTGCCGAGAAATCGATATTGGTCTGGACCATGTAGGTGCCGTCAGCCATGTCCTCGGTGATTTCCAGCAGCTGATACTTGAAGCCATCTGCGTCGGTCAGGACGTTGGCATCGTCGGCCTGAGCGCTGACCAGCATGCTGCGACCCTGGTCAGGAGGAGTGCCGGGCGGGGTGACCAACGGATCCATGTAGTCAGGATCGGTGGTCGAACCCGGAGTCAGGACGGGAACCGCCAGGGCGCGCGGGCCATAGACGTAGAGGTTGGCGCTGCGCAGGAAAGCCGTGTCCGTGTTGGTGTAATCGAAGCCCGTATAGTCGGTGGTGGCGGTGACCAGGATTGTATCACCAACTTCATAGACGTCAGGGGTTGCATCGTCGTCCGCGGAAAGGCTGATGGTGGTTTCGTAAAGCAGGTTATCAAGGTCATAGGCGACCTTGTGGGCTTCCGTCACACTCGTTGCAGGGCTCGTCGTGCCCTCTGCGGCATGACAGCCTGAGCACAAGTTGTCTGGAATCGTTTCGTGTCCCGCCGGCAGAGCGTGACAGGTGGCACAGGTTGCTTTGGAAGGATTGGTCTTCCAGTTATCAGCCAGGTCCTGGCCAGCGTCAAAGTGGCAGACCGAGCATTCCGAGATGTTCTGCGGATAAGTCACTTCCGTGAAGTCCGCTGTGAACTCTTCTCCAGGTTCAGGCCAAGTTCCTACCAGTGATGCGTTGTGGATGCCGTGGATCAGACTAGCCGTCCAGAAACCAGAGGCTTGCATCCAGTCACCATTCTGCCCGCCGATCGGGGTATGGCACATGTTGCAGACCTGCACGGTCTGGTAGCCGCCGCCATGGGCTGCTTCCTGCAGCGGATCACCGTGGCAGGAGGTGCAGGCTTCCATAGTGACAATGGTGCGGGTGGTGTCGGAGACTGGCCCGGTGGAGTCGCCATCAGGCGGGATGGTGAAGTCGGCGACGGCGATGGAGCGGTTGAGCTCGCCAAAGTCGCGGGGGTCAACGCGCACATAAACGCGCTGGGTGTCGGTCAGGTCGCCATCGGGCGCGTCGGCACCACCGATTGCGGTGACCGGCGTCGCCATCTGGAAGACATAGTTGCCGGGGGTGGGTTCGGTGAGAACAACCCCGGTGTCGCCGCCGCGATCTGCAGCCCAGCGCTCGAGGTAAGAGGTCGCAAAGGTGCTTACGGGGGTGTTCGCCGTGACGGTGCCGGCCGGCACGATGTCGGCCATATAGACTCGAATGTCACTGCCGCCGCTCGGAGCAACCAGGCCAACGTCCTCAACGGGGTCCCCAGCACTGTCTACAGCACTGAATTCAACGGTCAGGATATCACCGGTGCGGCTGATGTTGGTAATCGTGACAATCGGCTTTTCAGCTACTTCGGGATGCAAGGTGTCAATGCTCAGGCCTATCTGCTGGCCTTCTCCATGGCAGACGTTACAGGATTCCTCGGTGGTGGTTACCGGGCCGGGTTCCCCTGGCTCACCTGCTATGCCTTGTTCACCCTGAGGGCCCGGTGCACCATCATCGCCATCATCGCCCTCGCAACCGGCCATGACCAGGGTCGTCAGCAATAGCCCTGTCAATAAAGCCTTAAACCAAAATTTCCCGTCCATTCTCTTCCTCCTAGTTTGCGGTGGGAACACTGGTCCGGTCACGAAACGTAACGTATGACCATGCCTCCCCTGGTTAAAGATCTGCAGGCAGCTGCCCGTTTCAAAAGCTTCTTGCCAGCGCTGACCTGCGTTAAAACGCTCCTTGAATGCAGTTAAAAGACGTGACCGTTCTCGTCAAAGTGTGCGATATCTTTGCTTTTGCGCGTTTACCCTGCCATGTCACAGGGCCAGTTCAACCTCAGCCAGTCTTTAAGCAGTTATCATGCCTGTATTGTAGCCAGGCAGCTAATCTATTCAGGTTCTACGAGAATTGATTCCCGAAACTGCAACGCGGGAAAAGCGTGGACAGGGTCCACAGAAACCAATAAATATAAATATCACTGTTCGCACAAACCGCCATGCCTTGTTATAACGCAATAACAGGTTGTAGATTGTAGTGAAGAATACAACACATTTAAATCTTTTCAAGGGGACATGGTTATTTTAATTGCCTAACGGATATCCGCTCAGCTGGTATAATGGAAGTCCTTGCATTACAATTTGATGAGTCTTATGATAATTGACTTAGAATTGACCTTCCAGGAACCCATACATGCTGAATGTTTTACACAGTTTTTATAAACCCTTCTGTCTGAGCCTGCTCGTGCTGCTGGGTCTGGCCTGTGGGCATCTGATCAACACCTTGCTGCAGATGAATTTGCGGCCGGAGTTTACTGTCGAAAACATACGTGTTCAACCCGACACAGCCAAATCTGCCAAGACCTCGCAAGCTGACCTGAACCTGATCCTGCAGAATAATATCTTCGACGCCAACAACCGATCTGCCGGCGCGACAATGACGTTTGAATCCGGTCTCGCAAGCGGAGAAGAGGTTTCAGCAGCGGCCGCCCGCGCCGATCTCAAGCTGTTTGGCACCGTGGTTGCCGCTGAACGTTCCCAGGCTCTGCTTGAAGTCAATAAGGAGCTGAAGCTCTACAGCCTTGACGAAGAGATCCCTGGCGGTGGCTCTATCGAAGAGATCCAGCGCAACCAGGTGACAATCAGGAATCGGGATCAGAGCCTGACGACCCTGATGCTGTACGATCAAGAGGCTCTGCCGTCACGGGTTACGCCATCGAGGGTCGAAACCAGCCGTGGCACGGTTGGCGAGGTCAAGGAGGTCGGCGATAACCGCTGGCTGATCTCGCGGAACACGATCGAATCGGTGCGCGAGAACTTTGCCGATCAGTTGCGTCTTGCCCAGATGCAGCCACGCACGTTGGATGGCAAAACCGACGGTTTTTTGATTCGGCGCATCAACCCCCGCTCATTGCTGGTCAAGTTGGGCCTGCAGCGCGGCGATGTGATCATCGATGTCAATAATATCAGACTGGACAGTCCGGAAAAGGCCCTGCAGGTCTTTCAGCAGCTGCGCGAAGCGCGCCAGATCTCTGTCGCCGTGGAACGTAATGGTCAACCGATGAGTTTTTCATATGAAATCGAATAGGAGGTCACTGCGATGAGCACACCGATCGTCTCCCGTATGCTGTTGTGGGCAATGTTGCTGGCCTTGTGCCTGGCTCCCGGACAGGCCCTGGCGCAGACCCCGACGCAACCTGTCGCGGACAGCCGGGTCACCCTCGACTTCAACAATGTCGAGCTGGCGGACCTGATCCAGACCAT
>JAVVDY010000041.1:0-9248 GCA_032251255.1 Desulfuromonadales bacterium
ATCGCCCTGGCCTTTGTCGCTGCCGCACGCGGGATCCCCATCACCCTGACCATGCCCGAGACCATGAGTCTGGAGCGACGCAAGGTGCTCAAGGCGCTGGGTGCAAAGCTGGTCTTGACCCCCGGCGCCAAGGGGATGGTCGGCGCCATCGCCGCTGCCGAGGAACTGGCTGCCAGCGATCCCAACCGCTTTATTCTGCTGCAGCAGTTTAAGAATCCGGCCAACCCGGCGATCCACGAACAGACCACCGGTCCGGAAATCTGGGACGACACGGAAGGCGGAATCGACGTGCTGGTCTCCGGCGTCGGCACCGGCGGCACCATCACCGGCATCTCCCGCTACATCAAACAAACCCGCGGCAAACAGATCCTCGCGGTCGCAGTCGAGCCGAGCGATTCGCCGGTCATCACCCAGAAACTGGCGGGGCAGGAACTGCGCCCCGGTCCGCACAAGATCCAGGGGATCGGTGCCGGATTTATCCCAGACACCCTCGATCTGTCGCTGGTCGATCGGGTTGAACTGGTCGGCAACGATGAAGCCCTCGAAACCGCGCGCGAACTGGCGCGCCAGGAAGGGATACTCTCCGGCATCTCCTGCGGCGCGGCGGTCGCCGTCGCGATTCGGCTGGCCAGGCTGCCCGAGTTTCAGGGGAAAACCATCGTCGCTATCCTGCCCGATTCCGGCGAACGCTATCTGAGCAGCGTGCTGTTTGAAGGCCTGGTCTGACTTTAGCCCTGCGCTGCCGCTTTGGATGCAAAACGAGACCACACCATGCAAGCACAACCTGAATTGACCCAGGTCGAAAAGGATAAACTGACGATCAATCCGGATTTCGATTTCCGTGAGATTGCCCGACGCCCGTTCACCGACATCACCCCCAACGAACTGGCGATGTTCAAATGGAGCGGTGTCTATCACCAGCTGCAGCCGAGCTTCTTCATGATTCGTGTGGTCACCCCGGGCGGGCGCATGACCACCCGCCAATTCAACCGTGCGGTCGATCTGGCCGCCGCCTATGCCCAGCACGAACTCTGTATCACCACCCGCCAGACTCTGCAGTTTCACTGGGTTCGCCAGCAGGATATCTACCAGGTGATCGAAGGGATGGCCGAAGTGGGGATCACCACTAAAAACGGCTGCGGCGATGTGCCGCGTAATATTATCGGCTCGTCACTGGCCGGCGCCGGGCCGGAACAGGTCGGTGATGCGCTGCGGCTGATTCGTCTGCTGGCCGCGGACGACGAAATCCAGAACCAGCGCAACCTGCCGCGCAAGCACAAGATCAGTGTCGCGCCCGACAACGACGCCCTGGCCCAAACCCTGATCAACTGCCAGGGCTGGGTGCCGGAGCGGCATGGCGAGAGCGTCGGCTGGAAATTTCACGCCGGCGGCGGACTCGGCGCCCGCCCCTTTCTGGCCAAGGTCATCTTTGACCGGGTTCCCGAAGAGCTGGTGCTGCCGGTGGCCCGCGCCACCGTCGAGGCCTTTCGCCGTCACGGCAACCGCCGCCAGCGTGGCCACGCGCGCCTCAAGGTGGTGGTTGACCGCATGGGGGCACCGAAATTCGGCGAGCTGCTCCTTGAGATCCTGCGCGAGCGGGGGGTCGGCGGGCTGGAACGGATCGAACCCGCCCGCACTCCCGTTCCGTCCATCGGCCGCATGTCCCTCAACGGTGAAGCCGTCATCCCCCAGCACCATCCGGGGCTGAGCATTGTGCGCATCATGATTCCGCGCGCGGAACTGACCACGGAACTTTCCCGCACGATTTCACGACTGGCCGATGAACTGGGCGGAGGGGTCTTGATGTTCACCAACCGGCAGAACGTCGAGCTGCATGATGTCCCCAACGAAAACGTCGCCGCGCTGCTGGCCGCCCTGCACGCCGCCGGGCTGCGCACCGCCGGTCACGAACATCTGCCCGACATGGTCGCCTGCGTCGGCACCACCCTGTGCAAACTGGCGGTCTCGGACGCGCCGGACGCCTACCGCCGCCTGTATGCCGCGCTGGCTGATGACGAAACCTACTGGAACAAGGTCGGTCCGCTGCGCATCAACATTACCGGCTGTCCGAACAACTGCGCCCAGGCCTGGGTGGCCGATATCGGTCTGCGCGGCACCCGGACCCGTAACCCGGAAACCGGCAGCAGCGAAGGCTACAGCATTTTTGTCGGCGGAAAGCTGAGTGAAGCCGGCAAGATTGGTGACTATCTCGGCGACGCGGCGAGTTCAGAAATTGTGCCCGCAGTGCGCAGAATCCTTGATCGCTACCTGGAAAAGCGCCAGGGGGAGAGCGAGCGCTTCGTCGACTTTTGCGCGCGGCTCGGTATCGAAAACCTGCGCACCCTTATGGTTTGAAGCGAGCGGACTTTTATGCAAAAACTTCTGGGACAAGCGCAGGCGCTTATCGCCGCCGGACAGACTGACGAGGCGGTGGCGCTGTTGTGCGAGGTCGGGCCGCCGAGCGAAACGGCGGTGTGCGAGCTGATCGCGACCGCCTATCAGCAGCGCAGTGCCACGCGCGGGGATATCTTCGCGGCGAAGGTTTTTGCCCAACGCGCCCTGACGCAGGGCAGTCGCCAGCCGCTGATGGCGCAGATTGTCGCCGCCACCCGCCAGGATCAGCCGCTCAGCTCCGGGATGAAGCCGCAAGCTTACCAGCTCGGTGGGTGGAATGAGCAGCGCCGGCCGATCGCCGCGCCCCTCGCCGCCTGCGCACTCTCCAGACTGCTCGGCACGGCGGATCAGCCGAAAGACTTTGCCTGGCTCGAGCAGAATATTCCCTGTCAAAAAGCTTGCCCGGCGGCCACCGATATCCCGGGCTATCTGGCGGCCATTTATGCCGGCCGTCATGCCGAGGCTTACCGGATCAATCTGCGCGATAATGTTTTTCCGGCCGTGCTCGGCCGCGTCTGCTCCCGCCCCTGCGAGGCCGAATGCCGCCACGGCTGGGACGGCCTGGGCGACCAGGTCGCCATCTGTTTTTCAAAACGTGCGGCGGCCGATTTCAAAGACCAGGGGCTGGTGGTGCTTGATCCGTGGTTTGCGCCGTCCGGCAAGCGCGTTGCCATCGTCGGTTCCGGCGTCGCCGGTCTCGCCGCGGCCCGGCAGCTGGCACTGCTCGGTCACCAGGTCAGGGTCTACGAAAAACACTCCAGGCCGGGCGGCATGCTGAATCAGGGGATTCCGATCTTTCGCCTGCCGCGTGAGATCATCGATCAGGAGATCGCGCAGATTGTCGCGCTCGGCGTCGAGATTGTCTGCAATACCGCCATCGGTGAAAGCCTCACCCTGACCGAGCTGGCGACCGAGTACGATGCGGTGGTGCTGGCCGCCGGGACCCTGCGCCCCAACCAGCTCGATCTGCCGGGTAGGGAACTGAAGGGGATCCGCCATGGTCTCGACTTTCTGCTGGAAGTCAACACCACCGGCGGCAGCGATATTGGTGAAAAGGTGGTGGTGATCGGCGGCGGTTTTACCGCCATGGACTGCGCGCGCACCGCCCGCCGCCTCGAGGCGGCCACCGTGCAGCTCGAAGCCGAACTTGCGGAGACGACCGCGCCGGGTTCGATCCTGCGCATGGCCAGGGAACAGGTCCAGGTTTTGTACCGCCGCTCGGTCGAAGAGATGCTTGTCACCCCCGGCGAACTGGAAGAGCTGGAGCACGAGCAGATCCCCCTGCATTGCATGGTCGCACCCCGGGCGTTTGTGGGTGAAAATGGCAGAATCACGGCCATGCGCCTGGTGCGCACGGAACTCGGTCCGCCCGACGCCAGCGGTCGCCGCCGCCCCGTCGAAGTGTGCGGCAGTGAATTTGAAATTCCGGTCGATACGGTCCTGCTCGCCACCGGGCAGTTTCCCGACACCCGCTGGATCGACGAGGGCTGGCGCGACCGGCTGGTGCAGGATGATGGCTGGCTCAAGAGCGGCGCAAGCCACACCACCGCAGGCGAGAATATCTTTGTCGCCGGCGACTTTGCCACCGGCGCCCGCTCGCTGATTGAGGCGATTGGTCATGCCAAGGAGTGCGTCGGGGTGGTCGATCGGTTTCTGACCGGTCACGAGCGCCTCAAGGCCGTGGCGCAGATTGAGGATGTTACCGCCAGCGGCCGGATTCGCGAGATGGATGCGGTGCCGCGTCAGGCGATGCCGGCAACGCCACTTTCGCAGCGCGATCTGCAGACCGAGGTTGATCTGGGGTTCAGCGCGGAAACCGCCGGCGACGAAGCGCAACGCTGCTATCTGTGCCACTTCAAGTACGAAATCGATAGCGACAAGTGCATCTATTGCGACTGGTGCATCAAGGTCAAACCGCGGCCCGAATGTATCCTCAAGGTGCAAAAACTGCATTACGACCCGCAAGGGCGGCCGACGGGCTGGGACATCGCCCGCCGCGACGATGAGGTCAGCCTGATCTGGATCAACCAGGCCGACTGCATTCGCTGTGGCGCCTGTGTCGACGCCTGCCCGGTCGATGCCATCAGCGTCCAGAAGGTCTCCCTCCATTGCGGCGGTCCGGTGGCGTCACCGAGGTCAACGCCTGCTTAACGAATCAACGGACTCATTGTGTCGACCTTACCCGTCCTCCTGAAAGCCCCCCGGATTCTGCACGTCGACGGTGGCGCAGTGGCACATTACAAAGCCTGCGTTTTCCTGATTGGCTTGCCGCCAAACCTCCCCGGATATTTCCCGTCTTTGTCTCTGCCTGTGTCTCATTCACCTGATTATTCCTGAGGGGGCTACTTACTTCCTCCTTTACCTTGAGCCCATCCATTCAGCTGTCGATGGGTCCGAGCAGGCTGAGGATTTCTTCCGAGCTAAGTCTCGCAAGAGGTTGCTCTCCGGCTTTATCGCCATGAATGCCATCGGCGATACGCTGTTTCTTATCCTGCATCTGAAGAATTTTCTCCTCGATGGTTCCCTTGGCTACCAGCTTGTAAACAAAGACCGGCTTGTCCTGGCCGATGCGATGGGCCCGATCGGTGGCCTGGTTTTCCACGGCCGGATTCCACCAGGGGTCGTAGTGGATGACGGTATCGGCGGCGGTCAGGTTGAGACCGACCCCGCCGGCCTTGAGACTGATCAGAAAGACCTGGGCCGGGCCCTCCTGAAAGGCAGCGATGGCCTGGTCGCGTTTGCGGGTCTGGCCGGTCAGTTTCGCATAGCGGATATTGCGGTGGGCCAGCTCGGCTTCGATCAGACTCAGCATCGAAGTGAATTGCGAAAAAATCAGCACCTTGCGCTCTTCGTCCAGCAACTTTTCCAGCAGATCGAGCAGCTCTTCCAGCTTGGCCGAAGACTTGACCCTGGCGGCGGCCTCCAGCTTGACCAGTCGCGGATCGCAACAGGCCTGACGCAGTTTAAGCAGGGCGTCAAGAATCTCGATATGACTTTGCTGCAACCCTTTTTGCTGCAGCAGGCGGCTGACCTTGTTGACCATCGCCAGGCGTAGGCTTTCGTAGAGTTTGGCCTGCGCTGTGCCGAATTCGGCCTCGCGGATCATCACGGTCTTGGTGGGCAGCTCGCGCGCAACCTGCTCCTTGTTGCGGCGCAGCACAAAAGGTGCGAGCCGCTTCTGCAGTCGGCGCTGGCGCTCACCGTCACCGTGGCGTTCGATAGGGGTGCGGAACAGCTGGTTGAACTGCTTCTGCGAACCAAGGAATCCGGGCATCAGAAAATAAAACAACGACCAGAGTTCGCCGAGATGATTTTCCAGTGGTGTACCGGTGAGACAGAGTCGATTTTGGGCGTTGATGCGGCGCGCGGCCTGGGCACCTTTGGCCTGCGGATTCTTGATGGCCTGGGCTTCATCGAGAATCAGGCTGTGGTAGGTGCGGCTCAGGTGACGCTCGAGGTCGCGCTGCAGCAGGGCATAGCTGGTGATGACCAGATCGGCATCATCCAGCTGGTCAAACAGGGGCTCACGGTCGGGGCCATGCAGAACCAGGCAACGCAGATCGGGGGTGAAACGCTCGGCTTCGTGCCGCCAGTTGCTCAACACGCTGGTTGGTGCAACCACCAGTGCCGCTTGCGTGAGGCGGCCAGCCTCTTTTTCGAGCAGCAGGTGGCTGAGCAGCTGAATGGTCTTGCCCAGCCCCATGTCGTCGGCAAGGATACCGTTGAAGCCATATTCGCGCAGAAACTGCAGCCAGGACAGCCCCTGCTGCTGATAAGGCCGCAAGGTCGCATTAAGTCCACCGGGCGCACTAACCGGCTTTATCCCTTTAAAATCGCGGAGCTTTTCCGCCAGCTCCCGGATCTTTTGGCCGCCCTGCCAGCGGAGCTGATGACCGTCCTGTTCGAGGCGATGTTCGATCTCCAGCAGGCTGTGGGCCTGCGCGCGGGGGAGCTTGAGGCGTCCGGCCGAATCCAGGTGCGGATCCTGAAACAGCTCGACCAGGGTCTCCACCACCGGCGCCAGCACTGCAGCGGGAACTTCCAGCCAGCGGTTTCCTCCCAGAGGGTGCATCAGGGGTCGCTCGGTATCAGCCGCCTCCAGCCATTGCAACAGCAGTGGCAGCAGATCAATCTGGGTGTCCTGATAGTCGATCTTCAGGCCGAGATCGAACCAGCCCGCCTCCTGCTCTTCGATATCGGCCAGCAGCGACTGAGCGGTTTCGAACTGGAGGCTGAAGCTCGGGGCGATCTCGATCCGCCAGCCGGCTTCCTCAAACGCCGGCAGCTGGTCGAGCAGGTCGCGCCACCGGCAAGCGGAGTCGGCCAGGCTGGTTGAGGCAAAGAGCAGATCCAGTTCCTCCGGGTCGTGCAGTGGAGGCCCGGCCGGTTCGAGCATCAGTCCTCGCAGCTGCGCCAGCGCCGCGAATTCGCCCCCCCGATCGCGCCGTATCCGGTAATCCTGGCCCTCATGCCGCCGCAGTTGCTGCATCGGGTCGCCGGCAGCAAAAGGCGGCAGGCTGAAAGGGCCATAGCCGAAACGCAGGCGCACAAGATGGCGGCGGGTTCCCTCGGGATCAACCACACCGTGCAAAATCAAGGTCGGTACCGGCGGCCCCTCAACCCGAATCAGATCGAGCTCGACCGGCAGCGGAATGCTGTCGGGCGGCAGGGTGTCGCTGAGAAAATAGCTGAGCTCAGGCAGCCTCTCTTCCGGCAGTTCGGGGAGCGCCGCCAGGGCCGCCAGCAGGCTGGTGGCGCAGGGCTGCGTTTCGATCGGTCCGCATTGGGAAACGGCCGGAGCCAGATACCAGGCCGGTTCGGTGGGGATCAGCAGCCAGTCGTCGCCGGTCTCGTCTAGCAGCAGCCGACAGCGGGTTGTTTGCGTCCCTTTCTCCCAGTCGATGGACAGCTTGCGTGGCGGGCCCAGGGTCAGTGGCGGGTTGTTCGTGCTTTGCAAAAAGCAGCGCCCGCTGCGCAGCAGCCGCTGCACAACCAACACGCCGACATCCCCCCTGAGTTGCGGTTGTCGGCCGCGGTAGTCAAACTGATTGGCCAGCAATCGGGCGATCTCACTATCCTGTGGCAAGGCATTGGTCGAGGCTCCATAGGAATAATAGTTGTTCAGATCACCCAGATTGAAGAACGAGGCCTTCCCCCAGCCACCCCGTTTGAGCCGGCGGCTTTTGAGGGTCTGCAGTTCGATAATCCGCTGGTTGGCCTGGACTTTTGGCACCAGCAGGTACAGCAGACAGGTCCGACCCGGCTCCGGGTAGGGATTGGCCCCCTCCTCCTGCAGCCGCTCGCGGGTGGCCTGCTGCCATTGCGCCAGCTCGTCCGGTTGGACCCTGCGCGAGGCCTTTGTGCTCTGCGGGTTGCGGGCAACCCATTCAAGCAGCACCGCCACGACATGCTTGCAACTCCCCCCGAGGGGACAGCTGCATTGATTCTCCAGAATCGCGTCCTCAACATCGACCCAGATATCCTGCTCATAAATCCTGTTTCCGCTCCCCTTGACCTCGCCAAACAGGATCTCGTTCTCTTCATCCCATTCGAGATGAAGAACCCGTCTCTGCCGCTGGTAGTTGAGCCCTCGCTGAAAATAGTGAGCAGGCACAGCAGCACGAATGTCATCGATGGTCAGATCAAAAGGCATAAATCAAATCCGCTGTCAAAAGGTTGCATAGGCTCCTTACAATGCCGGTTTTGTCGGGTGAATTCAAGCGTTCTGTCGGCAGCCTGCTGCAACATGTCAACAAGGGCGGGCTCGGGAATTGCTTGTGCTTTATCATCTCGATTTCGCAAGCGGGCTGGCGGGAGGTGGGGTTTATTTTATGAGAGAATTGGGTTGCGTGTTCCGGCACAAAGGACCGGTTGGCTCTCGGCATGTCCCCCTCCCCTGAAAAATACGATCGGATTAAAAGCATATGGAGCAATTTTCGACCTTAAAAACAAGTTCATAACTCGGAAACAGGGGGTGTTTTGATATCTTTTTGTTGCGATTACAGTGACTTAGCTTGGTCCGACCCCGGGCTGTTTCATCCGTGCTCATAGAGTGTAGACGTTCATATTCTCTTCTCCCAACCTGAATGGCAAATCTGCTCATTTCAATTTCCTATCCAACCCCCGATACTGAATCGCCTCTGCCAGGTGCTGCTGGAGGATACTTTCTTCGCCAGCCAGATCGGCACCTTTTTCCCTCCCCAAAGATCTGCTTGCGGCTGATTGACAATGCAGAAACAAACGTTAATGTTAATTTATTATTACTATCTAACCGTATCCCCGATTGTTAAGGAGTGTGAGCCGCCAGCAGAAACCACACTTCGTCCAGGAGGTGACCTATGAAAAGCATCCGGACCATGACCATTGTGGCGCTCTGCAGTGCCGTTACCGCGCTTGGAACCATCGCCTATGTTGCCAACCGATCCAATCTCGTCAGCTATTTTTCCGGTGATCCCAAGGTGTGCATCAACTGCCACACCATGAACACTCACTACGCAACCTGGCAGCACAGTTCGCACCGGGAGTTTGCCGCCTGTGCGGATTGCCATCTGCCAAGTGATCCCGTCAATAAATTGCTCGCCAAGGCGCGTGACGGTTTCAACCATTCGGTGGCCATGACCCTTGGTGACTACGGCAACAACCTGATGATCACCGACCATGCCGCAGATCGCATCCAGGCCAACTGCATTAACTGCCATGAGCAAATGGTCTCGCAGCTCATGGCCAACCAGGCCCTCTACTCGGCCAGTCCGGGAAAAGATCGAAACTGCTGGGACTGCCACCGGACTGTTCCCCATGGCACCTTGAATGCGTTGACGGCCTCTGAATTCAATCTTGGGGTCAAAGAACTCTAG
>JAVVDY010000042.1:0-9186 GCA_032251255.1 Desulfuromonadales bacterium
GATACGGCGCGCTTCCTCGATCAGGCGATCATCAATAGCGAGATTGGTTGCCATGGCCCACCTCCGGTCTACACATAACTATACACAACATAATGTGTCATGGCAACGAGGTTCACGGTTCACGCCAGGTCAGTCATCGACATAGGTCACCTCCACCAACTTGATGGATCGTTGATTCTCGCGCCATACGGCCACATAAACCGGAGTGCCGATAGAAGCCAAGAACAGATCCCATGTCCGACCTCGAGGGCGCGGATGTAGGTGACGCGGACCGTCTCGGTGACCGACAGCAAAGACCGCAATCGGCCGATATCCAGGGACACTGGAGGGACACTTGTAGTAGTGTCCCCGCGCCCTAGCTCGTGGCTACTTTTTCTAGCGAGTCGGCTTATTATGCGAAGGCCAGGCGCCGCCCTTTAGGTTCGGGGATTGGATCATTATACTCACGGGCTGTTTCTATCCAAAGTTCCATGGCCGATTGAATCTGCACGAGAGCTTCTTCATAGGTTGGTCCATGAGCCAGACAACCTGGTAATTCCGGCACTTCAGCAACGAACGCCTGATCTTCCATGCTCCAATAGATAATAATTTCGTATTTATTCATCATCGGCTACTCCCAACTGGTAGAAGGTCAGTACACGCCGGACTTGTTTTACCTGTATGGCTTGGCCGGATGACCATCCCTTTGCAGGTTGATTTTCTCTTCGACGCCACTTTTTCTGCAGACATGGTGACTGCCCTTGATCCGGATTTCAAATCGTAAACGCTGCAACAGTTGGAGCAAGTCCGAAAACGCTATATTCTGATCCCCGTTGCTAGATTCACAAGGACAGGTGAATCCTCAGAGCCGCGTCGACCGCCGCGAGCCGAGCCTCGTTAAGACGGCCTTGAGCCGTGCCGGTGATGCGTTCCTTAGCAATAGTGCGAATCTGCTGGGCTTGGGCCTTGGATGGTTTAGGCAGGCCGGATTCACTTGGATTGAGGAACACCTCGAAAGGATAAATCCTGGCAGTGCTGGAGGTGATGGGCAGGACAGTTACCGTGCCTGCGGCGCGGTTGTTCGCGTTGCAGCTTACAACAAGCACGGGTCTGTGTTTGTTGATCTCCGTGCCAACGGTAGGGCTTAGGTCGGCGTAGTAAATCTCACCACGTTTCATCACGCAATCCGTCTGCGTTGGTGACATCAAAAGCGGGATCCACTTCAGCCGCGACTTGACGGTAGGCTGCCTCCAGGCTTTCCTGCTGCAAACGTTCCAATGCCATCTCAATCACTTTGGAGCGGCTTTTGAGAGCGTAATTCTTTTTGTAGTGCTCGACAAATTCAAGCAATGGCGCGGGAAGAGAGATAGAAACTTTCTCAGCAAGCATACTGTCCTCCTTTTTGAGGGTCGTATTTAAGAATACCAAAAGTATGACAGAAAGCAAGATCTAAAAGGATCTTTTGCGCCTTCGCGGCTTCGTGTGAGATGGGTCAATCGGAATCTGAACGGGTGAGATGGTCGAGCTCGCCGAGAAGTGAAGTTGTGCATAGAAACTACAGAATGTCCCCGCCCCCGCCCCCATTGTTCCTTGAGTTTGCTCCTCACTCCTCACTTCTCACGGTCTTAATCAACTCGCCCCCCGCCGGCACAACACAACCCAGCAGGTCTTCAGGAGCAGTTTGATATCGAGCCAGAGACTCCAGTTGTCGATGTAGGCCAGATCGAGGCGGACAATCTCATCAAAATCATCAATCTGGTTGCGCCCGCTCACCTGCCACAGGCCAGTGATCCCCGGCTTGATGCAGATGCGGCGCCGGTGCCAGTTTTCATATTGAGACACTTCTTCAGGCGTCGGTGGCCGGGTGCCGACCAGACTCATTTCCCCCTTGAGAACATTCCAGAACTGCGGCAGCTCATCGAGGCTGGCCTTGCGCAGAAACCTGCCAACCCTGGTGACCCGCGGGTCGTCCTTGATCTTGAAGATCGCCCCGTTCATTTCATTCTGTTCAAGCAACGCCTGCTTGCACTCTTCGGCATCGATGTGCATGGAGCGGAATTTCCAGCATTTGAAAATGCGCCCGTTCATGCCGACACGTTTCTGCCCGAAAAACAGAGGCCCCGGAGAATCGAGCCTGATCGCAAGGGCGATTACAGGCAGTAGCAGTATCATGATCGCCAGACCTACCAGGGAACCGACAATATCGACGACCCGCTTAAGAAACAGCTGCTGGGCGTCGAGGCATTTAACGTGAAAAGTCAGGATAGGCAACGAATTATTAAAAAAACTCAGGTCCTTGCGATAGCGTTCGAGATCGTAAAAATCAAGGACCATTCGCACCGTAACGCCCAACTTTTCAAGTTCCTGCAAGTAGCGCTCAATATCGAGCACCTGGTCCTTGGCAAGACAGATGACAACCTCATCGACCGGCAGCTCCTTACAACAGGCGAGCAGACGATCAAGGCGCCCGTAGACCCGGTAGCTACCGAGGAAACTTTTCAGCGGTCCCGGCGACACCTGGATCACACCAAGCACCCGGAGACCCCAATCGGCATGGGATTCGACCAGTTCGATAAAGTGACTGGCCCGGTCGGTGGCGCCGACAATCAGCAGCTGCCTGAAATTGAAACCGAGCCGGCGAAGCAGGCCGAGGCCGATTTTCAGGGAGACGCGCTGCAAAAAGATCAGCAGGCAGGCGCAGAGCAGAAAAACCACCAGCAGTTTGCGGCTGAACATATCCCGCGAAATAAACAGAACCAGCGCCGAGAGGCAGATGGCGCCCAAAACATGGACGGAGAGGATCCGGAACAGCAGGTCGTTTATCTTGATCTGGCGGATCGAGGTGTACAGGCGGTACTTGGCGAGCAGATAATACCAGACCGGTAGCGCCGGCAGGAGAATCCAGGCGTACTCACGGAAGTGGCCGAGATCGACCCCGAGATAGCTGCCGCAGAGGTGGTAGGCGAGCCAGAACGCCGCCACGACCAGCGACAAATCAGCAACCACCGTCAGGCGGGTCAGTAACTTGGCCTGTTCTTTCAGCATCGCGGCAAACCGCTCCCTAGGCAGTTATCGACCGTTCAGTAGCCTTTGCAGACGCGCTGGCACGACCTTCCCCATCAGGCCAAGACGGTAACCGACATATTTCACCACTGTTCGCAGAGCAGATAGAGGTAGCAGAGACGGTGCATTGTGCCAAAGATAATTGCACTCGGAGCGGACAAAACGCCCACCCTCCCCTTCGGCTTCACCGAACTGCTGGCGCAGCCATGGCTGGCGTGCGTGGAACAGGCCGATTTGATAATAGCGACGCAGTTCGTCAGCGAGGCCGAAGTCGTGAGAATGATAGACCGCCGCGTCTGCACAGTAGGCGATTTGCCAGTCGGCCAACAGCAGTCGGGCGGCAACAAAAGTGTCCTCACTGACCGGGCAGGGAACCGGGAAGCCGCCGACATCACGCAGCGCCTGGACCCGGTAGGCTGCAAATGAGTCAGAGAAGAACGCCGTCTTGATACCGAACTCGGCACGATCAGCAAGCGATTTCAACCGACTCTGTGGCGGATAGTTGAACAGCCGGGCGTGAGCTTCGATCGGATGGGCTCCGGGCCGCGGGAGTTGCCGGCCATAGGCGGCACCTACCCGCCGGTCGCTGAAGCAGCCCAGCAGAGCCTCCAGCGCTTCGGGGTGGGCGAGCACGGCATCCTGGGTCATGAAGATCAAAAAATCGGCCTCCCCGCAGAGATCGGCAGCCATCTGTCGGGTGCCACCATGATCAAAAATCTCCCGGGGAATCTGATGAATGCGGAACCCCGCCGACGCAAACAGATGACAAGTGTCGTCCTCCGAGGAAGAATCGATCAGCAGACGATCAAAGTCCACCAGCGTCTGGGTCGACAGTCCCTCCAGAAACGGACCGGCAACCGCTGCCGCATTGCGGGTCGGCACGCAGAGAGCCACTTTTGTCAACGGGTCGGCTCCAGGACAAACAAATTAACAACGAAACCGAGATTGCGTAAAATTCCGCATTTGAGATAACGATGCTTGAGCATGGCTCTCATCCGGGCCAGGCGACTCATCGTTGCCAGCGCTGCATAATCGGCAATCACACTTCTTTGCCGAGCAGAGAGGCGGTCGACATAACGTATCGCAAAGGCCGCAGCCTGCTGCATTGTCCGCAACATCGCAGTCCGCACCTTGTCCGGATTGGTCGCCTTGAGCAGGATCGTCTCACTCCCGAAATGCTGCGCACCGATTCGATTGGCAGCATGCTGCCGGTAGAGCACCAGCGGCGCCTCCAGGCAGACGACACGCCCGAATGCCGTTGCCACCAAGGCCAGCCACCAGTCGTGCATGATGGCCTGCTCTGGAATCGGTGTTGCCAGGACAGCCAGCGGCCGATTGATCATCACGGCGCAGCCGGTTACGACATTCTGCGCGACAGTTCTCTGAAGGCGGACACCACCGCGCGGATCCAGATGCTGATAGCTCCAGTAAGATGGAGAAATTTCATCGAGCCGCTGATCGACCACGCGCAGATCGCTGTGAATCAGCAGCGGAGTCTCCGCTCCGTAACGCGTCTCAGCCGCGCGCATCGCCTCTTGGCAGGTTGCCAGTTTGTCTGGCAGCCAGACATCATCCTGATCGGCAAAAAACAGGTAGTCGGCTGTCGACTGCTCGAGCAGTCGGGAATAACTCGCCGTCGGCCGGAGATTTCCCGGAGGCTCGGAGAGCATCGAAACCTTATCGGGAAACTGCGCCATAAAGGCTCGCAACAAGGAGACCGTTTCGTCCGTCGAGCCATCGTCGCGGACCAATAGGTGCCAATCGCTGAAGCTTTGTCGGGCAATCGAATCTAATTGCTCCTGAAGGTAGGGACCGCCATTGAAGGTCGACAAAAGAATCTGACACATCATGGCGTCTTTGCCCGGGAGTGAAGACCGGCGGGCTGTCCAGATGCTGGCAACCGGGTTGTCATGCGACACTCCAGGAGAGCTGCCCGCATCAGTGGGCGGGGCGGCGAAGGTGGGGGACTGTCAATTTGATGCCGATATTTTCGGTTCGATTTTCGCCAATTCCGCTTCAAGAGCACGGGCGTAGGTGCCGCGGGCCGTCTCGGTAATCGCCTGAAGAGCACGCAGCCGGCCGATCTCGGCCTCGCAGGTGCGGATATTGTTGATCTGGGCCTTGACCTCATCAGAAAGATCGGCAAGGGCGTAGTCCTTGCCATTGATAGTCACCATCTCCTGCTTGTTCTCAGTCATGCGCTTCTCCTCGTGATCCGCCCGGTGGCGGGTCGGCTTGGGGTCATCCTTTATATCAGGTTGCAAATATACACCGTCCATCCCATGCAAGCAACCTGCTGTCACTGCCAGAGATAGGGATCTAAAAATCAGAAAAGGCGAGTCATGCGGAGGCTTGATAATCTATAAAAGTATCTCCTGGATCGTCGTGGTGAATTGCAGTGAATTGCGCCGATAGATATGCCAAGTGGTGCACAAATTATTCATCGGTGACGACGATACTCAAACTATCCGGGCAATAATAAATTTCGTCATCCAATGTACGGAAACCGCTCCAGACATGATAGAGCCCAGGCACGAGATGCCCGGCGTGGAGCGAGGCAACGGCTCCCGCCGCGTTGCTGAATATCGGTAACGAAAGAGCGCTGCCATCCCATACCTGCCAGCCGCCATCGTGCAGGGCATACCAGTTTACCCCCCCCCCGGTCGGCGGCTGATAGCTCGCCACAGCCAGTTGCCCGGCAACGGCAACATCGTCACGAATAGCCGCCAGCAGCAGGTAATCTTCACTGTCGGGACCGCTCGTGACTCCGTGAAAAGCGCTTCCATGGCGACTGACTCCAGAGGCAACAGCCTGGGTAACCACCGACTGCGGTTGCGAAAAAGATATTGCATCGCATGAAACCGGCAACTGACCAAAGCGTGATGGCATTTCCGTCCCAAAAACGTCCAAAGACCAGGAAACGAAGGTCCCGTTATCTCCCCGGACATTATCGACAACCTCAAGTGTCCAGTCTCCGCGACTGTTTTCGCCGAGATGCAGGGTATCGCCAAGAGTCCACTGCCGGTAGCCGAGACCGAGCGCAGCCTGGTCTATAAAGGTTTGTCTGGCCAGACGGACCCGGGTCCCTGCCGGCGAGGTCAGATAAATACTCAGGTCACCCCAATAGCTGTGATCGGGGATATCTACAGTGACGGCCACGTGCTCAATGCGCAAGGATTCTGCGATGGAGACCGTATCGGCGACCCCTTGCGGGTCGTTGTCCGGGATGATCCGCTCAACATTCCGCGAGTAGCGCACGGTCTGTTCAGGACCAACCGGATCATGCCAATTCGCGGCCAGATTGACCGCCCTGCCGGCATTGACGCGACCGAAACCATACTGTTCATTGACCCAAAAACCGGCCCCGTTGGTCCGCCATAAAGGGTGGCCGGCATCGATACGATCAGCGCTCATGGCTAGGATCTGCCTGACTTCACGCCAGTTCAGACGATCGTTAACCGAAAGCATAAGGGCCACGACTCCGGAGACGATCGCCGCGGAACCGGAAGTTCCGCTCAGGGAGTTGGTATAGTCGAGTTCGGCGAACTCGCCAGCCTCGAGCCCGGTATTAAAACCCAGATTTCCACTCCGGTCGGTGGTGGCCAATCCAATGAGCCCGTCACCCGAAGGAGCGCTGATCAGGATATTGCTGCCTGCTTGAGCGTAGGAAGCTGCCCTCCCCGCGCAGTTGGTCGCCGTCACCGCCACAACATGGCGAGAATTGGCGTAGCCATCCAAATTGGAGTCGAACTGTGGGCCGCCGTTTCCCGCAGCCCAAACATAAATGCTGCCCAGCCCGCCGCGCCCCTCACGTATCCGGGATTCGACGGCGGCACGCAGCAGCGGTGATGGCCGTTCAAAGGCGTAGGCCGAGCCAGCGGGTGGCCCCCAACTACTGTTAAAGATATCCACAGGCGCCGATGAGAAGCCAAGGGCCGCCGCTTCGGCAAACTCATCGGCCATGCCACCCTGTTCCGGCAAAATCCGCAAGGCGAGCAGGGAGGCCGCAGGGGCGACCCCCGCAAGACCAATACCGTTAAAACCTCGCCCGGCGGCCAGACCGGCCATGGCCGTGCCGTGCATTCCGGCAGTGGGGTCATCGTCGTTGTCAATGAAGTCGCGGTGCCAAACGGGGAGCAGGTTCCCGGCCAGATCCGGATGCCCCAGTTCAACCCCGTCATCCACCACGGCGATGACACTCCTCTCGCCGAACGTGCTTCGCCATGCATCTAGCACGGCAATATCTTCACCGGGAGGATCCTGGCATTGACCGTCACTAAAAAGATGCCACAGGGCCGAGTAAAGCGGGTCAATGACAGCCGGCGAGGACCTGTGCGTTAACGGTTTTTTCCAGAGCGGCGCCGCGCAGGACACACCAGCCTCTTGATAAATCCGGTTGGCCAGTGAGATAGCCTGAAGCGGATCCTCCTCCCGGTACTGGTAGACCGGCAGACGGCCGATCCTCCGCGGTAACCGCAGCAGATGGTAATGTGCTTCCACGGCACGGATCTGCTCCTGCGTCCAGTCCGATGGATAGCAGACGTAAAAACCGCCTTCATTGACACGCAGTCCACCTTTGGTCGCGTTGCGAAAAGACTGCTTACCAGGACCTCTGTTCCTCGGTTCTCCAGCATGGTCGTCGTCAACCGCTAATATCAGTGGCAAACGCCGCTGTCCGTCGTACCAGAAAAGCGGTTCGGCCAGAACATCTTGCGGGAAGCAGGGGAACAGAAGTACGACAAGAACAAGAAGAGCCCGAAAGATTAAGCCTGGCATGGTTGGGTTGATCAAGGAGAAGGTACCGAAAGCGAAAGGCCCGCCAGAGCCTGGCGCGCGCCGGCATGGCCCTGTTCGGCGGCACGCTTGATCCACAGCAGAGCCATGGATCCGTCCACGGGAACACCGGATCCTTGCGCATAACTGAGCCCGAGCATGTACTGACTTTCGGCGTAACCGGCAACGGCGGCCCGTTCAAAAAGGTGGGTTGCCTGGCGTTCATCGCGAGCCACTCCGAGGCCCTCGCGATACGCCCAGGCCAAAGCATGAAGCGCAGGCAGATAGTCCATGTCGGCGGCTCTTGCGATCAAACGGATTCCACGTACCGGATCCTCTGGAGAATCTAATCCGCGATCCGTGGTGCTTAGCCGCATGCCAAGCTGATAGAGTACAACCGGGTCATCGTTTGCCGCCCGGTCATCAACTGCAAGAGTGCATCCAAAGACACAGGCGAGCAGGCAAAGCAAAGCACACACTATGAGTTTTCGACAGAAGGCATGCATCGGAGAGAAAAATAGCATGTTCAGCCACAAAATGAAAAACCAGGATATGTCCGGCAAAAGTGCGAAGTCCCACACCTTGTCATGGCGTGGGACTTCGCAATCCGCTTAGAAGAAAGACGACTATTTGCGCGGCAGACGCACGAAGTCAACACCAGACTCGACTTCGCCAAGACCTGTCGCCGTCGAGCGCACGGTGGAAGACGATTGGTTGGGTGTGATAGTATTCACATCGTACACAGTTATGGACCCATCGTTGGCAACGACCAGTTCAAAAACGGTCCAGACATCACCGGAAGACGAGGCCCCGGCCGGTGGTACGTAGTTCCTTGTCGAGCTGCCACCAAACTGGACCGTCACCGCAGCATTGGAACTAGAAATGTTTGATACTCCGCTGAAGTGGTACACCGAATAGCGGTACAATCCGGGCCGCAGGGTCGAGGATCCCGCCGGCGGCGTGATGGTAATCGTTTCAGGACCATAGGAAGTGACGTCATCCACATCCAGCGCAGCCACATCACCGTAGCTGCTGGCATAGTAGACATGGAAACGGTTGCTCTCATCGTAAACCCCGGAGCTTAAAGCATCAGGACCGGTCAGGTGTGAATCGAGATCACTGGGGTTCTCACCCCAGGTCAGAACAATCCTCACGTCACTGGCGTTCAGAGACCCCGTGCCGCTGGTCGGGCTTAAGGCCAGACCGACGCTGTTCTGCTCATTGCATGAAAGAGTGACGGCCCGCTCTGTGCTGACATAGCCATTGGCGACCCCGCGCAGCTGTGCCACTCCTTGCACCAGATCGTTGAAAATGGCCGTACCGCTGCTGTCTGTCGTGGCAGTCTCCGACCCGACCGTGAGCAAGGCCCCG
>JAVVDY010000043.1:0-8068 GCA_032251255.1 Desulfuromonadales bacterium
GGCAGGGGTTTTCGGCAAGCGAAGCGGCCAACTACGCCGCCGAGGCCGCTTCGGTGGCCGAACTGATCGTTGGCGACACCGCGCGCAACCTGGTCCGGGTTTTCCTGTTGCAGGAACAGCTCAAGGCGACCGGTCGGCAAGAAACCACGCCCATCCAGCGGGTGCATGTGGTCGGTGGTGGCATCATGGGGGGCGATATCGCCATCTGGTGCGCCTTGCAGGGGCTGCAGGTCACCGTACAGGATGTCGATCCGCAGCGGCTGGGTCAGGTAGTGCAGCGCGGCCGGGCGCTGTTTGGCAAAAAACTCAAGCAACGCCGGGCGATCGAGGCCGCTGTTGACCGGTTGCTGCCCGACCCGGACGGTCATGGCGTAACCCGTGCCGACCTGGTGATCGAAGCGATCTTTGAAGATGCTGACGCCAAGCGCGAACTCTATCGACAGATCGAACCGCTGCTCAAACCGGACGCGATTCTCGCCAGCAACACGTCAAGCATCCCGCTGGAAGAGCTGGCAACCGCCCTCGACCGCCCGGGACGCCTGATCGGGCTGCACTTTTTCAATCCGGTCGACAAGATGCAACTGGTCGAAGTGGTCCGCGCCGCCCAATCCGATGCCGAAGCTCTGGCGCGTGGCGCCGCCTTCGTGCTGGGGATCAAGCGCCTGCCGCTGCCGGTGCAGAGTTCTCCCGGCTTCCTGGTCAACCGCATTCTCATGCCCTATCTGCTCGAAGCGGTGCGACTGGTCGAAGAAGGGGTCAAACCCGAGGTCATCGATCGGGCAGCGACCGACTTCGGTATGCCCATGGGGCCGATCCGCCTGGCCGACACGGTCGGGCTGGATATCTGCCTGTCGGTGGCACGGATTCTCGCCAACCACTATCCGGTCGAAGTTCCGGAGCGTTTGCAGAAGATGGTCGAGGCCGGTCAGCTCGGTCGCAAGAGCGGACAGGGGTTCTACACTTATCGCGGCAAAACAAAAAAGGATGGCGGACCGGAAAGCATACTGCCTGAGGTTGGTGAACGGCTGGTGTTGCGCCTGCTCAACGAAGCCGTGGCTTGCTGGCGGGAAGAGGTGGTCGAGAATGCCGACCTGCTGGATGCCGGGGTGATCTTTGGCACCGGTTTCGCGCCCTTCCGTGGCGGGCCCATGCAGCATATTCGCAACGCGGAGGTCGACACTCTGCTGGTGCGGCTCAAAGCCCAGGCCAAACAGCATGGTGATCGTTTTGAGCCCGACCCGGGATGGGCCTCTCTTGCAGAAGAGGAGAAAAGATCAGGATGACAGCGGCGGTGGACATGATCTCTCCCGAGCAGGCCGTCACCCTGCCAGGCCTGTTTGTCGAGCGGGTTCGCCGCACGCCTTCGGCTTGCGCTTACCGGCGTTTTGATCTCGACGATCGCTGTTGTTCCGACATCTCCTGGCAGGAGGCGCAAGCCATGGTCGGCCGCTGGCAGCAGGCCCTGCGCAACGAGGGACTGGCTCCCGGCGATCGGGTGGCGATCATGGTGCGCAACGGTCTCGACTGGATCGGTTTCGATCTCGCCGCCCTCGGCCTTGGACTGGTCACAGTGCCGCTCTATGTCAATGACCGGCCGGACAATTTTGCTTACATCATCGAGCAGACCGAAGCCCGCCTGCTGCTGATCGAAGGGGTTGATCACTGGCAGGGAATTACCGAGGTGCATCATCGGCTCGGCAGCCTCAAACGGATTGTGTCTCTGACTCCTGCCTGTGAAGGGGATGAGTGTGATTCTCGCTTGGTAGATCTTGACCACTGGCTGCCGGGGACGGCCACCGATTATGCGGTTCTGGACAGGGACGCAGGGGATCTTGCGTCGATTGTCTACACGTCCGGGACCACAGGCCATCCAAAGGGGGTCATGCTGACCCACGCCAACATTCTGGCCAACGCATGGGCCGGGGCGCTTGCCGTGCCGGTCTACCCGAGCGATCTCTTCCTTTCCTTTCTGCCTCTGTCACACACCCTGGAGCGTACCGTCGGCTACTATTTGCCGATCATGGCCGGTGCCACCGTTGCCCATGTCCGTTCTTTGGATAGGCTGGCCGACGACTTGCGCGAGATCAGGCCCACACTGCTGGTCTCGGTGCCGCGTATCTACGAGCGCTTCCACCAAAGCATCAGTGCGCGGCTCGCTGAGGGACCCGCCTGGAAACGCAAGCTGTTCAATCTGACCGTCACTATTGGCTGGCGACGGTTTGAAATGCAGCAGGGTCGTCGCAACTGGTCTCCCGGTCTCCTTCTCTGGCCGTTGCTTGACCACCTGGTGGCACGCTCGGTCCGCGCTGCCCTCGGAGGCCGTATTCGGCTGGCAATCAGTGGTGGTGCACCTTTGAATCCGCAGATTGCCCGTGTCTTTCTCGCTTTTGGTGTCCCGGTTCTTCAAGGCTACGGCTTGACCGAAACCAGCCCGGTCGTTGCGGTCAACAGGTTGGATGACAACTGTCCACAGACGGTCGGTCCGCCCCTGCCTGGCGTGGAGGTGAAGCTTTCTGCACGGGATGAATTGCTGGTCCGTGGTCCCAGCGTGATGCAGGGCTACTGGCGGAATGCTGAAGCAACAGCCGGGGTCATTGATCGCGATGGCTGGTTCCATACGGGCGATCTCGCCAGACTGGAACCAGGCGGGCATATCAGCATTACCGGCCGCAGCAAGGAGATCATCGTATTGTCCAACGGCGAAAAGATCCCTCCGGCGGACATGGAGCAGGCGATCGCCGGCGACCACCTGCTCGACCAGGTCATGGTTGTCGGCGAAGGCCGGCCATTTTTAACGGCCCTGGTCGTTTTGAACAAATCGATCTGGAAAAAACTGGCTAGTGCCCACTGTCTTGAAACGACCAACGAAAAGGAGTTAAGCGCACTCTGTGAAAAGGAGTTGTTGCAGCGCATCGCCGATCGGCTGAGAACCTTCCCTGGCTATGCGCAGGTGAAACGGGTGCTGGTCTGTCAGCAGCCGTGGGAGGTTTCCGATGGTTTATTGACGGCCACACTGAAGTTGCGGCGACAACAGATTGAAGCCCGCTTTGAAAGGGAGATTGCAGAGTTTTATCAGGATCACTGAAGGTCCGTTTTGTGGAGCCAGTCGAATCCTGGCTACAAGACCGGTCTTTTACGAAAACTATCAATGATCGACAGACATTAAAAGGATGTTCTTATGGACTATGCTCTTCCCGCTTTTGCTGGTTTTATTGCCTTGGCCTCGGTTGTTCTCTCACCCCGTGCTGAAAGTGAAGGGGCTTTTTATCAGAACCTCGGAGCCAATGGCAGTCAACCCAGCCTGCTCAGTCTGACCTTCTCCCAGGTCACGACGTGGATCTTCGCCCGCTCGCTGATGAACGCGGCGATCTTGGGGTTCTATTACGGCATCTGGGGCACTCTGGCCTATGCGTTCTATTACTTTTCATTTCTGACCGGGGGCAAGATCGTTGACAGCCTGCGCTTCGAACATGGCTTTCACAGCGTGCAGGATTTCCTGCGATCCCGTTTTGGCCATTGGGGAACGGGTTGTTACAACTTCGTCATCGGCGTTCGCCTGATCAGCGAAGTGTTTGCCAACCTGCTGGTGATCGGCATCCTGTTCGGCGTCGCCGGCAGTCAGGCCTATACTTTGACCATCATCGGCTTTTCGGCGATCACCTTGTTCTACTCGATGCTCGGTGGCCTGCGCGCCTCGCTGCGCACCGATGTTTTCCAGATGGTGATTTTCCTCGGCACCCTGGTTTTGCTGATCGCGCTGGTGGTTGGTAGCCAGACAGTGCATCTGCAGGATCTCTGGTTCAAGCCGTTTGTCTTCGACCAGCCCGGGCCCATCCTGATGCTGGTTGCTTTGCTGCAGATCTGGAGTTACCCGATGCACGATCCGGTGATGATGGATCGTGGCTTTCTGGCGGATCGGGAAACCACCCGCAAAAGTTTTCTGCATGCGGCCTGGATCAGTATCATTTGCATCATCGCGTTCGGCTGCCTCGGTGTGCTGGCCGGTGCGCATGCCGCCCAAGGGGCCTCGATGAATGAGACCCTCATGCAACTGCTCGGGACGGTGCCGATGCTCCTCTTCAACGCGGCCCTGGTCATTTCGGCCATGTCGACCCTGGACAGTACCCTCTCAAGTTCCGCCAAGCTGCTGGCGGTCGATATGCGGGTGATGAAAATGACTCTGCGCAACGGCCGGGCGGTGATGGCTGCCTTCATGCTGGTCGGTCTGCTGCTGGTCTTCTGGGGCAACAAGGACCTGTTCAGCGCGGTGGCAGTGAGCGGGACAGCCTCACTCTATCTGGCCCCGGTGATCTTCTTCTCGCTCTGGGGCAAGCGCCAGGATATCCCGGTGTGGAGCTACCTGCTCAGCTTCGTTCTGGCGCTTGCGGCGGCGGTATTGTATTTCACCGAATCGAGCGGCTACAGCCAGTTGCTGGGCGAGGCCCATAAATACACCAAGCTGCTCTGGCTGACCGTTGCTGTCCTGGCGATGGGCTGTCTTGGTTTCTGGATGGGGGGCAGGCGCCGAGCGCGGACAGCCAACGAGGGATGAATAAAATGAATGTTCGACCGGCTTCTGATCTTGGTGCCCTGACCGGACCCGTCCTGATCTTTGGTGGCCCGTACAGCAATCTGGCCGCAACCCGTGCCATGCGGGTGCGGGCCGAAGGGCTTGGCATTTCACCGGAACGGATCATATGCACCGGTGACGTGGTGGCTTATTGCGCCGAGCCAGTCGAAACCATTGCGTTGATGCGGGACTGGGGTGTCGCTGTTGTCCAGGGAAACTGCGAAGAATCCCTGGGTTTGGAGTCACAAGACTGTGGTTGCGGATTTGAGGAAGGAACAGCCTGTTCCCTGTTGTCGGTCGACTGGTATCGTTTTGCCAATCAACGCATCTCTGAGGAAGACCGCGCATGGATGAGGGATTTGCCTGAATCCATAAGGTTCTCGTTGAACGGCAAGAGTATCCGGGTTGTGCATGGCGGCGTTGCACAAATCAACCGCTTCATTTTTCCTTCAACAGCAACGGACATTAAACAGGAAGAACTCGATCTGGCCGGCACGGATACCCTGGTCGGCGGCCACAGCGGTATTCCGTCTGGCGTAAGGATCGGGGAGAGAGCCTGGCTTAATACCGGCGCCATCGGCCTGCCCGCCAACGACGGCACGCCGGATGGCTGGTACCTGTTGCTAGGCTCTGAGGGAGACAGTTTGGTCTGCCGCTGGCAGAGGTTGAATTATCCAGTCGAAGATACAGTGACAGTAATGCGGGCTGCCGAACTTCTCAGCAGCTATATGGACACACTGAAAACCGGTCTTTGGCCGAGTATGGACGTTTTGCCAGAGGCTGAGCGTAACGTCAGGGGCCAGCCCATCGTGCTGGACGACTTGATTGTCTGAACCACAGCGCAGCAAGCGATGAAGGTGAGGTGTGATGAAATCCGAAAAGATTCGCTTCAAGAACGATGCGGGTACAGAACTCGCCGCCGTCATCGAATGGCCTGAAGATGAGCAACCGCACGGCTTTGCCCTGTTCGCTCACTGTTTTACCTGCACCAAGAATATCGCCGCCGCCGTCAATATCAGCCGGGCGTTGAGCCGCCAGCGGATTGCGGTGCTGCGCTTCGATTTCACCGGTTTGGGAGAGAGCGAAGGCGAGTTTGCCGCCACCACGTTCAGCGACAATGTGGCGGATATCGCTGCCGCGAGCAGGTTCTTAGCGGAAAAATATTCCACGCCGGATATTCTGATTGGCCATTCTCTGGGTGGGGCCGCAGTTCTCCAGGCTGCTAGCCGCATCCCCTCGGTGCGGGCGGTGGCAACCATCGGCGCACCCTATCATCCAGACCACGCTCTGCATCTGTTTGCACCGTCCCGCGAGGAAATCGAGACTAACGGCGAAGCCCAGGTGTCACTGGCCGGCCGGACCTTTACCATTCGTAAGGCTTTTCTTGATGATCTGGAAAACCATGATCCAGCCGGGATGATCAGGAATCTCGATGTCGCTCTACTGGTGATGCATTCGCCCCGGGATTCGGTCGTTGGCATTGAGAATGCGGCTGACATCTACAAGGCCGCGAAGCATCCGAAAAATTTTATTTCACTTGAACCTGCCGATCATCTGCTCAGCAGAAAAGAGGATTCTTTGTATGCTGCGGACATGATCGCGACCTGGGCCAGGCGTTACCTGGACGTGCGTCCTGAAGGCCAAACGTATCCGGAGATCATCGACAACCGGGTCACGGTTCGCACCCCATCAGGTGGCTTTCGCACCGACATGTTTGTGAATGGTCATGCCCTGGTGGCCGATGAGCCGGTCAGTTACGGTGGGACTAACCTGGGGCCATCACCTTATGACTATCTCCAGGCTGCCCTGGGAGCTTGCACTGGCATGACCGTGCAGATGTACGCAGCTCACAAGAAGTGGCCATTGAAATCTGTGGTGGTTCGTTTGCGTCACGAAAAGGTCCACGCTCAGGATTGCGCCGACTGCGACGATCCCGGTCATCGTATCGATCATTTCGAGCGGGAACTGGAAATTCATGGTGAACTTAGCGAGGAGCAGAGAGAGAGATTGCAAGAAATCGCGGAGAAATGCCCGGTACACAAGACACTGCTTGGCGAAGTCCGAATCAAGACAGGCCTTCGGGGTGATAAATAGCTGTTCGGGCGCTCTTTCACTGATGACGGAACTCTGCTCGAAGGAAATCACTCGGAAAAACAATAGATTAAGGAGACGACAATGAAAACTTTTATCTCGGTCGTGCTAATGCTCATGGTTTCGGCTGCGTTGTCTTTTGGCGCAGACGGTTTGGTGACGATGAAGAGCTCATATTCGGCGAAAACGACAATGGATCGCCTCGAATCGGTTGTCAAAGCAAAAGGGTTAACGATCTTTGCGCGCATTGACCACGCCAAAGGCGCAGAGACGATCGGCAAGGTGTTGCGGCCAACCGAAGTCATCCTGTTCGGCAATCCGCAAGGGGGAACGCCCTTCATGGAGTGCGCACAAACCGTCGGCATCGATCTACCCCTCAAGGCTCTGGTTTGGGAAGATGCTTCCGGGCAGGTCTGGCTGGGATACAACGCCCCTGAGTATCTGGCGCAACGACATGGCGCGAATGCAAAAGAATGTGCAGTCGTGGTCAATCTTGTCAAGGCTCTCACCGGCATTGCCGAAGAAGTAACCAGGCCCTGATTGGCTTGCCGCCTATTCTCAGACAAACTGCTTCATCAATGTTTCCGATCCAGCCCCCAGTACTGAATCGCCTCGGCAGGTACGGCAGCCGGATATTTTCTTCCCCCGCCAGGTCAGCAATCGTCCTGGCCACCTTGAGGATACGGCTGTAGCTGCGTGCCGACAGCCCCAGCTTGTCGGTGACCATCTCCAGCAGTTTCTGCCCCTGGTCGTCGATCTGGCAGAACTTGCGGATATGCCGGGCGGCCATGGCAGCGTTGGCGTGCAATCCATAAGGCGCTAGCCGCTCGCGCTGGATACAGCGAGCTGTTTCTACCCGGGCGCGGATGGTTGCTGAAGATTCAGCGTCCACCGGATCGGCCAGATCCTTGTATGGCACTCGTGCGACCTCGATCTGTAGGTCGATTCTATCGAGCAGTGGACCAGACAGGCGCCTAAGGAACTTACTGAAAAACCCGTCACCCTCGGCGATCACCTGCGCCGTCGCCGTCTTGAGCTAGGCTTGTATCAGAAAGATGTCGCAGCACAGATTGGTGTCACCGTCTCTACCATCTGGAATTGGGAACATGGATGGGCAGTTGGTTATCAATCCCTTTCAAAATTAATACGATTTCTCGGATACAGTCTGGACATTTGCCAAGATTCAAAATGTAATACATCTGATTTTTAATCATTGTTAGTGATTCCCGTTAGCCTCTCGATAGAACCCAACATTTATTCACGTCAAACAATCATGACTCTGGCGGTGCTAAATAGTTGCGTTTATTATAATCATGGGTTGTAAATCAAAGAAGCAGACTCGATCTTTATGAAAGGCGGTTTCAATCACCAAGTGCAAAAAGTGACGCATGATGCTTCTTAAAGTCA
>JAVVDY010000044.1:0-7755 GCA_032251255.1 Desulfuromonadales bacterium
GCATACCGAAAAGATGCCAGGGACGCAACGGCCTGAAGAGCATGCGGATGGCGATGTAGTTGGTCACATAACCGATCAACGCGCCGAGCAGGGGCGGTATCAGGTAGGGCAACCAGGGCAAGGTTTCTAGCATGTGCTTGTCTCCATACTGATGATCAGCCAATCATCCTTTACCGGCAGCCGGCTTTGGGCTAAGATTTGCAAAGGTTCAAGGAGGTCTTTGCATGTCTGATTATTTGATTCGTGTCCTTACCCTTGATGGCGCCGTCCGCGTCAGCGTCGCCGCAACTACGGCGCTGGTCGAGGAAGTCCGCCGCCGCCAGCAAACCGACCTGACCGCCACGGTCGCAGTTGGTCGTCTGGCAACCGCCGCGGCACTGATGAGCAGTCTGCTCAAGGGACGTCAGCGCATCGGTCTGACCATCGAGGGCAATGGGCCGTTGCAGAAACTGCATGCCGAAGCCGATGCCCACGGCCAGGTACGGGCGACGCTTAAGGTGCCCATCGCCGGGCTGCCGCCGCGCGATGGCCGCTTCGATGTCGCCGGGGCGGTCGGTCGTGCCGGGTTTCTGCATGTCGTTAAGGATCTTGGCATGAAAGAGCCTTACCGGGGCATGGTTCAACTGGTCAGCAGTGAAATTGCCGAAGACCTGGCTTACTATTTCACCACCTCGGAGCAAACACCGTCAAGTGTCGCTCTGGGGGTTGAACTGGGCCAACAGGGTGAAGTTGCGGCTGCGGGAGGTTACCTGGTGCAGGTAATGCCGGACGCCGCCGACGCCCTGGCCGAGCGCCTCGCCGAAAGGCTTGGCAATTGGCCGCCAACGACCACCCTGTTGCGCCAGGGGCTTTCGCCCGAATTAATTATTGCGCGTCTCTTGCAAGGATTCCCTTACCAAACCCTGGAAACGACGCCTGTCTCGTTTGCTTGCCAGTGCAGCAGGCAGCAGACGATCTCTCTATTACGGACCCTGGGTGCCGATGAGCTGAACAACCTGATCGATGAGGCCGGTGAAGCCACGGTGACCTGCGAATACTGTAAAGAGTCTTATAAGATTGACCTGCAGACCCTTCAGGAGATCAGGGCAAGCTTTTAAGTTGCAGCTGTACCTCTCTGCCATTAACTCTACCGGGGGCAGCCAGCCAGGTCCAGCCTGAGGTATCAATCCCCTTGCGTAGAAAATATCTTTGCAACAGCTCCTGGCGCTTGTTAGCCAGGGCTTGCGGGTCGAAGCTGGCTCCGGTTTCACCGCCTACTGAGACCTTCCAGGCTATTTGTTGTCTGCCGCTCAGCCAGTCGACGAGACCGTCAAGGCAGACCAGACCCTCCATTTTTGGCAAGACGGCGCCGCTAGGGTAGAGGCTTGGCGCAGCATAAAGAACGGTCACTGCATCATTTACAAAGCGCTGCTTAACCTCGGCACAGGGCAATTCGGGCGCTGTGATGGCCGCAACAGTTGTGGCAGATGCCGCTCCTGAAGGCTTTATTGCCAGCTTTGAGGAGACACAGGCACATAACAGGCCGGAAGAGATGATGACCAGCGCCCATCGCAGGAATTTCATGTCATGTCCCTCCCGGGCTAATCAGCGGTCCAGCCGCTTCTTTCTTTCCTGAAACCGCTGAGGGTTGAAAAGCCGGGTGCTTTTCCAGTTCATCAAGCAACAGAGCTGCGAAGAACCCGGTCAAAACCCCCGAAAAGACCGTAAACAAAAGGAAAAGCGGTAGAATCTGCCAGACCGCCTCGTGCTGGATGACCAACAGGCGCGCGGCCACAATCTGGCCGAGGGCATGGCCAGCAGAGCCGATTGCTGAAATCCCTATGGGGCTCAGACGTCGTCCGGCGACGCGATGCATGATAATCATAGCAGACGTTGCGACGATCGCCCCGGCTGCAGCCAGCCAGAACCCCGGGCTGAATAGTCTGCCTAGCAACAGGGCACCAACACCGACTCGGATAAGGCTGACAGTCCATGCGGCGCGTCCACCGTAAAGATACAGGGTGGCCAGGGTCATGACGTTGGCCAGCCCGAGGCGCAGCCAGGGGACAGGAGACGGCAGCAGGGTTTCCAGGATGTGCAGGCTGACCGCTATGGCAATAAAAAGCGCGAGAAAGACCCGGCGACGAGCCTGTGTCAGCTTCAGGGGGTCAACGGCTGAGCAAGTCATAAGGCGCCTCCGGATCAGCCGGGCTGTCGATGCGGACCAGTATACGATTCGGTATGCAGGCCAGCAGATTTCCCGTATGCCTGGCCGGGCCCATAGAGATGCAGGTTTTACGCGGACAGGGCGAGTCGGTGATGCGGGCGCCCTGATCGTCGATGACCAGACGGGTTGGACCGAGAGGACCGTCGAGAGAGACGCTGTGCGGCTGATCAATAGGTGCGGTGAAAAGAACCTGCTCGCCACTGGTGACCACCACACGTGTCCCCTCCGGCGCTGTCGCAACCCAGCCTACCCCTGCCAGCGATACGGCCAACAGCAACAGGACGACCAGCCAGTCGCCGCCGGTCATGATCTGCCAGGGTGTTTTCATGGCGCAGTCCGGTAGCGTCCCCAGCCGGCGCTGCTATGCAGAGTACCGTTCGCGGCGACGATCAAGCCCTCGGCTCGTGGATACTGGCTCAGCAGCAGCAGGCCTGCTTCCGGACCCAATACGAAAACCGCCGTGGCAAGGGCATCACCCAGGGCAACGCTGTCAGCAATGATGGTCACGCTCTGGCAGACTCTGGCCGGCTGGCCGCTCTGCGGATCGAAAATATGGTGATAGCGGATGCCGTCCTGCTCGAAGAAGCGCTCGTAATCTCCGGAGGTGACCACGGCCTGATCGCTGACCTGGACCGTTTCGAGCACAGCTTCTTTGTGGCGGGGGTGTTGGATGCCGATCCGCCAGGGGCGTTGTGGCCGTTGACCGAGAAGATACATGTCGCCGCCGGCATTGATTGCGGCGCTGGTAATCCCGTGTTGTTTGAGCACGGCAATCGCCCGATCGACTGCGTAGCCCTTGGCAATCCCGCCAAGATCAATCTGCAGCTGCTGGGTCCGTTTGGTGACTTGCTGGCCATCGAGAGTCAGAGCTGTCGGTCCGGTTCCGATCAGGGCTGCTGCAATCGCATCATGATGCGGAATGCTCGGTGCCTCTCCATCGATGGCCCAGAGAGTTTTCAGTCTGCCCAGCGTCAGATCAAAGGCGCCGCCACTGCGCAGCGCGACATCCAGGCCGAGCGCCAGCACTTCAGCCGTTTCCGCCGTGACCTGGCTGCTGTGGTCGCTTTGTGAAAGGCGGCTTACCTCACTGTCCTGGTGATATCTGCTGAGGAGTTTGTCCAGTCTTGCTATTTCGTCAAAGGCGGCATCGACAGCCGCTTCCAGCTTGCCGGCCGGCATGCCTGCGGCCATGATTTCGACGACCGTACCCATCAGCAGCTGACTGCGATGGATGTTTTCATCGTCAGGCTGCAAACGCCACCAGCTCAGCGCCAGCAGCACGACGAGGAGGCCGATAATCAGGGGACGGTTCCAGGCCAAGGCTACTCCTCGCAGATTTCACCGATCAGGTCATATTCGGTTGAGTCGGTAATCTTGAGATTGACAATTTCGCCGACGCTGGCCTGGCCGGAGGTAATATAGACCTGGCCGTCCACATCAGGGGCCTGACGGCTGCTGCGGCCACGCAGCAGCAGTTCGGTCTCCTCGTTGTAGCCTTCCACCAGAACCGTTTCGATGCGTCCCTTCAACGCCAGGTTCATGTTGAAAGAGACTCGGGACTGCGCCTTCATAAGGCGCGTGTAGCGTGACTGCTTGGTGCGCTCAGGAACCTGATCTTTAAGTCGCGCAGCCGGGGTGCCTTCTTCGCGGGAATAACGGAACACGCCGAGACGATCAAAATGGCCTTCTTCGACAAAAGCCAGAACTTTGCGGAACTGCTCATCGGTTTCACCGGGGAAACCGACGATCAATGAAGTGCGCAGGGTGATGTCGGGGATGCGCGTGCGGATGCGTTCAATCAGGGATCGGATGCCGGCTTCGTCGATCCGGCGGTTCATGGCGGCCAGAATCTGGTCGTCGATATGCTGTATCGGCAAGTCAAGGTAGTTGCAGATTTTCTCTTCAGCAGCCATCACGTCGAGCAGCTCGTCAGTGATGCCGTCCGGATAGGCGTAGAGCAGACGCAGCCAGAGCAGACCGTCAATCTTCACCAGTTCACGCAACAAGCCGGTTAATTCTGGTCCGTTGCCGCGCTCGACACCGAAAGCCGTGACATCCTGGGCAATCAGGTTGATTTCCTTGACACCACCCTCAACCAGCCGCTGAGCTTCGGCGACGACCGAGGGTATGGTGCGCGATCGCAAGGTGCCGCGAATGCTCGGAATGACGCAGTATGAACAATGATTGGCACAGCCTTCAGCAATCTTCACATAAGCTGAATAAAAGGGCGATGATGTGACCCGCGGCGTGGTGTGGTCGTACAGATAGTCAGGCAGTCCGATCGCTTGCTGCTGCTCGCCCTGCAGGTGATTGTCCAGGAGTTCGAGGATGCGTGGCGCATCGGCCGTGCCCATGAAAAAATCAACCTCGGGAAGGTCTTTCGCCAGCTCATCCTGGAAGCGCTGCGGCAGACAGCCGCTGACAATCAAGAGTTTGCAGCGACCGTTCTTCTTGTAATCGGCGACTTCAAGAATCGTTTCTACCGATTCCTCCTGGGCCTCGCGGATGAAGGCACAGGTGTTCACCACGATAATATCCGCCTGGCTGTCTTCGGTGACAATCGTGAAGCGGTTGACAGGCAGATGACCAAGCATGACTTCTGCGTCCACCAGGTTTTTCGGACAGCCGAGACTGACCAGACTGACATTGTACGTGTTCAAGAGGATTCCTCCGTGGTGTCGCAGCAAAGACCTTGTTGCGAAGAATTCAGCCAAGATTCGGGCAGTTATAACATAAAACCGCCCCGAGACAACAGCTTTCATCCGGAGCGGCTTTCTGTTGATACGCCAAGCTTGGGAATTTATAGGCCGGCCTTTGCAGACTCATTACCCTTGCAAAAGCTCATGGAATGGCGCCGCTACCAACACTTGCCCGGCGCTGTCGCAGGTGACATGAACCGATATGTCCCGTGGAGCGTGAACGTTACAATATCATCATTTCTTTTTCGGCATAAATCACAGCAAGTATCGTTGCAGGATCCTTGCCGTGACATGAGACCACATGCGGCAGGTTTGAATCGTAATAGATAGAATCACCCGGGTTGAGGATGTCTGTGTGACCTGCAAGCCGTACTTCAACCTGGCCTTCCAGCACAAACAGGATTTCTTCGCCGACATGCTGATTTGCTTCAACCTGGGTGCTCTCAGCCGGAGCCAGAGTCACAAGAAACGGTTCCATGTGTCGGTTCTGCTTCTGGTGACCAAGGGACTCATAGCTATAGCCGCCAGCTTTTCCATCGGCTGAACTGAAGCGTGACACGGTCTTCCTGTCATGACTTCTAACGATGCAGAACGGAGAGTCCGCGCTATCTTCAAACAACTCTCCCACGGTAACCTGCAAAGCGTTTGCCAGGCTAATGATATGTCCCAACGGTGGCGAGATCGTCTGGCCTTCTATCGCCGCAAGGGTGGTTTCGGATATTCCGGATTTTTTGCTCACTTCCGCTATCGACATCGCCCTTTCGATCCTCAACCGTTTGATTCTTTCGCCAATGTTGACGTTCTGGTCCGGCATCATTTACCTCCTTTAGGTCGCATGACATCACAGGCATTTCGCTCAACGTCTAGTGTCCTGTGCGGTTAGTTCGCCGCACTCATTGCAAGGGATTTTGGTTCCTGGCAAGGCGCGGCGACGCAGGCCTAGCAATGCTTAAGCCGAGGAGACGTAACGCAGCCAGGGGCCAAAAGCGCTGCAATGAGAAGGAATGAACTAACCGCACGGGGCACTAGGCAGCGGCGGCATGACTCCTCATCTCCAGTATTGTGCTCAAACCAACTGGCCAGGATCATGAAAAAAAAGGTTCTCATAGAGAGCGCTTAGAAGCCCATCCCCTTGCCGCTTGGTCTGACCACCTGAACGCCCGCCGGCATAATAAAGTTAAAATTCTGGTTCGGAATACCCAGGTTAACCCTCAGATTGCTGAACTCGATAATCGTGCTGTTGCCGTTAGGATCATAGACCGCAGTTGACATGATCGGAAACCAGATGTCATTCGCACCACCCTGGTGGCGGGGAAAGGCGAAGCCGCCACCGCTTTGGGGAGGTGAAGGAACGGGCATGGGCATTTCAGGCCGCTCCTTTTGGCCGCGATTCTGGTAGGCTTCGACGGCAGAGCGATCAACGATAATGATCAGCCGACTGATCAACGAGGAAACGCGTCTTGGTGTCAGTTCGAGAATATAGTTGCCCTCGATATCCATGTTAGGGGTGGCCCAGCTGATCTGAAAATCCCGCGAAAGGTTGCCGAGTCCGGTGAGGAACGTCATCGGGTCGTTCTGGCGGGCCTGGTTGACCATCTCAATATCCGACTGGATGACCTGATTGTTCTCCGGCAGATAGACCCACAATGTCTTGCCGTCGGAGACGATTTCCTGGGTGGTGGGCTGATCATACTGCCAGCGAAATTTGACATCCGGAACAGACTGTTCCTGCCGGTAGTCAAAAGCCACCTCAACACGTCCGTTAGCACGCTGCAGGCGGTCAAGTGAAGCGATCTTTGATTCCTGGAAAAAGTCGGCAGAATAATCATAGATTCGTAGTTCTTTGTCAGTTTTCGTCTGAAACGGGGACTCCAGGGTGCGAATGACATCACTCAGCGACATGGCCCATGCAGGAGACGACGTGAAGGTCAGGAAAATTGCAAGGCACAGTGCGGAGATAGCGCTCCGGTTTATCATTGCATACTCCTAAAATGGTTGACGGGTTGATTCTAGAATGGAAACTAAAGAAATACGTACTCATCATCTAGGGCACAGTAAACCATCATATTCCCGCTGGCAAGATCAAACTCTACCGTACGGCCACGGTTGCCGCCGACCTCTTCGCCGAGCAGAGGGATGCTCAACCCTGCGAGGGTCTCTCTTGCACTTTTGGCGTTGCGGGCACCGATGCTGTTGATCAAGGTTTGATAGCTTGTTTCAAACATATTGGCCCCGCCGCTTATCTTGGCCTGCAATCTCTCCCGGGCTGCCCCCGCCCGCAGCAGCTCATCAACCATCCGGGAAATTCCGGCGTCGACATATTTGCATTCCGAGCCGAGCAGGTTGTTCTCCGGCCGACATGGCAACAGCATGTGTCCCATTCCGCCGATCCCGGTTTGCGGGTCGTAGAGGCTGACCGCAATGCAGGAGCCGAGACCAGAGGCCTTGAGGATCGCCGGTGCCCGATCGATGCGAGCCTGGCCAATGCTGACCCGCTCAGCCATGAGACCCTGCAACGGCATTAAGGAAAATGTCGAGTGTCGCCGGGTCGGGAAGCAGAAAGAAATGTCCTTTAATGGCAAGCTCCTGGTTCGGGGCGCCAGTAAAGTCGGTCTCAACCATCAGCGCAAAGTCGCTGGCCTGACTCAGCTCGATCAAAACGTAATCAACTACAGCCCCTGCCATGTCATAGGCAAGCAGAGGTACCGAGGGGATCAGGGTTTTTTTCAGCAGGTTGCCGAGTGCGCTGAGATATGCCGAGGCGAGGATGTTGCCGACTTCTTTCAAGGCAGAGACGTTCACCTCGTTCATGATCAGAACTTTTTCATGATGACCGAGCAGAGTGCAGAG
>JAVVDY010000045.1:0-7557 GCA_032251255.1 Desulfuromonadales bacterium
AAGAACGCTGGAAACTCTATTTTTCAACTGTCTACTTGACGGGGAAGCTTACGTAGGCATCAGGATTGAAACCTTAAACGACCAATTACTCCACCTTGGCAACGGAGCCTCGCAGCAACCTCTTTTCGGTGAAGTATTTACGAGCACATCCAGCTTGGAGGGAGTCGATAACATGAAGGGAACTCTAGCCGTTAAATTTAATGGCACCACATACAATTGGGGATTGGATAACCACACAATCTCCGGGGTCGAAGTTTATGATCCGGGTGGCATCTATACCGACCGGGTCAGGATATACTTCAATGGGGAACGAAAGGGGCTGTTCATCGAAGACTTTCCTTTAGATGAAGAGGGTTGTTTAAGCGAAGGGATATGGGGGAATGGCTATTTGGAGTTCACTTGTCCTTTTACTTTCACCAGCGATGTGAGTAACTTACTTATCGAAGGTGACAACATGTTCACAATTGATTCTACTGGCGAAGACTTTGTCTTGGGTGATGTGATGTTGTTGCTTATATCCAAGTAGGGAAATTGAACTTAAGGTATTTCATCAAAAGCAAAGTGAGAGTGTCTAGCAAATTTTAACAAAATAAAGCCCCGGTACTAACCGGGGCTTCTTCGTTTCTGCGTCTCGAAAATTGTGACATAATAAAGCGCCGCCAGTGACCGGGGCTTCTTTTTCAGCGCTTCATCGTAAGCTTCATCATTCCAACAAACAAGGAATCCGTAAAAATATTCTTGATATAATGTCACTGAGGTCATTACCGATAGTTAAAAAAAGATCGAATTTGTGATGTCATCGATCTTTGTTTATTAAGGGTTTGACCTTTAAAGGAGAGGGCAAATGAAACCATGGATTCTGCTTGTCTTTTCTTTACTGCTACTCGTTAGTTGCATCCCCCTCATCAAGGAATCCAGACCACCACAGGTCAGCCATCCTTATCTTGATCGATTGTTCCCACGCGACGACGAGCAGGTTGTCATTATACCTGTATGGCAGAAGTATCCAATATTCATGTCTGAGAAGTCGATAAGGAGTGACTCATCACTATGCTTAGGTTCCCCAGTGTTCACAAAGGCTGTTAAGTTTGAGCATGTGAACGAACAAATATCCGGGAAAACATCTGCAGGCCTAATTATCGGTCCGGGAGGGGGCATTGGGAGAGGTGTTTTCTTCTACGGATACATTATCGCATCGGAATCAGGCAACATGCTCCTACTGGATAACTCGCAAGATCATCTGGACATGACCAGCTTTGGTGTGGTTACTGTTGATAACAAAAACGAGTTGATTGATTTAATGACCTCAGGACACCACTCTAAACTTAAAGATTTTGGGCTGTGGAAGTTTTTTGATGGAAAAGAGATTCGCATTTGGTTCAATTTTACTGAGCGCGACCGTATTGTGTCTTTCCTGTCGAATGTGAAGATTGCCAATTAAAACTATTCGTAGCAGATAAATCCACTACCTGTTCATCCGGACCTGGGCTTCTCTGTTTTGGGTCTTAAATATCGTGATTTATATGGAAACTAATTTTCAGAGCGAAGAAATGATAGCGCCACCCAATCCTGTCGCTCCAACGACAATCCATGGCGGCACTTTCCACAATGTTAAAAGCCCAAATGTAGCTAAGGCAAGAACGAAATCTCCGGCAGAGAGAATCCCGCTGCTCCAGACTGGATCGTAAAAAGCCGCCAATAATAAGCCGACGACTGCGGCATTAATACCTACCAGTGCCTGCCTTACTCGAAGAGTCCTCCGCAACCCTTCCCAGAACGGGAGGATGCCAACGACTAGAAGGAAAGAGGGGGTAAAGATTGCGGTCAAGCAGAGCAGACCACCAATCCAGCCGTTGGGCATAACTTTTAATGCTGCTCCCAAATAGGCTGAAAAGGTAAAAAGTGGGCCCGGCACAGCCTGAGCGGCACCGTATCCAGCCAAAAACATATCTTTGCTGATCCAGCCTGAGTTGACGACTTCAGCCTGAAGTAAAGGCAGGACAACATGCCCTCCACCGAAGACCAGTGAGCCTGATCGATAGAAGCTGTCAGCTAGAGCGAGTGCCTGTGAGCTTCCGACTGCCAATACCGGCAAAATCAACAACAATCCGAAAAAGAGGCAGAGACAGAAGACCGCTATCATTTTGTTGGGCGCGAAAAGATGGATTTCATGATCGGTAGACTGTTCGTAGCGAAGGAAGAATAAACCAAGAATCGCACCACCAATGATTGCTGCCATTTGCCCCGGAACACCAGGCCAAGCTAATGTTAGTATTGCTGCCAGTATAGCAACGGTTCCACGGGGTTTATCCGGACACAGCGCTTTGGACATCCCCCATATCGCTTGAGCGACGACCGCAACCGCCACGACCTTGAGCCCATGCAACCAGCCAACTTCAACGACAGATGCTTGTAGCGCTTTGATTCCGTAGGCAAAAAAGATCAGTGCCAAAGCGGAAGGAAGAGTAAATCCGGTCCAAGCGGCAAGTCCTCCGCGCAGCCCTGACTGAGATATGCCAATGCCGATTCCGACCTGGCTACTGGCCGGTCCCGGCAAAAACTGACAGAGCGCTACCAAATCCGCATATGTCTCTTCCGTTAAACATCTCCGCCTAGTGACAAATTCGTCACGAAAATACCCAAGATGGGCAACAGGTCCTCCGAAAGATGTGAGTCCAAGTTTTAGAAACGTCAGGAATACTTGACTTGCAGAAAGTTTCTGATTATCGTTCATAGGATTGTTCTCGTTATAAAAAGCATTTCAGGTGAGGCAGAGCAAACCTCCATATTTATAGTACCACCCGAAAAGTGGTATTCTCAGATGATGTCTCACATATCGTAAGTTTTGAGGCTAAGTCACCAACCCTGGTTTGATTTATAGTTCTGAAAACTACGATCTAAATCTCCCGATTCACATTTTTTCAGTTCCCTGCCCTCTCTAAACTTTGCGTTTGGCGGCAAAGTCGCTTTAGTTTTTCAAATAGAAAATCTTAAACCACTGTTTTATATGAGTTTTCTTTATTATTAACGGTTGACAGCAGAACCTGGCAGGAGTATATGTGGGATAATTTCTTACATAGGGTATTTCTGCAAAGGAGAGAAAACCATGAGAAACGGCAAGAACAACCTTCTCAACTGCCGCTGCGGCGGAAAATCGAAGGTCTTCGGACCCAGTGAATTCGCCCCCTCCAGCAACTGGGGAATTTACTGCTCCAACAATGCCTGCGACAAAATGGCAAGCAGCAGCTCGCTGGAAGGAGCTGTAGACCAATGGAATGACGTACAGATCAACATGTCGATTCTGTAGATCGAAAAGAAAAAGGCGACCGCACCCGGTCGCCTTTTCTTTTGAACAATCCTTCAGATAGTGACTTAACCCCCCAGATAGGCCTTCTTGACGTCAGGATTCCCCAGCAACTCTTCGCTGGTCCCTTCAGCCACAATCGTCCCGGTATCGAGCACATAGCCGCGATGGGCGAGGTGCAGAGCCAGGTTCGCGTTCTGCTCGACCAGCAGAATGGTCATCCCCTCCTCGTTGAGCTGTTTGAGCTTGCGGAACAGTTCATATTTGAGCACCGGCGCCAGGCCCATACTCGGTTCGTCAAGCAGCAGGATCTTGCACCCGGTCATCAGCGCCCGACCAACCGCCAGCATCTGCTGCTCACCACCGGAGAGTGATTCGCTGCGCTGGTTGCGGCGCTCCTTGAGACGGGGGAAAAGATCGAATATCCGCTCGTATTCGGCCTCAAGGTCAGCGTCCTTCTCGCGGGCGTAGGTTGCCAGCTTGAGGTTTTCCATCACCGTCAGGTTGCCGAAAATCCGTCGTCCTTCCGGGGAGAGGGCCAAGCGCAAATTTTTAACCACGTCACTCGGCCTGGTCTTGAGGATCGATTCACCCATAAACTTGATATCGCCGCCGACAACGCGCGGTGCTTCTGGCGGCGGCAGCCGGGTGATGGAATAGAGGCTGGTGGTCTTGCCGGCACCGTTAGCGCCGATCAGGGTGACGATCTCGCCTTCGTTGACGTGAAAGCTGATCCCGTGGAGCGCCTGGATATTGCCGTACTTCACTTCGAGATTTTCAACTTGCAGCAGCATCAGATTACATCATCTCCCAGGTACGCGGTGATAACCGCAGGATGGTTGCGTATTTCGTCCGGCGTGCCTTCCGCGATCGTCTGACCGAAGTCGATCACCTTAATATGGCTGCAAAGCTCCATGACCACGTCCATGTGGTGTTCGATCATCCAGATGCTGACATCGAAATTATCGTGAATCCAGCGGATCAGCCGGATCAGATCTTTGACATCATGTGAGTTGAGGCCGGCTGCCGGTTCGTCGAGCAGCAGCAGCTTCGGATGGGTCGACAAGGCGCGGGCGATCTCTAACTTGCGCTGGGTGCCGTAAGGCAGGTTTTTCGGAAATTCATCTTTGAAACGTTGCAGATCGAACACCTCGAGCAGCTCATGCGCTTCCCGGGCAACCTCGGCTTCTCGCTGCTTATAGCGTTTGCTGCGAAGAACGCTGTGGAAGAGTCCATAGCCGAGCCAGTAGTGCTGCGCGACGCGGATGTTGTCGAGCACCGTCATATCGTTCCAGAGGCGGATGTTCTGGAAGGTGCGGGCGACACCGAGTGCGGTCACCTTATGCGGCTTGAAGCCGGCTGTCGGTTTGCCGCCCACCAGAATTTCCCCCTCGGTCGGCTGGTAGAAACCGCTGACCAGGTTGAAGACGGTGGTCTTGCCGGCGCCGTTGGGGCCGATCAGTCCGGTCAGTTTCCCCGGCATCAACTTGACGTTGAAGTTATCAACGGCTGTCAGACCACCGAAGCGTTGACTCAGGCCATTGACTTCAAGGACCGGCGCATTGTCTGTCTGTACTTGTGTCTGTGCCATCATTTAAACCTGTAAAATTTCTTCAGCTTGGGAAAGACATCTCCCAGCTCCCGGTTGCCCATGATCCCTTCAGGGCGGAACTGCATGACGATGACCAGCAACAGCGGGATCATCACCCATTTAATGACACCTGCCGAGGGTTCCCAGTCGGGAAACATAAACGTGACAGGCGAGAGAAATCCGTCGATGATCGCCTGGGAGCGAAGGACTTCCAGCAGGCCGGTGAAGATGATGGCGGAGATGACCGCGCCAGACAAAGACCCCATGCCACCGAGATAGACCATGACCAGGGCCTCGGTCGATTTAAGAATATTGAAGGACTGCGGATTTACGTAGCCGATGATATGCGCGTAAAGACCGCCCGCACATCCTGCCAGCCCGGCGGCGACCATGAAGTTGATGATTTTGATCTTGTTGGTGTTGACGCTCATGATCTCGGCTGCCACTTCGTCCTGGCAGATGGCGTTGACCCCTTTGCCGTAGGTGGAGGAGATGAAGCGCCGGATCATCCAGACCGTGAAGATGGTGAAATTGATGACCCAGAAAAGCATCCATGGGCCATCGAAGATATCGACCATCGCCCAGACGGTGTCCTTCATCCCCTGAAATCCGCGCGAGCCGCCGACGAAGTCCATGTTCTCCAGGGCCGAGATGATCATGTAGTTGACGGCAATGGAGATGATCGCCAGGTAGTCGTCGCGGGTCTTGAAGGAGGGAATCGACACCAGCAGCGAAGACACGGCGGCCACCGCTCCGCCGATCAGCAGGATGAGCGGAAATACGATCACCACCGAGGCGGCGGGCAG
The DNA here is from genome assembly GCA_032251255.1 of Desulfuromonadales bacterium. GTDB lineage: Bacteria > Desulfobacterota > Desulfuromonadia > Desulfuromonadales > Geopsychrobacteraceae > BM509. Next base: position 5,702 of record JAVVDY010000045.1, read on the forward strand.
CAACGGGTCGCCGAACTTGGTGCCGAAACAGAACACCGACAGGACCGAAGAAATATAGGCGCCGATGCACATGAAGGCCGCGTGGCCGCAGGTAAATTCGCCCATATTACCGTTAACCAGGTTCAGACTGGTCGACATCATGATGTTGATGCCGATGGTCATGGCGACAATCTGGATATAGCTGTCGATGATGCGGAAATGGGCCGCGAAGAGCAAACCGACCGCGAAGATGACCAGCAGTATGTTGAGAGAGTATTGTTTCATAGCTTATTTCTCCCAACCTATATCTTGGTCGACTGCGGCATGCCGAACAGCCCGGTTGGCTTCATCCACAGAATCAGCAGCAAAATGGTGAAGGCGAACAGATCCCGGTAGGTCGAGGGGAAGACTGAGACCACGCCGACCTCAATAAAGCCAAGCAGGAAGCCGCCAACAAACGCCCCCTTGATATCACCGATACCGCCGACAACAGCGGCGATAAACGCCTTCCAGCCGATCAGCATCCCCATGAACGGCTCCAGTACCGGGTAACTCATGGCAAACAGCAGTCCGGCCAAACCGGCAAAACCGGAGCCGAGGACAAAAGTAACGACGATGATCTGGTCGACGGGGATCCCCATCAACGGTATGGCAAATTTATCGTAAGAGATAGCGCGCATCGCCATCCCGACCCGTGTGCGGGTGACGACCCATTGCAGGAACAGAAAGACCAGAACAGCGGCAACGACGACCATCACTTTGAGGTTGGTCAGAGTGATGCCGCCGATATTCCAGATTTGCTTTTCGATCAGTTCCGGAAACTTCAAACGACTGGCGCCGAGCACTGCCAGGTTGGAGTACTCCAGGATCAGACCGCACATCAGGGCGGTAATGACCACGTAGAGCCGATGCGCTCCCTTGCGCCGCAGGGGGCGGTAAGCGATCCGCTCCAGGGTCACTCCGACCAGCGAGGTCAGGACCATCGTCAGGGGCACGGTGATGAGGAAGGCCATCAATGGCGAGAGCCCGGCGAGTGGGCCGAGCAGAAATCCGGCGACGAAAAACGAGATATAGGCCCCGACCATGAAGATATCGCCATGGGCGAAGTTGATCAGCCGCAGCACCCCGTAGACCAGGGTGTAACCCAGGGCAATGAGAGCGTAAAAGCTACCCCACTGCAGGGCGTTCAAGACATTTTGAATAAAGAAATCCACGGGGTTTCCTTCGTAAAACGTTTAAATCGCGAGGTCGCTCAATCACCCCGCTTCAGGTTCAGCAAAGCGGGGGCCCAAAGACCCCCGCTTTTTTCGAGTTATGCCAAGAAGAGGTTACGGGCAAACAGACTCCTCGAAAACGAAGGTTCCTTCGTCGGAGATTTTTACCACGACTGCGCACTTGATCGGGTCGCCCTGCTCATTAAACTTGGACGAGCCGGTGACGCCCTCAAACGACTTGATGGCGGCCAGACCGTCACGGATGGCTTGACGCATTTTGCGCGGGTTTTTGTCGACCATGCCGGCGTTCTTGATCCCTTCGAGCATCAGACCAATGGAATCCCAGGTCAGGGCAGCGTAGTCAGCCGGCTCTTCACCATACTTTTCCATATAGCGGTCGATAAAAACCTTGGTCGCGCCCTTGGCTCCGGCTGCAGCGTAATGGGTCGAGAAGTACTGGCCGTTGCATTGCTCGCCGCAGAGCTTGACCAGATCCGGGGTGCCCCAGGAGTCGGAACCCATGAAGGGGCCCGTGTAACCGAGATCACGCGCCTGCGGGATGATCAGTGCGACCTGGTTGTAATTTTCCGGCACAAAGATGAAGTCCGGCTTGGCGGCGATGATGGTGGTCAGCTGGGCGGAGAAATCCTGGTCCTTGGTACC
>JAVVDY010000046.1:0-7494 GCA_032251255.1 Desulfuromonadales bacterium
ATAACTTGGATCATTCACCCGTGTAACCACAGACTCCAGCGCGTGGCGAGTTGGGAATCGGCAGATAATCGACTTGATCGCCGCAACTGTGCCGGGTTGCGCACTTCCGGCAAAGCCAGCCTTCACCCTCCCAATTGCATTCGGGACAGATACACACAGCGGGATGCTTTTCGCAGGCATCGCAGGGAATCTCCGGCGGATGATTGCGGGCCAGAATAGTTATCGCTTTCCCGCCGGGGGACAGCCCCTGATAGGCACCGAGAACCTTGATCCGCAGCTGCGTGGTGTCGCCCATGTCGTAGTCATAATCAATTTCGTATCCCGTCCTCAGCGACGTGACCAGCCGTCCGTGCATACCGATGATTTGCCGGCCAACGAAAAACTGGCTCATATGGCCGCAGCATTCCAGCCAGAGCTTGCGCAAAAACGTATCCAGCGTCTTGAAGGTCGCCCGATCATCCACCTGCAGGTGCAGCCAGTAGTCCGAGGGGTAACGGGTGGTGACCTGCAGGTGTAGACTGACACGCTCATCATCCATAATGGATTTTACGGGTTGTTTCACCAGGCAGCTGGCCAGGTGTTTGCCCATGCCTGAACGGGTGTACTCTTTTTCGCAGAGGGTGCAGGCCCCCTTGGTGGCCTTGAGTGTCATTCAACGAACTCCTTCATGTTACGTGACAATCTATTGTTATTTTCGTCTGATCCGCAGCTCAAGTGGCGCGACCAAAATTTTACTCATCGTCGGCACCCGATTTCCTGGGCGGGATGATGCGCTGAATATCCTGTTCCAGCTCTTTCAGGCTCTCTTCATGCTGAAGCTGCTTCTGTGTTTCCCGGAATTTGTCATATTCCAGAGCCGATTTCTCCAGCGCCATCTGATGGCTGATCTGGCCGGCATGGGTCAACAACTCCCGACCGTTGATCTGCAGGATTGCATCCAGCCGCTGGATCCAGTCCCGCATGTACATGGGGATGCGCTGCTGCGCCATGGTTTCGGCAAAGGCCAGATATTGTTCGACCAGCAAGCCGAGGAGCTTTATTTCCGCTTCATTCAGATAATTCTTGGCGACGCTCACATCACTTTTGCGCACGGCCAGAATACTCTGTTTGTCAAAGGATTGCATGCCCATCAACGGCAGGCTGGCATCGGCCCGGCGATAAATCAGTTCGGCTGCCGTCTGCTGGCTGATCGCCCAGAGTAATTTGTTCTGCACAATCTTGAAGAACTCCAGGGTCTTCTCATCCTTCGGGTCGTAGTCGATGCTGGTGGTGTAGATGTCCTTGATCTTCTGGTAAAAGAAACGCTCGGAAAGGCGAATCTCACGGATGCGCTCCTGCAGTTCGGTGAAGTAGTTCATCGAATTGCCGCTCTTGAAGCGCTCATCGTTCAGCGCAAAACCCTTGACGATATATTCCTTGAGCCGCTGGGTGGCCCAGATGCGGAACTGGGTGCCCTGTTGCGATTTGACCCGGTAGCCGACTGAGATAATGACGTCCAGATTGTAGAAGAGAACTTCTCGGGACTGGGTTTTGTCAGGCATGGCTCCGTGTCGAGTGGTTGTCCGGAATTTCCGGACGACCACTTGCTCGTCCAGTTCGCCTTCGCTGTAAATATTGCGAATGTGCTCGGAAATGGTTTTTTTGCTCTTGCCGAACAGTTGCGCCATGTGCTCCTGAGTCAGCCAGACCGTTTCATCTTCCAACCGCACATCGATTCTGATCTTGCCTTGCTGGTCCTGATAAATCAGAATTTCGGAGTGATTCATTGCTTCAACGCCTCGTGCATGGCATTTTCTGCCAGCTGCAATAATTTCAGTCGATGACATTTTGTTGTTACCGGCGGCCTGCCTTCCTTTGACTGCCATTTGCAGAGAGAACTAGTCTGCCGGATCTTTGATGACGATATCAGGCTGCTTGTCCAACTCATCCTCCGGCACGAAAACAAGCCGCATGCCCCAGCCGGAGCAGGTGGTGAGCATGGTGCCGAACTCCTCCAGGGTAAATTCCTGGTCGTCAATTTCAATGACCGCCCTGCGTCCCTCTTCGTTATGGATGATGCAGCGCAGCACGTCACCGCGCGGCACCCACTGGTCGCAGAGCTCGGAATATTCCACCTGCGGTCTGCCCGGGGGGATTTCAACCGCCTCGTGAACGTAGTTGGCGATGGCTTCTTGCTGGGCCAGCAGAACCTGGTTGTGGCAGTGCAGGATCTCCTCGTCACTCATCAGGCTGAGGTCGGAATCGAGCTTGAGGTTGACCCCGCCAACCGTCGGGTCGCGGTAGTCGATGACAGCATAGTCGCCGTCGCGGGTGATGATGACTTCACTCAGTTCGGCGATATGGGGTCGTTTGAGACGGTTGCTTGGTTTGGGCATTAGAGTACAACTCCAGTCATTATGTGTTTTTGGTCGATCTCGAATTCCGCACCGCCGTCAACCGACCTTCAAGTTTTTCCAGATAGACTCAAAGGAGATCGTTCGCACCGAAGCGATAGGAAAAACAAGCCGTGGCCCTGGTGAAGCATGAAAGGCCAAGGCCACCTTATCCCTGCCGCGCGGAAAGATTTCTCTTGTTCCCAGCTCGGGTTTTTTCGGATTGAATCCGAAATCCCCGGCTTTTGCATGATTTCCATCCTGCAGAGAACTATGCTCAACGTAAAGCCCTCTGATGAAGGCATCGAGCGCCTGCAGTTTCTCAAACCATTCCAGCTTGCTCAGACTGAGCTGTCCGATACTTTGCCGTGCCTCGTGGAGAACATCCTGGTCGCCACCGATCATTTGGGCTGTCGCGACATAAAGCCGGTTTATTGACCGGCGGTCATGGCATTCTTCCAGCGATTCATTGAACGGCTTCTGATCGGCGAACTGGATATCGCTTTCCGCAGCCAGCCAGATGATCAGCCCCTTGAGACGGGAAAATTCGTCAAACTCGGTCAGATGACTTTGCTGCATCGCCAGGTTGACGATAGACATGTCACCATCATATAGCACCTCGGCAATTTTACTGAATAGCCGGCGGCGCTCTTTGGGTGGAACTGCTGTCTGCCCTGCACCAATCCAGGGGACTTTCCCTTCCAGGCCTCGCATCAGCCGGAGCGCGGCCAGGATCCCCGCCAGGATAACGACAAGTTGTTCCAGAGGTATTTTCCCCTGGGACAGGGCCGTCAGCCGATCGCAGGCTGCATCCACCAGAGAACCGACTTTGGCATGACAGACCTGTAACGGATCTCGGCCTTGCGGGGCAGGAGATTGCGTTGGATCGGTTACCGGTGGCAATTCGGTTGCGGGTTCATCATCGTCAGCATCAACCTGTTCTTCCTCGGAACGGCCCATGGCGTCGCGATCTTCGAGGGTGTCGTCAGCGCCGCCAGGCGTTTCATCGCGCAGGTGGTACAGGAGCACATCCAGCAGATACGCAAGGTCATCAGAACCTCGCATCCGTTGTTTGCGACATGCCTCCTGTTCGGCGACTTCCTGCTGGCTGATGGAGAGTTCGGCCCCTTCCTTCTGTGGGGCAGCAGTGTGGTCGCGATTTTGAGCACCGACTTGTTTCAGTGCACCCTTTTTGGTTGGTACGGACTCGCTGAGCCGGATGATATCCTTGACGCATTCAACGAACTGATCGAGATTGGGTGCGTCGGTGGACAGGGAGTCCAGCGCTTCGTTGAAGCGTCGTTGCGCAGTTGTTCTCGATAATCCTTCTATCTGCTTGACCTGCTGAATCAGTCCAGTAAAGGTCCTGCCTGCAATAGCGAAGCGGAGCCGGGTAGCCGGCACGGGCAGATCAAGAGTTGACAGGACGTATTCTTCCCCCACCAGTTCTGCTGAGCGGATAACCGGTTGGTTCTGTGCACCGGCAAAGAGTTCGCATTCGATGGTCGTAGGCAGAGAGTCGCCCGAAGCCCTGAAGCGGATATCTGTATCCGAGGCCAGCGCGACGATTACCTGTGCGCTCTCCTGAGAGGTTTCGTCTGAGATCTCACGCCGCCAGTTGGTATCGATCTGCTGCCAGTCTTCCTCGGTCAGCGGGGGCATGGAGGCTACCGTCGTCAGGCCCAGCTCCTGTGCGACCACTCTGGCCTCGGGTCCCTTGCGGGCGATCATCATTTCGATGTTCTGCGTCAGCCCAGGAGCCAGCCAGGCCGGATAGCTCGGATTGGCACTGCCAACGGCCAGGATCGTCTCACCATCCTGCCGCTCAATCAGGATGGATTTGGCATGGAGATAACCGGCGTGGTTCCCGCCTTGCTCGGCGGCACCCAGCCCGGAACAATTCACCAGCGACACTCCGGGCAAACTTTTTCCGGCGGGCATCTGCACGGTTTCGGGGTCTATTCCGACATAGGATTCCGCTGGGCTCAGATCCTCCTGAATCCTGTCGAGAAATGCCAGTTTGGTATCAAAGAAGGCCCCATTGACGGTCACCCGATGCACGGGTTCCGTTCCGACAAAGTCAGTCAGTTGCTGCCAAAGGTTGCCTGCGTTCCGGCTAGTGGAAAGTACGCGGCAATGGTCCGGCATAGCGTCGTTCTTGACCTGCAACCAGGGGGCAAACTCCTCAACCTTACGGATCATCGCGAGGAGATGTTCCGGCAAAGCTGTCGCCTGAGATGAAGCCCAGTCGAGAATAGCTCGCCAGGCGGAAGCCAGCAGCGCCGCTCCCTCGGCATCCTCTGCCCCTTTGCAGCGGATCAGGTTGGTCAGCTCCCGGTTGTACCCGAACCCGGAGAGAGTCAGGTTGTGGCTGCCAACCAGCAGGGTTCCCTTGTTTTTGCCAACCAGCAGGATAACTTTCGGATGGAAGGCCCCGCCGACCTTGACCGGCGCCAGGGTATAGAACCGGCCTGCGGCATACGGGGGATGCTGATCAACCGCTATCGCGGTCTGGGTTGCATCCATCATCAGCACATTGTGCCGGATGCCGCTGCCCATCAGGTGGCGCAGGACAACATCTTCATAAAAGGGAAGGTAGGCGTTGAAGGTCGTGAACAGGGATGCTTCGTATCCCCCGCTTTTGATCTCGTTGATGAGCGAGATGCGTTCAGTCATCGGCCGACTCCATGAACTGGCGACCGATCGCTGAAACGCTCCAAACCTGGCCCTGTCTTTCGAGAGCACCAATGTCTTTCAGGATGCGCAGGGCCTGTCTGAAACGGGGTGAGGTGAAGACCGCTTCCGGCACGGCGATGATTTCGAGGCCCTGATCCGAAGGACGGATGCGGAACGTCGATTGTGACTGACCGCGCAGTTTGCGCAGCGCCACCATCAGGTGGGTATTAACGCCCCAGGATGTCGTCAGCCAGCCGAGCCATTGCCGAGCCGTCAGGGTGCTCCAGCTCGCGATGCTGTGCTGGTTAAAGGTCTGCAGATTGATCGGATAGGCGTTCAGATAATTCGGCGGGAAGACAAAGGGGCCGTATCCCTCCCGGGTTTCAGGACGACTCTGCAGGGCAAGCAGGACTTTCAGGCACGCCTCAAGAATCGCCGTCCGCTTCGTTTCGCCGTCCTCCCGGCTGCCACACAGCGAGGCAATCCTGCCGGCAAGAAAAACCTCGTGATTGGCGTTGGTCCAGTCTTCCAGGGGAGCGAGCCAGTCGTCGGCTGCTGCGGCCAAGGTCGCAACGGAATCCTGCAGCGGGAAGAGAGCATTCAGTTGTTCAACCTCGGGCGTGGCGAGGAACCATTGCGCGAGAGCGTCAACGGCGTGGAACCGTTCTGTTGACTCCTGATAGGCATGCAGCATGGTGTAGAAAATTCCCTGTACAGCCAGGGAGAGGAGTTCGTTGCGCTGATAGATGGCCCATTGCTGTCGGGTGGTTTCAATGTGTGCAGGGAGCCGCCAACGGGACTGGTCGGGCAGAGCCCCGCTATAGCTGCAGCCTCGGAATTGCTCCAGATCGATAGTCACGCCGGCGGCGGCGAGCTGGTCCGCGAGCTGCAGGATGGTTTTCAAGGTGCGCCGCCGGGCCAGGGCATTCGGCCCGGAAAATGAACCATGGCCGAAGAACAGTTCGGTCACTTTGCGATGTTCTGCGGCGCTGGCCTTCAAAGCGCAAGGGCAGAACGCATGCAGGTCATCAAGTCGAGCGGTGGAAACTCTGTCCTCTTCGATGGTTTTGAAAAACAGCTCCCCGTCAACATGCGGATCAACGCACTCCGCCATGGTACCGCCGACTTCACGGATATTCTTGATGCCGTTTTGCTGGTCGCCGGTCATCATGCCCAGTTCGCGGAACACACCCAGGTAATACTGGCCGAGCCCGCCCAGCTTGTTCTTGAAATAACGAGTCTTCCCTTCACGACACGCATAGTCAGACAAGGTAACGGAATGCCCGTCGCGAATGCTGGCCACCGGCCCTGCCATATTGCCGCTGCCGACGGTTGCGGCAGCATGATCATCCCGGTCACCACCGGCGACCTTGGCGTGGCGTTCGGCAATCAGGGTGAAGAGACAGTCGGCTTTGCGGAACAGATCGATGAAGGTGTCGCCGTAGGTATGGCCGCGTTTTTCCAGCGACCAGACGACCCAGGGGTAGAAGCTGTAGTAGCGGGCGCGATCGGTGACGTTGGTGATGCCGGGGAGCATTTTGCCGTAGAGGCTGATGCAGGGGGCCTGAACAGCGAGATGGTCGAGGCCGCCGATGGCGTTGGGTGGTTTGACCCAGTTGGTTGTAATTTCCATTTCCCTTCCTGTCTTTCACTTCACAGCGTTACTCGCATAGGCGAACAACGCCATCTCAACATCAGCACAAGTCCAGACGCCCTTATTTCTCATGCCATGGCGGACAAATGATTCTGGATGCGGGCAATTCGCCGGGAGAATGGAACAAAATGTATCCAGAATTTCGAGCCATTGACCGTAGCCGGCTGGCCAGTTTTTCTGAGCTTCAGGAATGAACCAACCGTAACCATAGTTTTTGACGGTCAAATCAAGCCAATCATGATGCTGGCTGATGGGATCCCCTTTGCCAAAGGCCCTGACACAACGGGTATCGAGTGCACCGTAGATAGCTGGTGCAGCAAAACGGAGGATTTTGGTGAAATAGGTCGAACCGATTCCTTTGATGATCGAAATTTTGAGGACATTCAAAGGCTCAAGTCGATTGGTGATTGCATTGCTACACGATTTTTGCGGCAGCACAGGCGAAACGCCGCAAATCCGCCCCGGATTTCTGAGCTTGCCCCAGTTGGCGACCGCCTTGACGTCGTCAAGTGAAATCCCGCTTGAGTGATCATGGTTTGAAAGTTGGGTTTCGAGTTTCAGGATGTCTAAAAAGCCGCTTTCCCACTGATCTCCGCCCCAGCTGTAGGAACGATAGAGACCATACAAGTCATTATCACAGACAAATTTTCTGATTGCTTCTACTATGACCATCGCCGCAAATCCATTCTGACTCTAGCCGTTCTCCAGCCGTGACTCTAGCCGTGACTTGCCAACTCAACCTTGAGATTCTTGATCGTCTGGATGGTGTTGACAAGCTCAGCTTTAATCTCG
>JAVVDY010000047.1:0-6280 GCA_032251255.1 Desulfuromonadales bacterium
AGATGTGCAGCGGCGTGCGTCCACAGAATGGCCCGTACTGGACCAATCCTTCCCCTTCCCCCCACTTGGCCTGTGACGGTCACCTTCACGATCTACTCAATTCAACAAGTAGAATGTCCCCTCCGACCGGACCTTAAACGTCAGACGGGTGACATTTTTTGTCGGAAAAGATCCGCAAGAGCGAGAGGCTGGGTGGCGATCAGTAGAAGTTACCATTCATATAAACAAAAACCCCGTCCAGGTACTGTCCGCCAGGGATGACGACATCGCCGTTTTCATCCTTAATATCCTGGTCAGTCTGGGCAATAATGACCCGTTCGTTCGGGCTGCGCTTGGTGCGAAATGTCAGGTAGAACTGGTCATTGATATTAATCACATCCGGCGAGTCGTAAGAATCAACACACCCCCCGATGACCCGGTCTTTCAAGCGATCAACACTGAGGATATCGATATAATTCTGCTTGTCGTTCGCTTCCGGGGCTGGCTTGTTTCTGGCAAACAGCGGATAGAACGTGCATTTGTCAAACAGGAACGGGCCGGCCTGCCCGTTGGGGAAACCCTGCACATTATCGGGATCATCCATGAAGTAGACCATCATGCCGCGGTAAACGGAGCGGCCATCGGAGACGACCGACGCTCGCTGGGCCCGTGAGGTGAATTTGTAGTAACTGGGGATGGAAATGGCTGCAAGGATTCCGATCACCGCCACGGTAACCAGGAGTTCCAGCAGAGTGAAACCTTTCTGCGATGACACGTTCATGGCATAACTCCCGGTGAAATTCCACCAAAACAGTCACATCTTCCGGATTTAACTAGCAAAAAACAAACCAAAACGCAAGAAGAGCATCATTCTTCTTCTGCAAGAGTTTCCGCAAGTTTGCCGGCAGCCTCCCGATAATGGGCAGAAGCCGGCGCTCGGCGATAGGCCTCAGAGAAAAGCGCGCGCGCCTTGCCGACCTCACCAAGAGCACAGTATTCCCTGGCCAGCCGGTAGGCCAGAAAAGGGTCATTATTGCCTTTGCGGAGTTGCTCAAAAAGGCGAACATTCTCGCCTCGGATTTCGTTTTTGATTGCAACGTCTGCTTCTGCCGCCAGTCGTTTGTGATTCAGGGCAATCAGTGCATTGGCGAGTTTAACAAACTGCTTGCCGGGGTTCTCCAGAGCTTTACGCAACACCCTCTGTGCTTCTGTATATTTCTCCTCTTTTTCAAGCTGCCAGGCCAGCGAGATATCGTCTTCGATGTAGCCGCCTTTTGAGGTCTTTTCGACAAGGCCCTCTAAAAGGGCTTTCCCCTCATCGCTCCTTCCCAACGCAAAATAATAATTCGCCAGATCCTTGCGTGCCTGCACGAACTTGGGCGACTTGGCCACGGTGTCTTCGGTCAAAGCCACCGGATCACTCCAGAGCCTGGACCGCTCGATGGTCAGTGCGGCACCGACCAGAACAAAAAGTACGGCCCCCAGCAAAAAGAGACGCAGCAGCCGGTCATTGCGACGATCGGCTCCCCAAGCGCACCAACCGAGGACAAAAAAGGCGGCCGGCATGTACAGATAGCGCTCGGCCAGCAGAGTCCAGGCCATTTTACCGAACACCACCATGAAGGCCGCCGAGCCAGTAAACACGGCAGCCCAGAACATGGCCGCAGCCATTGAGCCCTGCCAGACCCGCCAGAGCAACCAGAGGCAGAGGGCCACAAAGACCAGTCCCAGATACTGGTAAAGACCGCTGATCTCGGTAATGGCGAAGTTGAGTGGGTACGGGACAAAGATTTTTTTCAGGTAGAATCCGCCCACTTTAATGGCGATCCGCACCTGGTCGAGCCAGTCGAACAGCCCCGCCTGGCCGCTTGCAGCTTTGGCTACCGCCTTGATGCCGGTATCGCGCCCGGCCAGGGCCATCTGCCGGAAGACGAGATAGACCACCGCCCCGCCGCTCCAGAGGAACAGTGCCGGCAGGGTGGCGCGCAGCGCGGCCAACGGCGTCGCCAGCCACTGGCGATGATGAATAAAGATAAGAAACACCGCACCACCGAAGAAAAACAGCGCCGTCTCCTTGGAGAGGCACCCGAGCAGAGCAGCAAGCAGCGCCGGCAGCAGTCGCCACAACCCCGGCCGTTCCAGCCCCCGAAGCAGCAGCCAGGTCGAAAGCAGCACAAACGTGGTGGCCAGCAGATCGAACCGCCCGGAGACCCAGCAGACCGCCTCGGTGGTAATCGGGTGCAGGGCAAAGGCGATGGCCATCAGCAGCGGCAGCCAGTTCGGCAAACGGGCGTTCCCGGTGCAGAAGCGGCGCGCCATGGCGAAAACCAGCGTAGCGTTCAGCAGGTGGAGGAGAAGGTTCTCCACGTGCATGATAATGGCCGAGGCACCCCAGAAGATCTGATCGAGGTAGAACGTGGCAGAGACAATCGGTCGGTAGTAGTAGCCGCCGCTGCGGAAGAACAGCCGGGAGAAATCGAAGTGTTCCAGATTGACAAGACGATTGACCAGCGTGGTATCGTCCGCCAGGCTGAAGCCACCGAAAATTGCCGGGTAGAACACTCCCAGCACGATCAGGGCCAGCAGCAGCCACTGGAACGGCAGTCGCAGGGTCATGCCTGGGCCTGTTGCACAACGTCGAGGAAGTAGGCTTCCAGATCGCGCCGCAACGGTTCAACCAGTTCAATGGATGCGCCTGTGGCGGTAATCCCGGCAATCTTTTGCGACAGGCATGCCGCATCGACCCGGAACTGGTACTCCTGAAGCGCTGCGGCCACACACTCACCATCTGTGAGAGCGGCCAGACTGTCGCCACGCGCCAGAATACGGTAGCCGGTCACTCCCTGGCGCATAATCTCCTCGACCGGCGAATCGACCCGGATCCGCCCCCCAACAATAATCGCCAGGCGGTCGCAGACTTTCTCGACATCAGCGGTGATGTGGGTGCTGAAAAAAACCGTCTTGCCGGCCTGTTTCAGTTCAGCAATCAGATCCTTGACCAGGGCCCGCCCCTGGGGGTCGAGGCCGCTCATCGGTTCATCGAGAATCGTCACCTCCGGATCGTGAAACAGCGCCTGAGCCAGGCCGAGGCGCTGCACCATCCCCTTGCTGTACGTGCGTATCGGTCGCCTGGCGGCAGCGGTCAGATCCAGCCGGTCCAGCCAGATGTCGATTGCTGATTCAGCCTCAGCCCTAGACATGCCGTAGCTGTCGGCGACAAACTGCATATACTCCCTGGCGCTCAAAAAGTCGTAGAACGCCGGATTTTCCGGCAGGTAACCGACTTTTTGCCGCGACTCAACCGTACCGGCCGACTGGCCGCACAGCCATATCTCCCCGGAGCCGGGGCGGATCATCCCCATCAGGGTCTTGATCGTGGTGCTCTTGCCGGCACCGTTGGGACCGAGAAAACCGAACACCTCGCCACGGTCGACACTCAGGGACACATCCTGCAATGCCGCCACGGTTTTGCCACGTTTGCCGCGAAAGGTTTTGCTCAACCGGTCGATGACGACCGGTTGACAGAGATTTCCGCTCACCGCTGCACCTCCTCGGGACGAGTCGAACTGTCCATGTCGTTCTGTTCTGAACGGACGGCGAATTTGCTGGTGGTGCGCACCCGGTTATCTTCATCGAGATAGAAGCTGCCGCCGTAGGGGTCGGCGGGAAGTTCCGCCAGGATGCCTGTTTTAACCAAGGCGTCAAGCGTCTCCGGCAATCGAGCGTAGCGTTCCTGGAAAGTGTCGATCGCTTCTTCCAGAGCCTGAACAGCCAGCAGAGCCACTCGACGCTGTTCGTAAATCGTGCGGGTTCTAGCGTCACTGGCGCTGTCGATCATATTGTCGAGGTAGGCCAGACCGAGATCTGTCCGGCCCGCCTCGTGAAAGTAGCGCGAGGCCAGCCGGACAAACAGCTGGTTACCGGATCGGTCGGCCGCCATCTGGAAATAGTCGGCGGCGGCGGCATAGTCTTTCAGAAAGTACGCCGCATTGAAGCCTGCATAAAACGGTAGCAGGTAGTCGTTTGTGCGATATTTGATGCCATGATCGAGCATGGCGTTGACCTCACGAACCCGGCCGACCTCCCAGGTAAAGGCGGCCTGGGCAAAGTAGTAGGCGTCCATATTGTAGGGGTCGAGGCGAACGGCCTGCACCAGGTGCTGATACATGTTGGCGTATTCGGGGAGGCTCTTGACCCGGTTCGGGTTGTCCTCAAAAAACGAACCGAAATAGAACATCACCCGGACCACATTGCGCAGAGCCAGGGTGGACGCGTGCTCTCCAGCAAACAGGCGAACCAGCGTGGACGACATCGGCTGGCCGAGTTTCAGTTCAACCGGCCGTTGCCGCAACATGTCCGCTTGCCGGGTCGTCAGCGGCACCAGAACAGCGAGCAGCAGCAGTCCGCACAGCAGACGTTTCATGGCAGTTCGCGGCGACCGAAGACGAACATGGCCAACCAGACCACAACGCTGCCATACAGCAGCGTGTAGGCAAAACTGATCAAAACGCCCGACCAGACCACAGGCAGCCCGTAGACCGCGTGCAGGTGGTAGTTCATGCCAGAGAAGTTGGGCAGAAGGTAATAGAAGAGTTCGGCAAACCACCGCGCCGTCTGCGGCAGATCGTCCCCGAGGGGTCCTTGAATATAGTCGTAGGCTTCCTGACTGGCCGAACCGGCCAGCCAGATACCGAGGCTGCAAAAAAACGGCAGGGTAAACGAAGTGCTCAAGGAAGAGAACAACAGAGCCAGAGCCGCGACCAGGATCGCCTTGCCGGTGTCAGCCACAAACGCAAGTATAACCGTCCACCAGTCGACCGGTTGTGACGCCGGGTAGATCGTCATCGACCAGGCGATCACCGCAGCTCCGAACAGCATCAGAATGCACGCCGTACCGATCAGAAAAAGGGACAGGCCGGCAAAACGTCCGAGCAGGTAGTGCGCGCGCGATAGAGGCAGGCCCAGCACCGACGCCGTATAGCGACGGTCGACATCTCGAAAGATAGCAGCAGAACCAAGTAACACAGCCACTGCCAACAGAGTTGTCGAAAAGAATGAAAGGACGAGTGAAATTGAACTTTCCTGAACCTGCCGCATAGAAAAATTACTAAAAATGGGGACCATTAGCAAAAGCAAAAAACCCATCCCGAAAATCGCATGAAGAATCCGATCTCGCACTGCCCAAAGGAAGGAATTTTTTGCTTGGCAAAGTATTTTAAGTATGGATTCTATCATGAGATACCTACATAAAAGGGGCAAGGCATCTCTGCCCTGCCCCAAATTCTAACCGTCAAATCCTACTTAATTATGTTACAGAGGCGACCAACCACCACCGGTCGCAAATTGTGCTGTGTCTGAGTTAGAAGGAGTAGCGACAGTTACAGGGTCGGATGTCTGGGTGTAAATCTTAGTATCACCAGATGTCGAAGCGTAAAGCTTATTTCCAGCAGAATGTCCACTAACCGCAGCGTAGGCGTCTCCAGCTGAAACAGCACCGAGTGTTACCTTGTTTGACAGGGTTGAGATGAGTTCTCCGTTATCTGCCACCATTTTACAATCTGCGCCAGTTGTACACTCAACAGGTTCCGCAGCCAAAACCATAGCCGGTGCGAACAGCAGCAAAATTGCAATCATTACGAACATCACTTTTTTCATAATAAACCTCCGAATGCCTGTCATTAAGTTAAGTCTTAGAGTGTCGGATAACGCTGGTTGTCGGCGTAAAAAGCTTCCATGCCGGTTTTGAAATTCTTCAGATCGCTCTGGGCCGCCGAATTGTAAGCCTTGGCGCGGTAAGACGCGAACTGCGGAATGGCGATGGCGGCCAGGATGCCGATGATCGCGACGACGATCAGCAGCTCGATCAGGGTGAAACCCTTCTCGGATTTACGGAATTTCTTCAACATAGGTCAAACTCCTTTCGTGGATGAGACTGCCCGAATGGGCGCCATATAAAATTGTTGATGATCTATTTTTCAAGACTGGTGCCAACAACCTGTTATTCGAGATAAACCGGCTAAACTACTTATTATAGGAAGAAGTTTCCATCAGATTGCACCGGTCGAAAATGTCGCTTCAGCAGGTATCGGCCCCGCAGCGTCAGCGCGCCTGACAAAAATCGTCACCAACTAGGATAGCTCTTCTCTTCGGCATAGTAGGCCTCCATACCGGTTTTGAAGTTCTTCAGATCAGAGACTGCCGCCATATTGAAGGCCCGGTTTCGATGATCCAGATAGACAGGCAGCCCGATTGCCGCAAGAATCCCGATAATCGCCACCACTGCCAGCAGCTCGATCAAGGT
>JAVVDY010000048.1:0-5893 GCA_032251255.1 Desulfuromonadales bacterium
TAAATCCCCCTTTTACGAAAGGGGGACTTTGATCATCAACGGACAACCATGGGTCTGGCTGCAGGGTGCGCGGCGTTTGTTGTTCCTCCCCCCTTTGTCAAAGGGGGGCTGGGGGGGGATTTGCTCTTGTTTGCAAGCCCAGGGTCAAATCCCCCTAAATCCCCCTTTACTAAAGGGGGACTTTGATCATCAACGGACAACCATGGGTCTGGCTGCAGGGGGTGCGGTCTTCGCAATTTTCTCCTCTTTGTTAAAGGGACTTCTCAATCATCAACGAATCAACGACCTTCCAGTGCTTGCTTGAAGGGCTCGAGGTAGATCTCGTAGTTCTTGTAGCGACCGACGGAGCTGCTATAAATCGGTTTTCGAACCTGGTGATAGCTGGCCGTTTTTGCGAAACGGCTGTTTTCGTGAAAACTCAGGCACGCATCATCCCAAGGGAGATCGCAGAAATCGAGCAGGCCGCGAACCCCTTTTTCCGGATCGGCGATAAGAGCCTCGTAATTGAGGTCAAGGATCCGCAACTCAAGCGTATTCGCCCAGAAGTTCATAATGTCGAGGTAGCCACGGCAGTATCGTCCCAAGGCATGGAGGTCATAGGTATACGGCATATATCCGTTGAACCGGTGGCTGTAGCAGGAGATACAGGTGTCGAGGACATTTCTCGAGCAATTGACCACCCTGGCTTTCGGGAAAACCTGGGCAATATGGCCGAGTTCGATGAAGTTATTCAAGGTCTTGTCGGTCAGCAGACGAATGCCCTGGCTGGTTTCGGGGAGGTACCCCCGATAGCTGGCACTGACTCGAGACAGCTCCTCGCGGGACAGTTCCCGGTCACCGGAACTGCACACCGCAGTACGTGCTTTGGAAAAATAACCGGTTTCCCCGAGAGAGCCGACTTCGGGATGCGTGTTCAGGATCTGCTCAATAAGTGTTGTTCCGGAGCGCGGCATGCCGACGATAAAGATCAGATCGGCACCGTCGCCGGCGGCTATCGTCAAGTCTTTGAGGTTTTCCGGGGCATAGGCGCTACGCAGACTTGCCAGTCTCGAGAAATAGCCCTGTTCATCGAAAGGGGTTGCCAGTAACCGATTCCCTTTGGTGAAGCAGGAAAATGCCGCAGCGAAATCCCCTGCAGCATCGTAACATTGGCCGAGGACAAGCCAGCAATGACCAGTATCAGCGGCAGAGATGCGGTCGGAACAATTGTCGAGAAAGGAGTGAAGGCGTTTGCCGGCCGCAAGGAGGTCTTCCTGATCCGCTTGCTCATGCAGCAAGGTCACCACGTATGTGACCAAAGTTCTGTGATCCGCTTGCCCCGCCTCAATAAGCGGCTTGAGGATCGTCCGTGCCCGCTGATAATCGCCATGCTTTTCCAGTTCGTAAGCAAGGGCCATATTCATATTCACCACCCCGGGCTGTATTTTGTTGGCGTTCTCGAAACAGCGGATCGCTTCGTCACTCATGCCGTGCTGAGAGAGAATTTCTCCGAGACCGCAATGTGCCTGCGGGATATCCCACTTGAGACTGATTGCCTTTCGATAGAAGCGGGCAGCTTCGGCCAGTTTGCCGCTCATTTTGAAAAGATTGCCCAGGTTGGTGCAGATGTAGGGCGAGCCTGGTCGCAACTGGTGGGCCTTGAGGAGCAGCTCCCTGGCACTGTCAAGCTCGCCGAGTTGTCCGTAAACGGAGCCGAGCAGGTAGCTGGCATCGATGTGGTTGGGTTCGTCCTGCAAAACCTGCTTGTAGATGTTGATGGCCTCCTGAAAATCCTTGCGCTGAGTGCAGGCATTGGCCTTCTGAATCAGCTCGGTGGTGTTGTTCATAAAGTCACTCCTGGGTGGGCTCTCGTTGCCGACGGTTTGTTCTTCTCCCCTTGCCACGGGGGGGGCTTCATGGCGGGCTGTATCAACCCTCAACTACCAACGTATCAACAGTCTTTCAGAGACTCACTGGTTTTTCTCATCCATTGTCACTGAGGCCCGCCAAGAGCGGCCCAAGGTGCTTCTCGAATTTTCGCCAGGCTTGAGAACTTCCCTGATAAATCTTCTGCCTTACCTGAGTGGAGCTGGCGGTGCGCACGACACGCTCACTGCGGTGAAAGTCGAGGCAGGACGGCTCCCAGTCGAGTTCGCAGAAGGCAAGAAGTTTGCGGCTCTCCGCCTCCTGGTGTTTGGTGAGTCGTTCGTAATCAAGGTCGTAGATTTTTCCGGGGAAAGTTTGGTGCCAGCAGCGCATCAGATCATTGTAAAGGTGCCAGTATGTGGCCAGATCCTGAAGATTACAGGAAAAGCTGAGATCTCTCGCCGGAAAGTAATGCTTGTAGATCGACCAGCAGGTGGCGATCGGGTCGCGCTTGACATGAACAATTTTCGCTTCGGGTAAAAAAGCCTGAATCAGACCGACCCAGAGAAAATTGAGAGGCATTTTGTCGGTGATGACAGGTTGCTGCGACTCCAGGCGGTCGATGGCGATTTGGTAGTGGTTGCGAAGCTCGGCCAGTTCCATGGTAGTCATCTGTCCGGTTTTTCCCATGATCATCGGGCGAGCGACCCGGTCGAGGGTGCTCAATTCACCCGCACCGAAGACCTTTGAGTGGCTGGCGATAATCTGCTCCACCAGGGTTGTTCCGGAGCGGGGGAGGCCGAGAATAAAGATTATCCGGGGGCTTGAAGGAGCAACCGGAGGCTCCAGTCGGGCAGGAGAGAGCAGGCAGCGCTCCTGAATGCGCCGGAACAGTTCCTTGTCGCGGTTGATGTCGTAACCGAGCTGGTCTTTGCGCAGCCGGTTGCCTTCGTCAAGCCGTTCCATGCAGAGATCGATGGCGTCGATGTCTGCGTAGGCTTTGGCCAGGGCAAAATCGAGTTGGATGCGGTCGTCACTATTGACCGGACAGCTGGCAAGCTGTTCTTCCAAATTGGCAAGCAGCGGATCGTCTGTAGTAAACGTATGCAGCATGCTCAGGTTTCTGCTGGCTTCCGGGTAGAACGGTCTGATCTGCAAGGCGCGGTGGAAGCAGTCGATGGCCTCTTGACGATGCCCGAGGCTTTGCAGTGAAACGCCGAGGTTGTTAAGAGCGTCCGGGAACTGCGGTTTCAGATCGAGGGCTTTCCGGTAGTGGGTTACAGCCTGGGCAGAAAGGCTGAAGTCCTCTTCCATGGAGATCCCCAGATTGTTTTCGGCTTCGGCATAAGCGGGGTTGAGTTTGAGGGCACGCCGGAAGCAGCGCACCGCCTCGTCGAAATGCTGCAGATCGCGCAGGACGATGCCGAGATTGTGATGAGCCTCAGCGTAGTCCGGCTTGAGTTTGAGGAGTTGTCGATAGCAGGCGGCTGCGTCTTCGAGGCGGCCGGCATTGCGCAGGGCGCCGCCCAGATTGTTGCGGGCGAGGAGGAAGTTTGGCTGGAGTTCCACCGCTTTCGTCAGGCTCTCCACGGCAGCATTGTATTGGCCGAGGGCACGCTGGATGTTGCCGAGGTTATTCCAGGCTTCGACGAAGTTTGGCTGAAGGCGCAAGCCCTCGCGACAGGCGGCTTGCGCCGCTTCAAGTTGGCCAAGCTCTTTATGGATCAGTGCGAGGTTGTAGGGGATCTCGGCATCATTCGGCGCACACTGTGCGGCGTGACGCAAGGCATCGAGAGCCTTCTCACCACGCCCCAGCTGCTTGAGGGCGGAACCGAGGATTTTCCAGGCCATGCCATTAGCCGGATCGGACTCTGTCAGTTGACGTGCACCGTCCACGGCCTCGGCGTAGTGGCCTTGCCGGAACAGGTCGACGAGGGGGGTGATGGTGGCTGATGTTTTTAATGTCATGGTCATTTTTATGGGGCCTCTTGATTTGTTGTGTGCTATCAGGGCACGATATCGACCAAGTTCGGCAGGCAGGAAGACGTTGCAGATTGCGGAGGGATTTTATGTTAGGTGAACGAATCAATCAATCGAATCATCATTTTTTTCTGCTCTTCATTCTTCTGGCTATTGCTGCACTAACGTTCTTCAGCAGGATTTTCGATCCCGATTTTTTCTGGCACCTCGCCAATGGGCGGTGGATCACGGCGAATACGCAGCTTCCGGACCAGGACCCTTTCACCGGCTATGCTTTCGACAGCGTGCGCGAGCAGGCTATTCTTAAAAGCTACTGGCTTGCCCAGGTTGGCTACTCCCTTTTTTTTGCTATCGGCGGTTTTTTTGCGATAGCTCTCTTCAAGAGCCTCTCCTTCCTGGCCATCTTCGCAATGATTCTCAGCTGCCAGTGGCAGAAAAAAACCAGGTGGGAGTGGCTGTTGCTCGCGTTTCTGCCGCTTTACGAAACGCTTATGCACTTTCGTGCCGACAGACCGAATCTGGTCTCTTTCGTCGGCTTCGCCTGTTTGCTCTACCTCCTGGAAAAACGGCATTGGAAACTTCTGCCTGTTCTGATGCTGGTCTGGGCCAATTCGCATGGCGGTTACCTGCTAGGAATTGTCACCATCGTCATTTACGTCACCTTTTCTCTTGTCAGCCGTCAGCAAAGGCTCTCTGCTGTAACGGGCTGGGCGTTGCTTGCCATCGCGGTCTCTTTTATCAATCCGTTGGGGATCTCCCTGCTGCTGGAATTCATAAAATTCCAGAATTCTGCGTTACAACAACAGACATTCGAGTTCATGTCGCCGCTACGGTTGGCGGCTGAATATCGCGATTACTATCTCGGCTACTTTTTCGCCCTGTTGCTGTCGCTCTCGGCCGTTCTGGTGGTGCGTCGACCCGCCGTCTGGGCATCGCTGGCGGTTCTCGCCTTGACCATTGTCATCTCTTTGCAGTCGGCGCGCTACATGCCTTTTATGGTGATTGCTGCCGCGTTCTACGTTCCGGCCTTCCTGGATAAAATCGCATTGCCGGTCTTCTGGCGGCGCGCGTTGATCGGTGGATCAGTGTTGCTGATGTTGTTTCTCTTTTTTTTCGACGCTCGCGATGGGCGTGGCCTGACCTGGGGCCTGGAGCCGGAGCGTTTCCCGGAAAAAGCGGCAGAGTTCCTTGCGCGCACGGCGCCAGGCGAGCGGATCTTTTGCAATTATGAATGGGGTGGTTATCTGCTCTGGGCTCTTCCCTGGGCAACGATCCTTAATGATACACGCAGTTTGTCGGAGACCATTTACGTCGATAACCAGTCGATAGAGAAAGCGCAATCCGGTTGGGAAAGAAAGCTGGAAGATCTCGGCGCGACCACGCTTGTGATATCGGCCTTCAACCCGATTACCGGCAGGGCCAACAAACTCTGGCAGAGCCTTTTTTACCAGGAATCCTGGGCACTGGTTTATGTCGACGATGTCGCTTTGGTTTATCAGCGTGCCAGCGATGCCGTTGCGCCGGTGGCGAAAAGTTCCCAGGACAAGCGAAGATTGAGCCTGAACCATGCCGTGGCACAATCCCTGAGAATTGTCGAAAAATACCCGCAAACGCCATGGCATTGGGCCGACCTCGGCTACATTTATGTACTGAAGGGAGAGATTCCGGCGGCTATAGATGCCTACAAGAAAGCCGCCAGTCTCGACCCTGAGAACCTCAGCTATCAGGATAAGCTGAAGCTGCTCGGCAGCAGAGCCGCGGGGGGCGGGTAATCGTTGATGGGTAGAAAGGCCGTTTAATTGTTGATACGTTGAATCGTCGAACCGTAGGGGCGCGATTCATCGCGCCCGCCAACAACAGCCCCGATATCGATCTCGATCACAACCGATCCGGCTTCTCCCCGCGGGGCCCCTACCTGATGGTTCCCCGTCGGGAAACGGTTTTGCCGGGGGCCACCGGAACCGGGCGGGGAGACCCCGCCCCTACGATTTGCCGTGTTTGCGGGCGGTGATCGGGCGCGATTTATCGCGCCCCTACGGCGTTTCAATATCGTTGTCGGGTCAAATCT
>JAVVDY010000049.1:0-5733 GCA_032251255.1 Desulfuromonadales bacterium
TGGCTGGCGAAAACATCTATGAATACCGCCAGCGCGGCCACGGCATGGCCAAGGCTGCCATTCTCGGCGCCCGCAATGTTGCCATACCGATCACCTATGCCATACTCACCAATATCGTCGCGTTCATGCCGCTTTACTTTGTACCCGGCACCATGGGCAAAATCTGGAAGGCGATTCCCGTGGTGGTGGTCACAGTCTTCATCGTGTCATGGGTTGAAGCCCTGTTTATTTTGCCGGCTCACCTCGCCCATACCCGCAGCACTCCCACCAGTAAACTGACCGCGCGCCTGCACACCTGGCAGCAGGGCTTCAGTGCCGGCGTCGCGCGCTTTATCGAAAAACACTACCGACCGCTGCTCGAGCTGAGTCTCCGCTGGCGAGGATTGACCGTCGCCATCGGCATGGCGGTGCTGATGATCGTGATCAGCTTTGTCATGAGCGGACGCATCGGCATGATCCTGATGCCGCGGGTGGAATCGGACCAGGCCGTTGTGACCGCCATGCTGCCTCCCGGAAGCCCACTGGCCGCAGCTCTGCAGGTGCAGAAACGCCTGGTTACCGGTATTGAAAACGTGGCCGCGGCCAACGGCGGCGATGAGCTGCTGCAGGGAGTTTTCGCCATAATCGATGAGGGCCAGGTCCTGGTAAGAGCCTACCTGAAACCACCTGGAGTGCGGCCGCTGACCACCGGTAATGTCACCCGGCTCTGGCGAGAAGAAGTCGGTACGATTATCGGCCTGGAATCCTTGCGCTACGAATCAGATCGGGGCGGACCCGGCGGGGGTGGCGCCCTGACCGTGGAACTCTCGCATCGCGACACCGAGGTTCTCGACCTGGCCAGCAGTGCCCTGGCGGAGAAGCTGGATGAATTCGCCAACGTCAAGGATATCGACGACGGCTTCACTCCGGGCAAAGAGCAGCTCGACTTCCGTATCAAACCGAGCGGCGAGAGTCTCGGTCTGACTTCGCGTGAAATCGCCCGTCAGGTGCGCAACGCTTTTTCCGGCACCGAGGCCTTGCGTCAGCAGCGTGGCCGCAACGAGATTACCGTCCGGGTGCGCCTGCCGGAAAACGAACGCAGCAGCGAATTCAACATCGAAAACCTGATGATCCGCACCCCTGCCGGCACCTTCGTCCCCCTGTTCGAGATTGCTGAAGTTCAACGTGGCCGCGCCTATACGACCATCAACCGCCGCGACGCCCGCCGCACCGTGACGGTTACTGCGGATGTCGAGCCACTCAGTCAGACCAGCCAGATCCTGGCCACCTTGAACAGTCAGGTCCTGCCTGAACTGGCTCGCGACTTCCCGGGATTAACCTACGGTTATCAAGGGCGCCAGGCCAGTATGCAAGAGAGTACCAGCGGCTTGTTCAGAGGTTTCATTCTGGCCATGATCGTCATCTACTTTCTGCTGGCGATCCCGTTCCGCAGCTACAGCCAGCCGATGATCGTCATGCTGGCGATCCCGTTCGGCGTGGTCGGCGCCATCCTCGGCCATCTGCTCATGGGCTACAGCCTCAGCCTGATGAGCATGATGGGGATCGTCGCCCTCTCCGGGGTCGTGGTCAACGACTCGCTGGTACTGATCGACTACGCCAACCGCCAGCGACTCGAGGGCGCCTCCGCTTCCACAGCGATCTGCGCCGCCGGCACCCGCCGTTTCCGACCGATCATCCTGACCACCCTGACCACCTTCGGCGGCCTGGCGCCGATGATCTTCGAAACCTCGCGGCAAGCCCGCTTCCTGATCCCCATGGCCCTCTCGCTGGGCTTCGGTATCCTGTTTGCCACGGTGATCACCCTGATTCTGGTTCCCAGCCTCTATCTTTTGGTAGAGGATTTCTTCCGCTTGATACGCAGAGGATTCGGCATGGAACTGGACGACCAATAATCATGAAAGAGCCCAACTGGAATCTGGCCCGCAAACGCCAAGCGCTGACAGAAAGAGCCCGGATTATTCAGGAGATCCGCAATTTTTTCATTCACCGCGGCTACCTCGAAGTGGAGACCCCGCACCGCATTCCGGCCAATGCTCCGGAAGCGCACATTGATATCGTCGCCAGCGGTGCATGGGCTCTGCACACCTCACCGGAGCTGGCCATGAAGCGCTTGCTTGCCGCCGGCTACGAGCAGCTCTTTCAGCTCTGCCGGGTCTGGCGCGAGAGCGAACGCGGCCAGTACCACCTCCCCGAATTCAGCCTGCTCGAATGGTACCGGGCGGGGATTGACTACCATGCCCTGATGACCGAATGCATGGAGCTGTTTTTTGTGCTGGTGCCGGAGGGCAAGCTGTTTCGACAGGGACGCACGATCGACCTGGCCATGCCATGGCAACGGCTGACGGTTTCTGCAGCCTTCGCACAGTATGCCTCTATGAGCCTGCAGGCGGCCCTCGCCGCGGACAGATTTGAAGAGGTCCTCACCGGCGAAGTCGAACCACACCTGGGCAAACAGCGACCGACTTTCCTGATTGAGTATCCAGCCAGCCTGGCGGCCCTGGCCCGCACCAAGCCGGGAGAACCACAACTTGCCGAACGTTTTGAACTCTATATCGACGGGCTGGAAGTGGCCAATGCCTTTTCGGAGCTGACCGACCAATGCGAGCAGCGCAAGCGCTTCGTTGCCGCTGAAGAGATCCGGCGTTCAGCCGGCAAGACACCCTATCCCCTCCCGGAAAAGTTCCTGGCCGAATTGGTAACCATGCCGGACGCATCCGGCATCGCCCTTGGCCTCGACCGCCTGATCATGCTGCTCACTGATAGCGACCACATCGATGACGTGGTGGCTTTCACAGCCGACGATCTTTGAATTCAGCTTATGAGACCCTCGCCGGGCGGATGCTGCTTGAGCTGAACCATCTGCCTGTGAAAGGCGAGCTTTTTGCCGGGGATGCGCTGGGTGACAATCGAACCGATGACCCACATGACAAACCTTCATGGTAAGTGGCACGCCCGGCGGTGTGCTTTTTTATGAAATAGCCGAGGAGTTCCGCTGTTTCACCGACCACCTCCCTTGTGAATCGGGCATCTCGCATCGGCATCACATCGGTAGTCGCCGTATTCTTGCCGATTCCAGGCCTGAAATCCCGCATGCTGCTCGCCGGCGCAGGCGATGGTGAATGGCACGAAACCTGCTTTGGTTAAACTTCATGTTTGCTTTCTAATGTTTGAGATTGGGGATGTCTTCATTTCAGGGGGAGACGATGGGGGAGCTCGGCGGTCGACACAAAGTCATCATCTTTTTGATTTTCAGTTTGTCCGGATTCAGTGCCCTGGTCTACGAAGTGCTGTGGACCAAGCACCTCTCTCTGGCCTTCGGCACCACCATGACGGCGGTCAGCGTCGTTACGGCCACGTTTATGGCGGGCCTCGCACTCGGCAGTTATCTTCTCGGTAAATTCTCCGACCGGAATAACAACCTGCTGCGCATCTACGCTTATCTGGAGCTTGGAATCGCGGCTTTCGCCCTGTTGTTCACATCAACTCTCGAGCTGGCCAGCACCTTCCATATCGCTCTTGCTCAATTCACTCCGAACCTGACGGTCTTCAACCACATCGCCCATATCGTCGTGGCGGTGCTCCTGCTGCTCCCACCAACCCTGTGCATGGGCGGCACCTTTCCGATCATGTGCCGGTTCTTCGCCCGCAAGAAATCCGGCGGTCAAATCGGCCGTCTCTACGCCCTCAATACGCTGGGCGCGTCCATAGGGGCCTTTCTGAGCGGTTATTATCTGATTCCGCAACTGGGACTGTTTAACACCAACCTGCTCGCGGTCACCTTCAACCTGGTCATCGCCGCAATCGCCTGGCACTACTCCCGGGAAAGCGGTCATGCCTCTGTTGACAGCCCAGCCGGCCTCCCCGGTCGCAGTCGATCGAATCTGATCCAGAAACACCGCCTGGTCCTGATCGCCAGCGCCATGATCGGTTTTTTCTCATTGTCCTATGAAATTCTCTGGACCCGGGTGTTTATGCTGTTTCTCGGCAACACCAGTTATGCCTTCTCCCTGATGCTGAGTTCGTTTCTGATCAGCATCGCCCTGGGTGGAGCGCTTTATTCGCGTATCATTCATCCCGCATTCAATGAAAAGCAGCTGTTTGTCCGCCTGACCTTGCTGATGGGGCTGGCGGTTCTGTTAACAGCACCTTGCTACGATCAACTGGCGCATCTTTTCCTGCGCGCTCATGCGCTGGCTGATGGTCACTGGTGGCTGCTTTCGCTGCTCTCCGGCGTGATTGTTTTCGCCATCATCTGCGTGCCGATTATCATTTCCGGGGCCCTGCTGCCAGCCGCAATCGCCATTCTCGACCCTGGCAAACTGCGCACCGGCGAGGGGGTCGGATTGGTGGTGCTGCACAACACCACCGGCGCAGTACTCGGCAGCCTGGTCGCCGGGTTCCTTTTGATCCCGAGCATAGGAATCCAGAGCAGCTTTCAGGGCCTCGCCCTGGTCAATGTCCTGCTCGGAGCGACGCTCTTGCTGGCTTTCAGCAAAGCCTCCAGAGCCGGCTACTCCCAGGCCGCATTGGTGTGCATGGGTGGCCTGCTGCTGGCCTTTGCAAGTCCGCGCTGGGATCAGGGGCTGATGAACAGCGGGGTCTACATCTATGCTGCAAAGTACCTCGCCGCCGGCGGCATCGACAAGGTTCTGCAGTCAGAAAAAATCCTCGAGGTGATCGAGGGGCTGGAAACCACGGTCGCCATCCATGAAAGCAATGACGGCCAGGTGCGGTTTTTCACTGTCAACGGTAAAACCGACGGCGGCATCGGCCGTGATATGGCAACCCAGGCGCTGGTCGGTCAGTTGCCGCTGTTATTGCATCCCGAACCGCGCGACGTACTGGTTGTCGGCCTGGGAACCGGCATCACCCTGAGCGGCCTGAGCAGTCATCCGACCGAGAGCATCAAGTGCGTGGAGATTTCGCCTGAAGTCGTTGCCGCCTCACACTATTTTGACGACAGCAACCAAAACGCCCTGGTCGAAGAGAAAGTCTCTCTTCTCATCAACGACGGCCGCAACCTGCTGTTGACAGAGAAAACTCAATACGACGTCATCATTTCCGAGCCCTCCAACCCCTGGCAGAGCGGTAACTGCAACCTGTTTACCGATGAGTTCTATCAACTGGCCGCCAGTCGTCTGAAAACCGGCGGGCTCTTTGCCCAATGGATCGGTCTTTACGATATCACCTCCGACAATCTGCGCATCGCCGTCAACACCTTGCTCAAGACCTTTCCTGAAGCGCTGGCCTTTCGAACCGGCAGCGACCTGATTCTGGTCGGCGGTCACCATCAGCTGCAATTCGATTACCTCGGCTTGCAGCAACGCATGGCCCGACCGGGCGTGCGGGACACCTTGCAAGCGATCGGCATCAGCTCCCCTGGTGAACTGATCGCCAGACATTACCTGTTCGATGAAGCGAGCTTGCAGGAGTTCAGCCGCGGCGCCGGATTGAACAGCGACAACCTGCCCGTCCTCGAATATTCCGCACGCTATCTGCTCGGCCAAAAAACTCTGGGGGGCTTGCAGATGGAGAACATCAGCGCCCTGCACCAGTCCAGCAGCAAGATGACTTTGCCGCTGACGAATCTTGGTCGCAACACGCAGAGCGTGGCCAACGCGTTGCGCGAACTCGGCGATCATTATCTCGGCGAAGGGCGGACCAATACCGCACAACAGCTTTTGCTTAAAGCCCGCACACTTGAAGAGCAAAAAGACAGTTCCGGCTAGACTA
>JAVVDY010000050.1:0-5541 GCA_032251255.1 Desulfuromonadales bacterium
CGCGCTTACTCTTCCCGGCGCTGGGACGTAACGGCCAAAATGCCCATAAGTCTGACAGGAGTTTAAGAGTTGACCCTCGTTTGATTCGCAAAATACCTGTAATTACAGACAGTTAGGCTTTCTCGTAGCGTAAGACCCAACTTTACTTCTCTAAGATACCCCCTTATGTGCCAGTATGAAAGCGCTTATCATGTTTTGTGCTTGACATGTAAGACCCTACTGATATAATCGCTGCATGGCACACCTACACAAGAAAATGAAAAAGGGAAGACCCTACTACTACATCCGGGAGATTGCCCGCGTTGATGGCACGCTCATTTCAAGGCGCACGTCTCCCTATGAACCTGTTCTTTGTCATGCCTCGTCGGGTCAGGCCAGCCTGATGCGCGCCATGGCCAGCAGATTGTAGGAGACGATGCTGCTCCAGACGTACCGTTTGAAGCCGGCCCAACCGGACCAGGTGCAGCGGTCCAGTCCAAAGGCCCGTTTGAGCACCGAGATCCCGGCTTCGATCCCGGCACGGAAGTTCCGGAGCCGCTTGTAGACCCACTGACTCTTGGCCATATCCAGAACCGAGAGCCCGCGGCGCTTCGCAAAGACGGCGTCTTTAACCTGATGGGCCTTGGCGAAGTCCAGGTTGTCCTTGGAGGCGAACCCTCCATCGGCGCTGACCTGGCGCGGCATGCGCCCCAGCAGGGACTTTTGGCGCTCAAGCAGCGTTTGGTAGCGCTCACTGTCGGCGGGGTTGCCCTGCTCAATGAGACAATCGAGGATTAAGGTGGAAACGCCGCCCGTGAAAAAGACCTTGTGGCCGTAGGTGGTGTCGCGCTGCCCCTTGACGATAATGTCGCTGTGGTCTTCAAAGAAAGAGACGACTTTCTCCGAAGCCGGAACTTTCTCGCCGTTGATCACACGCCGCCGGGTTTGATCCATCACTTTACCCAGCAGGCCGACGGCTCTTTCCAGCTTTGCAGCAATGCCCCGGGCGCTGAGGAACTCAAGGCCTTGATAAGCGTGCAGCTCGGCAATCGCCGGCAGGGCATAGTTGACCACCCGTTGGGCGTACTGGAGCAGATCCTGATAGGCGGCTTTTCGGATCTTGTCCTTCTTCGTGTTGAGAATGGTCATCACCCGCTTCTTGACCACGCGGCTGTGGTCGCTGTAACGGTAGACAGGCGCCTGAGAAAGCGCCTTACCGGCCGCCAGCCACCGGGTAATAATCCGGATACCGTCGGCCAGAAGCGTGGAATCTGTCGGGTGGTGGATATCGGTTTCAATGGCCGTTGAGTCGATCCGAATCTTGCGGCCCTTCTCGATCTTGCGTTTGATGGCGTAGTCGATGAGCAGATGGTGAATCTCTTCCCAGCTCTGTTCGGAAATCGCCTTAATGTTCTCCTGAAGGACCGACTTGCGAGGATACTGGCCCCTCTCCAGGCGGGCGAACCGACGGAAGGAGGACGAATCGTCCAGATGGAACGCCAGTTCCTCATAACTGAGCTGCCGG
Source organism: Desulfuromonadales bacterium (assembly GCA_032251255.1). Lineage (GTDB taxonomy): Bacteria > Desulfobacterota > Desulfuromonadia > Desulfuromonadales > Geopsychrobacteraceae > BM509. The sequence continues at coordinate 1,505 of JAVVDY010000050.1, forward strand.
TATTGCTTCAAAGTCGCGCATCGCAACACCTGCTCGGCAGTCAATCCCTGCCGGCCCGTGTCGGCCCGTTTGGCCTTGACCAGATCGTCAAAGACGACCTGAAGAAGCTCTGGCGTCTCATCGAGAATTTTGGACATCTGTTCCAATTCTTTGCCGATTTGAGTTTTGTTCACAGTCGTAAACAGGTCCAGTTGTGGATTGCGTTTTTGGCGCATTGAACAGCTCCTTGAAATGCGTTTGTCTTGCAATATCAATAGGTTATGTTCAATAGTATCTCAAAAAGCGCCAAACAGTTCAAGCAAAAAATGCTTCTTTTTATAGTAAATTCAGTAAGTTAACGTTTCCGGATGGACACTAATTAGATACTATAAGTTGTTTTGCATATTTTAAGTTTGCAGCGGAGGTTGTATGAGGCCACCAAAAAGTAACCGTCAACTGGCCCCATCTTGATCGGCGGATGCAAGTGCGGCATCCTTCTGCTTAGCTGCCAGCCACATATCCGGAAGGAGCTCCTGAATTCGCTGGGCGGGATGTCCCATGATGCGGCGCAGGACGTCCTCAAGGTAGGTCTGGGGATTGATGCCCAGATTCCGGCAGGTCTGCACCAGGGTGAGCAGGGTTGCGCTGGCCCGCCCGCCGTCTTCGCTGCCGACGAACAGCCAGTTCTTGCGGCCGATGGTCAGGGGGCGAATGGCCCGCTCGGCCACGTTGTTGTCCAGCCGGGCATCGGGGTGGTTGAGATAGTTGTCAAAATGCGGCGCCAAGCCCATGTAGTAGTGCAGGGCCTGATGGAACTTGGACTTGGGCAATAGCCCGCCGGCGAGCAGCCGCTCTTTGATGATCTGCGTCAGGGTGTCCAGGATCGGTTTTTCGAGCTCGCGGCGAATCCGCAGCCGCTCCTCTGGGTCGCGTTTCCAGGCCACGCGCTCCAGCAGAAACAGATGGCGGATCTTGCGCAGAATAATGCGCCGCAACGCGGGGTCGCCGGTTTCCGCCTCGACGAACTTGCGCCGCACGTGGGCCATGCACGGACACCACTGGATCCCCTCGCGCGCGGCGAGTTTTTCGTAGGCGCCGTATTTATCCGAATGCAGCACTCCCTCGAAATCCTTCAAGGTCTGTTCGGGATGCGCATGGTTGCGGTTACGGTGAAATTCGAAGAAGCGGTAGGGCGGATCACCTCCGCCGCCGCCGGCATAGACCCACATGTAGGCCTGCTGGCAGCGCCCTTTGCCCTTTTCCTGAAGGCGAATGGGGCTTTCATCGGCAAAAACGACGCCGCTTGCCAGTACCCGGGCCCGCATGGCCTCGTAGAGGGGGGAAAGGGCGCCCCCCAAAGTCAAAACCCACTTGGACAGGGTCTGGCGGCTGATGCGGATCTGCGAGCGCCCCAGGATTTCCACCAGGCGGTAAAGCGGCAGGTGATCGGCGAACTTGGCGTTAAGGATGTAGGCCAGCAGGCTCTCATCGGCCGGACAGCGCTCGATGATGGCATCGGGCAAGGCGGCCGTGCGCACCCCCAGGTCGGGATTTTTGCGGGAGGCGTACTTGGGCCGGATATATTCGATGACGTAGAACTGCTCGGCCTTGCGAGCCAGCTTGCGGCTGACCTCCTCGCCGATACGCACCAGAGGCTCGCCGGTCTGCGGACAGATCTTCTCTTCCGGGGCCACATCGAGCTCAACGCGTTTCACCGGAAGATTATCGAGATAGCTGAGGGTGTCGGCGCCGCGATTTTTGGCCGACTTGCGCCGCTGGTAGCGGATTTCCTGCGTTTGTTCCTGTGGCGGTGCAACAACCTGGTCGCCAAAATCCAGCGCCAGGGTCTGGCTGTCGGCATCGCCCACGATCCGCTCGCTTCGGCGGCCGAAGAGTTGCTTCTGCAGCCAGGCGAGCTGTTCGCTCAGCAGAGAGATCTGCGCTTGCAGAGCAGCGATACTGGCGTCTTTCTGCCGCAGAAGATCCTGGACGGCGAGTGCGTCCGGCTGGCTGTCGCATCCGTTCAACATGGTGCGGAATATAGCACAATTCGGGCTTTTCGGGAAGCAAAAAAGTGCTATTTCTATAAGGAAAATCGCTTACTTATCCGCTGTGGAACGACCCCTTCGAGGAGCAGGACAAACTGCTGCCGGGAGAGCTCCTGGCGGCCGCTGAAACACCCCAAGAAGATTCCCTCTTCCAGGCGTTTGTACCAGATGGCAAAGCCGTCCCCCTCCCAGTAGAGGATCTTGATCAGGTTGCGGCGCCGGTTGAGGAACAAAAAGAGCGAACCGGTCAGCAGCTTGCCCGGAAAGGCGGCATCGACCAGCGCGCTCAACCCCTCGAAGCTCTTGCGCATGTCGACGGGCTGATCATAAAGGTGAATCGAATGGCAGCCAGAAGGACGCACCGGCTACACCTTTTTGAGAACCGCCAGGAGCTCTGTCAGAAGGTCGGGATCGAACCCGCGCTCCACGTGGAGATAAATCCCGTTGCATTCCAGACACAGGGCCGAGCGGCCGTGACCAAGCGCGAGCTCAACAAATCTGCCGGCTGGCTTTGGGGGGTGGGCTTCCAGGCGCTTTCGCCAGTAGAGAAACCGGTGGTAGCCTTCTGCGTTCTGGCGGCACCAGGCCGCGATGCTCAAGCCGCTGCTGCGCCAGGCAGCGAGTTTTTCCGACCATTGCTGCGTAGGGACCGACATGGGGTGACCTCCTGATCTGAAATCGAACACGGAGGCCAGCTTACCCGGAGACTCGGGGGGCAACAAGATGGGCGGGGTTGACGCTTACTAAGTTGCAGATAAAATGAGCGGGAAACACCAGATAGAATCAAATATAGTGACCCGAAAAGTGCGATGATTGTGGGCCCGAGCGATTACAAGTGCGAGCCGCGACAATTATTAATTCAAAAGTTTCTTGGCTCCCTCCAAAATAGTTTTCGTGAAGTCCCTGAGTAAAGCTGAGTTGATGTTCCAGCAATGCCAGTAAAGGTTGACGGCCAAGGACACTCCTGGACACAGATCCACGAGATCCCCGCGTGCGAAGGCCCTGTTGCTCTGGATAGCGGGGACCGCGCCATAGCCAAGACCGTCGACGATCGCCTGTATAATCTTTTCAGATGAAGGAATGAAATGCACCTTAAAACTCTCCGGTAGTGGGCCCCCGAAAATCTCGACAAAGAGTTTGCAGTGCAGTTCGTCCTTTTCATTAAAGATCACGACTGGGGCCTCGTAGGCGGACTCGGGGCTGAAACCACTCACAAACCACTGAGCAAAGAATGCTGGACTTGCCGCAAACCTATATTCCATTGCCCCTAAGGGAAGACATGAGCACCCTTGTACTGGTTTGTCGCTAGCACTGATGCTTCCAACGACACGGCCCTCTTTTAAGAGGTTTTGAGTTTGTTCCTGGTCGTCCGCGAAGAATCGAAACAGGACGCCTCGTTCTTCAGCAAAGCCCACAACAGCGTCGAGTAGCCATGTGGACAAGCTGTCCGCATTAACTCCGACAGAGAGGACTGTTCGATCATTTCCCTCACCGGGCATCAGATCGGCCAAAACCTCATCCTCTAGGCATTTGACTTGTTTGTAGTGCTTTATCAGCTTTAAACCGGCCTTGGTTGGTTTCGGCGGCGTAGTCCTCTCTATCAGAACTTGTCCCACTTGGTCTTCAAGTTGACGAATCCGCATGGACACAGCGGACTGAGTCACGAAAAGGGTCCTGGCCGCCCTTTCGAAGCCGCCAGCCTCAATGACTGTAGCTAAGGCCTGTAGATTTTTAAACTCAATCATAAAAAATATTTATCTATTATAAAATTAATGAATTTTACTTATGTGGCCTGCTAGGGTAATCAAGAGAAAAGTCCACCGGGGAGCGGTGGGTTCTCACGTTGTCCAACGAGGAGGCATGCAACACAAGGCTAATGAAAATCGCGTTATTAATCACTTAATCCAGAAAATCAAGCATCGGTCAAAGATCAAAGAAAATAGTTTTCTTTTATTAGATAGCATAGCATATTCTTCAATAAACAAGGGGCATCTTCATGGGAAGCGTATC
>JAVVDY010000051.1:0-4873 GCA_032251255.1 Desulfuromonadales bacterium
GGCTGTTTTCTCCGCAATGGCAAGGGTTGAAATTCCAAATGGAGGTTGCGCTAGATGTGACCCGCTGGGAGGTTCTGCACTAGAGCGTATGAGTGGGAATGGGTGGGAAAGGCTGGGAGTGGTTGGGAAATGGTTTGAGTTACAAGGGTTTAGAGTTGGTTTAAGTGTGATTTGGCCGGGATGGCCTCGAAATGCAAATTTGCGTTTGTTTTTGCACTAACTTTGACCCTCTTTAAAATCTGTCGCCTGCTTTGGCACTAGATTATTTTCTGAAGAGAGCCATTACTCACCAACTGAAACCACCTTAGCCGATGTAAGCCTACCGTGCAACTCCTTTACCAAGACTCGCATGAAGATCGGCTTCCTGTCCCAACTGTTGTTCTTAAGTTTCTCCGTCTGACTTGGGGCTAAGACACCATGAGGGATATCCGCACCGAAAACATATCCATCCTCAGACCTCTGCAGAGAAACCCTAAATTCGTCAGCATGAGAAAAAGCCGCTGTATTTATGAGGAAATCGCCCTCTACTACCCGCTCCTTAGCGGTTTCGCGCTCCTTTTTCACGACCTGTTCAGCAAAAGATCCAGAAACTGTGAGTGGGGATGGCCCAGGCTGCCTCTCTTCCCACAAATTCACCTCAAGTCGATCTTCCGGCTTCAGCTTTGTCAATAAACCGTTCCTGACGTCATCGATGCCGCTGGTTGCGGATTGAGACAAAGGAAACTGCCGCTTTGCCCGCTCGACGACCTCCATCTTCTCCTTCTCAAGCCTGGACAGCTCGACAGTATGCTCAAGTTCTTTCTCTTTTGCACGAAAAGCTAACCAGTGCTTCCACATAAAAACACTAGTCATAGAAAGAGCGGCGACAATAAGAACTGCTGTTATTTGTTCTGGATTCATACGCCCCGTTGCATCTTGGAGGATTTTTGAAACAGGCCCGTTCAGTAAAGCGTCATAAAAAGAAGAACCTTTATCGACACGAACAAGAAGTTCAAGTTTTTCACGATCAGCCCTTGATAATCTTCTTGCGCTTTCTTCACCATAAACCGTCAGGCTATAAAGCCTATGAACTTCCTTTTGAAGTTCCAGTATAGTCGGCATTATCCTTGTAGGTATAGTACCATCAAAGTCAACACCCTCTATTCTTATGACAAAACGCGGCCAAGCCTCAAAAAGAATACGATGATTTTCAGGGAAAGTAAAACCATCAATCAATCTTTGCAGCAATTCGACAGCATCATCTTCTGAGGCTATTTTAAATTCACAAACATGGCCGCTCATTACCCCACCTCCATAATTTATCTTTAGATTCAGCCGACCTATCTATCACATCAACCCACCACGCCAGACCACCAACCCCACCACATCAAGCTGATCGCGGGTCGTTTCCAATGCACTATAGATAGGATTATCGCTACGCACGATCACCTGGCCGCCCAGGCCGAGCTGCAAGCGCTTGATCAGCAGGCCGCCGTTGTTGCGTAGCACGTGGATCGCTCCGTCAACAATATTCACCTGGTGTATATCAATCAGCAGCACATCGCCATCCGCCAGAGTCGGCTCCATACTGTCGCCCCGCGCCGTCACCAGCGCCAAGCGCTCTACAATAAGCCCCAGTTTTTTCAGCCACGCGCGCCGAAACGCCAGTAATTCAAAGGGCTTGCCGTCATCCTCCAGCACCGACCCCCCGCCCGCGCTCACCTCCACCGCATAACGCGGAACCAGGGCAAACTCATCCTGGTCGAGCCCCGCCGTCGCAGCCACCGGCTGCTCGTCCCGCCGCATGGGGCCTTCGCCGGTGAGGAGCCAGTCGATCGAAACTCCGCATTTTTCGGAGATCGAAATTAAGAGGTCAGACCTAAGTTGACCGCCATCATTCCATATCCGTGAAAAGGTCGCAGCAGGAATGCCAACGCTCGCAGCCCATGCGTGCGGCTTTTTCTTGCCGATCAATAGCTCTAAACGAGAAACCAGGTCGTTGTTTTCCATTTCGGATTCCAATGCCGACAATCCGAAATGAAAGCGAAAAAAGAGTTTCGATTTCGGATTGTCAAAAACCCCCGAAAATACAGATAAAAATAAAGTATAGTTCAGTTTATTAAAATAATAGAATCCGAAATGGAAAAAACTGTTGACTGGTTTCCATTTTGGAAATATAGTCGTCACATAAACACTTGCTAAGAAGTTTTCTTAACCAAAAAAAAGGAGACGGCAAAAATGACCGATCACATGACCGCCGCCAGGACCATTATCGACCAGGTGATTCAAGAGCAACGGGAGCTGTCGCAACCACGGCCCGAGCTCCGGTACGCCACAAAGAGTGGTGTCCGTATCGACGGCTACCACTATATCAACCCTCAGCTTTATCCGGGGGCCCGCCTGCTTCTGGCGTTGCCGGAAGGCCCGCTGCCAGAAACGCTGTCCGCAACACTTTTAGCTGATGTTCCAGAGCCTCAAGCATGTTTCACAATCCAACTATACAGCCCTGACGTAGCTGCCCGGTCTCGCACTCGGGCACATAAAGGCCCATGGACCGACACTGATACGCCTTGTCGCAGCGGGATTCGACCTGAGTAATGCCCATGCCGGTCACTTTTTCACCGCGCCAGACATAAGTCGGGCTGCCGCACCTGGGGCAGTAATAAAAATCTTCGGTTGTCGCAAAGCCGCACCCCGGCCTGGGACAACGATAAAGAACACTTTGACTTTTTTGCATAAGGAGACCCCCATGAAACCAAGAAGAATCCGCGCCCTGCTGGTCGAGAACGGCATCACCCATGCCGAAATTGCCCGGACCTTAGACATTAAGCGCCAGAGTGTCGACAGTGTCATCCACGGCCGCACCAACTCGCGCCGCGTGTCCGAAGAGGTCGCCCGGCGGCTCAATCTGCCTCTTGACCGGGTGTTTCCCCAGTACAAAGACGCCGCCCGATACGCCACCTTGCATGTAAGGCAACAATAGCAAACCCAAAAGGGTGCCGCAATGACGAAAACACGGAAAAGATTTGTCGATGAAAACCAACTCAGCCTGCTCGAACTGCTCCAGCAGGAGCACACGCAACGGGCCGAGCAGACCCCCGGCCGCCTGTGTGTGTCGGCCAAACTGCAGGCCGCCATTAAGCTGGCGATCAAGCAAGCCCCCAAAAGCCGCGAGGCCGTCGCCGAGGACATGACCGACCTGGTCGGGGCGGACATCAGCGTCCACCAAATCAACAACTGGACCGCCGAGAGCCACCCCCACCGCATGCCCGCCGAGCTGCTGCCGGCCTTCTGCCACGCCACAGCGTGCGCCGAACCTTTAAGAGTACTGGCCGAAGCCGCCGGAGTCTTCACCCTGCCGGGGGCCGATGCCCTGCGCGCCGAGGTGCAGAAGCTGCGCGAAGACGAGCAAAAGATCAGCCGCGAGCGCAAGCGCCGCGAAACCTTTCTGCGCGAGCTCGAAGGGGGGCTGTCATGACCCACTACACAGCCAAAGAACTGGCCGACCTGAGCTTGCCGGGATTACCGGCCTCAGAAAGGGGTATACAGATAAAGGCCAAGCGCGAAGACTGGGAAGGCCGCAAAAGAGAAGGCACCAAAGCTACCGAATACCCCCTGTCCGCCCTACCCAAAGAGACGCGGTTGGCCCTCGCCGCCGGCACCCCGGCTCCGGTCATCAGCGACTGCGAAACTGGCGGCCAGCAATCGGGGCGCAAACTGGCCAATGTTGCAAACCTTGACCAGGCCAGGACGCGCCGAGCGACGGAGACCCGGCTGAAAAAGAACATCTGTTTTAACCCAAAAGAGCAACGGCGTGAAGAGGCCCGCAGACTGATCCTTGCCGACTGGGAGAATTACCATCAGGTCAGTGGCGAGCCGATCAACGCCAGCATGCAGGCATACTCCGCACTGTACAACCTGCACCAGAGGACCGGCATGGGAGAGGCTTACGCGCTGGTCAAGAAGATCAGCGCACGCACGCTGCACCACTGGCGGCGGCAGATCAAGGAGCGTGGCAGCCTGATGGCGAACTACGGCACAAACAAAGGCCGCAACAAGATCGACAGCCAGCCCCAAATCAGGGATTTTGTATTGGCGATGCTCACCGCCTATCCGCACGCCAGCGCGGTTCAGGTCAGTCGGGCGCTGGAGGCCCGTTACGGGGCTGACAGTACGGTCAGCCTACCCAGCCAGGGACGCGTTAGTGTCTGGCTGGATAACTGGAAAAAGGCCAATAGGCAGCTGTTTGCTGCCATTACAAACCCGGATGCCTGGAAGGATAACTATTTGACCGCCTTCGGCTCTGCCAGCGAAGGGATTACCGCGCTCAATCAATTGTGGGAGTTCGACGGCACGCCGGCCGACGTGATGTTTATCGACGGTCGTCACGTGCTCACCGGTGCCATCGATGTGTACAGCCGCCGCCCGAAAATCCTGGTCTCGCCCACGGCCAAAGCCACCGCAGTGGTCAGTTTGTTGCGCAGTTGCCTGCTTGACTGGGGCCTGCCTAGCCACCCGGTGCAACTGACCGCCAAAACCGATAACGGCAGCGACTACACCGCCCACCATATCACCCGCGCTATGGAATCGCTCGACATCAACCACGCCCTGTGTCCCCCCTTTTCGCCCTGGAACAAGCCGCATATCGAGCGCTTTTTTCGCACATTCAGTCACGACCTGGTCGAGCTGCTGCCAGGCTATATCGGTCACAACGTTGTTGATCGCAAGGCGATCGAGGCGCGCAAGGCGTTTTCCGAGCGGTTATTCAAGAAAGACCAGGTTATCGAGCTGAATATGACCGCAGCGGATTTCCAGACATTCGCCGACGAGTGGATCCGCGTGGTTTTGATAATCTAAAATTGACCAGTTTAGGGGCCTTGTGATTACCGAAAAT
>JAVVDY010000052.1:0-4831 GCA_032251255.1 Desulfuromonadales bacterium
GCCTGCCTTTCCCTTAGAGGAAGGTGCGATTTCGTTATGCACGCGACCCGGCATCGCCTGATTTCACGATAATCCACCGAATCAACCATGCTCATCTGACAGGTTAACGAAAAGGCTCTGAGAGGTACTTTATTCGGATAAACTCGGTCTAAAAGGCAACCTTCTTGACATTTGATTTCTTGCCACGTAGCTTTGATCTGCTGTTAAACGTTCGACCGAACCGGATGAGAACGGGTGCAGACCACCCAATCTTTGAACTTTGGCATTGTCACCGCTTGAGCAGGCAGCGAACCCCCGGAGTTAAAATAATGGATGACAGATGGCTATCAGTCGATGAAGTCGGGCTCTATCTTGGAGTCAAGCGGGACACTGTCTACAAGTGGATCAGTGAAAAATCCTTGCCCGCGCACAAGATTGGCCGCCTCTGGAAGTTTAAGCGCGAAGAAGTTGACCAGTGGGTCCGAAGCGGAGGCGCAGCAGAGTGATGCCGCAACCCGGACCCGATAAGCACCAGATACTTAAAAAGCTCGGCTTCACCTTCGACATCGGTGGTACACATGCCTCACGCACCATGATGTTCGATGAACTGGCGGCTTTACTAAATTACGTCGATCAGCAGTCAGCGGACTCGGCTGTTTATGCGCGAGCGATCGAAGCAGAAAACTGCCTTGGGAAGCCTTCGGGGAAAACACGGCAGCTAACCCGGCGGCACTTGCTCTCTCTCTACGCTCTTGACGCTGACGTTCTCTTGTTCCGGGCCCTGCTTTACTGTTGGCAACGTGACGAATCATCGCGGCCTTTATTAGCCATCCTTTGCGCCTACTGCCGCGATGCCATATTACGCGACAGCGCCAGGTTCATCCTGAATACCCCTGTCGGACAACTGATCACCCGCGAAGACACCGAAGCCTATTTTGACAAGAAATTCCCGGGTCGTTTCAGCCCTGCGACACTCAAATCCCTCGCCCAGAACATCAACGGAACCTGGACAAAAGCCGGGCACCTGGCCGGCAAGGTTAAAAAGGTGCGCTCAAAGCCGGAGGTGACCGCCGGGGCAGTGACCTATGCCTTGCTATTGTCCTACCTGAGTGGCGGCCGAGGCATCAACTTGTTCAGCAGTGACTATGTCAAGCTTCTCGACTGCGGCAAAGATCGCGCGTTGGAATTGGCCGAGGAAGCATCCCGCAGGGGCTGGCTGGTTTTTAAAGGCGTCGGTGATGTTATAGAGGTTCTTTTCCCGAAGTTGCTGACCCCTGAAGAACAGGAGCTGGTGCGTGAACAAGCTTAAGCGTTTGCTGAAATCCTACGCGCAATACATCGCCATTCCCTGGCGTTCCGATGCGGCGGCAGCGCAGCGGGTGGTCTTCTGTGTCTACGATGAAACCGACGAGTTGCAGATGCGCGCCAAAATTGACGAGTTCGAGCTGACCTCCCGCCAAGCCGGACATGAATGGGCCTGCTTCGATTTGACCAACGCCTTTCCTGAGTGGATGCAGGCAGAAGAGTATGCCGCTTCTTACTATGCGGAACCTGAGCTTCTTAACGACCTTTTGCCCGATGATCTTCTCGATTTTATCGAGCGAATTTTTGATATCTGGGCGGCCAAGGTGCCATTAACGGAAAACACCGTGGTGGCGCTGATGGGTTTTGGATCTCTGTTCGGATTCGTCAAAGTCAAAGACTGCATCGACCGGCTTGCTCCACGAATCGAGGGCAGGCTTGTGGTCTTCTTCCCGGGCAGTTATGAAAACAACAATTACCGTTTGCTCGATGGTTACGATGGATGGAATTACTTGGCCGCACCAATCACGGCCGACCGGTCTTTTTAAGGAGTGAATAGCCCGATGAAGAACCAGCAGATCTACCAGCGCGATCCGGCAACCCGCAAGCTGATCAATGAAGGTGTTGCCAGCGTCAACGACTTTAAAGAAGAGGTGCTGCGCTACGAGCTGGAGACCTTTGTTTGTGACGGCCAGTATCAAAAGGGGATGGAAGATATCCTGCGCACCTTTCTCGATAATGTCCGCCGCGGGGCTCCCCAGCAACCAGGCTCCTGGATCAGCGGGTTTTATGGATCGGGCAAGTCCCACCTGGTTAAGATGCTGCAGGCTCTCTGGTGCAACACCGGCTTCCAGGACGGAGCGACGGCGTTGGGTGTTACTCAATTGCCACAGGCGATCCAGGACCTCTTTAAAGAGCTGACGATTGAGGCCAGGCGTCATGGCGGACTGCACGCTGCTTCCGGCACCCTCAAGGCCAACGACGACAGCAACAGCGTGCGCAGCGCCCTGCTGGCGATCATCTTTAAATCGGTCGGCCTGCCGGCCAAATATCATCTGGCCGCTTTCGTCATGTGGCTCGCAGAGGAAGGCCTGCACGACCTGCTCCGCGAAAAAGTTGAAAAGGCCGGCCGCGACTGGGACAAAGAAGTTCAGCGCCTGCACGTTTCCGAGATTATCCGCCAGGGGCTGGTCGAACTCCGTCCCAAGCTCTTTTTCGATGAAAAAACCTGCGCCGACACCCTGCGCCAGCAGTTTCCGTCCGGCAAGGACGTCAGCAACGACGAAATGATCCAGGCCATCCGCCAGGCTCTCACCAGGGACGGCAAATTCCCTCTGACTCTGGTCATTCTTGACGAGGTGCAGCAGTACATCGGCACCAGTGTCGAGCGCTCCATCGATGTACAGGAAACGGTCGAATCCTGCAGCAAGCAGATCGGCGGCAAGCTGATGTTCATCGGTACCGGCCAGACGGCCGTGACCGGCACCTCCAATCTGAAGAAGCTGGAAGGCCGCTTCACACTCAGGATCGAATTGTCCGATACCGATGTGGAGGCGGTCATCCGCAAAGTGATCCTGGCCAAGAAGACCGAGGCCGTTAAGCCGGTGGCCACCCTCATGGAACAGAACCTGGGAGAAATCTCCCGGCATCTGGCCGGCTCAGCGCTGGCTCACCGTCAGGATGATATTGCTCATTTCCCGCATGATTATCCGATTCTGCCGGTGCGCCGCCGCTTCTGGGAGAATACCCTGCGGGTGCTTGATCAGACCGGCACCGACAGCCAGTTGCGCAACCAGCTGACCATGATTCACAAGGCGATCCAGAGCAATCTTGGTCAAAGTCTGGGTCATGTGATCCCGGGCGACTACCTCTATTTCGACAGCGCCGAAAAACTGCTCCAGGCGCGCATCCTGCCGCGCAAGGTCCATGAAAAGACCATGAGCTGGTACGCCTCAGCCGACAGCGATCAGCAACTGCTGGCCCGCGCCTGCGGCCTGGTGTTTCTGATCAATAAACTGACCGGCAGCAACAGCGAAGTCGGCCTGCGGGCCACCGTCGATTCCCTCGCCGACCTGCTGGTCGAGGACCTCGGCGCCGGCAGCGGCGCGCTGCGCGGCAAACTGCCCAAACTGCTCAAGGATTGCGAACTCCTCATGCAGGTCGGTGATGAATACCGCATCCAGACCGAAGAGAGCGCTCTCTGGAATGATGAGTACCTCAGCCAGAAAAACCGCCTCGGCAACGAAGCCTACCGCCTTGAAGCGGAGCGCGATGACCGCATCAAGCAGAACTTTGCCACCCAGGTCAAGCAGCGCACCCTGACCCAGGGCGCCGCCAAGGTGCCGCGTGAGATCCTGCCGGTGTTCGATGCGCAGCTCCCCAGGGATCACGACAAACGCGTCCATGTCTGGGTCAGGGACGGCTGGAGTGCCGATGAAAACTCGGTACGCGCCGAAGCCTTGCAGGCCGGCAGCGATTCGCCAACCGTCTTCGTGTTTATCCCCAAGCGTTCCGCCGACGATCTTCGCTCAGCCCTTATTGACCTGAAGGCCGCGCATACGACCCTGGAAATCCGTGGCGTGCCAACCTCACCCGAAGGGATTGAAGCCTGTTCGGCCATGAGAACGACCTTGCAGACCGCCGAAGGCAAGGTCAATCAACTACTCAAGGAAGCCTTCGCCGGGGCCAAAATCTACCAGGGAGGCGGAGCCGAGGTGGTCGGCGCCTCGCTGCAGGAGATGGTCCTTGAGGCCGCCGAAAACGCCTTGCAGCGCCTCTATCGACGCTTCGGGGTTGCCGATCATGCCGGTTGGGACAAGGTGTACGCCAAAGCCAGGCAAGGCGCTCCCGATGCCCTGGTCGCCGTCGGAGACACCGGCGAGCCGGCCAGCAATCCTGTCTGCAAGGAGATTATCGGCTTTATCGCCGGCGGGAAAACCGGCACCGACATTCGGAGCAATTTCCAGGACCCGCCCTACGGCTGGTCCCAGGATGCCGTCGATGGCGCGCTGCAGACGCTTCTGGTTGCCGGCCTGATCCGTGCCCAGGATGAACAGGGCAAACCGGTTGATCCCCGGCAGCTGGAGCGCAAAGCCATCGGCAAGACCCAGTATCGCGTCGAGGCCACCACCATAACGGTCAAGCAACGCATCGAGATCCGCAAAGTGCTGCAGACTATCGGGGTTTCCGCCAAAACCGGGGAAGAGTTGCTGCAGGTTCCGCTCTTTCTCGACAAACTCAAAGCTCTGGCCTTAAGCGCTGGCGGAGAATCCCCCAAACCGGCGCCGCCGGAGATCGCCTTCATCGACCAGATCCGCCTCTCGGTCGGGAACGAGCAGCTGTTGCAGATCTTCACCCGCAAGGATGAACTACAGCAGGCGATTGAGGACTGGGGGATACTCGCCAAGCGGATCGATGAGCGTTGGCCGGCCTGGCTGCAGCTCAAGGAACTGGCCCGGCAGGCCGACGGCCTCCCCCATGCCGAAACCTATCGTCTCCAGGTCAACAACATCGAAGAGCAACGCATGCTGCTCGATGATCCTGATCCTTG
>JAVVDY010000053.1:0-4481 GCA_032251255.1 Desulfuromonadales bacterium
AAGAGACCGGGCCGGTCTGGGCCAGTGAAAATGATCCGCGCATCACCAGGCTGGGGGCCTGGCTGCGTAAAGTCCGCATTGACGAGATTCCGCAGTTATTTAACGTTTTGATGGGTGACATGAGTTTTATCGGGCCGCGCCCTGAGCGCAAGGAGTTCGTCGAGCGACTTTCGGAAAAAATCCCCTATTACGGCAAAAGGCATTTCGTCAAACCAGGCATAACCGGGTGGGCTCAAGTCAAGTACCCCTATGGTGCTTCAGATGAGGACGCCCTCGAAAAACTGCGCTACGATCTTTATTACATCAAGAATTACTCTTTTACCCTCGATCTTATTATCATTCTCGAAACGATCAAAGTCGTTCTTTTCGGCCGCGGCGGGAGGTAGCCCATGTTACGAATCTGTATTGTCCTGTTAGTCTGTTTATTGGTGCCGGCACATGTGCTGAGCAGCGATTATGTTATCGGTGACGGTGACAGCCTGAGTGTTGCGGTCTGGGGAGTCCCGGAACTGAGCGTTGTCACGACCGTGCGCCCGGACGGTAAAATCACCCTGCCGGCGGCCGGTGATGTGATGGCTACCGGCCTGACCCCGGTTCAATTGAGCCATGACCTGACGAAGGTCCTCGACAGCTACGTCAAAAAGCCGATCGTCACGGTCGCCGTCGACGGGGTCACCAACAACCGCATCTATATCTCCGGCGGCGGGGTGCCCTCCACGGTGATCAATCTGACCGGTAGGACCACTCTGTTCAAGCTGCTGTGCAGCCTGCCGGGCGTTGAAAACGTCGACTTCAAACTGGCCCGCCTGATGCGCAACGGCCAGCAGCAGGAGATCGATTTCTATCGCCTGTTTGTGGACGGCGACCTCACCCAGGATTTCGAGCTTCGCTCGGAAGACATCCTCTATCTGCCTAACAACGAGCAAAACAAGGTCTACGTGGTGGGCGCAGTCAATGAGCCGAAATACCTGATCTACCGGGACGGACTGAGAATCCTCGATGCGATTTTTGAGTGCGGGGGCTTCAACAAATACGCCAAGCAGAGTTCCGTTTTGATTTTGCGAAAAAAAGGCAGCGAGGAGATGGCCAGAATCAACATCAACATCAATGATCTGATGAAGGATGGTGATCTGTCCCAGAACATACAATTAGCCCGCGGTGATTACATCATTGTCAAAGAAGGCATTTTTTAAAATGGGGAAGGGCGAACATGGAATCCCAAGTCGGTCAGATCAAGCAGTTTCTGAAAGAAGTCTACACCAGGCGCCACCTGTTCATCATTGTTGCCGCCAGCGTTGCCCTGATTGCGGTCGGTGCAAGTTTCTTCGTAACCAAGCGTTACGAAGCGCAAAGCACTGTGTTCATCGAGCGCAATGTCATCGACAGCTTGATGAAAGGCTTGACTGTGTCACCTTCCATGGATGATCGCATCAGGGTGCTGCGCTACTACATGGTCAGTCGTGACATGGTGACCCGCACCCTCAAGAAGATGGACATGGACGCCGACAAGCGTTATGCCGAACCGGAACAGTTCGAAGGGTTGGTCAGGCAATGCCAGGAGCAGACCAACATTAGTGTCAGAGGGCAGGATCTGTTCTTCGTTTCCATAACCGACCCCGATCCGACTTTTGCCAAAAATTACATCAATACTCTGGTCAATATCTACGTTGAGGAAAACCTGGCGGACAAACGTCAAGAGTCTTATGGTGCCAACCGCTTCCTTACCGAACAGGTGACTTTCTACAAGCAGAAGCTCGACGAGGTTGATGCCAAAATCATCGAGTTCAGAAAAGCGAGTGGTATCTTTTCGACGGTCAACGAGCCGACAATCATGGCCCAGATCGCCAGGGATGAAGAGACGCTCAAAGAGCTCAGGGGGCAGAAAACCCAGGGTTATTCCACGATCAACACGATCAAACAGCAGCTCAAGATGCTGCGTGAATCGACCTCCTCCAGTTACAGCTCACCCTTCAGCGGGATCGGCAGCGGTACAGATTATCGCATCGAACAGCTGCAGGCTAGAATCGACGAGCTGCTGCTGATCTACAATGACCAGTACCCGACAGTGATCAAATTACGCGACCAGATAGAAGAGTTGAAGAAAAGACAAGGAGACGAAAGTGCCACGTCGGTCATGAATGTTGAACCAGACAATTACAACCCTGTGGAAGACCCGATCTATGTCGATCTGAAAATGCGCCTGAATGTTGCCCAGTCCGACCTTAACGCCCTGGTGGCCAAGGAACAGGAGCTGCAAGCCAGCATCGAGGCCAACCAGGCCTTGCTGCGTAATTTTCCCAAGGACAAGAAAACTCTCAACGACCTGGAGCGCGAACGGGCCATGCAGTCGGCTGTTTACGAACAGTTGATGCAGCGCGTCGGTATTTCCGAAGTCTCCCAGCAGATGGAAGTCGCCGACAAGTCGACCACCTTCCGCATTGTTGATCCGGCCATCCAGCCAACCAGCCCGGTCGGCATCAAACGGAGTATGCTGAAATTGATCGGCATCCTGTTCGGATTGATTGCCGGCCTCGGAGCGGTCTTTATTGCGGATCACCTGGACAACTCCTTGCGGGGTCCCCAGTTGTTGCGCAATCTGGGTGTAACCGTACTCGCAGAAATTCCCTTTATCTGGAGTGATGCCGAAATTCAGGTAGCGCGAAGAAAAGACAAGGCGGCGCTGGCATTTGCCGGTGTCTGTGCCGTAATGATCGGGGTCATGCTGCTCCATGACCTTCTGGGGCTGTCTTTGATCGATCAGGTCCTCGCGAACTTGAATATCAACAAAGTATAAATTCACAACTCTCTGCATGCAGAAGAAGTCGAGGTTCCCATGAGCCGTATTGAAAAAGCCATAGAAGTTGCCGCCCGCAAAAGAATCCAGGACGAGGAATATCGACCATCAACACAGCCCCTTGTTTTCCCTGAAAAAGACAACGACAAGGCTTCGGAAAAACAGGGAAGGCAGATTACGACCAGGATTGAAAACCCATACCTGGTGACGGCCAACGACCAGGGGGCCCCTGCTTCCGAGCAATACCGCAAGCTGAAATCCTTGATTGTCAAGCTTTCGCAGGCAGGCGACTTTGAAAAGTCCCTGATGGTGACCAGCCCGGTAGCCGGCGAAGGCAAGACCATCACCTCCCTCAACCTGGCCATCACCATGGCCCAGGAATTCGACCACACGGTGTTACTGGTCGAAGCCGATATCCGCAAGCCTTCAGTATTGAATTACCTCGGTCTCAAGGCAGAGCGTGGATTGACTGATTGTGTCCTGGATGGTCTTGATCTGAAAGATGTACTTGTCAAGACCGGGATCGGCAGTCTCAGCGTTTTACCTGCCGGACGGCGGGTCGACAATCCCGTTGAGCTGTTTTCCTCCAACCGCATGCAGACCCTGTTCGCCGAAATTAAATCCCGCTACAACGATCGTTACGTGATCGTCGACACCACCCCCCTGCTGCCCTTTGCCGAACCCAGTTACATTGCCAGCATGACCGGTGCTGTTGTCGTGGTTGTCAGGGAGGGGGTGACAACCATGGATAAGTTGAAAAGCTCGCTGGAGATGCTTAAAAACCATAATCTTCTAGGTGTGATTTCCAATTGCGTCAGCCGGGTGAATACCCTGCAGGGTTACTATGGCTACTATGGCTATTACAATGATCGTTGAACAGCGCAGAGGTGAATAACATGTCCTGTAGAATGCTGACCCTGACCGCGGCCATCCTGTTTTGCACTTCGCAGGTCCATGCTGAATTCACCCTGACGCCCGGCGTTGACCTGCACGTCGAATACAATGACAACCTCTTCCTGGATTCTGACAACGAGGAAGATGATGTCATCACGACGGTCGCACCCAATCTCGCCCTGACCTGGCAGACCGCACGCCTGGATGTCTCTCTCTTTGCCAGCATCGGCATGGAAAAATACCTCGACCATACCGAGGAAGACCGCATCGGCGCGGACGCGACCCAAACCTCCAGCCTGGATGCCCTGGCCAACGTGTACCGGGACCTGCTCTTTTTGCGCGTCAGCGACAGTTATGCCCGGGTGCCCATCGATGAAGGTGGTCGCGGCGGAGAAGGCAATCGCACGACCAACCTGACCGATTCGAATACTTTCGAGGTTAATCCCTACCTGCAGTTCGAGCTGATGAAAAATACCAGGATGCGCTTGGGCTACACCTATCAAAACCTGTGGTACGAGGAAGACGAAGGGGATGATGCAGTTAATCATTTCCATTATGCCAATGTTACCAGTGAACTTTCTGCAAGAACCTCCCTGTCCTTGTCCGGGGCTTACGATCAATACCGTCCAAAAGACCCGGACGAGGTTCTGCGAATCGGCGAAGGTGGTCGCTACGATTATGACCGAAAAAGCGCCAGCATTGGACTGTCATATCAGGCAACCGACCGACTGCGCCTGAATGGGCAGTATGGCCACACCTGGCTCGATTACACGGTTCGAAGCGACAGCGATGC
>JAVVDY010000054.1:0-4284 GCA_032251255.1 Desulfuromonadales bacterium
TGCCGCCGCTGGTGAAGATGATCTCCGCCGCCGCGCAACCGAGCAGCGCCGCCACCCGATCACGCGCCAGTTCGACCACCGCTTTGGCCAGCCAGCCATAGAGGTGACCGCTCGACGGGTTGCCGAAGGTCGTTTCCAGAACGGAGTTGATTTCGCGGACAACCAACGGGTCAAGCGGCGTGGTGGCGTTGTAGTCAAGGTAAATGGGGTACATGGGATTGCTCCGTTGACCGATGCTATACTACTGCGATATACTAAAGAACAGCGCAAAATAAACTACTGCAACAAGCCAATAGGACAAAATAGTTCTTGACATTTTTACTCAATTTAGCGTAAAAATCAACACACAAAACAGCCGAGGAAACACTTCTCACTCCCTCGTAAAGTTGGCAGGCCGATGGGCACAAGCTGTTGGGTCTGAAGGAAGAGGACGGCGGCAACCGCCTGTCCATGGAAAAGGCTGCGGATGAGCATCCAAAAGCCGGCAGGGAAGGAAAATGACGTGACCAAGCCAGTTTCTTTGGAGCTGGAAGTGTTGACCCGCCAGACGGTCGAACTGCTGCGCGAAGGTTTGCGCCAGGCCAATGGGAAGGTCAAACTGGCCTGTTCTTTTTCGGTCGAGGATATCGTCGTCATCGATCTGATCCGGCGGCATGACCTGCCGATCGGCCTGTTCGCCCTCGACACCGGGCGGCTCAATGAAGAGACCTACGAGGTGGCCGAAGCGGTCAGCCAGCGCTACGGCCTGGCCATCGACTGGTATTTCCCCGAGCGCTCCGCCGTCGAGACGCTGGAGCGGAGCAAGGGGCTCTTCTCTTTTCGTGAAAGCCTCGAGAATCGCCACGAGTGCTGCCATATCCGCAAGGTCGAGCCGTTGCAGCGCGCCCTGCAGGGGCTTTCCGGCTGGGTGACCGGCATGCGTCGCGAGCAGAGCGTAACCCGCAGCGCCGTTGTGGCGCTGGAGGTCGATGCCGCGCACAACGGCATCCTGAAGCTCAACCCGCTGATCGACTGGCAGGACGCTCAGGTCTGGGATTATGCCCGCGCCTGGCGTCTTCCGATCAATCGTCTGCACCAGCAAGGCTACCCGTCGATCGGTTGCGCTCCCTGTACCCGGGCGGTTGAGCCGGGCGAGCACCCGCGTACAGGACGCTGGTGGTGGGAAAATCCTGAACATAAGGAGTGCGGTCTGCACCGCAAGCCAAATGACTATACCGGCGGCGCCGGCGGCGGGATTTGACCCCTGCTACCGCCACCATCACCGCTGCCAAGCAGCGTTGAACTCACTGCGAGGACTGTTATGCCCCTGTCCCATCTCCGTCAGCTTGAAGCCGAAAGTATTCATATTCTGCGCGAAGTCGCCGCCGAATTTGAAAACCCGGTGATGCTCTATTCCATCGGCAAGGATTCAGCGGTAATGCTGCATCTGGCGCGCAAAGCCTTCTATCCCGGCAAGCTGCCGTTTCCGCTGCTGCACGTCGACACCACCTGGAAGTTCCGCGAGATGATTGCGTTTCGTGACCGGATGGCGTCGGAATATGGCTTTGAGCTGCTGATTCACACCAATCAGGATGGTGTCGCCAAAGGGATCAGTCCCTTTGCCCACGGCAGCGCTCTGTACACCGATATCATGAAGACCGAAGGACTCAAGCAGGCCCTCGACAAGTACCAGTTTGACGCTGCTTTCGGCGGGGCGCGGCGTGATGAAGAGAAGTCGCGCGCCAAGGAACGCATCTTCTCCTTCCGCAGTGAAAATCATCGTTGGGACCCGAAAAACCAGCGCGCCGAGCTGTGGAACCTTTACAACGCACGGGTCAAAAAGGGGGAGAGCATCCGCGCTTTTCCTCTCTCCAACTGGACCGAACTGGATGTCTGGCAGTATATCTATCGCGAAAATATCCCGATCGTCCCCCTCTACTTCGCGGCGGTGCGGCCGGTGGTCGAACGCGATGGCATGCTGATTCTGGTTGATGACGAGCGTCTGCAGCTGCAGCCCGGTGAAGTCGTGCAGCACAAATCGGTGCGCTTTCGCACCCTCGGCTGCTACCCGCTGACCGGCGCCGTCGCATCGACTGCCACCAGCCTGCCTGAAATCATCCAGGAGATGCTCCTGACTCGCACCAGCGAACGCCAGGGGCGGCTGATCGACCATGACTCGGCGGGCTCGATGGAAAAGAAGAAACAGGAAGGTTACTTTTGATGACCGCTCAATCCGCACTGATCGCCGAGGATATTCGCGCTTACCTGCAAGCCCAGGAAGAGCAGGGGATGCTGCGTTTTATTACCTGCGGCAGCGTCGATGATGGCAAAAGCACCCTGATCGGGCGGCTGTTGTGGGACTCCAAGCTGATCTTCGAAGATCAACTGGCCAGCCTCGAAGCCGACAGCAAGCGGGTCGGCACCCAGGGGGAGAAGATCGATTACGCCCTGCTCATGGATGGCCTGCAGGCCGAGCGTGAGCAGGGGATCACCATCGATGTCGCTTACCGCTACTTTGCCACCGACCGGCGCAAGTTTATCGTCGCCGACACCCCCGGCCACGAGCAGTACACCCGCAACATGGTCACCGGCGCCTCCAACGCCGAGGTGGCGGTGATCCTGGTCGATGCGCGCAAGGGGATTCTGACCCAGACCCGCCGCCACAGCTATCTGGTCTCGCTGGTCGGTATCCGCAAGGTCGTGCTGACGATCAACAAGATGGATCTGGTTGCCTACAGCCAGGCGCGCTTCGAGGAGATCCTGAACGAATACCGGCAATTCGCGATCCCCCTCGGCTTCGATGAGATCGCCGCTATTCCGATTTCGGCCCTCGAAGGGGACAATATCATCAGCGCCAGTCCCCACACCCCCTGGTACGCCGGCAGTACCTTGCTGGATTATCTGGAAACAGTCGAAGTGACCAGCGATGCGGTCAGCAGGCCGTTTCGCCTGCCGGTGCAATGGGTCAACCGCCCCAACCTTGATTTTCGCGGTTTCTCCGGCACCATCACGTCGGGACGGGTTCGGCCCGGCGACGCCGTGCTGGTTGCCACCTCCGGGCGCAGCAGCAGGGTGGCGCGCATCGTGACCTTCGACGGCGACCTGCCCGAGGCGCTGGCGGGGCAAGCGGTGACTCTGACCCTTGAGGATGAGATCGACATCAGCCGGGGTGATCTGCTGACCATGGCGGAGACGCCGCCGGTGGTGGCCGATCATCTGGAGGCCAAACTGGTCTGGCTGCACCCGGACGCGCTGGTCCCCGGCCGCAGCTGCCTGCTCAAGGCCGGCACCGCGACGGTACCGGCCCGGGTCGCGGCGCTGCAGTTTCGCGTCAATGTCAATTCTCTGGCTCAGGAACCAGCCACCAATCTCGCCATGAACGAGGTCGGCGTCTGTACCCTCAACCTCGACAAGCCGCTGGCCTTCGATTCTTACCGGGAAAATCGCGGCACCGGCAACTTTATCCTCATCGACCGCCTCAGCAATGCCACCGTCGCCGCCGGGATGATTCACCAACCGCTGCTGCGCGCGGCGCAGGGCTGGACCAGCCGCAGCATCGATCGCGCGGCGCGCGCCGCCAGTCTGGGGCAGAAACCGCTCATTCTGTGGATTTCCGGTCGCGATGCCGCCACTTTGGCCGAACTGGTCGAAAAGCGCCTGCTGCATCTCGGCCGTCAGGGCTACTGGCTGCGCCCCGAGCGACTTGATCCGCAGGCGGACACCGTCACCCTGGAGCTGCTGCCGCGTTTGGCGGAGATCGCCAGAATCCTCAATGATGCCGGACTGATCGTGCTGATTGCCGCCGAAGGTTCCCTGAGCGACGCGGCCCGCGCCCGTCTGGGCGGCAGCGATTTCCGTGAAATTCTGCTTGATGCGCCAGCCGATGCCACTGCCGAATTCCCTTTGCAGACCGGTGACAGTCTGGAACGACAGGCTGAACAGCTCGTCACTGCACTCTGTCTGTGATAGAACCTGATAGAATCAGCAAGCTGTCTCCACCCCAGACGAAAGGAGTTTTTGCCATGAGCCCCATCTACGCCGACAATTCCCTCTCCATCGGGCATACCCCGCTGGTGAGCCTCAATCGCCTCGCTCCCCCCGGCGCCACCATCCTGGCCAAGATCGAGGGGCGCAACCCGGCCTATTCGGTCAAATGCCGGATCGGCGCGGCGATGATCTGGGACGCCGAGAAAAAAGGGCTGCTCGGCCCCGGGAAGGAGATCGTCGAGCCGACCAGCGGCAACACCGGTATCGCCCTGGCCTTTGTCGCTGCCGCACGCGGGATCCCCATCACCCTGACCATGC
>JAVVDY010000055.1:0-4084 GCA_032251255.1 Desulfuromonadales bacterium
TGCCAGCTATCGATATGACCGGTTTCTCGGCGAAGAGGCCAGAGAGTCGCGCAAACTTCCGAAGTCAGTGAGCTTGCTGATCAACAGCGCCCGCGGCAAGCAGGATTGTGAATCCGCTCTGGAGAGAGCGCAAAAGATCTGCCGGGCAGTCATGCTCGCTCGCGATCTGGTCAATACCCCCGGTAACATCAAATCACCTGTCTATCTGGCTGAACAGGCCCAGGCGGCTGCGGACCAAAGCACCTTGCAGTGCAAAATTCTCGGCCAGGATGAATTGACCGAAAAGGGCTTCGGGGCTCTGCTCGGCGTAGCCCAGGGCAGCGTGCGCGAACCGCTGCTGATTGTCCTTGAGCATCATGGCGCCCAAAAAAGTGATGCGCCGATTGTTTTGGTTGGTAAAGGCGTGGTTTTCGATGCCGGCGGGATCTCCCTGAAACCAGCCGACAAGATGGATGAAATGAAGATGGACATGGCCGGTGGCGCAGCAGTGATTGGCGCCATGCTGGCCGCCGCTCTGCTCGAAATACCGGTCAACCTGGTCGGCATCGTTCCCGCAGTGGAGAATCTGCCTTCGGGAACAGCGTATCGGCCGGGCGATATCCTGACCAGCCTTTCAGGCCAGACGATCGAGGTCCTCAATACCGATGCCGAAGGCCGCCTGATTCTCGCCGATGCCCTGACTTATGCAAAACGTTATGCACCGGAGATGGTTATAGATTTGGCGACTCTGACCGGCGCCTGCATCATTGCTTTGGGACACCATGCAACAGCCGTCCTCGGCAACGACCAGCAGCTTGTCCAGTCACTGCTGACTGCCGGAGAAGAAAGTGGCGAGCGGCTCTGGCAACTGCCGCTCTGGGATGACTACGATGCACAGATCAAAAGTAATGTTGCCGACGTCAAGAACACTGGCGGGCGACCTGCCGGGACAATAACAGCAGCGGCTTTCCTGAAGAAGTTCGCCAAGGATTTCCGCTGGGCACACCTGGATATTGCCGGGACTGCCTGGCGCGACCAAAACCAGCCCTACATCCCGAAAGGGGGAACCGGTGTTGGCGTCCGTTTATTGATCGCTTTTCTACAAAAACAGGCCGAGCGTGGCAATCAGCCCGCGACCATGCCGTTGACTGAAGATTAACAAGACCTGAGGGGAAGCGACCGCTTCCGTCGTGAACAACACCGGGCTTTCATCTTGACAGAGAAGAGGCCGGTTGCTAGTTTACGATGTTCGGTTACGACTATGCATAAAACTTCCTGCCAATCGCTACGGACCCATGCCATGAGAGTACTGGTTTCAGACAAATTCCCCACTGAAGGCCTTCATGTTCTGGAACAGGCGGAAGGCATCGTGCTTGACTACCAGCCGGGGCTGACGACCGAGCAGTTGCTTGAGGCCGTTGTTGATGCAGATGCATTGATTGTCCGCAGCGGTACGCAAGTCACGGAAGAGGTCTTCCAGGCGGCCAACAAACTCAAAGTGGTGGGCCGTGCCGGTATCGGCACCGACAATCTGGACCTTGAAGCGGCCAACCGTAAAGGGGTGGTCATCATGCACACCCCGTTCGGCAGCACAACCACAACCGCTGAGCATACGATCGCCATGGTTTTCGCCCTGGCCCGACGGATTCCAAGCGCCTGTCAGTCAACCAAGAGCGGCCAGTGGCAGTCAGAACGGTTTGTGGGGGTCGAAATCGCCGGAAAGACGCTTGGTGTCCTGGGCGGCGGCAAGATTGGCCGGCTGGTTGTTGAACGCGCCATTGCCCTGAAAATGAAGCCGATCGTTTACGACCCCTATCTTACCGAGGAGACCATCCGTCTGCTCGGCGCAGAACAGGTCAGCTTCGAAGCGTTATTGGCGCGTTCCGATTTCCTGACCCTGCACACCCCTCTCAATGCAGACACAGCCAACATTATCAACAGCGAAACCTTGGCAAAAATCAAACCCGGCTGCCATGTCATCAACTGTGCAACCGGCGGCCTGATCGATGAAACAGCCTTGGCCGAGGCGATCATGGATGGCCGCGTTGGCGGTGCAGGCATCGATGTCTTCGCAAAAGAACCACCCGGAGCTGACAATCCCCTGCTGAAACTTGAGCAGGTCATCTGCACCCCGCACCTGCGAACGGCCACCCGCGACGCCCAGATCAACGTTACGGTCCAGGTCGCCAAGCAGGTCATTGACTTTCTAAACAAAGGCATCATTGTCAATGCCGTTAATGTACCATCAATCAGTGCCGACCTGCTGGCAACGTTGCGCCCGCATTTAGACCTTGCGGAACGACTCGGTTCATTCCAGGCACAACTGTTCGGCACCGGCCTCGAGGAAGTCCACCTGGAATATGCCGGCACGGTGACCGAGCATCCGACCGAGCCTTTGACCATGGCGGCCCTGAAGGGCATCCTCACACCGATGATCGGCCCTGAAGCCAATTACATCAATGCACCACACCTGGCCAGGGAACGTGGCATTCGTGTTACCGAAACCCGCAGTCAGGCAACACGCGGATTTTCCAGTATGATCCGCCTGACGGTGGTTGGCACAAAGGGCGAACACGCTATCTGCGGAGCCGTGTTTGGTGAAGATGACTTTCGCATTGTGCGCGTTAACGGCTGCTACGTGGAAGCGATTCCCCGCGGCCACATCCTGGTGCTGTTTAACGAAGACCGTCCCGGCATCATCGGCTTTATCGGTCAGGTGCTCGGCGAGGCGCAGATCAACATCGCCGGTATGAACCTGACCCGCCAGTCAGTTGACGGACAAGCCGTCTCTCTGATCAATGTTGACAGTTGCATTCCTGATGAAACTCTGGAAAAATTGCGTGTCCACCCGTACATCCTGGCCGCAAACCAGATCGTTTTATAAAGAAGGGCCTGAAAGTGCCGAACACCATTGAAACGCGATTACCGACCGGCGTGAAAGACTTTCTGCCGGTTAAGGCTGCCAAGCTCGATTACCTGCAAAACACCCTGCGCGGTATCTATCGCTCATGGGGGTTCCGTCCCGTCGCCCCCGCAGTTCTTGAGGACCTTGCGGTTCTCGAGCTCGGATTGGGAGCAGACCTGCGCGAAAAAACCTTTCGCTTTGACGACCGCCAGACTGGTCGTCTGGTCGCCTTCCCGCCAGACATCACCCCGCAGGTGGCACGCATCGCAGCGACCCGCATGCGCGAAATGCCGCTGCCCTTCCGCCTTTGTTATAACGGCCGCGTTCTGCGTCATACCGAGCAGCGTCTCGGCAAGGACCGGGAGATTTTTCAGTCAGGAGTGGAGCTGATCGGCCTCAATGGTCCAGAGGCTGATGCCGAGATGATCGCCATGGCGGTAAAATGCCTGCAGGCCGTCGGCGCCACCGAGTTCACCATCGATATCGGCCAGGTCGAATTTCTGCGTGGCATTCTCGATGATCTGCCCCTCGATCTGGTCCAATCCAGTGCAGTCCGTAAAGCCATAGCGGCCAAGGACAGCTCCGGCCTGCAGCAACTGCTTAAAGACATGCCACTGACAGGTGAGCAACGTACAGAACTCCTCGCGCTCCCCAAGCTCTATGGTGGTCGCGAGATCCTTGACCGGGCGCGTCAGGCTATCTCCAATCCCGCTTCGCAAAAGGCCCTGACCAATCTCGAAAAGGTTCTTGAAGTTCTCACCGTCTACGGTGTAGAGGAACATGTCACTTTAGACCTTGGTGAAATGCGCGGTTTCGATTACCATAGCGGACTGATCTTTCAAGGCTTTCTTTCCGGATTCGGCAGAGCCGTATGCTCTGGAGGCCGTTACGACGGTCTGACCGCACGCTACGGTTTTCCGGCACCGGCAACAGGTTTCGCCTTCAATTTGTATAACCTGCTCTTCGCACTCGACAAAATTCTGGATAAACGTACAGAGGAGGGGACCGACATCCTGCTCTTCTCGTCAGGGCACGACAAGGCGCCGGCCCAGCGCATAGCTGCGGCCTTGCGCAACCAGGGACACTCGGTGGCTCGAGACATCATTGAACGCGGCCAGCTGGCCAGCCTCGACTATGCCCGACGCATGCATTATCGTTATTTGCTGGTGCTCAACACATCTCAAGAAGAACTGACCCTGA
>JAVVDY010000056.1:0-4046 GCA_032251255.1 Desulfuromonadales bacterium
GCTTCGCCCCAATGAGTTCCACCGGAGCCGCCGTGCTGGGCGCACTGGTGACGCTGACGCCGGGAACCACGGTGATCGACATCGATATGGCACACCGGGAAATGCTGCTGCATCTGCTTGACACCCGGAACATCGACGTCTCCCTGGCGGCGATTCGGCGCGATTTCGAAGGTGATGTCATCGCACTTTTCCCGAAGGAGGAAGCATGATCGCGTTGCTGGTTTTTATGGTCCTCGGCTGTGTGGCGCTGGGGGTGGTTCGCTTCGTGCGCGGGCCGTACGACGCCGATCGGATCGTCGCCCTCGACATCCTGTTCTCCGCAGGCGTGGCTTTCTGTGCGCTGGCTGCGCTCGCCACCGGCCAGGTGCTGTTTCTCGACATCGCCATCGGTGTCGCCTTGATCGGCTTCGTTGCCACACTGGCGTGGGCACGCCTGGTGGAAATGCGTCGCGAAGCGGACGAGGAGTCTGCACCATGAGTGCCGCAGGCATTATGCTGCTGTTCCTGGGTGCGCTGGTGCTGTTGCTGGCGAGCGCCGGCCTGTTCGTTCTGCGCGATGCCCTGTCACGCCAGCATGCCGCGACCAAGGCCGGTTCGCTGGGGATCGTCTGCATGCTGGCCGGCACGGCGCTGATTGGCGGCGACTGGTCCTGGGGCTGGCGCGCCTTGCTGATCGTGCTGATCGTCTGGCTGAGCTTGCCGGTCGCCTCGCACGTACTCGCCCGGGCGGCTCTGCGTGAGCGCGGTGAACAGAGCCTGCCGGTGCACGATCCTTTGCGGGATCCGCCTGCCTGAATTTGCGTCTTTTGAAAAAGGCTTCATTGCAGGTTTCTTCAAGCCAAGAGGGAGGTTACGTCTCACACCTCATTGATACAGGTGGATATTCGTTTTACTCAAATCGTGATCCGGCCTGGTGCTAAGAAAAACCTGGATTTAATACAAAGCCCGCAAAGGTTAAAATCTCAAGCACGGGGATTTTCAGGATGGCTTTCTCCAGGATGATCCTTGAAGCGAGTCGCAGATCAGGATAAAGTGGCAAAAACGTTTATACACAAACAGACCATGCTGTTGTGGCGCCCTGCTGGGTTGTTTCCCAGGAAGTCGCATCGCGATAACAGGCAGAAAGGAGCAAATTATGAAACAATCACTGGGGGCTAAGCCGCTTCTCTTTCCGACACCGGTCCTGCTGGTGGGGACCTATGACCGCGAAGGCAAACCGAACCTGATGAACGCCGCCTGGGGAGGCATTTGTTGCTCTAAGCCGCCCTGCGTAACCGTGTCCCTGCGCCAGGCGACCCATTCCTATGCAGGGATTGTCGAGCGGCGGGCATTCACTATCGGTATTCCCTCGGAAGGACAGATGAAGGCGGCTGATTACTGCGGTATCGCCTCGGGACGGGACACCGACAAGTTTGCCGCGACCGGTTGGACTCCTCTCAAAAGCACTCTGGTCGATGCTCCATATGCCGCCGAACTGACCTTCGTTCTGGAATGCCGTCTGCTGCATACCCTTGAAATAGGCCTGCACACCCAGTTCGTCGGCGAAATCGTCGATATCAAAGCCGAAGACGCCGTGCTCGACGAGGACGGTCTGCCCGATATTCTGAAGATCAAGCCTCTGGTTTTCGATACCGCCCATCGCGGCTACCACGGCATCGGACCGCTGCTGGGCCAGGCCTTCTCGGTTGGCAAACAGCAGTCATAACTCAGGAAAAACTCTGTCATATGCCGGACAGCAGCTTTGCGGCCCTGGCCGGTGGGCGCGATCGCCTGCCGCTGGCAAGACTCCCGACCGCAAACGGATGACTTGAAACTTGCAGTCGACTCATGGATCGTCCATATCGATTGTTGGCTCAATCGATATGGACTGTGCCTCGCTCTCTCCTGCCGTGGTTGTCAGAGTCGGGAGTATGAAGCGACTCGCATCATCCATCCCTTCTTTTACTCGACTGGTGTTGCGTCTTCAGCTGAGGGCTGCATCATCACGCTTGAGAGAGCTGCGAGCATCCCCAAAAGCGAGGTTCGAATAATCTGACGTGCCGTTATCGAGAGCGCCCATTCAGTCCGGGCTGGGAATTTGCCTGGTTGATATGAGTATGGTAACGTGCGGATCAATATCACCAACCGTGGCAACAATAAAAGTAGCTATGACATGATTATCCTTCTTTGTGTTCCCCTCGGAATATTATGCTTCGTGCTTGCTGTCATGTGCCTGCGTGTTAAACGCAAGCGGCAAGCCGTCGCCTGTTCCTTGCTTGGTGTCTTCTTCCTCAGCGTCGCCGCCTTGGCGAGCTACGGAACCAGCATCCTCATCCAAAGTCTCTAGTGTCCTGTGCGGTTAGTTCGCCGCACTCATTGCAAGGGATTTTGGTTCCTGGCAAGGCGCGGCGACGCAGGCCTAGCAATGCTTAAGCCGAGGAGACGTAACGCAGCCAGGGGCCAAAAGCGCTGCAATGAGAAGGAATGAACTAACCGCACGGGGCACTAGCCCACTGCCTGACCAGCCAAACATCCGATTTTGCCGCCGGCTCATCAAGAGTCCGACAGGTTGCTGGGATCCTGCAGCCGATCAAGAAAATCCACAATCTTCGACGTGAACTTCTCGGGTTCCACCAGGAAGGAATCATGACCGTAGTCAGATTTGATCAGATGGTACTCTGCGGATTTCCCCAATTTGTGCAACACCTCGATCAACTCTTCTGTCTGGTAGGGCGGGTAGAGCCAGTCGGAAGTAAACGCAAACCAAAGAGATGGACAGTCAAGGTTGCTCAGAGCATCTTTGATTCCCTCGAATCCCCAGGCAACATCGTAGAGGTCAAGTGACTTAGCCAGATAGAGAAAGCTGTTGGTGTCAAAGCGATCGACGAAACTGCGACCGTTATAGGCCAAATACCTTTCGATTTCGAACTGGCCGAAGAAATCAAATTGACCATCCCGGACGGAAAATTTCCGTCCGAATTTGAGGTTCATCGATGACTCGGAGAGGAACGAAATATGTCCTACGGCGCGAGCCAGGGCCAGGCCGTCTGCTGGTGGATGTTCTGGCCTGTAATTCCCCTTGCGCCACATCGGGTCGTTGTAGATGGCCTGACGGGCCAGTGCATTCAGCGCTATAGCCATCGGCGACGGTCGGCCAGTGCCGGCGATAGGGATGATCGAGCGGACGCGTCGCGGGTAATGAATTCCCCATTCGAGAGCCTGCATGGCTCCCATGCTTCCGCCGATGACGGTGAACAATTGTTTGATGCCGAGATGGTCAATCAGAAGCTGCTGAGCGTGAACCATGTCACGGACCATGACAACCGGGAACTGCAGGTTGTAGGGTTTGCCGGTTCTGGGGTTATTGCTGGTCGGGCCGGTTGAGCCAAAGCATGAGCCGATGACATTTGAAGAGATGACAAAATAGCGGTCGGTATCAATAACCTTGCCGGGGCCGATCATGTCGTCCCACCATCCGGGTTTGCGATCATCCGGGGTATGACGTCCGGAAGCGTGGGCGTCTCCCGTCCAGGCGTGAGTAACCAGGATGGCGTTGCTCTTGTCGTTATTCAGCTTGCCATAGGTTTCATAGGCAAGCGTCAGTGGACCAAGAACTCGGCCGCTTTCCAGTCGCAGCTCGACATCGAAGTCGACGTATTCTGTTTTAACGATGCCCAACTCGCTCATGTTATGACCATATCCCACTGAAAATAAAAAGCCCCTTCCCGGAAAATGAGAAGGGGCCGGCAGATACGCGAAGAGTTGGTATCGTGGGCTCCGTCCTCATCTCCCCCGCCTTCGCTAAAGCTTCAGCGGGTTGGATTTAGCACCTGACATCCTCCGTCGCGATGGCTTCGGCGAATCGGTTGCTGTGGCTTCAAAGGGCCGATCCCTCCACCACTCTTGATAAAGACGTGTTGCTATGTTGGCGAAACTCTAACGAAAACGGTCTGTCTTGTCAAACTGTTTGCCAGTACGTCAGGATTTGAATGAACCGATCTCTCTTTCAAGTACGTTGGCCTGCTCGGCCAGATTCTCAACCACCTTGTCAAGCTCGGCGGTACGGA
>JAVVDY010000057.1:0-3672 GCA_032251255.1 Desulfuromonadales bacterium
GCCGTCATAATCGCGACGGTCAGTATCAGCCATCTGACTAAAAGGCCTGTCATTATACATCATCTCCTTCTTCACCAGAAATCCGCAGGGTTGTTCACGAGCCGGCAACTGAGCTTTTGACTATACCTCATCAACAGGCTGCGAGACGCCTGAAATCTGTAAACTCATTCTATCGTATCGAACGGTTGGTACAACCCGCTTCTGAAAAATGCATTGCCGACTTTTCCAATAATAACTCGACAGCAAATACCTGCCAGCCTCTTGAAAATGTGCTGTATTGGCATAAACTCAAAAAAACACCTTGTCATTCTCTGTTTGTTGTATCAAGAAAGAGGTTGCTTTATGGAAAACAACGAAGCCCCGGAAGCCGAGGAAACAGGCTGGTTCCATCTCGATGTTCATCCCTGGGTATTTTTCATTTCCAGCGGCCTGATCATCATGTTTGTTGTGTTGACGCTGACGTTTCAGGCCACTGTTGACGACTTTTTTTCAATTGTACAGACTTTTATCGGTAAATACGCCGGTTGGTTCTTCGTGTGGACCATGAATATCATCCTGGTCTATGTGATCTCCCTGCTGCTGGGGAGGTTTTCCGGAATCAGACTTGGGGGATCTGAGGCACGACCGGAATTCACCACTCTGGGCTGGTTTTCCATGCTTTTCTCGGCAGGTATGGGTATCGGTCTGCTGTTTTACGGAGTGGCCGAACCGATGTTCCATTTTGTCGCTTCCCCGCTGGTCGAACCGGGAACAGCGGAGGCGGCACGCGTTGCCATGGACCTGACCTTTCTCCACTGGGGGCTGCATCCCTGGGCGATTTACTCTATCGTAGGACTTTCGCTGGCGTTCTTTTCCTTCAACAAAGGCCTGCCGCTCTCGATCCGTTCGGTGTTCTACCCCTTGCTGGGAGAGAAGATCTATGGACCAATCGGCAACACCATCGATATCATGGCCACCGTGGCGACCCTGTTCGGCGTGGCGACCTCCCTGGGCCTGGGTGTTCAGCAGGTGAATGCCGGCCTCAACCACCTGTTCGGCATTCCCCAGTCGGTAACAGTGCAAGTCATTCTCATCGGCTGCATCACCGCCATCGCCACCTGGTCGGTGGTGCGCGGCATCAACGCCGGCATCAAGCTGCTCAGCCAGATCAACATTTTTCTCGCCGGCGGATTGCTGCTCTTCGTTCTGCTGCTCGGACCGACCTTGTTCATCATGAAGGCGCTGATGGAGAATATCGGCTTCTATCTGCAGAATCTGCCGCAGTTATCGACCTGGAACGAGACCTATGAGGCAACCGACTGGCAGCAGGCATGGACCATCTTCTACTGGGGCTGGTGGATTTCCTGGTCGCCTTTTGTCGGCATGTTCATCGCCAGGGTTTCCTACGGCCGCACTGTAGGCGAGTTTATCAAGGGTGTGCTGCTGGTGCCGACCTTCATCACCTTTGTCTGGATCACGGTATTCGGCAACAGCGCGATCAACATCGAGATGTTTGGTGCCGGAGACATCGCCAAGGCGGTCCAGGAAAACGTTCCCGTTTCCCTGTTCAAACTGCTTGAACACTTTCCATTGCAATCGGTCACCTCGATGATTGCCATCATCGTCGTCATCACATTTTTCGTTACCTCATCAGACTCGGGTTCTCTGGTCATTGACATCATCACCGCTGGCGGCAACCCCGATCCGCCCGTTATGCAACGCCTGTTCTGGGCCATTCTCGAAGGCGTCGTTGCGGCGGCACTACTGATTGGTGGCGGTCTGGTCGCATTGCAGACCGCAGCCATCACGACCGGCCTGCCCTTTTCGGTGGTCCTGCTGGGGATGTGCGTCTCGCTGCACAAAGGACTCGGCGAATACAAGGAAGGTCAAAGCTTTGAACTTTCCACCGATGAGGTCAAGACCCGCGAATTCCGCACCCGCCCATCGACGAAACTGCCGACTTACGGGCGGCGGCGATTCTGGTAACTACGCAGCACAGTCCATTGAGAACGGAGGCCAGGCGTGAAAAAACTCATGAACACCCTTCTGTTTAAGCTGTTGTTCACGACGCTGCTTTGCGGCCTGCCATCGGCCGTGAAGAGCGAAGAGAAACCGACGATAAGGCTGGCCTATACGGAATGGTCATCATCGATCGCCAGCGCACATCTGGTGCAGGCCGTGTTGCAGGAGCGGCTTAATTATTCGGTCGAGCTGCTGCGCATAGACGTCGACCAGATGTGGCAGTCGGTGGCTGATGGCCAGGCTGACGTCATGCTTTCGGCGTGGCTGCCACTGACCCATGAGCATTATCTGCAGCGCTACGCAGACCGTCTGGTCGATCTTGGCCCGAACCTGAAGGGAGTTCGTATTGGGCTGGTCGTGCCCGATGTCAGTGTCGGCCGACAAACCGGGGCCTCCGGCAAGCGGGCCCGGCCATATATCAAGGCCGAAACCATCCCCGATCTCAACACCTATGCCGCGGAATTCCGACGCCGCATCATCGGCATCGACCCCGGTGCAGGAATCATGAAGAGCACCAGGGAGGCGATGCAGGCTTACAATCTCGACAATTATCGGCTCATAACCGGCAGCGAAGTCTCAATGACAGCCGAACTTTCCAATGCCATCAGACACCAGGAGTGGATCGTGGTCACCGGCTGGACCCCGCACTGGATGTTTGCACGCTGGGCGCTCAGGTTTCTCGATGACCCCGAAAACATATTCGGCGACGCCGAGGAGATTCATACCATGATTCGTCCCGGCTTGCGTGATGAGGCTCCCGAAGCATTCGCGTTTCTGGATCGTTTTGCCTGGACGCCGGAAGAAGCCTCCCAGCTCATGATCTGGAATCAGTCCGACCAAGGGCTCTATCCCTATGAAAAAGCCCTGCGCTGGCTGCACGTCAATCCGCAACGCGCCAACCAGTGGCTCGAAGGCATCAGGTAAGGTTTTTTACATGCATAGGCCGTAGTCCGGAACGTCCGCACAGGCAGATTCGGGAGGAATCATGTTGCAAACGGTTTGTCAGAAATTCAGTGGTGGCTGCATGATGGTGTTCAGGCGTGCTGATGATGAGGTTCAGTTTCTCGGTACGGCTTTTCTGGTACATGAAAACGGCTATCTGCTGACAGTCTCACATATTTTGCCGGATGAAGGCCAATTGATGGTCGTTGCCGGAGGGGCCGGCAACACATTCACGCCGATCACCCAGGAGACAGTCACCTCGATTCCCGTGAAAGTCGCCAGACGCAATCTCAAGCAGGATGTTGCCCTGTTGAAGATGGAAGCAGGGATGGGTATGCGCCTTCCCGATCATTTCCTCGGCAGCGCAGAGAGTATCATGGTCGGCAACAGCGTCATGGCCATGGGTTTTTCCTTCGGACACCAGACACTGCATGCGCTGATCGATATGAGCGCCATAATCAGCGCCAAAGTCCTCTCCCATAATCAGAGCAAGCTGCTGCTGTTTGACAACATGGTGCACGATGGAGATCGTGGTGGACCGCTGATCAGTGTGACGGAAGGGCTTGTGGTTGGTATCATCAATGGCCGCTTTGATCCTCAGGAAGCCTCCAAGAGTTACATCGACAGCAGCCGCACCCTGGCTGCCAACACCAACATTTCTTTTGCCGTAGCTATCGATTACGGCATCGCACTCATGGAAGAAGAGGGTTTGCAGCCTCATTAACAGGA
>JAVVDY010000058.1:0-3532 GCA_032251255.1 Desulfuromonadales bacterium
CCACATATACTACAAGCAAGCGGCGAAACTGTAAAGCTGTAAGACCTGGCAGGACTTGAGGAGCCGCTCGCATGGTGGGATGGTGACGCGCCAGAGGGAGAATGCCGGATAAACCATCAGGGGGAGACTTCAAGAAGTTGTGGTGCGGATGCGGTTCTCAAAATCGGTAACCGACACCAATACCGATAAAATTGGATCCGCCGTGCACGCCGTTGTAAAGACCGAACACTCCCGAGCGGTGATGGATGCGACTGCTCCAGTACCAGCGGCTTTGCGGCGGGGCCAGGGTCACTTCGAATAGCAGATAGTTAAGCCATTGGGAGACGTTCTTGTGTTCTTCGGTTTCCAGTTCGGGATTGCGCTCCGCCCAGGAGACCCCTTCGCCAATCGCCAAAGTGGTGGCGACCCGGCGATTCCAGGGAAAGCGGTGCCAGCGCGCGGTAAACAGAGCGTTGAATTCAAAATGATCCTGATCACCATAGTGCTTGACTACCTGCCCTTCCAGTTCCCAGCCCAGATCTGTCCAGGTGCGGGCGATTTCACGATTAACGGCCAGAGCGGCCAGGTAACTCTCATGATAGGAATGTCGGTTGGCGAAGATGTCTTTAAGTCGGTCGGGTGTGTATACCGCATTGTAGGCAACCAGCGACCAAGGATACTTGGACTCCAACTCGGGCCCTGCCCAGGCCTGTGCCGAAAACAAGAGGAAAAGGGCCGCCAGTCTCCACACAAAAATCCACTTGCAAAGCATTGTATAAAATCTCAGCTCCATGTCACAAGTCAAAGCTATCAGCAAGGTTGGAAATAGATAGGGGGGACGCCCATACAATTATGTGTTTCTATCTATTTTCTTCCATGTTCAACTCTTCAGAAAGTTCGCGGCCCCGTTCAACAGCGGGACTGACAGCCGGCTGTGTCATACCGATTTTACCGGCAACTGAGGTGGCCGTCATCCTCAACTCTTGCACCGCCCAATAGCAGAGCAAGCTGCGCGCCTTCATACGGCGGGGCTGTTTGCTGGTCGACAGTATTTCGCTGAAGGGCAGAGCACCGGGTGCGCCTATGCGGGCTTGTCTAGGCATGTACGGAAGATATCACGCTGGTAAAATTCAAATAAAGCATAATTACATGGGCGTCCCCCTGCACAGAGTCAATGCAATGTGACGTCCTTATCATAGTTTCGACCCCAGCCGTCGTCAAATTCTTCTCAGACACTTGTTTCGAAAATTTCTTCTACAGGTTGGGGCCACAATTTCAAAACTGCAGAAAGCACCCTGCTTCCACATCCACTGGTAAACCTTTCCCGCATCCATCCGTCTTAGGAAGAAAACGAAGAGGTGCACCATGCTGCGATTTTTCCTGGTCCTCCTGCTGTTGACGTCGACCCAGGCTTTCGCCGGGGGGATTATTCGGCCTGAATTCTTCACGGCCACCTACAATGTCCAGTACAAGGGCTTCAACGCCGGAACAATCACCTTCAAGCTGCGTCCCGCAGATGATGGTACCGTTATCTATGAATCGTCGGTGAAACCCGGTTTCCTGGCAAGTTTTATGGTTAGTCGGGATGCGATCGAACGGACGGTGCTGCAGATCGACGCCCATGGGGTGCGGCCCCTGCGCTGGTACTCGGAAGACGGTACAGTCGATACCGAGGACGATGGCCAGTTGACCTTCGACTGGGTGGCCCGGGAGGTGACCGGAACCGTCGAGGGCAAAACCGTCGAGCTGGCCACCGAAGCAGGGCTGCAGGATCGCCTTTCCATGCAGGTCGCCATGCTGACTACGCTGCTGCGCGGCGAGATGCCCGAAACGGTAATGATGATCGACGAGGACCGCATCAAGCACTACAGCTACGTGCGCAAGAGCGAGCAGCAGGTCGAGGTGGTCGGCGGCGAATACGCCACCATCGTCTACGAAAGCACCCGCCCCGGCTCCAGTCGCTTCAAACGCATCTTTCATGCGCCCGCCCTTGGCTACCTGCCCGTACGTTTCGAGAACTATAAGGACAGCAACTTGCAGGCGGTCATGGAACTCGTTGTTGTGACTCCGAGCGATGGAGCGAGGCCCCGATCGGGCTCGGGGACGGGCCGGTCGGAGGCACCCTGATGGAGATCGTCGCTAACGCGGTATGCAGCGATAGGCCAGGGTCTGGGTTCCGGCGGCGCTGGTGCTGACGTTGAAAGATGCCACCTGCCCGGAGCGTGCGCAATAGGCCTCTGCTGAGATCATTGCTTGCGAAAGGTCGTTATCGGTTCGGTAGGTGTTGGTCTGGAGCGGTGGTGCCGGTGCTTTAGGAGCCGTTTGGATGCACTGGAAGGTTACGGTTTTACTGCCGTCCTGGTTGGTGGTGATTGTGCCTTGCATGGACGGGGTCGAGGAGTACTGGCTGCAATAGGCCCGAGCCCGGTTGTTGGCCTCAATGAGTTCTTCATCGGTGTAGAACTTGTAGCTGACCTCGGGGGCCTTGGCTTCCACTTGGACCGGTTCCGGCGGGGTCGTAGCCGGCACGCAGGCGACAACCGCTACCGCGGCGAAAATCGCCAGGCTGATGGCCAAGACGCGACCCAAAAACTGTGACGGGGTAGAGTGCATGGAGATGTTCCGGCTGCTTTCGGCAGGGATTTCATTTTTCATAGTCTTCTCCTTTTCTCTTCAGGTGAAAAATAGCAAACTATCCATCCTGTCTCTACGCACTCCAGAATCACAGGAAAAATTGGGCCTTAAATCCCTTATACAATCTTCACGGGGATTGTCAAACCTGTCCAGATGGATGGCGGGATCACCGGGTTCCTTCCCTTGGTGTTAGCCGCCGCCCTCCTTCGAAGTAAGTCCTTTGTACCTCTTAATCAGACGATCACGCTGCCCGTGCAAAGGCCCCGGATGCGCCGCTTATCAACAGTATTTCCACTCCGAAAAATCACATCGGCCGCAATCCCAAAGCGGATTCCGAACCATAAACGTTATGACAACGACCCTTTGACCCTGATCGTGAAATCCTTCATCTGATAAATGACTTTACCATCCACCGACAGGGTGCCATCCGCCTTAAGAAGCTTTTGCTCATCGTCAATGGCCGTAACTACCGCCTCGACCTGAACCTGATCATTGCTCGGGATGATCTGGCCGCGATAGTTCCAGCGGTGCTTTTCACCGAGAGCAACAGTCTCAAACACACTCCCGGCATCGCCGCCCCAGCGCTTGATCGCGACAACCTTGAGCAGCTGCAAAAAGGATTCGAGGCCAAGGGAGCCAGGACACACCGGATCCTGGTAGAAGTGGGCCTTGAAAAACCATTCATCGGGATCAACCGCCTTGCTGCCACGGATATAGCCGAGACCCGCCGGACCGCCATCGATAACCAACCGATCGATACGATCAATCATGCGCAGTTTGGGTTCCGGGAAGGGTGCCTCGACCGGATAGTCGAACTGTTCAGCCCGGGCGGCTTCTGCAGCTGTCGGCTGATAAGGCTGGGCCTCGCGCACCCCGACCTGCTGGGCCAGCGATTCCGCCGAGAAGAAGCCGAACACGG
>JAVVDY010000059.1:0-3276 GCA_032251255.1 Desulfuromonadales bacterium
CATCTGAGCTGGAGCACTTCGTCAGCTTTATCAAGGACAGCACCCGTGGCATCGCTCGATGAGCAAGTCAAAAAATGATAAATTACGTGCTGCAGTAATCGGAGTTGGTTATCTGGGGCGTTTTCATGCTCAGAAGTACCGGAACAATCCGGATGTGGATCTGGTCGGTATCGTGGATACAGATGCCGGGCGTGCTGAAGAAGTCGCTGCCGAAGTCGGCGCCCGGTCCTTTACGGATTACCGTGACATCCTGGCCTTGGCCGATCTGGTCTCAATCGTTGTGCCGACCCGCTACCATTTTGCCGTCGCCAAAGATTGTTTCAGTGCCGGTTGCCATGTGCTTCTGGAAAAGCCGGTGACCCAGACAGTCGCGGAAGCGGAAGAACTGATTCAGCTTGCAGACAGCAAAGGTCTGGTGTTCCAAGTTGGCCACCTTGAGCGCTTTAACCCTGCTGTCCTGGCCCTCAAGGGTGTTTTGAAGAATCCGCAGTTTATCGAATCACATCGCCTTGCACCTTTCAAGCCCCGTGGCACGGATGTCAACGTGGTGCTCGACCTGATGATTCATGATATAGATATCCTGCTCAGCCTGGTGTTGCATCCGATCAAGACGATTAACTCGGTTGGGGTGCCGGTACTTTCCGATGAGGTTGATATCGCCAACGCCCGCCTGCAGTTCGAGAACGGCTGCGTAGCCAATGTGACAGCCAGTCGCGCCAGTCGCGAGGCCATGCGCAAAATGCGCATCTTCCAGCAGGATGCATACATCTCCATCGATTTCCAGAGTCGCAAAATTGCCATTTACCGCAAAAAAACCGGCTTGAACCTGATTCCCGGCCTTCCGGGGGTCAGCATCGAGGAACGCGCCTTTGACCAGGGTGATTCGCTGCAGGATGAAATTAATGCTTTCGTCGCATCGGTCCGTGATGGTCGCCCACCGGTTGTCAGCGGCGCCGATGGCAAACGGGCGCTCGAAGTGGCTATGCAGATCTCAAGTAAACTCTGGCATGAAGTGAGCGCATAGTATTTTCCGACATACAGATTTCCGGGCGAGGGGCCGATCGCCCGACTCGCCTGAATTGTTTTACCCTAATACTTGCGACCTCCATGCGCACCAAGCCGTCATCAGAGGATCTTTTATGCCAATACCTATGGTTGATCTCGCTATTCAGTACCGGCAACTGCAAGGTCCCATCGATCAGGCGATTGCCGGAGTTCTGGCAACGACCCAGTTTGTACTCGGCCCGCAAGGGCAGGCCTTTGAAAAGGAAATTGCCGAATACCTGGGTGTCAAACACGCCATCGGCGTCGCCTCCGGAACAGATGCCCTGCTCCTTGCTCTGCGAGCCGCCGGAGTCGGGCCGGGTGATGAAGTCATCACCACCGCGTTTACCTTCATCGCCACGGCCGAGGCGATCTCTGCTGTCGGCGCGATCCCGGTGTTCGTAGACATCGATGCGCAGACCTTCAATATTGATGTGCAGGAGGTTGAACGGGCCATTACATCGAAAACCAGGGCGATTCTGCCCGTACATCTTTTTGGACAGCCGGCGGATCTGGCTACCCTGAAGGCTCTGTGCGATGCCAAACGGCTGTTCTTGATCGAGGATTGTGCCCAATCCTGCGGCGCCAGATATGGCGACAGGATGACCGGTAGTTGGGGGGACCTCGGCTGCTTTTCGTTCTTTCCCAGCAAGAACCTTGGCTGCTTCGGTGACGGTGGCTTGATCACAACGGATAACGATGCTTTTGCCGATGAAATTCGGGTGCTGCGTAATCATGGCAGCCGAGAACGCTACCACCATCATGTCATCGGCG
This sequence comes from Desulfuromonadales bacterium, assembly GCA_032251255.1. Lineage (GTDB taxonomy): Bacteria > Desulfobacterota > Desulfuromonadia > Desulfuromonadales > Geopsychrobacteraceae > BM509. Next base: position 1,819 of record JAVVDY010000059.1, read on the forward strand.
TGAACAGTCGCCTGGATGAGTTGCAGGCGGCGATTCTGCGGGTCAAACTGCAGAACCTTGATCGCTTCAACCAGCAGCGCTACGATAATGCGCAGCTTTATTCGCGACTCCTGGCTGCCCTGGGAATCGAGGTTCCTTTTGAAGACCGCAAGGGAACACATGTCTACCATCAATACACTCTTATGACGAATCAGCGCGAGGCCGTGCAGAAGTCCCTGGCTGCGGCAGGAATTGCTTCGGCAATCTATTACCCGATCCCTCTGCATCGACAGGACGTCTTCCTTGACATATGCCGTGATGTATCGCTGCCAATCAGCGAGCAGGCTGCCGTCCGGGTACTTTCCCTGCCGATTTATCCGGAGCTGTCGCAAACACAGATCGAACAGGTTGTGGCGACCATTGCCGGAGTTCTTTAAGGACGCTGTTTGAACACTTCCAAGACCAAACGAATTATGATCGTCACCGGAGAGGCTTCCGGAGACCTGCATGGCGCCAATCTGATTTCTGCAAGCATAGCCATGTTTCCCGAAACGACTTTTTTCGGCGTCGGTGGCAAGCGTATGGCCGCTGCCGGCTGTGAAATCCTCATCCCTGGTGAAGACCTGGCTGTTATGGGCCTCGTAGAAGTTGTCGGCCACTTCCCGATGATCTGGCGCTCTTTTCAGCTGCTTAAAAAAGAATTGAGCGGTGTCCGGAAACCGGATGCCCTGGTGTTGATCGATTTCCCGGAATTTAATTTGCGCTTGGCGCAGCAGGCTCAAAAAGCCGGTGTCCCGGTGCTCTATTACGTCAGCCCCCAGGTCTGGGCCTGGCGCAAGGGCAGGGTAAAGAAAATTGCCGAAATCGTCGATTCATTAGCAGCAATTTTCCCTTTTGAACCGGTGCTTTATGCTGGGCTGGATATTCAGGTCAGGTATGTCGGTCATCCCCTGCTGGATGAATTCTCTGCAATGGGCGATTCTGTCGATCTGCGTCAGGATCTGCAGATCCCGGCCTCAAAAAAAATTGTCGGTCTGTTTCCGGGGAGTCGGCGGAATGAACTGCGTTACATGCTGGAAACGCTGGTGGCCTCGGCGCATCGCATTCATGCCGGATGTCCCGATGTCCACTTTCTGGTGCCGATTGCAGACTCTCTGTCGAAAGAGGAGATTCAATCACAATTTACAGGCGATTTGCCGGTTTCTTATGTTGAGTCGGGACTTACGACCATCTATGATATCGCCGGCAGTTGCGATACCATACTAACGGTTTCCGGTACCGTCACACTGCAGATCGCGCTGGCCGGAACACCGATGGCGATTCTCTATAAAGCGTCGCCGCTGACCTATGAGATTGGCAAGCGTCTGGTACGGGTCGATCATTTTGGCCTGCCCAATATCGTTGCCGGTCGACGGGTTGTTCCGGAATTTCTCCAGTCAATGGCCACTCCGGAGGCGCTGGCAGACGAAGCTCTGCATG
>JAVVDY010000060.1:0-2659 GCA_032251255.1 Desulfuromonadales bacterium
CTGTCAAGCCATTGACTCAATACTGCCAATGTGGCGTCACTCAGTTCAATAACGGCCCATGCCAAAAATGCGCGAACCTCAGAAATATACACACCTTGTCCACCCTCGAAACCGTTGAGTAGCTACAGAAACCAGCCACGTTTGAACCATCTGCTTCTAAAGGGAGTAGATTAAACTCATAATGCAGCTAACAGGGACTGGATAGCGCTTGTCGAAAGGACCGTCGCAAAGCCTATGGCGCTGCCCAACAGGGCTCCGACAAGGACGTCGGTCGGGTAGTGCAGCCCAAGGAAAACCCGCGAAAGACCGATGATGATTGCCGCCAGCAGGTAGGGCAAGGTCAGTTCGGCGATGGCCGATGACAGCGAAGACCAGACTGCGAAGGCTGTCATGGAATGACCGGATGGGAAGGAGAATTTGTCGGGAGCGGACATCAGGCAGGTCAGACTCTGCCAGCTTTCACACGGCCTGGGACGCCCGATCAGGTTCTTGATCGCCATGAAGGTCAATACCGAAATGGTCACGGCGACCAGCGCGGATGCAACGACCATACGAGCATGAAGATTGCCAGTCAGCAAAAGCCAACCTGCTGTCATGACCCAGAGAGGGCCGTCGCCGAGGCGGCTGGCGACAATGAACAGGGTTTTCAGCCAGCAGATCCTGCGCAGCGAACAAAACCGCTGCATGAAAATCACTTCCACAGGCGTGATGTGATGCTCGTAGTATTCAAAGATGTTTTTGAATGACGCCTGGCGGGCCATACGTCTCATCCTCTATGGCGGACAATATCCTGTCCGGCGGGCAGACCTTGCTCCTGTTTATTTGTCTCTCAGGCACGACCCCCTCCCCACCGCATAATTCGCTGGAAGGTGAGTGGTCTTTCCCAAGCAGAAAGACATACTTTCGCCGCAGATCAGCCATGATATTCTGCCAGGTCTGCGTCGTGGCATAGACGCGGGCGTTGCGGCCCAGTTCGCGACGGCGTTCGTTGTCGTCGAACAGCTCCCGCATGGCCTCTGCTAAGGCTGCGGCGCTGATGTTTTCGGCAAAAATCCCGGTGCGGTCGTTGTCGATAATGTCTCCCGGACCCTGAACATCGAAGCTGACGACTGGTAGACTGGACGCCATTGCTTCAAGAATCACATTACCGAAGGTTTCGCTCAAAGATGGGAAGACGAACAGGTCGCTGGAGGCATAAAGCTGTGCCAGCTCTTCACCATAGCGGTAGCCGACGAAGATGATGTGCTGGTCGCTTCCCAGCTCCAGACGTTCTCGCAACGGGCCGTCGCCGATGAGCAGCAGGAAGCGGTTGTTCCGATTCGGCAGCATCTTCCAGGCCTGCAGCAGCATCTCCAGATTCTTTTCGCCGGCGATGCGACCGACATAGGTTGACAGGATATCGTCCGGGCCGATCCCCAATGATCGACGCAGTTCATTATCGCGCTTGCCGGGATGAAAGCGGTGGCTATTGACGCCACGGCTCCAGATGCCGACATTATGGAAGCCCTTCTTCTCGAGCAGATGTTGAATCGAAAGCGTTGGACAGAAGGTCGCCAGGGTCGCATTGTGGAACCAGCTCAGGTATCTCCAGCAGACGGGCGCCAAAAAGCCGGCATGGTAATTCTGAAGGTACTGGGCAAAATTGGTATGGTAAGAGCTGACGATCGGTAGACGCAAACGCCTGGCGGCAAGCAGGGCGGCCCTGCCGAGAGGGCCCTCGGTGGCGATATGCACAAGGTCCGGTCTGAAATCGGCCAGAACTCGCTCGACCCTGGCGACCGTTACCAGGGGCAGGAGCACCTCCCGGTAAAAGGGCAGCGCCAGCGAAGGCCACTCGGACCTTTCAACTCCGGAGGGGAAAGTCGTCGGGTTGTCCTTGTAGCTGGGCATCAGCAACTGTATCCGGTCACCTTGCTCCGCACAATAGTTGACCAGGCGATCCAATGTCCGAGAAACGCCATTGACCTGAGGCAAATAGGTTTCTGTAACCAGGCTCATGCGGAGATTTTTGCTCATTGGGTTTACTCTCCCGTTTAACAGGTGGAAGCCGCTACGGGCAGGTCGATCCGGAAACAACTGCCAACTCCTGCCTGGCTCTCGACCATGACTGTGCCGCCCATCGCTTTGGCCAGCACGTGAGCACCATATAGCCCCAGGCCCCGGCCTCGTGGTTTGCTGGCAACGGATTCCACACGGTAATAGGGCTCAAAGATCCTCTCCTGCTCATCGGCGTGAATTCCTGGGCCCTGGTCTGCCACCTTCAGGACAAAGCGATCGGCTGCCGGTTCGCAGCTTAGCGTGATGGTCTGACCATCCGGACCGTACTTGAGGCTGTTGTCGACCAGAGCGGAAAGGATGATCTTCAAGGCCAGTCGGCTGAGGTTGACCGTCGGCTGCTTCTCTGCGATCAAGTAACGCAACTGCACATCCTTGCAGCGGGCAGATGGACTGTAGACTTCGATGATTTCGCCAATCAAGGCATCGATGGCGAAATGTTCATAGACCAACGACAGGCGGCCGTCTTCCACGTGCCTGATCAACAGGATCTCTTCGGCTAGCACCTGCAGGTAATTCGAACTCCGGTAGATCGCATCCATACAGGCTCCAGCGCGCTCACTGGCCGGATTTTCATGCAGCAGTTCGGTGAAGCCATTGAGGA
>JAVVDY010000061.1:0-2017 GCA_032251255.1 Desulfuromonadales bacterium
ATCGAAGTTTCGCCAACGGAAGACGACCGGGTGCTGGTTGAACTCGGCGATGCCTTTCATAATTCGCTCCTTCAGTTCAGCTTTGGAACTGACACGGATATGGCGCAGAAACGTGCGGGCCATCTTCGAGAAGACCGCCTCAATCAGGTTCAGCCACGAACCATGCTTTGGCGTATGGATATAAACGAATCGTCCCGGACGGGTCGCCAAATAGCGCATCGTCTCCTTGGAGATATGCGCCGAATGATTGTCGAGAATGAGGCGAAGCACGCTGTTTTGCGGATAATAGGCGTCAATCTCCTTGAGAAGTTCAATGAACTCGCGGCTGCGGTGGCGATCATGCACTTGCCCAATAATATGTCCGTCGTGTAGATCGACACCGGCGAGAATGGAGACCGTGCCATGCCGGACGTACTCATAATCTCGACCGACCCCTACATGTCGCCCAGGCACCGGCGGCAAATCGGGCGCAGTCGTAGCAAGGGCCTGAACGCCGGGTTTTTCATCTACACTGACCGTGTAAACTGGCCGTTCGTTGGGAGTTGTGATCGCGTCAAGATCCATGGCGATTTCTCGGTAGACCATCAGCACCTCGTGCATCTTGGTTTCAAACTGCTCATCACGCCGCTCCAGATAGTAGCGAATGCGATGCGGCTTGATCTCATGCGCATTGAGGATGCGCCAGACCGTGGATTTGCTTGCGCGCAAAAGACTGGTATGGCCGGCAGCTTCGGCGTGTTCGCGCACATACGCTGCCAGCGCCGACAACGTCCAAAGTTCCGCCGCCAACCCCAGATCCTTGGGTTTAGTGCAGGCAAGGCTGACAACCCAACCGGCGGCTTCCGGAGTGATTTCAGGCGCTTTCGGACGGTGGAACTTGTCTTTCAGGCCAGCTTCGACACCTGCGGCAAGGGCCTTATCAATGCATTTGTAAATAGAGGGGCGACTCACGCCCACCTTTCTCTGAATATCAGAGATCGTATCGCCTTGGGCGAACCGCAGCAAAACATTCGCCCGTTCGACTTCACGCTTGGGCGCTGTCCGCGATCCAGCCAGTTGCATAAGGCGGCTACGGTCCGCCTCCTGCAGCATCAACCTCGGTCTTTCGCTTTGCCTTGCCATGGTATGCCCTCCTATCAACGGGGAATACCACTATTCTGGCAGAGGGCAGCTATATTGTAAAGCTTTTAAAGAAACGATCTACTAGCGGCTATATCAGCCGCAACAATGTCTCTGCCTGTGCGGCTGAAATGAAAGGCGAATGTTCATCATGCTTGACGATTCGTTACAAGGATACCGGGTTCTCGATCTCAGCCAGTATCTGCCGGGTCCTTATGCAACCCGTCTGCTTGCCGACCTCGGAGCTGATGTGGTCAAGATTGAGCCAATGGAAGGCGACCCGATGCGGACCTTCCCCTTCCTTGATAGCGATGGCCTCTCGCCAGTATATAAACAAATTAACGCTGGTAAGACAGTGATGCGTCTCGACCTTAAAGGTGAGTACGGCCGCACTTGTTTTTCAGATCTGGTGGCAGTTGCTGATGTTTTGCTTGAGTCGTATCGGCCGGGGGTGCTGGCACGCCTCGGCTTCAGTCACAGTTCTCTGCGAGTCCTTAACCCCCGCTTGGTGCACTGTGCTCTTTCCGGCTTTGGCCAAGATGGCCCTGCCAGCCAACGTGCCGGCCACGATCTGACCTATTTGGCCCTGAGCGGAATGTTGCATCATACCGGTACCACGGCAACCCCGGTTATCCCCTTTCCTCCAATCGCTGATTACGCAGGTGGTCAGCAGGCTGCCAGCTTGGTTCTTGCGGCTCTGCTACGTCGAGAGAAGCACGACGAAGGCTGCTACATCGATACCAGCCTGTTTGAGACAGTACTCTCTTGGCAATCCATTGGTCAGGCTGGAATCGGGCGCACCGGCCAATCTCTTGCACCGGGACACGGGGCTCTCAACGGCGGCAAGGCCTGTTACCAGATATATCAGACTGCTGACGAAAAATTCGTGGTGCTTGGC